>NZ_LMOA01000026.1:0-220364 GCF_001423155.1 Pseudomonas sp. Leaf127 | reverse complement strand
AGCGATAATCCGCAGGCCAAGCTGTCGGCCGTGATCAACTAAACGGCAAACTCAGTGGCCAGAGCCATGATGAGTTACACCACTTCCTGGGACACGATCACGAAACGCCACAATTTTACGACTGCTAACGCAGCCGGTCGCGGGCAGAGCGCGCTCCTACAAGCGCAGCTTCGGATTCTGTATACGTCCGTTCAGGAACTCGAAATACCGTGCGCGCAGTTCCGGCACTTCATTGGCCAGGTGGTGCCGGGCCTCGCGCAGCATCAGGATCTGCGGCTGGCTGAATTTTTCGTTGAGCACGCCCAGGTTGTGGCTCCAGTCGACGGTCATGTCCGACTCGCCCTGCACGATCAACGGCGTGCGCGGGCTGCGCGGGGCGTTTTCGATGTGCACGATCCAGCGCGCCAGGGCACCGACCCAGGCGGTGGGCAGGCGCTTGGGTTGCAGCGGATCGGCCAGCAGGAAGGGCAGGAAGGCCGGCGCGTTGGAGTTTTCGGTAAAGCGCCGGTTGATGCCGCTGACGAACGGGCGCAGCAGGTAATAGCTGGCCTTGGACCAGCCCCAGGCACGCGGACGCACCAGCGGTGACAGCAGGATCACCTGGCCCTGGGCCGGGCTGTCGGCGCCGCGATGCAGCACATGGTCGACCACGATCGCCCCGCCGGTGCTCTGCCCGCACAGATGCCAGGGCTGCGGCAGACCCAGCGCCTCGGCTTCGACCAACAGGCGCTGCAAGACGGTCTGGTACTCGGCGAAGTCGCCAATGCTGGCGCGGCTGCCGCTGGATAGCCCGTGCCCCGGCAGGTCGCAAGAGATTACGGCGAAATGCTGTGCCAGCGCCCACTCGACCACATGCCGGTACAGGCCCATGTGGTCGTAGAAGCCGTGCATCAGGATCAGCGTGGCCACCGGTCGCTCGGGCCGCCAGACCTGGCCGACGATCTCGTAGCCGGCCACGTCCAGGCGCCCCAGCCAGCTGCGTACAACGTTTTCGCCACCCAGGGCGCCCAGGCTGTAGAAACGCTGGTAGGCCTGGCCATCGGGCGACAGCACGTCGCTGGCGTGCAGCGGCACCAGGCTGGCGCGCAGGTGCTCGTAGTTGAAAGTGTCGGACATCAGGCATCCACAAGGATCAGGTAAAACACAGCCTCGATCTTCGGCTGTCTGCAAGGCGCTGGCAAGCCACTGCGTCACAAACCGGCCAGCCTCTACACAGCCTGCAAGCAAGCCTGTAGCCTGCGCGGTTGCCATGCCCTCACCGAGATACCGGATGAAACGCCGTCTTCGCATTGTCGCCATGACCCTCGGCGTCCTCCTGGCCCTGCTCGCCGCCGGGGCGGCCTGGTATGTGCACAGCAAGCAACCGGTGCGTCAGGGCGAGCAAGCGCTAAAGGGGCTGCAGGCACCGGTCAGCGTGCGCTACGACGAACGCGGCGTGCCGCACATCCGGGCGCAAGACCAGGCCGACCTGTACCGGGCGCTGGGCTATGTACAGGCGCAGGACCGTCTGTTCCAGATGGAAATGCTCCGCCGCCTGGCGCGCGGCGAGCTGGCCGAGGTGCTGGGCCCCAGACTGATCGACACCGACAAACTGTTTCGCAGCCTGCGCATTGGCGAGCACGCCGACGCCTATGTCGCCCGCCAGGATCGCAACACGCCCAGTTGGCAGGCGTTGCAGCACTATCTGGACGGCATCAACCAGTATCAGGACAGCCACCCTCGCCCGCTGGAGTTCGACCTGCTGGGCATTACGCCACGCCCCTTCACCGCCGAAGACACCCTGAGCATCGGTGGCTACCTGGCCTACAGCTTTGCCGCTGCCTTTCGCACCGAGCCGTTGCTGACCTATGTGCGCGACGAACTGGGCGCCGACTACCTCAAGGTGTTCGACCTGGGCTGGCACCCGGATGGCCTGCTCGACGCCCGCCCGACCCTGAGCCAGGCCGACTGGCAGGGCCTGGGCGCCCTGGCGCAGTTGAGCCATCAGGCCTTGCAGGACGCCGGCCTGCCGCAGTTCGAAGGCAGCAATGCCTGGGCCATTGCCGGCAGCCGCACCCGCAGTGGCAAACCCTTGCTGGCAGGCGACCCGCACATTCGCTTCTCGGTGCCGGCGGTGTGGTACGAGGCGCACCTGTCGGCGCCGGGTTTCGAGCTGTACGGCCATTACCAGCCGCTCAATCCGTTTGCCTTTCTCGGCCATAACCTGGATTTCGGCTGGAGCCTGACCATGTTCCAGAACGACGACCTGGACCTGATCGTGGAGAAAACCAACCCCGACAACCCCGAGCAGGTCTGGTATCAGGGTCGCTGGGTGGACATGACCCGCAGCGAACAGCAGATCGCGGTCAAGGGCCAGGCGCCCGTCGGCCTGACCCTGCGCCGCTCGCCCCATGGGCCGATCGTCAACGACGTCCTGGGTCGAAATGCCGGCAGCACGCCGGTGGCCATGTGGTGGGCGTTTCTGGAAACCGACAACCCGCTGCTCGACGGCTTCTATGAAGCCAACCGCGCCGACACCCTGGGCAAGATGCGCAGCGCCGCCGAGAAGATCCAGGCGCCAGGGCTGAACATCGTCTGGGCCAACACCGCCGGTGACATCGGCTGGTGGGCCACCGGCCAGTTGCCCGTGCGCCCGGCCGGGGTCAACCCGGCCTTCCTGCTCGATGGCAGCACCGGCCAGGCCGACAAGCCGGGCTTTTACCCGTTCAGCGCCAACCCGCAGGAAGAAAACCCGGCGCGCGGCTATATCCTGTCGGCCAACGTCCAGCCCTTGTCGCCAGCAGGTATCGAGATTCCGGGCTACTACAACCCGCCCGAGCGCGGCCAGCAGCTTGATCAGCAATTGCGCGACCCGGCCATCAAATGGGATCTGGCATCGAGCCAGGCCCTGCAACTGGGCACCCGCACCGACTACGCACGCAGCATCCTCAAGCCCTTGCTGCCGGTGCTGCGCCAGGTGGTCAGCGACCATGGCGAACAGCAGTGGGTCGAGAAAATGGCCGACTGGTCGGGTGATTACACGCTGGACTCGGTCCCGGCCACGTTGTTCAACCAGTTCTTGTATGACCTGGCAGACAAGACGTTCCGCGATGAGCTGGGCGACGCTCTGTTCGATACGTTGCTGTCGACCCGGGCGTTTGATTCGGCCCTGCCGCGCCTGGCCGCCGAAGCCGACTCGCCGTGGTGGGACAATCGCGGCTCACCGCTGACCGAAACCCGCACCGATACCGTACGCGCAGCCTGGCGCGCCAGCATCAACCACCTCACGGCCGTGTACGGCCCGGACCCCAGGCAATGGCAGTGGGGCAAGGTCCATACGCTGACCCACGCCCACCCGCTGGGGGCGCAAAAGCCGCTGGACCGGCTGCTCAACGTCGGCCCCTTCCCGGCGCCGGGCACGCATGAAGTGCCCAACAACCAGTCGTCACGCCTGAGCCCTGCGCCGTGGCCGGTGAACTACGGTCCCTCGACCCGGCGCCTGATCGACTTTGCCGACCCGGCCCACGCCCTGGGCATCAGCCCGGTGGGCCAGAGCGGCGTGCCGTTCGATACGCACTATGCCGACCAGGCCGAAGCGTACATGCGTGGCGAGTACAGACCGCAGCACCTGAGCGAAGCAGACGTGGCGGCGCACAGCCAGGGGGAGTTGCGACTGCTGCCGTAGGAGCGCGCTTGCCCGCGACCGAGCGCGTAGCGGTCGCAAAATTGATGAAACGCCACAAATTTACGACTGCGAATACATCCGCAGAATCTTCGAAACGCCACAATTTTGCGAGCGCTAGCGCACTCGGTCGCGGGCAAGCGCGCTCCTACGGAGGTCAAGCGCCACGTCTACGATCATGTCTTCCTGGCCGCCCACCATGCGCCGCTTGCCCAGCTCGACCAGGATATCCACAGTCTTGAGGCCATAACGTGCTGCGGCCGCTTCGGCGTGGCGCAGGAAACTCGAATACACCCCGGCATAGCCCAGCGCCAGGGACTCGCGGTCGACACGCACCGGGCGGTCCTGCAACGGGCGCACGATATCGTCGGCGGCGTCCATCAGGGTGTAGAGGTCCGTGCCGTGGTTCCAGCCCAGGCGGTCGGCGGCGGCGATGAACACCTCCAGCGGTGCATTGCCGGCGCCGGCGCCCATGCCGGCGAGGCTGGCGTCGATGCGGTCGCAGCCCTCCTCCACCGCCACGATCGAATTGGCCACTCCCAGCGACAGGTTATGGTGGGCGTGCATGCCGGTTTCGGTGTCCGGCTTGAGCACCGCCTTGAACGCCCGAAAGCGCTCGCGCACATCCTGCATGCTCATCGCCCCGCCCGAGTCGGCCATGTACACGCATGTGGCGCCATAGCTTTCCATCAACCGCGCCTGCCCGGCCAACGCCTCGGGCGCCAGCATGTGGCTCATCATCAGAAAACCCACCGTGTCCATGCCCAGCTCGCGGGCACACTCGATGTGCTGCCGGGAGACATCGGCCTCGGTGCAATGGGTCGCCACCCGCACCACGCGAGCACCGGCGTTGTAGGCCGCCTTGAGGTCATGCACGGTGCCGATGCCCGGCAGCAGCAAGGTGGTGATGCGCGCATGGCTGATGACATCGGCCACCGCCTCGATCCACTCAAGGTCCGAATGGGCGGCAAACCCGTAGTTGAAACTGGAGCCCTGCAAGCCGTCGCCGTGGGCCACTTCAATGCTGTCGACGCGGGCACGGTCCAGCGCCCGGGCGATGTCCTGCACGTTCTGGATCGAATACTGGTGGCGCACCGCATGGCTGCCGTCGCGCAGCGTCACGTCGGAGATATACAGCTTTCTGGTCGGATCAAAGGTCATCGCGGGTTCCTCAGGCGTTCAGCATCGACTGGGCCATCCGCTCGGCGGTGGCCAGCGCGGCGCTGGTCATGATGTCGAGGTTGCCGGCGTAGGCCGGCAGGTAGTGTGCGGCGCCTTCGACTTCGAGAAACACCGAGGTCTTGAGCCCGCAGAACCGGCCCAGCCCGGGGATATTCAACGGCGCCTCTGCCGGGATGACCTCGAACTGCACACGCTGCTTGAGCCGATAGCCCGGCACATAGGCGTGCACGGCAGCAACCATCTCTTCGATGGAGGCCTCGATCAGCGCCTGGTCGGCGGCCTCGGACAACACGAACACGGTGTCGCGCATCATCGGCGGCGGCTCGGCCGGGTTCATGACAATGATGGCCTTGCCCTTGCCGGCGCCACCGATGGCCTCGATGGCCCGGGAGGTGGTTTCGGTGAACTCGTCGATGTTGGCGCGGGTGCCGGGGCCGGCGGACTTGCTGGCAATCGAGGCGACGATTTCGGCGTAGTGCACCTTGGCAATGCGCGACACCGCCGCGACGATCGGAATGGTCGCCTGGCCGCCACAGGTCACCATGTTGACGTTCAACCGGTCCAGGTTCTGCTCCAGGTTGGCCACCGGCACGCAATAGGGCCCGATGGCCGCCGGGGTCAGGTCGATCAGGCGGATGCCCGGCTTGATCGCCCGCAGCAAGGCGTCGTTGTGCACATGGGCGCCGGCCGAGGTGGCATCGAAGACAAAATCGATCTCGTCGAACACCGGCAGGCGCGTCAGGCCTTCGACGCCTTCATGGGTCACCGCCACGCCCAGCCGGGCGGCGCGGGCCAGGCCGTCGGAGGCCGGGTCGATGCCGACCATCGCGCCCATTTCCAGGTGCCGGGCGTTGCGCAGCACCTTGATCATCAGGTCAGTGCCGATATTGCCCGAGCCGACAATCGCGACTTTGAGCTTCTTGGTGGTTTCAAGGGTCATGCATGTGCTCCGTAACGGCGGGCATCCCTGCGCGCCTCAAGGGTCAGGAAGTCTGTCCGAGCGCGGCGGCGCGGGCCTGGGATTTCTTTTCCAGCTGGGTGTAGACGATCCAGGTCAGCACCACCCCGCTGAGCATCACCGCCGACAGGAAATACAGCCCCGACGACAGCGTGCCGGTGTATTCCTTGAGCGCACCGATGCCGAACGGGCCAATGTAGCCGCCCAGGTTGCCGAACGAGTTGATCAGGGCAATGCCCGCGGCCGCACTGGCACCAGACAGGAAGCGCCCCGGCAACACCCAGAAGATCGCCGTCACCGAGAACAGGCTGAAGGCCGTCAGGCACAAGGCCGCCAGTTGCCAGACAGGAATGCTCAGCCAGGCACTGAGGAACAGGCCGGTGGCGCCGAGGATGTACAGCACGGTGAGGTGCCCATAGCGGTCATTGAGACGGTCAGAGCTGCGCGGCACCAACAGCAGGCCCAGCACGCCGAAGATATAGGGAATCGACGAGATGAAACCGGTGGTCAGGTCGCTGCCGCCGAACTGGTGCACCAGGGTCGGCAGCCACAGGCTCAGGCCGTAGGTGCTCAGGGTGCTGGGCAGGTACAGCAGCGCCAGGATCAGCACGCGGCGATCAGCCAGGGCGCGCAGCGGGTTGGTGTGGTCGGTCTGGCCGTACTCGGCGCGGTCTTTCTCCAGCTCGCCCAGCAGCCACTGACGGTCGGCCTCGGCCAGCCAGCGGGCATCCTTGGGCGTGTCGGGCAGAATCTTCAGGGTCGGCCAGGCCAACAGCACCGCCGGCACCCCGATGACGATGAACAGCCACTGCCAGCCGGCCAGGCCAAAGATGCCGTTCATGCCCAGCAGCCAGCCGGCCAGGGGCCCGGTGACCATCAGCGCAATGGGCTGCGAGAGAATGAAGAAGCCCAGCACCTTGCCGCGATTGCGCACCGGGAACCAGCGGGTGATGTAATACAGCACGCCCGGGAAGAAGCCGGCCTCGGCCGCTCCCAGCAGAAAGCGCATCACATAGAAGCTGTAGGCGCCCTGCACGAAGGCCATGCCGACGGTAATCAGCCCCCAGGTGATCAGGATGCGGGCAAACCAGCGCCGCGCGCCGAACCGCTCCAGCAACAGGTTGCTGGGCACCTCGAAGATGAAATAGCCAATGAAGAACAACCCGGCACCGAAGCCATAGGCCATGTCGCTCAGGCCCAGGTCGGCGTTCATGTGCAATTTGGCAAAGCCGACGGCGGAGCGGTCGATGAATGCGACCAGGTACAGCAGGATCAGGAACGGAATCAACCTGAGCGTGAGCCTGCGAATGATCCGAGCTTCCGGATTCATAGGTGTTCTCCAATTGTTTTTGTTATGGATTCGTTAGTCCTGATTAATCTGACTAATCACCGGCGCACAGGCCGGAAAAGCCGGATCGACTCATTGATCCGGACAATATAGTAATACTATTTAACCCGCAACCCTTTGAAATGCCCCTCATCTGGTGTATGTTTCAGGCACAGCATTCAAATAGTCATACAATAAGAGTTGCCTGATCATGACCGACAAGAAGACCCCACTGCGCTCCGCCCAATGGTTCGGTACGGCCGACAAGAACGGCTTCATGTACCGCAGCTGGATGAAGAACCAGGGCATCCCGGACCATGAATTCCAGGGCAAGCCGATCATCGGCATCTGCAACACCTGGTCGGAACTGACCCCCTGCAACGCGCATTTCCGCAAGATCGCCGAACATGTGAAGAAAGGCGTGCTGGAGGCTGGCGGCTTCCCGGTGGAGTTCCCGGTGTTCTCCAGCGGCGAATCCAACCTGCGCCCCACGGCCATGCTGACCCGCAACCTAGCGAGCATGGACGTCGAGGAAGCCATTCGCGGCAATCCGGTAGATGCCGTGGTGCTGCTCACCGGGTGCGACAAGACCACGCCAGCCCTGCTGATGGGCGCTGCCAGTTGCGACGTACCGGCCATCGTGGTCACCGGCGGGCCGATGCTCAACGGCAAGCACAACGGCAAGGACATCGGCTCCGGCACCGTGGTCTGGCAAATGCATGAAGCCTATAAAGGCGGGCAGATCAGCCTCGACGAGTTTCTGTCGGCCGAAGCCGGCATGTCGCGCTCGGCCGGCACCTGCAACACCATGGGCACCGCCTCGACCATGGCCTGCATGGCCGAAGCCCTGGGCACCTCGCTGCCGCACAACGCCGCCATCCCGGCGGTCGACTCGCGCCGCTATGTGCTGGCACACCTGTCGGGCATGCGCATCGTCGACATGGTCCGCGAAGACCTGCGCCTGTCGAAGATCCTCACCAAGGCCGCGTTCGAGAACGCCATCAAGGTCAATGCCGCCATTGGTGGCTCGACCAACGCGGTGATCCACCTCAAGGCCATTGCCGGGCGCATCGGCGTCGAGCTGGACCTGGAAGACTGGACCCGTGTCGGGCGCGGCACGCCGACCCTGGTCGACCTGCAGCCGTCCGGGCGCTTTCTGATGGAAGAGTTCTACTATGCCGGTGGCCTGCCGGCAGTGATCCGCCGCCTGGGTGAAAACGGCCTGCTGCCCAACCCCGACGCACTGACCGCCAATGGCAAGAGCCTCTGGCAGAACTGCCAGGCCTCACCGCAGTACAACGACGAAGTGATCCGCCCGATCGACAACCCGCTGGTGCCCGACGGCGGCCTGTGCATCCTGCGCGGCAACCTGGCGCCACGCGGCGCGGTGGTCAAGCCGTCGGCCGCCACGCCGGCGCTGATGCAGCATCGCGGCCGCGCCGTGGTGTTCGAGAACTTCGACGATTACAAGGCGCGCATCGCCGACCCGGACCTGGACGTCGACGAAACCTGCGTGCTGGTGCTCAAGAACGCCGGCCCCAAGGGCTACCCGGGCATGGCCGAGGTCGGCAACATGGGCCTGCCGCCCAAGGTGCTGGCCAAAGGCGTGACCGACATGGTACGCATTTCCGACGCGCGCATGAGCGGCACCGCCTACGGCACGGTGGTGTTGCACGTGGCCCCGGAAGCGGCGGCCGGTGGCCCGCTGGCGGCAGTGCACAACGGTGACTTCATCGAACTCGATTGCCTGGCCGGCCGCCTGCATCTGGACATCAGCGACGAAGAACTGCAAGGCCGCCTGCTCGACCTCAAGCCCGACACCTCGGCCAAAATCTTCTCCAGCGGCTACAGCCGGCTGTACGTCGACCATGTGCTGCAGGCCGATGAAGGCTGCGACTTCGATTTTCTGGTGGGCTGCCGTGGCTCGGAGGTGCCGCGTCATTCACATTGACCCACGTCCACCGGGCAGGACCGCCAGCCGCTGTATTGCCGCGCCCCCCTCAGCCCGGACCCAGGTGGGAGGGATGTTATGATGCAGCGCATTTCGCCAGAGCCCCTGCGTCTTTATGGATTACCAGACTCCCAAGCCACGCAAAAGCATGCACGCCCAGATCGTTCAGGAACTGGGCATGCACATCGTTTCCGGCCGCTTCAAGCCTGAAGAAAAGCTGCCACCGGAAGCCACGCTGTGCGAGGAGTACAAGGTCAGCCGCCCGGTCTTGCGCGAAGCCACGCGGGTACTGACGGCCAAGGGGCTGGTCTATTCACGGCCACGGGTCGGCACCGTGGTCCGGCCCCGGGTGGAGTGGCACCTGCTCGACCCGGACGTGCTGTTCTGGCTGATGCAATCCACGCCACACAGCGAGTTTTTCAACACCCTGGCCGGGGTGCGACGCATCCTGGAACCGGAGATTGCCGCGCTGGCCGCCAGCACCGCGACCGACGCCGACATTGCCGTGATCGAAGCCGCCTACCAGCGCATGGAAGCGGCCAAGACCCGGGAAGAAATGCTCCAGCCCGACCTCGACTTTCACCGCGCCATTGCCGACGCCACCCATAACGACCTGCTGGCCTACATGTGCAACATGCTGTCGCTGCCGCTGCGTGAGTCGATCAACCTGACCAACCTGCGCCCCAACACCCAGCAACTGAGCCTGCCGCGCCACCAGGCGATCCTGACCGCGATCAAGAACCGCGACGCCCTGGCCGCCCGCTACGCCTCGCTGGTGCAGCTCGACGACACCCGCACGGCACTCGATACCGTCATGAATGTCCTGACACCGCTGTAGGAGCGCGCTTGCCCGCGACCGGCTGCGTTAGCAGTCGTAAATTTGTGGCGTTTCGTAGATTTAAGCTCGTAAATTTGTGGCGTTTCATAGATTTAAGCTCGTAAATTTGTGGCGTTTCGTAGATTTAAGGCCGTAAATTTCAGCGTTTCATAGATTTAAGCCCGTAAATTTGTGGCGTTTCGTAGATTTAAGGCCGTAAATTTCAGCGTTTCATAGATTTAAGCCCGTAAATTTGTGGCGTTTCGTAGATTTAGGCCCGTAAATTTGTGGCGTTTCGTAGATTTTGCGAGCGCTGGCGCACTCGGTCGCGGGCAAGCGCGCTCCTACAGCGTTCCAAGCAGTCCTGCGCCTTGGCGTGGCGTCTACGCGCTTGTGACTCAAAGCCCGACAATCCCCCCCGGCGCCAACGGCTCGTCGTCCTGCACGATGCCGGTGCGAAGCGCGGCGCCGAATTCCGGGATCTCGATTTCGAAGGTGTCGCCTGGCTGCGGCTTGATTGCGTCGGCGAACGACAGCGTGGCAGTGCCGAAAAAGTGCACGTGCACATCCCCGGGGCGCAGGAACTGGCGGTACTTGAAGTGGTGGTATTCAAGATTTTCCAGGCTGTGGCACATGTTCTGTTCGCCGCTGAGAAACTCCTTTTCCCACAGCACTTCGCCGTTGCGATGAATGCGGCTGGTGCCGACCAGATTCGCGGGCAGCGCGCCGATGCGCAATTCCGGGCCATAGGCACAGAACCGCAGCTTGGAATGGGCCAGGTACAGGTAGCTGCGCCGCTCCAGCACATGGTCAGACAGCTCGTTGCCCAGCGCATAGCCAAGACGGTACGGCTTGCTGTCCGGACCGATCACATACAGGCCGACCAACTCGGGCTCCTCACCGACGTCCTCGGCAAAGGTAGGCAATGGAAAGTCGGCGCCGGGGCGCAGCACGATGCTGCCGTCGCCCTTGTAGAACCACTCCGGCTGCGCGCCCACCTGCCCGGTCCCCGGCTTGCCGCCCTCCACGCCCCAGCGAAACATGCGCGCCGTGTCGGTCAGGGTCGCTTCATCCTGGTCCTTTTTCTGGTGCATCTTGTCACGGGTGTCGGCGCTGCCCAGGTGGGTCAGGCCGGTGCCGCTGACCAGGCAATGGGCCGGGTCTTCATGGTCCAGCGGCGCCAGCACCAGGCCGCCTTCGAGCAGTTCACGGTACAGCGGGCCGGCTTCGCTGCCGCGCTTGAGCACTTCGTCCTGCAGGCCGTGGCCGGCACTGATGGCGGCCAGCGCCAGCTCGCGGGTGCTGCTGGTGGCAAGCACGGTGTGCACCTGCTCGCCTTCGACAAGTCCGACGCGGCGCTCGCCGGTCGCGGTCTGGTACTGGATCAATCGCATGGTCATGGCCTTCTTGTTATGGATGAGATGGCCAACACTTTACGAATCCACCGATGGCCTGCCTAATGACGACCATTGATGACGTGATAACGGGCGCTTATCCCCATGGTTGCACCGCTCTCCTCGCTGATTTCCCGCTTGCGCCTCAAACAGCTGCGCCTGTTGATCGCGCTGGACGACCACGGCTCGCTGCACAAGGCCGCCGAACAGGTGTCGATCACCCAGCCGGGCGCGACCCAGGCACTCAATGAAATCGAATCGGCGTTCGGCACCCGGCTGTTCACCCGCACCAGCCAGGGCCTTGAGCCCAACGACCTGGGACGCTGCGTGATTCGCTATGCACGGCTGATCCACAGCGACATGGCGCACCTGCGCGAAGAAATGCTCGGCATCCTGCAAGGCCAGGGCGGGCGCATTGCCGTGGGCACGGTGATGGGCGCCGTGCCCTTGCTGGTCGACAGTCTGGCCCGCCTGCGCCAGACCCAGCCGGAGTTGTCGGTGGAAATCGTCGAGGACACCAGTGCCCGGCTGCTGGGCCTGATCGACCAGGGCCGGCTCGACCTGGCCATCTGCCGCACCAGCGTCAGCCAGCGCCCCGACGCCTACGATTGCCTGCCCCTGGCAGCGGAAGCCTTGCGGGTCGTGGCCAACACCCGGCACCCGCTGGCCAGCGCGTCACGCCTGACACTGGCCGACCTTGAAGGCCATGACTGGATCGTCTACCCGACCAACATGCCCATGCGCCGGGTGCTGGAGCGAGAATTCAGCCAGGCCGGGCTGGATTTTCCGCGTTTTGCCATCGAGACCGCCTCGACCTTCGCCACCCTGACCCTGCTGCAGCAGGACCCGCAGCGCGTGGCCGTATTGCCGCAAGCGGTCGCCGAGAGTGCCCGCGGCATGGGCATCGCACCCCTGGCGCTGGCGCTGCAATCACGCAGCGAACCGTTCTCGCTGGTCAGCCGGCATAACAGCCCGCTGTCGGCACCGGCAAGGTTGTTGATGGAGGCGTTGCAGGTGGGGGTGGGTGATCCGTATTAGCCGCTATGGATTCGGTCATACGGCAGTGTCGCTCAGCGCATACACCAGGCCAGCAATGACCAGCCCGCTTATACCCACGTACAGGCAGAGCAGACTGGCCACCGCCAGGCGCTTGAAACTGACTGGCAATGCATCAAGGTCAAATACGTCGTGAATGGCATCGTTTTTCTTGCTGCGTTTGAAAACCACCGCCCTGCTGAGTCTGATGAACAGCATGCTGCGCCAAGAGGCTTGTCCTTCTCCTATCGCCATCGCCTGGCTGAGTCTGGATAAAGGGCCGCGCTTGATCGCATCCAGCATGGTAGGCAGGTGGTAATGGACGGCGTAGACCGTCAATCCCCAGGTGATCGATAAAGCGATGACCGGGCTGCCATAGAGCAAGATTTGAAACGCTGCATTCACATCAAAAACCTGGCCGGTCCTGGCAAAGCGCTCCCATTTCATCGCTGGAAAAACGATCAACATGGCAAGCATGGCACCATAAAAACAACCTGCGTTGATGACCGCCATTATTCGAAAGCGACGGGGAAACCTGGCCAGGTCTTCAGCATCCAGAACACCAGAATGGATATTGACCCTGGAAAAAAAAAGCGCAATGCCCATGTCGAGCAGTAACAGGTTGCGGTACAGCGAGCCCTGATCATCCAGTCCCCGAGCATGGCGAGAAGAAAACAGAAGACTGTTTTTCAACGCCTCCAGCATGGCAGCCAAAAAAAAACGGCGGACATACGCACCCAGAACAATATGGGTCATGATCATCGCGATGGGCGCAGTATAAAAAACCACACACCACGCGAAAAACCAGAATAGGTGATCGTTCATAACCATTCACTTTCATAGAGCAGCTCTCCCCCAAGCTCACCTAGCCAGCCTCCGGAAAGCGTTCCCACAAATGCCGCAACACCCATAACAGCAACCGCACACGCAACGCTGTCTTGTGGGAGGGGGCTTTGCTCCGGCGTGGATCCGACGATGAGGCCGGCAAGCCGCCTCCCACAGTCCGGTGTCAGGCCCGAAATTCAGGGTCACATCAAACCTGTGGAAGGCTGCTCTGCAGCGGGCGACGATCCGACGATGAGGCCAGGACAGCCGACAGATAGGCAGCGCTTGTAAACCCGTCATTGCCAGACAGTTGCTGCCTCCCACAGGTTGTGCGAACCCTGAGAAAACAGTTTCACAGGTTTTCGTTTAGAGAGGAGTCTGGGGGTACAGCCCTGTGAAGAGGCCGTTCATGGCTTGCTCAGCGTTAATACTAAAGGGCGCGGCATGCACAAAAAACGACAGGCTGACGACCTCATCGAAAACCTTGGAGGCCAGTAAAGGTTTATCCAGCGGTAGCCTGGCGATCCAGACAATCAACCAGAGACCATTTAATCCACACCCAAAGAGACTCATGAATGCCAGCGACTTTAGATAACCTGGAAATGCCTTGATCTCTCCCTCATCAAGCCTGCCCTTGGCAATCATTCGCTGTGCCCTGGCCATTGCATAACCGATTGAAAGCAACAGCCCGGCACGAGACAGAAAACCCAAGTGGTCAATGCCTCTTGAATACGCCGATGTGAATGCCGGGCTCGCCTTGAGCGCCTCCAGCAACTTCCTCAGTTGTTTTCCACCCAGGCACTTGATGACCATACCGTTCAAAAAAACCAATAAAAATGGCCCCAGCACAAAAATACGCTTGAGCACCTCCATCCAGCGCTCGACCTCCATCACAGCAAGTCGCTTTCGTAAATCACCTCACCTAGATGCTCGCCCCCATCGCCACCATAGGTTGTTCCTCCCCATGCAAAGGCACCAACGACTATAACCATACAGGCCACACCTCCCACTCCAGCTGTCTTTGCGCCAATCGCAGCACAAGGCCGCGCTCCAGCAGTTGCGGCATCGGCGTGGGCTCGCCTCTGAAGTCGGATGTGAATGTGTTGGTGCGGGTGGGGTCGGCCATCGAGCGTTCCTCGGGGTGAGGCGACGCAGCCTAGCAAGCGGAAAGCGGAGAATTCAGGGCTTACGGGTAAATCGGAAGGGTCCTACAGGATTACGGCAATGCCCGGAATCGGCATCTGGCGCTGTAGGAGCGCGCTCTGCCGGTATGCCGGACCACCGCGACCGGCTGCGTCAGCAGTCGTAAATTTTCAGCGTTTCGCAGATTTACGGTCGTAAATTTTCAGCGTTTCCGAGATTTTGCGAGCGCTAGCGCACTCGGTCGCGGGCAGAGCGCGCTCCTACGGGGGGGTCCCGCAGGAGCTGTCAGGTTTCAGGCCTTGGTCGGCTGTTGCCAGTTGGCGCCCTCGTCAATGGCTTGCTGGATCGCCTTCTTGCGCCGTTCTTCGGCCTGGCGGGTGAAGTACCAGACCAGGAAAGTGGCCAGCGACACCGCCAGCAGAATCAGGCTGGCCACGGCGTTGATCTCGGGTTTGACCCCCAGGCGCACCGCGGAGAACACCTCCATCGGCAAGGTGGTCGAGCCGGGGCCGGAGACAAAGCTGGCCAGCACCAGGTCGTCCAGCGACAGGGCGAAGGACATCATGCCGCCGGCGGCCAGCGACGGTGCGATCATCGGGATGGTGATCAGGAAGAACACTTTCCAGGGCCGGGCGCCCAGGTCCATGGCGGCCTCTTCGATCGACAGGTCCAGTTCGCGCAGGCGCGCCGACACCACCACCGCCACGTAGGCGGTGCAGAAGGTGGTGTGGGCGATCCAGATGGTCAGCAGGCCGCGTTCGGCCGGCCAGCCGATCAGTTGCGCCATGGCCACGAACAGCAGCAACAGCGACAGGCCGGTGATCACCTCGGGCATGACCAGCGGCGCGGTGACCAGCCCGCCAAAGGCGGTACGGCCCTTGAAACGCGAGATGCGGGTCAGTACGAAGGCGGCCATGGTGCCCAGCGCCACGGCGGCGATGGCGGTGTAGAACGCCACCTCCAGCGAGCGCATCACCGAGCCCATCAATTGCGTGTTATCCAGCAGGCCCACATACCACTTGATCGACCAGCCGCCCCACACCGTCACCAGGCGCGAGTCGTTGAACGAGTAGATCACCAGGATCAGCATCGGCAGGTAGATGAACAGCAGGCCCACCACCAGCATCAGGTTGGAGAACTTGAACCCTCTCATGCCTTGCCCTCCAGTTCTTTGGCCTGACTGCGGTTGAACAGGATGATGGGCACGATCAGCACCAGCAGCATGATGACCGCCAGTGCCGAAGCCACCGGCCAGTCGCGGTTATTGAAGAATTCCTGCCACAGCACCTTGCCGATCATCAGCGTTTCCGGACCGCCGAGCAGTTCGGGGATGACGAATTCGCCCACCACCGGGATGAACACCAGCATGCAGCCGGCGATGATGCCGTTTTTCGACAGGGGCACGGTGATTTTCCAGAAGCTGTTGAAGGTGCTCGAGCCCAGGTCGGACGCCGCTTCCAGCAGGCTCTGGTCGTGTTTGACCAGGTTGGCGTACAGCGGCAGGATCATGAACGGCAGGTACGAGTAGACCACGCCGATGTAGACCGCCACGTTGGTGTTGAGAATCTGCAGCGGCGTGTCGATCAGCCCCAGCCACAGCAGTGCTTCATTGAGCAGGCCGTTGTTGCCCAGGATGCCCATCCAGGCATAGACGCGGATCAGGATCGCGGTCCAGGTCGGCATCATGATCAGCAGCAGCAAGACGGTCTGGATGTCCTTGCGGGCATTGGCGATGGCGTAGGCCATCGGGTAGCCGATCACCAGGCACAACAGGGTGCTGAAGAACGCGACCTTCAACGAGCCCAGGTAGGCCGCCAGGTACAGCTCGTCGCCCGCCAGCAACGTGTAGTTGCCGAAGTTGAAGATCAGTTGCAGCTTTTCTTCGGCGTAGCTGAAGACTTCGGTGTACGGCGGGATCGCCACGTCGGCTTCGGCGAAGCTGATCTTGAGCACGATCAGGAACGGCAAGGCGAAGAACAGGAACAGCCACAGGAACGGCGCACCGATGACCAGTTGCCGCCCGTTGGGGGTGATGCGCCCCAGGGTGCGCTTGAGCTTGCGTATTTTCATGAGCGCAGTACCACGCCGCTGTCGTCTTCCCACCACACGTACACTTCATCGCCCCAGGTGGGACGCGCGCCCTGGCGCTCGGCGTTGGCCACGAACGACTGCACGCGCTTGCCGCCGGGCAGTTCGATGTGGAACACCGAGTGGCCGCCCAGGTAGGCGATGTCGTGCACCTTGCCCCGCGACCAGTTGTATTCCACGGTCGGCGGCTCGGTGGTGATCAGCAGCTTTTCCGGGCGCAGGGCGTAGGTGATGCTCTTGTCTTCGACCGAGGTGCTGACGCCGTGACCGACGTAGATCGGCCGCTCCAGCTCGGGGCTCTGGATCAGGGCATAGCCTTCCATGTCCTCGACCACTTCGCCGTCGAACAGGTTGACGTTGCCGATGAACTCGCACACCAGGCGGCTGGTGGGGGTTTCGTAGATGTCGATCGGGCTGCCGATCTGCGCGATCCAGCCCAGGTGCATGATGGCGATGCGCTCGGCCATGGTCATGGCCTCTTCCTGGTCGTGGGTCACCATCACGCAGGTCACGCCGACCCGCTCGATGATCTCAACCAGCTCCAGCTGCATCTGCGAGCGCAGTTTCTTGTCCAGTGCGCCCATCGGCTCGTCGAGCAGCAACAGCTTGGGCTTCTTGGCCAGCGAACGGGCCAGCGCCACGCGCTGGCGCTGACCGCCGGAAAGCTGGTGCGGCTTGCGCTTGGCGTACTGGGTCATGTGCACCAGCTTGAGCATCTCGGCCACGCGCTCGTCGATCTCGGCCTTGCCCAGCTTATCCTGCTTGAGGCCGAAGGCGATGTTGTCGGCCACGGTCATGTGCGGGAACAACGCATAGGACTGGAACATCATGTTGATCGGCCGTTCGTAGGGCGGCAGGTCGGTGATGTCGACACCATCGAGGT
Source organism: Pseudomonas sp. Leaf127 (assembly GCF_001423155.1). Taxonomy (NCBI): domain Bacteria; kingdom Pseudomonadati; phylum Pseudomonadota; class Gammaproteobacteria; order Pseudomonadales; family Pseudomonadaceae; genus Pseudomonas; species Pseudomonas sp. Leaf127. Next base: position 203,100 of record NZ_LMOA01000026.1, on the reverse strand, counting down.
AGATACGCCCCTCGGTGGGCCGTTCGAAGCCGGCCAGCATGCGCAGCAGCGTGGACTTGCCCGAGCCGGAACCGCCCAGCAGGGCAAAGATTTCACCCTTGTTGATTTGCAGGGACACGTCGTCCACCGCCACGGTCTCGTCGAACTTCTTGGTGACCCTGTCGACCTTGAGCAGAACCTCTTTGGGCTTCTTGCCGCTTTCGAGGGATTTCTTGAAGGCGCCGGAGGCAACTGCCATGGGTGAAACTCCCAACAATTATGTAAGACCGGCTTTAGCCGGGAATGGAGCGCCACGCCTGGCGGCCAAGGCCGCTTTAGCAGGTGACACCCCATGACATTGGTTTTCTACTTGCCCGACTTGACCCGGGTCCAGCTGCGGGTCATCAGGCGTTGCACCTTGGCCGGCAGCTCGCTGTTGACGAACAACCGGTCCAGCACGGCCTGCGGCGGGTAGACCTCAGGGTTGTCGCGGATCGAGGCCTGCATCAGTTCGCCGGCCTTGGGGTTCGGGTTGGCATAGCCCACCTGGTCGCTGACCTGGGCGATGACCGCCGGGTCCAGCAGGTAGTCGATGAACGCATGGGCCTGCTTGACGTTCTTGGCATCGGCGGGCACCGCGAGCATGTCGAACCACAGGTTCGCGCCCTCTTTGGGAATGCTGTAGGCAATCTTGACGCCCTTGCCGGCTTCGGCGGCACGGTCACGCGCCTGGAACACGTCACCGGAGAAGCCTGCTGCCACGCAAATGTCGCCGTTGGCCAGGTCACCGATGTACTTGGAGGAGTGGAAATAGGTCACGTAGGGACGGATTTCCAGCAGCTTGGCCTCGGCCTTCTTGTAATCAGCTTCCTTGGTGCTGTTGGGGTCCAGCCCCAGGTAATTGAGCATGGCCGGAATCATTTCGTCGCCCGAGTCGAGCAGGGCCACGCCACAGCCAGAGAGCTTCTTGATGTTCTCGGGCTCGAACAGCACCGCCCAGGAGTCGATGGTGTCGACACCGAGCACGGCCTTGACCTTGTCGACGTTGTAGCCGATGCCGTTGGTGCCCCACAGGTACGGCACGGCGTACTGGTTGCCCGGATCGTTCTTCTCCAGGCGCTTGAGCAGGGCCGGATCAAGGTTCTGGTAATGGGTCAGCAGCGACTTGTCGAGTTTCTGGAACGCCCCAGCCTTGATCTGCTTGCCCAGGAAATGGTTGCTGGGTACGACCACGTCGTAACCGCTGCGCCCGGCCAGCAATTTGGCTTCGAGCGTGTCGTTGGAATCGAAGACATCGTAGACCGGCTTGATACCGGTCTTGGTCTGGAAGTCGGCCAGGGTGGTCTCGCCGATATAGTCGGACCAGTTATAGACGTGCACCGTGGACTCGGCCTGGGCACTGACCGCCAGGGTCAGCCCGGTACCGGCCAGCAAGACTTTGAACAGCGTGGAGATAGACAAGGCATCAGTCCTTTTTGAAATGGTCCTGCCGCTTGAGACGGATGCCGGTCGGCATCAGAAGAAACAGTACGCGACTGACCTTCTTGTGCATTGAGCTTGAAAGCGCTGCGCGGCCGGCAGGCCACGCAGCTTCTACACTAATTGTGACAGTTTATTTACCGGATTTGATCTTGGTCCAGCTGCGGGTCAGCAGGCGCTGGGTCGCGGCCGGCAGATCGGAAATCGCATACAGCTTGGCAACCACATCGGCCGGTGGATAGATGCTCGGGTCGCCCGAGATGTCCTTGTCGACCAGCGGCGTGGCGGCCTTGTTGCCATTCGGGAAGCGCACTTCGTTGGTGATCTCGGCCATGATTTCCGGCTGCAGCAGGAAGTTCATGAACTTATAGGCCGCCTCCAGGTTTTCGGCATCCTTGGGAATGGCGACCATGTCATAGAAGCTGCCAGCGCCTTCTTTAGGGATGGCGTAGGACAGCTTGACCTTGTCACCGGCTTCCTTGGCGCGTTCCTTGGCCTGCTCCAGGTCACCCGAGTAGCCGATGGCCACGCAGATGTTGCCGTTGGCCAGGTCCGAGATGTACTTGGAAGAGTGGAAGTAGGCAATCGAAGGGCGGATTTTCAGCCACAGTGCTTCGGCTTCGGCCAGTTGCTTCTTGTCCTCGCTGGCGGTCGGGTAGCCCAGGTAGTGCAGCGCCACCGGAATCATCTCGGTCGGCGAGTCCAGGAAGCTCACGCCGCAGCTCTTGAGCTTGGCGATGTTCTCCGGCTTGAGCACCACGTCCCACGAATCGATCTTGTCGACGCCCAGCGCAGCTTTGACCTTCTCGGGGTTATAGCCGATGCCGATGGTGCCCCACATGTACGGGAACGCGAACTTGTTGCCCTTGTCGCTGGCATCGCCCACGGCCTTGAGCAGGTCGGGGTCGAGGTTTTTCCAGTTCGGCAGCTTCGAGCGATCCAGCTCCTGATAGACACCGGCCTTGATCTGCTTGGCCAGGAAGTTGTTGCTCGGCACGACCACGTCATAGCCGGACTTGCCCGCCAGCAGCTTGGCCTCAAGGGTCTCGTTGCTGTCGAAGACGTCGTAGACGACCTTGATGCCCGACTCTTTCTCGAACTTGGCAATGGTGTCCGGAGCAATGTAATCGGACCAGTTGTAGACGTGCAGCACGTTGTCAGCGGCGTGCGCGTGAGCGGTCATCAGGCCCGCCATGGACAGCGCGAGAAGGGTCTTGCCGAATGTTTTCATGCTACAGCTCCAGAATTGTCGTTAGTGGCAGCGTCGGTAGTCTGGCAATTTACTGGCACGGCTTTCAAGCCGGCTCAGTGATTCAGCGTCTCGAGCGTCAGGTCCAGGCACTTGCGGGCCTTGTCGATCAACTCGTCGATCTGCGCCAGACTGATCACCAAAGGCGGCGCAATGATCATGGTGTCACCCACGGCCCGCATGATCAGGCCATTGTCGAAGCAGAAGGTTCGGCAGACCATGCCGGCCGACTGGCCGGTGTAGCGCTCGCGGGTGGCCTTGTCGCGCACCAGTTCGATGGCGCCCAGCAGGCCGACCCCGCGGACCTCGCCCACCAGCGGGTGATCACTCAGTTCCCGCAGGCGTTGCTGCAAATACGGTGCCGTTTGTGTACGGACTCGTTCGACGATGCCTTCTTCGCGCAGGATACGGATGTTCTCCAGCCCCACGGCAGCCGCCACCGGGTGCCCGGAATAGGTGAAACCGTGGTTGAAATCGCCACCTTCGTTGAGCACGGCGACCACTTCGTCACGCACCACCAGCCCGCCCATGGGCACATAGCCCGAGGTCAGCCCCTTGGCGATGGTCATCATGTCCGGCTTCAAGCCGTAGTAGTCGCTGCCGAACCATTCCCCGGTACGGCCGAAGCCACAGATCACTTCGTCGGCCACGAACAGGATGTCGTGGCGGGCGAGGATTTCCTTGATGCGCGGCCAGTAAGTGTCGGGTGGCACGATCACCCCGCCGGCGCCCTGGATCGGCTCGGCAATGAACGCACCAACATTTTCGACGCCCAGTTCCTGGATCCTGGCTTCCAACTGGTCGGCGGCCCAGATCCCGAATTCATCGGGAGTCATGTCACCGCCCTCGCCGAACCAGTACGGCTGGGCAATGTGCGCCACGCCCGGGATCGGCAGGTCGCCCTGCTCGTGCATGTAGGTCATGCCGCCCAGGCTGGCACCGGCCACGGTGGAGCCGTGGTAACCGTTGAGGCGACTGATGATGGTCTTCTTGTTCGGCTGCCCCTTGATTGCCCAATAATGGCGCACCATCCGCAGCATGGTGTCATTGCCCTCGGAGCCGGAGCCGGTGAAGAACACGTGATGCATGCCTTCAGGGGCGATCTGGCCGATGGCCTGGGCCAGCTCCAGCGCCGGCGGGTGAGCGGTCTGGAAGAACAGGTTGTAATACGGCAACTCGCGCATCTGCCGGCTGGCGGCCTCGACCAGTTCTTCGCGGCCGTAGCCGACGGCCACGCACCACAGCCCGGCCATGCCGTCGAGAATCTGCTTGCCTTCGCTGTCCCACAGGTACACACCGTCGGCACGGGTGATGATGCGCGGGCCTTTTTCCTTCAGTTGCTTGTAATCACTGAAGGGCGCCAGGTGGTGCTGGTCGCTCAGCCCCTGCCAGTGAAGGGTTTGCGGGTTCTTGGCGGTCATGAAGACACTCCATTGCCGGGTTGTTTATACATAGTCGGGATTGATGCGCTGTAGGAGCGCGCTCTGCCCGCGACCGGCTGCGTTAGCAGTCGTAAATTTTCAGCGTTTCCTCAATTTTGCGAGCGCTACGCACTCGGTCGCGGGCAGAGCGCGCTCCTACAAGGCCCGGTGCAGCGTCAGACCGAGAACAGCAGGAACTCGCGCTCCCACGAACTGATCACGCGCTTGAAATTCTCGTGCTCGGCGCGCTTGACCGCGACGTAGCCGACGATGAATTTCTTGCCCAGGTATTTCTCGATGGTCTTGCTGTTTTCCAGACGTTCCAGCGCATCCTCGATGGTCAGCGGCAGGCGCAGGTTACGGCGCTCGTAGGCGCGGCCCTGGACCGGCGCGCTGGGGTTGATGCCCTCGACCATGCCGATGAAGCCACACAGCAGGCTGGCGGCAATGGCCAGGTACGGGTTGGCATCGGCGCCCGGCAGGCGGTTTTCGACGCGGCGGTTCTGCGGGCCGGCATCCGGTACGCGCAGGCCGACGGTGCGGTTTTCTTCGCCCCATTCGACGTTGACCGGGGCCGAGGTGTCCGGCAGGAAGCGGCGGAACGAGTTGACGTTGGGCGCGAACAGCGGCAGCAGCTCGGGAATGAACTTCTGCAAGCCACCGACGTGCTGCAGGAACAGCAGGCTCATGGTCCCGTCTTCATTGGAGAAGATGTTCTTGCCGGTGTTGATGTCGACGATGCTCTGGTGCAGGTGCATGGCGCTGCCCGGCTCGCCGGTCATGGGCTTGGCCATGAAGGTCGCCGCCACGTTGTGCTTGAGCGCCGCCTCGCGCATGGTGCGCTTGAACACCACGATCTGGTCGGCCAGCGACAAGGCATCGCCGTGACGGAAGTTGATTTCCATCTGCGCCGTACCGTCTTCGTGGATCAGCGTGTCCAGGTCCAGGTTCTGCAGTTCGCACCAGTCGTAGACGTCTTCGAACAGCGGGTCGAACTCGTTGGCGGCCTCGATGGAAAACGACTGGCGGCCGGTTTCCGGGCGCCCCGAGCGGCCGACCGGCGGCTGCAGCGGGTAGTCAGGGTCGTCACTGCGCTTGGTCAGGTAGAACTCCATTTCCGGCGCCACGATCGGCTGCCAGCCCTGGTCGGCATAGAGCTTGAGCACCTTCTTGAGCACGTTGCGTGGCGACAGCTCGATGGGGTTGCCCTGCTTGTCGTAAGTGTCGTGGATCACCTGCGCGGTCGGCTCGATGGCCCACGGCACCAGGTACACGGCATTGGCGTCCGGGCGGCAGATCATGTCGATGTCGGCCGGGTCCAGCAGCTCGTAGTAGATCTCGTCTTCGACGTAGTCCCCGGTCACGGTCTGCAGCAACACGCTCTCGGGCAGGCGCATGCCTTTTTCGGCGATGAACTTGTTGGTGGGGGAGATCTTGCCGCGCGTGATACCGGTCAGGTCGGACATCATGCATTCGACTTCGGTGATCTTGTGTTCTTTCAACCAATCGGTGAGCTGGTCGAGGTTGCTACTCATAAATACCTCAGGTTTGCTGTGTCCTGATGGCCATCAGGCATTTTTTTGCGACAGGGAGCTGTCACAGTGCAAGGCGCGCAGAAAGATCGCAACACCCGGCCGCGCAGAATGCGCCTGGCAGGTGCTGTTTTGATGAACGCAGGGTAAATAAACCGGTCACGACACGTTAAAAGTGTCGTCAGGCACAGGTGCTGCAAGCGTGTTGCCGTCAAAGGCAAGGTGCTGGACGCGCCACTATAGTGATAGGGTGCAATGGACGCCGGTACGAATGCGCCATTAAAAGCCGTCGGTATGCAGCGCACGTCGCTGTCGATCGATGACATCCAGACCCCCTTTTGTTTTTGCTGTGATGGGTTGGGTCGGAGCTTAGCGCTGTTCAATTTATTTCACAACTTTGCAGAAAGTCTTGAACACGGTCCTCTTTCATCGTGCGAAATCCGTCACACTAACGGCTCGCGGATGCGCCGTTAAGCAGCACGTTCGGCACAGAGGGGCCATTTCAGGGCAATAAATGGCTCTATTGACTTCATCATGGCTTTCGGATTGACTGATCTTCGCAAAGCTCGATGATTGATATTTTTAACAACAAAGGTGTTGCATCATGTCGGTACCCCCGCGTGCCGTTCAGCTCAACGAAGCGAACGCGTTCCTTAAGGAACATCCTGAGGTTCTCTACGTCGACCTTCTGATTGCAGATATGAATGGCGTGGTGCGTGGCAAGCGAATCGAACGCACCAGCCTGCATAAGGTTTACGAGAAAGGCATCAACCTCCCGGCTTCCCTGTTTGCCCTGGATATCAATGGCTCGACCGTCGAAAGTACCGGCCTTGGCCTGGATATCGGCGACGCCGACCGCATCTGTTATCCCATCCCCAATACCCTGTGCAATGAGCCCTGGCAGAAGCGCCCCACCGCGCAGTTGCTGATGACCATGCACGAACTCGAAGGCGAGCCGTTCTTCGCCGACCCGCGTGAAGTGTTGCGCCAGGTCGTCAGCCGTTTCGACGAAATGGGCCTGACCATCTGCGCAGCCTTCGAACTCGAGTTCTACCTGATCGACCAGGAAAACGTGAACGGCCGTCCGCAGCCGCCGCGTTCGCCGATCTCGGGCAAGCGTCCGCACTCGACCCAGGTCTACCTGATCGACGACCTGGACGAATACGTCGACTGCCTGCAGGACATCCTCGAAGGCGCCAAGGAACAAGGCATTCCGGCCGACGCCATCGTCAAGGAAAGTGCCCCTGCGCAATTCGAAGTCAACCTGCATCACGTGGCCGACCCGCTCAAGGCCTGCGACTACGCCGTGCTGCTCAAGCGCCTGATCAAGAACATCGCCTACGACCATGAGATGGACACCACCTTCATGGCCAAGCCCTACCCCGGCCAGGCCGGCAACGGGTTGCATGTTCACATCTCGATCCTGGACCGCGATGGCAAGAACATCTTCACCAGTGAGGATCCCGAGCAGAACGCCGCATTGCGTCACGCAGTCGGCGGTGTGCTCGAGACCCTGCCGGCACAGATGGCGTTCCTGTGCCCGAACGTCAACTCGTACCGCCGCTTCGGCGCACAGTTCTACGTGCCCAACTCACCGACCTGGGGCCTGGACAACCGCACCGTGGCCGTGCGCGTCCCGACCGGCACCGCCGACTCGGTGCGCATCGAACACCGCGTGGCCGGCGCCGACGCCAACCCGTACCTGGTCATGGCCTCGGTCCTGGCCGGCGTGCACCACGGCCTGACCAACAAGATCGAGCCGGTGGCACCGGTAGAAGGCAACTCGTACGAGCAATTCGAACAGAGCCTGCCGAACAACCTGCGCGACGCGCTGCGCACGCTGGATGACAGTGAAGTGATGGCGAAGTACATCGACCCGAAGTACATCGATATCTTCGTGGCGTGCAAGGAAAGTGAACTGGAGGAATTCGAGCACTCGATCTCGGACCTTGAGTACAACTGGTATTTGCATACGGTTTAAGGTTGGGAAGGCATCGTCAGTCTTTAAGGGCTGACGATGCTGCCTGTAGGGCTCAAGCCTTGCTCGCCGTTAATTTATACGCTCCGGTCGCCCAGGCGGGCGTCCCTCTTGACGTTTCATCATCAGCGTCTCACAGAACTGTTTTCTAAAGCCTGCAAGTCACCACGAAATGCGGCCAAATCGTTATTAACATGCTTACGCCTCGTTCTTAAACCAACGTCCCCTATAAAGCGCTTATATCGCCCCTCCAGTCGCTTGAGCACATACGTCGCATACTTGATTCTGGTGGTTAGATAAAAACGGCTATCTATCTGTCCGGCATTGTAACGACGCGCAAAAGACATGATCGCCTTCGTGTTCTCCATCATGTGCGCTTTGTATTGACCATCACTCACCCGCTCCAACTCATGCCCTCTATAAAACTTGATATCCTGCCCCAATCCAGCGTTGATCTTTTCGGGCGTAAAGCTCTCTATCGGTACAGAGCCTGCGGGTATGGCACCTCTGGAGTTGCTTGCCGTCGAAGAGGCGCCCCCCCCTGAAGCCACTGTCTCTTCAACTCGCGAGGACGTTCTTCCTGCGTACTGGATGACTGAGGGCCTTGTCACTGCAAGACTCGGTACTGAAGCTGGCGATGTGGCGACATTCGACAATCGGCGTCCACCCAGTATCACGCGAAGTCTTACATGCCCGGTAGGGTCGAGGTAACTCACAGGGTCTCCCTGACAATAGACATACGCATTCAACCCACCCTCCCCGAACGGACTCAAGCTGTCCGGACTGTTGAACCGCATCAACACCGGGTTGAACGCGCGATACCCATTGCCCAGCAAATAATGCCCCGTCACCGAATCACGTCGCTCACCTGTAAAGCCCAACACGCTGTCCAGGCCGCTTTGCGCCGGCTGAGAGCCGTAAGCGGCATAACCCAGCGATTCGATGCCGCTGGGCTGCACGCGCCTTAATATCGAGCGCTGTTGATCGGTTGCCAGCAAATCCGTTTCGGTTACCTTGCCCAGCATACGTTGCTGGGCCAGTGCCTGATCGCCGGCCTCCACGACCGTGCGCTGAAGGGCGCCATTGATCTCCGTGGCCAGGCGGCTCTTCTTGTAAAAGCACATCACGTCTTGCTGATTATTTGTGACGGTGCCCGCCAGCCGGTCAAGCGGGTCGTAGTGATAGCGGCATAGCCACGCTGAAGGTGCGGGTTTCATGGCAGGGTCCTGACAGAGGTCAAGTTCTTATCCTCCTGACGATGAACCCCCTTGCCTAGTTAGCAAATCTGATAGTTCGGATCATGGACCGGCTACACGGAATGTGACCCTTCTGACGGGGGACTCCCTATCTTTGCGTGAAATTTTCGAGAAAATCCCGACCGCTTGCGCCTGCCGGATCGGATAACCAGGCGGCGTCCTGCCACTGGCTATTCAGTGGTGAGGGTGTGAGAGCCCGGTTATCTACGGCAGTGTGTCAGCCCGTCAATTCGCTTCGATTTCCTTGTGTTGAATGCGCTATGGCCACCGCTTATGAAGCGGGCGACCCGCTCACCGGCCGAAACCCGACCGGCGTAGGAGCGCGCTTGCCCGCGACCGAGTGCGCAGCGCTCGCAAAAATCTCGGAAACGCCACAATTTTACGACTGCTAACGCAGCCGGTCGCGGGCAAGCGCGCTCCTACATCAAGCCCACCCCACCCGGACCGCGCTGTACAATGGCACCCTGCCCGCCCCGAGAGCCCTGCGCCATGACCCGCCCCGCCACACCCCGTAAACCCCGTGCCACCAGCCAGGCGCGCATCGACGCGATTCTCGATGCCGCCCGTACCCTGCTGGTCACCGAGGGTGTGGACAGCCTGTCGATCTACAGCGTCGCCGAGCGCGTGCAGATTCCGCCGTCGTCGGTGTACCACTTCTTCGCCAGCGTCCCGGCGCTGCTCGAAGCGTTGACCGGCGATGTGCATGCGGCCTTTCGCGCCACGTTGCAGGCGCCTGTAGACCACGAAAGCCTGCACAGCTGGCGCGACCTTTCGCGGGTACTGGAACAGCGCATGCTCGACATCTACAACCACGACGCCGCCGCCCGCCAATTGATCCTGGCGCAACATGGCCTGGCCGAGGTCAACCAGGCCGACCGCCAGCACGATACGGAGTTGGGTCAGCTGATGCAGGCGGTATTCGACCGGCACTTTCATTTGCCGCAGTTACCCGAGGACGTAGATGTGTTTGCCCTGGCGATGGAGCTGGGTGACCGGGTGTATGCGCGCTCGGTGCACTTGCAGGGCGAGATTACGCCGCGCATGGCGGAGGAAGGGATGCGGGTGGTGGATGCGTATCTAGGACTTTATCTGCCAACTTATCTTCCCCTGCGCATGCCTTGATGATTGCCATGTAGACAAGGGGATACATACCGAGCACCCGTTAGTCCCTAAGTGCCTTTAACGCCTGCTCAGGATTTATGTCAGAAAGACTGTTCCTGCGTATAAAGCCTACTGAAGAATAGATAGCGTCCACTTTCTGTTCTAACTCCGGCAAGCGAATAGAATGTTCGGTAGGCACTGCCTCGCGATGTTGCACACCAAACGATCTCAATTCATCACGCTCACTGATTAATTGCTCATAAGCATTCCTTTCATCACGCGTTAAAAAATATTTTTTATACGCCGGCACACTCAGCCTTTTATCAACAGGCCTGACCAACCTGGAGGGCAAGGCAGTCAGACTCTGCTGAGAGGGCTTGATAATTGACACCGTTGCATTTCCAGAAGATACAACATCCCGTGAAACAGGCATTGTATTTTTCAATCTTTTCAAGCGAACCGTGAGCGGACCTACTTTAACGCCTCGAAATAAAAAGCTGGTCGAAGCGATACGGATGTGACCTGTCGGGTCCTTGAAGCTCACAGGATCCCCCTGACAATACACATACGCATTCACCCCACCCTCCCCAAACGGACTCAACCTGTCCGGGCTGTTAAACCGCATCAACACCGGATTGAACGCCCGATACCCATTGCCCAACAGATAATGCCCGGTCACCGGATCCGGCCGCTCCCCTGCAAACCCCAACAGGCTGTGCAGGCCACTGGTAGGCGCTTGATAGCCATAGGCGGTGTACGCCTGCGCCTGATGCTGCCCGCTGCCAACGACATGCACCACCGAGCGCAACCCATCAGCTGCCAGCAAGGCGATTTCGGCGGCCTTGCCGGAATGGCTGGTCTGCGCCAGCAGATGATCATCGACCTGCAGAATCGAATGTTGCATCCCGGCCTGGATTTGCGTGGCCAGGCGGCTCTTCTGGTAGAACAGCCGGGTTTCGGCATCGCTTGTGGTGGCAAGGCCGGCGATGCGGTCGAGCGGGTCGTAGTGGTAGCGGCACAGGAGCCTGGGTTGCGCGATCATGGCCTTGCCTTTATCTGCCAGAAGCATTTGCAGTCATGGTCAGGCATTGCAGGGGCGTTGGGCAGCTAGCAGAAATGACAGGGTGGCGGTGCCTGCGCGCTTTATTCAGGCTGTTCAAGGTGCATTGACGGTACTGGCCTTATCGCCTGCAGAGCAGCCTCCCACAGGGATCGGGGCCGGGCCTGGTAGCGGTTCGTTGCCGGCTGCGTGATCGCAACACAACGAAAAACCCCGGAGGGCTTGCACCGTCCGGGGTCGGGTATTGCGCGCAATTACAGCTTGGCGATGGAAACCTCGGTGGATTTCACGAACGCAATCACTTCGCTGCCCACGCCCAGTTCCAGCTCCTTGACCGAGCGGGTGGTGATAACGGAGGTGACGATGCCCGAGGCGGTCTGCACGTCGATTTCCGACAGTACGTCGCCCAGGACGATTTCCTTGATGGTGCCTTTGAACTGGTTGCGAACGTTGATGGCCTTGATAGTCATGGGGTCTTTCTCCAGTGCGATTAGTTGGCCCAACGCAGTTGCGTAGGCAAGGGTGAAACGGGTTCGGGTTCCGGGGGCGAGCCTGGCAGGGCCAGCACGCGGTTGAGGACTTCGGTTTCCAGTGCCGCCAGGCGGTGCGAACCGCGTGCGCGTGGGCGCGGCAGGTCGACCAGCAGGTCCAGGCCGATGCGGCCCTCTTCGATCAGGATCACCCGGTCAGCCACGGCCACGGCCTCGCTGACATCATGGGTGACCAGCAGCACGGTGAAGCCATGCTTACGCCACAGGCTTTCGATCAGTTGCTGCATCTCGATGCGGGTCAGGGCGTCCAGCGCACCCAGCGGCTCGTCGAGCAGCAGCAGGCGCGGCTTGTGGATCAGGGCGCGGGCCAGGGCCACGCGCTGCTTCTGGCCACCGGACAAGGCCGCCGGCCATTCATTGGCGCGCTCGGCCAGGCCGACCGCTTCCAGGGCTTCAAGCGCTTGCGGGCGCCAGTCGCCGGACAGGCCGAGGCCGACGTTGTCGATGATCTTCTTCCAGGGCAGCAGGCGTGCCTCCTGGAACATCAGGCGGGTGTCGTCACGTGCGTCAGACAATTGCCCGGAGCCGGCGCGCAGGTCGCCGGCGGTGGGCTTGTCGAGCCCGGCCAGCAGGCGCAGCAAGGTGCTCTTGCCGCAACCGCTGCGGCCCACTACGGCGACGAACTGGCCGGCCGGGATGTGCAGGTCGATGTCCTTTAGCACTTCGCGCTCGCCAAAGGCCTTTTTGATTCGGTGCGCCGACAGCGGAATGCCGCGCAACAGGTGGGCCGGTTGTGGCTGCTTCAGACTGCTCATGCGGCACCGCCTTTATGCACCTGGTAAGCCGGGTGCCAGCGCAGGCACACACGCTCCAGACCCCGGGCGGCCACATCGGCCAGTTTGCCGAGCACGGCGTACAACACGATGGCCAGTACTACTACATCGGTTTGCAGGAATTCCCGGGCATTCATGGCCAGGTAGCCGATGCCGGAGCTGGCCGAGATGGTTTCGGCCACGATCAGGGTCAGCCACATGAAGCCCAGGGCGAAGCGCACCCCGACCAGGATCGACGGCATGGCGCCGGGCAGGATCACATGGCGGAACAGGCCGAAGCCCGACAGGCCGTAGCTGCGTGACATCTCGACCAGCGCAGGATCGATGTTGCGAATGCCGTGATAAGTGTTGAGGTAGATCGGGAACAGCGTGCCCAGCGCCACCAGGAACACCTTGGCGGTCTCGTCGATGCCGAACCACAGGATCACCAGCGGGATCAGCGCCAGGTGCGGCACGTTGCGGATCATCTGCACCGAGCTGTCCAGCAGGCGTTCGCCCCAGCGGGTCAGGCCGGTGATGAAGCCCAGCGCCAGGCCGATGCCGCCGCCGATGGCAAAGCCGACCCCGGCACGCCAGCCGCTGATGGCCAGGTGGGTCCAGATCTCACCGCTGCTGACCAGATTGACACCGGCTTCGATTACGGCGCTGGGCGCTGGCAGGATACGGGTGGACAGCCAGCCGGCGCTGACCGAGAGCTGCCAGACTGCCAGCAGCAGCACCGGCAGCGCCCACGGCGCCAGCCTGTGCAGAATACGTTGTGAAGCACTGAGGCTCATGGAGTTGTCTCCTCGAACGGCCTGTTGATCAGGTGTGGGCAGGTCACTGGGCGGTGGCCACGGCAGCGGGTGGGGTCCAGATCACATCCTTGATGCTCAACGGCTTGGGGATCAGCTTGAGCTGGTGGAAGGTGTCGGCGATTTTCTGTTGCGCCTCGACCACCTGTGGGGTGATGAAGTGCGCGCCGTAGCCCTGGCGCTTGACCGAGGTCAGGGTGATGTCGGCTGGCAGGCCCAGCAGCGGGGCGACCTGCTTGGTGACTTCGTCAGGGTTGGCCTGCGACCACTCCCCTACCGCACGCACTTCCTCGACCAGCGCTTCGATGACCTTCGGGTTCTTCTGTGCATAAGGCTTGGTGGCCAGGTAGAACTGGTGGTTGTCGACGATACCGGTGCCGTTGCGCAGCGTACGGGCCTGCAACTGTTGTTCGGCGGCGGCCTGGTACGGGTCCCAGATGACCCAGGCGTCGACGCTGCCGCGCTCGAAGGCAGCGCGGGCATCGGCCGGTGGCAGGAATACGGTCTGGATGTCGCTGTATTTCAGGCCGGCATCTTCCAGGGCCTTGACCAGCAGGTAGTGCACGTTGGAGCCCTTGTTGAGCACGACCTTCTTGCCCTTGAGGTCCTTGACCGAGGTGATCGGTGAATCCTTGGGCACCAGGATCGCTTCGCTGGTCGGTGCCGGCGGCTCGTAGGCCACGTACAGCAGGTCGGCGCCGGCGGCCTGGGCAAACACCGGCGGGGTCTCGCCGGTCACGCCAAAGTCGATGGAGCCGACGTTGAGGCCTTCCAGCAACTGCGGACCACCCGGAAATTCGGTCCACTGCACCTTGACGCCCTGCTCGGCCAGGCGCTTCTCCAGCGAGCCCTTGGCCTTGAGCAGCACCAGGGTGCCGTACTTCTGGTAACCGATGCGCAGGTCTTCGGCCTGGGCCTGGGTCAGAACGCCGAGGCTCAGGGCGGTCGCCACAAGAGCGGCCAGGCTTCGACGCAAAAGGGTGGTGCGCATGGCGCTCTCCGTTGCTGAGTAAGTGAAAGTGGAGAGACAGTAACAGGGCTTTTTTATATCTATAAATCTTATTTTTTCATTTGGTTATTCTTTAAATGCATATAAAACAAAACCGGCTGGAGACAAGTGGTTTCAAGCCATTCGTGCTGAAGCCGATCGCCGGCAAGCCGCCTCCCACAGGTCCGTGGTGGAGCTGGTACCGATCACACTTGTGGGAGGGGCTTGCCCGCGATGGCGGTGGTCCATGTCCGGTAGCCGGCAAGACAGATGGCAGCCCTGGTGCTACAGGAGCAAGGGCTGGGTGTTTCGGCCACGCATAAAAAAGGGCCGATCAGATCGGCCCGAAAAACCCCACTCAGGGATGTGCAGGTATCAGCGATTCGGCTGTGGCGTCAGGCGCAGGTAGGGCGTGACGGCCGTGTAGCCTTTGGGGAAGCGCTGCTTGATTTCTTCCTCGTCCTTGATCGACGGCACGATGACGACGTCGTCACCGTCCACCCAGTTGGCCGGGGTGGCCACCTTGTGGTTGTCGGTCAGTTGCAGCGAGTCGATGACCCGCAGGATTTCGTTGAAGTTGCGCCCCGTGCTGGCCGGGTAGGTGATGGTCAGGCGCACCTTCTTGTTCGGGTCGATCACGAACAGCGAGCGCACGGTCAGGGTGTCGCTGGCATTGGGGTGGATCAGGTCGTACAGGTCCGAGACCTTGCGGTCGGCGTCGGCCAGGATCGGGAAATTCACGATCGTGTTTTGGGTGGTGTTGATGTCGTCGATCCACTTCACATGAGAGTCGACCGGGTCCACCGACAAGGCGATGGCCTTGACGCCGCGCCTGGCGAATTCATCCTTGAGTCTGGCGGTAAAACCCAGTTCGGTGGTGCACACCGGGGTAAAGTCTGCCGGGTGAGAAAACAGTACACCCCAACTGTCGCCCAGCCACTCGTGAAAACGAATACGGCCTTCACTGGAGTCCTGTTCGAAGTCAGGGGCGATATCGCCAAGTCGCAGTGTCATGGTGTAGCTCCTTGTCAGCAGGTGGGCGTTCGGGTGCGTTCAGATAGGAGTGCACTGTGCACCGATCTGTTGAAACTTAAAAAGAATAAATATCGATTTATATATAGCTTTAATGAATATCAAATTATGGGCAAAAAGAACCCCGCACCAGGGCGGGGTTCTTTTATGCACCGTTCAACACACTTACATGAAGTTGTAGGTGTAGTTGAAGATCAGACGGGTCTGGTCGGTGTTGGTCGAGCTGGCCAGGGCCGCGTCGCCACGGTAGGTGCCGTGACGCAGGGTGGTGCCGAAGCCCTTGAGCGGACCGCTCTGGATGACGTAGTCAACGCGCATGTCACGTTCCCACTCGGAGAATTCGCGACCGGCAGTGGCGCCAGTGCCCTTGATGTCTTCGGCATGCAGGTAGGCGATCGCGGCTTTCAGGCCTGGAACGCCAGCCTTGGCGAAGTCGAACGAGTACTGACCGAAGGTGGTGTTCTCGCCGGCGCGGGTGAACTGGTTGATCATCGAGTCGGTGAACAGGTAGAAGCTGCCGCCACCGTTGCCTTCTGCACGGCCACGGCCGTCGGCGATGGAGCCCTGGTTCAGCGAAACGAAACCGCCGTCGTCGCCCACTTGCTGGTGACCGACCATGACCGCATGGCCACCCAGCGAGTAGGTGAACATGGCCGACCAGGTGCTGTTGTCGACTTCACCCGGGGTCTTGGCATAACCGTTGTTGTTGTTGAACAGGTAGCCGGAAGTGCCGCTGCTGTTCTTGCCGTCGGAGCTGCTGTTGAAGTAACGCAGGTCGGTCTTGAACGACTGGTTCTCGGCGATCGGGTACACATGCACCAGGCCCAGGAAGTGCTGCTTGTAGAAGTCTTCCAGGTTGGCGAAGTAGTACTGCAGGGTCAGGTCTTTGGTTACTTTCCAGTCAGCGCCGGCGAAACGGAATTCGTCGCTGCCTTTGGAGGCGCCGCCTACGGACAGGTCAGTCCAGTTGGACGAAGCACGACCGATGCTCTGGGTCAGCTGACCGGCAGTGAAGGTCACGCCGTCCAGTTCCTTGGAGGTCACAATGCCGCCTTCGAACGCCTGAGGCAGCAGGCGACCGTCGTTGGAAACCAGAATCGGCAGGTTCGGGGCCAGGGCGTTACCGATTTTCAGCTCGGTCTTGGAGATACGGGCCTTGGCATTGGCGCCGGCACGGCTCCACTCGTTGACAGCCGAACCGTCGGTGTCGCTAGGCGTCACGCCGCCGTTGGTGGCAGCCGAACGGTAGCCACGGCCGCCGTCCAGGTGGATGCCCACCAGGGCTTGAGCGTCCAGACCGAAGCCGACGGTACCCTGGGTGTAGCCCGAGGTGTAGTCGAACTTCAGGCCAGTGGCCGTCTCGCGGTGAGTGTGGTTGGTGCCTTCACGAAAATCGTTGTTGAAGAACAGGGTCCGGGAACTCACGGACGCCTTGCTGTCTTCGATGAAACCGGCAGCGCCGGCCTGCTGAGCCATGACGCCGAATGCTACGGCCAGGGCCAGGGTAGACTTTTTCATTACTTCGCTCCTCGTGAATCTAATTTTTGTAGGCCATGGCTCCGACTCCTCGAAGGCATGGTCGCGCGATTAACGCCAGTGTTGACCTTGAGGTCAATCGTGTACCGGACGTCTCACGACTAATTGACTAGACCGCGTTGCTTCGGCCCGCTGCACGGTAGTGGAAAAAGCACGAATCAAAAAGCAACGATTTTCACGCTCTTTAGATTCAATGGCTATATACAAAACCGGGTATGCATCGGATCGCCAAGGAGTGTATCCACCTGAAACGCTAATGCCTAAAAAATATTTCAGGACCGTTCGTCAGATAGTTTAGTCCAGGGATAACGGACTGCAGGATCACGTCTTTTTTCCTACATTACATGGTCTGGTGGCTGACCCTCACACACCGGAAAACCCTTGTAAAACGTGACGTTCAGCGTGCTTAGCAGCAATTGTGACAATTGCCACCACCTGGAGGACAGGCGGTGTTGTCGACCCGCAAGAAAAACAGTGAATCGGCTTTCGGATGTCTCCTGAGCCTGTTTATGAGGCTTACAAGGCAGGGGTGCGACTGGAGTGTGATTGAACAAACAGGTCATGACCCTGTCGCCGTTCGCCCGGTAGGAGCGCGCTTGCCGGAATGCCGGACCACCGCGACCGAGTGCGCAGCGCTCGCAAAAATCTGCGAAACGCAACAAATTTACAGTTGTGAACACATTCAAAATCTACGAAACGCCGCAATTTTACGACTGCTAACGCAGCCGGTCGCGGTGGTCCGGCATTCCGGCAAGCGCGCTCCTACAAATAGCACAGTGCCTCACCTTGGGTGCAGGCACGGGATCCGTGCGCTATCGAGGTGCAGAAACCGGAGTGAGCCTGGCCGAACCTGAGCGTTTATATCGCCAGCCCGATTCAGGCAGATGGGGTAAGCCCCCGTTTCAAAGGCCCTGCAGGATTTTTCGCCATCCGATTACAAAAAAATCCAAACCTGGCACGCCACCTGCAATACCTCTTGCACCTACCAGTTTTGGGGGCCTTGGTACAGGCAGGCCGGGGATTCCCCTCTTTTATTGCTCACGGAGGCTGACTTCCAGCCTCCAGCGCCCGTCCACCTCGGCAGCGTTCCAGTCGCCGTGCAGTGGACGGGCCGCCAGCAGCGTCAGCACCAATCCTTTCTCAGCGCGTTGCAACGTCCAGCGAGTCACCTTGCCGTCGGCGCGCAACTGACCGTTCCACGGTTGCCCGGTGGCGTCCAGGCGCAACACGATGGCACCTTCGACCGTCTCACCCTCTACCTTGGGTTCTTCGTCGAACCACAGTGCCAGGCCGGTGGGCAGTTCTTCGATCTGTTGCAGTTCGGCCGGGTCCGATTGCTGCACCCGGCCGATCATCATGCCCACGGAAAAGCCGACAATCGCGATCGAGCCCAGCACACGCGGCCAGAACTTCGGCCTGGGGTCTTCTTCGGGAGTAGAATGCATCCCGTCCTTTTGTTCGGAGCCGTGCATGTTTCACGTCATCCTTTTTCAACCAGAAATTCCGCCGAATACCGGCAATGTCATCAGGCTGTGCGCCAACAGTGGCTGCACCCTGCATTTGATCGAGCCGCTGGGTTTCGAGCTGGATGACAAGCGGCTGCGCCGTGCCGGGCTCGACTACCACGAGTATGCCACGCTGCAAACTCACGCCGACTTGCCCAGCTGTCTGGAAAAGATCGGCCACCCGCGGTTGTTCGCCTTCACCACCAAGGGCTCGCAGCCCTTCCACGACGTCAGTTTCCAGCCCGGCGATGCCTTTATCTTCGGCCCGGAAAGCCGTGGCCTGCCGGGCGAGCTGCTCGACACCTTTGCCACCGGGCACCGCCTGCGCCTGCCGATGCGCGAAGGCTGCCGCAGCCTGAACCTGTCCAACACAGTGGCCGTGGCCGTCTACGAAGCCTGGCGCCAGCAGGGTTTTGCCTGAGCACCGCGCCGGTTGACGACCACCCACAAAAAAAGCGCCCGTCGAGGCGCTTTTTCTGGCAAGCGAATCGACTCAGGCCGATGGCGCGTCGCCGGACTGCTGCAGACGCTGCAGCTCTTGCGCATACAGGGCATCGAAGTTCACCGGGGCCAGCATCAGCGCCGGGAACGAACCACGCACCACCAGGCTGTCGATGGTCTCGCGCGCATATGGGAACAGGATGTTCGGGCAGAACGCGCCCAGGGTGTGGCTCATCGACGAAGGGTCCAGGCCCTTGATCAGGAAGATGCCGGCCTGCTGGACCTCAACGATGAAGGCCACTTCGTCGCCGTTGTTGACGGTCACCGACAGGGTCAGCACGACTTCGTAGAAATCGTTTTCGAGTTCTTTCTGGCGGGTGTTCAGGTCCAGGCTGACCGAAGGGGTCCACTCCTGGCGGAAGATGGCCGGGCTTTTCGGGGCTTCGAACGACAGGTCGCGAACATAGATACGCTGCAGGCTGAACTGCGGTGCGTTTTCTTCGTTGGCAACGGCGCCGTTGGTGGTTTGTTCGGTCATGCTCGGATCCTTCTCGATAATAGGGACTTAACAGGAATGTGAATCAGCCTAGAAGCATTGCATCGAGCTTGCCGGCGCGCTCCAGGGCGAACAGGTCGTCACAGCCGCCCACATGAGTGGCGCCGATCCAGATCTGCGGAACCGACGTGCGCCCGGCCTTCTGGGCCATTTCGGCGCGCAGTTGAGGCTTGCCGTCGACGCGGACTTCTTCGAAGGCGACGTTCTTGCGTTCGAGCAACTGCTTGGCACGAATGCAATACGGGCAATAGTCACTGGAATAAACGAGAACGTGGGTCATATCACTTCACCAATGGGAGGTTATCGCCGCGCCAGCTGGAAATGCCGCCCGACAGCTTGGCCGCCTTGAAGCCGGCCTTGATCAGTTCACCGGCGGTGCTGCCGGCATGCTGGCCGTGGGCATCGACCAGAATCAGGGTCTTGTCCTTGTGCTTTTGCAGGTCGGCGGTGCGGGTCAGGATCTTGTCCTGTGGATAATTGAGTGCGCCAACGATGTGGCCGGCGGCGAAATCCTTGGTCGAGCGCAGGTCGATGACCACGCCCTGGTCGCTGTTGACCAGCGCGGTCAGCTCGCCGGTGCTGACGCCACGGGCGCCCTTGCTCATCTCGTAAGCGATCAGCAAGGCCAGCAGAATCACGAAAGCGCCCGTGATCAGGTAGTGGTGGGTGACGAATTCAAGCAGGTGAGCAACCATGTCCAGTTTCCAGGGCGTTAAAATGCCGGCCAGTATACACAGCACCCAAGGTCGGCCAAAGTCTACCCGGCGTGACGCGCCGGGAACTTACACCTAAAATGCCTATCCTTTTGCTACTTCCCATTTTGCCAAGCAGGCCGCATGAAACCGGGTCACGTCATCCGGCTCATGTGCCCCGCAAACGAGGGTTCCCATGACTGCCACTGCAAAACCACTGGTTCTGATCATTCTCGACGGCTTCGGCCACAGCGAGAACCCTGAAGGCAACGCCATCATGGCGGCCCGCATGCCAGTCATGGAGCGCCTCTACGCCACCAAACCCCACGGCCTGATCTCGGGCTCCGGGATGGACGTCGGCCTGCCGGACGGGCAGATGGGCAACTCGGAAGTCGGCCACATGAACCTGGGCGCAGGCCGCGTGGTGTATCAGGATTTCACCCGCGTGACCAAGGCCATCCGCGACGGCGAGTTCTTCGAGAACCCGACTATCTGCGCCGCGGTCGACAAGGCAGTCGGCGCCGGCAAGGCCGTGCACATCATGGGCCTGCTGTCCGACGGCGGCGTGCACAGCCACCAGGACCACCTGGTGGCCATGGCCGAACTGGCGGTCAAGCGGGGCGCCGACAAGATCTACCTGCATGCCTTCCTCGATGGCCGCGACACCCCACCGCGCAGCGCGCAATCGTCACTGGAATTGCTCGACGCCGCCTTCGCCCGTCTGGGCAAGGGCCGCACCGCCACGATCATCGGGCGCTTCTTCGCCATGGACCGCGACAACCGCTGGGACCGTGTGTCAGCCGCCTACAACCTGATCGTCGACGGCCAGGCCGAGTATCACGTCGACAGCGCCGTGGCCGGCCTGCAGGCCGCCTATGCGCGCGACGAGAGCGACGAATTCGTCAAACCCACCGCCATCGGCGAGTCGGTTCGTGTCGAAGACGGTGACGCAGTGGTGTTCATGAACTTCCGCGCCGACCGCGCCCGTGAACTGAGCCGGGTGTTCGTCGAGAACGATTTCAATGAATTCCCGCGCGCCCGCCAGCCGAAGGTCAACTACGTGATGCTGACCCAGTATGCGGCCAGCATCAACGCGCCTTCGGCGTTTGCGCCGGGCAGCCTGAAAAACGTGCTGGGCCAGTACCTGGCCGATAACGGCAAGACCCAGCTGCGCATTGCCGAGACCGAAAAATACGCCCACGTGACCTTCTTCTTCTCCGGTGGCCGTGAAGAGCCGTTCCCGGGCGAAGAACGCATCCTGATCCCGTCGCCAAAGGTCGCCACCTACGACCTGCAGCCGGAAATGAGCGCACCGGAAGTCACCGACAAGATCGTCGACGCCATTGAGCACCAGCGTTATGACGTGATCGTGGTCAACTACGCCAACGGCGACATGGTCGGCCACAGCGGCGTAATGGCGGCGGCGGTCAAGGCCGTGGAATGCCTGGACGAATGCCTGGGCCGCATTACCGCTGCACTGGAGAAGGTCGGCGGCGAAGCGCTGATCACTGCCGACCACGGTAACGTCGAGCAGATGACCGACGACCACACCGGGCAGGCCCACACCGCTCACACCTCGGAACCGGTGCCGTTCGTCTATTTCGGCAACAAGCCGCTGAAAGTGCGTGAAGGTGGCGTGCTGGCCGACGTGGCCCCGACCCTGCTGCACCTGCTGGGCATGGAAAAGCCCGAGGAAATGAGCGGGCACTCGATTCTGGTGGCTGAGTAAGGGTCACAAGCACAAGTAACTTACTGATTTATTGGCTATCAAATTCACGCCTTGTAGGAGCGCGCTTGCCCGCGACCGAGTGCGTAGCGCTCGCAAGATCTCGGAAACGCTGAAAATTTACGACTGCTAACGCAGCCGGTCGCGGGCAGAGCGCGCTCCTACTGCGTCAGGCGACGCTGAACATTTGTTTTGCTTGATATGACGGGCATACTAGGCCCGTCGCTTTTTTCACCTTGCCCGGTATTGCTTATCCCCATGTTTCGCGCCTTGATCGCCCTTGTTCTGGTCTGCCTGCTCAACCCGGCGTTTGCCGAGGATGAACGGGCCCAGACCCAAAAACAGATAGACGCCGCCCGTCAGGACGTTGCTGAGCTGCAAAAGGTGCTCAACAAGCTGCAGGCCGAAAAGAGCGGTGTCCAGAAGGACCTGCGTGCCACCGAAACCGAAATGGGCAAGCTGGAAAAGCAGGTCGAGGTCCTGCAACACGAACTAAAAAAGACCGAAGTCGAGCTCCAGAGGCTCGACCATGAAAAGAAAAAACTGGGTGAATCAAAGGTCGAGCAGCAACGCCTGATCGCCATCCAGGCCCGCGCCGCCTACCAGGGTGGGCGCCAGGAATACATCAAGCTGCTGCTCAACCAGCAGCATCCGGAAAAATTCGCCCGCACCCTCGCCTACTACGATTACCTGAGCAAGGCCCGCCTGCTGCAGTTGCAGCGGTTCAACGAAACCCTGCACCAGCTGGCCGGGGTCGAGAAGGACATTGACCTGCAGCAGGCGCAATTGCTGGTGCAGAAAAGCGACCTTGAAAGCCGTGGCCAGGAACTGGGCAAGGTACGCGAAGAGCGCCAGAAGGTACTGGCGAAGATCAATCAGGACTACAAGGCCGGCGATCAGAAACTGCAGGCCCGCCAGCAGGACCAGGCCGAGCTGAACACGGTGCTCAAGACCATCGAGGAAACCCTCGCACGCCAGGCCCGTGAAGCCGAGGAGGCGCGGCAGAAAGCGCTGATCGCGGCCCGTGAGGCTGAAGCCGAGGCCCAGCGCGCCCGTGAACGTGAACAGCAACGCCAGCGCGAAGCCCTGGCGCGCAACGAACGCGAAGAACGCAACAGCCGAAGCGACGCTGAACCCGTCCCGCCGCGTCCGGTCCAACCCCTCGGCCCTGCCGTATCCAACAGCGGTGCCACCTATGGCGGCGCGTTTGCAGAGGCCCGGGGTAAACTTCCGTGGCCCATCAATGGTCGACTGCTGGCACGCTTTGGCGAAGCTCGCGGCGACGATGAGCGCTCACGCTGGGACGGGGTGATGATCAGTGCCTCTGCCGGCAGCCAGGTGCGGGCCGTGCATGGCGGTCGGGTGGTGTTCGCCGACTGGTTGCGCGGCTCCGGACTTCTGGTCATTCTCGATCATGGCAACGGTTACCTGACCCTGTACGGGCACAACCAGAGCCTGCTCAAGGAGGCCGGCGACATCGTCAAGGCCGGTGAACCCATTGCCACGGCCGGCAACAGTGGCGGCCAGGAAGCAGCAGCGCTGTATTTCGCCATACGTCAGCAGGGTCGCCCCAGCGACCCGGCCCAATGGTGCCGCACTCAAGGGTAAGCGGCACCACCTTCTTCAGGAGCTTGTCAGCATGCAGCATCTGTCCCGCCTTACCTCGCTGGCCCTGGCGGTTGCCCTTGTGGTCGGCGCACCGCTGGCCCTGGCCGCCGAGAAAATCGCGCCAGCCCCGGCAGTCGCCCCCGCCAATGCCAAGGCGCCATTGCCACTGGACGAGCTGCGCACCTTTGCCGAAGTGCTGGACCGGGTCAAGGCCGCCTATGTCGAGCCGGTCGACGACAAGACCCTGCTGGAGAATGCCATCAAGGGCATGCTCAGCAACCTTGACCCGCACTCGGCCTACCTGGGCCCGGAAGACTTCCAGGAACTGCAGGAAAGCACCAGCGGTGAATTCGGCGGCCTGGGCATCGAAGTGGGCGTCGAGGACGGTTTCGTCAAGGTGGTCTCGCCCATCGACGACACCCCGGCGTCCAAGGCCGGCATCGAGGCCGGTGACCTGATCGTCAAGATCAACGGCGCGCCGACCCAGGGCCAGACCATGCAGGAAGCGGTCGACAAGATGCGCGGCAAGATCGGGGAGAAAATCACCCTGACCCTGGTGCGCGACGGCGGCACTCCGTTCGATGTGACCCTGGCGCGGGCCATCATCCAGGTCAAGAGCGTCAAGGCACAGCTGCTTGAAAGCGGCTATGGCTATATCCGCATCACCCAGTTCCAGGTCAAGACCGGCGACGAGGTCGGCAAGGCGCTGGCCAAGCTGCGCAAGGACAACGGCAACAAGAAGCTCAGCGGTGTCATCCTTGACCTGCGCAACAACCCGGGCGGCGTATTGCAGGCGGCGGTGGCCGTGGCCGACCACTTCCTGACCAAGGGCATGATCGTCTACACCAAGGGCCGCATCGCCAACTCCGAGCTGCGCTTCTATGCCGACCCGGCCGACGCCAGCGAGGGCGTGCCCCTGGCCGTGCTGATCAACGGCGGCAGCGCCTCGGCCTCGGAAATCGTCGCCGGCGCCCTGCAAGACCAGAAGCGCGGCATCCTCATGGGCACCGACACGTTCGGCAAAGGCTCGGTGCAGACCGTATTGCCACTGAACAACGACCGCGCCCTGAAGATCACCACCGCGCTGTACTACACGCCCAACGGCCGCTCGATCCAGGCGCAGGGCATCAACCCGGACATCGTGGTGCGTCGCGCCAAGCTCACCAGCGAGGCCGATGGCGAGAATTACCGCGAAGCCGACCTGCTCGGTCACCTGGGCAATGGCAACGGCGGCGCCGACAAGCCGACGGTCAAGAGCACCCCTGGCAAGGCACGGCCGCAGGATGAGGATTACCAGCTCAATCAGGCCCTCAGCCTGCTCAAGGGCCTGAGTATCACCCGCGGCAACTGATGCGCGGTTTCCCTCGACTGCGGCTGGCGCTGGCATTGCTGCTGGCCAGCCTGACGTTCAGCGCCGCCGGCCAGCCACCGGCGCGCGCCTACCTGAGCGTGATCATCGACGACCTGGGGCAGAACCCGGCCAGGGACAGCCGCACGCTGGCCCTGCCGGGGCCGGTGACCCTGGCAATCATGCCTGACACCCCGCACGCCACCGAGTTTGCCCGGCAGGCGCACAAGGCCGGCAAGACGGTGATCCTGCACATGCCGATGGATCCGGCCACCGGCCCCTACGCCTGGCACCCCGGTCTGCCGACCACCGAGCTGCAAGGCCGCCTGGACGCCGCGCTGCTCAAGGTGCCGTTCGCTGCCGGCGTCAATAACCACATGGGCAGTCGCATGACCGCCGAGACAGGCGCGATGGCCTGGCTGATGGCCGAGCTGCAGCGTCGCCATCTGTTTTTCGTCGACAGCCGTACCAGCGCCCGTACCGTGGCTGCCGCCGAGGCACAGAAGATCGGACTGGCCAGCCTGTCGCGGGATGTATTTCTCGATGATGAGCGCACCGCCGAGGCCATCACCCGGCAACTGCACACGGCCATCCGCCTGGCGCGTGAACAAGGCAGTGCCGTGGTCATCGGCCACCCCTATCCGGTCACCCTGGAGGTGCTGGAACGCGAGTTGCCCAGGCTCAAGGCCCAGGGCGTGGAATGGATCGAGCTGAGCCACATGATCAGCCTGCGCGGCAACAAGGCCATGGCCGGGCACGGCAAGGACGGCGTGTACCGCTGACACAGCCTGTCGCGGTCACGCAGCCACCTCCTAGGAGCGGCTTCAGCGGCGACCGGCTGCGCCAGCAGTCGTAAATTTGCAGCGCGTCATGGATTTCTGCGAGCGCTTCACGCTCAATCAAGGGGGTCCGGCATTCCGGCAGAGCCCCCTCCCACCACCGCGTGTCAGTCCGGATTGATCGGTATCGCGCGCCCTACAAGTACTTGTCCATGATCTGTTCGATCAGGCCTTCGGCGCGCATCTGGTCCAGGGCTTTTTGCAAGCGGTCCACCAAGGGTTGCGGGGTGTCCTTGTTCAGCGCCAGGTACAGCTCGGCCTTGTTGAAGCGCAGCACGGTCTTGAGTCCGGTGATGCCGTCCTGGCGCGCCAGCCAGCGGCCGACCGGGTCGGCGGTCGCCCACAGGTCGAGCTGACCGTTGACCAGCCGGCGCGGATTGTCCTGGTCGCGCAGCATCAGCACCGGATCAAAGCCCTGGCGCAGCAAGTGCTCGGCCACCGCGTCGCCCTTGTAGGCGCCTACGCGGTAGCTCTTGGCCTGCTCAAGGTCGGTAAGCGCCACGATCGGGCTGTCGGCCCGCGCCAGCAGCACCCATTGCACCGGAGCAATCGGCCCGACCCACTTGAACAACGGCTCGCGCTCGGGCGTGCGCACCGTGGAGAACACCGCGTAGCCCGGATTTTCCAGAGCCAGCTTGTAGACCCGCTCCCACGGAAAGCGCAGCGTCAGGTTGTACTCGACCCCGGCGCGCTTGAACGTCTCGCGCATGATCTGCACCGAGATGCCATCGAGGTTACTGCCCTGGGCGAAGTTGCGACCGTCGATCGCCATGTTGTACGGCGGGTAGTTCTCGGTCAGCAGGACGATCTTGCGCACGCCTCCCTCACCGCCGCGCGCCACGGCGCTGAGCAAAGGAACCAGACCCAGCAGGACAAGCAAAAGACCCTTGAGCATATTCCGGGACTCGAACATGACGATCGATGCAGAGTGCCGCGAAGCCACGACCCTGTCTACCGGGACGAACGTTTGCCCGCCCCGGCAGCCAGTCGGCTCAGCGCACCACGATGCCACGCTGGGCCATGTAGGCCTTGGCTTCGGGCACGGTGTATTCGCCGAAGTGGAAGATGCTGGCCGCCAGCACGGCGCTGGCATGGCCTTCGAGCACACCGGCCGCCAGGTGTTCCAGGTTGCCGACGCCGCCCGAGGCGATCACCGGAATGCCCAGCGCATCGCTGATGGCGCGGGTCACGCCCAGGTCGAAGCCGTTCTTCATGCCGTCCTGGTCCATGCTGGTCAGCAGGATTTCACCGGCGCCCAGGCCTTCCATCTTTTTCGCCCACTCCACGGCATCCAGCCCGGTCGGCTTGCGACCGCCGTGGGTGAAGATCTCCCAGCGCGGAGGTTCACCGGGGCCGGAGACCTTCTTGGCGTCGATGGCCACCACGATGCACTGCGAGCCGAAACGCGAGGCAGCCTCGCCAACGAACTCGGGCGTGAACACCGCGGCGGTGTTGATCGACACCTTGTCGGCGCCGGCATTGAGCAGGTTGCGGATGTCCTGCACGGTGCGCACGCCACCGCCCACGGTCAGCGGGATGAACACCTGGCTGGCCATGCGCTCGACGGTGTGCAGCGTGGTGTCGCGGCCATCGACGCTGGCGGTGATGTCCAGGAAGGTGATTTCGTCCGCGCCCTGCTCGTTATAGCGCCGGGCGATTTCCACCGGGTCGCCGGCATCGCGGATGTTCTCGAACTTGACGCCCTTGACCACACGGCCGTTGTCGACGTCCAGGCAAGGGATGATGCGTTTGGCCAAAGCCATGGGGTCAATCTCCGGTTGTAGGAGCGCGCTTGCCCGCGACCGAGTGCGCAGCGCTCGCAAAATTTGTGTGGCCGCTGAAAATTTACGACTGCTAACGCAGCCTCCGGTTGTGGGAGCGCGCTTGCCGGTATGCCGGACCACCGCGACCGGCTGCGTTAGCAGTCGTAAAATTGTGGCGTTTCCGAGACTTTTGCGAGCGCTACGCACTCGGTCGCGGGCAAGCGCGCTCCTACCTGTTAGCGAGCGTTGTTAGCGCGTGTAGTTATCGCAAAAGGCCTGGGCCTCGGCGACGTCCAGGGTGCCTTCGTAGATCGCACGGCCGGTGATCGCGCCGATGATGCCTGGCGCCCTGGCGTCCAGCAGGGTCTTGATGTCACCCAGGTTATGGATGCCACCGGAGGCGATCACCGGAATGCGCGTGGCCTGCGCCAGCGCGGCGGTGAACGGCACGTTGCAACCCTGCATCATGCCGTCCTTGGCGATGTCGGTGTAGACGATCGCCGAGACACCATCGGCCTCGAAACGCTTGGCCAGGTCGATGACCTGCACTGTGCTGATCTCGGCCCAGCCGTCGGTGGCGACGAAACCGTCCTTGGCGTCCAGGCCGACAATCACCTTGCCCGGAAACGCCCGGCAGGCCTCGGCCACGAACTCGGGTTCCTTGACCGCCTTGGTGCCGATGATGACGTAGCTGACACCGGCCTTGACGTAGTGCTCGATGGTTTCCAGCGAACGAATGCCGCCGCCGATCTGGATCGGCAGGTGCGGATAGCGCCTGGCAATGGCCGTGACCACCTCACCGTTGACCGGCTGGCCTTCAAAGGCGCCGTTCAGGTCGACCAGGTGCAGGCGGCGGCAGCCACCCTCGACCCACTTGGCGGCCATGCTGACCGGGTCATCGGAAAACACCGTGGAGTCTTCCATGCGGCCCTGGCGCAAGCGCACGCACGCACCGTCTTTGAGGTCGATTGCAGGAATGATCAGCATTGTTTTTCCTTGATTCGTAGGAGCGGCTTGAGCCGCGAAACAGACGCCACCGCTCGCGGCCCAAGCCGCTCCTACGGGTCGTCGTGCGCTCTCTTAATCTTTTTCCAGCGCCCACAGGTCGCTTTCGATCATTTCGAAGCGTTCCTTGAGCAACTGCTGGGCATCGAACAGGGCTCGATTGTAGTAATGCGGTGCGATCTCGCGGCCGAACAGTTCCAGCACCTCGGCCACCTCGAACGAGCCCAGCTCCAGTTCGAAACGCTCGGCGAACAGGCGCTTGAGCGTGTGGATCGCGTCCTGCTCCTGTTCGGGGGTCAGCTTCAGGGTGGGCGCGCGGGACTTGGCTCGGCTCATGCGGCTTACCAGCGCCCGTCCCAGGCCACGAAGTTCTGCAACAGTTGCAGGCCGTGGGTATGGCTTTTCTCGGGGTGGAACTGCACGGCAAAGCGCGAACCTTCGGCCAGCGCAGCGGCGAAGTCGACGCCATAGTGCCCGCGACCCACGACCTGGCGCGGGTTGCCGGCGGCAATGTAGTAGCTGTGCACGAAGTAGAAGCGCGCCTGGTCCGGGATGTCGTGCCACAGCGGGTGGTCGACGGCCTGGGTGACCTGGTTCCAGCCCATGTGCGGCACCTTGAGGTGCTCGCCGTCTTCATGCAGGTCCTTGCCGAAGAACTTCACCTGGCCGGGGAACAGGTCGATGCAGTCGACACCGTCGTTTTCTTCGCTGCGCTCGAGCAAGGCCTGCATGCCGACGCAGATGCCCAGGAACGGACGGTCCTTGCTCACCTCGTGCACCAGCGTGTCAAAGCCCAGGCGGCGGATCTCGGCCATGCAGTCGCGGATCGCGCCGACACCGGGGAACACCACGCGGTCGGCTTCGCGAATCACCTTGGCGTCGCTGGTGATGATCACCTTGCCGGCGCCGACGTGCTCAAGTGCCTTGGCGACCGAGTGCAGGTTGCCCATGCCGTAGTCGATGACGGCTACTGTCTGCATCAGAGCACACCCTTGGTCGACGGCATCTGCCCGGCCATGCGCTCGTCGAGCTCGACGGCCATGCGCAGCGCGCGACCGAACGCCTTGAAGACGGTCTCGATCTGGTGGTGCGTGTTGGTGCCGCGCAGGTTGTCGATGTGCAGGCTGACCAAGGCGTGGTTGACGAAGCCCTGGAAGAATTCCTGGAACAGGTCGACGTCGAAACGACCGACCACCGCACGGGTGTACGGCACATGCATCTGCAGGCCCGGACGGCCCGAGAAGTCGATGACCACGCGCGACAGGGCTTCATCGAGTGGCACATAGGAATGGCCGTAGCGACGGATGCCTTTCTTGTCGCCGATGGCCTGGCTGAAAGCCTGGCCCAGCGTGATCCCGACGTCCTCCACGGTGTGGTGGTCGTCGATGGCCAGGTCGCCCTTGCACTCGATGTCCAGGTCGATCAGCCCGTGCCGGGCGATCTGGTCAAGCATGTGCTCAAGGAAGGGAACACCGATATCGAATCGGGCCTTTCCGGTGCCATCCAGGTTGATCGAGACCTTGATCTGGGTTTCCAGAGTATTGCGCTCGACGGATGCCTTACGTTCGGCCATCACCAGCTCCGCAAATCAGTAGCGAAAAAGGCGGCCATTATAGGCCCAGAAGCGCCCGGCATGAAGCCAAGAGACGACAGGAAGGCGATTTGATGGCGACCGGCCCGCCGAGCGGAGGGATTTACAGAAGATCAATGACCTTAGCGGGAGGGCCGGAGGGTGGGCCGAACCCGTATTCAGCACGCCGCCATACATCTTGCGGGAGCGACCAACGGTCGCGAAAGGGCCGGCACATCCAGCCCCTTCAGCGCCTGAAGGCCTGCATTCGCGACCGTTGGTCGCTCCTACGGAGGGAGCACGCCTCCCGCAGGGCAGCGCTTACTTGAACAGGCTGGCAATGGCGTCGGCGACGCGGTCGACGTTGCTGTCGTTCAGGCCTGCCAGGCACATGCGGCCGCTGCGGATCAGGTACACGCCGTGCGTGTCCTTGAGTTCCTCGACCTGCTCGGCGGTCAGGCCGGTGTAGCTGAACATGCCGTGCTGGCGGGTGATGAAGCTGAAATCGTGCTGCGGCACCTTCTCGGCCAGCACCGTCACCAGGCGCTGGCGCATTTCGATGATGCGCGTGCGCATGGCTTCGACTTCAGCCAGCCACTGTTCGCGCAGCACCGGCGTATTGAGCACCCGGGCCACGATCTGCGCACCGTGCACCGGTGGGCTGGAGTAGTTGCGGCGTACCGTGGCCTTGAGCTGGCCCAACACGCGCTCGGCCAGTTCGGCGTCTTCACACACGATCGACAGGCCGCCGACGCGCTCGCCGTACAGCGAGAAGATTTTCGAGAACGAGTTGCTGACCAGCGTGGTGACGCCAGCCTCGGCCATGGCACGAATCGCGTAGGCGTCCTGCTCCATGCCGTAGCCAAAGCCCTGGTAGGCGATGTCCATGAAGGCGATCAGCTCGTTGCGCTTGACCACCTCGATGACCCGGTCCCATTCCTGGGTGCTCAGGTCGGCACCGGTCGGGTTGTGGCAGCACGGGTGCAGCAGCACGATGCTGCGTGCCGGCAGGCCCTGCAGGGTGGCGAGCATGGCCTCGACGTCCACACCACCGGTGCGCTTGTCGAAGTACGGGTAGGTGTTGACCTTGAAGCCCGCGCCGCTGAACAGCGCGATGTGGTTTTCCCAGGTGGGGTCACTGACCCAGACCTGCGAGTCCGGGAAGGCGTACTTGAGAAAGTCCGCCCCCACTTTCAGTGCGCCGGAACCGCCCACGGTCTGGATGGTTGCCACGCGGCGCGCTTCAAGCAAAGGGTGCCCGGCGCCGAACAGCAGGTTTTGCACCGCCAGGCGATACGGCGCCAGGCCTTCCATCGGCAGGTACACGCAGGCGCCCTGCTCGCCGGCCTCCAGCTCATGCTGGGCCTGCACGGCGGTGTCCAGGCGCGGGATGCGGCCCTGGGCGTCATAGTAAAGACCAATGCTCAGATTGACCTTGTCGGTGCGCGGATCCTTGCCAAAGGTTTCCATCAGCGAAAGGATCGGGTCACCGGCGTACGACTCCACGTGGGCAAGCATGCGGACAAACTCCTGAAGTTGGATGAATCAGGCCGAGTAACGGTCGGCCCTGTGGTTTTGCGCAATGATGAAGTTCAGCAATACCGCACCCAGCACCGAGAACGCCAGCACCGGCGCGCTGATAAAGCTCAGCGAGGCGACCAGCACGCACAGGTCGACCACCATCTGCGACCAGCCGGCCTTGAAGCCGTACCGGTCCTGAATATACAAGGCCAGGATGTTAACACCACCCAGACTGGCCTTGTGGCGGAACAGCATCAGGAATCCCACGCCCAGCAGCGCGTTGCCCACCAGGGCGGCATACAGCGGCTGCAACTGGTCGATATGGATGAAACGGGGATGGAAATCGGAGAAGAACGCCACCAACCCTACCGCGCAAAAGGTCTTGAGCGTGAAGGCCGCGCCCATGCGCCGCAGCGCCAGGTAATAGAACGGCAGGTTGAGCGCAAAGAATGCCGCACCAAACGGCACGGCGTAGCTGTAATGCAGAAACAGCGCGATGCCGGCGGTGCCGCCGGTCATGACGCCGGCCTGGCGCAGCAGCAGGACAGCAAAGGAAATCATCGCCGTGGCAATGACCACTGCAAAGATGTCTTCCTGGGTCGAGTGCCGGGTGGCCAGGCGTTTATCGCAGGTAACGGTCGAAGTCATGGTGCTGCTCGGAGGGGATCGAAAACCGTGGGCGTTTGCGTCTTCGATCCCTGAGTCGCACGACACTCACACAATGAGCGTCGATATTACTCAATAAGATCATTGCTCGCGAATAGATGTTTATATATGCGCGAAATAAACGACAAGATGAATATAGATGCATTATTTACGTACACAAATCCGCCTTATGCCTCAAGACAGTGCAGCAGGTGCCTCTTCAGCGACGATCACAACGCTGTTTTCTTTCAAGCGCTCCAGCACCACCGCCGTCTTGATATGCGCCACGCTGTCGCTGGCAGTGATCAGCTCCATCAAGCGGTTCAGGCTGTCCAGGTTGGCCACTGCCACCTTGAGCGTGTAGTCGGCATCACCGGTGGTCTTGTAGGCGTCGATGATCGAATGCAGGGTCGCCACCAGCGACTGGAAGCGCTCGCGGTGCTCGGTGCGATGGCTGATCAGGCGCACCTCGATCATCGCCAGCACCTCGCGGCCCATGGCCTGGGGCGCGATACGGGCGTGGTAGCCGAGAATCAGGTGATTGTGCTCAAGGCCAATGCGCCGCCGTGAACATTGCGAGGCTGACAGCCCGACCAGGTCACTGAGTTCCTGGTTGGTCAGCCGGCCATTGGCTTGCAACAGCGTCAGGATTTTCAGATCGAAGTCGTCGATTTCATTCATTTTCATTGAGACGTTCGCCCACGCTTGATAGGGATCCAGGCCGCGAAGCCTATCAGCTTAATTGATCTATCCGTGAGCCGGCGCAACGTGCAGAATCACGCCCCTGAAAACGGGCACCTGCCTTGCTATATCCACTTCATCAAAGAGCCCGGACCTTGATTACCGGGCCGATCCGTCTTTTACCTACGGGGACTCCAATGACCCAACTTGCAAAGCCTGAACCGCTCAAGCGCGGCTTGAAGAACAGGCACATCCAGTTGATCGCCCTGGGCGGCGCCATCGGCACCGGTCTGTTTCTGGGCGTCGCGCACACCGTCATGATGGCCGGTCCTTCGGTGATCCTGGGCTATGCGGTGGCCGGCCTGATCGCCTTTTTCATCATGCGCCAACTGGGCGAAATGGCGGTCGAGGAGCCGGTGGCCGGCACCTTCAGCCACTTCGCCAACCGCTACTGGGGCCCACAGGCCGGCTTCATGTCCGGCTGGAACTACTGGGTGCTGTACGTGCTGGTGGGCATGGCCGAACTGACCGCCGTGGGCCTGTACGTGCAGTACTGGTGGCCGGACGTACCGACCTGGGTGTCGGCGGCGGTGTTCTTCGTGATCATCAACCTGATCAACCTGACCAGCGTGAAGATCTTCGGCGAGATGGAGTTCTGGTTCTCGATCATCAAGGTGCTGGCGATCATCAGCATGATCGCCTTCGGTAGCTGGTTGCTGGCCAGCGGCACCGGCGGCCCGCAAGCCTCGGTGGCCAACCTCTGGCAGCATGGCGGCTTCTTCCCGAACGGCATCAAGGGCCTGCTGATGGCCATGGCCTTCATCATGTTCTCGTTCGGCGGCCTGGAGCTGATCGGCATCACCGCCGCCGAGGCCCAGGACCCCGAGCGCAGCATCCCCAAGGCCACCAACCAGGTGATCTACCGCATCCTGATCTTCTACGTGGGCGCCCTGGCCGTGCTGCTGAGCCTGTACCCGTGGCAGAACGTGGTCAGCGGCGGCAGCCCGTTCGTGCTGATCTTCCATGACCTGGACAGCAACATCGTCGCCACCCTGCTCAACGTCGTGGTGCTGACCGCCGCGCTGTCGGTCTACAACAGCTGCGTGTACAGCAACAGCCGCATGATGTTCGGCCTGGCCGCCCAGGGCAACGCGCCCAGGGCCATGCTCAAGGTCAACGCCCGCGGCGTGCCGATCAACGCCCTGCTGGTCTCGGCCACGGCCACCGGCCTGTGCGTGCTGGTCAACTACCTGATGCCAGGTGAAGCCTTCAAGCTGCTGATGGCGCTGGTGGTGGCCTCGCTGGTGATCAACTGGGTGCTGATCACCCTCACCCACCTGAAATTCCGCGCCATCAAGCGCCGGGACGGCCAGGTGACGCGTTTTCCGAGCTGGGGCTACCCGCTGACCAACTACCTCTGCCTGGCCTTTCTGCTGGGGATCCTGGTGATCATGTACCTGACGCCGGGCATCAGCAGCTCGGTGATCGCCATGCCGATCTGGCTGGCGGCACTGACCGTGGCTTACCGGATCAAGATCAATATCGACAGGATTCTCTGATTTTCATGGGGCTGTACCGCGATCCCATAGGGACCGCCATACGAACGCAGGAGCGACCAGCGGTCGCGAAGACTGTCGACAGGCCGGCATCAACGCTTTGTTCATGCCGGCCCTTTCGCGACCGATGGTCGCTCCTACGGTGATGCAGGGGCTGGCTCAGTTGAACAACACCGCCGTCTTCTGCAAGGTCACCCACACACCCCACGCCAGCGGGATACCCACTGCCAGCCAGGCGGCAATCACCAGCGGCGCGCTGCCCGGTGCGGCTTTCCACTCCAGCACGGCAGTGGTACCGGTGCTCTTGTCGTGGCTGATGGCGCGCTCGGCGGCCAGCTCCGCGTCGGTCATGAAGTACTTGTCGGCCACCGGGCGGATCAGCAGGTTGCAGATAAAGCCCAGCACCAGCAGGCCCGCCAGGATGTACAGGGTGATGTCATAGGCATCGGCCCGCGCCACGCCGTGGCTGAGCTGGTATTCGCGCAAATAGTTGACCAGCACCGGGCCCAGCACGCCAGCGGCAGCCCAGGCAGTCAGCAGGCGACCATGGATCGCACCGACCATCTGGGTGCCGAACAGGTCGGCCAGGTAGGCTGGCACGGTGGCAAAACCGCCGCCGTACATCGACAGCACCACGCAGAACGCCGCCACGAACAGGGCAATGCTGCCGATGTGGCTCAGGGTCGGCACCGAAGCGTAGAGCACAAAGCCCAGGGCAAAGAACACAAAGTACGTGGCCTTGCGCCCGATGTAGTCCGAGCACGACGCCCAGAAGAACCGCCCGCCGATGTTGAACAGGCTCAACAGGCCGGTAAAGCCGGCGGCAATGGCCGCGATGGCCTTGAGCTGGTCGGCGTTCAGCTCGCTGAACGTCAGGCCGTTGCCCAGCAGCTTGCCGGCGAACACTTCCTGCAGCAGTGGCGAGGCCATGCCGAGGATGCCGATACCGGCCGACACGTTCAGGCACAGCACCAGCCACACCAGGCGGAACTGCGGGGTTTTCCAGGCCACGCTGACGTGCACATGGCGGTCAGTGATCATCTGGTTGCCGGCTTTCTTGGCCGGCGCGGTCCAGCCTTCCGGCTTCCAGCCGGTCGGCGGCACGCGGTAGCCCAGGGCGCCGCCCATCATGAACACGAAGTAGATCGCCGCCATCACCGCGAAGCTCTGCCATACGCCGACGCTTTCGGCCGTGGCGAAGTGGTTCATCAGTGCGGTGGCCAGTGGCGCACCGACCATCGCACCGCCGCCAAAGCCCATGATCGCCATGCCGGTGGCCATGCCGCGCTTGTCCGGAAACCATTTGATCAGGGTCGACACCGGCGAGATATAACCCAGGCCCAGGCCGATACCGCCGATTACGCCGGAGCCCAGCCACATCAGCCAGATCTGGTGGGTATGGATGCCCAACGCGGAGATCAGCAGGCCACCGCACCAGCACAGCGCCGAGACAACACCGGCCTTGCGCGGGCCGGCATGCTCCAGCCAGCCACCCCAGATGGCCGCCGAGCAGCCCAGGAAGATGAAGAACAGGGTGTAGATCCAGCCCAGCATCGAAATCTGCCAGTCGCAGGTCGAGGCAAACATCTGGGCGAAAAAGCCCATGTCGGGCGAACAGGCGACCGGTGAGGAGATGCCGATGGCCTTGGACAGCGGCAGCCAGAACACCGAAAAGCCATAGGCCATGCCGATGCACAAGTGAATGGCCAGGGCGGCCGGTGGAACCAGCCAACGATTGAAGCCGGGCTTGGCAATGATGCGCTCTTTGGACAAGAACGCAGGTGGAGCGCTGTTGGCGCCCGACGCTGTGCTTGTACTCATTGTAATGACCCCAATGTAAGGAATGCTCGCAGGAGATGACGCCGAAAAACCCTTAGTTCTTCCCTGTGGTGGAAACTTTACTTGTTATTCAAGGGCTTACAACGATGTGGCAAAAAGCCGCACCTGACTCGGCGGTGCGCAAGATTAACACTTGCCGACGCCATTACATTGCCTTGTTACATATTTTTCATAGACAATCAATACACTTCATCTATCGCTTAATAGACAAGATCAATAAACCTTAGTTGGCGAATGGTCATGCGCTTAGTCCACTAACAAGGCAGTAACAGGCCAGAGGTTATCGCTGCGCCCTGGCCGCGCTCGTCGGCGCGTGCACGGCCGCAAGGCCACCACGCCCGCCAGCACGGTGAGATCGGTATACTCACCCGTTACTTTCAACTGATCGACCACAAGGACCCCGCCCATGAAAGCGTTCGGCAAAATTCTGGGGCTGTTCGTCCTCGGGTTGTTGCTGATCATCGTGGCTCTCGGCTTTGCCTTGACCCATCTGTTTGATCCCAACGACTACAAAGACGAAATCCGCCAGTTGGCCCGCGACAAGGCCAATATCGAACTGACCCTCAACGGCGATATCGGCTGGAGTCTGTTTCCCTGGCTGGGCCTGGAACTGCATGACGCCCAGGTCGCGACCCTGGCCGCGCCGGACCAGCCATTCGCCGACCTGACCATGCTCGGCCTGTCGGTGCGCGTCTTGCCGCTGCTGCGCCGTGAAGTGCAGATGAGCGATGTCCGCGTCGAAGGCCTGAACCTGATCCTGCTGCGCGACAAGAGCGGCCACGGCAACTGGGAAGACATCGGCAAGCCGGCCAACGGCACCGCACAAGCCCCCGCCCGGCCCGCTGACGGCACGGCACCTGCGCCGACCGAGCCGGAAAAACCCTCGCGCCCGCTCAAGCTGGACATTGACAGCCTGACGGTGAACAACGCCCGGGTGCAGTACAGCGACGAGACCACCGGCAAGACCTACACCGCCGAGAGCATCCAGCTGAGCACCGGCCCGGTGCGCGAAGGCGCCGACATCGCCCTCAAGCTCACCGCCTTTCTCAACACTAACCAGCCAGTGGTGCGCGCCCGCACCGAACTGGTCGGCAACCTGCGCCTGGACCGGGTACTCAAGCGCTACCAGTTCGAAGACATGCGCCTGTCCGGCGAACTGGCCGGCGAACCGCTGCAAGGCAAGAGCGTCACCTTCGTGGCCCAGGGCCAACTGCTGGCCGACCTGACCGCCAACATCGCCGAATGGAACAGCCTGAAGGTGTCGGTCAACCAGCTGCGTGCCCTGGGTGAACTGCGCGCCCGTGACCTGGACAAGACCGCGCAGATCAGCGGCGGCCTTTCGATCGCCCAGTTCGACCTGCGCACCTTCCTCGACGGTATCGGCCAGCCGCTGCCGGCCATGGGCGAAGGCGCCCTGGGCAAGATCGAGATGGCCACCCGCCTGAGCGGCACGCCCAACAGCCTGGTGCTCGATGAGCTCAACCTCAAGCTCGACGACAGCACCTTCACCGGGCGCATCGCCGTCGACGACTTCGCCCGCCAGGCCCTGCGCCTGCAACTGAAGGCCGACACCTTCAACGCCGATCGTTATCGCCCGGCCGAAAGCGAAACCACCAAAGGCACCAAGGCCGCGCGCCAGGCCGAAGTGCAAGGCAGCGAAGCCGCCGCCGTGGCCGGGGCCGGCACCACGCCACTGCCCGAGCAGCCGAGCAAAGCCGCCTGGAGCAGCGACAAACTGCTGCCGCTGGAGCGCCTGCGCAAGCTGGACGTGCAAGCCGACCTGAGCTTCGGCAAGCTGACCATCAACCAGTTGCCGATCAACAACGCCCTGCTCAAGACCCAGGCCGCCAATGGCGTGATCCGCCTCGACAGCCTGAGCGGCGACCTCTACAACGGCCACTTCGAAACCCAGGGCAACCTCGACGCCCGCCAGGACACCCCGGCACTGAGCGTGCAGACCCGCGTGATCAAGGTGCCGGTCGAGCGCGTGCTGGAAAGCCAGGGCCAGACCCCGCCGGTGCGTGGCCAATTGACCCTGACCGCCGACCTGGCCGGCCAGGGCAACAGCCAGAAAGCCCTGATCGACAGCCTCGACGGTACGGCCACCTTCTCTCTGGCCAACGGCGTGCTGGTCAACGCCAACCTGGAACAGCAACTGTGCCAGGGCATTGCCTTTCTCAACCGCAAGCCGCTAACCGGCGAGCCGCGCGGCAAGGACACCCCCTTCCAGCAACTGACCGGCAGCCTGGCGATCCGCAACGGCGTGGCCAGCAACCCGGACCTCAAGGCGCGCATTCCCGGCCTGACGGTCAACGGTCGCGGCGATGTCGACCTGCGCGTGCTGGGCATGGACTACCGCGTGGGCATCGTCATCGAAGGCGACAAGGGCGAGATGCCGGACCCGGCCTGCCAGGTCAACGAACGCTACGTGGGCCTGGAGTGGCCGATGCGCTGCCGTGGCCCGCTGGAACTGGGCGCCAAGGCCTGTCGCGTCGAAAAAGAAGGCCTGACGCAGATCGCCGCCAAGCTGCTGGGCGACGAAGCCCGCGACAAGCTCGGTGAAAAGATCGACGAAAAACTGGGCGACAAGGTCAGCCCGGAACTCAAAGACGCACTCAAAGGGCTGTTCAATCGATGAATGCCGTACACGCACTGCCGCCTGAGCAGTTTTCCCAGGCGGTGCTGGATTGGTTCGACGTGCATGGCCGTCACGACCTGCCCTGGCAGCAAGACATCAACCCATACCGGGTCTGGGTCTCGGAAATCATGCTGCAGCAGACCCAGGTCAGCACAGTGCTCAACTATTTCGACCGCTTCATGACCGCCCTGCCCGACGTGCAGGCGCTGGCCGAAGCCCCCGAAGACGAAGTGCTGCACTTGTGGACGGGCCTGGGCTACTACACCCGCGCCCGCAACCTGCAAAAGACCGCGAAGATCGTCATGGCCGAGCACGGCGGGGAATTTCCGCGCAGTGTCGAGCAACTGACCGAACTGCCCGGCATCGGCCTGTCCACCGCCGGCGCCATCGCCAGCATCAGCATGGGCATCCGGGCGCCGATCCTGGACGGCAACGTCAAGCGCGTGCTGGCCCGCTACGTGGCCCAGGAAGGCTACCCCGGCGAGCCGGCCGTGGCGCGCCAGCTGTGGGCTGTGGCCGAGCACTTCACCCCCCATGCACGGGCCAACCACTACACCCAGGCGATGATGGACCTGGGCGCCACCCTGTGCACCCGCAGCAAGCCCAGCTGCCTGCTGTGCCCGCTGGAGCGCAGCTGTGAAGCGCACTTGCTGGGCCTGGAGACGCGCTACCCGATCCCCAAGCCGCGCAAGACCATTCCGCAGAAACGCACGCTGATGCCACTGCTGGCCAACGCCCAGGGCGAGATTCTGCTGTACCGCCGCCCGTCCACCGGATTGTGGGGCGGCCTGTGGAGCCTGCCGGAGCTGGACGCCTTCGACGACCTGCAACACCTGGCCGACCAGCACGCGCTGGCGCTGGGCAGCCACCAGGCGCTGCCGGGCGTGCTGCACACCTTCAGCCACTTCCAGCTCAGCATCGAGCCCTGGCTGGTCCGGGTGCAGCCCCAGGCCGCCTGCGTGGCCGAGGCCGACTGGCTTTGGTATAACCTCGCCACCCCACCGCGCCTGGGCCTTGCCGCCCCGGTGAAGAAGCTGCTCAAACACGCAGCCGACGTATTGAACGCAGGAGAGTTGTCATGACCCGTACCGTTATGTGCCGCAAGTACAAAGAAGAACTCCCCGCCCTGGAGCGCCCGCCCTACCCCGGCGCCAAGGGCGAAGACATCTACCACCACGTTTCGCAGAAAGCCTGGGCCGACTGGCAGAAGCACCAGACCCTGCTGATCAACGAACGCCGCCTGAACATGATGAACGCCGAGGACCGCAAATTCCTCCAGGCCGAGATGGACAAGTACTTCTCCGGCGAGGAATACGCCCAGGCCGAAGGCTACGTCGCCCCCGAGAAATAAAGGGTTTTCGGGGTGCCGGACGTAAGCTGCGGTAAAGATTCAGATTTTTTTCAAAAAAAAGTTTGACGACCTGCCGAAAAAGACGTTTAATGCGCCCCGTTGCCCAGATAGCTCAGTCGGTAGAGCAGGGGATTGAAAATCCCCGTGTCGGCGGTTCGATTCCGTCTCTGGGCACCATCATTAAGATTCAGATGGTGCATGCAGCATCTGAACAAACAGAAAACCCGCCCAGTGCGGGTTTTTTGTTGCCTGGAATTTTTATCCAGCCGCTCCGGACCGCTGGAGCGCGCTTGCCGGGATGCCGGACCACCGCTCGCCGCTATGGCTTGCCTGTCGCTGCACATTCAGTGAGACCCGGCGGCGCGACCCGACCACTCCCCAGGCACACGTGTCCGCCTATGGTTATGCCTTATGGATCTTATGCAGACTTCAGGCGCTTCCTCTAAGCTGCCTGTTCTGGCCGTATAGACTCAGGCCGAACTTATAAGCCACCTCATAAACAATAAGCAGGAAATATGGCAAGGAATCTGGTCGAGGAAGCGGCTTTGCTGCCAGACGCATGGCGATCGCGCATTCTTGGCACGACCGGAGGCGCCAATCTTAAAGTTATCCGAATGGATGCGAATGGCATTCCCTATGAAACCCACAATGAATTTGATGAGGCGCTTCTACTCATCGACGGGCAAATGAGCCTTGAAGTCGAAGGAGAAGTGATAGTCATGCGCGCAGGGGATTTTCATGTCGTCCCCGCCGGAAAACAGCACAGAGTGCTCAAGGGAAGCTACGGGACGCTGTTTCTGGTCGACGCACAATGACAGCGTCATCCAGCCGCTCCTACGGCGGTCCGATGCGTGCTGTACGAAAGCGCTGTATCAGCGCGCTTCCGGTTGCACACATGTCCTCTCGCAGCTATCGTTCGACTGTCGCTGTAAATCCAGTGACCGGGTTTGACGGCCCGAACTACCTGAGGCGCACAAGCGCTACCATATCGATTGTTGGCGTTTTTTTATGCCCGCATGTTTATGGCGGCCGTGCGTGGGAGACCTTTTGGTCTGCCGGAGTCCTTGGGTACCGGTCCGTCAACCTGCGCACAGCTGCCACCCTCATTCGTTTGACGGCGAACCGTGGCAGCTCCACTACCCAAGGAGCAATCTCAATGCTGTTCTTTCTCAAGCAAATCGCATCCATAAGCCGCACCCTGAACCCACGCCTGGCCCATACCGCCCCGGCGTAGCCAGATCACCCCCTGACACAACGGGATCGCCTCACCCTCCTGGTGACCGCGATGATGTGCTGCATTCCAGGCCGCAGGGCCAGCGGAAAACCTCATGAACAATAAAAACGGCGCTTCAGCGCCAACGGGATCGGCTTGCCCGAAAAAAGCCACCGAGCTGTTCTTCGTCCATCACCCCAAGGTAACCGGGCCATTGCTCGGCCCCTTCCTGACGGCCGCCGAGGCCGAGCTTGCAAGCGCCTTGATCGCCAGCGCCGACGCCACGGTGCAGGCCCGCGCACTCGCCTCGGCCGACGACTTCGTGCATGGCCATACGATCAACAACGGCCAGATCGGTCGAGCGCTGATCGGCATTGCCCGCCAATGGAGGCGCGTATGAATTCTTCCAACGCGCACCCGGGTTTCGACACGCTGCCCAGCCTCTCACCGCGTCCGGCGCAGGCCACGGACTACACCGGCAGGCAACGCGGCAAGATGACGGCCATTGCCTGGTATCGCGCCAGCCGCTCGGGCAAAGGCACGCTGTGGCTGTGCCGTTGCGAGTGTGGCCGCTATGAATACCGGCGGCCGGGCACCTGGGCCGCCAGGCCGCACCCGGAGGACAGGTGTGAGGCGTGTTTGCGGGCCAAGGGGCCCAACGCCCGGCAGACCGCGCCCAGGCGCTTTCAGCAATGGCTGGAGGGCTTGCGTGAGTTGGGACTGACCGAGGAGGAAATTACCCGGTTGCAGGTGCAGGGCTCGAAGGTAGAGACCCGAGGGCGGACGGCACAGGAGATACGTGAACAGATGCAGTGCTCTGCTGGCGAGGGCTGACTGACAGACACGGCATAGGCGTCGCCCCTACCGGCCTCACCATCGGATCGCCGCCCGCAGCCGAGCAGCCTCCCACAGGTTTGGTGTCGCCCTGGATTTCGGGCCTGGCACGATACTGTGGGAGCCCGCTTGCCGGCGACCGGCTGCGCAGCAGTCGTAGATTTGCAGCGTTTCGCAGATGTCTGTGAGCGCTTCGCGCTCAATCGCCGGCAAGCCGCCTCCCACAGGTTTTTTAAACTCAATAAAATCAGTAACTTAATCTTTGCCTGAGAGAGGCAGCCTTGCGGCAGCAGCGGACTTACAGACGCTGCGTGCCGGCCTGGCCTTTTTAAAACAAGGCAAAGGTAAAAGCCGCATTGAATATCAGTGCCGCCGCAAACCCCAGCGGTGCGGCGCGCAAGAGCAACTGCGGGAACAACGAGGCACGGCTCTGATCGGTCGGGCAGCAGCCCAGTATCAGGCTGCCACCCGATGAAAATGGCGAGATGGACGTCGACTGCGCGCCGACCACGATGGCCACGAACAGCACCATGGGGTCCAGCCCGATGGCGGCGGCAATCGGCGGCACCATCGGGAACAGTGCCGGCGTGACCACGCCCAGGGTGCTGGAGAACAGCGACATGCACGCCGCCACGATGCCAAAGACAATCGGCACCATGACCGGCGAGATGCTGCTGCCCATCCACGAGGCCAGCAGATTAATGGTCCCGGCCTTGATGGCCACCGAGATGAGCATGCCTACGCCACAGATCATGATCAACGTCGCCCAGGGCACCGAGGCCATGACCTTGCGTTCGTCACCCAGCTTGAGCAGCAGCGCAATGACGGAAAACACGCTGGCGATCAGGCCGATGTCCATTTTGGAATTGAGAAAGCGTACCGTCGTGTTATCCGGGAAAGCGATCTGGGCGATAGGTGCCGCCAGGACAATGACCATCATCGTCAGCGTCAGCCACAGCGTGAT
Source organism: Pseudomonas sp. Leaf127 (assembly GCF_001423155.1). NCBI lineage: Bacteria > Pseudomonadati > Pseudomonadota > Gammaproteobacteria > Pseudomonadales > Pseudomonadaceae > Pseudomonas > Pseudomonas sp. Leaf127. The sequence continues at coordinate 160,076 of NZ_LMOA01000026.1, read as the reverse complement.
TTTCTGTTCGCGGTTCAGCGGTGTCGCCTCGGTGGCTACGTAGGCAGACGCCTTCAGCGCCTTGCCCTGCCCGGTCAGAAACACCAGCACGGAAATCACCAGCAGTGGAATCACCAGGGTACTGAGGAAGATGGCGGTCGCATTGATGAAGGCGTCGTTCTCGGGGATGCCGGCGTTGACCATCAGGCCTCGAAAGATAATGCCGCTCTGGCTGGAGACGAAGTTGGCGCCGCTCAAGGCGCCATAGTTCACCGCCATGCTGCCGGTGATCAGGCTCATGCCTGTGCGCTGGCACAGCAACAGGGTGATCGGCGCCATGAAGGCCAGCACTGTGTAGTAGCCAGCGCCCATTGCCGCAATCAGCGTGGCGGTAAAGAACACCGCGAAGGGAAGCAACTGGGGCATGCTTCGGCAGCGGTAGATCAAATGCTCGGCCAGCTTTTCCAGGGTGCCATTGACCGTGGCGAAGCTATAGAAAAGGCACACCGCAAAGATGATGAAGAAGATCTTCAGCGGCCACATGCCGATGATTTCGGAAGGGCTCAGCCCCATTCCGAAACAGCCGATCAGGTAAGCGAAGGCGATGGCGAAAAGACCGATGTTGATCCTGGTCTTGTAGCCAAGGGCGACGGCAACCACGATTGCCGCCACGACGAGCAGGCTCATCATAAGGAATGTCCTATTGTTGTTATGGGTCGTTTAGCGCGAAACGTCGAAGCCGAACAGCTTCGCCGGGTTAGTCAGCAGTATCCGGGTGCGTTCGTTCGGGTCCGGTAGCAGCGCTTCGATGAAAGCGACCTGACGCTCGTAGTCGGTCTGGTCTTCGAACTGGGTGTTGGGCCAGTCGCTGCCCCAGAGCAATCGCGCGATGCCGCCGCTCGACTCGCGCACCTGCGCCAGAACCTGCCGGGCCTGCTCAAGGTTCGACTGGCTGCGGTAAGGCGCCGAGAGCTTGAGCCAGACGCGCTCGTCGGCCAGTAACCCGAGAAAGGCCTTGTGGTTGGGCTTTTCAGGCTCGATGCCCGCCGTGGGCAGGCCAAAATGATCGATCACCACCTCGACGCCACACGCGAGGATGTCCGGCACGATCAGTGCCACGTCGTCGATGCCGCGCTGAATCTCGACCTGCCAGCCGCGCCGGGCCAGGCGCTCGAACAGGCCGGTCCAGGCAGGGCCCGTGTAGTCGGCCAGGGCCTTGCCGATCAGGTTGAGCCGAATGCCCACCACGCCGGCCTCGGCCAACTCGTCCAGTTGCGCCTCGCTGACGTCGGCCTCGACCACGGCCACGGCTCGCAGCCGCTGTGGATAACGCCTTAGCGCCGCAAGCAGGTAGTGGTTATCGGTGCCGAGGAAACTCGGCTGGATCAGCACGCCGTACGCCAGGCCATGGCGATCAAGGTGCTTGAGGTAGTCCTCGACCAACGCATCGTAGTGAGGGCTATAGCGGCGGCCAGGCACCATCGGCAAATCCTGGCGGAAGATGTGCGCGTGCGTGTCCACGCCTTGCAGGCAGGGCGACAGGGAAAGCGTCATAAGCAGAAACCGTGATTTGTTGTGGTCGTGACGAGGCTTGCCAACAGCGAGCAGGCCGGGAAACGAACTAAATTGTAGGGTTGCGCAGATTCATATAGATGAATGTATGACCATATCTTTAGTGCTCGATATCTGTCAATCAATGCCGCAGTGATAAAGTGCATCGGCATCGGATAAGGACTGATCAAGAAATGAACACATCAACCTTGGGATACGACGAGCGGCTGCCGCTGTATCAGCGCCTCAGAGAAGAAATGCTGGCCAAGATCGCGGCCCGCGAATGGACCCCTGACGCCCCTATTCCCACGGAGGCGGAGCTGACCCGGCATTACGGCGTGGCCATCGGCACGGTGCGCAAGGCCGTGGATACGCTGGTCAATGAAGGGCTGCTGCTGCGCAGCCAGGGCCGTGGCACCTTTGTGCGCCGTCCGAACTTCGAGACTTCGCTGGCGCGTTTCTTTCGCCAGGTGAATGCCGGCGGCGGACGTGAAATCCCCACCAGCCGTATCCTCAGCAAAGCCTTGCAGGCCCCGTCGAAGGCGGTGGCCGATGCGTTGGCGCTGAGCGAGGGTGAGCAGGTCGTGTACATGGAACGCCTGCGCATGGTCGAAGGCCGCGTGTTGTTTCACGAGCAAATCTGGCTCTGCGCCAGCCGCTTCGGGGCCTTGATGGAAATCGACTCGGCGAGCTTCGGTGAATTGCTCTATCCACTCTATGAAAAGCAGTGCGGACAATGCATCGCCTCAGCCAAAGAAACCCTTACCGTCGGCGCGGCCGACAAGGCCATGGCCGAGACCCTGTCGATCGAGGTCGGTGCACCGGTGGTCACCATCGAGCGCACGGCGTTGGGCTATGACCGATCCCCCCTGGAATACCGCCTGTCCCGCGCCGCGGCCGGCGGGTTCCGTTACCAGATCGAGATTTCCTGAGGTTCAAAAGGGTCATGTCAGGCTGCAACCAGACCTGTAGGAGCCCGCTTGCCGGCGACCGAGTGCGCTAGCGCTCGAAAAATTTCGGAAACGCTGAAAATTTACGACTGCTGACGCAGCCGGTCGCCGGCAAGACAGATGGCCGCCCCCGCGCGCCTACAGGCTTGATGCCGTACCGGGTTTCACTCGAACACAGGCCGCATGAAGCTGCGCTCGTAGCTCACAATGAACTTCAGCTCGTTGGCCTCGTCCATCAGCCGCATGCATTCAGGGTCTTGCGCCGCGTCCTGCCGATAGCGTTCGTAATCGGCCAGGCTGGCAAAGCTGAACGAGCAATAGGAAATGTTGTTGGCGCCTTCCGAGGGCATGAGGTAGCCGTGGTGCTGGCCGCCAAAGCGCCTCACCAGGCCGATCCATTGACGCGCGTAGCGTTCGAAGGCCGGCAGTTGGTAGGGGTCGATGACGTATTTGAGGTGGCAGGTAATCACGGGGTCCGTCCTTTGGGTTGGGGCACAGTAAAAATGTGCCGCCTTGTATACGCCAGCCGGCTGTTGCGAGACAAGGGCCGGCCTGAAGCGCTGCAAAGTCAGTGAACCCTGTGGCACGGTTCAGTAACATGCCCACCCTCTCCATCGTTCAAGGAAACAGGGCGTGAAGAACGAAGCACCTGGCGGGCAATCCGCCGCCTGCATAGACGCCTATTCCTGGCGGCGTCGTCTTGCGATGCTCTTGCTGGCGATCGCTTCAGGCTTGGCGACTCAAGCAGTGCTGATGAGGATCGTTGGGGCCAGTGGCTGGACCGGGCTACAGCTCTTGATGATCGGCAGTGTCCAGGCCACCGTGCTGCTGGCCGTAGCCGTATTCGAGCGTCGCCATAGCGGTGGCGTGCGTGCCGTCATGGGCCATGACGTGGCCGCAACGTTCAAGCGGTGTTTTCCCTGGCTGGTGGTCAGTGTCTTGGTTTGCACCGGCCTGGACCTTGCGCTTGGGTATGGGCCCGAACCGTTGGTGGCGACGCCTGGCTTGAAGGCTTCGATGGCGCAGAGGGTGCTGGTGCTTACCCTGTTGCTCACCGTTCTCCCTCTGACCGAGGAGTTGCTGTACCGGCACTTTCTGATCCGCCTGTTCCCCGTTGAGCAACGCGTCTGGCGGTATGTGGCGATCCTGGCGACCAGCGTCCTTTACCTTTTCGCGTACCAGCATCAGCCGCATTGGACAGGCTTACTGCTGTTCAGCCTGATCGCGGTCATCCTGGCGCACGCCCGGATACGCAGCGCAGGCCTGCTGGCGCCCTTGCTGCTGCACAGTTCGGTGCTCGCCCTGGGCATGGTGCGGGGGCTGCTGTTGGCAAGGCAGGCGCCGCGAAGTCTGGTCATTCCAGATGAGTGGCGAGTAACGCAGTCTCGCGGCAAAACAGGCCCGGCCCTTCGGGTTGCGTGCCCAACACCGCCTGGCGAGATTGGGCCCGGCAACGCGGCTCGTGCTGAAACGGCAACAGACCCTAGGAACCTGAAAAGAGAGTGATCCTTTTCTACGTCTTGCGAAACATTGAATGCGCTGAACAAACCGGCGCGCGCACCCATCGGTTGCGCTGGGTTAAGCTGGTTTTTTCTCCATCCCTGGAAACGCCTCATGCTTCACAAACAGCTTATCCGGCGCCTGGATCTGGTCACTCTGCAGTTGTTCGTGGCGGTCCATGAAGAAGGCACATTGACGCGTGCGGCGTTAAGGGAAGCCATCGCGGTTTCAGCTGCCAGTAAGCGGTTAGTGGAGCTTGAGGCTGTTTTGGGCATTCCCTTGTTTTCGCGCACGGCGAAGGGAATGACGCTGACAGCCGCGGGCGAAACCCTCCTGCATCATGCCCGTCGCATGCTGACAGAGGTCGAAAAGGTGGGCATCGAGGTTGGCGAGCATTTGCAGGGCCTGCGCGGCTACGTTCGCATGCTTGCCAACCTCTCGGCGATCATCCAGTTTTTACCGGAAGACCTGCACGATTTCGTCTTGAATCATTCACACGTGAAGGTTGATCTGGAAGAGCGACCCAGTGACGGCGTGGTCCAGGGCATCATCGACGGTGTGGCCGACGTGGGTATCTGCTCGATGGATAGCGATGCGCATGGGCTCTTGTCTGTGCCCTATCGCTGCGACCGGCTGATCGTTGCCATGCGCAATGATCATCCGCTGGCACACTGCGGTGAAGTCGCTTTCCTCGAGACATTGCCATACGACCAGATAGGCCTGCACGCTGCCAGCTCCATCAATAACCGTATCCATACAGCGGCCAAGGCCTTGGGCGAACCCCTGCGGCTGCGTATTCATGTCCCGGGGTTCGATGCCGTGTGCCGTATGGTTCAAGCCAACATGGGCATCGGTATTCTGCCGCTCAAGGCATTCGAGTTGTTTGGGCGAGGTCTGGGGCTGACGGCCGTACACCTCAGCGATGAATGGTCTGAGCGGACCCTGATGTTATTGGTGCGCGAGCGCGAGTCCTTGTCGCCGGTGAGCCGGTTATTATTTGACCATCTGCAGCAACCCCGGCCTTGAATCACTCGTTCGCGAAACGCGAACGCCCCTTTCCAAATCACCGTTGGATTGCACAAGCACCCGTCCTCTAGTCTTGGCTCAAATTCCAAGAAACAAGAGGACGTGCCATGACGGCTCTGAGCGGTATTCGCGTAATCGAAATCGGCACCCTTATCGCGGCCCCGTTTGCGGCTCGCATACTGGCGGAGTTTGGTGCCGAGGTGATCAAGATCGAAACGCTGGGGCAGGGAGATCCTCTTCGTAAATGGCGAAAGTTGCACGAAGGCACTTCTCTTTGGTGGTACCTGCAATCGCGCAACAAAAAATCCCTGGCCTTGAACCTCAAGTCGCCTGAAGGCATCGCCATCGTCAAGCAACTGGCGCAGAGCGCTGATGTGCTGATTGAAAACCTGCGGCCGGGTGCACTCGAGAAACTGGGTATTGGCTGGGATGTTCTTCACGCGCTGAACCCAAAGCTGACATTGGTGCGGATCTCGGGTTATGGCCAGTCGGGCCCTTATCGTGACCGCCCTGGTTTCGGCGCCATTGGCGAGGCGATGGGCGGTATCCGGTACACGACGGGGACGCCTGGCACGCCACCGGCACGCGTGGGAGTAAGCCTCGGAGACTCCCTGGCGTCCATGCATGCGGTCATCGGCGCACTGATGTCGCTCTTGCGGGTCAAGACGGGACAAGGTGAAGGGCAGGTTGTAGATGTATCGCTGGCAGAAAGCGTCTTCAACGTGATGGAAAGCCTCGTGCCGGAGTACGACATGCTTGGCCATGTGCGTGAGCGTAGCGGCGGCGCGCTACCGGGCATCGCGCCCTCCAATACCTACCCCACCTCCGATGGCGGTTACGTTGTGATTGCTGGCAACAGCGATCCTATTTTCAAACGTCTCATGGCTGCAATTGGCCGGGCGGACTTGGGGGAGGATCCTGCTTTTGCGCACAATGATGGTCGGGCCCTGCAATGCAACGTACTCGATGAAGCGATCAGCCACTGGAGCGCAAGGCATACGATCGATGTCGTCCTCGACACCCTGGAAAAGGCCGAAGTGCCTGCCGGGCGCATCTATTCCGTAGCCGATATCGTTGCCGACCCACACTATCTTGCCCGGGACATGATTCTGGATGCCGATCTGCCAGGCGGTGCCCGCGTCAAGATGCCAGGCATTGTTCCCAAAATGTCAGAAACACCAGGCAGCGTGAACTGGCAAGGGCCAGGCCTGGGGCAACATACCCAGGCGGTTCTGGCCGATCTGGGCCTGACTGAAGATGCCATTGCGCGCTTGAAAGACGAGGGCGTGGTGCAATGATTACCGACTATTCGCAGCGCCTCATCGTTCAAGAAGTCTCTCCTCGCGACGGTCTGCAAATTGAGCCTGTCTGGGTTGAAACAGCCGATAAGATCAACCTGATCAATCAGTTGTCGTCATGCGGTTTCAGCCGCATTGAAGCCGGGTCATTTGTGTCGCCCAAGGCCATTCCAGCCTTGCGCGACGGCGAAGAGGTCTTCCAGGGAATCCAGCGCCATGCCGGAGTGATTTACGTTGCGCTCATACCCAACCTGAAAGGTGCCCAGCGCGCGATACAGGCCAATGCGGACGAGCTGAATCTGGTGTTGTCGGCCAGCCAGAGTCACAACCAGGCCAATATGCGCATGACGCGAGAGCAATCGCTGACCGCCTTTGGTGAAGTGGTATCGCTGGTTCGCGGTAGCACCGTTCTTCTGAACGGCACTGTAGCCACAACATTCGGCTGCCCATTCGAAGGCCGCATCGAAGAAGACGTCGTCATGCGATTGGTCGACGCTTACCTGGAACTCGGTGTGCAGGGCGTTACGTTGGCGGATACAACCGGCATGGCAAATCCACGTCAGGTCTATGACCTGGTGCAGCGCATTCTGGATCGGGTACCGACGACAGCGCTTACGCTGCACTTTCACAACACCCGTGGCTTGGGCCTGAGCAATGTATTGGCGGCCTATGAAGCCGGGGCTCGACGTTTCGACGCGTCGCTCGGCGGCCTGGGCGGGTGCCCTTTTGCGCCGGGCGCATCCGGAAACATATGCACGGAAGACCTGGTAAATCTGTGCACCGAGATGGGAATCCCTACAGGCATCGACCTCCCGCATTTATTGGCCCTGTCGCGCACCTTGCCGCTATTGCTGGGGCATGACATGCCCGGGCAAGTTGTAAAAGCAGGACGAAACTGCGACCTGCATCCACGACCGTCGCACTGAATCCAGTGTTCTATCCGGCGATTTCTGTCGCCAACCAGACAACAAAAACAAAAGCGGCTCCTGAAGGGGCTCAGTTGGAGAACGACCATGTCTGTTTCTGTTTCTACTGCGGATGACGGCATCGCTGCCACATCAATCGATGAGAAAAAACTGATCTCGAAAGTGGCATGGCGCCTCATGCCATTGATCATGATCTGTTATCTCTTCGCATTTTTTGACCGCATCAATATCAGCTTCGCCAAATTTCAACTTCAGGCTGACCTGGGGTTAAGCAATACCGCCTATGGATTGGGGGCGGGCTTGTTTGTGGTGGGCTATGTGCTGTTCGAAGTCCCAAGCAACATGATGCTTTACAAAGTGGGCGCACGTCGCTGGATTGCCCGCATCATGATGTCGTGGGGGGTCGCGACGGCGTTGATGGTGTTCGTTACGGCAGACTGGCAGTTCTATGTCCTGCGCTTTCTCATCGGTGCAATGGAAGCCGGCTTTGCGCCTGGGGTGCTGTACTACCTGACGTTATGGTTCCCGCAGAATTACCGTGGTCGAATTACCTCAACGTTGTTTCTGGCCTCAGCGTTCGCGGGGCTGATAGGGGCACCCGTCTCTGGTTTAGTGCTGGGGCATATGGATGGCCTGCTCGAGATGCGGGGTTGGCACTGGCTATTTCTGCTGGGCGGTATTCCTTGTGTTGGCTTGGGCCTGGTCGTCTTTTTCACCCTGAAAGATCAGATTAAAGATGCTCATTGGCTCAGCCCGGATGAGCGAACCTACCTGGCCTCTCGCATTGCCAGCCATGAGCCTAACCAGCCACACGGCTCGTTACTGTCGGCCTTGAAGTTACCCGGCTTCGCGATGTTGGCGCTTATCTATTTCCTTATCCAGGTGGCGTCCTATGGGCTCAATTTCTGGGCGCCACAACTGATCCGAAGCGCAGGTACTGAAAGCCCGACGCTCATTGGCCTGCTGACCGCCGTACCCTATGTCTGCGGGGCCATAAGCATGCTTGTCATTGGGCGTTTGTCGGATGCAACAGGCGAGCGGCGCAAGTTTGTATGTGGGCTGGTCATTGTCGGTGCCATCGGATTTGTCAGTGCCGGCATCTTCGCCAATCACACAGTCTTTCTGATCGTCTCGCTGGCGCTCATGGGCACAGGCATCATCGCCTCGATACCGGCATTCTGGGCGCTGCCCCCCAAGCTGCTGGCGGGCGCGGGGGCAGGGGCTGCCGGCGGCATCGCGTTAATCAATACGATTGGACAAATGGGCGGCATTGTCAGCCCCGTCATGGTGGGGTTTATAAAAGACATCACGGGCAGCACAACGCCGGCGCTTTACCTTATTGGCTTTACCAGCCTGCTTGCCGCGGCACTTTTGATGTGGGGCCTGCCTGAACGCCTGAGGACACGCGATAAAAAATGACCTTCACGGCTGTCACGACTTCCGCCACTCGCGCCCCCCACCCTGCTGGCGAGTAGGCGCAAGCGCTGAAGCCATGTGCTGACCTGCATCGCCACTCATGGAGCACACGCTGTATCAGACAACACTGGCGCGATGCAGGCTGCTCCTGTGCCCGATGCCCGCCGCCGTCAGACGGCTCACCAGGTCCTCACGCGCCGCTCGTCCGCCTGAGCGCACGTATTCAAGCTCCGACGCGGTGATCAGTACCACCGGCACCAACCTGACCGGGGATAAGGGCATGTCATCAAGGCGCGTGGGGAAATCCGGTTCAGGCGCGCCCAGCAAGACGCCGATGGCGTCGTCATCGGTCACGAAATGTGCAGGCAGTTGATCACTCAGGTGGTGCGACTGGCTGAAGCCTGGAATTTCCAGCGATAGCACACCGTGCTGGTCAAGCTGGGAGGTGATGCCGCCAGCACCGGCCACGGTCCCGGCCACGTTCTCCACCAGTTCAAAGACCCAACTGCGCTTCAAGGGATCGACTTCGCCCACGGCGCCACGGGCATGTTCGGGGATATCGGCGGTTTCCACGAACAACTCCATCTCGAAACCATTGCCCATGCCTTCGGTATCGTCGAAGGGGTCTGACAAGCCGTCGGTGGCCATGATGACGCTATTGCCACGGCGAATCACGCGGTAGGCCTGGCGGGTCGAAGGCCAGTAAGGGCCACCCGAAAGGCTCGGGCTGATGAGGTAGGAAAGAACATCCTGCTCGACGCTGCCGACCGCGTTCCAGTGGCGGTCCAGACACGCGGCGCTGGCGTGGCGGGCGGCCTGGTTGGCCGCTTCAGCCTCATCCGCCGGATTGCCAGGCGTCACCGGCTCGTGGTGTTCGGGGGGTGGCGCTGTGGGCTGGGCGTCCTGCTGGCTGGAAGGGCTTTTGAATGAACCGAGAAGCTTCTTGAGGAAATTCACAGGCGTTCCTGGCTGAGTTGGCTATGGTCTGCGGGTCTGGGTTATGAAACGCAAAAGCCTGTTTTGTTCCTGAGCCACCCGTGGCTGACAGGCACGCCACGGCCGGCAGCCGCGGGCGATGACGGCCTCTGCACCTGTATTCGAATTTCCACAACCGGCAACGGTCTACCACTCGCCGCGCCCATCGCAGACAGGCGGCCTATCCAAAGCCCGGGCCCGGCCGATAAGGCGACAGCGAATTGCCGCTCACTACCTCGCCGTGAAGTACGACCATGAACACTCGATCCGATGCTGTAGATCTGCAGTCCCTGCTGGACTCGATCCAGGAATTCATCGTCGTCAAGGACGGTGAGGGGCGCTGGCTCTTTTGCAACGAGACGGCGCTCAAAGCCTATGGACTCGATGGCTTCGACTACATCGGCATCACCGATGGAGAGTTGATCATGGTCCGGCCGGTGTACGCCGACGGTTTTCGCTACAACATCGAAACCGACACATTGGCCTGGCAGAACGGGCACGCGACGATGGTCGAGAAATCGTTCATGGGCCTGGACGGGCGTATCAACACCTGGGAAGTGATCAAGACGCCGAGTTTCGACAGCGATGGCAAGCGCCACCGGCTGGTCATCGTCAGCCGCAATATCACCGAGCGCAAGCTGGCCGAAGAGGCGCTCAAGGTCAGCGAAAACCGCCTGCGGCACCTCGCCTTCGTGGATGCGCTGACCGGCATCCCCAACCGGCGCGGCATCATGGACATGATTTCGCAACGCCTGGCGGCGCTCAACGCATCCGCCCATCGCGATGCCGGCGCGGCGCTGCTGTATCTGGACCTGGACAATTTCAAGCGCATCAATGACCAGTTGGGCCACGCCGTGGGTGACGAGCTGCTGGTCGCGTTCGCCCGCCGGACACGGCATGCCTTGCGCGACGCGGACTTGTTCGGACGTATCGGCGGCGACGAATTCATCATCTTCCTGGCCTGTGCCAGACGCGATCAGGCCACGGATATTGCCCAGCGCCTTTGTGAAGCGTTGCAGCACCCCTGGGCCATCAAGGGCCTGCAGATCAAGACCTCGTCGTCCATCGGCGTGGCGTTTTATCCCGAAGCCGGGCAGGACGTGCACACCCTCAAGCGCCGGGCGGATGAAGCGCTGTACCAGGCCAAGGCGGCGGGGCGTGCGCAGGTCAATGTCTACAGGCCCGAAGGGCTCGCAGCACTGCGTTAAAGCGCATGAGTCAGGGCGGCGGTCGCTTGCCGAAGCGGTCCCGGTAGAGGGAAGGCGCGAGTCCGACGCCCTTGCGAAAGGCCACCCGAAAGCTCTCCACGGACGTAAAGCCGCAGCGCTGGGCCACTTGCTCGGTGTTCAGCCGCGTACTTTCCAGCAGTAAACGCGCCTGCGCCAGGCGCGCATGTTGCAGCCACCCTTTCGGGGTCATGCCGGTGGCCTCGCTGAAACGCCGCAGGAAGGTGCGCTCGCTCATCAGTGCCCTGGCCGCCAGTTGCGGGACCGTCAGCGGCTCGGCCAGGTGCTCGCGTGCCCAGTCCAGGATAGCCGCGAGGTCATGGCGCGGCGTCCGGGCCACCGGTGCCGGAATGAATTGTGCCTGGCCACCGGAACGCAGCGGGGCCATCACCAGGCGCCGGGCGACGCTGTTGGAGATATGTGCGCCAAAGTCGCGCTCGATCAGGTGCAGGCAGGCATCGATGCCGGCCGCACTCCCCGCCGACGTGATCAACTGGCCGCTGTCGACATACAGCACGGCCGCATCGACCTCGATCGCTGCAAAGCGCAGCGCCAGTTCATCGGCATGGCGCCAATGGGTCGTGGCGCGCTGGCCATCCAGCAGCCCGGTGGCCGCCAGCACAAAGGCCCCCGAGCAGATCGACAGCAACCGCGCTCCGCGGGCGTGTGCATGGCACAGCGCGTCCAGCAGCGCCTGGGGTGGCGCTTCATCGCGGTTTCGCCAGCCTGGAATGATGATCGTCTGCGCCTGGTCGAGCGCCTCGTAACCGGCGTCGGCGGTCACGGTAAAGCCACCGACCGCCCGCATCACGCCGGGATCAACGGCGACGATGCAGTGCCGGTACCAGGCAAAATCGAACTCCGGCCTTGGCAGCGCGAACATCTCGATGGCGATGCCGAACTCGAACGTACATAAACCATCGTAGGCCAGGATGGCCACCAGACCGGGGGCGTCGCTCATTGGCGGAAAACTACCAGTTGATGTCGAATCCGCCACTGTAGCGCAGTGCGCACCCTGCTTACAGTAGGGCCACCCCACCCCCAGCCAGGAATGCCCGCATGCCCAGCCTGATCAGCCAGACCCCCGCCGCCCCCGCCGCACAAGCCCTGGCGCATTTCAGTGACCGTCTACGCTTTGAAACCGATTGTTCCGATGTGCATTACAGCCAGCAGGCCGGCCAGGTCGACTATGTGCTGGTGGATGTGCGCAGCCCCGAGGCCTTTGCCGCCGGGCACGTGCCTGGCGCCATCAACCTGCCGACCCGCACCCTCACGCCTGAGCGCCTGGCGGTGTTTCCGGCCGACAGCCTGTTTGTCGTCTACTGCGCCGGCCCCCACTGCAATGGCGTGCACCGGGCCGCTGCACGCCTGGCGCACCTCGGCTATGCGGTCAAGGAGATGATCGGCGGCGTGACCGGCTGGCTCGATGAGGGCCTGGCCCTGACGAGCGAGACCGGTGCCCAGGCCGCTTCGCACACCGCGATCGCTTGCGCCTGTTGAACACTGCGCAGCGCCCGTTGCCGGGCGCTGGCTGACCGGCTACAAGGCTCAGAACTGGTAACTGAGGGTCGCACTCACGTTGCGCTCTTCGCCCACGTAGCAGTAGCTCAGGCTGGCGCACGAGGCCACGTAGGATTCGTTCGTGAGGTTGTTGGCGTTGACCCGTACGTCCACGCCCTTGAGCCCCACCTTGCCCAGGTCGTAACCGACCGAGGCGTCATACAGCGTGTAGGACGGCACTTTCAGGGTGTTCTCGGCATCGGCCCAGCTGGACCCTACGTAGCGCACCCCCGCACCCAGGCGCAGGCCGTCGAGCGCGCCGCTGTTGAACGCGTAATCCCCCCAGAGCGAGGCCATGTGCCTGGGTGCCTGGGTCGGCGAATGGCCTTTGTTCTCGATGATATTGCCGGGGGTGCTGAGGGTGCTGGGCATGGACTTCGAATACTCGATGTCGGTCAGGGTGTAGCTGCCCAGAAGCTTGAAGTTATCGTTCAACTGCAGGTGCGCTTCAAGTTCCAGCCCTTGCGAACGCACAGCACCAATGGGGCGGTAGAAGTTTTCCTGGGGCAGCTTGGACGCCAGGTTTTCCTGGTCGATACGAAACACCGAGGCAGTGAACAGGTCGTCCGTGCCGGGCGGCTGGTATTTGAGGCCGGCTTCCCACTGCTTGCCGTCCGTAGGCGCCAGCGGATTGCCCGCGCTGTCGGAATACGAGTTCGGATTGAAGGACTCCGAATAGCTCAGGTAAGGCGCAAGGCCGTTATCGAACAGGTACAGCACACCGGCGCGGCCGGTGGTCTTGGTGCGTTTGTCCTGGCGTTCGGTACCTTCGGGTCTGCCGGCCTCGGCCAGGCGGTTTTCATCCGAGGTCTCGACCCAGTCGTGGCGCACACCCAGCGAGAAGCGCCACTGGTTCCACTCGATCAGGTCCTGAGCATAGACGCCTGTCTGCTCCAGGCGGCGCAGGTAACGGGTGGGGTCGTAGTAACTGATCGCCGCACTGCCATACACCGGGTCGAAGCCGTTCAATGGGGTCACTGCACCGCTGGTCCAGTCCACGACGGTCTTGCGCCGCTGATAGTCCGCGCCGAACAGCAACGTATGCCTGGCCGTGCCGGTGAAGAAGTCGGCCTGCAGCATGTTGTCGATAATGAACGCATGCAGACGCTCATCGCCGTAGGAGTAATAACGGTTCAACTCATTACTGGTGGGCGTCGTCCAGCCATAGCCGTAGACCTGATCAAGCTCGACGCTCGATTCCTGATAGCGGAAATTCTGCCGGGCCGTGAAGACATCGTTGAAGCGATGTTCGAATTGATAACTGAAAGCCTGCTGGTCACGACTGAAACTGTCGACACCGGGCTCGCCATCGAAAAAGTGCTCGGAAATACGCCGGCCGTTGCGCTTGTGCAGGCTGCCATCCGCTGGCACGCCGCTGTGATAGCCGCCTTCGGGGTCGCGCTGCAGATAAGCCTGCAACGTCAGCGATGTGTCTTCGGTAAAGTCGATGCTGACGGTCGGCGCCAGCGCGTAGCGTTTTTCTTCGACATGATCGAACTGCGTGTCGGACCGGTCGACCAGGCCGGTCAGGCGATAAGCCACGCGCTTGTCGTCATCGACCGGCCCGCTGAAATCGAAGCCCAGGCCGCGCTGGCCCTGGGTGCCGACGGTGGCCTGGATCTGGTGATAGGGCGTGAACAGCGGTTTCTTGCTGGTCAACGCCACCAGGCCGCCGGGCGAGCTGCGCCCGTAAAGGACTGACGAGGGGCCTTTGAGGATATCGACCCGCTCAAGAAAGTAGGGGTCCACCTGCATCGTGCTGTAGGTGCCGCTGTCGCCCATGGACTTGAGGCCATCGAGATAAATGTTATCCACAGAGCCGTCGTTGAAACCGCGCAAGGCCACATAGTCGTAACGGTGGGTGGCGCCATAGGGGTTGGTCAGCACGCCCGGGGTATAGCGCATGGCCTGGGCGACGGTCTGGGCGCCTTGATCGTCCATTTGCTGGCGCGTCACCACGGACACCGACTGGGAGGTTTCCAGCACGGCGGTGCTGGTCTTGGTCGCGATCTGGCTATGGGTGGCGTTGTAGCCTTCGACGCTGCCCAGTGCATTGCCCAGTGCAAAGCCGCGGATGTCCGTCGTCGGCAAGGCCAGGGCCTCGCTTTGCACACGGGTGAGCACGTAACTGTTGCCATCCGGCGAGACCGCCTGCAACGCGCTGGTGCCCAGCAGGATTGCCAGGGCCTGCTCGACTGAATAGCTGCCCTGCAACCCCGGCGACTGCAGGCCGGCCGTCTGCGCCGGGGTGGCGGACAAGGTGATGCCTGCTTGTCGTGCAAATTGATTCAACGCCTCGCCCAGCGGCGCCGGCGCGATCGAGTAACTGCGCGCGCTGGCAGTTACCGCCGATGGATCCTGGGCCTGGACCTGTACAGGCATGAAAGCCACGCCCAGGGCAGTCGTCAGCGTGGCGAGGCGAATCGGGGTAGACATCAATTGCCGGATCATTGGAGGTTCCGTGAGGCGGTTGATCAAGAAGGTGGTCTCTCCTAGCCGGCCGAACCTGGAAAACCCGCCAAAAAACAGGATCAGGCCTGGCACCTATTGCAGCAACAGCACAGGCCTGATGACACCTCTGAATGCCAGACCTGACACCAATGACCCTACTGGCCTCATCGTCGGATCGCCGCCCGCTGCAAGCCGCCTCCCACCGGATTGATGTCGTCCAGAATATCGGGCCTGGCACCGGGACTGTGGGAGGCAGCTCTGCTGGCGATGGCTATGTGTCAGGCGCAGCGATGACTGTGTGACAGGCGCAGCCGGTGTGTTGGGCTTGCTGGCCTCATCGCCTGCAGAGCAGCCTCCCACAGGATTGATGTTGCCCATGATCTCGGGCCTGGCACCAGACTGTGGGAGGCGGCTTGCCGGCGATGGCGATGGGACAGGCGCAGCAGGTGTATGGGCCTTGCTGGTCTCGTCGCCGGACCGCCCGGGGCAGCGCGTCCTCCAAATCACACCTGGCCTCTCAGCGTCACCCACCAGGGCGTGCGGTAGTTCACCTGCACCGGCAGCGTTTGCGCCAGTACCGCCAGCAGTCTGTCCGTGTCTTCGAGGCGAAAGACCCCGGACAACCGCAAATCGGCGATGTCGTCCGTGCAACCCAGGAAGCCTCGCCGGTAGCGCCCCACCTCCGCCAGAAACGTCCTGAGGCGCATGTCGCGCGTCACGATCAATCTCTCCAGCCAGGCCTCGGCGTCCATTTCCGGCTGCGGCACCAGGGTCGCCCGGGTGGCGCTGACCACATACTGTTGGTCGGCGCGAACCTCGACCGGGCTGGCACCGGGCAACCGGATCAGCACCTGGCCTGTGCTGACACTGAGCCGGGTCATGTCGTCATCCTGGCGCACGACAAAACCGCCGCCCAGGGTTTCAAACAGCGCGTGGCGGCTGCGCACCTGCAGCGGCCGCTGCCCGGCAGGCGGCGAAGGCGTGGTCACCAGCATCTCGCCGCGTACAAGGCGGATCAGCGTCTGCCCGGCGCTGAAATCCTGATCCACCGCGCTGTCGGTATTGAGCCGCAACTGCGTACCATCGGCCAGTTGAAAGCGGCCCAGTTGCCCGAACCCGGTGGCGTAATCGGCGCGCCACTGCTGCACCGGTCCCAGGTCGCGAGCGAGCCACGCCCCGGCCCCGAGCACCGCCGTACCGGACAACAGCGTCAAGGCGCGTCGGCGACTGAGCCGTTGTGTGCCCTGCTCCAGCGCCTCGAAGGCCGCCGTCGAAACAGGCAGCGCCTTGAACTGGGTGCTCAGTTCGCTGTTGAGCGCCTGGATGCGCTGCCATGCACACTCATGCTCGGGGTTCTGCGCGCGCCAGCGTGCGCACTGCTCATGCACAGAGGCATCGGACGAATGCGCTTGCAAACGCAATGACCACTCGATGGCCTGCCTGACGATCTGCCGGGAAGGCTGATCCGGGGAGCAAACCGGGTTCAAGCGCCGTATCGCAACTGGTAACAGTGATAAAGCCCATCGGCGACGTAACGCTCTACGGAGCGCAGCGAAATGCCCATCTGCGCGGCGATCTGCTGATGAGGCATGCCTTCGCACTGAGCCAATAGAAACGCGCGCCTGACCCTGGGTTTCAAGCCATCGAGCATGCGCGCAATGCGTTCGAGCAGTTCGAACACCAGTTCGCGTGACTCCGGAGACGGCGACTCAAGCTCCGGGCGCAGCGCCAGGGCTTCCAGATACGCGCGCTCGATTTCCTCACGGCGCCAATGGTCGATCACCAAGCCCTTGGCGACCGTTCGCAGAAAGGCCCGCGGGGCTTTCAATTCCAGCCGTTCGTGCCGGCTGAGCAGGCGCATGAAGGTGTCTTGCACCAGGTCCGCCGCGTCGGCGGCATTGCCCAACCGGCTGCGTAGCCAGGCGTGCAGCCAGCGGTGATGATCGATGTAGAGCGTTTGCAGGCCCTGATGATGAGAAGACATGAGGCGCGCCCCGGCGGTACGCAAATGATAATAAGTCGCATTGTGTTCAAGCGATGGATCAATTGCAACCGGGGCGTGTGACTAATCCGGTGGTCATGGACGGTCAAGGACGTTTATCTTGGGAAGGTCATGAAGCCTGCGACACGCCAGGTGCAGGGTTTACCTGAAAAGAAAAGCCGCCCTGATTTTCACACCCGAAACACTGTCTGATCACGCCACTGACCGGCACCTCAAGGATTTGCCAATGGACCCCTACGATATAGCGCGCTACGACAAGGTCCATCTCTGGATCGGCACAAACCTGGCCCCTGAACCGGAGTACCAGCGTTACTTTGAACTGGACTACAGCGCCGAACTGGATGAGCCGGCCTACCGGGTGTGTGGGTTCTGCAAGGACATCGGCATAAGGTGGTACGACGAAGATTTCATCGGCATCGTGCCCCGAGCTGAAACGTTGATGACGCTGGACGACCTGCTCCGGCAGGCGCCTGTCGACTCCCGCGAGCAGGATCGTGTCAAAGCGAAATGTACGGAGCTGGGCATCGACAAGGCCAACGCCCTGTTCTGGTATTGCGATGGCGCCACCGTTATCTCGCGCCCCCTCAAGACCCGCTATAACGGCCTGGCTTATATCGGTCTGTTTGAAGGTAACTAGATCTCGTACCCCCATGAGCCCGACAGGAAAACATCATGTTGCCCTACTTGATCGAGTCTGCACCCAGCCTGTCAGCGGCGGATATCAACCGTTTTGAGCAGGCCCTCGATGTTGGTTTTCCACAGGCCTTCCGTGACTTCTATCTGGCCACCAATGGCGGCTATATCGACGACGCCCTGAACGGCAACGACCTGTTGCTGGCCGGTTTCGTACCCATCAAGCATGGACGGGTGCCGATGGAGCAGGCCTACAGAGAACTTGTGGAAGACGCCCCGGCGCTGGCCGGAAAAATGCCTTTTGCCTTTGACGAAGGCGGCAATTATTTCCTGTTATCGCTGGACGGTCCTGATCACGGCAAGATCGGCTTATGGATCATGGACACCGAGCACTACCATGAGGTCGCCCATGACTTCTCAGCGTTTCTCGACCGGCTCGCGGGGTGATTCGACCTCCACAGCGCACAAATTCAGCCGTGCAGCGTCACAAAAACGAGGCGCTGGCAGCAAGCCGGCAAACGTTGATCCGAATGCCATCATTTTGCTCTAGCCACCCGGCCTTGCCTGTGTAAAATGCGGCCTTGGGTGTCACCGCATGATGCGGCAGGGCAGGTTAAATTCAGCACGGGTCGGGCCGCTTGTGCGGAGCCCTCGTGCCTATGAGTCTGGACCCTGTACGCCTCGACAAAACCTCAAGCACCACCCCCTCGCCTTCTGCCATGGCTTTTCTTTCACGGTTTTTCGCAGCCGAGTCGGCTGGCGGCCTGATTCTGATGGCGGCCGCCCTGGCGGCGCTGATCGTGGCCAACTCGCCGTTATCGGCTGCCTACTTCTCGACCCTGCATACCTACGTGGCGGGGCTGTCGATCTCGCACTGGATCAATGACGGCCTGATGGCAATCTTTTTCCTGTTGGTGGGCCTGGAGATCAAGCGTGAAATGCTGGTCGGCCAACTGGCCAGCTGGGGCGACCGGGCCCTGCCGGGCCTGGCGGCGCTGGGCGGCATGATCATGCCGGCGCTGATCTACATCGCCGTCAACTGGGGCAATGCACAAACGCTGGGCGGCTGGGCCATTCCGGCAGCCACCGACATCGCCTTTGCGCTGGGCGTGCTGTCGCTGCTGGGCAAGCGCGTGCCTGTGTCGTTGAAGGTCTTTCTGTCGGCCCTGGCCATTCTCGATGACCTGGGCGCGGTCATCATCATTGCCCTGTTCTACACCAGCGACTTGTCGATCAACATGCTGCTGGCCTCGCTGGGCGTGATCGTGGCCCTGGTGGCGCTGAACCGCTTTGGCGTCAAAAGCCTGATTCCCTACCTGCTGGCCGGTGCGCTGCTGTGGTTCCTGATGCTGCAATCGGGCATCCATGCCACGCTGGCCGGTGTGATCCTGGCCCTGTGCATTCCGATGGGCAACCCGGAAAACGAGCGTCAGTCGCCGCTGCTCAAGATGGAAGGCAAGCTGCATCCCTGGGTCGCGTTTGCCATCGTGCCGATCTTCGGTTTTGCCAACGCCGGCGTCTCACTGGCAGGCATCACGCCTGACAATCTGGTCGACCCGGTACCGCTGGGCGTCGCGCTGGGGCTGGTGCTGGGCAAACAGCTGGGCGTATTCGGCTTTTCGGCGCTGGCCATCCGCATCGGCATGGCCAGGCTGCCTGAAGGCGCCAACTGGAGCCAGTTGTATGGCGTGGCGCTGTTGTGCGGCATCGGCTTTACCATGAGCCTGTTCATCGGTGCCCTGGCCTTCGTGAACTCGGCGCACTTGGTCGATGAAGTGAAAGTCGGCGTGCTGCTGGGCTCTGTGATTTCGGCCATTCTCGGCGTGCTGGTTCTGCTCAAGGCCGCCCGTCAGAAATAACCAGGCTGATCGGCCCGCCCGATCCGTTCAAGGTGCGACCCGCCCAGGGTCGCACTGTCTTTTGCCCAATGCCGACCTCTATAACGCAGCGCCTCTACACCGCTGCGCACTCAATCAAACGTTTCAATAAACCTTTATTGATCAATCCAGAGTGTCAATGAGGCGTATATCATGACGCTTGCATAAAACTGATATGAATCAATAGTTTGTTTTTCACGGCTTCATAGTATTGCAACACGCTGCGATCACGATACCGAACGGTCGCCCCTGCCCGCGCCCCACAACGCTCGGCGGCAAGCGCAGCAAGCCCTGACACGGCAACCGCCAACGATCGGAAAACCCTTTAAAAGTTCATCGCCGGGTTCCGAACGGTTTGATGGCATAGTACTATCGCATTAATACTTTTGTTCATTGCGGTTTTCGATATGTGTGCTACGCGCAGCAGCCAAACTCGTGGTTTTACCCTTGTCGAATTGCTGGTCACCATTGCGATTGTCGGTATCCTGGCCGGGATCGCCTTCCCCTCCTACGAAAGCTACGTGACCAAGAGCAAGCTCAAGGGCGCGCAGTCCGACCTGGTCGCGCTGAGCCTGGTCATGGAAAACTTCTACCAGAAGCAACTGAAGTACCCGACCACGACCACCACGACCACCGCCGAAACCCGCTGCGTGGCCGCCACCGGCACCACCACCTGCACCGCTGCCGGCTGGCAACCCAGCCAGGGCGATTCGTTCGTGTACAAGATCGTGACCGCGAGTGCCACCACCTACAAGGTCGAGGCACTGGGCACCAGCGGCAAGGTCAATGGCTGCAGCATCACGCTGACCCAGGACAACGTGCGGGCGCTGGGCAGTTGCACCGGCTACGGATCGAGCTGGCTGTGATGAAGCGCAACCGTGGTTTTACCCTGATCGAACTGATGATCACCCTTGCCATCTTCAGCTTCCTGGTGACGATGGGCGCGCAACTGACCGCGTCGTGGGTCGACAGCGCCCAGCAACGTGACGCCGCCGGCCTGCTCAAGCAAGGCATCAGCCGCGCCAAGGCCACGGCCCTGCGCAATCCGGGCGGCGCGCTGAACAGCTGGCCGGCGGCAGCACTGTGCCGTTCAGGGCAGGTGCTCAAGCTGTACAGCGTGGCGGACCAGGCCAGTATCAACTGCGCCTCGACCAGCAATATCCTGTGGCAGACCACCCTGCCCGGCGCAGCCACGTTTCAGGCAGGCGGTACGGACATCTCTTGCGTTGCCTTCAATAGCCGGGGCCTGCCAGTGAACGGCAGCGCCTCCTGTACCACGAGCACTATCAGTGTGACGGTCGGCAGTGAGAGCGCAGTCGATGTCGAGATCATTTAAGCCAGGCCCACGGCGTCAACGTGGCGATATCCTCCTTGAGTCCCTGATCGGCATCGTGCTGATGTCGATCATCGGCCTGGGCATGACCTACGCCTCGTCGCGCGCGGCGGTCAGCCAGCGCGACATGAAGGTGCAGAACCTGGCGGTCAGCCAGATGCGTGATCTGATTGCGCGGTATGGCAAGACGTTGTGCACCACCGATGCGGCCCAGGCCAAAATCCTCCTGCCCATGCAAACCACCGCCATCACCCTGGAAGCCAGCTGCACCGATGCCGCCAGCGTCACCATTGGTGGCGTAGCGATCAGCGCCCCGACCAGCACGCTGGGCAAAGTGGTGCTGACCACCCGCAGCAGCGACAGCGGCCTGTTCGGCGGAGTGATCCGGGTCGGTGACGAAACGTGAAACGCGCCCAGCGCGGCTTTAACCTGATCAGCTTGATGGTAGGCATGACCCTGTCGCTGATCAGCGTGCTGGCCATGCTGTCGCTGTACAGGAACATGGTGGGTATTTCGGTGCAGTCGATTCAGGACGCTCGCCAGGACGGGCAGATTGCGGCCGCCCTGTTGACGGCTCAGCAGGAGCTGCGCAATGCCGGCTTCTGGATCACCGATACGCCCGATACCGCGATCAAGCTCCTGTACGGCGCGGCACTGACCAACGGCACGCTCTCACGCACCGGCGAGCGGGCCTGGCCGTATACCACCGAGGTCAGCGGCAATGCGCTGATCTGGATCTACAAGACCGGCAGCACGGCCACAGCCACCTGTGCCGGATTGCTGGTACAGGCCGGCAAGCTGATGCGTCTGCAAGGTGCCAGCAGCTGCACGGCGCTGTCGCAGTGGAACAGCACGACCTGGACCACGACGACGCTGATCGAAAGCAATCAGCCTGCCGACTTTTTCAAAGCGATCCAGATTGCCTGCTGGCCTTTCGGCAAGGCAGTGACGCCCTTCAGTACCGTGCCGGTCAAAGTGACCATGACGGCAGCGACCAGTGTGCCGGACTCGACCAATACGTCGTCCACGCCCTCGTATGTGAAAAGCACCAGCGAAACCTGTCTGACCAACCTGGCCCCGAAGACCTAGCAGGATTTCACCATGCTCGACGCCCGCCTGCTCAGTCCCTTAGCCTCGCGCACCCGCCAGCGCGGCATGGCCACGACCCTGCTCATGATGCTGACCGGCGTAGCCTTGACGGCGACGACCATGGGCATGATGTATGGCATCCGCAGCGCACAGGAACAGCAGATGGCCAGTCATGCCAGCGTGCCGGCCGAGTCGCGGGCATGGGAGGGAGTGGAGCTGGTGCGCCAATATCTGCAAAACGTGAGCGAATCCAGTATTACGGTCGGAGCATTGAGCATCAGTGGCTCGGGTATCAGCGCCAAAGTCATTGCCAAGGAAACCGTCAGCGGCACCACGCAAGTGACCGTCAACATCACCGGCAGCAGCACCCTGGCCACCTCGACCCTGCAAGCGGTCTACACCCTGGGCAGCGCCGCCACCCTCACGCCAACGACCCTGAATCCCGCTCTGAGTTTCAGCGGCAATCTCGACTACACCGGTGGCTCGCTGGCTATTGTCAGCGGCTCGAACCTTGCCTATATCGCGGTGGCCGGCATCCTGAAAATCTCCAACGGTGCACGGGCAAGTGTATCTGGCTGCGCCAAGGGGGGCATTGACCTGTCTGGCGGCGGCATTGCGGATAACGCCATTCTTCGCACTGAAGGCACCTTCAAGATGGGCCCCAGCTCGGCACCCAACAACCTGACCGTCGGCGCCAAGGCGGTGGAAATTTCCCAGGGTGGCGGCAGCTATGCCTCGATCAAGGCCGGTGCCTTTACCGCCAACGTGCTGTCGGGCGGCAGCAAGATCGGCACGGCGCTGATCGGCGGGGTGCTCAATACCGATACGGCCAAAACCATCACGCCGGTCGCCGAAGGCACCGCGCTGCTCACCTTGACCGATGGCACGGTCTACACCCTGGACCTGACCAAGGTCACCGTCAGCAATAACGTGATCACTACCACGGTTACCGGGGCTGCCAAGCGCATTTCCGGCACCGGTACCCTGCCGGACACGATCAGCACGACCTTCAGCGCGGTGTACGGCGGCGATGTGACATTCAGTAACGCGACGGTCACCACCTTCTGGGCCAACAACATTACCTTCGGCGGCTGGAACGCGACCTACTCGCTGCTCAAGGCGCATGGCAATGTCTCGATCCTGACCGCCAACATCGGCCAGTTCCAGGGCGGCGGCAATCTTTCGGTAACGCAGTGGAACACGCCGACCTTCAGCAGCGCCAGCCGCATCAGTGGTGTGTTGCTCAATAACAGCGGTGGCGTTTATACCGGCAATGCCATCAATAACCTGACCTTTGGTGTACCCAACGCATCACCCGGCCTTCCCGGTGTGCCTTACTGCGACGTAACCGTGAGCCCGGTGAATGTCACCAGCCTGCAAGACCAGGCCAACTATGTGTTCTATTTCAGTGGCAACACGCCGATGCTGCGGATCCAGAACGTCAAGAAGGCCAACGGCACTGCCGTGCCGCCTGGACCGTATAACCTGAAAAATACGGACATGAGGCTACTCGACGGACTCCCGTTCATGAGCTGCAACTATGGCAACAACAGTTGCGGCGCCAGTGCCACGCCCAGTACGGGCTGGGTGCTAAACGGGATCAATGCCTTTCCGCGTGGCGTCCTCTGGTTTGAAGGCAATATGAGCATCGACGGCTCGCCACTCTCTCGACTCACCAATACAATCCTGAGTACTGGCAATGTAACGCTGACCAGTAACGGCCACCCGCCGCTGTACGCGCCTAACTTCTCCGGTGCCAGCGAGACCTGTGGCGGTGCGTTCTACCCGGGCAACCTGTGCAAAAGCACCACGGCACTGGCCACCTGGACAGACTCCAGCGGTGCACTGCGCACCGGCCTGCCGATCGGTAATATTGGCATCATGGCCGACGGCGGACTCTCCAGCAGCGGCTGGGAGATCAACGGCAACACAATACTGGGCGGCCAGGTCAGTACATCGGGTGCGACCACGACAATCAGGGGCAGCCTGTCGACCGGCAACAACGGATTCAGCAACACAACTATCAGCGCAGGCGGTATCGTGGTTGATGTGTCGGGAGTGACCCGCGATCAGGGTGTTGTCGGAACGACTACGCCAACCTCTGGCAGCAGCACCAGCACCGGCTCATCCACCACCAAGGTCAGCTGGGTCCGCGCCCTCTGATCTGCGCGCTTGGGTTTTTCCGCACTCTGCGTTTCAATACCCGCCCCACCCCACCGCCGCCCAAGGACAGCCCTCATGGCCTCGCAAGACAAGCAGCAAAAGCGTGCCCAGCGCGCAAAAATCAAGGCCAAGCAGAACCGCTCCGGTCGCAAGCCCCAGACACCGGTGCACTCGCTGTTCGCCTCGCCGCTGGTGGACAACCCGTTCGATGACGTGAAGATCGACCTCAGCACTTTCGACTTCAAGGACCTGGTCGAGAACGGCTTTGATCCAGCCGACTTCGAGGACCTGTTCGAAGCCATGCACGCCGCCGAAGCCATCAGCCAGCTGGCGCTGTGCGCGGTGTTCATCCAGTACCCGGTACTGGAAATGGTGCTGTCCGAGGAAGATGGCGAGCAAGCCACCGACTTCATGATGGGCCTGCTGATTACCTACCGCGCCCTGTTCCACAACGAAGACGAAGACACCGCGCTGGAATGGATCGAGACCGATGCCTTCCAGAACGACTATCAGAAAGCGACGGACCTGTTGGTGATGCGCAACGAAAGCCAGCGCCGCGGGCGCTGAGTTCGTCTTTTCAGGGGGCTTCGCGGCTGAAGCGGTTCGCCGCCCGGCCGCGAATGCAGCGACTCAATTGAGAACCGGTGCCCCGGCTTTGCCGGCCGCCTTGCGACGACGGGCAATCAGCAGGCCGGCGGCGACCACGCCCAGGCTCAGCAGCGCGGTGGCGACGATTTCCATGCGGTGTTTTTCCATGAACAGCATGGTGGTCAGCACACCGACGATGAAGATGATCACCGCCCAGGTCAGGTACGGGAACAGCCACATGCGGAAGGTCAGCGGGTTGCCGCTGGCCACCAGTTGGCGACGCATGCGCAGTTGCGAGACGGCGATCACCAGATACACCAGCAGGGCGATGGCGCCGGAGCTGGCCAGCAGGAACTGGAACACCGCCTCAGGGGCAATGTAGTTGGCGATCACGGTCAGAAAGGCCGCGGCAGTCGACAGCATGACTGCCCAGTACGGCGTACCGGCCTGGGTGGTGCGCTTGGCCACGCCCGGTGCGTCACCGCGCTTGCCCAGCGAATAAAGCATGCGCGAGGCGGTGTACAGCGCCGAGTTCAGGCAGCTGGTCACGGCGATCAGCACGATGACATCGACGATCATCTTGGCGTTGGGGATGCCCATGCGCTCCAGCACGGTCTGGTAGGAGCCCACGGCCGCCAGGGTCGGGTCGTTCCACGGCACCAGCGCCACGACGATGAAGATCGACACCAGGTAGAACAGGCAGATGCGCCAGATCACCGAGTTGGTGGCCTTGGTAATCTGCTTGGCAGGGTCTTTCGATTCGGCCGCCGCAATGGTGACGATTTCGGTGCCCATGAACGAGAACATGGTGGTCAGAATGGCCGCCAGCACCGCGCCCAGACCGTTGGGCATGAAGCCGCCGTTGGCGAACAGGTGGTCGACGCCACTGACCTGGCTGGTCGGCAGCAGGCCGAAGATCGCTGCCAGGCCCAGGCCCACGAACGCCACGATGGACAAGACCTTGATCAGCGCAAACCAGAACTCGAACTCGCCGTAGTTCTTGACGCTGAACAGGTTGGTGGCGGTCAGCAGCAGCGTGATGACCAGCGAGTACACCCAGAACGACACGTTCGGCCACCAGGCATGCAGGATCGCGGCGGCGGCGTTGGCCTCCAGCGGAATCACCAGCACCCAGAACCACCAGTACAGCCAACCGATGGTGAACCCGGCCCAGTGCCCGATGGCACGGTCGGCGTAGGTCGAGAACGAACCGGTGTCAGGCGAGGCCACGGCCATCTCGGCCAGCATGCGCATCACCAGCACCACCAGGGTCCCGGCGGCGGCATAGGCCAGCAGCACGGCAGGGCCAGCAGCGGCAATGGCGTGGCCGGAGCCGACGAACAGACCGGCACCGATCACGCCGGCAATCGACAGCATGGTGATGTGCCGGGGTTTGAGCCCCTGATCGAGCGTTGAGAAATTTTCGGAATGGCTCATTTAAAGCACCTTTGCGAGACGAGCTGTACCCACTGCCGCGCATCGTAAAAAGTATGCAACGGCTATGTTCTTTATTATTTACGCAAGATCCACGCCAGAAATGTTCTGAATGCGACGTCGCTCAGAGAACATCAGGCATGGACGCAGGATTGGAACGATCAGGTGGTGAGGATCTTTTACGGGGTGTGCAGGATTTGTTACCGAACACCCCAGGATTTTTCTGCGCGAACGCACCATAAAGAAACACTTGCTAACAAACGCCCCGCCACAGTGCGTGCTGAAACGTTACTGCTGCCAAAAGGCGCTTCCCTGTACCGGTCAAAACTGGCAACATCGCGCCTTTTTCGTGCATGGTGCCGCCTGTTGCGCCGCTTCTTGTTTTGGCTGTCGCGACACCTTCCTGCATCGATGCGACACGCCGTCGCAACGGGCACATTTGGCGCTATGCTTGGCCTCGCCAGGAAGGCTGCCAACAACAAGCAGGAGCGCACAAAATCTATGAGGACCCCACATGGCTGAGGCCACGCCCGCCCTGGAAATCCGCAACCTGCACAAGCGCTACGGCAAGCTTGATGTACTCAAAGGCATTTCCCTGACCGCCCGCGACGGCGATGTGATTTCGATCCTCGGCTCGTCCGGCTCCGGCAAATCCACCCTGCTGCGCTGCATCAACCTGCTGGAGAACCCTCATCAGGGCCAGATCCTGGTGGGCGGTGAAGAGCTGCGCCTGAAGGCTGCCAAGAACGGTGAGCTGGTCGCAGCCGACAACAAGCAGATCAACCGCATGCGCAGCGAGATCGGCTTTGTGTTCCAGAACTTCAACCTCTGGCCACACATGAGCGTGCTCGACAACATCATCGAAGCCCCGCGCCGGGTGCTCGGCCAGAGCAAGGCCGAAGCCACCGAGGTGGCCGAAGCGCTGCTGGCCAAGGTCGGCATCGCCGACAAGCGCCACGTCTACCCGACCCAGCTGTCTGGCGGCCAGCAGCAGCGCGCGGCCATTGCCCGCACACTGGCCATGCAGCCCAAGGTCATCCTGTTCGACGAACCGACCTCGGCCCTGGACCCGGAAATGGTCCAGGAAGTGCTCAGCGTCATCCGCGGCCTGGCCGAAGAAGGCCGCACCATGCTGCTGGTGACCCACGAAATGAATTTCGCCCGCCAGGTCTCCAGTGAAGTAGTCTTCCTGCACCAGGGGCAGGTCGAAGAACAGGGCACGCCACAGCAAGTCTTCGAGGCCCCTCGGTCGGTAAGGTGTCAACAATTCATGTCGAGCAACCGCTAACGGAGCAACACCCATGCAGACGTACAAGAAGTTACTGCTGGCCGCCGCTGCCACTTTGGCAATCACCGGCAACGCGTTCGCTGAAACCCTGAAATTCGGAATCGAGGCGGCCTACCCGCCGTTCAACAACAAGGACGCCAGCGGCCAGGTCGTGGGCTTCGACTACGAAATCGCAATGGCCTTGTGCGCCAGGCTCAAGGCCGAATGCCAGGCCGTGACGTCTGACTGGGACGGCATCATTCCGGCACTCAACGCCAAGAAGTTCGACTTCCTGGTGTCGTCGCTGTCGATCACCGACGAGCGCAAGCAGGCCGTCGACTTCACCGACCCGTACTACTCCAACAAGCTGCAGTTCATCGCGCCGAAAAAGACCGAGCTCAAGGCCGATACCCTTGATGAACTGAAAGCCTCGATCAAGGGCAAGACCGTCGGCGCCCAGCGCGCGACCATCGCCAGCACCTGGATGGAAGACAAGCTGGGCGACGACGTCACCGTCAGCCTCTACGACACCCAGGAAAACGCCTACCTCGACCTGTCCTCCGGCCGCACCGATGCGATCCTGGCCGACAAGTACGTCAGCTACGAGTGGCTCAAGAGCGACGCGGGCAAGGACTTCGAGTTCAAGGGCAATCCGGTTGAAGAAAACGACAAGGTCGGCATCGCCGTGCGCAAGGGCGACCCGCTGCGCGAGAAGCTCAACGTAGCCCTGAAAGAAATCATCGCTGACGGCACCTACAAGAAGATCAACGACAAGTACTTCCCGTTCAGCATTCTCTGATCTGTTTCCGGGTGAGCACTGCGCCGCTGTCGGCGCAGTGCTCGTTTACGGGAACCTGAAAAAGCCTGCCCCATGAACTTCGAACTCCACGGATTCGGCCCGGCCCTTGCGGCGGGTGCGCTGATGACCGTCCAGTTGGCCGTGTGCGCCCTGAGCCTTGGCCTGGTGCTGGGTCTGCTCGGCGCACTGGCCAAGACCTCGTCCAACCGCGCCCTGCAATGGCTGGGCGGCACCTACTCGACCCTGGTGCGCGGCATCCCCGAGCTGCTCTGGGTGCTGCTGATCTACTTCGGCACTATCAACGCCATGCATGCCCTCGGCCAGTGGCTGGGCATGCCGGAGCTGGAACTGAGCGCCTTTGCCGCCGGCGTCATCGCCCTGGGCCTGTGCTTTGGCGCGTACGCCACCGAAGTGTTTCGCGGCGCCATCCTCGCCGTGCCCAAGGGCCACCGTGAAGCCGGCCTGGCGCTGGGCCTGTCGCGCCCGCGCATCTTCGTGCGCGTGGTCATGCCGCAGATGTGGCGCATCGCGCTGCCGGGGCTGGGCAACCTGTTCATGGTCATGATGAAAGACACCGCCCTGGTGTCGGTGATCGGCCTGGAAGAAATCATGCGCCATGCGCAGATCGCCGTGACCGTCACCAAAGAGCCGTTCACCTTCTACGTGGTGGCCGCCTTCATGTACCTGGGCCTGACCATCATCGCCATGACCGGTATTCACTTGCTGGAAAAGCGCGCCGCTCGCGGCTTCACGAGGAGCGCCCAATGAACTGGGAAGTGATCATCAAGTGGCTGCCCCGCCTGGCCCAGGGCGCGACCCTGACCCTGGAGCTGGTGGCCATCGCGGTCATCGCCGGGCTGATCCTGGCCATCCCGCTGGGCATTGCCCGTACCTCGAAACACCTGCCGGTGCGCGCCCTGCCCTACGCCTACATCTTCTTCTTTCGCGGCACGCCGCTGCTGGTGCAACTGTTCCTGGTCTACTACGGCATGGCGCAGTTCGAAGCCGTGCGCGAGAGCGTGTTGTGGCCCTACCTGCGCAACCCGTTCTGGTGCGCGGTCATCACCATGACCCTGCACACCGCCGCCTACATCGCCGAAATCCTGCGCGGCGCCATCCAGGCCGTGCCGCCGGGCGAAATCGAAGCCGCCCGCGCCCTGGGCATGTCCAGATACAAGGCGCTGTTCTACATCATCCTGCCGCGTGCCGCGCGCATCGGCCTGCCGGCCTACAGCAACGAAGTGATCCTGATGCTCAAGGCCAGCGCCCTGGCCAGCACCATCACCCTGCTGGAGCTGACCGGCATGGCCCGCACCATCATTGCCCGCACTTACCTGCCGGTGGAGATCTTCTTCGCGGCCGGCATGTTCTACCTGGCGATGTCGTTTCTGCTGGTGCAGGGGTTCAAGCTGCTGGAGAAAGTGCTGCGGGTGGACATGACGCAGGGGCGCTAAGAGGTATATCGCCCGTGCCTGTATTGTCATAATCGGCTTCGATCCCCGTGCCCCCGCTACCAGGAACTGCAAGCTCATGAGTAACCTTGTGCCGTTGTCTGAGTCTCTTACCGTCGAATTCAAAAGCGACCGGGCCAAGCTGCCGGATCGCGAACTCGTCGAGGCCCTGACCTGCCTTGCCAACACCGAAGGCGGAGAGTTGTGGCTGGGGATCGAAGACAACGGTACACCGACCGGCCTGCACAACGAGCATCTGTTCCTTGAAGGTCTTGCTGCGATGGTGGCTGCGCGAACTTCACCGTCGCTGTATGTCCGAGTGGAGGCACTTGAAGTGTCTGGCGTGTCGGTAGCTCGCATACATGTCCCGAAATTTTCGGGAGAAGTGGCCACGCTCAATGGTGTCTATCTACGGCGTCGCCTCAAATACGACGGCACTCCCGAGTGCGTGGCCATGCTGCCCCACGAACGCACTACACGCCTATCCAGCTTTGGCTTGCTCGATGTCTCTGCCAAACCCGTTGCAGGTACAACACTGGCCGATCTGGACCCTCTGGAGCGCGAGCGACTGCGTCAGGCGGTCCAGCAATACGGCGGCGACCGGGTATTGCTTGAGCTGGATGATGAGGCACTTGACGGCGCCTTGCTGCTGACCGCTCGTCAAGCCGACGGCTCTCGCATCCCGACGCTTACAGGACTGCTGCTGGTAGGACGGGAAGCCTCGCTGCGCCAATGGGTGCCCACTCATGAGTTTGCCTTTCAGGTACTCGCCCAACAGGCTGTGCACTTCAATGAGTTCCGGCGCTTTCCACTACTCAAGGCACTGGACTGGCTGGAAACCAATTTCCGTCCCTATAACCCTGAAGAAGAATTGCAAGTCGGTCTGTTTCGCGTGCCGGTGCCCAAAGTCGATATGGGCGCCTTCCGCGAGGCCGTAGCCAACGCGGTGGTCCACCGTGACTACCATGGGCGCGGTGCCGTGCATGTTCGCCTTGAAGACGATGCTCTTGTGGTCAGTAATCCAGGTGGTCTAGTCGACGGTGTTACGCTGAACAATCTATTGGTCACCGAGCCTCGCCCGCGCAATCCGAGCCTCGCCGACGCAATGAAACGCATCGGCGTGGTAGAACGCTCAGGACGCGGGGTCGACAAAATCTATCGTGGCTTGCTCAAGTTTGGTCGTCCGGCACCGGACTATGGCTATACGACAGCTCAAAGCGTTGTATTGCGTTTACCAACCTCAGCAGCCGACTTGGCATTTTGTCAGAAAGTACTTGAAGAAGAACGTCGTACAGGGTCGCCGTTTCCGATCGACAGTCTGATCGCGCTAAGCGCACTTCGATCCGCCAAACGCGTTACGGCTGATGAACTGGCCAGGCATATTCAACGTGATTCGTCTTCTGCCAAACGGACACTGGAAGCACTGACAGAAGCAGGCCTGGTTGATGCGCATGGTGCAACTCGTAGTCGTAGCTATATGCTCTCGGCCAGCCTGTACCAGGCGTCCGGTGACAAGGCAGCCTACACCCGACAAGCGGGTTTCACGCTCTTTCAACACGAACAGATGGTATTGAGCTACGCGCGTCAGCACGGAAAGATCAAACGTGTAGAGGTGAAGGAACTTTGCCGCCTAAGCGACGAGCAGGCCAAAAAATTGCTCTCACGCCTTAAAGACAGTTGCCAACTGGTCCAGCATGGGCAAAAACGTGCGGCCTTTTACACCGTAAATCCTGATCTTCCTGCCTGAGTTATGGGGCGACCACAGTCAGTTATGGTCGCTAAACACGTGTTATGGGGCAGTTATGGGGCAGTTATGGGGTCGTTATGGAATTTTATGGGCCTACCGACACCGCTCTACGCCCCGTGCCCCTATAAAGATTCAGCACGATCATAAAACACAGTCTCCCAGTGCCAGATCCTTGACCACCATGCCCAACCCTTGCGACCTGCTCACCCGCTTCCACGCCCTCGACCGCTTCCTGATCGAGCACCAGGCGCTGTGGCGGCCCAAGCCCTTCACTGAACGGCACCTGGCCTGGGAAGCGCTGCACCCCGAGCTGGCCCGCTGGCTGCGCAGCCGCACCCTGGAAGAGGCCGAAGCCGCCCACAATCACCCCGAGCACCTGCAAGCCCCCGCGCCTTTCCCACAGCTGGCCGCCGAGGCCGTCGCGCTGGCCCACATCGACGTACTGCCCAGCCAGCCGCTGGCACCGGTCGAGCCGCGCCTGAGCGTCGACGTACCGGGGCGCAAATGGCAGCAGATCGAAGCCTTCGCCAGCCACTTGAACCTCACGCCGGCGTCCACCCACTGGCTCGACTGGTGCGCCGGCAAGGGCCATTTGGGCCGGCGCCTGACCCATGCTCACCAGCGCCTGACCTGCCTGGAATACGACCCGGCGCTGATCGAGGCCGGGCAGGCGCTGAGCGTGCGGCACAAGGTCCAGGCCGAGCACCTGCAACAAGACGTGATGGCCGGTGACACACGCCATCGCCTGCACGCCGGGCATACCCCGGTGGCCCTGCACGCCTGCGGCGACCTGCATGTGCAACTGATGCAACTGGCCAGCGACGCCGGCTGCCCGCAACTGGCAATCGCGCCGTGCTGCTACAACCGTACCCGCCACGCTCACTACCAGGCCTTGTCACCCGAGGGCCAGGCCTCGCCCCTGAAACTGTCCCGCGACGACCTGGGCCTGCCGCTGAGCGAGACCGTCACCGCCCCGGCGCGGGTGCGCCGCCAGCGCGACCAGTCCATGGCCCGGCGCCTGGGCTTCGACCTGCTGCAACGCCGGCTGCGCGGCCTCGACGACTATTTGCCGACCCCGTCGCTGCCAGTGGCCTGGCTGGCCAAGCCCTACGCCGACTACTGCAAGGAACTGGCCGCCCTGAAAAATCTGCCTGCCTCCAGCCAGCAAGACTGGGCGGCGCTGGAGGCCGCCGGCTGGCAACGCCTGGCTGAAGTACGCAACCTGGAACTGGTGCGCAACCTGTTCCGCCGCCCACTGGAACTGTGGCTGGTACTCGACCGGGCGCTGTACTTGCAAGCACGCGGCTATCAGGTGCAGCTCGGCACCTTCTGCCCCGCCAGCCTGACACCCCGCAACCTGCTGCTGATTGCCCGACAATCGGCCACCACAACCTGTGGATAACTCTGTTGATTAAATTCCTGAACCTGGGGAAAACACCGTCGAAAATACCCTGCACGCGAAGCGGAATAATCCTGCACATAAAGTCAAGCCCCGCGTAATCCGCCGGCTGGCGAGCAGGCGTCCGTCCGGATTTCGGCCATCGGTCAGAAACCCATCGGGCGCGCATGAACTTGTGAATAAGACTTTGAGTGTGCTGGTTGGTCGGGGCTGTTGGGCAGCCACACCCTGCGGCATGCGCAGGGGCGTTTTAACGGGTGGCGGTCAGAACTGATCGGCCTTCAGGCGGGCAGGTGAACCGCCACGCTCATGCAGCTTGCTCAGGGTCAGCTTGTAGACGCTGGACTTGATCTGGCTGCCCATCGGCGTCTCTTCCAGCAGAATCCGGCTTGAGGCAAACACGCAGCCGGTGTCGAGCATCTGGTACTTGAGCAAGTAGTAACCGGCGTCCATCCGCGCAAAAGTGAACTGCCCGCCGGCCGGAATGTAGGCATACCGAAAGGCATTGCGCCCCACGGCATCGGTGACCTTGGCGTACACCGCCGACTTGCCGCCCACGTTGTCGATCACGATCTGCGACCACCCCGTGTCCTTGCGCATCGGCAAGCCCTTGAGATAACCGGCCTGCACCGGCCACGGCGCCCCCGTCGGGTCGAGCAGCGGCACTTCGCATTCAGGCGCGGCGATGGTCGGCGTCAGCACCGCATTGGTCAGGTCGGGATGGGGAACGTTCGGCGCGGCCACCGGCTCGACCACCGGCAGCGCCTCGGTCGGCACATACGAATGCATCGCACCGCGTTCATAACCCATCCAGGCACCGCCTGCACAAAACAGCACGAACACCACGCCCCAACGCCACAGGTGCCGCGGCCGGCCCGGCATCTGCATGGCGGCCGCAGCAGCGCCGGCCCCTGCGCCCCTGCCGGCCGTGTGCGGCCGAGCCGCCGAAGGTGCAGGCCGCGCCGGCTGGGCCGCCGCCGCATACATCGCCGCACCCTGACGGATACCGTTGTGCGACCCCAACCCGCGCGCACGCCGCTCATCCTCGGCCAGTTGCGCGTCATACAGGATCCGCTTGGCCGGGTTGCGCAGCACCTCATGGCAGGCATTGAGCTCGCACATCAAATCCGACGCATTCGGCGCCGGATTACGATCAGGATGCAGCTGCTGCGCCAGCTTGCGATACGCCCGCTTGATCTGCTCGGGCGTCGCATCCCGCGCGACATTCAACTGCTCGTAGTGGGTCAGGGTCTTCTGCATCGCGCCTGTGGTCCATGGCAACTTGCCAGCTCGCAACTGTATCGGCCTGAAACGCCAGAGCTTCAATGAAACCGGCGGATTTATGCTGAATGGGATCCCAGGGTACGGCGCAAATGATTTTCAGGCCGATCGGCAAGGACCTGACACCGTGCTTGTGGGAGGGGCTTTGCCCCAGGCAGCGATCCGACGATGAGGCCTGCAGACTCAACATAGCACCAGAGCCGTCACACACGCCCCGCAGGAATAATGCCGATCAGTCAAGCCGGTTTTCACCCGATTTTGTGTCTGACACTGACGTGTGGGAGGCAGCCACTGTCTAGCAATGACGGGCTTACAAGCGCTGCCTGTCTGTCGGCTGTCCTGGCCTCATCGTCGGATCGCCGCCCGGAGCAGAGCCGCCTCCCACAGGTATTGAGGTCGCCCTGAATTCGGGCCTGGCATCGGACTGTGGGAGGCGGCTTGCCGGCGATGGCTATGGGACAGGCGCAGCAGATATATCGGCCTTGCTGGCCTCATCGTCGGATCGCCGCCCGGGGTAGAGCCCCCTCCCACAGATGATGTGGCCTTGGATCGTGTGCCTGGCACCGGACTGTGGGAGGCAGCTCTGCTGGCGAATGCGGCCAGTCAAATCGGCACATCGGCTTCGTCTGTGCCATCGTATTCGCGAGCAGATCAGGGTGCCAACCACCCCACCGCCCATCGAAAATTTTTCTTCAACCGAATCAGCAAGCTAGGCTTTACAAGCGCGCCAGAGTCTATATAATCGCCCCCCATTGCCGGTATAGCTCAGTTGGTAGAGCAACTGACTTGTAATCAGTAGGTCCCGGGTTCGACTCCTGGTGCCGGCACCATACAAGGTTCCAGAGAAGGCTTTCAAAATCTCTGGAACCCCCGGAAAACCCGCCTTTTGGCGGGTTTCTTCGTTTTGGCGTTCCATCGGTTTCCGTCAGAAACTGGTGGATTCCAACCGTTTTAAGGGTAGAGTTTGGGATACAGGTCACTTCGATAAAAGGGAGTACCCTTATGTCGCGCACCACAGCTCCGCTCTCCGACGCAGCTTGCCGCTTGGCAAAACCTACAGACCGCGCCTACAAGCTTTTCGACGGCGATGGCCTCTATCTCCTAGTCCAACCCAATGGCCGCAAAGGCTGGCGGCTCCGTTACGTCAAACCTGATGGACGGGAAGGACTGACCTCGTTCGGCAACTACCCTGTCATTGGCCTCGCCGATGCGCGCCGCAAGCGCTTGGAAGTTAAGCGAATGCTAGCGGATGGCGTTGATCCAATAGAGACCAAGCACCAAGCCAAGGCGGAAGCCGTAATCAAAGGCAGAACCTTTGAAAGCGTTGCGCTCGACTGGCATACGGAAATGTCGGCCAAGTGGGCACCAGGCCATTCCAAGACTGTGATGAGCCGCCTCAAAACCCACGTGTTCCCGCTGATCGGCGCCCGCGCCATTGTCGACCTCGACACCCATGACCTCATGCAGCCCTTGGAAGCGATCAAGAAGCGCGGAACGATAGACGTAGCTTTAAGGGTACAAAACTACCTGCAGAGCATCATGCGCGAGGCAAAACGCCTCCGGCTTATCACCGCCAACCCCGCTTACGACCTCGAAGGCTTGATCAAAGCCCCGCGGGTAATACATCGCCCCGCTCTACCCTTATCGCGACTGCCTGAACTACAGGAACGGATCGACACTTACAAAGGCCGGACACTTACACGGCTGACGGTCACGCTGTCACTGCATGTGTTTGTACGATCCAGCGAGCTGCGTTTCGCACGCTGGAGCGAGTTCGACCTCAAGCGCGGTACGTGGGAAATCCCAGACACTCGGCCAGCGCTGGAGGGAGTACCCTTTTCCACAAGGGGTACGAAGATGGCAGGGGATATCCATCTTGTACCCTTATCGCCGCAAGCGGTGACGCTACTCGAACAAATCCATACGCTCACAGGTAAATTCGCATTGGTCTTCGCAGGTGATGCCAAACCCTGGAAGCCCATGTCCGAAAATACCGTGAACAATGCGCTACGGACGATGGGATACGACACCAAAACCGATATCTGCGGGCATGGGTTTCGTTCGATGGCCTGCAGCGCACTGATCGAGTCAGGACTGTGGTCGGAGACAGCCATTGAACGGCAGATGAGCCACAAAGAGCGCAACAACGTCCGCGCCGCTTACATCCACAAGGCCGAGTTCATTGAGGAGCGCAGGCTAATCATGAACTGGTGGAGTCGGTATCTGGAGGCCAACCGGCAGGAGCATGTCACTCCGCACGAATTCGCGAACCAGACCGGAGCGAACGTCACTCGCCTAAAAGCAAAACGTGGCGCAACCGAGTAAGCGCTCGGTCTTCATATCTCAGTGATCCGCTTGTCCACGCGGGTCCATCCAAACAGGGCTGCAAAGCCGCCCTGTTTGGATGGACCTCACTTAAAAATCTAAAGCCCATGCAACTGTCTGTGGAAAACCACCGATTTCCACCGGTGGATAATTTCATCCACAGCCGCAGAGTCCCCGAAAATTCGAGCCTTGACCCAAATTATCCACAGGCGTAGAAAAGATCGGGCAAAGCGCTGTCGTCGACAGCAACCCAGGTAGCCAGAACCTTTAAGGCTACGCCACACGGTGGTGGTTCTCCCAAAGTGCGATAAGCGTCCGGCGGCTCGCACGGTCACAGCGATGTGATGGATGCCCACTTTTACCAGTGTGCCCACTGCGGCAACTCATCCCCTTTCATAGCTGCCCTGCAGCAACCTATCCGCTTAGCCATTCCCGTGCGCCAACCTGCGCCCGTCTCTTTCTCCCGGAAAGAGACGGGCGCTCCTACCGCTGCTGCAGCCCAACTCGTACAAGGCTTTGCGGCATTCCCCCTCGTGACAATCGGCGTGACAAACACCGAATTCACCAGCAACAGCGATGCAGATGATGGTGCCGCAGCCCAGGGAATGGACTGCACCTGACTGACAGTCAGGCATGCCCCGGTCATCGCATCCCTGCCTTCACCTGACTCAGGATCTCGCGGCATTGGCCTCGTCAGCCAATGCAGTCTCCACCCGCCCACCGGTATCGGTGTTCAGGAGGCCAGATCATGAGATGCCCAAGCTCTCGGTCGTAAGGAGCCGTAAGTCCCGCGTTAGTGGACAACCCTCACAGGTCGCAGGGGCCTTGATCCCTGACAACACTCAACATCCATGGCGGGATGACGTGGGGGAAGATTTAAGGGTTTCGGCTTCGAGAGGAGTTTGATCATCACATTAATAGGTAGACGGGACGGGCGGAATCTTGGGTATGGATGGCAACTGAGTTATGCCGGCCCACACGCATTGAAAAATCTGTTTGGAGGTGTTCATTACTAGACCGTCAAAGCACACAGTGATCGTTGACAGGAGTTTGAGCGCTGATGTCCGTCGGAGGATGGGCAGCGGTTACCGTGAGGCCATTTGGCCGACCTTTCTCGGCTGCAACGGAAATGCAA
Organism: Pseudomonas sp. Leaf127; assembly: GCF_001423155.1. Lineage (NCBI taxonomy): Bacteria > Pseudomonadati > Pseudomonadota > Gammaproteobacteria > Pseudomonadales > Pseudomonadaceae > Pseudomonas > Pseudomonas sp. Leaf127. Next base: position 122,695 of record NZ_LMOA01000026.1, on the reverse strand, counting down.
GCAACTCGGAGTGATCAACATCCATGAAGGCACCAAAGGTGGTCGAACTGGGGCCTCGGCACCTCGCTGGATTACGGTAGATAGCCATCTTCAAGAAGCACTAACCTTCGCACAGAAGCACGCGCCAAGAGGCAGCCGTAACTTACTCGACTTAGAAAAAATCTAAATTGATTTTATTTCTCAAACCATAAATCACGCGAGAAATACATTCGACATAGAATTACTCCTTAGCGGAGTGCTATCCGGGTCATTTTTTAGCCGACGGAGGCATATACATAAGGCTATCTCCATACAATCTGCAATAGCAACGCTGGGATTTACAGCATCGCTGGTCGTGGTAGAGAAACACACGGAGTTGTTGCTAAAACAACAAATTAATGATCGCGCACCGACAACACTCGACTACTATTGTTTTCCCATTAAGTTAATTTAACTTTGGTTAAGCAAAAAATTGGATCACAACCCTTATACCACCGCCGCAGATAGGCAGAAGCCTATATTCAAGAGCATTTGAGAGCTATCGGAGTGAATAGCCCAAGCTTCAAAATTAGTTGGTTTCGCATCCAGCCCAGTGGTAAAGTGCCGCCATCAAAAGGCTATAGTTGAGAAGGAATTTCATGAATAACCACATAAAAACTGCTTTGCTAAACGGCCGACTGGTACTTCTGCTCGGCGCCGGTGCTTCTTATGGCTGCAAAAGTGGTACCGGCAACGATGTTCCGTTGGGATGGGATTTAGCAAAAATCTTAGCCGGGGCTATGGGAGAGCCTTATGCGGATGAAGACCTATCAGATGTATATAGCGCTGCAAAAGGCACCCTAGGGTCTCAATTAATTGACATTTTCGAGGCTAATTTCAAGCACTGCCGCCCCTCTCGAGAATATATCGAACTAGTAAAATATCCTTTTTTCAGAATTTATACCCTGAATATTGATGACGCCATAGAAAAAGCAGCGAATCGCCTTCCAGATCGTAAATTTAATGTAAAACAACGATTTGATCGAATCACCGAAACGGATCAATTTTACCAAACTCTTGACTACATAAAAATCAATGGCGATATAAATTATCCAACCGGTGGTTATATTTTCTCTCCACAAGAGTATGGCACCGAGTCCGCACTAGAGCCACTTTGGTACCAAGAGCTTGCGAGAGATTTTTTCAAATACACCTTTTTGTTCATAGGCACCAAACTTAAAGAACCACTCTTTAATCATCAAATACAAAAATACAAACTCAAGACAGTTGGCACCGAACTTAAAAGCTACCTAGTCGTACCAAAGCTTAGCCCACTTGAAGCAAAGAGCTTAGAATCATCGAACATTACTCATATACCAGGAACACTAACAGCGTTTATTGATTGGCTGGCACAAGAATTCGAGACACCACCAACAAGTCAAGATATCCTTTTTACAAGACGACCTGAACTTAGGACTGGAGCACATGAACCCGCATCATATGTCTCCTTGTTATCTGGCGTTGTACCTGTCAACAGGGCTAGCCTTTCACTTCTGATCCAACAGACCGCTACATCTCCAATAAGAGACTTTTATAAAGGTTTCAAACCAACATGGAGTGACATTTCAGACGCAGTCCCAGCTTATCTTACTAAGACACGTAAAACGTTTGAAGAATATTTTCAAGAAAAGACTCCCGCGCCACTAAGTTTTTTCCTTTTATTGGGCCAGGCTGGCGCTGGCAAAACTACTGCCCTTAAGCAGATTGCTTTAAAAATTGCTGATGGCTCTGACAACAACGTATATTACGTCGACGAACAAAAAGATAACATACTGGAGTTAGTTCGAGAGTTAGACAAACGAAATAATTCTCCATACTATCTTTTTATCGAACGCATTAGTGATATCGCACACAAAACAGCAGAAATAATTAGCGGAGCAAAATCGAACAAAGCAATTTTTGTCAGCGCTGAAAACCCTAGTATCTGGGATGCTCGCGCAAAAGAACATTTAGCAGACTACCTAACCGCACAAGTAGACATCTCCCACCTTGCAGATCTAGACGCCGACTTAATTTTAAATAAAATTCAACAATATGGCAATTGGACTCGACTGGGGAAAATGAGTCTTAAAAATCGACGAATAGAAATAATTAAAAAATCAAAAAAACAATTGCTAATTGGTCTCATGGAGGCCACTTCTGGTGAAGGATACAACGAGATAATCAAAAAAGACTTTGCAGCTATCGAATCTGATGCTGAGAAAGCTTTACTGGTACTTTCTGGATTAGCTGCCACTCAGGGAAGTCCTGCTAATGAAGCGACACTCACTCGTGCGCTTTCTACCTTGGGATATCCCGGGGATGTATTTGGCCTTTGCCAGCATATGACAGGCACATTGAAATATCATAACGGGAATGTAACAACGCGCCATCGTGTATACATCGAACGGCTGTTCAATCTTTACATAAGCCCCGAATACCTGCGCGACACAATCAAAGCATACATAAACGCGTTTACGGTATATCAATTCCCTATTGTGACAAAAGTATCTAGAAACGAAGCTGCAATATACAAAAAGCTCGTCAATGCTAAGTCACTTAAAAAGCTACTTAAAAATGACGAAGACAAAGTACTATCAATCTACGCTCATTTTGAAAAACTTCTTGAGAACGAGGGTCTTTTTTTACTTCAGTACGGATTATCTCTTAGATCTTTCAAGAAAAATAAAGAAGCCTTTGAGAAAATAAGAATTGCTAATCAGGCTTTTCCAGAGTCGCCACAAATTGAACACGCTTTAGCGCAGCAACGCATAATCCTCGCGACCCTTGAAGAAGACGAAGTAATAGCCATGGCCCACTTCAATGAAGCGGAAACAATTCTAAAAAGGCTCGACTCTTCGGACATCCGAGTTTTCGATAAATACCCGATTATCACGTTATCGGAAGGTCACGTGAAAGTAGCTGAGCGATTCCAAGGAAAAAATCAGGCTAAGATTGTTGCCAAAATGTATCACGACCAGATTTCGCGAGATAGAAATCTGACAAAAAATATTAGGGTTATGCATACAGTTAAAAGTCTTGCGAAATTTTATGTTACAGGGACTTGGCCAGAGCAAACGTACGAAGATTACGAGTTCTAAAGCCATCTAGAAATATGTGCAGGCCTTTTCAAAATAAGCCTGCACACAACTAATAGCTGTCACCGCAGCCCAGCCGAAATATAGCCGATGCACATATCACTTGATTGAATATCACAATTTTACTTAACTGCGGAAAAGCGTTCTCACACGTTGAATCTGTCGAGACCGCTTCGGACAAAACTTAATCAGGCACTACAAGCCAAATGCTAACTCCACACCGTCTCTCCCGAGCATAAAGGTATTTTTAGGGATAGAGACCTGAGCGTCTGTGAAAAATATTGATAGTTAACAATACCTTGCGATATCATTCGACTCTTGGTGCCGCACCATACGAAACACCAGAAAAGGCTCACCGAAAGGTGGGCCTTTTTTGTTTTCCTGTTTGCACCTCGTGGCGGCGGGGATTGATCGGGCTAGGGGATGGGTGGGATTTAAGGAGACAAGCATACCTAAGCAGAGAATCCACTGGACGCCTGGAGAAGCTGCGGCCGAAGGGTTTCGATGCCAGACCCACTTAAAAACAGATCGCCTGATTCACGCTGCTTTTCCCACTCGCACTTCAACGTGAAGACCCGCCTGAGCCATCATGTTGATCAAGCGATCAACACTGAACAGATCGATTTTGCCGCGTTGCAGTTCAGAAATGCGGGGCTGCATCACATCAAAATTTTTTGCAGCTTCAGCCTGTGACATCCCATTGGACTCAATGCAATCGCAATAGCCATCATCAAGCTGGATCGGATGCGCATGTTCTCAGCTTCTGCAGGGGTATCTTCCAAAGCGTCCCAAACGCTCGTAAATTCTGGGTCAGAGTGATTCATCAACTGATCTCCTTTGTCTGATTCTTCAGACGGCGGACTGCGAGATCGAGATCTGCTTTTGTCGGCGCTTGCCGTCACTGTTCCGTATCTTTACCTTAGTCCGTAATGCCTATGGAAAGGGGTAAGAGATGTTCGATACGCCGCCGCAAGCGCATCAGGTGATCGAGGAGCGGTTTGCTCCCAACAGGGTCGAGATGGTTGCGGCCGCGCTGCGACCGGCCATCGTGTTTTCAGAGAAACGTGACGACAAGCTTGGTGGCAGCCGGATCGGCGGTACGCCGGATTTGCCCAAGGTGATCGAGTGGCCGCGACGACCGGTTCCCCAACATATCGATGAGATTGCTAAACGAGCGGGCGAGCCTTTCGACGCGGATTTAGGCCGGCATCTTGCCGCGGGCCTGCCCTATGCCTTCATCGCGCAGATCAGCCTGGCGGAAGCGGCGGGGCTGGGTGATGTGGCAAAACCCCTGCCTGACGCAGGCCGGCTGTTGTTCTTCTACGATTTGATTGCAGGTCCCTTCGACACAGGGATGCAGTCGGCCAAGGTGATCTGGGACCGCAGCCCGGCCGAGGCGATTGCGCATACCTCCACGCCGGACAGTCTTGTCACCGCCGCTTCTGCCTATCGCACGATGATCGACGACACGAACAGGCAATACGGCATACAGCCGGACACTCGTCCGGCCGGTGCCCCATTGCCGGGCACACCCTATGGCGGTCCGGCCCGGCCGATGGCGCTGAAGGCTGTGCTGCAGCTGCCCTCCTTTTCCAGCCTCGAATTCCAAGCGTCCGGTCAGCTGGTCACGATCTATGATCAAACGATGATCGGCGGCGTCCAGGCGTTCAGCCAAGCCTATGACAGCGTTTCCCAAGGAGCTGGGCCGGTGAGTCTACTCCTCGGCGCGCCAGTGCCTGAGCAGGACGATCCCCGTTACGATGCTGTCATTGTTAACGACTACAAGACGCAGTCTCTCTCGCGTGCAGACTGGGCTAAGAACAGGGACACGGTGATGGAAAAGGCAAAGGACTGGCTGCTTCTGCTGCAGATCGATGTGCCTGGCTGGATGCAGGACAGTGGTGAAGGCACGATCTATTTCCTGATCCGTGACAAGGATCTTCAAGACCGGGCGTTCGAACGCGTTGTAGCCGTCTACCAGCAAACCTAGTGTGGTGTTACTCACCTGCCCCAGCCCTCATTCTTCAAACCATAATACTGCGCACCAATAGCTTGCTCGTGCTTCGAGTAGGCAACGACCGCACCCATCTCATCCGCTGTCAGGCACTCGACCTCATCAGCGTCCATGGCACTCCAGGCATTAAACGTCTTCTCCTGCATCACCCGGGCAATTGTTTCTTCAGGCCAGTTGCGGTCTTCCGGGCCTGTTTTGCAGTTCGGGCCAAACAACTCGTAGTCCGCATACCCACAAGGCAGGTTTGTTAGTTTCCAGCAGCCTAAATACATTCCAGGCGTTCGAGTAATCAAATCCTGCTGATGCTCGGCTTAGTCCTGTTCACTCCATGAGCCTGTCGCGATACCTTTCACACGGTCCTGATGACAGAAGCCTTGGTAGGTCCGAAGCCCCACTCGCAGGCATTCAGGAATAACGGTTCTTCACCCATGCGATCCCTTGGACGGCCTAAGAAAATCGATAAGTATTCTCGCGCCAGAACGTCTTGAGACTCTCCAATGCAGGCAGATGGACGAGCATCGTAACGTTGTCCAGACGGATGCCTCGGGGAATCGGAAAGAAGCATGTCGCGCCACTCGAATGAAGGCGAAACCCGACACCGGCGCACAGCGGAGCAATGGAGATGGATACCTCAATCGCACAAGGCCTCAAGCTTGCCCTCGTCTCGGCAACCGGGTTATCGAAAGACGCCTTGCATATCTACATAGGCATGGCGCTCTATTTAACAGTGAGCATCTGCATTCGACGATTCAGACCCTGCCTTGGCTGGCTGGTTGTGTTCATCATTGCGTGTGCTGGCGAGTGGGTCGATCGGCGAGACGACATAGCAAGCTTCGGATACTGGCGCTGGCAGGCAAGCGTTCATGACGTTCTCAACACGCTGTTCTGGCCGACGGTGCTGACACTGCTTGGGTTGTTAAGTACAGACAAGCGGTAAAACAGAGGCGCTTTCAGAGCCCGTACTTCAGAGAACCAACACCGTGCAGTCGATAGCAGACGTGCCGAAACCAGCCAGGCATGAGGTCACTCGCTGGACGCTCTCGAACGGCCAGCGCGCTCTCCAGACCGTCTATCCCAAAGCCCCCCTACCCCCTTAGTTCACCGCACTCTCATGCACCAACTCCCCGGTAAACGTACAGGCATTACCATGGAACGTCAGGCACCCTTCTTTTTCATCGACCTGAAGAAATCCTTCATCGTTGAACGTCAGAATGACCTTGCACGCCTTATGCCGCGTCAACGGGTTGTTTGTCACGAGGTCATAGTCAGGGTTGGGCACCGAGAGAACGCCGGTGTCGCCGTGGAACGTCATCCGCCCATCGACGCCCCCCGAACACCCGCCTTCTATCATCGTACTGATCGAGGCATCGTAGTCCCCACCGCCCACCGCCTTCAGTTTGACCGTTACATCGCCGCCATCGCCCGAGCCGAAGTAAGTGCCTTCACGGACGAGAGGATCCTCGGCCGCCACGATGCCGGTGCTCAGGGCCAGACACACGCCTGCTAGAAAAAACCTGTTCATTACTTCTCCTTGGTAAAGCCGTCTCGAAGGCTATTACTGTCCGGTGAACCACACGCCTGGGGTTTCGGGACGTCAATGATCGCCACCGTCGAGCGTTGCAGAACCTGCTTTATGCCGCAAGCGTCCCGAGATGATCTGCGCCAAAGAGGCCACTCTAACCAGGCAACAGAACGCACCTCTCCCACCGCCCCGCAGCCACGTCCGACCTGGGTGCCATGACGGTCAGGTCAAGTGCGTCCCAGAACACCCGACCGGTCGTGGAATCGGCATTGATGTGCACGAGCACCACCCAGCTTTCTGGATCGGTCAGGTCCGCGTGCCCATCCTGCTGCGCCGAGCCGGCCACTTCCTGGCGGCAGTCCTGGCCGCCGGCATAGGTGGCGTAACCCAGCATTTGATGGACCGGCGCCAGTCTGGCGTTCGACCGTGTTCCGAGCGGAGCCCTTCGCAGGTCATCGCTGATGTCTTCGAGTGCTGACCCGGACCCGACGCCCAGGTCTTCGATCCGGCTCTGGGCTTCGGCGACGTTGATTGATTGTGTCAGCACCGGGCGCAGCCGCGCCGAGGCGACGCACGCCCAGCGCTCGTCCGACAGCGCATCAAACGCTTCGCCGGGCGTGCCGTAGGCCCACACCGGGTCAGGGCTGTGCGAGAAACCGAAGGTGCCATCGTCGCGCAGCGTTGCCGCGACGTGGTCGCCTTCGTCATGCGGCAACGGGCCTGGCTTTGTGTTATCGGCAAGGTCATCGATGAGCCGGATGGCCGCCTGCGAGGCCTCGATAAGCGCCTGTGTCATGGGGAATCTGACCAGGCGGGCGCCCGGCGGCGAGTAGACGACGTCAACGAGCAGGGCGTCGTCATGCACGAAGAAAGAGAGCAGGCCTGCCTGCGGCAGGGGTGCCATCGGCCCACAGGCGGACGTCACCTCGGCAAGGTCGATCTGCATCAGGAAGGGGTGGCGCATGCCATGCGCATTCGTGGGCCAGGCACCGGGCTGCAGATCGGGGCCGCCGCCGATCCGACTGGCGCCAAGGGGTGCAGGATCACCATAAGGCTCCTCTACCAGGGCCACGGCAGCGGTCATCATCGGTTCGACGGCAGCCTCCTCGTCGAAGGCCATCGCCGCCGCGAAGCGTTTCTTCCAGACGGGGTCGGTCGGGTCAGGCAGGTTCCGCTCGGGACGCGTCTGCGCCTCGGCAATCTGGAGGCGTTTTCTTTGCTGTGTGTGAAACTGGCTTTGCAGGAGCCTGGCACTCGTGCTGCTCGCAAGCGCCTGCAAACTGTCTAGCAGGGTTGCAAAGCCCTGAGCCGCGATGCGCTCATCAATCTCGCGTGATCGACGCCCAAAGCCCCACGCACGCTCGTCCGGGCCACGGACCAGCAGGACCTCGACGATTTCCGTGACGCCTGCGGTGGCCATCCCGGCCATGCCCCGCCGGGCGTCTCGTCCGAACAGTTGCTTTGGCTCAACCAGCCAGTCCACCTCACTGTTCAAGCCCAGAAGATCGGCTGCCAGCGCCGCGAATGCGCCGTCCAGATCGAGCCCGCCGGGCGCGTCGAGCGCCAGCACGAACAAGCCAGGCGATACCTCGGTGTGCGTAGCGGGCCCAAGCCTGAAACGTTCAGGCTCCAGGGCGATGACGTTGGGAAACGCGGCGGGCGCTGCAAAGACGAAGTCGCGCGTCAACCACCTTACCTGCTGATTCATACTGCACCTCGGGTTCAAGTCCGAAGCGTGTGGCCGGCGCTTGCTTTCGGTCACACCCTTTGTTCAGCCCTCGTTAACGGCGGATTTCGTTTCAGGCTTGCCATTGTGCGAGGGCATCGAAATTTCGCTGGTGGGTACTATGGCAGGTTTCTGGAGATGAGAAACATTCAGCACGGGTAACGGCCCCACGCGCCATGCCGAAGGGGTCCCGAACGCCCCATGAGAACAGCCGCTCGCCTTATGGTGGTCGGCCTGTGCCTATGCGATGATGGCGCCTTACTTCAAACGTCCTTCAGACTCTACAGTGACTCAGCCACCAGGCTCGGTCGTGTGCTTACTTCATTCAAGCCCTACTCGAAGAACGACACGCTCATGCGTGCTGGACGACTATTCAACGGCCCCACCCTTCTCTCAGGACCGGCACTCATGAACGCTGAAACAAGGCTCTCCCACCATATACTCTCTGTGGCCGAACGCGCGGCCATTGCCGAAATCGAAGCAACGACCGATATTCTAAGGCTCGTGACCAAACTGACCAGAATGCGGTTTGCGGCGATTGCCAAGTTCAGTGATAACCAATGGGTGACATGCTCGGTCTATGACCCTTCCAACCTGGGGATCGAAGCCGAAAGTACGTTTGATCTGGAAACGACTATTTGCAGTGACTTCTGTATCAACCCCGAAGCGTTATTCATTCCGCAGATCAGCCAGTCACCGCGCCACGCCCTGCGCCCTATTGTTAAACGCTTTGACCTTGAAAGTTATGCCGGCCTGCCTATCTTCCTGCCTGACGGTCGTTTGTTCGGCGCGCTCTGCATTCTTGACTCGCAATACATCACATGTGAAGACCCTGACGTGCGTGAAGTCTTGTCGATCTTTGCCAAACTGATCGGCTGTATCTTTTTTGCCAACCTGTCATTACCGCAAGTGCCAGAACGTGCATGATCCAGCCCCTGAATACCCCTACAGTGAGCGCCTAAAAAAGGCGGTGTGTTAAAACCACCGCCTCAGGCCGCTGTCAACTTACTGTATTTTGAATCGGTTGGTCATTTCCTGCAGTTGCACACTGATGCGGGCAAGTTCCATACTTGACGACGCTGTTTCTTCACTGGCGGCGGCCGTTTGATCCGAAATATCCCGCACATTGGTCACGCTTCTGCTGATCTGCTCACCCGCCGCGCTTTGCTGCTCCGCCGCACAGGCAATCTGCTCGTTCATCGTTTCGATGGTCTTGACCGACTCGGTAATGCCTTTGAGCATGGTGCGTGCGTCCCGTGAATGCTGCACGCTGCTGTCGGTCAGTTGAATGCTCTGCTGCAGCACCGCGCTCATGCGGTCGGTGCTGCGGTTCAGGCCGCTGATCAACTGGGTGATTTCGTCCGTGGACGTCCGGGTGCGTATGGCCAGGCTGCGAACTTCGTCAGCGACCACGGCAAAACCCCGCCCGGCTTCACCGGCTCGTGCCGCTTCGATCGCGGCGTTCAGCGCCAACAGGTTGGTTTGCTCGGCCACGGCATTGATGACGTCCAGGACACCACCGATGCTTTCAGCGTTGCTGCGCAGCGTAACCATGGCCTCTTTGGTGCTCTCCATCTCGCCGGCCAGCAATTCGATCTGCTTGACCGCCTTGCCGACCACCTCATCGCCTTGCAGGGCCTGATGACTGGCATCTACTGCCGTTTTCGCCGCCAAGCCGGCATTGCGGGACACTTCATGGGTGGTGGCCGTCATCTGCTGCATGGCCGTCGCGATCTGGTCGGTTTCAACCTTTTGCGCGTTGACGCCGACACTGGTTTCCTCAGTGACTGCAGACAGTTCTTCAGCAGCGCTTGAGACCTGAACAATTCCGTCGCGCATTTCACCGATCAAACGCCTCAAGCCGGCGGTCATCGACTGCATGCTGTTTTGCAGCGCACCCAGTTCGTCTTTTCTGCTGACCACGGCGTTATAGGTAAAGTCACCGTTCGCCACCGTTTCAGCGATGCGCACCGTTTCCTTGAGGGGCGTCACGATGGAATTAGTGATCAGCCAGGCCGCCATCATTCCCAGCGCAATGGCCAGCAACAACCAGATCAACAGCATGTGCTGGGAGTCGGTCACATCAGAAAGCCTGAACGCAACTTGCACATCCGACATTTTCCCGGTGATGCCAAGCAGTGCGGTAATGGACGTGGTGATACCCGCCTGCGCCGTCTCTACTTTTGCCTGAGCAGCCACCAATGTTTGAAGTTGCTTCTCATACGCCGAGACTTCAAGCGATAAGGTCTCAATCGACACCGGTGGCAAGCCTGTCGCGCTCAGGGCTTTTACCAACGCGGCCACATTGCTGATGGCGCTGCGAACAGCCTCTTCGGATTCTTTAGTGGGCGCCGCTGAGTAGGAACGAAACCCTACGCGCATTCTCTGGACCGCAATAAAAATCCCCGTCAGCTGTTGACGCTCTGCAAAGTTGCCCGCGTCCGAGTTAGTGATTTCTGCCAGGCGAAGCATGCTGGTATTGATCGCTTCGACTGCGGTGGCCGCGACAACACGAATACTTTCACGCTCGCGCGTAGCGGCGACGACCTGATTGTAATATTCACGGTAGCGTTTAAGAATGGCGTCGGCTTCGGCCAACAGTGCACGATTCTCTGCCGAGTCAAAGTTTGGAATAATTGCCGTTAACTGGCTTTCAGACTTTCCCAGCGCGCTGGACCACTTTTCGGCTTGTGCATCCGACGGGGTCAATAGATAAACCAACCGTTCTATTCGCATGTCGCGGGCCAGCGTACTGAAGCGTGCGATGTCTTCGATACGCTCGCTGCGGTCACGCAGGGTCTCCGTTGCTTTCCAGCCGGTATAGGCCACCAATAAAATCATCCCGATCAGCAACGAAAATCCAAGCATGAGTTTAGATCGAACACTTAGGTCGCTAAGCATTGTCCATCGGCGAGAGTGCATGACGCCACCTTAATAAGAATTGATACGGTTTGGCAGCAAAAGCCGCAGGTGATGCAGCTATCGGCTTTTTAAAAGCTTTCTTTAAGAAAACCGGCTTAATAAGCCCAATAGAAAAATATTTCTTCACCGTGTACGGATATTTTCAATGCTCGCCAGAGTCCATTCTCTTCAGGCCTTTTGTCTCAAGTTTATCAACAATAAAACACTTCAACTTATGGCGAATTGGATCCTTTTTAAAAGTTATGCATGCATTGAATCATGCACTATTTAAAGGCATCAGATGTCATACGTTACTGCACGTTTATCTGTACGCGGCCAGTGCCTTGACCCTTGGCCTTCGATACCGGCTTCACATCGCGCTACAGAAACCCCCGCACCCTCGTTATGATCAAGCCTCCCCGCGCCCACAGGCGGCTTACCCACAAGGATGTCTCATGCTGCGGCCCTCGCTACTGTTCCTGACCCTGGTGCTCAGCACGGCCTGGCTCCCCGCCCACGCCGCCGACAAGACCGAGCGCCGCTGCGGCTGGTTCGAGAAACCGTCACTGGGCAACATCACACTCACCGACCGGGACGGCACCTGGGAAATCGCCAGGCAAGGCGGCCATCAGGCCAGGGGCGAGTTGCCGCTTTTTGCGGATGACCAGTGGATCCGCAACAACGGCCACTATGGGTACAGCTGTGCCTGCGTGACCGCCAGTGTCGATGTCGCGAACCGTCGCCTGGACAACCTCACGCAGGCCACCGCCCGCCCGCTGGCCGCCTGCCGCAACGATGCCGCCTTGCACGAGCCGGCCAATCCGCAGGCGGCGGCGCCGATGACGCTCAGGGCCTTGAAGACCTACCAGACCGATGGTTTCAGCTTTCGCTATCCGCATGGCTGGAAGGTCACTAGGGAGAACCAGTGCCTGAAACTCGATGAACCCTCCATGGCCAACAACGAGGAATACACCCTCAGCCTGTGCCTGCAACACGGCACGCTGGAACAGGCCGCCGACAGCCTGATCTTTTCTCTGGAAGACGGCGTCTGGATGCGCAATGCGGGCATGGACGAACCCAGCCCGGTGGATGTTATCCAGGGGCCGGGCTGGAAAGGTCTGCTGACCACTCAGACCTGTGGCGTCGGGGACCCGGAAACCGGCTTTCATGCCGCCGGCGGTACCTGCCTGATGGCGATTGTCTACACCGACTCCACACAGTTGCTGTTCGAAACCGTGGGGTACTACCAGAACTTCGAAACGATCGGCGCAATCATCCGGTCGGTGCGGTTCGACGCCGGGCAGTAGTGCCTTCCTGCCGGGACGGTGAAAAGCTGCCGGCAGCCCTGCGGTACTGGCTGGCCTGATGCTCCGCAGGACGCTGTGGTTATGGCTGCCCTTCAGGCCTTTCGTTCTTCAACAGCTTGAACCGCAGCTGCGCCTCTTGCGAGGAGGCGCGGTCCAGGTGCCCGACCCGCTCCCACCAGTACGCCAGCATGGCTTCGTCCGGGCAGAAGTAGCCGATTTCCTTGGGACCGATCTTGCGAATCGTGCGGTTGACCTGGGCATCGAAACCGGCCGCTTCCTGCGTATTGGCGGGCAAGACGCCGATGTCTTCAAGCATCAGGTCAAAATGGAACAGCGCCTGGTTGATATGGCTCTGCACACTGCGGTCGCTGCGGGCGAAGATCTGGAACTGATCGTGCGACTGCATGAAACGCTCGATCACACCGGCGTGTTCATCCTCGCGCAGCAGGCCCAGCATGATGCCCAGCGTCATCATCTGGTTGAGCAGCCGCTCGACGAATTGCTGGAGAAAGCCGGCCAGGTCGGCACGCTTGATATCGGTAAAGACCATGGCATAGCGCGTGGGCATGTGCATGACCATCAGCACCGGCTTGCGCTTGCGGGTGACGCAGTGCACTTGCCACTGGTCCTGCGGCAGGGGACGGCCGTCGGCATCGTTGAAGGCGTCGTCTTGCCATTTCTTGGAGGGCGCGGGCTGCACTGGCGTGACGGTCGAGCCCTTGACCTTGCGGGTGAAAAAATCACAGGCAGCCTGTGTGCAGTTCAGTACGAGCATGGGGCGCGCGGCTCCAGGAGGGGATGACCGGCTCAGAATGCCTGAAAACAGCGGCTGGGTGGTACTGGGACTGATTCTGGTTGGCGTCTTTGGTGCGATATACAGAAACCGAATCCAAAATCCCGTGTTTACACAATCCTGTGGGACCGAGCAAATACTGACGGTCAGGTGTTGAATGTAACGGTCCTTTCGCGACCGCTGGTCGCTCCTACGGGATGGGTGCCGTGCGCTGAATAGGCGTTCGACACGGCATTAGTGTAGGAGCGACCAACGGTCGCGAATGCAGGGTATCAGCCACCAAAGACGCCGACTCGAGCGCTGCCCTATTCAGCCGCACGGGCCGTGGCGATGCCTTGCTTGGCGGCCCACAGGCCGATGTCTTCCTTGCGGATCGCCGCCGCCATCAGCGCCGGGAACTGGTCGGGGCTGCAGGCGAACGAGGGTACGCCCAGCGCGGCGAGCTTGGCGGCCAGGTCGGCGTCGTAGAACGGGCGGCCTTCGTCGCTCAGCGCCAGCAGGGTAATGACCTGAACGCCCGAGGCCACCAGCTCGGCGGCGCGTTGCAGCAGGTTCTTTTCCACGCCGCCTTCATAAAGGTCGGAGATCAGCACCATGATGGTGTTGCGCGGTTCGCGGATCAGGCTCTGGCAGTAGCCGACGGCACGGTTGATGTCGGTGCCGCCGCCCAGTTGCACGCCGAACAGCAAGTCGACCGGGTCGTCGAGTTGCTCGGTCATGTCGACCACGGCGGTGTCGAACACCACCAGGTGCGTGGTGACCGCCGGCAGCGAGGCCATTACCGCGCCGAAGATGCTCGAATAGACCACCGAGGCGGCCATCGAGCCGCTCTGGTCGATGCACAGGATGATGTCGCGCTGGCTGCGCTGGGACTTGCGTCCGTAACCGATCAGCGTCTGCGGGACGATGGTCTGGTACTCCTCCTGCCAGTGACGCAGGTTGGCGCGGATGGTGCGGTTCCAGTCGATCTCGGCGTAGCGCGGGCGGTTGTTGCGCACCGCACGGTTGAGCGCGCCGCTGACCGCGCTGCGCATCGGCTCTTCCAGGCGTTTGATCAATTCGTCGACCACCTTGCGCACCACCATGCGCGCGGTCTCTTTGGTTTCGGCCGGGATCACCCCCGACAGCGACACCAGCGAGGCCACCAGGTGCACGTCGGGCTGCACCAGTTCAAGCATTTCCGGTTGCAGCAGCATGTTCTTGAGGTTCAGGCGTTCCAGGGCGTCCTTCTGCATCACCTGCACGACCTGGGTGGGGAAGTACTTGCGGATATCGCCCAGCCAGCGCGCGACCTTCGGCGATGACTTGGCGCTGCCACCGCGACGCAGGCCACCCGGCCCGTCAGGGTCGTAGAGTGCGGTCAGGGCGGCGTCGATGTTCATCTGCGCGCTGTCCAGGCCGCAGTCGCCCAGGCTGGGCGCGGCCGCTTCGCCGAGCACCAGGCGCCAGCGTTGCAGGCGCGCCTGTTCGTCGTGTTGCGAGAGTTCGGTGTCGTCGTTCACGAAGACGCTCCATCGTGGGGTAGGCCCAGCAAGCGGCCAAGCAAGGGCACGGGGCGTGCCGCACGCTGCGCATCGATGCGTGCGGCCACCGGCACAGGCGCCGCGTCCTGCACCGGCCGCCGGGCACGCTCGCCCAGTTCACGGCGCTCGGCGGCCGAGAAGGTGCTGAAAGTGCGGCGCAGCAGCGCAATGATGCCGTCGAAGTGGTCCTTGCTCAGGGTCGCCAGCCAGCCGTCGACCATGGTCCACAGGCGTGGGTCGTGCATCAGGATCAGCGCGCTCTGGTCGAGGAAGCCTTCCAGCCAGCCGGCAGCGGCGGCGGGCTCGACACTGCGTGACAGCGCCAGGGTCATGCGCGAGGCACTGGTGTCGACATCATCGACCCCGGCATCGAACAGCAACCGCGCCGCCTGCCCGGCCAGCAGGCCGTGAGTGGCGCCGAACACCGCCAGGCGCCCCAGGGCCTGTTGCCAGTCCTGGCTGCGGGCGGCGTCGTCGAGCAGGCGAATGGCGGCGTCGGCCTTGCCGATACGCTCGCGCATGGCCATGGCGGCGTCATCGTCCAGTGACGCACAGGCCGGGGCCAGGCCGATGGCGGCGCGGGCGATCAGGCCGTCGAGTACATGGCGCACCATGCCGGTGTCGGTCTGGCGCACGTTGCCGTAGCGCGCAATACGCGTCAGCGCCGGCACCGCGTCGAGCAACTGGGCTACGTCGGTGGCCACCGAGGCCAGGTCTTCCAGGGCATGGGTGACCGGCTCCACCGCCTGTGGCAGGTTGGCCAGCAGCACCGTGTCGACCAGCGCCGACAGTTCGGGTAGCGACGTGGCGTCCTTGGCCTGGCCGATGGCGCGGGCACTGGCCGCGTCTTCGACGGTGCTGCCCCACTGGCTGGCCTCGATGATCGACACGGCCAGTTCCGGCTGCCATTGCAGGTTCCAGATTTCGTGGAAGGTGCCCTTGGCCGAGACTCCGGTCCGCGCCAGCTCGCCCCAGCCGATGCCGAGGATCGCCAGGCGGTGCAGCAGGTGGCTGCGCGCCAGGTCGCCGGTTTCGCGCAGGTCAAGATCGAGGGTTTTCTGCGCAGCCTGGGGCTTCATGCGCAGGCTTTTCTGCAGTTGTTCCAGGTCGCGCTGCAACGGCACTGCCGGCACATCGGGCGGCACGCCACCCAACCGGTTACCGACAATCAGCCGGTCGCGGATCAGGCTCATCGGCGCGGCGTCGCCCATGCACACAGTGGTCTGCAACGCCTCGAAGAGTTCTTCAAGGCCGGGGGCAGGCCGCTCGCGCATGGCGGCCAGGGCATCGGCCAGGCGTGTGGCTTCGATGATGTGCGCTGACGAACAATCCAGCCCGTCATCGCGAAACAGCCGGGCGGCGCGAGCCAGCCAGGTAACGGCGCGCTGGCTGCTGTCGGTCTCGTTCCACAGGTGCGCATACCAGGCCGGAGCATCGACGCCGGCGCCATAGCCGCTGGCGCTGCTCAGGTTGCGGTAGGTCCACGGCGCCCAGGTGGCGGCCACCTTGAGCTTGGGCAGGCCCTTGAGCAGGTCGTTGTCGAGCTTGGCAGCCGGCATCGTTGCCAGCGCCGGCACGTGCCAGGCGCCGCAGACCACGGCGATGCGCTGGTAACCGTCCTTGAGCGCCTGGCGCAGGCACTTGCGCATATGCGCCTCGCGCAACGCTTCGCGGCGCACGTAGTACGGCGAACGCTCGGTCGGGGCCTGTTCACGCAGCGCCTGCATGGCTTCGGCGATGGCGGCGAACAATTGCTCGCCGTCGCAGCGCTCTTCGACCATGTGGTTCCACCAGCTTTCGCCATCGGCGTAGCCGGCGGCGCGACCCAGCCAGCCCAGAGGGTCGTGGGTCAACTCATGTTCGGGGATTTCTTCGCCGACGGCGGTGCCGTCAGCTTCGGCAAAGTCGGCGGCCTCCAGTTCGACCACGACCGCTTCATCGTCCTCGGTCGTTTCATCACCCTCGCTCGCTTCGACCGCCTCAGCCGCCTCGGCTTGTGCCTGCTGCTCTTCGCGCCAGGCCTTTTCCAGAGCGAACTGGTGGGTGGCCGGCAGGTCGATGAAGCGCGTGGGGATGTTCTGGCCCAGCGCATAGCGCAGCGCCTGCCACTCCGGAGAGAATTCGGCGAACGGGTAGAACGCCGACTGGCGCGGGTCGCCCTCGGCGTGCACCAGCAGCGCCACTGGCGGCTGCATCGCTTCGCTGAGCACGAACGGCAGGACCGCCTCGGCGTCGGGCGGGCCTTCGATCAGCAGGCAGTCAGGTTGCAGGGTGTGCAGCGCCTGCAACAGGCTGCGTGCACAGCCTGGGCCATGGTGGCGGATGCCAAACAGGTGGATCGCGTCGGACATGCGCGATTACTCGATCTCGCGGCAAGCGCGATACAGGTCTTTCCACTCGCTGCGTTCCTTGACCACGGTTTCCAGGTACTCGCGCCACACCACCGCGTCCTGCACCGGGTCCTTGATCACCGCCCCCACGATGCTGGCCGCCACATCACGGGCGTGCAGCGTGCCGTCACCAAAATAAGCCGACAATGCCATGCCGTTGTTGATCACCGAGATCGCCTCGGCGCTCGACAGCGTGCCGCTGGGCGACTTGAGCTTGGCCTTGCCGTCTTCGGTCAGGCCGTTGCGCAGCTCGCGGAAAATCTGCACCACGCGGCGCACCTCGGCCAGGGCCGGCGGCTGGGCCGGCAGCTCCAGCGAGCGGCCCATTTCGGCCACGCGCTTGGTGACGATGTTCACTTCTTCCGCTTCGCTGGACGGCACCGGCAGGATCACCGTGTTGAAGCGGCGCTTGAGCGCCGACGACAGCTCGTTGACGCCCTTGTCGCGGTTGTTGGCCGTGGCAATGACATTGAAGCCACGCACCGCCTGAATCTCGGTGCCCAGTTCCGGCACCGGCAGGGATTTCTCCGACAACAGGGTGATCAGGGTGTCCTGCACGTCGGCCGGGATACGGGTCAGTTCTTCGATGCGGGCGGTCTTGCCGCGCTCCATTGCCCGCACCAGCGGGCTTTCGACCACCGCCTCACGCGAGGGGCCCTTGGCCAGCAACTGGGCGTAGTTCCAGCCGTAGCGCATCTGCTCGTCGCTGGTGCCGGCGGTGCCTTGCACGATCAGGGTCGAGTCATTGCTGATGGCTGCCGCCAGGTGCTCGGACACCCAGGACTTGGCGGTGCCCGGCACGCCGTACAGCAACAGGGCGCGGTCGGTGGCCAGGGTCGCCACGGCGGTTTCGATCAGGCGACGGCTGCCGATGTACTTGGCGCTGACTTCAAAGCCGTTTTCCAGCTTGCCGCCCAGCAGGTAGGTGACCACCGCCCAGGGCGACATTTCCCAGTTGGTGGGGCGTTGGCGGGTGTCCTGTTTGCGCAGTTCATCGAGCTCTTCGGCGAATTGCTGTTCGGCGTGCTGGCGCAGTACTGAGCTGGTCATTGATCGGTCCGTTTCAATCGAGAAGGGTCTGCAGGTGTTCGCGCAGGTTCAGGGTGTTGTGCCAGTCATGCAGGGCTTCGCTCTGGTGACGGTGCAGGGCCTCGTCATCCGGCCAGCCCTGGCGGGCTTGCGCGAAAAGCTCGGGCGGCAGCAGCGTGGCGAAGTCGCGCAGGTTATGGCGCAGGTTGTAGTCGTAGACGCTGCGCGGCAAGGCGATGCCGATGCGCAGGTGCGGCAGCAATTGCTCGCAAAAGGCGGTGCCGGGCCGGCTCTGTACCGGGATGGCGGCCAGGATCTGGGCCAGCAACTCGGACAGGCTCAGCGAATTGCGGTCTTCGATATGGTGCGCCAGGCGCAGCCAGTGGCCTTCGCGCTCGGGCACCGGCAGCAGCGCGATCAGCGGCTGGCTGTCGAGGAAACAGCGCGCCAGACGAAGGCCGGTCGCAGAGATGCGGTCCAGCAGCGCGGCGGCCCACTCGGCATCGCCTTCGCGCAACGTGGACTGGTACCAGCCGCGAATCAGGGCTTCGTCCCAGTCGCTGCGGCCGGCGGCGGCAATCCAGTCGTGCGGGGTCAGCCCCTGGTGATCGCGCCAGGTCTGCAGCGGCGCGGCGGCCACCACCTGGTACAGCCACCAGGCGCGCTGGCCGAGGCCTTCGCCGTTGGGCACGGCTTCTTCAATCTGGTCGTCCTTGCCGTTGTCGAAAAACGCCTGGGGCGGTTCGATCTGCACGGTCGGGGCGTTGCTGCCCGAATGGGTCAGGCGCTTGAACAGGCCCTTGAGGCCACCCGGTTCGGCCGCCGCCGGGGTCACGTTGACGCACAGGGCCAGGCGCGCGGCCATGCGCCGGCGATAGGCCGAATCCGGCAGGTCCATCAGCAACTCGGCGGCCACGCGGCGCACCTCTTTGCTGCGGTCGCGGCTCCACTCGTCCAGCAGTGGTTCGTCATCGGCACTCAGGCCGGTGGCCAGGGCGGCGAGCAAGGCGCTGCGCTCGCGGGCATCGAAATCCTTGCGGCCCGCCACCAACAGCTCGCGGGCGGCGACCGGGTCCTGTTCGCGCAGGGCGCTGAGGTAAACCTGGCGTTGTTCAAGGCTGCCCAGCGACCAGATCTCGTCGTTCAGGGCCTCGCGGCGGTCGATGGCCTGAACCTGCCAGGCCGGGTTGCGCTCGGCCAGCCAGCGGCCGCGCTCGCCCAGCACCGGCGCGAGCAGGCCGCGCAGGTACGCGTCACGGCGAGCCCGATCCAGCAGCTCGGGCAACAGTGACGGCGGCAGGCGCAACTGGCGCTGCGCCAGTTGCAACAGGGTCAACTGGCCAAGGCGCGGGTAGCCTTCGGCAAGCATCTGGCTCAGTACGCCGAAGCTTTGCTCGGGCGGCAGGGCCAGGGTGTCTTCCGGGGCCGGCGCTGCCGCCGCCGTGGTGGCCTCGGGGGCCAGCCAGCCGGCGTGCTGGCACATGTCGAGCACCGCCGCACTGCGCAGCAGGCGCGCTTCGTCGCTGGCCGAGTCGCGGGCAATGGCGTCGAGCAAGGGGCCGATAGGGCCTTCGACGGCCAGCGGCGCCAGCGCCTGCTTGCGGGTGCCCAGCAGGGCGGTGACCGCCAGGGGTTCGAGCAGGCTCATGCAATTGTCTCCCGTGAGGACCACACCAGCGTCTGGCCCTGCCAGGCCGTCAGCGGTTGCAGGTAGCTGCCGTCGACACCCTGGTGCCACTCGCTGAATACCCGCAGCGCCCGGCCACCGGCCACGGCGCACAGCATCCAGCCGTCACGCTTGTCCATCTCCAGCGGCACCTGGCTGTCGCCTTCGGGCCTGCTGATGCGCAGCATCCAGCCCAGGTGTGGGTCAAGTTCGGGCGTGCCGTCGTCGATGCTCATCGGTTGTGGGGTTTGCCAGGGGTTGGCGGCCAGCGCCGTGGCCAGGGTGTCGAAGGCGTCGTGTGCCGGGCAAGGCGAGGTCTGTACGGACGGTTCGACCAAGGTGGGCGTGGCGGCCAGTACCGCACGTTGCGGCCAGGCACCGGGGTAAAAGGCCAGTTCGGCGCTGATCACCGAGTCGGTGACGAACACCTGCTCGAACTGCCGCGAGCCATGGGCGTAGTCCTGCAGCAGCGCCATGCGGCCGCTGTTCAGGCCACGCAGCCAGACCCGGCGCATCAGCAGGCGGTCTTCTTCCTCGACGTACTGCCCTTGTACATGCCATTGATCGACACACGCCTCGCCCTGCCCCAGCACGTCGTCCTTGCTCAGCGGCAAGCCCAGGGCCTGGGACAGGTCGGCACGCTCGGTGGCGGGCAGGCTGTCGAGACGGCGAAAGCCGTCGATCATCAGTTGCAGGCGCCCGAACGCACCGAGCAGGCGCAACGGCCAGTCGACACCATCGACCACACCGCTGCCGGGCACGCCGGCCAGCGGGCGCAAGCGGTAGGCCACGCCGGGCAACTGGGCGTCGACCATGCGCGCGGCCAGTTGCTCGAAGGCGCCTTCGTTGCCGATCAGCGTGGCCAGCCCCTGGGTGACCTGGTCCTGCAACCAGCGCTCCAGCTCATCGAGCCCGGCCTGCATGCGCTGCAGGCGCTTGGCCGAGACGGCGGCATCGTCGGTACGCTTGACGGTCGGGGCCTCAGCCTTTTTCTGCTCCTGCTTTTCGGCACGCTGCTGGCGGCTTTGCAGCCACTCGCCGACCCAGGCCGGCAGCTCGGTGTCGGTGAACGCCGAGCTTTGCTCGGCACGCAGCAATGCCAGGGCCAGGCCATGCTTGCAGGGGAATTTGCGGCTGGGGCAGCTGCACTTGAACGCCAGGGCTTCCAGGTCGATCTGGACCTGGTACGGCTTGCTGCCGCTGCCTTTGCACTCGCCCCACACGGCCCGCTCGTTGACGCCGAGGGTTTGCCATTTACTGAGGCTGAGCAGGCCCTGCGCCGCTTTGGCTGACGAGGCATCGGGTGCTTGCTGAAGAATGAGTTCGCGAGAAAACTGCATCAAGGCTTACTGGATTCCATTCGGTAAGGATGCCGATGATGGCATAAGCCGACATCACGGAAACCCTTTGAGGCCCAAAATGAGGAATCGTTCGCAAATCACCTGAATAGAATATCGGGCCAGCCCGCGACATCGGGTCAGTCACCCGGCCTGGGGCGCCGGTTGTGCGGCGTGTTCTTCCAGCTGTTCACGCTCCAGCGTGGCCTGCACCAGTTCATCGGTGACGCGGATCTCGGCGCCCACCGGCGACATCTGCGTGGCCGCCTCGAACGGCGCGGTCGGGGTCGAGGCCGGGTGGACCTTGCGGCGCCAGATGAAGAACAACGCCATGGCGACGTTCAGCACCACGAAGGACCAGAAAAAGCCGCTGTCACCGACATGCTTCATGGTCGGCGAAATGATCAGCGGGCTGATGGCCGAGCCCACCGAGTTGATCAGCAGCATGCCCTGGATCACCCGCACCAGCTCGCCGGCCGACACGGTGTCGGTCGCATGGCTGACCGCCACCGGGTACAGGGCAAAAACCCCGCCGCCAAGCAGGAACAGCAGCACCGCCAGCAACAGCATCGAGTCAGGCAGCATCAGGATCAGCACCGACAGCACCGCGCAGAACACGCTCAAGGCAATCAGCACCACCTGCCGGTCCTGGCGGTCGGACCAGCGCCCCACCGGGTATTGCAGCAGCATCGCGCCGAGAATCACGCAGGCCATCAGGTAGCCGACCTGGGTGATGTTCATCCCGACCCGCTGCAGGTAGATCGGCAGCAGCGCGTACATGCCGGCAATCGCCACCCCTGAGCCAAAGGTGCCCAGCACACCGGTGGGCGTGATGCGCAGCAGGTCCTGGGGCAGCAAGGGTTCGATGTCGCCGACCTCGGGCGCCACGCGCGGCAGGATCACCATCGGCAGCACCGACAATGACGCCAGCATGCCGGCAATCATGAACGGCGCCGTCTCGCCCCAGGCATTGATCACGCCCAGTTGCAACTGGCCGAGCATGCCGGCGCCGTACAGCGCAATCATGTAGATCGCCAGCAGCCGGCCACGCATCTTCTGGTCGCCCGACAACAGCAACCAGCTTTCCACCACCAGGAAGATGCCGACAATGGCCAGGCCGTTGACCAGGCGAAAGAAGAACCAGGCCCACGGGTCGAAGATCAGCCCCTGCAACAGGAACGTCACCGCCGTCAGCGAGGCAAAGCTGCTGTAGGCGCGGATATGGCCGATGCTTTTGATCAGCCGGTCACCGAACATCGCCCCCAGCGCCAGGCCGACGAAGTAGGACGACGACACCAGGCCGATCATCGTGTCCGAAACCCCGGCCGAGTCGAGCCGCAGGGACGTCAGGGAAGAAATGAAGCCATTACCCAGACTGACAATGAACAGGCCGATCAGCGGCCCCAGCACCAACGCCAACAGTTTTCGCGACACGACACCCTCGGTTTTCAACCAGCACTAATCGATGCAATTGTTTGATGGGGGCAGTCGGATGGAGGTCTTTCTGTCGACGATCTGGCAATTTCGCACCCGCAAATCGGGCGCGGATTCTACGGCGCGCAAGGGCTAAATGAAATCTGAAAACGACATGAAAAACGGACATTTTGTCGCAGGTAGATAAACGGTCATGGTCAGGCACCCGATCCAGGGTTGTCATCCACCGATGGGAGGGGGCTCTGCCCCGGGCAGCGATCCGACGATGAGGCCAGCAAGGCCCATACACCTGCTGCGCCTGTCCCATCGCCATCGCCGGCAAGCCGCCTCCCACAATCCGGTGCCAAGCACGAGATCATGGGCAACATCAATCCTGTGGGAGGCTGCTCTGCAGGCGATGAGGCCAGCAAGCCCAACACACCGGCTGCGCCTGTCACACAGTCATCGCCAGCAGAGCTGTAGCAAGCCCAACACACCGGCTGCGCCTGTCACACAGTCATCGCCAGCAGAGCTGYCTCCCACAGTCCGGTGCCAGGCACAARATCCGGGATTTCATCGAGCCTGTGGGAGGCTGCTCTGCAGGCGATGAGGCCAGCAAGCCCAACACACCGGCTGCGCCTGACACATAGCCATCGCCAGCAGAGC
Organism: Pseudomonas sp. Leaf127; assembly: GCF_001423155.1. NCBI lineage: Bacteria > Pseudomonadati > Pseudomonadota > Gammaproteobacteria > Pseudomonadales > Pseudomonadaceae > Pseudomonas > Pseudomonas sp. Leaf127. The sequence continues at coordinate 99,313 of NZ_LMOA01000026.1, read as the reverse complement.
TGCCTCCCACAGTCCGGTGCCAGGCACAAAATCCGGGATTTCATCGAGCCTGTGGGAGGCTGCTCTGCAGGCGATGAGGCCAGCAAGGCCCATACACCTNAGCAAGCCCAACACACCGGCTGCGCCTGWCACAYAGYCATCGCCAGCAGAGCTGYCTCCCACAGTCCGGTGCCAGGCACAARATCCGGGATTTCATCGAACCTGTGGGAGGCGGCTTGCCGGCGATGAGGCCAGCAAGCCCAACACACCGGCTGCGCCTGTCACATAGTCATCGCCAGCAGAGCGGCCTCCCACAGTCCGATGCCAAGCACAAGATCCGGGATTTCATCGAGCCTGTGGGAGGCTGCTCTGCAGGCGATGAGGCCAGCAAGCCCAACACACCGGCTGCGCCTGACACATAGACATCGCCAGCAGAGCTGCCTCCCACAGTCCGATGCCAGGCACAAGATCCGGGATTTCATCGAACCTGTGGGAGGCGGCTTGCCGGCGATGAGGCCAGCAAGCCCAACACACCGGCTGCGCCTGTCACACAGTCATCGCCAGCAGAGCTGCCTCCCACAGCCACAGGGCCGCCACGTAGGACAGCCCGAGTTCGGCGCGGTTGTTGGCGGTGTATTGCTGCTGGAGAAAATCGTCGAGCAACAACAGGGCGCAGCTCAGGGTCGCCAGCGCCAGCAGCGTCAGCCACGGACGGGCGCCGCTGTGCGCAGGCGCGCGCAAGAGGTTCAGCAGCATGAAGAAATCCAGAAAAGATCAATGGTCGTCACGGATGTGCGTGTCAGGGCGCAGGCGGCGACGCCCGGTCAGCATCGACAGTGGCAGGTTCTCGCGCAGGCGCAGGCTTTCCAGCAGCGCAGCACTCACGTGCACGGCCACCAGTGCCGCCAGGCTGTTGGCGATCCAGCGGTGCAAGTCTTGCGGCCAGTCGGCGCCCCACAGGGCATCGACTTCCTGCATCAGAAAACCGGTCAGCGCCAGCGCCCCCAGGGCGGTCATCATCAGCACCATGACCAGCGCGCCCAAGGGCGAGTGCCCCAGGCGGTGGCTGTCACGGCCGTGACGCAAGGCACCGAGGTGCGTGCGCAAGCGTGTGGGTGTGGGCCAGAAGTCGGCCCAACGCGCACTCTGCGGGCCGATGAAGCCCCACACCACGCGCACCACCAGCCAGCCGGCAACGTAGTAGCCCAGCCAGGTGTGCCAGTCGTCACCGGCCTCGTTGAAGAAATAGTTGGCGACGAATACCAGGGCCACCGACCCGTGAAACAGGCGCACCAGTGGATCCCACAGGCGGATCGTCGCCGCGTTCATCAGCTCTTGATCTCGGTCTTCACGGCCTTGCCGCTGACCGGGTCGTGGTAGATCTCGACCTTGCGCTTGTCCTTGTCGAAGCCGTAGATCTCGTAGCAGTTGCCGTCGGTGACCTTGAATTTGCTGATCTGGTAACCGGCCTCGCGCAGCTTGGCCTGGAAGGCTTCGGGGTCTTGCCAGGTGGCGCGGTCAGCGGTGGTGCATTGCGGGCCGGCATAGGCGCCGGCGCTGGCGAGCAGCAGGGTCGGGATCAGGGCGAAGCGCAGCAGGCGGGTCATGGGACGGGTCTCCGTTTGTTGGAAGCCCTAAGGTGCGGCGCCAAGCTTAATGAAGTCTTAATGAGTAACGCCCTGTAACATTTGCTTACTGGCAGGTAAGCGCCGAATCGCCATGATTGCGGCCTGCACACAGAGGGCACACGCATGCGCGTATTGCTGGTGGAAGATGATCGTGCGCTGGCCCAAGGCATCCGGGTCGCCCTGCGCGGCGAGGGTTATGTACTGGACTGGGTCGCCGATGGCCTGGAGGCCGAGCACGCCTTGCGCTGCGAAACCTTCGACCTGGTGCTGCTCGACCTCGGCCTGCCCCGGCGTGATGGCATCAGCCTGTTGCGCGGCATGCGCAGCCAGGCTGAAGGCAACGTGCCAGTGCTGATCCTCACCGCCCGCGACGCGGTGGCCGACCGCATTGCCGGCCTGGACGCCGGCGCCGACGATTACCTGGTCAAGCCGGTGGACCTGGATGAACTCAAGGCGCGCATCCGCGCCCTGCTGCGCCGCAGCCAGGGCCGTGCCCAGCCACGCCTGGAACACGGCGGGGTCAGCCTGGACCCGGCCACCCAGGAGGTGTTCTACCAGGGCGCCTGCGTGGCCATGACGCCAATGGAATATCAACTGCTGCACCAGTTGCTGGCTCGCCCCGGTGTGGTCGTCACCCGCGAACGGCTGAGCAACACCCTGTATGGCTGGCAGGAAAGCGGCCCGGGCAACACCCTGGAAGTGTTGATCCATAACCTGCGCAAGAAACTCGATGCCGGGCTGATCCGCACGGTGCGCGGGGTGGGTTATCTGGTGGAGCGCAGCACGTGATTTCCATCCGCACGCGCATCCTGGCGCCCACCCTGTTGCTGATGATCATCGGCAGCCTGACCCTGGTGCTGCTGGCCCTGCGCGACAGCCACCGGGAAATCGAAAACGTCTACGACGCGCAACTGGTGCAGGCCGCACGACTGATGCAGGGCTTACTGCAACAAGCCCCCGCGCAACGCGACTGGAACACCCTTGAGGCGGAGCTGGACAACGCGCTCAACCGCTCTGCGCAGGGCATTCTTTCGCACCCGTATGAAATGAACGTGGCCTTTCAGATCTGGTCGGCCGACGGCCGCCTGCTGCTGCGCTCGCGGCACGCCCCGGCCCTGGCCGAACCGCCTGCACCCGGCCTGCACGACCTGATGTACCAGGGCCAGGACTGGTGCGGGGTGTTGCTCGAAGACCCGACACTGGGCATCCGCATCTGGGCCGGTGAACGCGACGACCTGCGCCAGGACCTGATCCAGAAAATCGTCCACCACGCCTTGCTGCCGACCCTGATCGGCCTGCCGTTGCTGACGCTGCTGATCTGGGCCGTGCTGGGCTGGGGCCTGCGCCCGTTGCAGCGCCTGGCCCGGCAACTGCGCAATCGCCCGTACGACAGCCTGGAACCATTGCCGGATCAACCACAGCCGCCGGAACTGGAACCGATGCGCTCGGCGCTGGACCATCTGCTGGGCCAGTTGCGCACGCAGCTGGAGCGCGAGCGACGCTTTATCGCCGACGCCGCGCATGAGCTGCGCACGCCCCTGGCGATCCTCGACATCCATGTGCGCAATGCCCAGGCCGCCAGCGATCCGCGCGAGCGCGCCGAAGCGCTGGGCTTTCTGCAACAGGGCGTGGGCCGCATGACCCGCATCGCCAGCCAGTTGCTGACCATGGCGCGCCTGGAACCGGCCGCCCAGCCCAGCCAGCACTTGAACCTGACCGCCCTGATGCGTGAAGAGCTGGCCGAGCTGACCCCGCTGGCGCTGCGCAAGAACGTCGAGCTGGTGCTGGACAGCGAAGATGACTGCCTGCTGCGCAGCGAACCGGCCGCGCTGACCATCATGGCGCAGAACCTGATCAGCAACGCCCTGGCCTTCGCCCCGGCCGGCAGCGAGGTGCGCCTGCACCTGAGCCTCCACCCTGACCGGCACCTGCGCCTGCGGGTACTGGACCAGGGCCCGGGCGTGAGCGAAGCGGCCCTCGCCCGCCTGTGCGACCGCTTCTACAGCGCCGGCAACCCCGAAGGCGCCGGCCTGGGCCTGGCTATCGTCGACATGGTCTGCCGCCGACTGGGGCTGACCCTGACCTTTTCCAACCGCGCCCAGGGCGGGTTGTGCGTAGAGGTGGTGATTCCGGTGGCGGGCTGAAGGCAGCCTGCCTGTGAGCCTCATCGCCATGTATGACCGCGATTCAGGCGCCTTTCGCGTACTTGCCGACCAAGGCGGGTTGCAATGACTTCAGGGTCCATGTCATGGATACGTGACATATCGGGTGAGATGTAACGCATACGCAACGTCGCAAGAAATCAAAACAACCTGCCATACGGTATGCCTACGCCACCGAAGCGGCCGGCCTCACCGGCCGCTTCAGCACGGTGATGGTCGCCACCAGCACCAGCAAGGCCAGGCCGGCGCACAGCAGGTTGCTGCCTTGCCAGCCCATGCCGGTGAGCAGCACGGCCGGGGCAAAGGCGCCCAGGGTGGCGCAGATGGCGATGGCCAGGTCATTCTGGCCCTGCACCTTGAATGCCTGCACCTGGCCTTCGAGTTGCCGGGCCAGCAAGGCACCACTGCCGACGTAGGTCAGGTTCCAGCCCAGGCCCAGCAGAATCAGGGCGGCGCTGATCGCCAGGTAATGGCTGGAGGCGATATTCACCGCCGTGCTGGCGATCAACAGCCACAGGCCCAGGCACAGCGTGATTTTCAGCCCGAGGCGTTCGATGATCCAGCCGGTGAAGAACGACGGCGCGAACATGGCGATCACATGCCACTGGATGGCCAGGCGCATGGCGGTGAAGTCTTCGTGCATGTGCTGCATGTGCATCGAGGCCTGGATCATCAACAGGTGCATGATGAAATAACCCAGCGCCGCGACCGCCATGGCCAGCAGGATCGGCGCGGTCAAGGGCGAGCGCGTGCTGGCCTGCGACGCCTGGCGCGAAGGCCGGGCAGCGGTGCCGGCGTCGTTGGGCAGGCACAGCGTAACCAGGGTGGCCAGCACGGCCAGGCCGATAAAGGCGGCATAGCACAGGGAGAACGCGGCAAAGGCACCGACTTCACGCAGCCACTCGGTCAGGGTCGGGCCCAGCACGGCGGCGATGACGCCACCGGCCACCACCAGGGAAATCGCCCTGGGCTTGAGGTGTGCCGCCAGGTTGTCGGTGGCGGCAAAGCGGTTGAAATTGGCGAACGCGACATACACACCCAGCGCCGAGTGGCACACCACCAGCAGCGCAAAGCTTTGCTGGACCACGGCCTGATAGCCACTGATACCGGCCACGGCCAGGGCGATATTGCCCAGCAGGAAGGTACGCTTGCGGCCCCAGCGGCCCATCAGATAGGCCACCGGGTAAGTCGCCAGCATCAGCCACAGGAACTGAAAGCCGTAAGGCACCGTCGACAGCGCCGGTGTAGGCGCCAGCGCCGCGCCGATGGTGGCGGCCATGGTCACCGACATCACGGCGCAGGTCAGGTTGATCGACTGGGCGGCAAAGTACAGCCAGGTTCTGCGAGGTAATCCATTCACCGGCCGGGCTCCTTGGCAGTGTGTTCGATGTCGCCCGAAACAGCGCACAGCCGGGGGATCCGGTGCGATGACGACAGATCGATCATGCGCCTTGTACGGTACGGGCGGTCACACAATCGGCACGTTTTGCCATGAACTGTTAGGCTGTTTTTTCTAACAGCCGCCTTGCCGGAATGCCTGATGAGCGCTCAGCGTTTCTACACCCTTCTCAAGACTCGCCTGGACGCCGGCGAATGGACACCCGGCCAGCGCCTGCCGTCGATTCGCAAGCTCGTCGACGACACCGGCAGCAGCTATCACCAGGTGGTCTCGGCCTATGCGCGGCTGGTCAGCGAAGGCGTGCTGGTGGCCCTCCCTGGCAGCGGCTATTTTGTCGCCCCCCGCACACAGGCCCTGGCCAGCCAGGCGGAACCTGAGTGCATGGCGGGCGATGCGCTGTTCAACTTCCTGCAAGGCGGGCCGCACTACACCAAGCTGGGCTGTGGCTGGTTGCCTTCATCCTGGACCGACACCGACCTGCTGACCAAGGCGATTCGCCGTACGGCGCGGCTGGAGCAGCACTCGCTGGTCGAGTACGGCGACATCTCAGGCTACCTGCCGCTGCGCAAGCAACTGTGCGCGCACATCAAGCGCCTGACCCGCCTCGACACCCGTCCCGGCCAGATCCTGACCACGCTGGGCGCCACCCACGCGCTGGACCTGATCGCCCGGCTGCTGATCAAGCCCGGTGACACCGTACTGGTCGACGAGCCGTGCAACGGCAACCTGATCCGCCTGTTGCGGCTCAACGGCGCGCAGGTGATCGGCATCCGCCGCACCGCCGACGGCCCGGACCTTGCCGAACTGGAAAGCCAGCTGGCGCGCCAGCCGGTCAGGGCGTTTTTCTGCAACAGCACCTTCCATAACCCCACCGGCGGCACCATCACGGCCAACAACGCGTTCAATGTGCTGCGCCTGGCGGTCAAGCATGACGTCATCATCGTCGAGGACGATGTCTATGGCGACTTCAGCCCCAGCGCCCGGCACACCTTTGCCGAGCTGGATAACCTGGAGCGGGTGATCTACGTCGGCAGCTTTTCCAAGTGCCTGTCGGCCTCCCTGCGGGTCGGCTACATCGCCTGCCCGCCGGCACTGGTCGAACCTTTGACGCGCCTGAAGCTGCTGACCTGCGTGGCGGTGCCGGCGTTCTGTGAGCGTTTCGTCAACACCATCCTGGCCGACGGCACCTATGCCGGGCACATGAAGCAGTTGCGCCAGAAACTGATCGAGCAGCAGAACAAGACCCAGCGTGTATTGAAAAGCCGTGGCTGGCAGTTCGAGATTGCGCCTGAAAGCGGCATGTTCGTCTGGGCCGAACACCCCGACATCGCCGATCAACAGGGGTTTATCCAGCGACTGGCACAGCACGACATCCTGCTGCTGCCCGGTTCGGTGTTTGCCGTGGAGCGCAATTACCAAGCGTTCCTGCGCATCAACTGCACGCACTTCAGCACGCAGGTTGCCCAGCATTTCCAGGTGTGAGACTGGCCGCGCAATCAGCCCTGATGCAAATCCAGTAGGAGCGCGCTTGCCCGCGACCGGCTGCGCAGCAGTCGTAAAATCTCGAAAGCCCCACAAATTTACGACTGCTACCCCATCCGGGATCTATGAAACGCCACAAATTTACGACTGCTACCCCGTCCGGAATCTATGAAACGCCACAAATTTACGACTGCTACCCCATCCGGAATCTATGAAACGCCACAAATTTACGACTGCTACCCCATCCGGGATCTATGAAACGCCACAAATTTACGACTGCTAACGCAGCCGGTCGCGGGCAGAGCGCGCTCCTACGGGGTAAATTCAATAGCCAGTAAAATCAGTGAGTTATTTTATAGTTGAGTAGGCAACGCATCACCATTCCCGCGGCGCCATCATTTCTTCCAGGTCGGCCTCGGCAAAGCCATACGCGCTGGCGATCCAGGAAAAATCCTCGGCCAGGGCATCGCGGGCGGCGGTTTCAAGTTCGCTGCCGTGTGCCTCGAAGGTGTCCTGCAAGGCGTTGAGGCGTTCGGTGGCGGCATGGCTCAGCACGTACAGCGCCTCAAGCGTGGCCGGCTGCTGCTGTTCAATCTGACGGCACAGGTCGATCAACACGTCCTTGCACAGGTCGACCACCTCGTCGGGAAAGTAGTCGTCGGCGTACATGCCTTGCAAGAAAACATGATCGTCCATGGTGGGGTTATCGAGGCTCATGAAAGCTCCTTGGGTTGTGATTCACAGAATGCCCTTTTCCCACTCCAGGGTGCCCCAGGGCCGGGTCTTTCTGGAGTCCAGGCGCCAGGTGTCGCCGGTGCGCACCAGGGTGTAAAGCACCTCGTAGCGCATCGGCCCATCCGCGTCCTGACGGGTCATCAGGATCGCGCGCCGGCCTTTGGGCTCGATGCTCACCAGGGCTTCGCCCGGGGTGTAGTCCGGCGGCCAGCCGATGCTGTTGCCACGGCCCTGCGGACGCGGCTTGAGGGTGCAGAACCGCTCGAACACTTGCGCCATTCCGGCACGAATGAAGTCCCAGTCCAGGTCATGGATATCGACCTGCTTTCTGTGCTCATGGCAGTCGGTCTCCCAGCGATTCATGGCCAGGATATAGCCGCGCAGCACACTGGCCGGGTCGCTGTGGTCGACATCGGACAGGTCCGGCGCCACTGGCGGCCACGGCAGGTACACCTCTTCAGGCACCACCGGTGGCCGGGCGCCGTGGCTCAGCAACAACGCCTCTACCCCGGCATGCCCGCGCTCCTGCGCCATCGACAAGGCATTACGCCCGTCACGGGTCTGCGCCTGCAGGTCGGCCCCGGCCGCCAGCAAGGCCGCAACCACCTCGGCATGGCCCTGCAACGCCGCCACCATCAAGGGCGAGCGCTGGTAGTCGTTGCCCGTCAGGTCCACCGCCGCCCCGGCCTCCAGCAGCAGTTCAAGAATGTGCCGGTCATCGGAGTGCGCCGCCCAGCCCAGGGCGGTAAAGCCCATGACGCCGTCATGGCGGTCAAGGTCGGCGCCCTTGTCGATCAGCAGCCGCACCGTGTCGATATGCCCGGCAATGGCCGCATCGATCAGCGCCGTACGGCCCAGCCCCTTCTCGGCAAAGTCGATCTCGGCGCCCGCTTCCAGCAACGCCTGTAGCTGCTCGTTGTGACCGGCCGCAGCGGCCTTCAACAGTGCCTTGCTCATGCGTTCCCCCGTACTGTTCAGTCCATCGGCAACGGGCAGTCCTGATCAATCCATACCCGCAGTTCATCGGCCACCGCGTGAAATTCCTCGCGCGCCATGCTGCCATGATCGACCAGAAACACCGTCGCCGGTTCCAGGCCGGGCGACACCATCACCGCCCGGCCGCCGCCATCGTCACCAATGGTCAACCAGCCTGGGCAGTAAGACTGCACCTCATAGGTTTTGTTACGTTCCAGCAGCTCGGCGGGCGCGTAAAAGCAAACGTAGTCGCCGCAGCTGGCACCGTTGGCCTGGATCAGGTGCGTGCGCAAGGCAGGCGCCAGCGGCTGGCCGAGCCAGTGTTCCAGAGCGGCGAAGTCGTCGTTGAATGAAGGGGGCATACGGGCGGGCCTGGCAGAAATGATCGGCGCAGGATAACGCGATCGGTTGAACATGACCTTGCGTCACACCACTCGAACCCCACACCCGCCCCGGCAGTCTACCGGGCTGATCGTTCATTGCAGGGTTAACCGCGTGCCCAGAATCATTACCGACGAAACACCCGAAGAAGTGGTGAAAGACCAGAACACCCGGCTCTTTGGCACGCCCAAGGAGCGCCTGGATTTCTACCGGCGCGAGATCCAGTACGAGACCACCAACCTGTCCAACCGCACCAACGCCTACCTCACGGCGCAGTCGTTCCTGGTGATTGCCTACGCCTCGTCGATGGCCAACACCAACCCCGACTGGGGCATGATCTTTACCGTGGTCATCCCGCCGATGCTGGCCTTGCTGGGGCTGCTCAACACCGTGAGCGCCTGGCCGGGGATTCGTGCAGCGTGCGAGATCATCGAGCACTGGCACCACAAGCAGGGGCAGTTGCTGAGCAGCGAGCCGGTCATCGGCCTGACCTATGACGACTCGCCGCTGTTCAGTGACTGGGAATCGAGCGAGACCGGGCCGAAGAAGTCCCTGCTGTTTTCCAAGCGGGCGCCCTGGCTGTTCAGCATTTTCTGGGTGTTCTTCGGCTTTTTCGCGCTCTTTCTGCAGATATTGACCCTCGATAGCTGAGGTCAGGGCATCAGGATGATCTTGTCGCTGCGGCCCTCGTTGACTTCGGCATAGCGCGCCAGCCCTTCGCTGAGTGGGGATTCCACCAGGCCGGTGGGCAAGGCCAGCAGGCCCTGGTCGAAGAAGCGGCCGAACTGATCGAGCATGGCTGCGCAGGCCTGGCAGTCATACAGCAGCGAGTTGATGCCGACCACCGAGCCGCCCTTGCGGTACAGGGCCAGGGACGGCAGTTGCACCTGGCCGTCGACGGGCGCGGCGATGATTGCGATGCGGCCCCAAGTGGCCAATGCTGCCACCGAGGCCGGCAACCAGAAACCGGTGGTGTCGAAGATCACATCGGCGGCGCCCTGGAAGTGGGCGTCTACTTGCCCGGCCAAGGCCTCTGGCTGGCCCAGCACGATGCTGTCGAAGCCGTCGGCGGCCAGTGCCTGTTGCTGCTCGGGGCGGCGCACCGCGCCCAGCACCTGCGCCCCCAATACGCGCCCCAGTGCCAGGGCCGCGCTGCCTACGGCACCGTTGCCGCCGATCACCAGCAAGCGGGTTTTTGCATTCACCTGGCTGCGCTGCAAGGCGTCCCAGGCGGTGGTGTACGGCACGCCAAGGCTGGCAGCCTGGGCAAAGCTCAGCGCTGCAGGCTTGAGCGCCACGCCGCTGGCCGGCAGAGTCAGCCAGCGGGCGTGTGAGCCATCCCGAAAGAACCCCGGCTCCTTGCCGGTGCCCCACACCGCCTTGCCCAGCAACGCCTGCGGCCCTTCAACCACCACACCGGCAAAGTCACGCCCTGGCACACGCGGCAAGGTGGTGTACGGAAAGCGTCCGAGGACGTTTTTCACATCACTGGGGTTGAGCCCCGCCGCCTTGACCTCGATCAACACCTCGCCGTCGGCAGGCACCGGGACGGGCAACTCGACACAGGCCAGGGCCGCCAGGTCGCCGGTGCGGGAAAATTGCAGTGCGTTCATCAGTGACTCCAGTCGCAAGAGAAGAAAGGTTCAGGACAGCCATTGGCTGAGCAGTTGCTTGCCCATCGGCCAGGCTTTTTCGCCCAGCTGCATGCCCAGCAGGCCGACCAGCGCCACGGCGGGCGGCGCCGGCGAGCGAAAATCCAGCACGCTGTACAGCACGCCGACAGCGAGACCAATGGCGAGGGAAATGACAAAACTCATGATGAGCTCCGGGCAATCAGGGAATGCCCGCAGTCTAGGGAGATGGCGCGACGGCTGCCGGCCAAGGACTTCTGGTTATCGGCCAGGTTGAGGGATTGGCCGGGCGGCGATCATGCGACACCGATTCGCGCCCCGGTCTGACGGAATGCCGGACCACCGCGATTGAGCGCAAAGCGCTCACAGAAATCTGTGAAATGCTGAAAGTTTACGACTGCTGACGCAGCCGATCGCGGTGGTCCGGCATTCCGGCAGAGCTCCCTCCCACAGCACAGTGTTTGCTGTGCGACAGCGTGCCGCCTTGGCGCGGTGTCAGCGACACAGGGTGGTTTCCTGCAAGACCGGGGTTGTGGTGTATTGCGAGGGCGCCATGCCCAGTTCTCGGCGGAACATGTCGCTGAAACTGCTGGGCGAGTAGCCCAGGGTGCGGGCGATGGTGCTGACCGGCTGGCCCTGGATCAGCCGGGCCACGGCGGTGGCCAGTTGCACCTGGCGGCGCCATTCGGCAAAGCCCATGCCCAGGCGGGTCTGGAACAGGCGTGCCAGGGTGCGCACACTGGCACCGGCGGTTTCGGCGTGTTGCTCGAAGGCAATGCTCAACGACGGCTCGTCGATCACCGCCTGGCACAGGTTCATCAGGCGCCGGTCGGCGTCGTCGGGCATGGGGATGCGGATCAGCGAGCGCCGGGCGCGCTGCAATTCCAGCAGGGCCAGGTTGACCAGCGCGTCGTAGTAGTCCGGCTCGCCTTCGCGGTCCAGGGCCACCAGGCCGATGATCAGTTCGCGCAGCAGGCCGCCGACTTCGAACACCTGCACGGTGCCCTCAAGGGTGCGGGCAATCGCCGGGCGCAGGTAGATATTGCGCATTTCCAGGTCCGACACCACGCGAATGCCGTGATCCACACCCGGCGGCAACCATACGGCCCGCTGCGGCGGAACCACCAGCGCCTCGCCGGGCGTCTCGACCCACATCACCCCGGAAGCGGCATACAGCACCTGGCCCCACACATGCTGGTGCGGCTCGATGTACAGCCCGCGCGGGTAGGTGCGCGCCAGGGGTTGCACGGGAACAGCGGTGTCGGTGAGGTCGGGCGGAGCGGCCAGGGCCATAGCGGGTCATCGCAGCCAAGAAGAAGAGTGGCACAGGGTAGCGAAGTGCCGGGGCCTATAGACACCCCTGACACCGGGCTGATGTGAATTGTCCACCATCAGTGGACAGTAAAACCCGTTTCAGCCGATTTATCCCTTCGCGATGAATCCTTAATCTGTACCCATGTTGAGCGACACCCCTGATTACCGAACTTCAAAACTCTCAGATAAAGGATCTACGCCATGACCACTCAAGCCACCAACGCCCCGACCTACAGCCGCCTGAACAAGGACGACGCCATCGTACTGCTGGTCGACCACCAGACCGGCCTGATCTCGCTGGTGCAGGACTTCTCGCCCAACGAGTTCAAGAACAACGTGCTGGCCCTGGCTGATNAGGCGGCTGTGATAATTCATTACCAACGCCCCAACCTACAGCCGCCTGAACAAGGACGATGCCATCGTACTGCTGGTCGACCACCAGACCGGCCTGATCTCGCTGGTGCAGGACTTCTCGCCCAACGAGTTCAAGAACAACGTGCTGGCCCTGGCTGATCTGGCCAAGTTTTTCGAGCTGCCGACCATCCTCACCACCAGCTTCGAGCAAGGTCCCAATGGCCCGCTGGTGCCGGAATTGAAAGAGATGTTCCCGGACGCGCCGTACATCGCCCGCCCTGGCCAGATCAATGCCTGGGACAACGAAGACTTCGTCAAGGCAATCAAGGCCACCGGCCGCAAGCAGATCATCATTGCCGGTGTGGTCACCGATGTGTGCGTAGCCTTCCCAGTAAATACTTTGGCCTTTCTCANGGGCCTGGTGCGCGATCTGCGAGATGAAAGATATGTTCCCGGACGCGCCGTACATCGCCCGCCCTGGCCAGATCAATGCCTGGGACAACGAAGACTTCGTCAAGGCAATCAAGGCCACCGGCCGCAAGCAGATCATCATTGCCGGTGTGGTCACCGATGTGTGCGTAGCCTTCCCGACCCTGTCGGCGCTGGCTGAAGGCTTTGAAGTGTTCGTGGTCACCGATGCCTCGGGCACCTTCAACGAGACCGTGCAGCAGGCCGCGTGGAACCGCATGAGCCAGGCCGGTGCGCAACTGATGAACTGGTTCTCGGTGGCCTGCGAGCTCGTGCAGCAGGCCGCGTGGAACCGCATGAGCCAGGCCGGTGCGCAACTGATGAACTGGTTCTCGGTGGCCTGCGAGCTGCACCGCGACTGGCGCAACGACATTGAAGGCCTGGGCAACCTGCTGTCGCAGCGGATTCCGAACTACCGCAACCTGATGAATGGCTATGCGGCGTTGACTGCACGGTAAGCGATTTTTAATCGCGCCAACAAAAAGCCAGGGCCCGCGTCATGCGGGCCCTGGCTTTTTCATGTCGACATCAACCGCGATCAGAACACGTTGATCGGGTAGTCGATGAAGATACGGGTTTCGTTGCCTTCGCTGTTATAGGCGCTGGCGTTGTCCGACACCCGCAAGAACGAGTTGCGCAGGCGCAGCGACAGATCCTTGGCCGGGCCACTCTGGACCACGTAGGTCAGCTGGCTGAAGATTTCGCGCTCGGTGCCATTGCCGCGGTTGGTGCCGTCATCAATGTTGGTGCCGCGCACGTAAGCGGTCTTGTAGCTCAGGCCAGGCAGCACCAGACCGGACAGGTCGACGCCGTAGCCCACTTGCCAGGAGCGCTCGTCCTTGGCGTTGAAGTCCGACCAGAACGAGTTGGCCAGGTAGATAGAGTTGCCGCCATCGCTGTACGCGCCGGCACTCTGGTAGAAACCATAGTTGTAGCCGGTGTCGCCGGAGCTGCGCTGGTGCGCCAGGGTGAAGCTGTGGATGCCCACCGCCCAGGTCGCGGCCAGGCTCCAGATCTTGTTGTCGCGTTCGCCGGCGGCAGCGTCGGCCGAGAAGTCACGATCAAGCTTGGTCTTGTAGCCATTGAAGTCAAAGGTCAGCGACTGCTCGGAAGGCAGGGCAAACACGTAGTTCAGGTTGACGTATTGCTTCTTGAACACATCTTCGTTGTCCGAGGCGTAGGCCGAAGCACTGAACGCTTCGCTGAACTTGTAGCTGGCACCGTAGACGTTGATGCTTTTCAGGCCACCGCTGTCGTGGCCGGTGGCGCTCTTGCGCACCTGGCTGGTGAAACGACCGGCCACCACTTCAAGGTTTTCGATTTCCTTGGAGCTGATGTACGTACCGGTGAAGCTTTCCGGCAGCAGACGACCGTTGTCGTAGCTCAGCACCGGCAGTTGCGGCATCTGGTCGCCGTACTTGATCACGGTATTGGAGACGCGAGCCTTGACCGCAGCGCCCACGCGGGCCAGGTCGTCGGCGGCCTGGCCGCTGTCGCCCTGCTTGAAGAAGTCGATGCCGCCGGCCCCGCTCTTGCCGCGGCCGCCGTCCAGGCGCACGCCGTACAAGGCAAAGGCGTCAACGCCCACGCCAACGGTGCCCTGGGTGAAACCGGAGGTGAAGTTGCCCATGAAAGCCTGGCCCCACTCGGCCTTGTCCTGATTGCCGTTCTTGTAGTCACGGCTGATGTAGGCATTGCGTGCGTTCAGGGTCAGGTGGCTGTCTTCGACGAAGCCTTGGGATTGGGCCTGGCTTTGCGCCATGGCCTGGGTGGCGCTGAAGACGCCCAGTGCGAGAACGCCCATACGTTTGTTAAGCATTGTTGTTTTCCTTTGACGAATGATTAACGCACTGTGACCCGCAGCTCTTGGGTCACCCGTGAGGCTCCATGCGCGTGCAGAGTGCAGGGCATAAAGGCCGAACGAAATCATCGCAGTGGTCTACTGATGCACGTACGCGGCGCGTGGCCACAGGCGTTGGGGGCGAATCCTAGTCGCGCCCTCGGGGGGTGTCAAACAGGCAAAGGCCTGGTCCAGAGCCATTTCAGGGTGGCCCAAGGCTTCATTCTTCGATAATGGTGACCAGAGCCTGTAGCTCTGCTTCGCTGAACAGCCCTCGTGGATAACGCTCGATCAGCATCAATCGAGTATCGGGGCGCGGCCTGGGCAGGCGGGTCCTGCGCAGCCAGTCAGCCATGATTTTGCGAGCCTCGCTACTGACGGACAGACCCCGTGGAGCGTTCGGGATAATACCTGCGTTCATAGTGGGACAACCTCTTGTCATGAGGGGGCCAACTGTACCGCCTGCGTGTGACAGGCAAGCGAAACAACTGGCTGACTACCCAGAAATGGACGCCCGGATTAGTGCTACAAAGCGTTACCCGAAAAAAAGCCCATCAATAGATGGGCTTTTGCCAGCAAGAACAGGACCAACCTGACCGGCCCTCAGTCCTGATCGACTCGGGAAGCCGGCTGCTGCTGGGTCAGGCAATGAATATTGCCCCCGCCCAGCAGCAATTCACGGCCCGGGACCATGACCACCAGGTGTTCCGGGAATACCCGTTGCAGAATCTGCCGTGCAGTTTCGTCCAACGGATCGTCGAAAGACGGCGCGATGATGCCGCCGTTGACGATCAGGAAGTTCACGTAGGAGCCCGCCAGGCGCACAGAAGGGTCGCGTTCCTGGCTGCCGTGCACCTTGTCGACGCCGGCACACTCCTCAGCGGTGGCATACAGCGGGCCGGGAATCGGCATCTTGTGCACGATCAATGTGCGGCCTTGCGCATCAGGGGTGTTTTCCAGCACCCGCAAGGCAGCCTGGCAACGCGGATAGTTGGGGTCCTGCGGGTCGTCGGTCCAGGCCAGCAGCACTTCGCCGGGGCGCACGTAGCAGCAGAAGTTATCCACATGCCCGTCGGTTTCGTCGTTGTACAGGCCGTCGGGCAGCCAGATAACCTTGTCGACCGCCAGGGTGTCGCTGAGTACTGCCTCAATCTGTTCGCGGTTCAGGTGCGGGTTACGGTTGCGATTGAGCAGGCACTCTTCGGTGGTGATCAGGGTGCCTTCGCCGTCGACGTGGATCGAACCGCCTTCAAGTACAAAGCCTGGCGTGGCATAGCGCGCCGTGCGCTCCATGCCGAGGATCTTGCCGGCCACCTGGGCGTCGCGGTTCCAGGGGAAGTACAGGCCACCGTCGAAACCGCCCCAGGCGTTGAAATCCCAGTCCACGCCGCGCACCTGGCCGTGGTGGTCGATGACGAAGGTCGGACCGGTGTCGCGCACCCAGGCATCATCGTTACTGATCTCCACAACCCGGATATTCGGCGCGTCCAGGTACGCCAGGGCGTTGTCGTACTGGGCCGCGGACACCCCGACGGTCACCGGCTCGAAGCGGGCGATGGCATGGGCCAGTTCGGCATGCGCCGCCTGCACCGGCTTGGCGCCCAGCCGCCAGTTGTCCGGCCGCTCGGGCCAGAGCATCCAGACCTGGGTCTGCGGCGCCCATTCGGCCGGCATGTAAAAGCCATCGGCGCGCGGTGTGCTGGTGAGGGTGGTCATGGCTGTCAAGACTCCGGTAAGCGGTCGAGAACGGTGGACCATCATGACAGACAGGCCATGACGATTTGAGAAGCGTGTTATAGCCGATAATAATCGGTATTTGAAGCGTTCTGGATTTTTACTGCTTCAACAATCGGTATTTATCCAGATATAAATCCATGAAATAGTGTGCCTGCCTGGCACGCGATAGCGGGGTTTTATTCCAGCTCGCGCAGCACCTTCGACACGCTGTCGACGAAGAAATCCACGCTCTGCGCCGTGGTGCACATTGGCGGCTTGATCTTGAGGATGTTCAGGTAGTCACCGGTCGGTTGCATGAAGATGCCCAGCTCACGCAAGCGTTCGCACAGGTAGGCGGTCTCCTCGCTGGCCGGTTCCAGGGTCTGGCGGTCGCGCACCAGTTCGACGCCCAGATAGAACCCCATGCCATGCACCGCGCCCACCAGCGGATGTTTATCGGCCAGCGCCTCAAGACGCGCCTTGAAGTGGCCACCGACGATGCGTGCGTTGTCCCACAGTTTTTCCTGCGCCATCACGTCCAGTACCGCCAGGCCGATGCGGCAACTGACCGGGCTGCCACCGGAGGACGAAAAGAAGTAACCCTCGGCTTCCAGCGCCTCGGCGATCTCGCGGCGGGTGATCACCGCGCCCAATGGGTGGCCGTTGCCCATGCCCTTGGCCAGGGTAATGATGTCCGGCACCACGCCCTGCTCTTCGAAGCCCCAGAAATATTCGCCCAGCCGGCCATAGCCAACCTGCACCTCATCGGCGATGCACACCCCGCCGCGCTGACGAATCTGGCCATACACCTGTTGCAGGTAGCCCGGCGGCAGGGAAATACCCCCGGCGTTGCCATACACCGGCTCGCAGATGAACCCGGCCACCTGGCGGCCCTGCCCGTCCAGCGTGGCCAGGGTTTCATCGACATGGCGCACATAGTCGGCAGTGCTCTCAGGACCGCGAAACGGCCCGCGATAGGTGTTGGGTGCAGTGACCGGGTGCACCCAGTCGGGCCGGGTGGTCAACGCTTGCGGGTTGTCGGCGATGGAGGTGGAAATCGCATCGGTGGCCACCGACCAGCCGTGGTAGGCCTCCAGCACGCTGAGCATGTCGCGCCCGCCGCTGTAGGCCCAGGCCAGGCGGATCGCCAGGTCGTTGGCCTCGGTGCCGCTGTTGACCAGGAACACCCGGTCCATGCCGGCCGGGGCGCGTTCGAGCAGGCGCTCGGAAAATTCGGCAATGGCCGCGTAGTGAAAGCGCGAATTGGTGTTCAACAGCGACCATTGGCGTGCCGCTTCACGGGCCATGCGTGGATGGCCGTGGCCGAGCACTGCCACGTTGTTGAGCATGTCCAGGTACGAGCGACCCTGCATGTCGATCAGGTGGTTGCGCCAGCCGCGCTCGATCTGGGGCGGCGCCTGGTAATAGTGCTTCTGCGAGCGGGCAAAACTGGCGTCGCGCCGGGCCAGCAGCACAGCCGCGTCCTGCAGCGCCGGGGCATTGCAATCAAAGCCCAGCAGGGCCGCCGGCGACGGCGACAGCTGCTGCCAGGCCGGCGCCCAGGCCGGGGTGGTGAACAACGGCGGCGTGATCCCGGCCTCACTGCACAGTTGCAACAGCAATACACCGTCGCTGACCCCCAGCACCTGACCTGCCGCCAGCGGGCAGCCGGACGGCAGGTCGCAGGCCACGCCCCACAGCTTGAGGCTGAAGGTCTCGCCGACCAGTACCAGGGCGGCATCGGCAGTCTGGCGCAGGGTGGCGGTAAACGGCACATGCACCACCGTGTCCGGCGGCAGGTGCAACTCGACGTGCAGTGCGCAGGTGTCGGGCTCGCGGCTGCAATCGGGCAGCGTGCGTGACAGGCGGTATTCGCCATAGCGGCTGGCGGCCAGCCCGGTCTGCCGGGCGGTCTGCGCCAGCAGGCGTTCGTCGATGCCGTCCTGCTCCCAGTTGCCGGCCTCGAAATGCTCGCTGAGCACACCCAGGTCCACCGTGCAGAAGCCGCGCCCGGCCAGGCCCGGCAGCAACGGGCGCCAGGCGGGCTGGACCTTGGGCGGTGCCTCCAGGCCCACGGCATACAGGATCGCCGCCTCCATCAGCGCCATCGGCATCGAGGTGGCAACGTCGAAAATCGACCATTCGCCGTCCAGGTTGGCCTGGATATAGGCATTGCCTGGCTCGATGCTGACGTGTTGCTCGCTGCTGAGCACCAGCACGGTGGCGCGGGCGACAATCAGCGGCCACAGGGCCTGGAGCTCCTCGAGGCACAGCGGGTTGATCGCGTGGTAGGCACGGATGGCCGGCAGGATGTACAGCGGGTCACCGCCGGCATGGTGCAGCAAGGCGGCGCAGGTGACCGACAGGTCGGCCACCCGCCAGGTGGTCAGCAGGTCGCCGAAGTCGATCAGCCCCTGTACGTGCCAGGCGCGCTGTGGGCTGCGGGCCCAGACCACGTTGTGGTCGGTGATGTCCAGGTGCACCGCCTGTAACGGCAGTGCCGGAATCAACGGCACCAGGCGCTGGCGGGCCTGCTCGACGGCTTCGTGCAGGCAGGCGCGCTCGTCGGTGTCATCGATGACCGGCAGCAGGTGGCGCGCCAGGGCATTGGCGTGGCGCGGGTCCCACTGCAGTACCCGCTCAAGGCCCGGGTGCGTGAAGTCTTGCAGCGCCCGGTCGACCAGTGCGCACAGCTCGCCCAGGGCCGTCACCACGTCATGCCCCAGGTAACCGGCATGGCCCAGCGACTGGCCGTCGATGAACGTCAGCAGCCGGGCATGCACCGCCTGCCCCTCCAGATTCAACGACAGTCGTGTTTCGCCATTGCCGGCGGTGACCACCTCGGGCACGCAGATACCCGGCTGGCCGGCCAGGTGCTGCAAGGCGGCATGCTGGGCGTCCAGCTCCAGCGGGCTGTAGTCGCCGTGGCAGATTTTCAGCACATAGCGCGCCTCGCCGGTGTCGAGCAGCAGGTTGCAGTCCTGCTGGCTGCCCAGCACCTTGAGCGTACCGCCGAGGCCGTAATGCTGCGCCAACAGCATCCGGGCCTGATCGAGGCTGACGAGCGGGCAAGGCAGGCTGGAACGGCGAATCAGGGTGGCAAGCGGCATGGAAGACCTCAGGGAGTGATTGCTGGAGCAGACCGGCATGACAATGCAATTGAGCACTATAGGATGCGGCAGGCCATTGGCCAAAATCGCAGCGATTTGACGACGGCGGATTACCGGCACTTATGCCGCCTGCCATCGAATAATTTCATTACGGCCGCCGGTCGTCTTGGCTGATCCTGCTTGCGCACAGGGGGATCGCGCTATGCTGTGGCGAATGTCCATCAAACCCTCATTGTTCACAAGGAAAAGGTCCATCCATGCGAATTCTCGTTACCGGCGGCGCAGGTTTCATCGGCTCCGCGCTGATCCGCCACCTGATCCGGCACACCGCCCATGAAGTGTTGAACCTCGACAAGCTGACCTACGCCGGCAACCTCGAATCGCTGGCCGGCATTGCCAGCGACACCCGTTATGAATTCGTGCAGGCCGACATCGCCGACCAGGCCGCCGTCAGTGCGGTGCTGGCACGTTTTGCACCGCACGCCATCATGCACCTGGCCGCCGAGTCCCACGTCGACCGCTCCATCGACGGCCCGGCCGAGTTCATCCACACCAACATCGTCGGCACCTACAGCCTGCTCGAAGCCACGCGAGGCTATTGGCTGACCCTGGCGCCGGCCGAGCGCGAGGCGTTTCGCTTCCATCACATCTCCACCGACGAGGTGTACGGCGACCTGCACGGTGTCGACGACCTGTTCACCGAAACCACTTCCTACGCGCCCAGCTCGCCCTACTCGGCCAGCAAGGCGGCGTCCGACCACCTGGTACGTGCCTGGCAGCGCACCTATGGGCTGCCGGTGATCGTCACCAACTGCTCGAACAACTACGGCCCGTTCCATTTCCCGGAGAAGCTGATTCCGCTGATCATCCTTAATGCCCTGGCCGGCAAGCCGCTGCCGGTGTATGGCGACGGTCTGCAGGTGCGCGACTGGTTGTACGTCGAAGACCATGCCCGGGCGCTGCTCAAGGTGGTCACCGAAGGCGCGGTGGGCGAGACCTACAACATCGGCGGCCATAACGAGCAGAAGAACATCGACGTGGTGCGCGGCATCTGCGCGCTGCTTGAAGAGCTGGCGCCACAGCACCCGGCCGGCGTGGCCCGCTACAGCGACCTGATCACCCACGTGGTCGACCGTCCCGGCCACGACCAGCGCTATGCCATCGACGCCGGCAAGATCGAGCGCGAGCTGGGCTGGACACCTGAAGAAACTTTTGCAACCGGCCTGCGCAAGACCGTGCAGTGGTACCTGGACAACCTGGAGTGGTGCCGCCGGGTCCAGGACGGCAGCTATCAAGGCCAACGACTGGGCTTTACCGAACACAAGGATCTGATTGCATGACAAAAGGGATTGTTCTGGCCGGAGGTTCCGGCACCCGCTTGCACCCTATTACCCTGGGCATTTCCAAGCAGTTGTTGCCGGTCTACGACAAACCGATGATCTATTACCCGATCTCGGTACTGATGCTGGCCGGCATCCAGGACATCCTGGTGATTTCCACCCCGCAGGACCTGCCGCAATACCGGCAACTGCTGGGGGACGGCCGCCAGTTCGGCGTCAACTTCCACTATGCCGAACAACCCCGCCCTGAAGGACTGGCGCAGGCCTTCCTGATCGGCGAGTCGTTCATCGGCACCGATCCGGTGTGCCTGATCCTGGGCGACAACATCTTTCACGGCCAGCACTTCAGCGAACAACTGCGCCAGGCGGCGGACCGGACCGAAGGCGCCACGGTGTTCGGCTACTGGGTCAAGGACCCGGAGCGCTTCGGCGTGGTCGACTTCGACGCCCAGGGCCGGGCGCTGTCGATCGAAGAAAAACCCGCCGTCCCCAAGTCCAGCTATGCCGTCACCGGCCTGTATTTCTATGACAACGACGTCATCCGCATCGCCCGGGACGTCAGGCCCTCGCCGCGCGGCGAGCTGGAGATCACTGACGTCAACAACGCCTACCTGCAACGCGGCACCTTGCGTGTCGAGCGTTTCGGTCGCGGCTTCGCCTGGCTCGACACCGGCACCCATGACAGCCTGCTCGATGCGTCGGCCTATGTGCAAACCATCGAACATCGCCAGGGTCTGCAGGTCGCATGCCTTGAAGAAATCGCTTACCAGAACGGCTGGATCGACCGCGACCAGTTGCTCGAACGCGCCGGATACTTCGGCAAGACCGGCTACGGCCGCTACCTGTTCAAGATTGCAGGGGAACATCCGTGAATGTCATTGCCACCCAGTTGCCCGAAGTGCTCATCATCGAACCCAAGGTGTTCGGTGACGAGCGGGGCTTCTTCTACGAAAGCTTCAACGCCCGTGCCTTCAACCAAGCCACCGGCCTGCGCCCGCAGTTCGTCCAGGACAACCATTCGCGCTCGCAGCAAGGCGTGTTGCGCGGGCTGCACTACCAGATCGACAACCCGCAGGGCAAACTGGTGCGCGTCACCGCCGGCGAGGTGCTCGACATCGCCGTGGACATCCGCCGCAGCTCGATGACCTTCGGGCAATGGGTCGGGGTCCGGCTGTCGGGCAGCAATTTTCGCCAGCTATGGATTCCCGAGGGCTTTGCCCATGGCTTTCTGGTGTTGAGCGAAAGCGCCGAGTTCCTGTACAAGACCACCGACTTCTATACCCCTGACGCCGAGCGTTGCATCCGCTGGGACGACCCGGAACTGGCCATCGACTGGCAGCTCGACGGCCTGGTGCCGCAGTTGTCGGCCAAGGACCGGCAGGGCAAACGCTTGAGCGAGGCTGACCTGTTCCTATGAAAATCCTGATTACCGGCCAGCACGGCCAGGTTTCACGCCACTTGCAGCACAGCCTGGCCGACCTGGGCGAACTGCAGGTGCTGGGCCGCGAACAACTGGACCTGAGCCAGCCACATGCCATTCTCCAGGCCGTGCAGGCCGCGCAACCGGACCTGATCATCAATGCCGCCGCGCACACGGCGGTCGACCAGGCCGAGAAGGAGCCGGGCCTGGCCCGCGCCATCAACGCCACTGCCCCCGGCCTGCTGGCCGAAGCGGCGGCCGGGCTTGGCGTGCCGCTGATCCACTATTCCACCGACTACGTGTTCGACGGGCGCAAGGCTTCGCCCTACACCGAGCAGGATGCACCACACCCGCTGGGCATCTACGGCAGCAGCAAGCTGGCCGGCGAACAGGCCATCCAGGCGGTGGGCGGGCAGCACCTGATCCTGCGCACCAGCTGGGTGTATTCACTGCACGGGCGCAACTTCCTGCTGACCATACAAAAGCTGCTGCAGGAGCGCGAAACCCTGAGCGTGGTCGCCGACCAGATCGGCGCGCCGACCTGGGCCGGCACCATCGCCCACAGCACCCGGCAACTGATCGAGCGCTGGCGTGACGGCCAGCCGGGGACCTGGGGGGTCTACCACCTGACGGCCAGTGGCGAGACGTCCTGGTACGGCTTTGCCCAGGCCATCGGCAAACAGTTGCTGGCCGAGGGCAAGCCCTGCGCGGTGCTGGAGCCGATTGCCTCCAGCGCCTACCCGACGCCGGCGGCCCGCCCGCTCAATTCACGCCTGGACTGTAGCCGGCTGGCGCGTGAATGGGGCGTGAGCCAGCCCGACTGGCAGCACGCATTACTGGAGTGCCTGGCCAGCGCCCGGCAGGCATAATGCGGGCCTGATGCCCGGGCGCCGATCCCGGGCCACCACCCGGGCCCTGGATCGATGAGCACACCTGCCGCCCCTGCGCGCCGCCCTCGCTGGCGCAGCCTTGCCCTGCTGGCGCTGTGCCTGGCGCCCTTGCTGTGGCCGCTGGAGCACCTGGCCGAGCGTTATTACCACAGCGAGTTGACCAGCCAGAACCGACAGACCCTGGACCTGTACGTCGCCAACCTGCTGGGCACCCTGCACCGCTACGAGTCCCTGCCGCCGATTCTGGGCGATCTGCCGGCGCTGCGCACCGCGCTGGGCACTCCGGCCGACCCCGGCGCCATCGACGGCGCCAACCAGGCGCTGCGCGAAATCACCGGGCAGACCGGCGCCGACGTCATCTACCTGATGAACAAGGAAGGCCGCACCCTGGCGGCGTCCAATTTCGACCAGCACGACAGCTTCGTGGGGCGCAATTTCTCGTTCCGGCCGTACTTCAACGACGCGCTGGCCGGCAAGCTGGGGCGTTTCTTCGGCCTGGGCACCACCTCGGTCAAGCGCGGCTACTTCTTCGCCGCCCCGGTGCGCGACGGCGACAGCGTGATCGGCGTGCTGGTGATCAAGATCGACCTGGACTACACCGAGACCCTGTGGGGCAAGACCCCGGTGCAGCTGTTGCTGACCGACCAGAACGGCGTGGTGATCCTGACCTCCAACCCGGCCTGGCGCTTCCACGCCACCCGGACCTTGAGCGATGAAGAAAAGAAAGCCATCGTCGCCATCCAGCCCTACCCGACCCGCGACCCGCGCCCGCTCAAGCTCGACGAACGCGCCTGGCTGACCCAGACCCGGACCATCGATGAAACCGGCTGGACGGTCAACGCCCTGGCCCCGCGCGTGCTGATCGACCGTCCCGTGCGCACCGTGGTCGCAGTCGGTGGCGCCGCCTTGCTGGTGCTCATGCTGTTGCTCAGCCTGGTGATGCAGCGCCGCCGACACTACCTGGAGCGCATCGCCTTCGAGGGCAAGACCCGCCGCGAACTGGAGCGCCGGGTCATGGAGCGCACCAGCGACCTGGAAGGCCTCAACAGCCGCCTGCGCCAGGAAGTGCTGGAACGCGAACAGGCCCAGCAGGAACTGGTGCGCGCCCAGGACGAACTGGTGCAGGCCGGCAAACTGTCGGCGCTGGGCACCATGTCGGCCAGCATCAGCCACGAGCTCAACCAGCCGCTGGCGGCGATCCGTACCTACGCGGAAAATGCCGAGATCCTGCTTGATCACCAGCGCACCGACGACGCCCGGGGCAACCTCAAGCTGATCGGCGAACTGACCGGGCGCATGGCTTCGATCATCGCTCACTTGCGCGCCTTTGCCCGGCGCGACGCGCATGCCCCGGAAAGCGTGGCCCTGCAACCGGCGCTCGAAGACGCCCTGGCCTTGCTGGCCAAGCGTCGCCGGGCCATGGAGGTAGAATTGATTCGCGACCTGCCGGCGGCCACCTTGTGGGTGCAGGCCGGCGAGACCCGCCTGCGCCAGGTGTTGGGCAATCTGCTGGCCAACGCGCTGGACGCGCTGACCGAAAAAGGGCCGCCGCGTAAACTGTGGATCAGTGCCGAGGCGACCCCTGAGGGCGTCAACCTGTACATTCGTGACAACGGCCCGGGCTTCTCGCAAGAAGCGATGGCGCGGGCGCGTGAGCCGTTCTTCACCACCAAGACCCGTACCCAGGGCCTGGGGCTGGGCCTGGCGATCTGCGACACGCTGATGCGGGCGCTGGGCGGCGAGCTGTTGTTCGCCAATCACACCAGCGGCGGCGCGCTGATCACCCTGCGGCTGCGCGCCGGGTTGTCCGGAGCCAACCTTCAACCTCCCGAGGATCTTTCTGCATGAGTGCCGATACCGCCATCGACAGCCAGGTGCAAGTGGTGCTGATCGACGACGATTCACTGCTGCGCCAGGCCCTGAAACAGACCCTGGACCTGGCCGGCCTGAACGTCCTGAGCCTGCCGGCGGCCACCGGCCTTGCCAGCCGCATCGGCCGCGACTGGCCGGGGGTGGTGATCAGTGACATCCGCATGGACGGCATGGACGGCATGGAGCTGCTGGCCCAGTTGCACGAGCAGGACCCGGAACTGCCGGTGTTGCTGATCACCGGTCACGGCGACGTGCCGCTGGCGGTCAAGGCCATGCGCGCCGGCGCCTACGACTTTCTGGAAAAACCCTTCCCCAGTGACGCCATGCTCGACAGCGTACGCCGCGCCCTGGCCCTGCGCCGGCTGGTGCTGGACAACCGCAGCCTGCGCCTGGCCCTGAGCGACCGCCAGCAACTGAGCACCCGCCTGGTGGGCCAGTCGGCCTCCATGCTGCGCCTGCGCGAGCAGATCGGCGCGCTGGCCGGCACCCGCGCCGACGTGCTGATCCTGGGCGAAACCGGCGCCGGCAAAGAGGTGGTTGCTCGCGCGCTGCACGACCTGTCGGCACGGCGCAACGGGCCGTTCGTGGCCATCAACGCCGGCGCCCTGGCTGAATCGGTGGTCGAGAGCGAGCTGTTCGGCCATGAGCCGGGGGCCTTTACCGGCGCGCAGAAGCGGCGCATCGGCAAGTTCGAATTCGCCAATGGCGGCACGCTGTTTCTCGATGAAATCGAAAGCATGAGCCTGGACGTGCAGGTCAAGCTCCTGCGTTTGCTGCAGGAACGCGCCGTGGAACGCATGGGCAGTAATCAGTTGATCCCGCTGGACATCCGCGTCATTGCCGCCACCAAGGAAGACCTGCGTCAGGCCGCCGACCAGGGCCGCTTCCGCGCCGACCTGTATTACCGGCTCAATGTCGCCTCGCTGCGCATTCCGCCGCTGCGCGAGCGCGGTGAAGATGCACTGATGCTGTTCGAGCACTACAGCGACGCCGCCAGCCAGCGCCATGGCATTCCCAAGCGTGAGCTGACGCCCGGCCAGCGGGCCTTGCTGCTGCGCCACAACTGGCCAGGCAATGTACGCGAGCTGCAAAACGCCGCCGAGCGCTTTGCCCTGGGCCTGGAGCTGGAACTGGAAGGCATGACCGGCACGCCGGCACCGCTGAGCAGCGGCGGCCTGAGCGAGCAGGTCGAGCACTTCGAGCGCACCCTGATCGCCGCCGAACTGACCCGCCCGCACACCTCGGTGCGCAGCCTGGCCGAGGCCCTGGGCCTGCCGCGCAAGACCCTGCACGACAAGCTGCGCAAGCACGGCCTGAGTTTTGGTGACCACAGCACCCACCCGGACGAC
This sequence comes from Pseudomonas sp. Leaf127, assembly GCF_001423155.1. Classification (NCBI taxonomy): domain Bacteria; kingdom Pseudomonadati; phylum Pseudomonadota; class Gammaproteobacteria; order Pseudomonadales; family Pseudomonadaceae; genus Pseudomonas; species Pseudomonas sp. Leaf127. The sequence goes on along the minus strand of NZ_LMOA01000026.1, from coordinate 73,268 downwards.
AACGAATGAGCGCCCACACCGCGCAAGCCCTTGAGCAACTGCTGCACCACGACATTCCGCTGACCCGCGACATGGGCGTGAAGGTCATCGACTGGCAGGACCACAGCCTGCGTCTGCACCTGCCACTGGCACCCAACGTCAACCACAAGAGCACGCTGTTCGGCGGCAGCCTGTATTGCGGCGCCGTGCTGGCCGGCTGGGGCTGGCTGCACCTGCGCCTGCGCGAGGCGGGCATCACCGACGGGCATATCGTGATTCAGGACGGGCAGATCAGCTACCCGCTGCCAGTGCGCGGCGACGCGGTGGCGGTGTGCCAGGCGCCGCTGCCGGCGTCATGGGAGCGGTTTCTCGCCACCTACCAGCGCCGTGGCCGTGCGCGGCTGGCGTTGCACACGTTTATCCACGAACAGGCCAGTGAGGCAGCCGCGGTGCGGTTTGTCGGACAATTCGTGGTGCATCGGTAACAAGGCACGCACCGTAGGAGCGGCCGGGCGGCGATCCGCTTCAGCCGCGACTAATGACGATCCCATGCAGAAGAGGCGATGCCTGCATCGGCCCTTTCGCGACCGTTGGTCGCTCCCACGGCTTTGTCATGACGCGGATTACGCAGCAGCGACCATCGGTCGCGAACCACGATGGTGGCATCACGCCCTGGCCAGCTCCAGCAGCCGGGTGCGCCAGGGGGCGTTGGCGGGCAGGGCGAGGAAGAACGGGTTGAGCAGTGATTCACGCGACGGATAGCTGAACGGCTGGCCGTCGAGCTGCAATACCACGCCGCCGGCGCCTTCGAGTACGCCTTGTGCCGCCGCGGTGTCCCATTGCGAGGTCGGGGCCAGGCGCGGGTAGCAATCGGCACTGCCTTCGGCCAGCAGGCAGAATTTCAGCGAGCTGCCGATATTGGCCAGTTGCAACTCGCCCACCGCCTCGGCCAGTCCCGCCAGCAGGCGCTCCTGATCGGGGCTGGAATGGCGGCGGCTGGCAACCACGGTCACGCCCTGCCCGGCCGGTGGCCCGGTGCGCACGCTGATGGCCTGGCCTGCCCCGTCGGCTTCACGGCGCCAGGCGCCCAGGCCCTTGCCGCCCAGCCAGCAGCGACCATTGGTGGGCATCGACACCACGCCGAACACCACCTGCCCGCGCTCGATCAGCGCGACGTTGACGGTGAACTCCTCGCTGCCGGCAATGAATTCCTTGGTGCCGTCCAGCGGATCGACCAGCCACCAGCGCTCCCAGGTGGCGCGCTCGGCCTGGGCAATGTTGGCGTCTTCTTCGGACAGCACGTGAATGCTCGGGTCCAGTGCCTGCAAGCCGTCGACCAGCACCTGATGCGCGGCCAGGTCGGCGGCGGTCACCGGCGAATCATCGGCCTTGGCCGTCACCGCCACGCCATTGCGCCAGAACGGCAGGATCGCCTCACCTGCCTTCAGGGCCAGGCGCACGACCGGCGCCAGCAGTGGATGAGGCAGGTTGTCGAGCACGTCGGTCATGGCAGGAAGGTTCCTCGTTGGGTCAACAGATCGCGGGCCAGGTACAGGGCGGCCAGGGCACGACCTTCGCTGAAGTGCGGGTGTTGCGCCAGGCTGGCCAGGTCGCGCAGGTTGATGGCCTCGACCCGGATCGGCTCGGGCTCGTCACCTTCAAGGCGCTCTTCGTACAGGTCGGTGGCCAGCACCACCTGGATTTTCTGGCTCATGTAGCCCGGCGACAGCGACAGTTCGGTCAGGTGTTCAAGCTGGCGGGCGCCGAAGCCGGCTTCTTCCTTGAGCTCGCGATTGGCGGCGGCCAGCACGTCTTCGCCAGGTTCGATCAGGCCCTTGGGCAATGACAGCTCGTAGTCTTCGGTGCCGCCGCAGTACTCTTCGATCAGCAGGGCGTGGTCGGCATCGCGCATGGCGACGATCATCACCGCGCCATACCCGTTGCCGCGCCCGACCAGCCGTTCGTAGGTGCGCTCGACACCGTTGGCAAAGCGCAGCTGCACGGCCTCGACACGGAACAGGCGGCTGCTGGCGACGATTTCACGGTCAAGTACAGTGGGTTTCTGACGCATGACAAACTCCTTGGCATGAGCGCGGTACTATACGTGGCTTTTTCCGTCATCTGTCTCAGATATATTGCCCCTTCATCGTCAAGAGAGCCCCGTATGCCTGCCCTGCCCTGGAGCGAGATCGACACCGTCCTGCTGGACATGGACGGCACGCTGCTCGACCTGCATTTCGACGAACATTTCTGGCTGCATCACCTGCCGCAGCGCTATGCCGAGCTGCACGGCATCAGCCTGGCGATGGCGTGGCTTGAGATCAAACCGCTGTTCGTCGACCATGCCGGCACCCTGAACTGGTACTGCCTGGATTTCTGGAGCCGCGAGCTGAAACTGCCGATCCGCGAGCTCAAGCAGGAGGTCGCCCACCTGATCGCCCTGCGCCCGGACGCCGAGACGTTCCTGGCGGCGCTGCAAGGCGCCGGCAAGCGGGTGATCATGATCACCAACGCCCACCGCGACTCGTTGTCGCTGAAGATGGAACGCATCGAGCTGGCGCCCTACTTCGAACGCCTGATCAGTTCGCACGACTATGGCTTTCCCAAGGAAAACCAGCAGTTCTGGGACGCCCTGCACGCCGACACCGCCTTCGACCCGGCCCGCAGCCTGTTCATCGACGACACCCTGCCGATCCTGCGCAGCGCCCGCACCTACGGCATCGCCCACCTGCTGGCGGTCAGCGAACCGGACAGCAGCAAGGGCCCGAAGGACACTGAGGAGTTTGCAGCGGTGGAGGATTACCGGGTGTTGATCGAAGGCTTATGACATCCACACAGGGTATGGATGTCCGACGTAGGAGCGCGCTTGCCCGCGACCGAGTGCGCAGCGCTCGCAAAAATTGTGTAGACGCTGAAAATTCACGACTGTAAATCTGCGAAACGCTGAAAATTTACGGCTGTAAATCTGCGAAACGCTGAAAATTCACGGCTATAAATCTGCGAAACGCTGAAAATTTACGACTGCTAACGCAGCCGGTCGCGGGCAAGCGCGCTCCTACCACGGTTGTTACTCCGGTATACGCAGGGTCTGGCCGGGGTAGATCTTGTTCACGTCCTTGAGCATGGGTTTGTTGGCGTCGAAGATCTTCTGGTACTTGTTCGCGTCACCGTACACACGCTTGGAGATGGCGCTCAGGGTGTCGCCTTTTTCGACGGTGACAAATTTTGCAGCGGCCGTAGCCGGGGCGCCGGCAGCGATGGTCATCTGGTCGTCGACCTTTTCCACACCTTTGATATTGCCCAGCGCCAGCAGAATCTTTTCCTTTTCTTCCTGGCTGGCCACTTCGCCGGTGACGGTGACGGTGTCGCCTTCCACACTCGCCTGGACGTTGGGATTACCCAGGCCCACCTTGGCGATATGATCTTTCAGCGCATCGGCGTGTGCGTCGCCGGGTGTCAGCGCATCGATGATGCTTTCTCCGGCGTCTTTCAGGAAACTGAAAATACTCACTGTGGTTCCTCCTCAAGATACGAAGCATAGGTGCCCCTTCAACCATAGACCGCGACGCCCGGTCCGAGTGCCGGCCCGACAAACGTAGCGCCAGTGCGTAGAATCGATCGACCGCCTGTCCCCCGGAGTGAGCATGGACATCAAGCAATTGAAATTTCTGATCGCCCTCGACGAGACCCGGCATTTCGGCCAGGCGGCGGCGCGTTGCAATATCACCCAGCCGACCCTGTCGATGCGCCTGCGCAGCCTGGAGCAGGAGCTGGGGCTGGAACTGGTCACGCGTGGGCAGCGTTTCGAAGGCTTTACCGCACCGGGTGAGCGGGTGCTGGCCTGGGCGCGTACCGTTGCGGCCGCCTACGAAGGGCTGCAGGCCGAGGCTGCGGCCTGCCGCGGCAATCTGGTAGGCACCTTGCGCCTGGGCGTGGTGCCGCTGTCGAGTTTTGATCCGCTGGCGTTGCTGCAACGCTTGCATCAGGCGCACCCGAACCTGAGCTTCGAATTGTCGTCGCTCAGCTCCGAACAGATCCTGGAACAGTTGGCGAGCAATCGCATCGACCTGGGCGTGTCGTACTTCGAGCGCCTGGACGCCAAGCGCTTCGAAGCCCTGCCCCTGGGCGAGACGCGCATGGGCCTGTTGTATGACCCTCGCCACTTCCAGTTCACCGAGGCGCCGCTGGGCTGGGCCGACCTGATCGAGCTGCCGCTGGGCCTGCTGACCGGCAGCATGCATTTTCGCCAGTCCATCGACCACAACTTCCACAGCCGTGGCCTGCAGCCACAACCGCTGTTGCAGACCGACGCGGTGCACCAACTGTTGCAGGCCGTCCAGGGCGGCCTGTGCTGCGCCATCATGCCGCTGGAAGGCGGCCTCGACACCCTGAGCGAAACCCTGCGCCTGCACCCCATCGAAGACGCCCGCACCCTGGCCGGGCTGGGGTTGATCATGCGTAACACCGCACCGCGCTCGGCCTTGGCCGAAGTGTGCTTCGAGTTGATGAAGCAATCCCTGGGCCCGCAATGATCGACCTGCTCTATCACGGCATCGGAACTAGCGATTAGACGCACAGCGGCAACCGGCCTAGGCTTACAGCCATCAATCTGCCGGTACTCCAGTCATGCATGCCAAGCGCACGATCAGTACGGCGTCGGCCCTGGAAGCGCCCGCGCCCGGCGCCAGCCAGGCCTATCAGTACGCCAGCCTCGACGGCTCGCCAACAGCCGAAGCCGTCTTGGCCGAAGAAGTCGCCCTGGCCATCGCCTATAACGGCATCAGCCAGGCAGTGATGCTGGTCAGCCCCACCGACCTTGAAGACTTCGTGGTCGGTTTCAGCCTGGGCAGCGGCATCGTGGCCTCGGCCGACGAAATCTACGATTTCACCCTTAGTGGCTGTGGCTCGTCCATGCAGGCCGAAGTCGAGATCGCCAGCCGCGCTTTCTGGGCCCTGAAAGAACACCGTCGCCAGTTGACCGGTACCACCGGCTGCGGCCTGTGCGGTGTGGAGGCAGTCGATCAGGCCCTGCCGGAGCTTGCCGTATTACCCGGCGCACCCCTGCCGCCGGCCGCGTGGCTGGACGGCCTGCGCCAGCGCATCGGCGCCTTTCAGCCATTGGGGCAGCACAGCGGTGCGGTGCATGCCGCCTTGTTCATGAATGATCAAGGTGAGTTGCTGCTGGGCCGCGAAGACATCGGCCGGCACAACGCCCTGGACAAACTCATCGGCACGCTGGTCCGGCAGAACATTGCTCTGGACGGCGGCGTGGCCGTCGTCACCAGCCGCTGCAGCCTGGAACTGATCCAGAAGGCCCTGCGCGCCGGCCTCCAGACCCTGGTCAGCCTGTCGTCGCCCACGGTACTGGCCCTGCAATGGGCGCGCAGCCATAACCTCAACCTGATCCACCTGCCGCAGCACAGCGCGCCGCGGGTTTACAGCCCTGCGATGGAGAACCGACCGTGACTCATCATCAAGCCGACAAGACCCCGACCCCGCGCTACAAGCCCTATAAAGGGCCGGCCGGCGGCTGGGGGGCACTGATCAGCGTGACCCAGGCCTGGCTGGGCAGCGACAACGCCCTGAAAAACCTGCGGGCCATGCTCAAGACCAACCAGAACGGCGGCTTCGACTGCCCCGGTTGCGCTTGGGGCGACTCGCCGGAAAGCGGCATGGTCAAGTTCTGTGAAAACGGCGCCAAGGCGGTCAACTGGGAGGCCACCAAGCGCCGCGTCGACGCCGCGTTCTTTGCCCGCCATAGCGTCAGCCAGTTGCTGGAGCAGAGCGACTACTGGCTCGAATACCAGGGCCGCCTGACCGAGCCGATGGTCTATGACCCGCAGAGCGACCGCTACAAGCCCATCGCCTGGGATGATGCCTTTGCGCTGATTGCCCGGCACCTCAATGCCCTGCCTGACCCGAACATGGCCGAGTTCTACACCTCGGGCCGGGCCAGCAACGAAGCGGCGTACCTGTACCAGTTGTTCGTACGCGCCTTTGGCACCAACAACTTCCCTGACTGCTCGAACATGTGCCACGAGGCCAGCGGCGTGGCCTTGTCGCAGAGCGTGGGGGTCGGCAAGGGCACGGTGACGTTCGATGACTTCGAACACGCCGATGCGATTTTCGTGCTGGGCCAGAACCCCGGCACCAACCACCCGCGCATGCTCGATCCGCTGCGCGATGCGGTCAAGCGCGGTGCCCAGGTGGTGTGCGTCAACCCGCTCAAGGAACGCGGCCTGGAACGCTTCCAGCACCCGCAGCACCCGCTGGAGATGCTCACCAACAGCGACAAGCCGACCAACACCGCCTACCTGCGCCCGGCACTGGGCGGCGACATGGCACTGCTGCGCGGCATGGCCAAGTTCCTGTTGCAGTGGGAGCGCGAAGCCCAGGCCAGCAACAGCGAGCCGGTGTTCGACCACACATTTCTCAACGAGCACACCCATGGCCTGCTCGACTACCTGGCCGTGGTCGACGACACGCCGTGGAGCGTCCTGGTCGAACAGTCCGGCCTGCCGATGGAAGACATCGAGCGCGCCGCGCGCATGTACGCCAAGGGCAAGAACGTCATCATGTGCTGGGCGATGGGCATTACCCAGCACCGCCACTCGGTGGCGACCATCCAGGAAATCGCCAGCCTGATGCTGCTGCGCGGCAATATCGGCAGGCCAGGCGCCGGACTGTGCCCGGTGCGTGGCCACAGCAACGTGCAGGGCGACCGTACCATGGGCATCAACGAGCGCCCGCCGGCGTTCCTGCTCGACGCCCTGGAACAGCGCTTCGGCTTCAAGGTGCCGCGCGTCAACGGCCATAACGTGGTCGAGGCCATCCATGCCATGGCCGAGGGCCGGGCCAGGGTGTTCATCGCCCTGGGCGGCAACTTCGCCCAGGCCACCCCCGACAGCCCACGCACCGCCGCCGCCTTGCAGAACTGCGACCTGACCGTGCAGATCAGCACCAAGCTCAACCGCAGTCATCTGTTTCATGGCAAGCAGGCCCTGATCCTGCCGTGCCTGGGTCGTACCGACATCGACCTGCAGGCCGACGGCCCGCAAGCGGTGACGGTGGAAGACTCGTTCAGCATGGTCCACGCCTCCAATGGTCAGTTGCAGCCCTTGTCGAAGCAGATGCGCTCGGAGCCTGCGATCCTGGCCGGCATCGCCAACGCCACGCTGGGCAAGCAACCGGTGGACTGGCTGTGGCTGGTCGAGGACTACCGCCGCATCCGTGACCTGATTGCCGACACCCTGCCCGGCTTCAAGGATTTCAACGAGCGGCTCAAGCACCCGGGTGGCTTCTACCTGGGCAACGCGGCCGGCGCCCGGCACTGGAACACCGCCACGGCCCGCGCCAACTTCAAGCCCAACCCGCTGCCCGGCAGCCTGATCGACGAGCGTGTGCATGCCACCGGCCAGGTGCCGGACCTGATCCTGCAATCGATGCGTTCGCACGATCAGTACAACACCACCATCTACGGGCTCGATGACCGCTATCGCGGGGTCAAGGGCCAGCGTGACGTGGTATTCGTCAACGAGGCGGACATCGTTCGCCTGGGGTTCCAGCCCGGGCAGAAGGTCGACCTGATCTCTATCTGGGGCGATGCGCACGAGCGGCGCGTCAAGGGCTTCACCTTGCTGGCCTTCGACATTCCTGCCGGCCAGGCGGCGGCCTACTACCCGGAGGTCAACCCGCTGGTACCGCTGGAGAGCGTCGGCGACGGCAGCCATACGCCAACGTCGAAGTTCGTGGCCATCCGCCTGGAACGCTCGGGCGCGTCGGCACGGATTGTCTGATCACGGTCCAATAGCGGCCTGCAAAAAACGCCTGCAAAAACAGGCGTTTTTTATGCGCTGAATTATTTCCCAAGCGGCTGTAACAAACTGTTACCTTTCAGGCTGCAGGCACAAAAAAGGCCTGTTTTTTAAAGAAACAGGCCGTGATCAAGTGAGCTATGACTGTTAAAAAACAATTAAGTTCCCTAGTAAAAACAGTAACTTAGCGCTTTGTGCGGCAATCGTGTTACTCGTCGGATTTGCATTGCATGAAGCATTTGTTAATTGCAGGATCGCCTCGTCATCAATCCGAGATTCCTTTATGAAACTCTCCTCGATTCTGTTGTTGTCTCTTTCTCTCGTGACCGGTTCCGCCCTGGCGGGCAGTAACCTGGAAGCGGGCGTTGGTGGTGCATTGGGCGGGGTACTGGGTTCGGTCGTCGGTCAGCAGATCGGCGGCAGCACAGGTTCGGCCATCGGCGCCGGCCTGGGCGGCGCAGCCGGTGGTGCGGTCGGTGCCGATCGCCGTAACCGTACTGAAGCAGCCATCGGTGGCGGCCTGGGCGCAGCGGGCGGCAACGTCGTCGGCCGCAGCGTCGGCGGCAACACCGGCAGCCTGATCGGCGCGGCCGCCGGCGGCGGTGCCGGTGGTGCGCTGGGCAACTACATGGGCAACGAAAGCCGCGACGACGACCGTCGCTACCGTGGCGGCAATGACCGTCGTGAGTACCGTGGCGGCCGCGGCAACCGTGGCAATCATTACGGTCACCGCAAGCACGATCGCCACTGGCGTCATCGTTAAGCCCGGACGCACAACCTGCTGCATAAAGCCCACTGGCCGCTCTCGAGCGGCCAGTCTGGTTTCAGGGCAACGCTTTCAGGACAACGCTTGCAACGCCTCGCGCAGGGCTTCGGGCAGCGGCGCTGGCTGCTGTGACACACGGTCCACGAACACATGTACGAATCGCCCGGCCGCGCAGGGTTCTGGCTCACCGACCCTGAACACCGCCACGTCGTATTGCACTGAACTGCCGCCGAAACGCGCCACGCGCAGCCCCACTTCGATCAGTTCTGGGTAGGCGATGGACGCGAAATAGTCACAGGACGAACTCACCACCAGCCCTGCCACCGGGCCGTCGTGAATATCCAGCGCGCCGCGCTCGATCAGCCAGGCATTGATGGCGCTGTCGAAAAAACCGTAATAGGTGACGTTATTGATGTGGCCGTAGATATCGTTGTCCTGCCAGCGCGTAGTGATGGGCTGGAAGTGACGATAGTGATGGCGTGCTGGAATCTCTTCAGACATGGTCCGGGCTCATGAAGACGGCGAAACGGCTGACTACGGTACAGGGACAAAGCGTGTTTGCCGACCGCCCGGGAGGTGATGTATAGCCAAAGGCTTACACGCAATAGAGCAACATTGCCCTTTGCACACCCTGCGCATAAGCCTATATTTGGATCCAACCACTGGTGAGCAGGAAGCCCGCCAGGATCAAGGACGATCGACCATGCCCGGATGCTCCTGACAGGATGTTGGAATGGTCTTGGAACAAGAACCCGCTTCGGCGGGTTTTTTATTGCCCGTGAAAAAGAAAATGCGAATCAGGCCGATCAGCATGTATAGCCAAAGGCTTACACGCATTTAGGATAATCGCTCTTTGAAGCCCGTCCGGATACGCATATATTGGATCCAATCCACTGACAAGCAGGACGCGGGTCAGGATCAAGGATGATCAACCATTGCCTGGACGCTGCTGACAGGGAGTTGGAATGGTTTTGGACAACAAACCCGCCTCGGCGGGTTTTTTATTGCCTGCGGTCAAGTCAGTGGTCGCGACCGTTGGTCGCTCCTACAGTTGCTGCAGCACGTGCCGGGCATGGCCGGCATTGATGTAGGTCTGCACCAGTTCGGCCAGCTCATCGATCTGGAGCGTCTTGCCATCGCGGCAGAATTTCTCCAGCTTCAGGGTTACCAATCGTTGCTTGCGGTCAACCTTGGCCCCGGGCTGGAAATACCCACGCCGGGTGATCTCGGGCAAGGGCACCTGTTCTTCCAGGATAAAGCTCAGTTGGGTGCCCTGATGAATCTCCAGATTGAAGAGCGCAATGTCCCAGATCGGCACCGGTGTCTTGATATTGGCAAACACCAGGTGATCGGGTGTCAATGACAGTGCGGTCTGGTCGGCGCGGCGGATCAGGCGCACGGACGAAGGCAGCAAGGAGGCCCCGACCCCGGTGGCGATGAAGCCGACGATCAGCAGCACGTCCTTGGCGTCCGAGGTTTCCTGCGGCAAAAACAGCGGCGCCAGCAGCGCCACCAGGCCGACCCCGGTCATCAGGCCGAACAGCACAGTCGTCACCCAGCCGTGGATCCTGGCGCCTTCGTGCAGGTGCACCTCGCCTTCGACCCGACCGGCCGTGTCGCGCAGTTGCTGGACCAGCTCGGCATCCTGAACGGCGTAATAGTCGAGAAAGTCCTGGCCCAGGCGCGCGCACAACCCTGGCGCATCACTGAAATACCCGTGCAGGACGTGCCCGGCCTGCACGGCATCCACAGGCCGCACCCCGCGGCTGATGGCCACCTCGGTCTCGACCTGCAAGGCCACCAGGCGCTCGCCGTTACAAGGGTGGGTGTCGGAAGGGTGCGGCAGTTGCACTGTCAGGTAGTCGTCGGGCAACACCAGCGCCTGTTGCGCCAGCTCGTTGAGCAGGCTGGCCGGCAGGTCGACCTCCCGGGGCTGTTCGGGATCGGCCGCCATCGCCGGGACCATGCGCGCCTCCAGCCCCTGGACGAGCAATGGCTCGATGGCACTGATTCTGACCAGCGCCGAGGCGGCGGCCAGTTGCCCGCCCAGTTGCGCGCCGGCCGCATCGGCGGCCAGCTCGCGCTGGCGGCTCCAGTGGCTCACCGAGTGGTCGAACGACGCCAGGAAATGCAGCCCCAGCATGAAGGACGGCTGCATGATCAAGCGTTGCAGCAGCCCGCCTTCGACCAGGATATCGACCATCACCGTCATGCTGCGGCCAATGCCGTCGTAGATCGGCAGAAAGCGCAGGCTGTACTCGGTGTCTTCACCGGCGAAATGCGCCAGCTCATGACCAATCACCGCACTGACCTCAGCGCTGTCGAGCACCCCCAGGTAGGTGATGGGCACATGCAGCGTGCGCCCGGACACGCTCGTGCCGCACGGCTGCAGTTGAACATCACTGGAGGTGACGTAAAAGCCTTCGCTGAGACCGACGACGATATGCTGCGGCGCCAGCGCGCCCAGGCGCTCGGCCAGGGTGTCGACGAACGCCCACAGGCCAGGGGCCTGCTCGCGACCCACGGCCTGCCCAAGCACCGGCAAGGGCGCCGGCTCGAACATGTGCAGGATGACACGCAGTTGCCGGATGGCGCGCCACAGCATGTACACACACAGCAGCCCGAATGCCCCGACCACGATCATGACGCCAAGCCGCATTTGCGACAGCTTGCCTTCAGGCCAAAGGCTCAGCGCTTCGAACCCCATGATGCCAGCGACGGCGGCGCTCATGGCCAGGACATGGCCCATCAGCACGTACGGCAGCCGTTGGCTGACCCAGGTAAAGGTCTGCAGCAGACGCTCACGCGAGTGCGCGGCCCGCGCCGCCGCCCGCGATACCCCCAGCAACCCGATCAAGCCGATCAGCGCCGCCAGAAGGCTGGTCACCATCACCATGATGGCCAGCCCATGCCGGGCCCTGTCGATCGACAGCTGCGTCTCCAGGTGCGCACTGACACGCGCCTGGCGCTTCAAGGCCTCAGGGATCGAGATGCGCTGGGAGCCGACGTCGAGCGTCGCGGTGCTGGAGCGTGCCTGCATGGCAATGAGCGCCGGACGCAGTGTGGTCATTTCGGCCAGCCGCCTTTCGTGCTCAGCGTCGCTCGACAGGCTGCGCTGCAGCTGCCAGCCGCCCAGCAACACCAGGCACAAGGGCAGCAGGACCAGAACAGCAATCAGCTTCAGGTTCTTCATGGGCTTCACTTGAAAAGCGGCATGAGCCGCACAGGGGCGATGGCCCGTTCATGGAATACAGCGGTTACTTTTTCTGTTTGCGCGCCAGGGTCCGTTGCTCGCGCACCTGCACCATGGCGGCCAGCATGGCCCGGTAGCGGGAGCTGTTGAGTACCAGTAAGGTCAGCAGCGGCAGCAGCACGCCAACGATGTACATTGCCTGCGGCACGCCCCGGTGGCCCCAGTTGAAGACGACCACCAGCAGGCACACCACCATCGCCGCCACCACCGGCCACACGCCCCAGGGGCGTCCGCGAATGACCAGGAAATTGGCCGAGCACAAGTAGACCGCCAGGCCCAGGTTGGCCATGACCAGGTGCTGTGCGTAGTCGGCCTGTGCCGAAGGGTACAGCGCGAACAGCAGGATCAGGGACACTGACAAGGCAAACAGCGCCAGGAAGAAGGCGCCGATGAACACGGGAAAATGCCGGCGCAGGATCGTCAGAAAGTCCGTGTCCTGCCTCACTCGCCCAGCTCCTCATACAGGCCGATCGCATAGCTTTGCACGATGCCGCTGCCGGCCAGTCCCGTGCCGATGCCCAGAGCATCCTTGAGCGTCACGGCAAACTTCGCCGAGATTTCCGTAGCCCCGTAGCGCTTGGGCATGGCGCCGGCCTCTTGCAGCGCCTTGCGCAACTTGGGCGTCAGGGTCGGGTTCTCGATCTGCAGCAGCTCATCGGTCAGACGCTTGCGCTCCTGCCGGTTGAGATTCTTCAGGCTCTGGAACCAGCTACGCCCGGTCATGGCCTTGCGCGCATTGAGCAGCTTGGCAACGGTCAGTCCTGCCGCACCCACGCCCGACAGGGCCACGATGTCCAGCGCTTGCGAGATGCCTTGGTACCACTCGTTGCTGTCGAGCGCGTCGTTGTTGGCCGGGCTGAGCACTTCATTACCGACCCGTGCAAGGCCAATGCCGCACTGCGCAGTACTGGCCGCCGTGGCGGCCAGCCCCAGCGAGGTGATCACCAGGCTCGCACCGCCGGTAAACGGCACGATGGCCGTACCACCGATGACCGCGATCCAGCCCAGTACGGCGCCGGTGCAGGCCATCGTGGCATTGAAACCCTCGTATAGCAGCCGCGATTCGCGCGGGTTGCTCTGCACATGCTGGGCAAACTGCTGCGGCGAAATATTGCGCTGCGCCTCGCGCACGATGATGCGCTTGGGCTTGAGACTGCACAGCGGGGTAAATTCGCGCAGCGTCACGACATTGAAATCGGCATCGATGTACACCACCCCGGCGCCGACGATTGCAGGGTCGGCGTCAATGGCGGCGAACAGCTTGCGGGTATTGATCCTGGCCTCGATCCGTTGCCGGGCCATTACTTGCGAAGGGCTGTTACGCAGCCCGATCATGACTTCAGACATGGGTCTTCCTTGAAACGATAGAAACAGACGCCCTGGTAGGAGCGCGCTTGCCGGAATGCCGGACCACCGCGACCGAGTGCGAAGCGCTCGCAAAATCTCGGAAACGCTGAAAATCTACGACTGCTAACGCAGCCGGTCGCGGGCAGAGCGCGCTCCTACAGGCGCCTATCCGGATCAGGCGTCAGCCCGAGTCAGGCGTCAGCCCGGATCAGGCGTCAGCCCGGATCAGGCGTCAGCCTGGATCAGATCACGCCGGGCAAGGCACCGGTGCCCAGTCGCCCACGTCGGGGTTCTTGCACATGCTGTTGACCTGGGTCTGACCGGCAGCGGCGACCTGCTTGCCTTGCTCCTGCTTGTCCTTGGCGTCGCGCAGGGACTTCTCGGTGCTGACCGCTTCTCTTGGCACGACAGGCAGCTTGCCGCCGGATTTCGGGTTCTTGACCGGCGGTTTCTTGCCGCCGTTGCTCGAGGTGGTCACCACTTTCGGCTCTTCGGCTGCGGCCACGACCACGACGTCGTTACGCTTGACGCCCACTTGCTGCAGGTCGGCCTCGTAGGCCTGGGTGTAGTTGCTCAGGTCTTCGCTGGCGCGGCCGTTGACGGCGGCGATCAGGTCGTTGGACTCCTTCAGGCCGGCCACGATTTCCGCCAGGCGCTTGCGGCCTTCGGTTTCGTTGATGGTGTTGGCCTTGCGACCCGACACCAGGCTGGTGAACTCGCGCTGGTAGCACGATTGCGAGGCCTGGGCGTAGGCCGTGCTGCGGTCGATGTCGGCCGAGCTCTTGCTGAAGTCGGTGGCGTAGGAGGCAATGCGCTGGTTGTCATCGGCGATCTGCTTCTGGCGCTCGGTGTAGTAACCGGCCGCACCGCCTACCAAAGCGCCGCCGGCCGCACCGATGGCGGCATTGCGGCCGCGATTTTCCTTGTTGCCGGTCAGCACACCGGTCAGCGCACCGCCGACAGCGCCGATCGCAGCACCGGTGACCACCGACTTGGTCATGTCCGAGTCGGTCTGGCGCAGGTGCTGCACCGGCTCGTAGCAGCTCGGGTAGTACTCGACCTTGGTGGTCGCGCCAACCTTGGACACCGGGGAGCTGGCGCAACCGGTCAGCAGGACAGCGCTGAATCCGGCCGTGGCCATCATCAGGGTGCGGCTTTTCACGAAGCTTGCGAGGGGGTTGCGGGACAGGGACATGACGGCTTCTCTTCTTGAGGTTTCAACCAACCCGGTACGGCCCCATGCCGTCCGGATTTCTTGCGTTGCCTGCTTGCAACGGACAGTCACTGAGTGCTGACCGATGCAAGCAATTGCTTGAGGATCAAGGCCGGGTCGGCGCGCTTGTTCTGGCGGTACTCGCCGACATGACGCACGAACAGCGTGGCGCGGTTCATCAGGCTCTTGCCGATGACCGGCTTGCGATTGAGCTCTTCCTTGACCCGCTGAAACTGGGCCTGGATCACCGCATCGGTGTAGCGCGTGCCGGTGGCCAGGTTGTCGATGTAGATCGCCACCGCGCCGTCCAGCGCGCTGCGACCGTTGGCAATGGCCGCGTCGAACATCGCGGCGCTGGCCTGGTCCTTGGCGTCAGCCGCCTGCTTCTGGCTTTTCTGCAGGTTGGTCAGGCGGATGTTGTAGTTATTGATGGTCTCGGCCACCAGGGCCGCCGACTGGATCAGGTTGCCGGCGGCTTCTTCGCGTTGCATCGCGATCAGCGCCACGTTGCGCTTGAGCTCTTCGTTGACCAGCCCCAGCTCGGCTTGCAGGCGCGGGTCGGCGGTGGTGCCGATCAGGGTGTCCAGGCGCTGGGTCGGGTCATTGACGGCGGCGATATCGTCGGTCAGCGAGGCCAGCCGACCGTCCTTCTGCCATTGCTCGAACAGCTCCTTGTAGCGCGAGCGCGGCGCCGACAAGGCGCCCAGTGCAACCCGAAAGCCGGTGGTCTCGTTGCGCTGCTCGGTGCCGTCGGCGGCGAACAGCGGGTACTCGCGGCGCATGCCGGTGAACAGCGTGCCCTCGCCTTCCAGGTAGTTGCCGCCCTTGGCCACAAAACCGCCGTAGGTGCCCTGGCGGCGCCCGGCGTGCACCAGCTGGAACGACTCCTGGACCATCTCGGCGGCGTTGCCGATCACATCGAACAGGCCGATCGGGTTGGGTTGTTTAGTGCCGACGGGCATCAGCCGCGCCGCCTGGCCGGTGCCACCGGCCACCTGGTTGTACACCGCCCAGTCGGCCAGCGGGCCATCGCCCTCCTGGCCTTCCTGGCGGCGCGGGAACAACCGGCCCTCCAGGTCCTGGCGACTGACCGCCTGGGCGCCACGGGCGGCGAACTCCCACTCCACTTCCGTGGGCAGGCGCACAAAGCCGATGCCGCCGTCGTCGTCACTCTTGCCCCGGCCGCTGACCGGCAGCAGGTCACGGTGGTTTTTCATCAGCCAGGCGCTGTACACCGCGGCAAAGCGCTCGGCCTCGAAGCGCGACAGGCTGACCTGGGGCAGACGCCCGGCCATGCCCTCGACCGCTTCGCAAGCCGGGGCCGGTTCGCCGCTGGCCAGTGATTGCGCCTGGGCCATGACCTGGCTGTACTGGCGCTGGGTCACTTCATATTTGCCAATGAAATACATCATCGGCTTGAGCGGCGTGCCGGCCTCGGCCTTGGGCAGCATCGGGCCGATGCTTTTGCGCCAGTCGGCCGACAGGTCCTGCAAGGTGAACTGGCCATTGATGAAGTCGCGCCGGTAGCCGGAGATGAACGACTGCTTGTAGCCGGCTTCACCCTCGTTGAACGGGTAGCCCAGGCTGATCTCGCGGTCGTCCAGGCTGCCTTCGGCGAGGATGTACACATAGCGCATGACCATCTCGCCACCGCACGGCAGCGGCAGGCTGACGTCATCGGGCAAGGGCTTGGGGTTATCCAGCTTGTTCGGGACTTCTTCGGCCTGCACGGCTGTCGCCGCCAGGCACAACGCCGCGACCGCCAGTGCCTGTGAGGCCCTGCGCAACTCAAACATCTCTGATTCCTTCCGAAGCTTCGATCCGTGATACGCGCCAGCCGCCCAGCAGCGCCGCGACGGCGCTGATGCCGAGCACTGCCACCAGTGCCACCAGGTAATGGCGAGGCAATAGCTGACTGGCATACTCGCCAGACACCTGAACGAATAAACGGTTCAGCCCCAGCTCTGCAATTGCATATAAAAGTGCGCCAATTGCGGCGGCCATCACACCGCTGTACAGCGCCTGCAACACCACGAAGGCCAGCAAGGCCCCCGTACCAAACCCCAGCAAACGCAATACCGACAGCTCGCGGCGCTTGCGTTCGATGGTCGCCAGGGTGCCAGCGACGATGGCCGCACAGCCGCCGCCCATGGCCAGGGCGGCAATCACCCAGAACACGATCGACAGGTTGCGGCTCAGCGACTGCACCTGGGCGATGGCCTGGGCCTGGGTCGACACCAGCAAGCCGGCGTCGGCAAAATGCCGGCGCAGGGTTTCGACATCGTTCAGACTGCGGGCATACAGGCGAAACGCCGGGTAGATACGCGCCACGTCGCTACGAGGCTCGCCCGGCCAGCCCAACGCCGGCACCGCGCGCCCGTCACGGTAATCCTCGGCCGCCTGCAATAGCGCCAGGTCGGCAAACAGGGCATCGCGCTGGAACGCTTCAAGCGGCAGCACGGCCATGACGTTGACCTGCACCCGGCGCGATTCGACCCTTCCGGCCACCTGGCGGGTGAAGACTGCATCAAGCCAGTCACCGGTCTGGGCCTTGAGCTTTTCAGCGGCGGTCTTGCTCAGCAGCACGCTGTCCAGGCCCCGCGGCGGCATGATCGGGCCCAGCAGCGGGTCGCCCTCGGCGCTGGGGATCATCTCGACGTTCAGCGCTGCCTGCCCGGGCAGGCTCACGTCTGCCGTGGCGGCGATCTGCCGGGTGCGCGGCACCACGAAGGCGACGTCCGCACGCATCCCCAGCGCCGTGATCGCCTCGCCGTTGAAGCGCCCGCCGCCCAGCGGAATGATTTCGCGCACAGCCGGGTCCTGTTCCAGGCGCTCGGTCAGGCTGCCGATCAGGCCGAACTTGAGCCCGAACAGCACCAGCAGCGGCGCGATCACCGCCACCAGCGCCAGCACACTGCAGGCCGACAAGCGCCGGTCGGCACGGTAATCCTGCCAGGCCAGGCTGGCCACCAGCATCAGGTGGGTGGCCGGCTTCATGCGCGCACCTCGCCCAGGGTCGCGGTCACGCCGCCATCGGCGTCGCGCCGGCAACTGATGCGCAGCACGCTCAAGCCGGCCTGGCGCGCCAGGCCTTCGTCATGGGTGGCGATGATGCAGCAGGCGCGCTGCTTGTGCGCCTGCTTGAGCAGCAGTTGCATGACCCGACCGGCATTGAGCGGGTCCAGCGCGGCCGTGGGTTCGTCGGCCAGCAGCAATTGCGGGCCATGCGCCAGGGCGCGGGCGCAACTGACCCGCTGGCGCTGGCCCACCGACAGGGCGCCGGGCTTCTTGCGCAACTGATCGGCGATTTCCAGTTGCTCGGCCAGGTGCTCGACACTGCCGTCGTTGCCCAACCCGAGCAGGCGCCGTGACAGATCGATATTGCCGCGCACATCGAGAAAGCCCAGCAACCCGCCGGTCTGCAGCACATAGCCCAGGTGCCGGCTGCGCAGTGCGGCCAGTTGGGTCTGCTGGCCTTCGCGCCACAGGCCCTTGATGTCGAACTCGCCTTGCGGCGTGGAAAAATCGAAGCGCTGGGCATGATCCGGCGCCAGCACCAGCGCCAGCAGGTCAAGCAAGGTGCTCTTGCCGCAGCCGCTGGGGCCGACCAGCGCACAGTGCTGGCCGCCTTGCAGTTCCAGGCGCGGGACCTCCAGGCTGTAGCGCTGGGCACCGACGCCACGGGTCTTGCGCACGTCGCGCAGGCTGAGCATCACGGCAGCGTCGACAGGGGCACGCGGTACAGCGCGTCCCCCGGCTCCGCGTCACCGAACCGCACCCAGTTGGCCAGGTCGTTGTGGAAGGTCTCGTACAGGCGGATCTTCGATTCCAGCTCGTCGATGAAGTCTTCCTGCTCGGCCACGCTCAGCGACAGCCACAGGTCCTGGGTCATGTTCAGCGACTTGCTGCGGTACGGCAGGCCTTCGAGGTACTCACCCAGCACCCCGCCACGGGCCAGGTTGGCCCCCGAGCGCAGGGCTTGCGGGTCGCGGCTCATATAGGCGCTGGCGCTGGCGATTTCCTGGAAGAAATCCTTGGGCGAACTCTGGGTCTTGCGCGCCGCATCGACGATCAGCTTCAGCGACTGTTGCAGGTCGTTGAGCTGCAGCTTGGTGAGCATCACGCAGACTTGGAAGGCTGGCAGCGCCGGGTTGGTCAGGTCGCGGTCGGCGGCCCAGGCGCTGACCAGCTGCGGCGCCTGGCTGGCCTGCTTGCGGCCGAGAAAGTCCATGTGCATGGCGTAGCCGACGGCGGCGGATTTTTCGCCCAGGCTTGGCGCCTTGGCCAGCAGCGGCACGGCCTGCGGCTGGTTGCTGCGCACCTGGTGCACCAGGTCGGCGAACACCGTGCCGATCTCGTCGACCCGCTGGCCGAACTGCGCCACGTCACCGCCGGCCACCGGCACGTACAGGTCACCGATGCGCGGGTTGGCGTCGGCGGTCAGCACCCGGTATTGCTGCTCGGCCGAGTCGTGGTTTTTCTTGCCGGCGTCGGTGCGCAGGTGCAAGGCGTAGATCTTGATCTGCTTGCCCAGCGCGGCCTGGCGCACTTCGGCTTCGTTCATCTGCGTGCTGCTCAGCGGGTCGCTCTTGCGCAGGGCACCGGCGTCGCTGACCAACAGGATCAGGCGCCCGCCGTAGCCGGACCAGTCCATGCCGTCGACGGCCTGCATGATGCCGGCGAAGGCGTCTTCGTTGAACGAGTGGCTGGACACCGAGGTGGCCTTGACCTGTTGCGCCAGTTGCATGAAGCGCTGCGGGTCGCTGCCCTGCTCCAAAGTAACCAGCGTCTTGGCCAGGTACTGCAGGCCCGGCGTCTTGGTGGTGTTGTTGCGAAAGCCCACCAGGCCGAAGCTGACGCTGTCGAGCTCGCCGCGCTGGGCGATCTTGCTCTGCAACTGATGCACCACCTCGCGCACCTGATCGATGTAGGGCTGCATCGACACCGAGGTGTCGACCACCAGCACCACGGCGGTGCGAAAGGCTTTGGCCTGGGCCTGGGCTTGTGTCTGGGCCTGGGCGGCCTGGGTCTGGCCGTGAGCCTGGTTGGCGGCGCTGGCACCCAGGGCGCCGGCCAGGTTCAGGTCATTTCCGGCGGCCTGGCGACCGGGGTCGATGGACGCCACGTTGAGCATCTGCATCGGCTGGCCGTCTTCGTCGAAGCCTTCTTTGGCCTCGAAGATCGGCAGCAGGTAGAACTGCTCCTGCGGCACCGCACTGGCGGTCGGTTCAAGGGCCAGCACCTGGCTGTTGTCCTGAGGGTCGTTCTGCGCCTGCATCAGCAATTTGCGCGCGGTGATCGGGCTGGCGATCAGATTTTCCAGTTGCTTGGCGTCGCGCACGAACATCACCGGCGAACGGCCAGAGCGTTCGGTGAACTTGAGCACCAGGCTCTGCTTCCAGTCGCTGACCTGCGCGGCCGGCAACCAGCCCTCGCTGCGCCCGTCACTGCCGGCGCCGACCCGCAGCCACTGGCCGTCGGCCGCGTCGCGGCGCTCATAGACATACAGCACCGAAAACGCCGGCAAGGCTTGCCCTCCGGCACCGCCTGGCTCGGCGGCCAGTTGCGCGTCGGGCTTGCTCAGCACGCGCTGGTACAGGGTCTTCTTGCCGGCCATCAGTAAGGGCCGGCCGGTATCGCCAGGGGCTTGCGCGGCGGCGGTGGTGGGGGCCGTGGCAGTGGCTGGCGTAGTGGGCGTCGAGGCCGGCACCGGGGCCGTGCCGCCTTGGGCCGGTGTGTCGGCGCTCGTGGCATAGTCGACGTTCGAGGGCGGCTGCGCCGCCGGCTGCGGCTGGCCCACGCCCAGCCACAGGTAGCCGCCGATGCCGATGCCCAGCGCGGCGGCCACCGCCACGGCCAGCAGGGCCTTGGCCGGGCCACGGCGGTTCGGTGATGGCGATGGCTGCGGCGACGAGCCGGGCCTGGGCGGTGGCGGAGCCTGGGGCTTGTCCGGGCCTGGCGCGGGTTGCGGCGGCGATGACGGCCCGGCGTGCGGCTTGTCCAGGCTCAACGGCGCCTGACCCGGAATATCGATGGACACCGGCGTCAGCCCGGCCAGGTCGTCGCCGGGGGCCGGCAGCGGCTTGATCGCCTGTGGGTCGGGCAAGGGCCGGAACTGCGTGCGCTCGCTGTCGCGGACGGGGTCGGCCTGGGCCAGTTCATCAAGGGCGGCGACCAGCGCCTGGGCCGTGGCAAAGCGGTCGGCCGGGTCCTTGGCCAGCAGGCGGCTGAGGATGTCCTGGTAACGGTCATGCTGCAGCGGCAGCTCCGGCAGCGGCTCGGTCAGGTGTGCCAGGGCAGTGGACAGCGCGTCGGGGCCGCTGTACGGCAGGCGTCCGACCAGGATTTCGTAGAGCACCACGCCCAGCGCGTAGAGGTCGGCGCGACCGTCGATGTCCTGGCCACGCGCCTGCTCCGGGCTCATGTAGCTCGGCGTGCCGATGGCAAAGCCGGCCTGGGTGAACTGGGTGCGGTCGTCCATCGACTTGGCAATGCCGAAGTCTGAGAGCACGGCGGTGCCGTCGGCCCGGAACAGAATGTTGGCCGGCTTGACGTCGCGGTGCACCAGGCCCTGGGCATGGGCGTAGCCGAGCGCAGCGGCGATCTGGCGGATATAGACCAGGCCGTATTCGGCTGCCAGCCCGGCGCCGATGCGCTCCTTGAGCGTGCCGCTGGGCAGGTATTCCATCGCCATGTAATACAGCGGGCCGACATTGCCGATGTCATGGATGGTCGCGATGTGCGGGTGCGACAGCCGCGCCAGGGTGCGGCCTTCGCGCAGGAAGCGCTCGCAGAAGCTGGGGTCTTCGGCGAGACTGGCAGCCATGACCTTGAGCGCGACCTTGCGCTCCAGCGAACGCTGGGTGGCCAGGTACACCGTGGCCATGGCGCCTTCGCCAATTTCACCGTCGATGTCGAATCCAGGAATCTGCATGTCCATAACGGCTCTCAAGTGGCCTTGACGACGATGGCGGTGATGTTGTCCGGCGCACCACGGGTCAACCCCAGGTGCACCAGGCTGCGAACCACTTCATAAGGGTTGGGGTGCGCGAGGACGTCACGGATCTCATGGTCCTCGGCGGTCTTGTTCAGGCCATCGCTGCACAGCAGGAAGGTGTCGCCGGGCAGGATGTCCAGCGTCACCCGCGACAGCGCCAGACGCGCCTCGACACCGATGGCGCGGGTGACGATATTGGCCCGCGGGTGCACCCGCGCCTGGGCTTCGTTGAGCAGGCCGCTGTCGATCAGTTCCTGCACGTAGCTGTGATCGCTCGACAAGCCTTGCAGCACGCCGTCGCGCAAGCGGTACAGGCGGCTGTCGCCGGCCCACACGCACTCGCCCTGATCCTCGCGCACAGCCAGCACCACCACCGTGCTGCCCATCATCGACAGCCCCCGGCGTGCAGTTTCCTGGCGCACCTCGGCATTGAGGTCCTGCAGGCGCTGCACCAGCGCCTCGCCGTAGATCGTCAGGTCCGCCAAAGGCGGCACCCCGCGCAGGGCATCGACGATCAGGCTGCTGACATAGTCGCCGGCGGCGTGCCCGCCCATGCCGTCGGCCACCACCCACAGGCCGCGTTCGGACAGCGCCAGGCAGGCGTCTTCGTTCAATTGGCGAACCATGCCGGTGTGGCTGTAGCTGGCCGATTGGAAAGTCAGTGCCATCAGGCCTGGCCCTCCTGACCGACGCTGTCGAGCCCCAGCAAGGCCCGGGCAAAGTCGGCGGCCGCCGGCAACCCGTGGCAGCGCCACAGACCAGGCTCAATGTGCTCGCCACCGCGGCCCCACCACAGACTGGCGCCCACGCAGCCCTGCTCGGCCAATGCGGCCAGGCGCATCGGCGCGGTGGTGGCGGCCAGGCGTTGCAGGTCGCCCTGCACCTCGGTAGCCGCCACGGCGTCGAACGCCGGCACCGGCAAGGCTTGCAGGCCGGCCTCGAAGGCTTCGAAGCGGTTGTCCGGTGTCAGGCTGTCGAGCATCAGCGCCTCGACCTGTTCGAACCAGTCGTCCACCGCCAGCCAGGCATTCATCGGTTGCGACTCATCCAGTACTACGGCCACGGTCAGCGGAAAGTACCGCCCGACCCGGTCGATGCTCGGCATCAGCACCCCGGCCACGGCCTGCGGCCCGCACACCCCTGGCGCCAGCACGAAGCGCCACAGCGGGCTGACCAGGTAGGCCTGCAACCAGTCGTTGCCCAGTTGCTGCTGGCTGGCCAGCAGGCCGGCGGCCAGCCACCGGTCCCAGGGCTGGATGAACGATTGCGGCAAGTCGCGGCTGACAAAGTCGCCGCGGCTGGCCAGTTTTCCGTAGAACCCGGCGTAGGTCATAACCGCTCCGGCAGGCTGAAACCGCTCAGGACACGGCTTTTGAAAGGGTTGAAGGCGCTATTGGCGCGCAACTCGTAGGCAATGCTGGCGCCGTCGACGCGCAAGCGCAGGTTGAAGCGGTCAGGGCCGTTGCCGCCGGTCAGGTCCGATTGCTCCAGCAGGCGGAACCACGCCCACGGGCCATCCAGGGTGACGCCGGAGCGGCCGCTGGCCGAGGGCGGGCTGATCGACAGGCGCACCACGCCGATGCTGCCGGGGTTGGGCCATTGCATGGCCACCGGGCGGCTGGGGCCGTGGTCGTAGCTGATCTGCTGGCCGTCGAGGTCGAGCAGGAACTGGGTGATCGAGGCGTCCATCGCCACCGGCTTGAGCTCGAAACGCACCACCGGCTGAGTGCCGCCGGCACGGAAGAACGCATCACGGATCACGCTGGCGCGCTGGAAGGTCTGCAGCACGCCGCTGTTGATGCCCAGCTTCTGCGCCGCACCCGGCTGCCAGCGCCACGGGTTGGTCGAGGTGTCGACGTAGGGTTGCAGGTACTTGCGGAAGTAATTGTCCATCACCCCGCCGACGCCGAAGAACATGCCGAAGTCATCCAGCGTGGCGTCGCGGCTGCTGCCGGGCGACATCGGGTAGCGGCCGCTGAGCGACTGGCGATAGACGTTCAGCACCTCGCTGGTCCAGGCTGCGTTCAACTGGTTGCGCACCCCGCCCATCATGGTGTTGGTGGTGGAGTTGACTACCGACTTGACCAGCCCGCGCACCAGCGCCGGCTGGCGTTCGGCACTGAGGTTGACGCGGTTGGCCGCGGCGGTGGTCTGGTTCTTGGCCTCGCCCAAGAGCGCATCGCCGCTGGCGCCGACCATGGCGCTGACCTGCACGTACAGGGCATTCATGTCAGCCAGCAGGGCGTCGATGCCGGCGGGTTGATTGTTGTCGGCGCCCTGCCCGACCAGCCGGCGCAGCTCGGCAAAGTGCGCGCTGACCGGGTCGTCGGTGGTTGCCGGGGTCGGCGCCGCGCCGCTCTGTTGTTCCTGGCCGAGCAAGGAACCCAGGCGTTGCTTGAGCTGGTCGACGCCGTCGTCGGCTTTCTTGCCCTGGGCATTGAGCAAGCGTTGTTCTTCTTGCAGGTCCGTCTGTTTCGCCACCTCGACCAGCAGTTTTTTCAGCGGCGAATCCGGGCCGGAAATCACCCGCAGCACGTCGGCCGCCTGGGCCACGCTGGTGATGGGCACAAAGTCGATGTCAGCCAGCAGCGCGTCCCATTCGCGGACAAAATCCTGGAAGTACAGGCGCCGTACTTCACCGGCCAGGCTGGCAACGTCCAGCGCCGCGCCAGGCACGCTGCCCTGCCCGCCGCCCAGCACCCATTGCTCTTCGGCCAGGGTGCCGGCCTGGCTCAGGCTGTTGCGCAGGAAACCTTCGCGGTAGCCCTTGGCGGTGAACAGGCCATTCAGCGGTTCGCCCAGCGGCTTGCCGCTCTTGCGGCTGAACACCAGCGCGGCATCGCGCCCGGCCGCTTCGTTGAGGCGAAAATCCGGCACGCCGGCCGGCAGCTTCTGGCGCTTGACCCGGTCATAGACGCGCTGGGCCATCGGCAACTGCTGCAACTGGCGGCGCAGGTCGTCGATCAGCGGCTGGTCCAGCCGCGCCTTGGGCGGATGACGCTCGAACAGCGCCTGCAAGTGGCCGTCCAGGGCCTGGCGCTGCTGCGCCGGCAGATCGCGCGGCAGGCTGCGCTCCCAGTCCAGGGCAATCCAGGCCTTGATGAAGTCGGCGTCGTAGTGCTCCTGGTCGGCAAGCATCAGGTAGGCCTTCAGGCCTTCGTACAGGTAGTCCGACGAGCCACCGGAGCGCAATTGCTCTTCGATGCGGCTGACCAGGCGTGGCGCGAACACCGCGATCAACAGCTTGCGGTAGACGCTGCCGGACTCGGCTTCGAGCATGTCGCCCTGGTACAGCCCCAGGCCCTCGGACCAGTCCGGTGCGTCACCGGCCAGGTTGCGCACCGCATCGAGCAGCGGCAGCACCGCCAGCACGTCGCGCTGTGCGGGGCTGAGGTTCTGCACTTGCGGGCCCAGGGGTGCGACCTTGCCGTCGACCTGGGCAATGTAGTTCTGGTTGGCGCGGTAGCTGACCCACCACAGCGAGGCCACGGTCAGCACCACCGCCACGGTGGCGGCCAGCACGCCGCGGGCGATCCAGCGCCGCCGGCGCTCGACCTTGGGGTCGGCGCTCATCAGGCCCTGCTCGGCAAAGGCCACGTCGGTAAACAGTTTCTCGATGAAGTAGCTGCGCCCGGTGCCGTTCTGCCGCGCCAGGTGCTGGCGGTCCAGGCTCATGCTCTGCGCCATGACCCCGATCAGGCGATCGATAGGGCTGCCTTCCTGGGTACCGCTGGTGAAATACACGCCGCGCAGCAGGGGCCGTTCTTCGTACGGGTTGGGCTTGAACACGCCTTCGAGAAAGCCTTGCAGCGCCTGGCGCAAGGCGGCGAACTGCTGTGAGAAACCATAGATCAGGTCGCGGCGGGCCGGGTCGCGCTCCTGTTGCAGACGCTCGACCAGCCGCTCGTTGAGGCGTTGCTCCAGCGCCGCGAACTCGGCCGGGAAATCCTGCAGGGGACCGGCGGCCTGCTTGCCGTCGTCCAAGGCGAAGGTGGTGCCCCACACCTGGGCGCGCTCTTCCTTGCTCAAGGCATCGAAGAACTCCATGAAGCCGGGCAGCAGGTCGAGCTTGGTGAGCATCAGGTAGATCGGAAAGCGCACGCCCAACTGGTCGTGCAGCTCCTGCACCCGGCTGCGGATCGCCACCGCATGGGCGGCGCGCTCTTCGTCGCTGCCCAGCAGCAGGTCCGACAGGCTGATGGCGATGAACGCGCCGTCGATGGGCCGGCGCGGCCGCTGGGTCTTGAGCAAATCGAGAAAGCCCAGCCAGGCGGCCTTGTCGACCTGCGCATGGCTGTCTTGCGTGGTGTAGCGCCCGGCGGTGTCGAGCAGCACGGCCTGGTCGGTGAACCACCAGTCACAGTTGCGCGTACCGCCCACGCCACGGATGGCCCCGCTGCCCATTTGCGCGGCCAGCGGAAAGTCCAGCCCCGAGTTGACCAGCGCAGTGGTCTTGCCGGAACCGGGCGGGCCGATGATCACGTACCACGGCAGTTCATACAGGTTGCGCCGCTGATCACCGCCCAGCCGCGCCTTTTTCAGCAGGGCCAGGGCCTCGTCCATGCGCTGGCGCAGGGTGGCCAGTTCTTCGGCGGTGGCCACGCTGGCCGCGTCCGGTTCAGTCTCGGCGGCCAGGCCTTCGATGACCCGCGCCGCCTGGCGCCGGGCCTGGATGATGCGAAACACCCGCCAGCCGATCCACACCGCCCACAGCAGGCCGATAATCAGCCAGCGCCGGCCTTCGGGCACCAGCGCATCGAGCAGCGGACCGACGAACCAGATGATCAGGCTCAGGGCGAGCAGCCCCAGCACCGGGATCACCCAGCGAATGACAAACCCCAGAAACGCCTTCACTCCACGCCCTCCGCCAATACCGTGATTTCAACCCGGCGATTCTTCGCGCGCCCTTCGCTGGTGGCGTTGGGGGCCAGAGGCTCGGTGTCGCTGCGCCCTTCGGCGGTGAAGCGTTGTGGTTGCCCGGTGCGCGCCGCCAGGATCTGCAACACCTGTTCGGCCCGGGCCTGGGACAAGGCCCAGTTGGACGGAAAGCGCAACGTGGCGATGGGCCGGTTGTCGCTGTGGCCGGTGATGCGCACCTCACCCTTGACCTTGCCCAGCGCCTCGGCGATGCGCAGCATCAGCGGCTGGTAGGCGTCGACCACAGTGGCGCTGCCGGAGGCAAACAGCTCGTCGCCGCGAATGGTCACCACCGAGCGGTCCACCGCGTCTTGCACGGCGACCTTGCCGGCGCGGATCTCGTCGGACAAAAATCCTGCCAGGCGCGGACGCTCAACCAGCTTGGGCTGCACCACCGGCCGGTCGATGGCCTGCACCGGGATCTCGCCCAACAGATGGATACGCTTGAACACCGGCTCGGCCTCGGCGGCCAGTTGCAGGCGCAGGATGAACAGCAACAGCAGCAACAGCGCGATACCGATGGCCACGCCGACCCAGGGCGGCATGAACTGCGCCAGGCGGTCGCGGGCCATCAGCAGGCCGCGCCAGCGCGGCGACAGCCCCTGCTCGCGCTCGCCACGGGCGCTGCGAATCGCGGCACTGGTGCGTTCACGCAGGGCGTCGAGCTGGCTGCGGCCGTTGTTCATGACCCGGTAGCGGCCTTCGAAGCCCAGGCTCATGCACAGGTACAACAGCTCCAGCAGGTACAGGCGCTCACGCGGGGTTTGCAGGCAGTGCTCCAGCAGCTGGAAGCACTTTTCGCCGCCCCAGGCTTCGTTGTGCACGGTGATCAGTAGGCTTTGCTGGGTCCACTCGCTGCTGCTGCCCCATGGCGTGCTCATCACCGCTTCATCAAGCGCGGTGCACAGCACGTAGCGCGCCAGCAGCACGTCATTGCGCGCCACACCGGCCGCCTCGGCACGCTCTTCGAACTGGCGCAGCTGCGCCAGCAACTGGGCGCGCAGGCTGGCCGGCGCCGGGTGGGCGATGGTGTTGCGCAGGCGGGTCAGCAAGGCCAGCAGGGGGCCGGCGGCCGCCTCCAGCGGGTTCAGGCCTTGAGCCTGGCCGGGCGTCAGCGCCGGGCCTTGCGGCTCGGGTTCACGCGCAGCCGGCGCGGCCTCGCCGGTGCTGGCCGGGCGGCCACCGGGGCGCGGCATGAATTGAGTACGGTCATCGGTGGGGTGCATGCCGCTTATCCTCGGATTGCCCAGAACGCCAGGTTCAGGCCCGGGAATTCACCCGCGATATGGAATGCAAAACCGCCGGAGCGGCTCAATTGCTGCCAGTGCTCGCTGCCCCGGTCGAGTTCGTAGTAGGTCGAGCCGACATGGAACGGCAACTGGCGCGGCGCCACCGGCAGCGGCAACAGGCCGATGCCCGGCAATTGCAGGTTGACCAGGTCGCGGATGTGCTCCACCGAACCGACCTTGCTCTGCTGGCCGAAGCGACCGCGCAGGGTTTCGCCGGGGATGTCGGCACGTACCACCAGGATGAAGCTGGCATTGTCCAGCAGGCTCTTGTCGGCCAGCATGGCCACGTGCACGCCGTAGGCTTTCTCGACGATCGGGATCGGCACCGCCTTGCTGTCGATCAACATCGACAAGGCTTCGCGCAGCGCCTGCATGACCGGGGCAAAACTGGCTTGCAGGTCGTCGTGCTGGTAACGCGGGAATTCCTGCGGGCGGTGCTCGCGGGTCGAGAAGGTGGCGAACTCGCCGGCCAGGCTGACCAGCTCGCTGTACAGCCGCTCCGGATGCAGCGGGCTAAGGTGGCCCAGGTGCTGGACCAGCGGCTCGGCGCGGTTGACCAGTTGCAGCAGCATGAAGTCGGCGATTTCCGAAGCACCGCCGGCGCCGGAGGCCACCACGCGCCCGGCCAGGGCTTCCCCACGCTGGCGCAGCAGGCCTTGCAGCTCGCTGCGAAAGGCACTGAGCGGACGGCTGACAGCGATGTCCAGCAGCGGCGGGATGTACTGCTCGTCGAGCAGCAAGACGTGGTCGGCGCGTTTCTCGATGACCCGCACCACGCCCAGCACGGCGTAGTCGCCCAGGCCTTCCTGTTCGGTGAGCAGGCGCAAGGCGCGGGCGCCAACGGCCACCGGGGCGCGGTTTTCGAACGGTGCATTGTCGTCGCGCACTTCGCGCACCTGGCTGACATAGCGGGCCGCGCCGGCGGCCTCGCCTTCATCGACCGTGTCGCGCACGCCAGCGCGGCGCAGCGGCAGGCCCAGGTACACCAGGCCGTCGCGCACGTTGTCGTCGAGGATCAACGGGCTGGGTGCCGGGTCGTCATGGGGAATGTTGAACGGCGTGCCGTCGGGCAGCAGCCCGCGCGCGCTGATGATCGCCAGCTTGCCCTGGGCCAGCAGGCCCTGGTCGATGAGCAGTTCGGAAAACCCCCAGGCCGCGGCCGACAGCGGACGGCTGCGGGCGTCGACCAGGTTTTCCAGGTAGCGGTCATGCTGCTGGAAATGCTGGGTTCCAATGAACATGCCTTCCGACCAGACCACACGATTGTTCCAGGACATGGGTTCTCCGATTGCCTAGTGAGCAGGAAGGGTTACAGGGGCGCTGCGGATAGCCTGCGCATCGAGTTCGATGCGGTAAGGCGGGTCTTGTCGGGGCGCGACCGGCAACACCAGGCGCCACAGGGCGCGGTCGATTTCGCGGTAGCCGACCACCAGGCCAATGTGCCGGGTGGCCGGGTTGAGGGTGCGCGTCACGCGGCGGCTTTCACCGGGACGCACCAGCACTTCGTCCTGATCGATCAGGTCCGCGCCCAGCGCATCGCCGGCCCGTTCGGCCAGGGCAAAATAATCGGCACGGCTGAAGGCCGCACTGTTCTTGAGTTCGAAGATCCGCACCCGCACCGGGGCCGGCTGGCCACTGGCGCCAGGATTGAGGCCGGCCGCGGCTTGCAGGTAGAGGGTGATGGCACCGTCTTCGGCGGCCTCGACCGGCGCCAGCGCGGGCGGCTCGCCAGGCTTCGACGAACAGCCACCGAGCAGCAAGGCCAGGGCAATCAGGGGGGCAAAGATACGCAACATCGCAATGCTCACGGCAGGGTCTCAGGGGCGGCGCAAGCGTTGGCTGTGCGCTTCGTAGGCACGGCTGAACTCGCGGCCGAACAGGTCCTGGAAGTCGTCTTCGGCTTCCTGCGAAATGCGCTGGTAAAGCGCGGTGAATTGCTGCCAGTACTGCGCCTGGCGCGTGCCGCCAAACAGGTTGGTCAGCCCGCCGGGCTTGCCCATGCGGGTTTCCAGCGCGGCCGGCTCGAAGCGCTTGAGCAGGTGCTTGATGGCCGCTTCGACCCCGGCCATGACGGCCAGCTGGTGGGCGCGCAGGTCGTCGAAACTGTCTTCGATCGCCTGTTCGGGCCCCATGAACGCCTGGTTGCCATGACGCAGCAGCAACAGCAGCGCTTCATCGGCATTCGGGGCGAACTTGAGCGGGTTGTTTTCCACCGGGCGGATCATGGTCTGTTGCATGCGGAATTCGCCCTTGAGGCTGGTGCGGGCCCGCAACACATCGATCAGGCCTTCGACCATCAGCCGGTAGCTGCGGCCGATGGCTTCCATCTGCGCGGCGGCCTGGGCGGGGTCGAGGGTCAACTGGTCCAGGCCTGCACCGCGCAGGAAGGCTTGCAAGAGGTCCTGCTGCTGAGCACCCGGCGGTGGCGCCGGAGGTTGTGCAACGGGCGCCGCCGGGGGCTGCACGGCGGCGGGTGGCACAGGTGCAGGCTCAACCGGCGGCGGCAAGGCGGTAACGGGCTCAGGCGCCGGGGCGGCGGGCAGGATTGGCGCGGCAACCACGGCCGGGCGTACCGGCGCCGGCGCAACAGGGACAGGCGCTGGCGCGACCAGATCGGCCAGCGGGTCCCAGTCATCGGGAATCATGCCCGGCGCGGCAGCGGTCGGTGCCGGTGGCGGCGCTTCGACAGGGGCGGCAACCGGGGCGGCAGGCAGCACTGGTGTCGGTGGCCGGAAGTCATGCTGGCGGGCCGGCACATGGTCGGGCTGGGTGGCCGGCGCGACACTGCCCGGTGCCAGGAAATCGAACAGGTCGGCAAAGGTGTCCTGCGCCGAACCGCCTTGCAGCCGGGCCATGCCGGGGGCGTCGATCGGTGGCAAACCCGGATGTTGAGCGCAGGGCGACGCCTGCCAGTGGTTGTCCTGGCGGCTCATCAGCGCTTCGAAACTGTTCGCCGTTTCACCCGCCTTCAGCCCTGCCTCGGGCAACTGCATGTTGAAATCGATGCGCACGCGAATCTCGTATTCGCCGATGCGCACAAGTTCACCGTCCTGTAACACTTCGCTGTTACCGCGCCGCAGGCGAATACCCGCCTCGACCAGTTCGACGCCGTTGGTGCTGTGGTCGGTCAGGTAATAACGGCCGTCCTTATATTGAATGACGCAGTGCCGCGACGACACCAGTCGCTCCGGGTCAGGAAGTATCCAGTCATTTTCCGAACTACGGCCAATTGCCATTACGCCTTGATCCAGGGTCTTTTCTGCACACTGGCCCGGCGTAATCTTGTGGTAACTGGTGATGGTCAAACACAGCGACATCGTGCCTCCCTGCTATATCGCATTTGATCAAATGGCCGCTCTGCGCCCTGACAATCCAAGCCTGACCGGCAACTTCCGAAAAAGTTCAATCTCCGGGATAACAACTAAAAGCCTGCAGATCGGCGACTTTGCGCGCATGATAATCACGCCCCGCCAAGCGATGTCAAAATAACATGCAAGCTGTTAGCTGTGTCACAACTTCCCGAAAGGGCGCCTATCCTAACCTTGACATTGCCCTTTAACTACTCCAAAAATGCACCACTTTAAAAACTCGATAGTGTCACTATGACATCTAGCAAGTTATGGCTGACTACAGCCTCTTCAAATAGTTCCAAAAATTTTCCCACATAACCGTAGACATCATCTGAGTCGATAAGGAGATCACGTTTGATGGATGTCGCACTGTTACTCAGCGCTGTTTCAGCCGACGCGCCCTGTGGCGAGGATCTGGAATACGACGCCGACTTCCTGCAGCTGGAGCGTGACGCACAGGGCAAACCCGAGCGCGTCATGGGTGATGCCGTGCAAGCTGCCGAACCGCCTGCCTGGCGCTTGATCGAGCAGTCGGCCAGCGGCTTGCTACAACGCAGCAAGGACCTGCGCATCACCCACTTTCTGGTGCAGAGCGCCGTGGCTTTGGACGGCATTGCCGGCCTGGCCAATACCCTCGACCTGATCGACCAGTTGCTGCGCCAGTACTGGGACACGCTGTACCCGCTGCTGGACGCCGATGACGACAACGACCCGACCCTGCGTATCAATGCACTGGCGGGCCTGGCCTGCGACACCAACCTGCGCCTGCTGCGTGAAAGCCCGCTGGTGCGCTCACGCGCCTTCGGCACCTTGAGCGTGCGCGCCGCGCTGCACGCCGGTGGCCTGCAACACGCCAGCGACGAGTCGCTGAGCCTCGAAGCCCTGGGCGCCGCCTTGCGCGACAGCGACCCGCAGACCCTGCAGGACACCCACGCGGCCCTGCGCCAGGCCTTGCAACGGGCAGCGGCCATCGAAGCGTTCGTCAATGAACATGTAGGCTCCGAGCATGGCATCGACCTGGCCGCGCTGAAACAGCCCTTGCGCCAGGCCTTGCAGGTGTTGGGCGAGCATGCCCCGGCCGCTGAAGCGGGCACCGACGACGAGGTCCCGGCCCCGCAGGCCGCCGACGACGCCGGCACCGCCCAGGTACAGGCCTTTGCCGCACCCGCCGCACCGCGTCCGAGTGCCGAGATCAACAGCCGTGAAGACGTGCTGCGCAGCCTCGACCGATTGCTGGCCTACTACGCCCGCCACGAGCCCTCCAGCCCGCTGCCGATGCTGTTGAACCGTGCCAAGAGCCTGGTCAATGCCGACTTCGAGGCGATCGTGCGCAACCTGATTCCCGACGGCATGTCCCAGTTTGAAACCCTGCGCGGTCCCGAGCCTGACTGACCCGCGAGGCGGATCACGCTTGGGATGCGCAACCTGTTATCGGCTTTGAGGCCAACACCGTCGCAGCAGCGACCAGGAGAAGCAACGTGGCGAAAACCAGTTCGCAGAAATTCATTGCGCGCAACCGTGCGCCTCGCGTGCAGATCGAGTACGACGTGGAACTGTACGGCGCCGAGAAGAAGGTGCAGCTGCCGTTCGTGATGGGCGTGATGGCCGACCTGACCGGCAAGCCCGCAGAACCCCTGGCGCCGGTGAACGAGCGCAAGTTCCTGGAAGTCGACGTCGACAATTTCGACTCGCGGCTCAAGGCCATGCAGCCGCGGGTGGCCTTTCATGTGCCCAACGAGCTGACCGGCGAAGGCAACCTGAGCCTGGACATCACCTTCGAGAGCATGGACGACTTCAGCCCGGCGGCCGTGGCGCGCAAGGTCGACTCGCTGAACCAGTTGCTCGAAGCCCGTACCCAGCTGGCCAACCTGCTGACCTACATGGACGGCAAGACCGGCGCCGAAGAAATCATTCTGAAAGCCATCAAGGACCCGGCGCTGCTGCAAGCCCTGGCCAGTGCGCCTAAGCCCAAGGACTCCGAGCCCTCCGCTTGATCAGGACCCATGACCATGACCGATTTACAGCGTGACAATCAGGCCCCGGCGGGCACCGTAGAGCACACCAACGAGTTCGCCTCGCTGCTGCTGCAGGAATTCAAGCCCAAGACCGAGCGCGCCCGCGAAGCGGTCGAGACCGCCGTGCGCACCCTGGCCGAACAGGCCCTGGCCCAGACCGACCTGGTGTCCAACGACGCGATCAAGTCCATCGAGTCGATCATCGCGGCCATCGACGCCAAGCTCACCGCCCAGGTCAACCAGATCATTCATCACCCGCAGTTCCAGCAGGTCGAAAGTGCCTGGCGCGGCCTGCATTACCTGGTCAACAACACCGAGACCGACGAGCAACTGAAGATTCGCGTGCTGAACATCTCCAAGCCGGAGCTGCACAAGACCCTTAAGAAGTTCAAGGGCACGGCCTGGGACCAGAGCCCGCTGTTCAAGAAGATGTACGAAGAGGAATACGGCCAGTTCGGCGGCGAGCCCTATGGCTGCCTGATCGGCGATTACTATTTCGACCAGTCGCCCCCGGATGTCGAGCTGCTGGGCGAGCTGTCGAAGGTCTGCGCCGCGATGCACGCGCCGTTTATTGCCGCCGCTTCGCCGACAGTGATGGGCATGGGTTCCTGGCAGGAGCTGTCCAACCCGCGCGACCTGACCAAGATCTTCACCACCCCCGAGTACGCCGGCTGGCGCTCGCTGCGTGAGTCCGAAGATTCGCGCTACATCGGCCTGACCATGCCGCGTTTCCTGGCCCGCCTGCCGTATGGCGCCAAGACCGACCCGGTCGAAGCCTTTGCGTTCGAAGAGAACACCGACGGCGCCGACAGCGCCAAGTACACCTGGGCCAACGCGGCCTACGCGATGGGCGTGAACATCAACCGCTCGTTCAAGCACTACGGCTGGTGCTCGCGCATTCGTGGCGTGGAATCGGGTGGTGAGGTCGAGAACCTGCCGGCGCACACCTTCCCCACCGACGACGGTGGCGTGGACATGAAGTGCCCGACCGAGATCGCCATTTCCGACCGCCGCGAGGCCGAGCTGGCCAAGAACGGCTTCATGCCGCTGCTGCACAAGAAGAACACTGACTTTGCCGCGTTCATCGGTGCCCAGTCGCTGCAGAAACCGGCCGAATACGACGACCCGGACGCCACCGCCAACGCCAACCTGGCCGCGCGCCTGCCGTACCTGTTCGCCACCTGCCGCTTTGCGCATTACCTCAAGTGCATCGTGCGCGACAAGATCGGCTCGTTCAAAGAGCGCGACGAGATGCAGCGCTGGCTGCAGAACTGGATCCTCAACTACGTCGACGGGGACCCGGCGCATTCCACCGAAACCACCAAGGCCCAGCATCCGCTGGCTGCCGCCGAAGTGGTGGTCGAGGACGTCGAAGGCAACCCGGGCTACTACACCTCGAAGTTCTTCCTGCGTCCGCATTACCAGCTTGAAGGCTTGACCGTGTCGCTGCGCCTGGTATCCAAGCTGCCATCGACAAAAGGCGCCTGACCCTGAAACCGCCGTAGGAGCGCGCTTGCCCGCGACCGAGTGCGTAGCGCTCGTAAAAATTGTGTAGGCGCTGAAAATTTACGACTGCTAACGCAGCCGGTCGCGGGCAAGCGCGCTCCTACATAGACGGCGTAAGCGGCATAGGCGGCGTAAGCGGCGTAAGCGGCATAGGCGTCATAGGCGTCATAGGCGTCATAGGCGGCGTAGTTAGAAAAGCGGTGTTGTCGCACAAATCACTCAGTGGCGCTGTGCCACATCAGGAGAAACCATGGCTGTCGATATTTTCATCAAGATCGGTGACATCAAGGGCGAGTCGGTCGACAAGACTCACAAGGACGAAATCGAAGTGCTGAACTGGAGCTGGGGCATGTCCCAGTCCGGCAACATGCACATGGGCACCGGTGGCGGTGCGGGCAAGGTCAACATTCAGGACCTGTCGATTACCAAGTACGTCGACAAGGCGACCCCCAACCTGATGATGCATTGCTCCAGCGGCAAGCACATCGACAAGGTCACCCTGACCGTGCGCAAGGCCGGCGGCGACAACCAGGTCGAGTACCTGATCATCAACCTCGAAGAAGTGCTGGTCACCTCGCTGAGCACCGGTGGCTCGGGCGCCGATGACCGCCTGATCGAGAACGTGACCCTGAACTTCGCCCAGGTCCTGGTCGACTACCAGCCTCAGAAAGCCGACGGCAGCAAGGAAGGCGGCCCGATCAAGTACGGCTGGAACATCCGCTCCAATACCAAGCGCTAAGGTCTTGGCGTCCCCGGCCGCTCCGGCCGGGGGCAATTGGCATCAGGATGCCTGCCAGGCAGGCGGTAAGGAGACACACAGATGGCCAAACCTTCGTTTATCAATTTGCAGCAGGCCTATCCCAAAGTGGCTAGCCCTTGTGATCAACCGTGGGGAAACCAGTGCGCCATTCGCATGAGCATTGCCCTGAACGGTGAGCGAAGCATCCGCGTCAACAACTCCACCTACACAGATCCGAAATGCAAGCATGAACACGCTCGCGGTGCCGAGTCTCTGGCCAACTGGTTATGGCGCCATCATTTGGGCAGGCCCTTGATCATTGAAGGTACTGCCAGCGCTCGACAGACTATTCGTGACAAGCGCGGCATCATCTTTTTCAAGGACTGTTTTGCCAGAGCTTCGGAGAAACTGGAGGACCGCACCGGAGACCACATTGACCTATGGAATCGCGGTATCACTCAAGGCTTTGACGACGGCAACTACATGTCCAAGAAAATCTGGTTCTGGGAGCTGCCATGACCAGAACATACTCAGGCATTACCCTCCTCATGGGAGCTCTGTTCAGCCTCAGCGCTTGTGCACAGCCGCAAGAGCAAGTACCCGCACCGTCGACGCCTCTGACCCAGGCCACGCTCGCCGGCCAGCCTTTGCAGTTGGTAGAGCATGAGGGGCAATGTGTGCTGCGCAAGCCAGACAACAGTGACCTGAAACTGGAGATGAACTGGCCTTGCCAGTTCACTCCGGACAAACAGGGCAAGGTTCAGACTGAAGTGCACAATTCGGTCCCTATCGTGCTGGTAGAGCACAGTCAGCCCAACCCGGCACCTGACACAGACTGCGTGAAAACATCTCAAGCCGTGCGGTTGCGTGACAACACACTGGAAACCTCAAGGGTGAACAGAAGCGCTATGTGCCATATCGGTCAGCAAGATCAGAAAATGTTCACGGGGTTGTTCCGTTGGTAACCACGAAGGCACTTTGCCGAGTTACAGCCCTGTCAGCCGGATTGCGGGGTGTGGCCCTGCTCACTGGGATCAGAAAGCCTTGATCTGGAATTTCGACTGGTGACCAACATGACCCCGCGCGAGCGCCTGCAGCCTTCCCTGCTGGATCGCCTCACTGATGATGATCCGGGCAACCTGCAAGAGGGCACGGACAAGCGCGTGCTGTCGCTGAGCCAGCTCAAGGCTTCGGTGCTGCGCGACCTGACCTGGCTGCTCAACACCACCTCGTTGCTCGACGCCGACGCCACGCTGCACACGCCTGCGGGCACCTCGGTGGTCAATTACGGGCTGCCGGCGCTGGCCGGCAGCAGTGTGTCGGGGGTCGACATTGCGGTGCTCGAAAGCCTGATCCATCGGGCGATTACCACTTTCGAGCCACGCCTGCTGGCACACACCGTACGGGTGCGCGCCCATGTGGGGCATGAACAGATGAACCATAACGCCCTGAGCTTCGAGATCCAGGGCGACCTGTGGGCGCAACCGGTGGCCCTGCCGCTGCTGCTGCGCACCGAGCTGGACCTGGAATCGGGCCATGTAAAAGTCTTGCCTGCCGAACAACGGAGACGCCCATGAATCCGCGCCTGCTCGGGCTGTACAACCAAGAGCTGCAGCACATCCGCGAGAGCGCCCAGGAGTTTGCCCGCGAGTACCCCAAGATCGCCGGGCGCCTGACGCTGTCGGGGCTCGATTGCGCCGACCCGTATGTCGAGCGCCTGCTCGAAGGCTTTGCCTACCTGACCGCCCGTGTGCAGCTCAAGCTGGAGGCCGAATACCCGACTTTCACCCACAACCTGCTGGAAATCGCCTACCCGCACTACCTGGCGCCCACGCCATCGATGACCGTAGTGCAGATGCACGCCGACCCCGACGAAGGCTCGCTGGCCGATGGCTTTACCCTGCCGCGCGACAGCGTGCTGCGCGCCGCCCTGGGTCGCGACTCGCAGACTTCGTGCGAATACCGCAGCACCCAGGCGGTGACCCTGTGGCCGGTGCAAGTCAGCCAGGCCGACTATTTCGGCAACCCGGCGGCCGTGCTCGGGCGCCTGGCCGCCAGCGAACCCAAGGCCAGGGCGGCCTTGCGCATCACCCTGCGCACCGGCGCCGAATTGCCGTTCGACAGCCTGGCCCTGAGCAATCTGCCTCTGTACCTGCACGGCGCCGATGAGTTGCCCTATCGCCTGTATGAGCAACTGCTGGCCAACACCTGCGCGGTGTTTGCCCGCCAGCCCGGCAGCGACTGGGTCGAGCGCCTGCCGGTGGATGCCTTGCGTGCGTGCGGCTTCGATGACCGCGAGGCGGCGCTGCCGGTGGTGCCGCAGGCGTTCCAGGGCTATCGCCTGCTGCAGGAATACTTCGCCTTGCCACAGCGTTTTCTGTTCATCGACTTCAGTGGCCTGGAACGCGCAGTGGGCCGTTGCACCGGGCAAGAGCTGGAACTGATCGTGCTGCTGGAACGCTTTGACCAGAGCCTGGAAAACAGCGTGGGACGCGAGCAGTTCGTGCCCTACTGCACCCCGGCGATCAACCTGTTTCCCAAGCGCCTGGACCGCATTCACCTGACCGACCGGGTGCATGAGCACCATGCCATTGCCGACCGCACCCGGCCGATGGATTTCGAGATTCACTCGCTGACCGGTGTGACCGGCTTTGGCACCGGGCCCGACCAGCCGTTCCTGCCGTTCTACGCGGTGCGCGACCCGTCGCGCTATGGCCGCGACAAGGCCTATTACAGCCTGCGCCGCGAGCCACGGGTGTTGTCCAGCGAGCAACGGCGCACCGGCACGCGCTCGACCTACGTGGGCAGCGAAAGCTTCATCAGCCTGGTCGACAGCCAGCAGGCGCCCTATCGCCACGACCTGCGCCAGCTGGGCCTGACGGCCTTGTGCACCAACCGCGACCTGCCGCTGTTCATGCGCCTGGGCGGTGCCAGTGACTTCACCCTGGCCGACAGCGCGCCGGTGCAAGCCATTCGCTGCCTGGCCGGGCCCAGCCGCCCCCGCGCCAGCCATGCCCACGACAACAAGGCCTGGCGCCTGATCAGCCAGTTGTCGCTCAACTACCTGTCGCTGAGCGAGCAAGGCCAGGGCGCCGCCGCCCTGCGCGAACTGCTGCGCCTGTACGGCGATGATCAGGACGCGGCGCTGCAACTGCAGATCGAGGGGCTGCGCGAAGTCAGCAGCAAGCCGTGCACGCGGCGCTTGCCGATGCCGGGGCCGATCGTGTTCGGACGCGGCCTGGAGATCACGCTGGAATTCGATGAAAACGCCTTTCGGGGCACCGGCGTGTTTCTGTTGGGCGCGGTGTTCGAGCGCTTTCTGAGCCGCTACGTGTCGATCAACAGCTTTACCGAAACCGTCCTGCGCAGCACCGAGCGTGGCGAGATCATGCGCTGGAAAGCCCAGCCCGGCCGGCGGCCGACGCTGTGAGTACGCTTGATGCCATGCACGACCAGCCCTGGGAGTACGACTTCTTCCAGGCCCTGCGACGCATCGAGTGCGAGCACCCCGAGCTGCCGCGCTTTGGCCATTCGCTGCGCCTGGGCGATGACCCGGTGCGCCTCGGCCAGCGCCAGGACAGTGCCTTTGCGCCCTCCACGCTCGCCAGCGTGCAGCCGGGCGACGACGACAACGCGGCGCGCCTGGAGCAGTTCTTTTTTGGTCTGGGCGGGCCCAACGGGCCGCTGCCGCTGCACCTGACCGAATACGTGCGCGAGCGCCAGCGCAACCACGCCGACAGCACCAGCAAGCGCTTCCTGGATGTGTTTCACCATCGCCTGCTGAGCCTGTTCTACCGCGCGTGGGCCGAGGCCCGGCCGACCGTCAGCCATGACCGCGCCGATGACGATTACTGGTCCGGGCGCCTGGCGGCCCTGTGCGGGCGCGGCCTGCCCGGCCAGCTGGAACAGGGCGAACTGCCCGGCACCGCCAAGCTGCACTACAGCGGCCACCTGGCCGCGCAGACCCGTTACCCGGATGGCCTGAAAGCGATCCTGGGCGAGTACTTCGGCCTGCCGGTGCACATCGAGGAATACGTTGGCCAATGGCTGGAACTGCCCGAGCGCAGTCGCGTGAGCGTCAGTGCCAACCGGCTGGGCGTCGACCTGTGCCTGGGCCGGCATGTCTGGGACCGCCAGCATAAGTTTCGCATTCGCCTGGGACCGCTCACGCTTGAGCAGTACATGGGCATGCTTCCCGGTGGCCAGCCGTTTCGCGAGCTGGTGGCCTGGGTCGCCGAGTACCTGGGCTTTGAACTGGACTGGGACCTGAACCTGGTGCTGGAGCAACCACAGGTACCACGCCTGCAACTCAACGGGCGCCAGCGGCTGGGTTTCAACACCTGGCTGGGGCACCGCAACAAAGATGCCGACGAACTGATCCTGGCCCGGCACTACGCCGATCAGGCTGGCGATGCCCGACAGCCCGGTTCGACCCCCACTTCAAGGAACCTGTCAGATGAGTGAAATCAGTCGCGCCGCGTTGTTCGGCAAACTCAACAGCGTGGCCTACAAGGCCATCGAAGCGGCCACGGTGTTCTGCAAGTTGCGCGGCAACCCGTATGTGGAGCTGTCGCACTGGCTGCACCAGTTGCTGCAGCTGCAGGACTCGGACCTGCACCGCATCATCCGCCAGTTCAACGTGGAGCCGGCACGCCTGGCCAGCGACCTGACCGAGGCGCTGGACCGCCTGCCCCGTGGCTCGACCTCGATCACCGACCTGTCGTCGCATGTCGAAGAAGCCGTGGAGCGCGGCTGGGTGTACGGCAGCCTGATGTTCGGTGAAAGCCAGGTGCGCACCGGCTACCTGCTGATCGGCATTCTCAAGACCCCGAGCCTGCGCAATGCCCTGCTGGGCTTGTCGGCCGAGTTCGGCAAGCTGAAGATCGAAAGCCTGACCGAGCGCTTCGACGAGTACGTCGGTGATTCGCCGGAAAACGCCCTGCGCGCCAGCGACGGCTTCAATGCCGGCGCCGTGCCCGGCGAAGCCAGCGGCGCCATGGCGCCCAGCGCGCTGGGCAAGCAGGAAGCGCTGAACAAGTACACCATCGACCTGACCGCCCAGGCGCGCAACGGCGAGCTGGACCCGATCGTCGGCCGTGACGAAGAAATCCGCCAACTGGTGGACATCCTCATGCGCCGCCGGCAGAACAACCCGATCCTCACCGGCGAAGCCGGCGTGGGCAAGACCGCCGTGGTCGAAGGCTTTGCCCTGCGCATCGTCGCCGGCGACGTGCCGCCGGCGCTCAAGGACGTCGAGCTGCGCAGCCTGGATGTCGGCCTGTTGCAGGCCGGCGCCAGCATGAAGGGCGAGTTCGAACAGCGCCTGCGCCAGGTCATCGAGGACGTCCAGGCCTCGCCCAGGCCGATCATCCTGTTCATCGACGAAGCCCACACGCTGGTCGGTGCCGGCGGTGCGGCGGGCACCGGTGACGCGGCCAACCTGCTCAAGCCAGCGCTGGCCCGCGGCAGCCTGCGCACCGTGGCGGCCACCACCTGGGCCGAGTACAAGAAGCACATCGAGAAGGACCCGGCGCTGACCCGGCGCTTCCAGGTCGTGCAAGTGGCCGAGCCGTCCGAAGACAAGGCGCTGCTGATGATGCGCGGCGTGGCCTCGACCATGGAGCAGCACCATCAGGTGCAGGTGCTCGATGAAGCGCTGGAAGCCTCGGTCAAGCTCTCGCACCGCTACATTCCGGCGCGCCAGTTGCCCGACAAGTCGGTCAGCCTGCTGGACACCGCCTGTGCCCGGGTTGCCATCAGCCTGCATGCGGTGCCGGCCGAGGTCGACGACAGCCGACGGCGCATCGAAGCGCTGCAGACCGAATTGCAGATCATCGCCCGCGAGCACGCCATCGGCGTGCACACCGGCAGCCGCCAGGGCCAGGCCCAGGCGCTGCTGGACGCCGAGCAGGAACGCCTGACCGGGCTGGAAGTGCGCTGGGCCGATGAAAAAACCCTAGTGGACGAACTGCTCAAGCTGCGCGCGCAACTGCGCGACAGCGTGGGAGTGGTCGACAGCGATGTGACCGCCGCGGCCGCCGGCGACAGCGGCCATGAACTGCGCATCCGGCTGGTCGAGTTGCAGCAGCAATTGAGCGTGCTGCAAGGCGAAACGCCGCTCATCCTGCCCACCGTGGACTATCAGGCGGTGGCCTCGGTGGTCGCCGACTGGACCGGGATTCCGGTGGGTCGCATGGCGCGCAACGAACTGGAGACCGTGCTCAAGCTGGACCAGCACCTGAGCAAGCGCATCATCGGCCAGGACCATGCCTTGCAGATGATCGCCAAGCGCATCCAGACCTCGCGCGCCGGGCTTGATAACCCGAGCAAGCCGATCGGCGTGTTCATGCTGGCCGGCACCTCCGGGGTGGGCAAGACCGAAACCGCGCTGGCGCTGGCCGAGGCGCTGTATGGCGGCGAGCAGAACGTCATCACCATCAACATGAGCGAGTTCCAGGAAGCACACACGGTCTCGACTCTCAAGGGCGCGCCACCCGGTTATGTCGGCTACGGCGAAGGCGGCGTGCTGACCGAGGCAGTCCGGCGCAAGCCCTACAGTGTGGTGTTGCTCGACGAGGTGGAGAAGGCCCACCCGGATGTGCACGAGATGTTCTTCCAGGTGTTCGACAAGGGCGTGATGGAAGACGGCGAAGGCCGGGTGATCGACTTCAAGAACACCCTGATCCTGCTGACCACCAACGCCGGCACCGAGCTGATTGCGCGTGTGTGCCAGGACCCGGCCAACGTGCCTGACCCTGAGGAGATCGCCAAGGCCCTGCGCGGCCCGCTGCTGGAGATTTTCCCGCCGGCCCTGCTCGGCCGCCTGGTGACCATCCCGTACTACCCGCTCAGCGACACGATGCTCAAGGCGATTACCGACCTGCAACTGGGACGGATCAAGAAGCGCGTGGAAAGCACCCACAAGGTGGCCTTCGATTACGATGCCGAGGTGATCGACCTGATCGTCTCGCGCTGCACCGAAACCGAAAGCGGCGGACGGATGATCGATGCGATCCTGACCAACACCCTGTTGCCGGACATGAGCCGCGAGTTCCTGACCCGCATGCTCGAAGGCAAACCCCTGGCCGGCGTACGCATCCGCCAGCAGGACGGACAATTGCACTATGAATTCGATGACGCGCCGGCATGACCCGTTGTATCCCGGCATGATCTGTTGTAGGAGCGCGCTTGCCCGCGACCGGCTGCGTTAGCAGTCGTAAATTTGTGGCGTTTCGCAGATTTACAGTCGTAAATTTGTGGCGTTTCGCAGATTTACAGTCGTAAATTTTCAGCGTCTACACAATTTTTGCGAGCGCTGCGCACTCGGTCGCGGGCAAGCGCGCTCCTACACAGCGTCATTCGCACAGGAACAGCGGCGTTCGTGCAGGAGCGTCATTTGCACAGCAACAGCGTTCGTGTATAGCCGATGAATTTCGCATGACGAGATAACCCATGAATTTCCAGCAACTCACACGCATGGCGCAGATCACCAGCCCCCTGGGGCCGGATGTGCTGTTGCTCAAGGATATGGGCGGCGGCGATGAGCTGGGGCGGCTGTTCAACTATGAACTGCAGCTGACCTCCACCGACGGCGCCCTGGACCTCAACCAGTTGCTCGGCAAGCCGATGTGCCTGTCGTTGCAACTGACCGGCGGCGCGCAGCGGCATTTCCACGGCATCGTCGCGCGCTGCAGCCAGAACGTCGACCGTGGCCAGTTCGCCAGCTACCAGGTGACCCTGCGGCCGTGGCTATGGCTGCTCAGCCGCACCTCGGACTGCC
The DNA here is from genome assembly GCF_001423155.1 of Pseudomonas sp. Leaf127. Taxonomy (NCBI): domain Bacteria; kingdom Pseudomonadati; phylum Pseudomonadota; class Gammaproteobacteria; order Pseudomonadales; family Pseudomonadaceae; genus Pseudomonas; species Pseudomonas sp. Leaf127. The sequence continues at coordinate 30,303 of NZ_LMOA01000026.1, read as the reverse complement.
GGATCTTCCAGCACCAGAGCGTGCCGCAGATCATCAAGCAGGTGTTTCGCGACCTGGGCTTTTCCGATTTCGAAGATGCGCTCAGCCGCCCCTACCGGGAGTGGGAATACTGCGTGCAGTACCGCGAGACCAGCCTGGATTTCGTCAGCCGGCTGATGGAACACGAAGGCATCTACTACTTTTTCCGCCATGAAAAAGACCGCCACGTGCTGGTGCTGGCCGACGCCTATGGCGCGCACCAGAGTGCACCGGGCTATGAGTCGGTGCCGTACTACCCGCCTGACGGCCAGCACCGCGAGCGCGACCATTTCAACGACTGGCGCCTGGCCCAGGAAGTGCAGCCAGGTTCGCTGGAGCTCAACGACTATGACTTCCAGCGCCCCAGTGCGCGCCTGGAAGTGCGCTCGAGCATGCCGCGCCCGCACACTGCCGGCGACTACCCGCTGTACGACTACCCTGGCGCCTACGAACAGAACCAGGACGGCGAGCATTATGCCCGCACGCGCCTGGAAGCCCTGCAAAGCCTGCACGAGCGCATCGAGCTGAGCGGCAACGCCCGTGGCGTGAGTGCCGGGCACCTGTTCAGCCTCACCGGCTTCGGTCGCCAGGACCAGAACCGCGAATACCTGATTGTCGCGGCGCGCTACTACGTGGCCCAGGAGAGTCTGGAAACCGGCGGTGGCGGCGGCCTGCAGTTCGAGGTCGGGCTGACCTGCATCGACGCCCAGCAAAGCTTCAAGCCGCTGGCCAGCACCCTCAAGCCGCAGGTCATGGGCCCGCAGACCGCGCGCGTGGTGGGCCCGGCCGGCGAAGAGATCTGGACCGACCAATACGGCCGGGTCAAGGTGCATTTCTACTGGGACCGGCACGACCAGTCCAACGAGAACAGCTCGTGCTGGATTCGCGTGTCACAGTCCTGGGCCGGCAAGAACTGGGGCTCGATGCAGGTGCCGCGCATCGGTCAGGAAGTGATTGTCAGCTTTCTCGAAGGCGACCCCGACCGGCCGATCATCACCGGGCGGGTGTACAACGCCGAGCAGACCGTGCCTTACGACCTGCCGGCCAACGCGACCCAGAGCGGCATGAAGAGCCGCTCGAGCAAGGGCGGCACGCCGGCCAACTTCAACGAAATCCGCATGGAGGACAAGAAGGGCCAGGAGCAGCTGTTCATTCATGCCGAGCGCAACCAGGACATCGAGGTCGAGAACGACGAGAGTCATTGGGTGGGCAACAACCGCACCAAGGTGGTGGACCACACCGAGACGGTGACCATCGGCGTCGACCGCATCCGTGCGGTGGCGCATGACGACCTGTTGCTGGTGGGCAATACCAAGACCGATGCCATCAGCCGCAGCTACCTGATCGAGGTCGGCGAGAACCTGCGCCTGGTGTGCGGTAAAAGCGTGCTGGAGCTCAATGCCAGCGGGCAGATCAACCTGACGGGGGTGAACATCAGCGTCTACGCCAGCGGCACCGCGACGATCAACACCGGCGACATCCTGCACCTGAACAACGGCTCCGGCGCCGGCACCGAACCCAAGGGCCAGGGCGTCAAGGGCGAGATCGACGCGGCGGTAAAGCAAATATTTCCCAAGACCTGACGCCAGTGCCTGGGCCCTGTAGGAGCGCGCTCTGCCCGCGACCGAGTGCGTAGCGCTCGCAAAAATTGTGTAGACGCTGAAAATTTACGACTGCTAACGCAGCCGGTCGCGGGCAAGCGCGCTCCTACGCGCGTCATTTGTGTAAACCAGACGGAATCGTTTTATGACTTACCGCCTCAATGAATTCAGTTTCGCCCTGCCCGACCCACAGGTGCAGGATGCAACCATCAACATCCTTAAGTTCGGCGAGCTGGGCACATCGTTGATCGTCAGCCGCAGTGTGCTGGCCGACGGCGAGACGCTGCACAGCAACTTTGCCGCGCAACTGGAGCGCCTGGGCCAGCAGGTGCAGGACCTGCGCCATGAGCCGGTGCAGACGCTGCACGTGGGCCTGAACCAGGAAATCGAAGCCATCGAGCTGCGCAGCCAGTTCAGCAAGGGCAACGAGAAGATCTGGCAATTCCAGCTGGCGCTGGTGCTGCCCGACACCCGGCGCATGCTGGCGCTCAGCTACGTCAAGGCCCAGCCACTGGGGGCGGCGGAAGCCGCGCATTGGGCAGGCATCAAGCAGTCACTGAGCTTCAACACGGTGATCTGAACCTGGACGGGGTGAATGTGATGGACCGCAGGCATGTCTGACGCCATCTGGGCCGCCCGCCTGGGCGATGGCCTTGAACACACCTCGATGCTGGCCGACATTGTCGGCGGCGTGCTGGAGGTGGCCGCCCATGTGGCGATCGGCGCACTGGCCACCGCCGCCGTGGCCGCCGCCGCCGGCATTACCGTCGCCACCGGCGGGCTGGGCGCGTGCCTGTTGGGGGCGGTGGTCGGGCTGGTGGTGGGCGTGGTCATGGCCAAGACCGGCGCCGACACCGGCCTGTCGCGATTATGCGAGGGCATCGGCAACAGCCTGTTTCCCCCGACCATTCAGGCCACCATCAGCACCGGCTCGCTCGACACCCTGACCAATAACCGCCCGGCCGCCCGTGCCGCCGGCTGGGTGCCGCCGGGTGTGCAGCTTGTCGAACAGGAAGGCGAGGCCCCCGAGGCCAGCTACCTCGATATGGCCGGTGAGTTCTTTTCGCAGATGTGGCGCCCCACCGTCGCCACCCCGGCCCCCGGTGCCGAACCGCTGCCCGAGGACCTGGTGCTCTGCGCCAAGCACCCGCCCATGCCCCCGCAGTTTCTCGCCGAAGGCTCGGACAAGGTGTCCATCAACGGCCAGCCGGCGGTGCGCAGCGGCGACCGCAGCACCTGCGAGGCGGTGGTGGTGTCGGCCGGGCCCATTTCGTCGAACGTGCGCATCGGTGGTGGCACGCTGACCGTGCGTGAGATTCGCAGCGGCAAGACCCCAGGCGTGGGCCTGGCGGTGACCGTGCTGCTGATGCTCAAGGGCGGCAAGGGCAAGTTTCTCAGCAACCTGCCGTGCATGGCGCTGGGCCTGGCCAACAGCTACGTGATGGGCCAGGCCACCCAGGCCATCGTCAATGCCACCAGCGCCTCGCCCAACCCGGTACATGCCGCCACCGGGGCCAAGGTGCTCAGCGGCCAGGACGAGCTGGATTTCGTCCTGCCCGGCATCCTGCCCATCGACTGGCAGCGCTTCTACAACAGCCGCGATGAACGGCGCGACGGGCTGTTCGGCGCCGGCTGGAGCGTGGCCTATGAAGTCGGCGTGCAGGTCGAGGCGCACCCTGAGGGCGGCGAACGGCTGGTGTATACCGATGAACAGGGCCGGCGCATCGACATGGGCACTGTCCCCTTGGGCGGGGCGGTGTTCAGCGCCGGCGAAGGCCTGGTGGTGCGCCGCCATGCCCGTGGCACGCTGCTGATCGAGAGCGACGACGGCCTGTACCGGCTGTTCGAGCCCAGTCCGCTGGAGGCCACTTGTTTGCGCCTGAGCCAGCTGGGCGATCGCAATGACAACCGCATTTTCATCGACTACGACGAACTGGGCCGGATAAGCGGCCTGCGCGACACCTTCGACGACGTGCGCCTGGCGCTGGTGTACTGCGCGCAATGGCCGCGCCGGCTCAGTCATGTCGAGCGCCTCTACCCGGACGCGCCACCCTTGGTGCTGGCCCGTTATGCCTTCGATGATCTGGGACAACTGGCCGAGGTGTGCGATGCCACCGGCCGGGTGCAACGGCGTTTCTGCTACGACGACGGCCTGCGCATGGTCGAGCACCAGTTGCCCACCGGCCTGCGCTGCTTCTACGCCTGGGCGCACGTCGAGGACCGTGAATGGCGCGTGACGCGGCACTGGACCGACGAGGGTGAGGACTACGCGTTCGACTATGACCTGGCGGCCGGCACCACCACCATTCGCGACAGCCTGAACCGCGTCAGCCGGCGACGCTGGAACGCCCAGCACCAGATCGTCGAGTCCGTCGATCCGCTGGGCCACACCTGGCATTTCGAGTGGAATGACGAGCGCCAGTGGCTGGGCGCTACCGACCCGCAGGGCGGTCAATGGCAGTTCAGCTACGACGAGGCCGGCAACCTGACCACCACCAGCGACCCGCTGGGGCAGACCGAGTCGACCGCGTGGCTGGAGCACTGGTCGCTGCCACAGAGCGACACCGACAAGGCCGGCGGCCAGTGGCAGTATCGCTACGACGCGCGCGGTAACTGCATCCGCGAGACCGATCCGCTGGGACAGGTGACCCGCTACCGCTACGACAGCCAGGGCCAGGTGGTGGCGATCACCGACGCGGCCGGCCGGCACAAGCACCTGCGCTGGAACGCGACCGGCCAGTTGCTGCAATACACCGACTGCACAGGCTACAGCACCGATTACGTCTACGACCATCATGGCTACCTGCGCAGCATCACCGACGCCCTGGGCGAACAGACGCTGTTCGAACACGACGCCCAGGGCCGCCTGCTGCGCAGCGAGCTGCCCGATGGCCGGGTGGAGCAGTTCCAGCGCGATGCCAGCGGCCTGCTGACCGCCTACATCGACCCGGCCGGCCACGCCACCCGCTATGGCTACAACCGCCGTGGCCAGGTGCAGCAGCGCCTCGACCCGCTCGGGCATCGGGTGCGGTTCGAGTACGACACCTATGGCCGCCTGCAGGCGCTGAGCAACGAGAACGACGAACGCTACCGCTTTGCCTGGGATGCCGCCGACCGCCTGGTCGAGCAGCAGGACCTGGACCGCAGCGCCCAACGCTACACCTATGACGCACAAGACAACCTGATCGGCCTGGTGCACCTGCCGGCCGCGCATGGCAATGGCCTGGCCTTGATGCCCGAGCAGCCGCTGCCGGCGCTTGAGCAGCACTTCGAACGCGACGCCCTGGGCCGGCTGGTGGCCAAGACCACGGCCGATGGCCTGACCGCCTATCGCTACACCCCGCTGGACCTGCTCGCGGGGGTGGACTTCACCGGCCTTGACGGCCAGGTGCAGCAACTGGGCTTTGTCTACGATGCCCTGGGGCAGATGCGCGAGCAGCACAGCCGCGACGGCACCTTGCAGCATGAGTACGACGAACTGGGCAACCTGATCCGTACCGGCCTGCCCGACGGGCGCTGGCTCAACCAGCTGTACTACGGCAGCGGCCATTTGCACCAGGTCAACCTCGACGGCCAGGTGATCTGCGACTTCGAACGTGACCGCCTGCACCGCGAAGTGCTGCGCACCCAAGGGCAGGTCAGCACCCGCAGCCAGTACGATCGCGCCGGCCGCCTGCGCGCACGACTGCGCCGGCCGACCCAGCAGCCGCCGCAACTGCCGGCCCAGGCTGAAAAGCAATACGACTTCGACCCGGCCGACAACCTGGTCGGGCGCCTGCAGCGTGATCGCGCCACACGCCAGGACCGCCGCGACCTGTTGCAGTACGACGCCAGCGGCCGCATCGTCGCCGGCCACGACAATCTCACCGGGCACAGCGAAACCTTCACTTGGGACGCCGCCGCCAACCTGCTCGACCGCCCGCTGGATGGCGCAGCATATGTGCGGTACAACCAGGTGCTAACCTACCAGGACAAGCGCTACCGCTACGACGCCTTCGGCCGCACCGTGGAAAAGCGCAGCACCCGCCACGGCGTGCAGCGCTTCGCCTACGACGCCGAGCACCGGCTGATCGAAGTGAGCCACGACAATGGCCACCGGCTGCGCATGCACTACGACCCCCTGGGCCGACGCATTGCCAAGACCGAACACGACCGCCACGGCCAGTTGTTGAGCGAAACCCGCTTTACCTGGGACGGCCTGCGCCTGCTGCAGGAATGCCGCAACGGCCTGCAAAGCCTCTACGTCTACCGCGAAGACAGCTACGAACCCCTGGCCCGTGTCGATGGCAGCGGCGAACAACAGCGCATCCGCTACTACCACAACGACCTCAACGGCCTGCCCGAACAACTCACCGACCACGACGGCCAGACCGTGTGGCAGGCGCAGTACCAGGTGTGGGGCAACACCCTGCGCGAAGTGCGCGAGCCTTGGTACGTCGAAGAACAGAACCTGCGCTTCCAAGGCCAGTACCTGGACCGGGAAACCGGCCTGCACTACAACACTTTCAGGTTCTACGACCCGGACATCGGACGCTTCACCACGCCCGACCCGATCGGGTTGGCGGGTGGGATCAACCTGTACCAGTACGCGCCGAATCCGCTGGGGTGGGTGGATCCGTGGGGGTGGAGTTGCCGGCCAACCAAGCTGAAACTAAGCAGGAAAGGTGTGGCACATATCAAGGAGGGCCATGTTGGCAACCGGCCAGGCAAGGCTCACAAGAGCAAATGGACGGTCTCCAATGCAGAGTGGAAAAAAACAGCGCGCAATGTGTTTCGAAATCCTGACAGGATCGTGAAATCCGGTGATCGATACATTTATGAAAAAGACTACAAGGGCAAGGTCTTCGGGGTTGATCCTGACGGAGCGCCCTTGAGCAAGGTGCGTGTCGTCGTCGAGAAAAATGGTGACATTGTTACCAGTTTTCCGCAAAAAGACTTCAAACCGCTGGAACGAGGAGAGATAACAGAATGGCCTTAGACATCATCATTCGTAAACGAGAGGGCGCCACATCAAGGCATGAGTTTCCGGAAGGCCTTCATCAGTCACTGTTCAGGAAAGACGTCAAGATCAAGAAAAACAACATTCTTTTTCCCCTGAAGGATTACTACCTGACCGATTGTTCATTTAGGGGCGACGACATTCCCAAGCTTATAGCGGCTCTCGAATCAGCAAAATCCCGACTGCCTGAAGACCAGGTGCAGGCACTGGAAAATGTACTCACTGCCCTCACTGAGGTTGATGCGGCAGAGGTTTCATTCGCGGGTGATTGAGGCTCGATCATCGATCGCTGGTGGCGCGTATTGGCTGGACCCATCGTCCAATGAGGCAACTATGCTATCGCTAAAGCCCCTAAAAACCGCATTGAAAAAAACAGTTTCCCAAGGCTTGGCAGACACGCTTGCAGGCCTTGGGTACAGCGAGCAAAAAAAGCGGGCCGCCTATGTAAAGGCGCTGGACCGCCTTGAAATCAGAATAGCCTGTGATCTCAATACGGCTGGCTATCCGAAAAATATCATTGCCGTGAATATTTTGGTATTCATTGATTTACTTGATGTCAACGCCTTGGGGGCAAGCCTGTTTGTGCCGCCTGCTGTCAATCCGGCTACGCTGTGGGGCAATATCAGACTTTTCACACCTGCCAATAGCGCACAGGACACTAATTACTACGTTGATCTCTCCACGCACGAGGATACCCACCTTGAGGTCTTGATAAAGGACATTACGCTGTTTGATCAGTTTGCATCGAGCCTGGTCGACATTCGTAAACTCTCGAATGAGCGCCTTATGAAAACACCGCACCTGCGCAAAAACTTTGGCACAGGCCTGACCTGGGATTATAAATACGGCTACCCACAATACCTGTCCATTATCCATGCCTTGAACCATGAGTTTGACGATGCCCGCCTTTGTGCCCTGCATGCCAATCATCTCAAGGCGGCAGAAAAGGAGGCCCTTCTGGCCTTCATCGCCACTCGCTCCGATATAACGCAAGCGAAAGAGTCCACCGACAACAACAGCGGGCAGCACGCTAGCGCGTTGGATAATTGAAAGGCAAACGGTTGTCATGAAAAGTCATCGCCATGGATCAAGAAAGCTGTGCCCTTTCTCACCTGAAAGACCAGCAGTCGTGCTGATCGACCCTCCAGACGGCCAGTGTCTTGACGAGCCGCCAGCCTGATTGCGGGATAATCCGAAGATGAAAAACCACACCTACAATGAAGAAATCGACACCTTTGATATTCTTGCCCCCTACTTTTCGTCGGGCTTCAAACAGGCCAAAAGCAAAGGCCATCACCGCATAAGAGTCCTCAAGGACGAAACCGCAGGTGCGTCTGACACGCCTCTGGATTTGAGCCCCCTGGCCGATGACCATGATGTCTTCTCACTGGATATTGCCAGTGACATCAACCTGAAAAAGACTGACCTGTCGCCCCTTTATGCGTGTCGATCCCTGACCTCGCTGAGCCTGCCCCACCTCGCCGGAGCGCTGGACTATGGTCGGCTGCACACACTGAATACGCTTTACTTGACGCGTTCGAGCGATGTTATCGCCCCCCTGTCACTGCCTGGCGTCAAGGACCTGCTCCTGACGGGGCTCAAGAATACGAACCTTTCATTTCTTGATGCGCCCGGCGTGACGACATTAAGAATCAGCGGAGGCTCGATAAGCACTCTTGACGGTCTGGACAGGCTCAAGCAGCTCGATTATCTGAACATTGATCATTGCAGTAAATTGAACGACATTTCCGCGATAAACGGACTGGCTCACCTGCGCCGTCTAGCCATTGAAAAATGCAAAGGATTAACTGATTTCAGTCTGCTGGCCAGACAGGAAAGTCTGGAACATGTCTTTATTTCCTCGCTTGACTCCGTCGCTTTTGTTCCCGCGATGAAATCATTGAAGGCCTTCAAGTTTTGGGATTTGAAGGATGGCAATTTAAATCCACTCTTGGCGGCTGTCGGCCTGGAACAGGTCGACTTTTTTCCCCAGAAAAAACACTACACGCATACCCGGCCTGAGGTTGAGCAGTGTCTGAAGAAAAGAAGCTGAGCAGGTCGGATAGGCCGCTGATACGGCCACTTTTCTGTCCGCCTGCCCCTGTGCCAGGCGCCTTGATGATCGAGGAGACACCATGACACTGACCTGGAAAGCCCCCATCGACTACCGAGGAAAATCGATTGGCGCCTACGATAATGAAGAAGGGGCTTATGAGGCGCCCGGCTCAGACTTCGATTACCTCGCGCTGTTACAAGGCAAGCGTTACCCTGTCGACAGGGACATCCCCACTCTTTATTTTGCTGATCCAGAGAAAAAAATAAGCCGTTTTGATTGTTTGTGGCTGTTGGGTGGCATCCCGTTGGTCAGCGCCCGGCTGGCTGAGTTTCTTCTCGCACAGGTGAGCGCAGATATTCAAACTGTCCGCCCCAAGGCCATTCATGCGGCAGGCAGCAAGACGCAACTTGACTATTTAATCCTCAATGCCACGCATGCAATAAATGCCATCGACCTTGAAAAATCCGATGCGAAAGCTGACGAAGAAGGAATGATTATTTATTTCAAAAAAATCCACTTGATGGAGGACGCCATGACTCAGCACGCCATTGCCAGGGAGGCACAATCCCTGGATCTTCTTGTCTCGGAAATATTGGCGGAAAAACTTATTGCTGGCGGGTTCGATACGGGAACCGGAATAAGCTTCTATAGCCTGCAACGCAAGCCTATTCCCTACGCTCAGAATTGAATCGTTCCCTATGTTATTCAAGCGTACGCGGTACCGAGCTACGCCCTTGGTGAAGGGACATTCAAGGAGACCTCCATGCCACCGCTGAGCCTCATAAAGGCATTCGTAGACGGGTCGATAACGCCTGCAGCGTTCGCGCACCACGTGGCAGAAACGCCCACATTACTGACAGTCCTCAAAGAGCCATTTGCGCTTCCGGCCTATGTCGAGGCGCCTGACTTGCATACGTTTTTAAGCGAGCAGGATTACACCGATATCGCGTCAATCTTCAACACTCAAGTCCTGCTGTCCGGGTTCTTGAACAGCCGCTCTGTCGAGCATGAACGCAGCCAGAAGTATGAGGATTTATTCAATCTGCTGCTCAGCGTCCAGCCAAAATGGCTGAGCCTGTCGGCTGATTATCTATCGACCCTTCTGGACAGTGCGCCGTCGCAAAAACCCAAGGCGCTACAGGCCTGGCTCAAAGACAGGATCAAACATGAATTTCGCTACCTGAAAACACCGCCCAAGTGGCTACAGGCGCCTGCCTGGCCTATTGACCAGGGCAAACCCCTGGTGTTTGTCGGGCAACTGGATGTCAGCGGGCTGAGTCATGACACCTCACAGGCCTACGTTTTTTTCAACGCGCATGACCACTCTTATCTCACCCTTCAACAGTCGTGCTGATGGGGCCGGGCTGATCGCCTGCCCTGACGAAAAAAGCGATTGAAATACAAGGAGGGCACTGCATGCAAAAGTCGCAGACCAAACGCATACCCAAACCGGATGAACGCCTTGTGGACACCCTTGAACGTGCACGCTGCCAAGTGTGCAGGCACGCCTTCAACCTTGACGAACAACAGCAGGTATTCGTTAAGGCAATGAAGGATAAAGGGCAGCCTTTCATGATGATCGAGTGCCCTTATTGCGGCACTTCTACGCAGTATGTGGACAGTCGCGACATTCAGGTGTCGCCGCAGGAGCAATCGGGTGCCTACCGGTGCCCTGTTGCGCAGTGTTCCGGGTGGGTCGAGTGGATTGCTGATACGCCTGCCTTTCTGGGTTGCGGCGAGTGCGGCAGCCAGTGGTATCACGAAGCGGCTCTACAACGTGAGATCAGCCAAATAGTTGCCCGCTACGCCTACCGTGCGGCCTGCTATGAAAAAACGCACACAGCATGGGCACCGGCGCCGCTGGAGCAGCATCCTGAAGATTACGAAGCCAGGGTCGAACAGGAAGCGATGGACACGGGAACCGAACAGGTACGAGGTTGAACGATGGCGCTGGATATCATGATTCGTAAAACCGACGGCACCACGTCGAGGGCCGAATTCCCGGAGGGTCTTCATCAAGCCCTGTTCAGGAACGACGTGAGGATCAGGAAAACATCCATTCTTTATCATTTGAAGGACTATTACCTGACCGACTGTTCATTCAGGAACGACGAGATTCTCAGGCTTGTGACGGCGCTCGAATCAGAGAAAACCCGTCTGCCTGCAGAGCATGCCCAGGCGCTGGAGAATGTGCTGGCTCTGCTTGGCGACGTTGATCTGGCAGAGATTGCATTCGCCGGTGACTAGGGTCTGTTGCGCAATCGCAACGCCCCCTCATTGCCCAATTACCCGGACCCGGAAAATCATGTTCGCCGACGACAAGCTCGCCTTCCAGACCGCCCTGAACAGCATGCTCAAGACCCTGAAATGCTCGGCGCTGCCCATGAGTGCTTCCAAATTCCACCTGAAGTTTCGCCTGAACAAGGTCGTGGTGGCCGAGCTGTATTTTCTCTATTCGATCAACTCGCGGGCCTATTACTTGAGTGGCATGGTCACAGGTGGTCCGGTGTTCGAGCGCATGCAAGGCATCAGCCCGCCCTACCGCAGCAACCTGAATGCGGGCAACCCGGGGTGTTTTTCTTTCTGCACCAGCGGCAGGCAGGACAAGAAATTCAGCCCGCGCATCGATGGTGTGATTCCCATTCCGCCGGCCAGCGCCACGGCGCAGGTGTGCGAGCACATCAAGGGCGTGCTGGAAAACCACTACATCCCGCTGATCACCAGGTGCATTTTTCCGGATGAGTCCACCCTGGCCCATGTGCTGGAGGCGCCGGGGGATTACAGCTACCCCGCCGTGTTCATTCATTGTGCCGCCGCATGCAATCCGGACCTGCTGGCCTCAGGGCTGATGGAAACCCTCAGGACGCGCCGGGCGATTGTCAAAAACAAGGCGTTCGACCTTGCCCTGACCACCGCGACCGGCTGCGTTAGCAGTCGTAAATTTTCAGCGTCTACACAATTTTTGCGAGCGCTGCGCACTCGGTCGCGGGCAAGCGCGCTCCTACAAGCGGTGAATTCATATCCTGAAAAATCAGTAGGTTATTTTGTGTTTGAGGAGAACCACGTTCTGTTTTCGGCAGTCAAAAAGCGGCGACCTGGCGTGGTAAATCAGGTGCAATACCCCGACTTGCGGTAAGGTGCCGCGACTTCTACAGCCACACTCAGCCTGCCAGAATGGATGGCCACTCAATTGGCTCGATCTCGACGTTTCAGCCTGCTAGACCTGTACCGCCGTCATCGCCGGCAAGCCGCCGTCCACACCGCTTGCAGCGCGTTGATGAGCTGCCGGCATGTCTGACGCGATCTGGGCCGCCCGGCTGGGGGATGGACTCGAACACACCTCGATGCTGGCCGACATTGTCGGCGGCGTGCTGGAGGTGGCCGCCAGCGTAGCGATTGGCGCACTGGCCACCGCAGCGGTGGTCGCCGCCACCGGGATCACGGTCGCCACCGGCGGGCTGGGCGCCTGCCTGCTGGGGGCGGTGGTCGGGCTGGTGGTCGGCGTGGTCATGGCCAAGACCGGTGCCGACACCGGGCTGTCGCGATTATGCGAGGGCATCGGCAACAGCCTGTTCCCGCCCACCGTCCAGGCCACCATCAGCACCGGCTCGCTCGACACCCTGACCAACAGCCGTCCGGCCGCGCGCGCCGCCGGCTGGGTGCCGCCCGGTGCAGCGCCCAGTGACCAGGAAGGCTCGGACGACGCTGAAGCCAGTTACCTCGACATCGCCAAGGGCTTCTTTTCGCAGATGTGGCGGCCTACGGTGGCCATGCCGGCACCAGGGGCGCAGCCGCTGCCCGAGGACCTGGTGCTGTGCGCCAAGCACCCGCCGATGCCGCCGCAATACCTGGCCGAAGGCTCGGACAAGGTCACCATCAACAGCCAGCCGGCGGTGCGCAGCGGCGACCGCAGCACCTGCGAGGCGGTGGTGGTGTCGTCCGGGCCGATTTCGTCGAATGTGCGCATCGGCGGCGGCACGCTGACTGTGCGCGAGATTCGCAGCGGCAAGACCCCGGGCGTGGGCCTGGCGGTGACCGCACTGTTGATGCTCAAGGGCAGCAAGGGCAAGTTCCTCAGCAACCTGCCGTGCATGCTGCTCGGGGGCGTCAATGCCTTTGTCGTCGGCCAGGCCACCAATGCCCTCACCCAGGCCATTGTCGGTTCGCCCAACCCGGTGCATGCGCCCACTGGCGCCAAGGTGCTGGGCGAGGCGATGGAGCTGGACTTTGTTGTGCCGGCCTTGCTGCCCATCGACTGGCAGCGCGTCTACAACAGCCGTGACGAGCGCCGCGATGGCCTGTTCGGCGCCGGCTGGAGCGTGGGCTGGGAAGTGAGCGTGACGCTTGAAGCGCATGCCGACGGCGGTGAGTCGCTGCTGTATGTCGACGAACAGGGCCGGCGCATCGACATGGGCAGCATCCCCTTGGGTGGCGCGGTATTCAGTGCCGGCGAAGGCCTGGTCGTACGCCGGCACAGCAATGGCCAGTTGCTGATCGAGAGCGACGACGGCCTGTACCGTCTGTTCGAGCCCAGCCCCCACGACACCCGGCACCTGCGCCTGACCCAACAGGGCGACCGCAACGACAATCGCATCTACCTGGTGTACGACGAGCACGGCCGCCTGCAGCGCCTGCACGACGACGACAACGCGGTGCAGGTCGAACTGGGCTACAGCGCGCAATGGCCACAACGGGTCAGCCATATCGAGCGTCTGCATCCGGACGGCCTGCGCGATGTGCTCAGCCGCTATGCCTACGATGCGGCCGGCGACCTGAGCGAAGTGCGTGACGCCGAGGATCAGGTACGCCGGCGCTTTGCCTATGACGCCGGGCGGCGCATGGTCGAGCATCAGTTGCCGTCCGGGTTGCGCTGTTTCTATGCCTGGGCACTGGTCGAGGATCGCGAATGGCGGGTGGTGCGGCACTGGACCGATGACGGCGACGAGTATGCTTTCGACTACGACCTGGAGGCCGGGCGCACCACCGTGCGCGATGGCCTGGGCCGCACCAGCGAGCGCCGGTGGAACGCCCGGCATCAGGTCACTGAATACCGCGACAACCTCGGCCAGACCTGGTGCTTCGAGTGGGACGACGAGCGCCAGTTGCTCGGCGCCACCGACCCGCAAGGCGGGCAGTACCGCTTTGACTACGACGAGTCTGGCAACCTCAGCGCCAGCCTCGACCCGCTGGGCCGGCGCACCACCACGGTGTGGCTGGAGCACTGGGCGCTGCCGCAGGCCGAGACCGATGCGGCCGGCAACACCTGGCAGTTTCACTATGACGCCCGCGGCAACTGCATTCGCGAGACCGATCCGCTTGGCCAGGTGACCCGCTACCGCTACGACGCCCATGGCCAGACCGTTGAGATCATCGATGCCGCCGACAAGCGCCAGCAGTTGCGCTGGAACCGCTTTGGCCAGTTGATCCAGCGCAGTGACTGTTCCGGCTACCCCACCGACTACGCCTACGACCGGCACGGCAACCTGACCTGCATCACCGATGCGCTGGGCGAACGCTCGTTGTATCAGCACGATGCCCAGGGCCGGCTGTTGGCGCACGAGTTGCCTGACGGACGCCGCGAGCAGTACCTGCGCGACGCCCACGGCCAGTTGATCGGCCATACCGATGCGGCCGGCCACACCACCCGCTATCGCTATGACCGCCGTGGCCAGGTGCGCCAGCGCATCGATGCCCAGGGCCGGCAGGTGCAGTTCGAATACGACGCTTATGCGCGGCTGCTGGCGCTGAGCAATGAAAACGGCGAGCGCTACCGCTTTGCCTGGGACGCCGGCGACCGGCTGGTCGAGCAACAGGGCCTTGATGGCGGACGTCGTCGCTATGCCTATGACGCCCGCGACCAGTTGACCCGTGTCGAGCACCTGCCGGCGCTGCTGGCCACCGCCGTGGCGACCCTGGTCGAGCCGCCCGCGGCGCCCATCATCCACGAGTTGCAGCACGATGCCGCCGGCCGTCTGACGACCAAGATCACCGGCAACGGACGCACCGACTACCAGTACGATGCGCTGGACAACCTGACGGCGGTGAGTTTCACCGACCCGGCTGGCGAGCGGCAACAACTGGACTTTGCCTATGACGCCCTGGGCCAGTTGCGCGAAGAGCGCAGTGCGGCCGGGCGCCTGGCGCATCGTCACGATGAGCTGGGCAATCTGGTGCAGACCTGCCTGCCTGACGGGCGCTGGCTCAACCGCTTGTATTACGGCAGCGGGCATTTACACCAGTTGAACCTCGATGGCCGGGTGATCAGCGATTTCGAGCGCGACCGCCTGCACCGCGAAGTGCTGCGCACCCAGGGGCAGATCAGCACCCGCAGCCAGTACGACCGCAGTGGCCGGCTGCGCAGCCGCTTGCGCCGACCGACCGGCCAGCCGGCGGCCTTGCCGGGGCTGGGCGAGACCGACTATCAGTTCGACCAGATCGATAACCTGGTGGCCCGTATCCGGCGCGATCGCCAGCCGCCCGGCGACGGGCGCCAGTTGCTGGGCCATGACAGCACCGGGCGCATCATCGCCAGCCAGGACAGCCTGACCGGCCAGAGCGAAACCTTCGCCTACGACGCCGCCGCCAACTTGCTCGACGGGCCGCAAAACGGCGGCCTGGTACGGCATAACAGGCTGCTGGTGTGGCAGGACAAGCGCTACTACTACGACGGCTTTGGCCGGCTGATCGAAAAGCGCAGCACCCGCCACGGCGTGCAACGCTTTGCCTACGACGCCGAACACCGCCTGATCGAGGTGCGCAACGCCAACGGTCATCGCGTGTGCATGCAGTACGACCCGCTGGGCCGGCGCATCGCCAAGGTCGAGCGGCACGCCAGCGGCCTGGTGCTGGGCGAGACCCGTTTTGTCTGGGACGGCATGCGCCTGTTGCAGGAGCACAAGAACCACCTGACCAGCCTGTACCTTTATACCCAGGGCAGTTTCGAGCCGCTGGCGCGGGTCGATGGCAGCGGCAGCCAGCAACAGGTGCGCTACTACCACAACGACCTCAACGGCCTGCCCGAACAACTGACCGACAGCGACGGCCAGCCGGTGTGGCAGGCGCAATACCAGGTGTGGGGCAACACCGTGCGCGAGCGTCGCGCCGCGCATTATGTCGAAGAGCAGAACCTGCGCTTTCAGGGCCAGTACCTGGACCGCGAGACCGGGCTGCACTACAACACCCTGCGCTTCTTCGACCCGGACATCGGCCGCTTCACCACCCCCGACCCGATCGGCCTGGCCGGCGGCCTGAACCTGTATGCCTATGCGCCCAACCCGTTGGTATGGGCCGACCCGCTGGGCCTGAGCAAGTGCGGCACCGCCAGCGGCAAGCGCCCGCCGGGGCCTGTGCATGACCAGCGCACCACCGACAGCTTTACCGGTGGCGTGTACAAGAACCGGCAGTTGACGCGTAACGAGCGCTACTACAAGTACCATGGCGTGGATAACCGCACCGGGCGCAAGGTGTCGTGGCTGGCCAACAAGAAATTCGGCACCGAAGACCAGTTGCGCAAGGACCTGGCCATCGACCGGGCCTGGAACATCAAGATCACCAAGGTCTCGGAGTTCGAGGTGCCCAAAGGCACCTGGATCAGCGAAGGCACCGCCGCCCCGCAAGGCCCGGGTTATCCCGGTGGTGCATATCAAGGCGTCGTCACCAACCTGCCCCGCGCCTGGGTCATCAATACCAAAGGAGTGCCCTGGTAATGCCCTTGAACGAACTGCTGATTGCCCTGGATAACCTGATCCAGGCGCTGAACAAGGACGGCAAGCCCTCGGCCGAATTCTTTGCCGACCGTGCCGCCGAACTGCGCCAGCCCAACCTGGGCGCCACCGGGCATCATGAAAGCCTCAAGCGCCTGTCGACCTGCATGGCCATGGCCCAGTACGGCGACTTCTCGCTGGAACAGGAAGCGCTGCTGGGCAAGGTCGTCGACCTGGCCCATGAGTGCCTGACCACGCCCTGACCGGGAGGCCGGCGGTGCCTGCCGCGCAGCCATCGCCGGCAAGCCGCCTCCCACAGAGATCAATGTCGTTGCTGGAATGAGTGCCCGGCCTCAATACAGTGAGAGTGGCCGGTGACAGGGCCAGAAAAACCGCCACGTCTGTTTCGGGCACCTCTAAAAACTACCTGCGTTGTTTTCACCGGTATCGACAGCCCTTATGAAGCCCCGCTGGCGCCGGAGTTTGTGATCGACACCTGCCAGGACGATGGCGAGGTGTTGCTTGGCCACTTGTTGCAGCGGGTCGCGCAGGACCGCGCAAGGCACTTTGCCTCCTGTCAGAACTGTCAGTAGACGTTTGCCAGCGCCCTTGCACACTGTGGGGTTCTGTCGCACGGGCGGTGCCTGAGTGCGCCTGGGAGCCTGTGTGGCCTTACCTGCGGAGGTGCCACCCATGGATGCGCTGAATGTCATCAACATCGGGACCGACAAGGTCAATTCGTTGCTTAATCTGGTTTTACAGTACGCGGCCACCTTTGGCCTGAAGCTGCTGGTCGCCGCCCTGATATGGATTGTCGGGCGCTGGTCGATCGGCATGGTGGTGCGGATGCTGCAACGCTACCTGACCCGACAGCGGTTCGACCCGACGGTGCTGCGCTACCTGGGCTCGTTCGTGACGGTGACCCTGAACATCATCCTGGTGGTGGCGATCCTGGGGTATTGCGGTATCGAGACCACCAGCTTTGCGGCCTTGCTGGCGGCGGTGGGCCTGGCGATCGGCATGGCCTGGTCGGGGTTGCTGGCCAATCTGGCGGCAGGTGGCTTCATCATCGTGCTGCGCCCGTTCAAGGTGGGCGACTCGATTGCCGTGGACACGGTCAGTGGACGGGTGGAAGAGATCGGGCTGTTTTCAACCGCTCTGGATACAGCGGAAAACGTGCGGGTGCTGGTGGCCAACAACAAGGTGTTTTCAAGCACCATCGTCAACTACTCGGTCAACGATTATCGCCGCGTGGAACTGACCGCGACGTTGCCGGCGACCGTGGATGAGCAGGCCGTCAGTGCCCGGCTGAGCGAGCAGTTGCAGGCCATCCCGCATGTGCTGGCAACGCCGCCGGTGGACGTGCAGCTGACCAGTATGAGCGCCGACAGCCTGACCCTGGCGGTCAGGCCGTATTGCCACAACGATCATTACTGGCCGGTGTATCACCAGAGCCTGGAGGTGATTCGCCGGTTGCTGCGCGAGCAGGCAGGCGGCGACAGGGGCTGAACCTGTGCGCCGCTGAAGCGGCGCTTACTGGCCCATGGCGCCAGAGCTGGCCATGACGAAGGCAACGAATTCTTCGACGGTCATCTTGCGGCCGTTGAAGTCGACGCTGTTATTGGCGTACTGCAAGGAGGTGACGATGTTGTCGCCTTCAACCTTGGCCAGCTGCATGCCCTGGGCCATGGCGCCGATCATTTCGCTGGTGGTGGTGGCTTGCTCGCTGATTTCCTTGGCATCGGTCATGCCTTGCATCGAGGCCTGCAGACCGACCAGGTCCTGGACCATGCCCTTGGACAGCACGAAGCGCGCGTCCAGCGCACCGATGCTCTTGCTCACCAGCTCATCCTGTGGCTGGTCGAGCGGGCCCGGATCGGCCAGGTCGATGCTGATGCGTGCATGGCTTTCACCGTTGGCGGTACGCAGCGAGAGTTTTTCCAGCTCCAGGTGCGGCTTGCCGGCCAGCAGCTTGCTCATCTGGGCATCTACCAAGGCTTGGTCGGCCGGGGTCAGCTCGATATCAAGCGGCTCCTGGGCGGCGGCGGCGGCCTGTTGTTGCGGCACCACTTTCTCTTGGAACAACTGATACAGCGCCTTGGTGGCGACAATGTCGAAATTGCCGAAACGCAGGCCCATGTGCGCTGCGCCGATTTCCTTGCCGTTGTAGGCGATCTTGCCGATGTCGTAGTTGATCTGCGCCGAGAGCTTGTCGCCCTCTTCCTGCATCAGGTTGGTGTTGGCGAGCTGATCAAGCTGCACCGTTGCGGCCCCGGCCGGCTGGAAGGTCATCTGCTCGACCTTGACGTTGCTGTGGCCCAGGTAGAAACCGACCTTGCCCTTGGTGCCGCCGGTGTCGAAGCTCATGCCCTTGACCTGCATGGCCACCGGGCCATCCGGGGACTGGACGTTGAGCTGCAGGCTGTCCATGTTGCCGGTGACCTTGATCTTCTCGGCATCGGCCGACACATCGCTGTGCAGGACCATGCCGGAGAAGTTGAACTCGCCATCGGCGTCTTTCATCTGCATCGGGGCGAAGGTCAGCGAGCCATTGACGGCGCGGTCATAACCGATGCTGGCCTGGCTCTTGAACGGCGTCGCGCCCTGGCTCAAGGCAAACCATTTTTCGGAGTCCTTGGTCTTTTCGATCTCGCCATTGCTGACCGCCATGACCGGCAGCAGCTTGAGCGAAGTCAGGCGCGACAGCGGCAGCGGGCCGTGTTCGATATGGTCGACGAAGTACAGCTCCAGGGTCTGCATCTGGCCTTCCGCGTTTGGCGCCTGGAATGTGGTGCGGTAGCGCGCGGTGCTGCTGAACAGGCCGCTGTCGAGCGACTCCATTTGCACCGTGGCCTTGTACTCGCTGCCGGCGAATGCCTTGGCCAGTTCCTGATTGCCCTTGGCGAGCGTGTCGTTGAGCACGCCGGGCAATTGTTGGCCGGTGTACCAGGCGCCCCCGGTTACCACGGCGCCGACTACGATGATGACGCCTGCAACGATACCTGCTGATTTATTCATGTCGACCTGGAGATGTCCGTTCTGATGGTTGATAAGCCTTCCCTGCACCCGATCACAACACGGCACCGGACCGGTGGAGGCCTGACAAAAAGTTGCAGGAGATTAACACTGCACCGCGCCCGATGACGCGGCGACGTGGCCTGAATGCGCGGTTCGACACATTTCTGGAGATTTCGTTGCACGTCGCGGAAAAGGTTATCGGGTAGCCATAGTCTCGTTTGTCGCGTTAGGCTGGATGCGGACTGACACAGAGGCCGATCACATGAGTGCACAGCAGGACAACCGCCGGCCGATCAAGGCCGTGATTTTCGATATGGATGGTTTGTTGCTGGACACCGAAGGGATCTATACCGAGGTCACCGAAATGATTGCCCGCCGCTATGGCAAGCATTTCGACTGGAGCATCAAGCAGAACACCATCGGGCGTGGCGCCCGGGATTTCTCCGGCTACATCATCGACACCCTGCAGTTGCCGTTGTCGGTGGATGAGTTTCTCGCCATGCGCCAGCCCATGCTCGACGAACGCTTCCCGCAGGCGCAGGCCATGCCCGGGGCCGAAGCGCTGGTGCGCCATCTGGCCACCCACGGCATTCCCATTGCGGTGGGTACCAGTTCGTCGGTGCATTACTTTCACGCCAAGATCACCCGCCACCAGGCCTGGTTCGAATTGTTCGACACCGTGGTCACCGCCGATGACCCGCAGGTGACGGCCGCCAAGCCGGCGCCGGACATCTTCCTGGTGGCCGCCGAGCGCCTGGGCATCGATCCTGCCGACTGCCTGGTGTTCGAGGACTCGCCGTTCGGCGTGACCGCCGCCAAGGCCGCCGGCATGATGGCCGTGGCCATCCCGGATGTGCACATGCCGCCCGAGCGCTACCGGCATGCCGACCTGATCCTGGGCTCGCTAGGCGAGGCGCCGCTGGCGCAATGGGGCCTGCCTGCCATGCCGGCCTAACGCTGCGCACCTGCAAATCTATTCAATGACATGGAGGGTGTTGAACATGACTTATCGCACACTGGGCCAATCGGGCCTGAAGGTTTCCACGCTGACCCTGGGCTCGATGATGTTCGGCGAACAGACCGGCACCGAGGAGTCGCTGCGCATCATCGACAAGGCCTGGGACCAGGGGGTCAATTTCATCGACACGGCCGATGTGTACAACAGTGGGCGTTCCGAGGAAATCGTCGGTGAAGCCATTGCCGCACGCCGCAGCGAGTGGGTGCTGGCCACCAAGGTGGCCGTGGGTCCCCACGACGGTATCCCCAATCGCGCAGGACTCAACCGCAAGCACATTTTCAACGCCATCGAGAACAGCCTGCGCCGGCTGGATACTGATTACGTGGATATCTACTACCTGCACAAGGAGGACCACGACACGCCACTTGAGGTGACGGTGTCGGCCATCGGCGACCTGATCGCCCAGGGCAAGGTCCGTTACTGGGGCGTGTCGAACTTTCGTGGCTGGCGCATCGCCGAGATTGCCAATGTCGCCCAGCGCCTGGGGGTGGACAAACCGATCATCAGCCAGCCGCTGTACAACATCGTCAACCGCCAGGCCGAGCTTGAACAGATCCCGGCAGCGGCCTTCCACGGCCTTGGCGTGGTGCCCTACAGCCCGCTGGCGCGGGGGGTGCTCAGTGGCAAGTACGCACCGGACATCGCCCCCAGCGGCGACAGCCGGGCCGGGCGCCAGGACAAGCGCCTGCTGGAGACCGAATGGCGCGTGGAGTCGCTGCGCATCGCCCGGCAGATCCAGGACTACACTCGCGACAAGGGCGTCGGCATCGTCGAGTTTGCCATTGCCTGGGTGCTGAACAACCAGGCGGTGACCTCGGCCATCGTCGGTCCGCGCACCGAACAGCAATGGGACAGTTACCTCAAGGCGCTGGAGGTGCGCATCAGTGCCGAAGACGAAGCGTTCATCGACTCGCTGGTGACGCCAGGCCACGCCTCGACGCCCGGCTTCAACGATGTTCAGCACTTTGTGTCAGGTCGTCTGCTGCGCTGATGCGTTCCGCCGTGCAGGGTTGAACCGGCATGGCGGCTGCGTTTTTTCTGGTATGTAGGTAAATGCTCATATCAGACAGGCCGACGAACGACATTAAAATACGCAACGAATGTGTTGATGAATGCCCCTTGAATCCGAAAAATGCGTCTCGCTTTGCGCGCCACAGGGCTGCGCCGGGCGCTGATGCGGGTCATGCCGTATTTTTTCTACCCATTGCAGGGGTTTTGGCTAGTCTATGGACAGCCCGCTTGTTAATTGGATCCTATTCGGCCAGGTTGATAAAGATTTATGGCGATGCGCAAGATCGATAGAGAAGCTTTTTTATACGAGGTGCTCGGTAACGAGCAGCCGCCTGCGCACCTTGCCAGGACCGTGATCGAAGAGAAGCTGCGCAGCGCCATTATCGATGGCCGCCTGCCCAGTGGCACGGCCTTGCGACAACAGGAACTGGCCACCTTGTTCGGCGTCAGCCGCATGCCGGTACGCGAAGCCTTGCGTCAGCTTGAGGCGCAGTCGCTGGTGCGGGTCGAGCTGCACAAGGGCGCCGTGGTGGCGCCGCTGATTACCGAGGATGCCGTCGAGGCCTACGCCCTGCGCATGCTGTTTGAATGCGAGGCGCTGCGCCTGTCGATTCCGCTGCTGGACGAGGACGACTACGCCCAGGCGCGCGGCTATATAGAGGCGCTGGAAGTCGAGACCGATTACACCCGGATCGGCACCCTCAACCGTCTGTTTCACATGGCGCTGTACGCCAAGACCCCGAACAAGCGCCTGATGCGCCTGGTCGAGTCCGGCCTGAACGAGGAGGAGCGCTTCCTGCGCTTCAACCTGTCGGCCATGGGCCTGGGCAAGCTGGCTCAGGATGACCACTGGGAGCTGCTGCGCCTGGCGCAAGCCCGGGATGTCGAGCAGACCGTGGCCAAGTTGCAGCTTCACCTCAATCGCGCCGTCAATGCCATTACCGGCTACCTGGCCAGCAAGGCAGCCGAAACCCGGCCAAAGCGGCAACGCAAGAAAAGCCTCGCGTGATGCACCGGGCTGCACGCAGCCCGGCTCGCCCCTGATCGTGATCTGACGCCATTCGCCAGCCCGGTATATCGCCCGGGCTGTGCGCTTGCCTTTTTTCTGGCCACTTGCTTGGACTGTCCTGCGGATAAGGCAAACTCGCGGTGACCCCGGCTGCGCCATGCGCATGGCACCGGTCGGGGCATCCCTGACTGCCTCTATGGCACAGGACAGTGTTCATCTGTTTGAACGACACGGCAAAAGGAGTGCTTGCCCAGGGCCGCATGATCGCGCGTGTCAGTTGCGCTATCGCCCACCCCTTTATCACGACCTTGATAATCCGATCATACGAGTGACGCCGAACGAGGCATTCGTTCATTAACTTCAATTTTGGCTTTTATTAGCTGAAAGGATCACTCACGCGCCTGTAAATCATAATTAAATGTTTTACACGCCCTTCTTCATACTTGAAAAAAGTGCATTTAAAATAATACAAAAAAACATTGCGAGACGCATTCCAAGTGCTTTAACTTTTATGGGCAGCCGGTCATGAACAGATCGGGAAACACTTCGTCTGTTCTGCCCACCGGCTGTACCGCAGACCACCCGTGCCTGACAAAGGCGCCCAACCCTCATGAATACTGGCGTGTCTCCAGAGCATTGACGTGTACGGACGTCGGCTTGCGCTCGCCTTTCCTATTCATGAACCCCGGGTGACTGCAACCAACATGGAATGTTGTCAACGGCGAAACAGGCCTACAGAGTTGCAACTTTCCGGCGTATTTACAACCACCGGGATACCGTCATGACTTGTCAGAAAACGCGACTTGAACGTAAGAAACAAGAACTTAGCCAGCACCCCGTTTTTGCTGAAATTGATTCATTACCCGTGTTACGGCGCTTTATGGAAGTCCATGTATTCGCCGTGTGGGACTTCATGTCGCTGACCAAGCGCCTGCAACAGGAGCTGACGTGCACGCAACTGCCGTGGCTGCCGCCGCGCGACCCTGCCGCCGCACGTCTGATCAATGACATCGTGCTCGGCGAAGAGTCGGATGACCGGCCCGGGCACGGTCACTACAGCCACTTTGAACTGTACCTGGATGCCATGCGTGAGATCGGTGCCAGCACCGCCCAGGCCGAGCGCTTCATCGAGTTGCAGCGCCAGGGCGTGCACCACACCACCGCGTTGCAACGGGTCAATGCCGATCCGGCCGCCGCCCTGTTCGTCACCCAGACCCTGGCCACGGCACTGCATGCACCGGCGCACTGCGTCGCCGCCTCGTTCCTGCACGGCCGTGAAAGCGTGATACCGGCGATGTTCCAGGCCCTGCTCGACAAGTGGGAGATCGGCACCGCACAGGCCCCGACCTTTCGCTATTACCTGCAACGGCATATCGAACTCGACTCCGAGGACCACGGGCCGGCGGCCGAGCATTTGCTGGCACGCCTGGTCGCCGGCGATGAGCAACGCGAGCGCGAGGTCTACCAGGCCGCCATCGCTGCCGTGGAGAGCCGCATGGCGCTGTGGGACACCTTGCGCCTGCACTTGCACGCCCCGTTGATGCAGGCCAGTGCATGACGCGCCGCCTCCCCTTGCAGCCTGAAAGGACGCCATCATGAAAGCTGAAGACTACGTGTCATTCGTCGAGGCCTGGGAAGCACGCGCCACGATCCGCACGCGCCCACGGCGTATCGTCGAGGACGATGAACGCCTGATCTACCCGCTGAGCCGCCAGCCCCTGGTGCTCAGCGAAACCTTCACCCGCCAGTGCCCGGAACTGCGCGATTACGCCCTGGTGCAGAGCCTCTACAAGTTCATCAACGATGTGGTGATTTTCGAGACCGAAATCGTCGACAAGACCGCCCGCAGCATCGCCAAGGACCGCTTCGCGATCCGTTTTCCATTCGCGTGCCGCTTCGATGCCATGAGCGTGGTGGTCGATGAGGATTATCACGCCCTGGTGGCGATGGACTTCATGCAGCAGACCATCGCCCTGACCGGCATCGAGCCCATTGCGCTGCCCACCGAGATCGAGCTGAGCCGGGCCATTCCGGCGGCCCTGGCACAGGCCCCTGATCACCTGCGCAGTGCCGTGGAGCTGATTTGCGTGGCCATTGCCGAGAACACCGTGACCAATGATGTGGCTGCGTTTGCCAAGGACGATTCGGTCAAGCAGTCGGTCAAGGGCCTGATGGCCGATCACCTGCTCGACGAAGGCCGTCATTCGGGCTTCTGGACACGGCTGGTGCGCATCTACTGGCAGACCGCCGCGCAGGCCGACCGCGAGGCGATTGCACAGATCCTGCCGGTGTTCATCCATCAGTACCTGACCAACGAGATCCAGAACGGCTTCGACTTTGCCCTCATCGATCACCTGCCGGTGGCCGACACCGTGAAGCAGGCCCTGAAGGCCGAAACCCTGGCGTTGAGTTTTCCGATCAACAGCCATCACCCGCTGGTGAGCAATATCGTGCGCTTCTTTCGTAACAGCACGCTGCTTGAAGCCGCGTGCGTGCGCGAAGCGCTGGTCGACTACCTTCCGGCCCGCGAGGTGTGCGCATGAGACGCCTGGAGATTGTACTGGCCGGTTGCAGCGGCGTGCTGGAGGCGCTGCACCGTGAGCTGCTGGAGCATGGCCATGCCGTGCATCACCTGCGCGAGCCGCAGGCTGTGCGCGCGGCTGCAGTCAATGAGCCGGCACTGCTGATCGACGACGGCAGCCTGGCACTGGATGAAACGTGTCTGGGTGCGTTTGCCGCCGAGCATTGCCTGAGCGTGCGGGTCGGTTTCAAGACCGACGCCTTGCAGGACCTGCCAGCGCTGGAACTGTTGTGCTGGCATGGCCGGCGCCTCATCGTGCGCCAGTGGCAGCCCGAACAGGCGGCGGGCAATGGCCGGCAATTGCGCGATGACACCGTGGCGACGCTGGTGGACCTGCTGGCCTTGCAGGTCAGCCGACTGTCCCGGGATGCGAATTACCTTGCCGGCTTGAGCGAGGTGGCCGCGACACCGATCGAGACTGTAGAGGGTTTGCAGGCGCTCGATTGCCTGGTGTTCAAGCATCGCTTGAACCAGACCGCACATCCGGCCCTGCTGGAAGTGGCCGCCACGCCGCTGAGCATCCGTCTGGCGCACAGCCTGGCCGTGTTTGCCGAACGCCCGGCGCTGACGCTGGGCGGGCAGACGCTGAGCTACCGGCAGCTACAGGCACAGGCGGTGGCCATCCAGCAACCGTTGCTGGATCGCCTGGCCACGCTGCGCCAAGGGCAAGCGGTGCCAGTAGTCGGCATCTGCCTGCCCAAATCGGCAGCATTGTTTGCCGGTGTGCTGGCGATTCTGGGCAGCGGCGCAATCTATCTGCCGCTGGACCCCAACCAGCCGCTGCAACGCCAGCAGTACATCCTGGAAAATGCCGGGGCCGTGTTGCTGCTGCACGATGGCGAGCACTCACTGGCAGCGTCCGGGTTTCCGGCGCTGGCTATCACCGACATCGCGGTGACGGCGTGTGATCAGCCGCTGGCGCGCGTGGCGTTTGCCAGCGACAGCCCGTGCATGGCGCTGTACACCTCAGGCACCACCGGCCAGCCCAAGGGGGTGTTGCTCAGCCAGCACAACCTCAGCCACTTCACGGCCTGGTATGCCGACTACGTGGCGTTGTCCGAGCACAGCCGGGTCTTGCAGTTCTCGACCTTGAGTTTCGACTCGTCGGTGATCGATATCTTCCCTACGCTGCTCAGTGGCGCCGAGCTGGTGGTGGCCGACGAGGATCAGCGCCGCGACCCGCTGCAATTGCTGGCCCTGCTGCGCCAGGGCATCAGTCACGCGTTTCTGCCACCGGCGCTGCTGAGCCTGTTGCCGCTTGAGGAGCCGCTGGGCCTGACACACCTGGTGACCGGCGGTGATGTCTGTGAGCCGTACGTGATTGAACGCCTGGCCGGCCAGTGTCACTTTTACAACCTGTACGGGCCGACCGAGGCCACGGTGCTGGTCACGGCCCGGCCCTTCGAGGCCGGCAGCAGCAACCGTAGCCTGGGGCGGCCGATTGCCAACAGCCAGGTGTGGATTCTGGATGAGGATCTGCAGCCGGTGGCCGAGCAGGTGCAGGGCGAGTTGTATATCGCAGGACCCGGCGTGGGCCTGGGTTATGTGAATAACCCGCAGTTGAACGCCGAGCGTTATGTCGAGCTGCAGTTGCCCGATGGCCAGCACCTGCGCGTCTATCGCACCGGTGACCTGGGCAAATGGACCCCGGAAGGCATCGAGCTGGGCGGGCGACGGGACAATCAGGTCAAGATCCGGGGTTTTCGGGTCGAGCCCGAAGAGATCGAGCATGGCCTGCGCAGCGCACAGTTGTTTCGCCAGGTGGCGGTGGTCATCGACGAGCAGCGGCGGGTCCTGGCCTTTGTCGCCCAGCCCCACGACGCCCGGCTGACGACCACCCTGCAAACGCTCAAAGATCATGTGCAGCGCCTGTTGCCGGACTACATGCAGCCCACGCTGTACACCGTGCTGGAGCACATGCCGTTTGCCAGCAATGGCAAGGTCGACCGTGTGGCGCTGCTGAAGATACCGCTGCAGATTGCCGGGGCCGGTGTGCGTCGGCAGCCCGACAACGAACAGGAGCAGCGGCTGCTGATGTTGTGGGCCGAGCTGCTGGAGCTTCCGGCGCAGGACATTGCCACCGATGAAAGCTTCTTTAATCTGGGCGGGCATTCGATTCTGTTGTCGCGCTTGTTGCTGGGGGTCCGTGAGCAGTTCGGGCGCAGCATTCCGATCAATCGCTTTATCGAAGCGCCGAGCATCCAGACCCTGGCCCGGTTGCTCGCCAGTGACGAGGGCACGGGCTGGACAGTCAGTCCGCAGGCCTTGCGTGATGCCAGCGCACCGCTGCACCTGCCGGTGCTGCCGGTCAGTGCCCTGGGCGATGTGCACAAGGTCATCGTCACTGGCGCCAACGGCTTTCTCGGTGTGCACATCGTGCAGGCGCTGCTGGACTGGGGCGCGACCGAAGTGGCCTGCCTGGTGCGTGAGGGCAACGGCCTGAGTGCGCGCGAGCGTTTCATCCAGGCGCTGCAGGAAAACCGCCTGGCGCACCTGGACCTGAGCCGGGTGAGCATTCATGCCGCCGACGTTACCCGGCCGCAGCTGGGCCTGGATGACACGGTTTATGAACGGCTGGACCGTGAGTTCGGGGCGCTGGTGCATAACGCCGCCAACGTCAATCACGTACAGGACTACGAGACCCTGGCCCGCGACAACGTGGCGCCGATTTTCGAGTGCCTGAAGCTGTGCGAGGGGCGCAGCAAGAAAGTGTTCAATTTTGTCTCGACGCTGTCGGCGTCCAGTACCGTCGATGCCGCGGGCAGCGTGCTGGAACAACCGGCCGCCGCCACGCCACCGATCTACATCAAGAACGGCTACAACCTGTCCAAATGGGTGGCCGAGCGGGTGCTGGAGCAGGCGCGAGCGCTAGGGGCGTGGGTGAATATCTATCGCCCCGGCAACATCGCCTTCAACAGCGTCACCGGGGTCTGCCAGCCGCAGAAGAATCGGCTGATGCTGATGCTCAAGGGCTCGCTGCAACTGGGCCAGGTGCCGGACTTCGCCATCAATTTCGATCTGATGCCGGTGGATTTCCTGGCCCGCTTCATCGGTTTTCATGCCAGTCGCCACCAGCCCGACAAGGCGGTGTTCAACCTGCACAACCCTGAACCCCTGAGTTGGGACAGCTATGTGCAGGCCTTCCGGGACGCCGGCCGGGAATTCGAGCTGGTCAGCGTGGCGCACTGGCAGACCCAACTGAATCGGGTCGACAGCCAGAACGCGCTGTTCGGTGTGCTGGGGTTCTATCTGGACGGCTTCCAGGAGGACATCGGTGACATCTCGATGATCGAGTACCACAACGCCCTGGCCGGTATTCACCGGATGGGCGAGCACTACCCGCCCAAGACGCCGGCGCTGCTGAGCAAGGGCTGCACCTACCTGAAAGAAATCGCCTTTATCTGATCTTGTTTTTAAGACAACGGAGAATGACATGACTGTATTCACTACGCTGCAACCCGACACTCGCATCCACAACGCCGCGGCCTGCCGTGTCGTGTCCAGTGTGCATGTGCCGGCCGACGCCACGCGTGCCTGGGCCGTGGCGGGCGACTTTGGTGGTTTTCAGGCCTTTGTCCCAGGCATGGAGAGCACCGAGGTGATCGGCCAAGGGCCGGGCTCGGTGCGTCATAAGCGTTTCAAGGACGGCCATGTGGCCATCGAGCAGTTGAACACCCGCGATGACCAGGCCCGTTGCATGACCTGGACGCTGATCCATACCAGTCTGCCGGTCGGCAACTTGTGGGCGGCCATGACGGTGGCGGCGGTCGATGACCAGGCCAGCATGGTGACCTGGACCATTGTTGCCGACCCTCTGCCTGGCGCCGCGCAGGACCTGGCGGCCTTTGAAGCCTTCCTGCAGGGCTTTGCCGACACCTCGATGAATAACCTGCGCGGCCTGTTCGGCTGACACGTGCTCACTGAGCCCGCCCGGTGCCTGGCACCGGGCGGGCACTCAAGTGCGCTTTATTCAGCCGGTTGCACTACCAGGGTGGCCGGGGTCATGACCCCCGCATCGAACAGGTAGCGCTTGCCGGCGCTGGCACAATAATTCTTGAAGCCTTTGCGCGAGCATTCCACATCCGGCGTGGCCAGGCTGGGAAAGACGGTAGGGCTCGTCCCGTAATCCAGATACAGGATGTCGCGCCCGACCTTGCCAATCATGGGCGCTGAGTACTGAGTGTTGTCACACTCCATTTTCTCGCCAGTACAGGGTACAGGCAGCCACTTCAGCTGCGCCAGGTCGAGGAGCGGCACGGGGGCACCATTGATGAACAGGTGCTGGCGATCCCTGGCGAACGAGAACCGGTCCAGGCGGGTGTCGTCCTCGAAGGGGAAGATCACCTCGAAACTTTCAGGGTCGGCTCCATTGATCTTTTCCGAATCCAGGTACACCGACGTGCTGTCCATCGCATAAGACGCGGCACTACGCCGCTGCACGGGCGTCAGGTTGGTCTGACTGGACGCCAGCGTGCGCAGGTGGGCACCGTCCTCGCTGACCAGCCAGAACGTGCGCTCTTCGACGTTTTCGTGGGTTTGCAGCTTGTCGGGCATATAACACTTGGGCATCAGGATCTTGCCCAGCGAACCGACACCGGTACCGCCGCAGTCGTTGTAACGATTGCTTGACGAGGTGACATAGAAGATACGCCCATCGATGACCTGGTAACCGGTCGGGATGGGGGTCTCACTGTCCTTGGGTGCAGGGCAATCCTGGGTTTTGTAGGGTACGCGGCGGTCCCGGATCGAGTCGTGGATATTACCGTCGTACCACTTTTCAGTGCAGGTATGGCGCTCGAATGCCTGGGCGGCGGGGGGTGCCGTCAATATGCCACAAAGCAGGCCGAGGGCGGCCAGAGCCGATGCGGTGGCTGTTCTGGATGAGGCGGCCGTGCATATCCATTGCGTGTTCACTGCATGACTCCTGCTGGGGGCTACCTTGGGGGGCCAAATACTTTTTTCGACCCAAAAACAAAACCCCTGACCGCAGGGCGATCAGGGGTTTCGGAATTGAATCTTGACGATGACCTACTCTCACATGGAGAAGCTCCACACTACCATCGGCGATGCACCGTTTCACTGCTGAGTTCGGGATGGGATCAGGTGGTTCCAGCGCTCTATTGTCGTCAAGAAATTCTGTGTGCCGGCGCGTCGATGACAACGTTCCAGCGAATTCGTGTGACTTCTACTTAAAGCAAAACCCCCGATCGCAGAGCGATCAGGGGTTCTGGGTTTGAATCTTGACGATGACCTACTCTCACATGGAGAAGCTCCACACTACCATCGGCG
>NZ_LMOA01000025.1:0-251243 GCF_001423155.1 Pseudomonas sp. Leaf127 | reverse complement strand
CACCGCAAGCACCCACACGAATTGCTTGATTCAATTGTTAAAGAGCGGTTGGTTGAGCTGTTCGCTTCAACCGAGGCGCGCATTCTACAGCGCCTGTGYAACATGTCAAGTGATTATTTTCGGAAGTTTTCAGAGCAACTCTGAARCCTTCATCACTTGCGTGCCGACTGATCTTTCGATCAACTCGTCAGCGGGAGGCGAATAATACAGCATTGAAACTTGCTGTCAACTACCTTTCTCACCGCCGTGGCCCGGAGACCAACACCACCCCCTCGCCGATTTCTTATCCAACTCATTGATATTCAAGGAGTTTTCAGTTTCTTCCGCGGCGGGAATGGTGCGCATTATAGAGCGCTGAGACAGGGCGTCAACACTTAATTTCAATAATNTATCCAACTCATTGATATTCAAGGAGTTTTCAGTTTCTTCCGCGGCGGGAATGGTGCGCATTATAGAGCGCTGAGACAGGGCGTCAACACTTAATTTCAAAATACTGTCACTTATCGCTTAGCCTTCAATAAACGCGGGATTCTCCGCGTTATAAAAGGCACACGCAGCAGTAACAGAAAAGCCCCCAGCCCTGCATAGATGGACCATTCCTCAAGATCGGCGCGGACAATCCACAACATATGCACCAGGCCCAGGATCAAGATGACGTAAATCAGTTGATGAAGCCTGCGCCAGCGGCGCCCGAGACGACGCTGACTGTAACGGTTGGATGTCACTGCCAGAGCCAGCAAGCCGATCAGCGCCAGCGCCCCGACAATAATGTAAGGCCGCTTCACCAGCTCGACGCCGAGCTGCCCCCAATCCAGCCCCAGGATAAATAGCGCATAAAGGCTGAGGTGCAGCAGTGCATAGGCAAAACACCACAATCCCAACTGCCGGCGCACGGCCATGCACCCCGCCCACCCGGTCAACCGCTGCAGCGGGGTGACGCTCAGGGTGATCAACAGCAGGATCAACGTGCCCAGCCCCAGCCGGTCCACCAACACCTTGCCCGGGTCCGGTCCCAAGGCAAAGCTCCAGGCCTGGTAAAGCCAGAAGACCGGAAACGCCAACGCCGCCAGAAAAACACTTGCCCGCCATAATCCGTAACGCATCAGTAGTCCTTGCGCAGATCCATACCGGCATACAAGGAAGCCACTTCCTCGGCATAGCCATTGAACATATCGGTCTGCCGTACATTGGGGCTGAATAACCCGCTGGGCAAACGCCGCTCCCGCGCCTGGCTCCAGCGCGGGTGATCGACCTGCGGATTGACGTTGGCATAGAAGCCATACTCACTGGCAGCAATGCTCTGCCAGGTGGTGCTCGGCTGCTCGCTGACCAGGCTGATACGCACAATGGACTTCACGCCTTTGAAGCCATACTTCCACGGCACCACAAGACGCAACGGCGCACCGTTCTGATTGGGCAGCTCGCGGCCATACATACCCACCGCCAGGATCGTCAGCGGGTGCATCGCCTCATCCAGCCGCAACCCCTCGACATAGGGCCAGTCGATCAACGCAAAACCGGAGCGCTGGCCCGGCATGGACTGCGGGTCCTGAAGGGTTTCAAAGCGGATATAACGGGCCTTGGAGGTCGGCTCGACCTGCTTGAGCAAATCAGCCAGCGGAAAGCCGATCCATGGAATCACCATCGACCAGGCCTCCACGCAGCGCAGCCGATAGATCCGCTCTTCCAGTTGATGAGGCTTGACGAAGTCTTCAAGGGCATAGCGCCCCGGCTTGCCCACCTCGCCATCGATAACCACGCTCCACGGCTCGGTCTTCAGCGAGCCGGCATTCTTGGCCGGGTCGCCCTTGTCAGTGCCGAACTCATAGAAGTTGTTGTAGTGGGTCGCGTCTTTATAAGGTGTGATGGCCTCATTCTTGACCGTCATGGCCTGCCAGCGGGTCGCGGCAAGTTTGTCAGCCAGCCAGGCCGGCGCCTTGCCCGGCTCCACATCAGCATATAAAGAAGGATCGGCCGCGTTCGCCCATTGTGGCAACGCAGCCATGGCGCCCACGGCCAACGAGCCGCCCAGCAGGGCACGGCGAGAAAGATAGAGGGATTCAGGTGTGACATCCGACTCGCGAGAGTCGGATGTCGAAGGAAGTTTGATCAGCATGATGACTCCACGGCTTCGGTGAAAGACTCACCCATCGACCCATGGAGTATGCAGAAAATCAGATCACTTGCGACGACGCAGACGCAGCAAATACTGAACAGGGCCTGAAAGCGCGTACGCCAGGAAAATCAGCAGCAGGATGCGCGGCGGATCGCTGAATACCACGGCAAACACCAGCACCACCGCCAGGATGGCCACAAAGGGCACGCGCCCCCGCAGATCCAGCTCCTTGAAGCTGTTGTACTTGATATTGCTGACCATCAGCATGCCCGCCGCCGCGACCAGCAAGGCCACCAGGAAGGATAATTTGGAGCCCTGGATACCGAAATCGCTGAACGCCCAGACCACACCGGCCACGACACCGGCCGCCGCCGGACTGGCAAGGCCGATGAAGTAGCGCTTGTCGGCCGTGCCTACCTGGGTATTGAAGCGCGCCAGGCGCAAGGCCGCGCCAGCCACATAGATGAAGGCAACCATCCAGCCGACCTTGCCCATGTCGCCCAGGGCCCAGCCGAATGCCAGCAAGGCCGGTGCCACGCCGAAAGCCACCATGTCCGACAGCGAGTCGTACTCGGCACCGAAAGCGCTTTGGGTGTTGGTCATGCGCGCCACTCGGCCGTCGAGGCCGTCGAGCACCATGGCAATGAAAATGGCGATGGCGGCGAAG
Organism: Pseudomonas sp. Leaf127; assembly: GCF_001423155.1. Lineage (NCBI taxonomy): Bacteria > Pseudomonadati > Pseudomonadota > Gammaproteobacteria > Pseudomonadales > Pseudomonadaceae > Pseudomonas > Pseudomonas sp. Leaf127. Next base: position 248,460 of record NZ_LMOA01000025.1, on the reverse strand, counting down.
GCAAAATACTTGCTCGCCCCTGCCGCATCGCCTGCGCTCATTGCGCTCTGGGCACTCATGGAACTGATGATGGAATAAAAGCCTGCGAACAGATTGGCCGTGGTGAACAGGTTTGGCAGCAGATAGATGCCACGGTGACGGACTTTGCGTCCTTCGGCATCATGCCCCTCTTCCACGTGCTCATCGATCGGTAGCAGGCTTTCGGCGTCGGAACCCTTGCGAGGCTCCTCAGGACGTTCGCTCATGAAAATTACCTTGCAGCAGTTTGAAAAAGTTGGACAGGTGTCTGCCCCGAGGGTTCGGCGGCAGACGATGCAGCTTTATACCAGATGCGCACGCCATTGACCTTCCAGCGCAGCCCATACGGCACAACCGAAGACACGTCCTACCCCCCATAACGAAAAAACGCGGCCAATGGGCCGCGTTTTTTCAAAGCACCGAGAACTTAGTTCTTGGATTTGTCGACGATCTTGTTCGCCGAGATCCAAGGCATCATCGAGCGCAGTTGCTCGCCGATGATTTCGATGCCGTGCGCAGCGTTGTTACGACGCTTGGCGGTCATCGATGGGTAGTTGGTCGCGCCTTCGCTGATGAACATCTTCGCGTACTCGCCGTCCTGGATGCGCTTGAGAGCGTTGCGCATGGCCTTGCGGGATTCTTCGTTGATGACTTCAGGACCGGTCACGTACTCGCCGTATTCGGCGTTGTTGGAGATCGAGTAGTTCATGTTGGCGATACCGCCTTCATACATGAGGTCAACGATCAGCTTCAGTTCGTGCAGGCACTCGAAGTAGGCCATTTCCGGCGCGTAGCCCGCTTCAACCAGGGTTTCGAAACCGGCTTTGACCAGCTCGACGGTACCGCCACACAGAACAGCCTGCTCACCGAACAGGTCGGTTTCGGTCTCGTCCTTGAACGTGGTTTCGATGATACCGGTACGGCCACCGCCCACGCCCGAAGCGTAAGACAGCGCAACGTTCTTGGCGTTGCCCGAGGCGTCCTGGTAGATCGCGATCAGGTCAGGAATACCGCCACCCTTGACGAACTCGGTACGCACGGTGTGGCCCGGGGCCTTTGGCGCGATCATGATCACGTCCAGGTCAGCGCGTGGCACGACCTGGTTGTAGTGGATCGAGAAACCATGGGAGAAGGCCAGGGTAGCGCCCTTCTTCAGGTTAGGCTCGACTTCGTCGCGGTACAGCTGGCCCTGGAACTCATCAGGAGTCAGGATCATGACCACGTCGGAAGCGGCAACGGCGGAAGCCACGTCAGTGACTTTCAGGCCGTGGGCCTCAGCCTTGGCGACAGTGGCCGAACCTTTGCGCAGGCCGATCGTGACGTCAACGCCGGAGTCCTTCAGGTTGCACGCCTGAGCGTGGCCCTGGGAGCCGTAGCCGATGATCGCGACTTTCTTGCCCTGGATGATCGAAAGGTCACAGTCTTTGTCGTAGAAAACTTTCATGGTAATCCCCTGTTATCTTGGCCTTCAGGCCAAATTGCAAATAGATCAGATGCTCAGCACTTTGTCGCCGCGGGCAATACCCGTTACGCCACTGCGAACTGTTTCCAGGATAGCGGCGGTGCCGATGGCCTGAATGAAGCTGTCCAGCTTGTCGCTGGTACCACTCAACTGCACGGTATAGACGCTGGCGGTGACGTCGACGATCTGCCCGCGGAAGATATCCGTGGTGCGCTTGATCTCGGCACGCTGCGCGCCGGTGGCCTTGACCTTGACCAGCATGAGCTCGCGCTCGATGTGCGCGCTCTCGGACAGGTCGACCAGCTTGACCACTTCAACCAGCTTGTTGAGGTTTTTGGTGATCTGCTCGATCACCTCATCATGCCCCACGGTGGTCAGCGTCAGACGCGACAGGGTCGGGTCCTCGGTCGGCGCCACGGTCAGGCTTTCGATGTTGTAGTTACGCTGCGAAAACAGGCCGACCACACGCGACAGTGCACCGGGTTCGTTTTCCAGCAACAGGGAAATGATGTGCCGCATGATTATGTCCGCTCCGTCTTGCTCAACCACATATCGCGCATCGAGCCATCCTTGATCTGCATCGGATAGACGTGCTCGCTCACGTCGACCTGGATGTCGACGAACACCAGGCGATCCTTCATGGCGAAGGCTTCTTCAAGCTTGGGCTTGAGATCCTTCAGATCGGTGACACGGATGCCAACGTGACCATAAGCCTCGACCAGCTTGACGAAGTCAGGCAGCGATTCGACGTAGGAATGCGAGTGACGGCCGCCGTAGCTCATGTCCTGCCACTGGCGAACCATGCCCAGCACACCGTTGTTGAGCAGGATGATCTTGACCGGCAAGCCATATTGCAGGCAGGTCGACAGCTCCTGGATGTTCATCTGGATACTGCCTTCGCCGGTCACGCACGCCACGTCGGCCTCCGGGAAGTTCAGCTTGACGCCCATGGCCGCCGGAAAACCGAAGCCCATGGTGCCCAGGCCACCGGAGTTGATCCAGCGGTTGGGCTTGTCAAAGCGGTAGTACTGCGCAGCGAACATCTGGTGCTGGCCCACATCGGAGGTGACATAGGCATCGCCCTTGGTCACTTCATGCAGGGTCTCGATCACTTTCTGCGGCTTGATGACCGAGCCATCGCCACGGTCGTACGGGAACAGGTCACCGCCGGCACGCCACGCTTCGATCTGCTTCCACCACGCGGCCACGGCCTCCTTGTCGGGAGCCTGACCGATTTCCTTGTAGGTGGCGACCATGTCGGTCAACACGCTCTCGACAGGTCCGACGATAGGCACATCGGCCTTGATGGTCTTGGAAATCGATGCCGGGTCGATGTCGATGTGGATGATCTTGGCGCCCGGGCAGAACTTGGCAGCGCCGTTGATGACGCGGTCATCGAAACGCGCGCCGACGGCCAGGATCACATCGGTGTGGTGCATCACGACGTTGGCGGTGTAGCTGCCGTGCATGCCAAGCATGCCGACGAACTGACGGTCAGTACCCGGGTAGCAACCCAGGCCCATCAGCGTGTTGGTCACCGGCGCGTTGAGCAGTTGGGCCAGCTCGGTCAGCGGCGCCGAGCCGTTGCCCATCACCACGCCACCCCCGGCGTAGATCACCGGACGCTTGGCGGCCAGCAGCATTTCGACAGCCTTGCGGATCTGGCCCGAGTGACCGCGCACGGCCGGGCTGTAGGAGCGCAGCTTGATCTTTTTCGGGTAAACGTATTCGAACTTCTCGGCCGGGTTGGTCATGTCCTTGGGCAGGTCGACGACCACAGGGCCCGGACGCCCGGACTGTGCCAGGTAGAAGGCTTTTTTCAGGACTTCCGGGATCTCGCTCGGGTGCTTGATCATGAAGCTGTGCTTCACGATCGGCCGGGAGATACCGATCATGTCGGTTTCCTGGAAGGCATCGGTGCCGACCAGCGTGCTTGGCACCTGACCGGAAATCACCACCATCGGGATCGAGTCCATGTAGGCGGTCGCGATACCGGTGATGGCGTTGGTTGCACCGGGACCCGAGGTCACCAGCACCACGCCTGCCTTGCCGGTTGCCCGCGCATAGCCGTCGGCCATGTGCGTTGCCGCCTGCTCGTGACGCACCAGAATGTGGCTGACCGCCGGCTCCTGGAACAACGCATCGTAGACGTGCAGGAGCGCGCCGCCGGGGTATCCATAAATATGCTTAACGCCTTCGTCACGCAGGAAGCGGACGACCATTTCAGCGCCAGATAAAAGCTCCACGTTGTTCACCTCTAAAACGCCAGAATACCGTCCATCGGTGGACGGGTCTTAATAGGTTTACTGCCAAGCAGAGCATGAGCGACGGTGGTCGCCGACTACGTCAGCACTGACTGAGCAAGTATTGGGATGTCCCTGAGTGTTGCGGAACGGTCCCACCCAGCGCGAGGTAACGCGTTGCGGGTGTTACAGGTCGACGCGGATGTGCGCCTCATGATCTACCGAGACGGTCTGCTTCTGGCAGTCCCCCTACAGCGAACTTTGAATTGTTGTGATTCGGCCCTCTCAAGTCAAGCAATCCGTACGCTTTCTTGTATGTTTCGCCAACACCGGGTCGCCATTGCAAGGTTCTGACGGCAATGTGATAGCTTTCGCGCAGCACAGTCATATCAAGGAAGCCGCATGCGCAGGATGATCCTTTCGGTCGCCTTGTCGATGACCATGGGCCTGAGCGCCCACGCCGCCCAGATCTACAAATGGGTCGACGCCCAGGGCGTCACGCACTTCGATGCCACGCCGCCAGCCGGCCAGCCGGCCAATCCCGTCGACCTTCAGCAACCGCCGCTGACGGGCTCTGTCGCCATGCCGACGGTGCCGGAAGCCGACGCACAGCAACGCGCCATTGATGACAAGGTCAAGAAAGAGATCAAGGTCAATGAAGCCAAGCGCAGTGCCATGTGTGAGGTGATGCGCACCAACCTGGCCCAGCTCAGGAACAACCCGCGCGTTCGCGAGCCGGTCGTGGGGGGCGGTTTCAAGCGCCTCAACGAAGATGAACGTCAGGTGCGCATCACCGAAGCCGAAAAGACGATCGCTGACTATTGCCGGTAAGCCCGCCTGCTGATGCAGGCGGACCGTGACTGGCTCAGCCGGCCTTGCCGATCAACTGATCGAAACGCTCCAGCAGGTTCAGCAGGTTGCGCGCCTGCTCCGGGCGTTCCACGTAGACCATCTCGGCCATTTCACGGATGCCGGAGGCCTTGGGCAAGGGCAGGTCCTGCTCAAGGATGACCTTCATTTTCGGCAGAAAGATCCATTGCAGCCACTGCTCGAACGTCAGGGTGTCGATGCAGAACGGCTCCTGGCTGGCCAGGGCCTTGGCGTCGGGCGGTGTACTGTCCCACCGCCCCCACTCGCGCAGCTCTCGCTCGATCAACAACAGATGGTCGGCCAACGCCGGCATACGCGCATCCATCAGAGGCTGACCCGGGCTTTCTGCCGCGCCTGGGCGGCACCGGCGGCATCACCCTGCTTCTCGCGCGACTGGGCGATCAGCTCCCACAGGCTGGCCTGCAGGCTGGGCCGACCGCTGGCGTAGGTCAGGGCGCGACGTGACAGTTGCTCGGCCTGGGACGCATCGCCCTGGGCCAGGCGCACCTGGGCCAGACGGTACAGCACCTGCGGCTCACGTGGTGCCACGCGCTGGGCGCGCTCCAGGCTTGAAGAGGCACCATTGAGGTCGCCACTGCCCTGTTGCTGCTGGGCGGTGGTCAGCAAGGCCAGCACCGGACCGTCCAGCTGCTCGTCGGCCGACAGCGCGCCGCGGTTGGCATTGGACGGAATCCCGGTCGGCGCCGAAGGCTGGCTGTAGCTGCTGGTGTTGAGCGGCGGCGCCTCGACCGGCGGCTGATAGGCCGGCGCGCTGCTGATCGGTGCCGAGTCGACACTGAACGGCGCCTGGCCGGCCGGAGCCGAGTAGGTCTGGATCCCGGCGGCGCCGGCGCCATTGGGCACCATCACTGTCACGCCGGAGTCGGCAGGCACGGCCTGGGGCTGCTGGACCGGCGCGGTATTGGTTCGGTAGCCGGTCGTGCGCGCCGCGTTGGCACGCTCGCTGTTGGAGACCCGGGAGCCGGAGTCAACGACCGGAATCGCACCTTGCGGAACACTGGCACACCCGCTGAGTACAGCCAGGGCGGTTACCGCTGGAATCCACCACTTATTCACATCAATCCCTCTTTGCTTAATTCAACCAGCCCTTGACCCAGTCCATGACGGACTCGTCAGAGGCGGGACCGCTGCCACAGGCTGCGCCCGGCACCGGTTCACTGCCGCGAATATACGGCATCTGCACGGCATTCGGGCAACTGGCATCGGAGCCCTGGCCGGTGCCGGCATCGACCCAGGCCCGGACCACGTTATCCGGCATGGCCATGTCCAGCGGCAAAGGCTCGGCCTTGCGCATGAAACTGGTCCAGACCTGCAAGGCACCGCTGGCACCGGTGAACGGGGTCGTGCCGTTGTCGTCACGCCCCATCCACACCACCGCCAGCACATCCTGGCTGAAGCCGGCGAACCAGCTGTCACGCGAGTCGTTACTGGTACCGGTCTTGCCGGCCAGGTTCAAGGTCTTGGGCAGTACGTTGTAAACCGACTGGCCCGTGCCTTCGCGCATCACCCGCTGCATGGCGTTCTGCACCAGATAGATCGCGCCCGGATCGAAACGCTGCTGGATCTGGAACGGATAACGCTTGAGCGGCTCGCCCTCGGCGGTCAGCACGCTGCGGATACCACGCATCGGCGTATTGAAGCCGCCACTGGCGATGGTCTGGTACATGGTCGCCACTTCAACCGGGCTCAACCCGCCGGCGCCGAGCAGCATCGACGGGTACTCGGGCCATTCGCGGCTGATGCCCAGCTTGTTGAGGGTCTTGAACACGTTCGGCACGCCCAGCTCCAGCCCCAGCTTGGCCGTCGACAGGTTGTAGGAATGCGCCAGCCCCTGGTATAGGAAGATATTGCCGTGCGCCTTGCGGTCGTAGTTCTGCGGTTTCCAGACCTGGCCATCGGCGCCCTTGACCTGGAACGGCTCGTCGGCCACCCAACTGGTCAAGGTGTACTTCTGTGGTTGCTCCAGGGCGGTCAGGTAGATCGCCGGCTTGACCAGCGAGCCGATCGGGCGCACCGCATCGATGGCGCGGTTGAAACCGGCAAAACCGGCCTTGCGGCTGCCCAGCAATGCCTGGACCTCACCGGTCTCGGGGTTGGTCACGACCATGGCCGCTTCCACCTCGTCGGCGCCCTTGCGCCCGGCCAGCCGCTTGAACGTCTCGTCCATGGCCGCCTGGGACTTCATCTGCAGGATCGGGTCGAAGCTGGTAAAGATCCGCAGCCCTTCCTCGGTCAAGTCTTCATCGCGGTAATCGTCACGCAACTGACGCTTGACCAGGTCCATGAAGGCCGGGAACGAGCTGTCGGCCAGGCTGCCGGTGCGGGTCACGCCCAGTGGCATCTTCTTGGCCGCCTCGACCTCCTCGACCGGTGCGACACCCTGCTGCGCCAGCAGGTCGAGCACCAGGTTGCGGCGCTCCATGGCGCGCTCGGGGTTGCGGCGCGGGTTGTAGTAGGACGGCCCGTTGACCAGCCCGACCAGCAACGCCACCTGATGCAGCTTGAGTTCCGACAGCGGCTGACTGAAGAAATACTGGCTGGCCAGACCAAAGCCGTGCACCGCACGCTGCCCGTCCTGCCCGACGAACACCTCGTTGAGGTAGGCCTCGAGGATCTCCTGCTTGCTGTAGTGCAGCTCCAGCAGCAGCGACATCATGGCCTCGGTCAGCTTGCGCGACAGGCTGCGCTCGCTGGTCAGGAAGAAGTTCTTCACCAACTGCTGGGTCAGGGTACTGCCGCCCTGGCGCATGCGCCCGGACGAGGCATTGACCCAGACTGCGCGGGCAATGGATTTGGGCGACACGCCGAAGTGGTGATAGAAATCGCGGTCTTCGACGGCAATCAGGGTGTCGAGCAGATAAGGCGGTGCCTGGTCGAGCTTGATCAGGATGCGGTCTTCGAGGTTCTTCGGGTACAGGCCGCCCACCAGCAGAGGCTCAAGCCGGGCCACGGCCAGCTTGCTGCCATTGGCCGACGCCAGGTCGGCGACGAAATCGCCCGAGAAGCGCACGCGAATCTGCTGGGCCGGGTCGGTGCCTTCATAAAACTGAAAGCCGCGCGTGTTCAGCTCGACAGTGTTGCCGTTCACGGCAGCAGCGCCTGGGCCGTTGGCCACGCTTTCGCGGCGATAGCCCAGGGCGTCGAGTTCGATCAGGAAGTCGTCGCGGCTCAGTTTCTGGCCCACGAACAGCTCCAGCGGCCGGGCATAGACCTTGGCCGGGATCATCCAGCGCTTGCCGGAAAACTTTTCCTGGACCTCGGCATCGAGGTAAATCGCAAAGCCGGCGACAATCACCACGCCGACGATACTGAGCTTCAGCGCCCAGCCCAGCAAGGTGCGAAGACGGCCGGAAGCGGGCTTTTTGGGGGTGCGGGGAGTACGGGATCGAGTCATGGGCGCGGATTATACGCAGTTTGCGTGGGTGTGTTGAGGTTCAAGCGCAGCCACGCGCCAGCGGTTTGCAGCATTATGCCAAGCAGCCATAATGGCCGGCCTGAGCCCTTTATTTTCCAAATCATTCATCAAGGATCGACCGTGAGCCAGTCTCTGATCGCAGCCCTGCAAAACCCTGCCCTCTACCCGCATGCGGTAGAAGGTTTCCAGGTTATCGAAACACATATTTCGTGGGTGCTGCTCACTGGCCCCTATGCCTACAAGATCAAGAAGCCGATGAACTTCGGCTTCCTGGATTTCACGGCCCTGTCGGCGCGCAAGCACTTCTGCCAGGAAGAGCTGCGTCTGAACCAGCGCCTGACCGAAGGCCTGTACCTTGAGGTCATCGCGTTGACCGGCTCGGCCGAAGCGCCGCAACTGGGCGGCGACGGCGAAGCCATCGAATACGCCCTGAAGATGCGCCAGTTCCCGCAAAGCGGCCTGCTCAGCACCCTGCAGGCCAACGGCGAACTGACCATCGGCCACATCGACGAACTGGCCAGCCAGATCGCCCATTTCCATTTGTCGGCCCCGAAAGTCGGTGCCGAAAACGAACTGGGCTCGCCTGACAGCGTCATGGCACCTGTGGCGCAGAACTTCGAGCAGATTCGCCCGTTTCTCAGCGAAAAAGCCGACCTGCAACAACTTGAAGCACTCAAGGACTGGGCAGAGTCGAGCTTTGAGCGGCTCAAACCGCTGTTGGTTCAACGCAAGGCCGACGGTTTCATTCGCGAATGCCACGGCGACATTCACCTGGGCAATGCCGCACAGATCGACGGCAAGGTCGTGTTGTTCGACTGCATCGAATTCAACGAGCCCTTCCGCATGACCGACGTCTATGCCGACATCGGCTTCCTGGCCATGGACCTTGAGGACCGCGGCCTCAAGACCCTGTCGCGCCGCCTGATCAGCCAGTACCTGGAACTGACCGGCGATTACCAGGGCCTGGAACTGTTCAATTTCTACAAGGCCTACCGGGCCATGGTGCGGGCCAAGATTGCCCTGTTCAGCATTCCGGCCGAGGCCGACGGCGTGCAGCGCGCCGCGTCCCTGCGCCAGTACCGCAACTACGCCAACCTGGCGGAAAGCTACAGCGCCATCCCTTCGCCGTTTTTGACCATTACCCACGGCGTGTCGGCTGTCGGCAAGAGCCAGGTCGCTCAACGCCTGGTGCAGTCGCTGGGCACTATTCGCCTGCGTTCGGACGTCGAACGCCAGCGCCTGTTCGCCGAAAGCAGCAACGAAGCGCGCTACGACGCTGCAGCCCATGAAGCCACCTATGCCCGCCTGCATGAACTGGCAGGCCAGGTGCTGCGCGCCGGCTTCTCAGTGGTGCTCGACGCCACTTACCTCAAGCACGCACAGCGCCAGGCAGCAGCCCATGTGGCGCAAACCTACGGCGTGCCGTTCCTGATCCTGGATTGCCAGGCTCCGCAGGCGGTTATCGAAGGCTGGTTGCAGCAACGCCAGGCCGAAAACAACGATCCGTCCGAAGCGACGCTGGACGTGCTCAACGCTCAACTCGCCAATCGCGAGCCGCTGAGCGCAGAAGAAACCCTGCTGAGCAAGACGATTCGTACCGACCTGAGTGACGACCTGAAGACCCTGATCGAAAACCTGCACCAGCGCCTGCCAGGGCTCTGAAAACAGAGAGGGGCCGTTAAGCGGGTAACGCTTCACGGCCCACAGTAGTGGCGATATAATGGCGCCATAAATCCAACAGCCTTGAGAATCGCCATGAGCCAGCCAAAGCAAATCGATTCACCGCTGTACATGCTACTGCGCAAGGACGATATCGAAGGCTTCAACCAGGAGAGGCCTTCCAAGGGCACCCTGGACATGCGCGGTGGCGACTTCCGGGGGCTGGACCTGCGTAACCTGGACACCGCCGGCATCGACTTCACCGACGCCTATTTCCGCTCGGCCGACCTGCGCGGGCTGGATCTGCGCAGCAATTCGCTTGAAGGTGCAAGCATCGCTCACGCGCAAATCTCCGGAACCTACTTTCCGCCGGAGCTGAGCGCCGACGAAATCCTCATGTCGGTCAATTTCGGTACTCGCCTGCGTTATCGCACACGCTGAAACCGGCAGTTGCAAACCTGCCTGCGCAATGCAGGCAGGTGACCGCGAGTCCCTTTCCCCCAAAAGTCTCTTCTCCAGCAGCACCCTTGCCGCTGCGGATCTTTGTACCCGTCGAAAGCGCCTGGAAAATCTCTGCAAAAAGAAGTGTTGACTTCTAAATGAGAATCGTTATGATTATCACAACTGGTCGCGAGACTGGTCGGTAACCTGAAAGACCTTGGTTCGGACTCTCAGATTATCTCCTCATCAGGCTAATCACGGTTTTTGACCCGGCTCTTTGCCGGGTCTTTTTTTGCCTGCTCAAAACTCATCGAAGCCCAGCAGCCCCAAGCGCGCCAACGCATCCCCCAACAGGCTCGAAGCACCCAGGCGAAACCGCTGTGGTGTGAGCCAGTTCGGCCCGAAACGCCCCCTGGCCAGCGTCAGGAAGGCCTGAGCGTCGGCCACCGTGCGCAACCCTCCGGCCACCTTGAGCCCCACCTGCCCGCCAATCTCGGCAATCGACTCCAGCATGATCCGCGCCGCCTGCGCAGTGGCCGGTGCGACCAGGCGCCCGGTGCAGGTCTTGAGAAAATCGGCGCCCGAAGCGATGGCGGCCCGCGAAGCGCTGCGAATCAGTTGCGGGTCGCGCAAATCGCCGGTTTCCAGCGTGACCGTCAGGGACGCACGGGACCCGCACTCGGCCTTGCACGCGGCCACCAGATTGGCACCGACCTGCACATCGCCCGCCAGCAAGGCGCGGAACGGGTAGACCACCTCCACCTCATCGGCCCCCGCCAGCAACACCGCCCGGGCCTGCTGCGCCGCCAGTTCGACATCGGGTCGGCCGGCCGGGAAGTTGACCAGGCCGATCACCCGCACATCCTGAGCCTGCAGACGATCAAGGGTGGTTCGCGCCAGACAGACGAAGTGCGGATAGACGCAGACCCCCGCCACTGGCCCGACCGGCGTCAGCGCGCTGCGGCACAGACTGACGATGCGCTGTTCGGTGTCTTCCTGGTTAAAGGCCAACAGCTCCAGCAGGCTGATGGCCTGGCGTGCTTGTGCCTCGTTGTCGACGTTCATTGCATGTGCCTCCACGGCGAAATCAGTGGACAGGACAATAAACCAGCGGCCGCCGTCAGAAGCCGGCATACCAGAATCAGGGAAATCGGCTACAAAAACTCAGGAAGTTTCCGAAGCTGTCCGCTTGATCACAGAGCGCCTGGCGCCGATATAACGCGAACCGCAACGAACGCCAAGGCATGCCAGAATGGCATTCAGAGAAATCAGATGTGTCGGTCAAGCCCCATGAAACTGCTGTGCCTTTCACACCCGCTCAAGGAAGCCCAAAGCCTGGGCTTCGAGGTCGACGGACAGGCGCTGTTCGCCATCCGCCGCGAGGGCAAGGCCTATGTGTACCGCAACCGCTGCCCACACCGGGGCATTGCCCTGAACTGGCAAGCCGACCGCTTCCTGGATGACAGCGCCAGCCTGATCCACTGCGCCCATCACGGCGCGCTGTTTCTGATCGAAAGCGGCGAATGCGTGGCCGGCCCCTGCGAAGGCCAGTCGCTCGACGCCGTGCGCTGCCTGGAGACTGCCGACGGCCTGTTCATCGACCTGGTGTCTTGATCTGGAAACAGTGAGAAGCCAGCCTTCGCGACCGTTGCCGCCCTTATCAAGCCTCAAATAACGTATTGATTTATTGGAGGTTAATTCACACCCGTAGGAGCGCGCTCTGCCCGCGACCGAGTGCGCAGCGCTCGCAGAAATTTATTAGACGCTGAAATTTTACGACTGCTGCGCAGCCGGTCGCGGGCAGAGCGCGCTCCTACGGGTTTATGCGGGCTCCACACCAGGCTCCAGCACCTGCAAGCGCCTGACCAGGCGCACCTCTTCAGCGTTGATGTCCACCCCATACGCCAGCACCTGAACCCCTGCCGCCACCGCATCACCCAAGGCTGCCGCATAGGCCGGGTCGATTTCCCTGGCCGGACGCACGGCGTCGATGCCTGAAAGGTTCACGCAATACAGTAAGGCGGCGCGCACCCCATCACGCGCCAGGGCGGCCAGTTCACGCAGATGCCGTGCGCCACGCTGGGTCACCGCATCCGGAAAGGCCGCCACGCAGGAGTCATCGAAGCCCAGCGTGACGCTCTTGACCTCCAGGTAAAGATCGCCGTCAGGGTACTGCAGACGAAAATCCACCCGGCTTTTCTCTACGCCATAAGGCACTTCGCGCTTGAGCGCGGTAAAGCCGTTGAGTTCATCGATGATGCCCGCGTGCAGCGCCTCCTCGACCAGCGCATTGGCCCGTCCCGTATTGATACAGGCCAGCCGCCCCTGCGGGGTTTCGCTGATCTCCCAAGTGCCGGGCAACTTGCGCTTGGGATCATTGGAGCGACTGAACCAGACCCGGCCGCCTGGCAACATGCAATTGAGCATCGAGCCGGTATTGGGGCAGTGGATGGTCAGGCGCTCGCCGGAGTCGGTTTCGATATCAGCCAGAAATCGCTTGTAACGCAGCAGCAGCCGACCGCTTTCCAGTGCAGGTGAAAAACGCATCAGCCTTGCCAGCCCTGCAAGCCACGGGCAATGCGTTCGACCGCCTGTTCCAGGCGCGGCAGGCTCTGGGTGTAGGAAAAGCGCACATGGTGACTGGCACCATGACGGCCAAAATCCAGCCCCGGCGTAAATGCCACATGCTCTTTTTCCAGGAAATAGCGGCAGAATGCGAAGGCATCATCGCCGAATGCGCTGATATCGGCATACAGGTAGAACGCCCCTTCAGGCTCCACGGCAATGCCGAAGCCCAACCCGCGCAACGCCGGCAACAGATAATCGCGGCGCTGCCGGAACGCTTCGCGGCGCTGTTCGAGAATGTCCAGCGTCGCGGGCTCGAAACATGCCAGCGCCGCGTACTGCGCCACGCTCGACGCGCTGATATAGAGGTTCTGCGCCAGCTTTTCCAATTCCCCCACCGCCGCCTGCGGCGCCACCAGCCAGCCCAGGCGCCAGCCGGTCATGCCGAAATATTTCGAAAAACTATTCAGCACGAAGGCGTCATCATCGACTTCCAGCACGCTGCTGGCGTCCACCCCGTAAGTCAGGCCGTGATAAATCTCGTCCACCACCAAGTGCCCGTCATGGGCCTTGAGCGCCGTCGACAGGGACGCCAGTTCGTCGCGACTGAGCAGCGTGCCGGTAGGATTGGCCGGCGAAGCCACCAAGGCACCGACACTGTCCTGATTCCAGTGTTTTTCCACCAGGGTTGCGGTCAACTGGTAACGCTCTTCGACGCCGACCGGCACCAGTTGCGCAGCGCCCTCGACCAGGCGCAAGAAGTGCCGGTTGCAGGGGTAGCCCGGGTCGGCCAGCAGCCAGTGTTTGCCCGCCTCCACCAGCAGACTGCTGGCCAGCAACAAGGCCCCCGAACCGCCCGGCGTCACCAGAATGCGCTGCGGGTCGATGTCCAGGCCATGGCGGGTGGCGTAGAAACCGGCAATGGCCTGGCGCAGCTCCGGCAGGCCACGGGCGGCGGTGTAACGGGTCTTGCCCGCTGCCAGCGCGGCCTGCCCGGCCTCGATGATCGGCTGCGCGGTACTGAAGTCCGGCTCGCCGATTTCCAGGTGAATGACATCATGACCTGCTGCCTGCAGTTCATTGGCCCGCTCCAGCAGGGCCATGACATGAAAGGGTTCGATGGCGCGGCTGCGCGCACTGTAGGGCTGGGCCATGATGTTCCTTCTCGGGGTCGACTGAAATACGCCGGCAGGCCAGGGCCGTCCGCACGTGTCGGCCATTCTACCCAAGGGCGGTCGATCACGCGGGCAAAGCGCTTTGAAACAACAAATAACCGGGCAAAAAACACACTACGACGCCTGACAATGACTAGAGTTCATCTATTGCAGGCGCATGTTAATGACCCGTTCACAGACCGGCGCCATGCTCGACAACCGGGAGTGGCGAACTGCGATTTGATCTGGTAAGTTCGCCGGCTTGCACCTGCAGGGCCGACGGGTGTCGGTGATGGAACATCCTGCGCAATAGATTAGAAAAGAGTGAGAGGCGGTCCATACATGCCCACCCCAGATAAGCAAAAGAATGTAATCAGCGGCCTCGAACCCTACAAGGCGACACCGGGTGAAGAGTACATGGGCGAGCCCATGCGCGCGCACTTCACCAAGATCCTGAACAAGTGGAAGCAGGACCTGATGGTGGAGGTCGACCGCACGGTAGACCACATGAAGGACGAAGCCGCCAACTTCCCTGACCCGGCCGACCGCGCCAGCCAGGAAGAAGAGTTCAGCCTGGAACTGCGCGCACGCGACCGTGAGCGCAAGTTGATCAAGAAGATCGACAAGACCCTGCAATTGATCATCGACGAAGAGTACGGCTGGTGCGAATCCTGCGGTGTCGAGATCGGTATTCGCCGCCTTGAAGCGCGCCCGACCGCCGACCTGTGCATCGACTGCAAGACCCTGGCAGAAATCAAGGAAAAGCAGGTCGGCAAGTAACCTCGCCGGCATGAACTTAAAAGACGCCTCGGCGTCTTTTTTGTTTTCCGGCCCGTGACAGGCCAGTAACATGGCGCCCCATGAAAACCCCTCCTTATATCGGGCGCTTTGCGCCAACGCCCAGTGGCTACCTGCACTTCGGCTCACTGGTCGCCGCCCTGGCCTCCTGCCTCGACGCTCGCGCCGCCGGCGGCCTGTGGCTGATGCGCATGGAAGACCTCGACCCGCCACGCGAAGTGGCCGGCGCCCAGGCGGCGATCCTGCAGACGCTGGAAACCTATGGTTTCGAATGGGACGGCGCCTGCGTACGGCAAAGCGAGCGGCACGAGGCCTACGAACAGATACTGCAACGCTGGTTCAATCATGGCCTGGCCTATGCCTGTACCTGCTCGCGCAAGCAACTCGAACCCTTCAACGGCATTTATCCGGGCCTGTGCCGCAACCTCGGGCATGCGCCCGAGGCCGGTGCCATTCGCCTGCGGGTTCCGGAAGTGGAGTATCACTTCACCGACCGGGTCCAGGGTCTGCAGCGCCAGCACCTGGGTCGTGAAGCCGGCGACTTTGTCATCCGCCGTCGCGATGGCCTGTATGCCTACCAACTGGCAGTGGTCATCGATGACGCCTGGCAGGGCGTAACCGACATTGTGCGCGGCGCCGACCTGCTCGACTCCACGCCCCGGCAGCTGTACCTGCAAGAATTGCTCGGCGTACCGCAGCCTCGCTACCTGCATGTACCGCTGATCACCCAGCCCGACGGCCACAAGCTGGGCAAGTCCTACCGTTCACCACCGCTGCCCGCCGACCAGGCCACGCCCTTGCTGCTGCGTGCCTTGCAGGCCCTGGGGCAACCCTTCGACACGCATCTGCGCTACGCCACGCCGCAAGAACTGCTGGGCCAGGCGGCGCGCCAGTGGGATGCCGAACGGATCCCCAAGGTGCCGGCCATTCCAGAGGCCACGCTGCAAAGCCTGCAATAGACCGGGCCAGAGCCCTCGCGGCATACTGCGCAAAACGTCGCTTGCAGGTTGCCGGGCATTGGTTAACATGCCGCACCTTACCCGCCCCATAAAAGGGCAGGTCACCCATTACCCTGCGACGCACTGTGCGGCACAACCGGAGGCAGCATGTATATCTATCGGCTGGTCCTGCTCCTGGTGGTGGGCATCTACCTGTTTTCGCCCGCCATCATGGATTGGTGGATCGACGCCACAGGCGCCTGGTACCGCCCCTACATGCTGTGGCTGATCCTCATCGTGGTGACGTTCATTCTGCAAAGCCAGCGAGACGCCGATGAGCTTTAGCCTGACTTACATGCTGCTGGTCAGCGCCGGTTACCTGCTGGTGCTGTTCGGCGTGGCCTGGATCAGCGAACGCGGGCTGATCCCGCGCTCGATCATTCGCCACCCGCTGACCTACACCCTGTCGTTGGGGGTCTACGCCAGTTCCTGGGCGTTCTACGGCACCATCGGCCTGGCCTATCAGTACGGCTACGGTTTCCTGTCCAGTTACCTGGGTGTTTCGGGCGCCTTCCTGCTGGCACCGGTGCTGCTCTACCCGATCCTGAAAATCACCCGCACTTATCAGCTGTCGTCGCTGGCCGACCTGTTCGCCTTTCGCTTTCGCAGCACCTGGGCCGGCGCATTGACCACCATCTTCATGCTGATCGGGGTCTTGCCACTGCTGGCCCTGCAGATCCAGGCAGTGGCCGACTCGATCGGCATCCTGACCGGCGAACCGGTGCGCAACCGGGTCGCCGTGGCCTTTTGCGCCCTGATCAGCCTGTTCACGATCTTCTTCGGCTCGCGGCACATCGCCACCCGCGAGAAACACCAGGGCCTGGTGTTCGCCATCGCCTTCGAGTCGATCATCAAGCTGGTGGCCCTGGGCGGCCTGGGCATCTATGCCCTTTACAACGTCTTTGGTGGCCCGTCGCAACTGGAAGTCTGGCTGCTGCAGAACCAGACCGCCCTGGCCTCGCTGCACACCCCGCTGCAGGAGGGCCCGTGGCGCACGCTGCTGCTGGTGTTCTTCGCCTCGGCCATCGTGATGCCGCACATGTATCACATGACCTTCACCGAGAACCTCAACCCGCGCTCGCTGGTCAGCGCCAGCTGGGGCCTGCCGCTGTACCTGCTGCTGATCAGCCTGGCGGTGCCGCTGATCCTGTGGGCGGGCCTGAAGCTGGGGGCGCGCACCAGCCCGGAGTATTTCACCCTCGGCATCGGCATGGCCGTGCAAAGCAAGTCCCTGGCCCTGCTGGCCTATATCGGCGGCCTGTCGGCGGCCAGCGGCCTGATCATCGTCACCACCCTGGCGCTGTCGGGCATGGCCCTGAACCACCTGGTGCTGCCGCTGTACCAGCCGCCCGCCGAAGGCAATATCTACCGCTGGCTGAAATGGACCCGCCGCGGCCTGATCATTGCCATCATCGCCGCCGGCTACTGCTTCTACCTGATGCTCGGCGCCCAGCAAGACCTGGCCAACATGGGCATCGTCGCCTTTGTCGCCACCCTGCAATTTCTGCCGGGGGTGCTGTCGGTGCTGTACTGGCCGACCGCCAACCGGCGCGGCTTCATGGCCGGGTTGCTGGCCGGCATCACGGTCTGGCTCTTCAGCATGCTGTTACCGCTGCTGGGTAAGCTCGATGGCTTTTATTTCTCGATGCTGAACATGACCTATGTGCTGGACGACACCAGCTGGCACATGGCAGCCATCGCCTCGCTGGCGGCCAACGTGCTGCTGTTCACCCTGGTGTCGCTGTTTACCAACGCCAGCCCTGAAGAAGTCAGCGCCGCCGAAGCCTGCGCGGTGGACAACGTGCGTCGCCCGCAACGCCGCGAACTGTTTGCCGCCTCACCGCAGGAATTCGCCACCCAACTGGCCAAGCCGCTGGGCGCCAAGGCCGCGCAAAAGGAGGTCGAGCAGGCCCTGCGCGACCTCTACCTGCCTTTCGACGAGCGCCGCCCCTATGCCCTGCGCCGCCTGCGTGACCGTATCGAGGCCAACCTGTCCGGCCTGATGGGCCCCAGCGTCGCCCAGGACATGGTCGAGACCTTCCTGCCATACAAGTCCGGCAACGAAAAATACGTCACTGAAGACATCCATTTCATCGAGAGCCGGCTCGAGGATTACCACTCGCGCCTGACCGGCCTGGCGGCCGAACTCGATGCACTGCGTCGCTACCACCGGCAAACCCTGCAAGAGCTGCCGATGGGCGTGTGCTCGCTGGCCAAGGATCAGGAAATCCTGATGTGGAACCGCGCCATGGAAGAGCTGACCGCCATTCCCGCCCAGCATGTGATCGGCTCACGCCTGATCACCATTGTCGAGCCCTGGAAAAGCCTGCTGCGCGATTTCATCCACGAGCCCGATGAACACCTGCACAAACAGAAGCTGCAACTGGACGGCCAGACGCGCTGGCTCAACCTGCACAAGGCCGCCATCGACGAGCCGCTGGCGCCGGGCAACAGCGGCCTGGTGCTGCTGGTCGAGGACCTGACCGAAACGCAGATGCTCGAAGACAAGCTGGTGCACTCCGAGCGCCTGGCCAGTATCGGCCGCCTCGCCGCCGGCGTGGCCCACGAGATCGGCAACCCGATCACCGGCATCGCCTGCCTGGCGCAGAACCTGCGCGAAGAACGTGAAGAAGACCCGGAACTGGCCGAAATCAGCAGCCAGATCGTCGAACAGACCAAGCGCGTCTCGCGCATCGTGCAATCGTTGATGAGCTTCGCCCATGCCGGCGCCCATCAGCACAGCGACGAGCCGGTGTGCCTGGCCGAGGTGGCGCAGGATGCCATCGGTCTGCTGGCCCTGAACCGGCGCAACTTCGAAGTGCAGTTCTACAACCTGTGCGACCCGACCCACTGGGTCGATGGCGACCCGCAGCGCCTGGCCCAGGTGTTGATCAACCTGCTCTCCAACGCCCGCGACGCCTCGTCCCCCGGCAGCGCCGTGCGGGTCAAGAGCGAGGCGTCCGAACATACCGTGGACCTGATCGTCGAAGATGAAGGCAGTGGTATTCCCAAGGCAATCATGGACCGATTGTTCGAACCCTTCTTCACCACCAAGGATCCGGGTGAGGGAACCGGACTGGGCCTTGCTCTGGTCTATTCCATCGTTGAAGAGCATTATGGACAAATCACCATCGACAGCCCGGCCGATCCCGAACGGCAACGCGGCACCCGTATCCGGGTGACCTTACCGCGTAATGTCGACGCGACGTCCGCCGTGAACCGAGACCGTCGAGAGAACTGAATCAATGCCGCATATTCTGATCGTCGAAGACGAAACCATCATCCGCTCGGCCCTGCGCCGCCTGCTTGAGCGCAACCAGTACCAGGTCAGCGAAGCGGGCTCGGTGCAGGAGGCTCAGGAACGCTTCAGTATCCCCTCGTTCGACCTCATCGTCAGCGACCTGCGCCTGCCCGGCGCACCCGGCACCGAGCTGATCCGCCTCGGTGAAGGCAAGCCGGTGCTGATCATGACCAGCTACGCCAGCCTGCGCTCGGCGGTCGATTCCATGAAGATGGGTGCGGTGGACTACATCGCCAAGCCCTTCGACCACGATGAAATGCTCCAGGCCGTGGCCCGCATCCTGCGCGACCGCCAGACCACCCATGGCCAGGCACAAGCGCCGGCCGGCGAACGCGCTGCCAACGGCAAGGCCGGCGGCGCGCCCGACAAGCCTGCCGCCGGCAACGCCAACGGCGAAATCGGCATCATCGGCTCCTGCCCGCCCATGCAGGACCTGTACGGCAAGATCCGCAAGGTCGCGCCCACCGACTCCAACGTCCTGGTACAGGGCGAGTCCGGCACCGGCAAGGAACTGGTCGCCCGTGCCCTGCACAACCTGTCGCGCCGGGCCAAGGCACCGATGATTTCGGTCAACTGCGCGGCCATCCCTGAAAGCCTGATCGAGTCGGAACTGTTCGGCCATGAAAAAGGCGCCTTCACCGGCGCCAGCGCCGGACGCGCCGGGCTGGTCGAGGCCGCTGACGGCGGCACGCTGTTTCTCGACGAGATCGGCGAACTGCCGCTCGAAGCCCAGGCACGGCTATTGCGCGTACTGCAAGAAGGCGAAATTCGCCGGGTGGGCTCGGTGCAGTCGCAAAAGGTCGATGTGCGCCTGATCGCCGCGACCCACCGTGACCTCAAGACCCTGGCCAAGAACGGCGAATTTCGCGAAGACCTGTACTACCGCCTGCACGTGATCGCCCTCAAGCTGCCGGCCTTGCGCGAGCGTGGCAACGATGTGCTTGAAATCGCCCGTGCGTTCCTGGCGCGCCAGAGCGTCAAGGCCGGCCGCCCCGATATGAAGTTCGGCGCCGACGCCGAACAGGCCATTCGTCAGTACAACTGGCCCGGCAACGTACGCGAACTGGAAAACGCCGTGGAGCGCTCGGTGATCCTGAGCGAAAGTGCCGAGATCTCTGTCGACTACCTGGGTATCGACATCGAGCTGGCCCTGCTGGACGACGAGGAATTCGTCGGCCTGTCGCCACTGACCAGCAGCGTCAATGGCACCAACCATGAGCCGACCGAAGACCTGTCGCTGGAAGATTACTTCCAGCACTTCGTCCTCGAACATCAGGACCACATGACCGAGACCGAGCTGGCCCGCAAGCTGGGCGTGAGCCGCAAATGCCTGTGGGAACGTCGCCAGCGCCTGGGCATTCCACGCCGCAAAGGGGTCGCGAACGAGACGTGACCGTTTTTTCGGTAACAGTTCCCTCAGGGGAGCAAAAAACGTTACCGATGCTTTGCCAGTCGTAACAAAAGCCGGGGTTTACGGTAACGCAGCCCCGGCTTTTTTTCGCCCATTGCAGGAGCCACGCGCAGCAAACCCCCTGTTTACGGGCATTTGCAAAAGTTGGCACAGGTCCTGCTATATGCTTAGTACAAGAAAAATAAAAACCCGATGCACCCACACAATAAAAACAAGACGAAACGACTCACGCATAACAAGAACAACACGGCGGAGGCGCAGCTAACTGATTCTTTTGGAGAGGTGTTGTATTTGGGGCTTGCCCCGCAACCAGGCCGAGAACAACAAAAACTACCCCAAGGTAGCGCCTGAACTGGTTGGATCGATTGATCATTGCACTACAGCGGCCAAAGCAATCCGTTTGCTCTTTACTCTCGGTTTGAGAGGTTTCACAGGAAAAACGCCTGTGAATGGGCACCCAACAAAAACAAGAGCCCGCACTCATAATAAAAATAAAGAGCACGCACTTTGGGGGAGCTTCGGCTCCCCTGGTAGCTTCTGGAGTCCGGAAGCCAGCCTTCCCTTCTCGAAAATCCCCCTCCAGATTGCCCCCGCGACGACGCTTCCTACACCATTGCACGATCAAATGCTAGAATCCCCGCCCATCATGCGGTCATTCCCTGTTTTGGCCGAATATTCCTTCAAACAGTGCATCCCATGCTGAAGAAGTTGTTCCAGTCATTCCGCTCCCCGCTGCGTACGCCGCAGCAACACATACGTTCCACGCCGATCGTGCTCAATAGCAACCAGCACTCGCTGCAACGTGCCCAGTTCAGCCGTCATGCGGTCAACATCGTCGAGCGCCTGCAAACCGCAGGCTACCAGGCCTACCTGGTCGGCGGTTGCGTACGCGACCTGCTGCTGCAGATCAATCCCAAGGATTTCGACGTCGCCACCAGCGCCACGCCCGAGCAGATCCGTGCCGAGTTTCGCAACGCACGCATCATCGGCCGGCGCTTCAAGCTGGTTCACATCCATTTCGGCCGTGAAATCATTGAAGTCGCGACCTTTCGTGCCAACCATCCGCACGAAGACGACGAAGAAGACACCAATCAGTCTTCACGCAACTCCAGCGGCCGGATCCTGCGCGACAACGTCTATGGCACGCTGGAAGACGACGCACAGCGCCGCGATTTCACCATCAACGCGCTGTATTACGATCCGGTCACCGAGCGCATTCTCGACTACGCCAACGGCGTACACGACATTCGCAACCGGCTGATCCGCCTGATCGGCGATCCGCAACAGCGCTACAAGGAAGACCCGGTGCGCATGCTGCGTGCGGTGCGTTTCGCAGCCAAGCTCAATTTCGGCATTGAAAAGCACAGCACCCTGCCGATTCGCCCGCTGGCGCCGATGCTGCGCGATATTCCGGCAGCCCGCCTGTTCGAAGAAACCCTCAAGCTGTTCCTGTCCGGGCACGGCGAGATGACCTTCGAGATGCTGGTTGACCTTGAACTGTTCGACTCGCTGTTCCCGGCCACCGCCAAGGCGCTGGAATACAACCCGACCTACACCCATACGCTGATCAGTCAGGCCCTGGCCAACACCGACCTGCGCGTGCGCCAGGAAAAGCCGGTGACCCCGGCCTTCATGTTCGCTGCCCTGCTCTGGCCGGCCTTGCCGGCCAAGGTCCTGCGCCTGCAGGAGCGCGGTGCGCCACCGCTGGCGGCCATGAACGAAGCCTCGCACGACCTGATCGTCGAGCAGTGCCGCAGCATCGCGATTCCCAAGCGCTTCACCCTGCCGATCCGCGAGATCTGGGACATGCAGGAACGCTTGCCACGCCGTGCCGGCAAACGCGCCGACCTGCTGCTGGACCACCCGCGCTTTCGCGCCGCCTATGACTTCCTGCTGCTGCGCGAAAGCGCCGGCGAGCAGACCGACGGCCTGGGCGACTGGTGGACCCGGTATCAGGATTGCAACGAGAGCCAGCGCCGCGACATGATCCGCGACCTGGGCAGCAAGGAAGAAGCCGGCACCGGCCCGCGCAAGCGTCGGCGCAGCAACTCCAAGCGCAAGACCGATGGCGACGGCGCAGGCGTGTTCGATGAGTGAACGCGCCTACATCGGCCTGGGCAGTAACCTCGCCGAGCCGGCCGCGCAATTGCGCCATGCCCTTGAAGCGCTGCAGCGGCTGCCCGGCAGCCATCTGGCCGGCGCCTCGTCGTTCTATGTCAGCGACTCGCTGCTGCCCGGCCAGCCGCGCTACACCAACGCGGTGGCCGCGCTGGACACCGAACTGGCGCCACTGGCACTGCTCGACGCCCTGCAAGCGATCGAGCAGGACCAGGGCCGCGAGCGCCTGGAACGCTGGGGCCCGCGCACCCTGGACCTGGATATCCTGCTGTTCGGCGATCACCTGATCGACGTGCCGCGCCTGCAAGTGCCGCACTACCACATGCACGCCCGCGCCTTTGTGCTGTACCCACTGGCCGAGCTGGCACCCGACCTGCATCTGCCCGACGGGCGCATTCTGAGCCAGCTGCTGGCCGAGTGCCCGTTTACCGGGCTGGAGCGGATGCCCGTTCCGTCTGGTCCGGATTCCTTGTAACCGTCGTGTGTCACCCGTTACCTTGCCAGCCGGTCGGGGTAACAACCGCAATTGACTTCATGCCCCTCCCTCACGAATATAGGCCTCCCGCCGCCAACCCCGTTGGCGCATGGGCGCGAAACAGGCCATTGCGAAACACCGCGCTACGACGGTGTGCCTGCTTTCAGGCGTGCTCGACTGTTCAAGCGCCTGGTGATGGAGGAAATTAAATGCCGGTTACAACCGTTACGTCGCTGCAGGCCCTCAAGCTCAAGGGTGAAAAGATCACCATGCTGACCTGCTATGACGCAACTTTCGCCCATACGGCCAGCACGGCGGGCGTCGAGGTGCTGCTGGTCGGCGACTCGCTGGGCATGGTCCTGCAAGGGCATGACAGCACCCTGCCGGTGAGCACCGCCGACATGGCCTACCATGTGGCCTGCGTCAAACGCGGTAACCAGGGCGCGCTGATCGTCGCCGACCTGCCCTTCATGGCCAACGCCACCGTCGAACACACCCTGCTCAACAGCGCGACGCTGATGCAGGCCGGCGCGCACATGGTCAAGGTCGAAGGCGCCGCCTGGCTGGCCGACTCCATTCGTCACCTCACCGACCGCGGCATCCCGGTGTGTGCCCACATGGGCCTGACCCCACAGACCGTCAACGTAATGGGCGGCTACAAGGTCCAGGGCCGGCTCGAAGCCCAGGCCCGGCAGATGCGCGCCGATGCCATCACCCTGGAGCAGGCCGGTGCCGCCATGATCCTGCTCGAGTGCGTGCCGGCCGAACTGGCCGAGGAAATCACCCATGCCGTGAAGATTCCGGTGATCGGTATCGGTGCCGGCAACGCCACCGACGGCCAGGTACTGGTATTGCACGACATGCTCGGCCTGTCGATCAGTGGCCGGGTGCCCAAGTTCGTCAGGAACTTCATGATCGGCCAGCCTGATATCCAGTCGGCCATCCAGGCGTATGTCAGTGCCGTCAAGGACACCAGCTTTCCCGCCCCTGAACACGGATTCTCGGCATGAACACAGTACACAGCGTCCAGGACCTGCGCGCCGCCGTGGCGCAGGCCCGCCAGGCCGGCAAGCGCATCGCTCTGGTGCCGACCATGGGCAACCTGCACAGTGGCCACACCACGCTGGTCAGCCGCGCCGGTGAACAGGCCGATTTCGTCGTCGCGAGCATCTTCGTCAACCCGCTGCAGTTCGGGCCCAACGAAGACCTGGCCACTTACCCGCGCACCCTGACCGCCGACCAGGAAAAGCTCCAGCAAGCCGGCTGCCACCTGCTGTTCACACCGGGCGTGGCCGACATGTACCCCAACGGCATGGACGACCAGACCCGGGTCAGCGTCCCGCACCTGTCCGAGGGCCTGTGCGGCGCCAGCCGGCCAGGGCACTTCGAGGGCGTGGCCACGGTGGTCAGCAAGCTGTTCAACATGGTCCAGCCCGACGTGGCAGTGTTCGGTGAAAAGGACTTCCAGCAACTGGCTGTGATCCGTGCGCTGGTGCGCGACCTGAACATGCCCATCCGCATCATCGGCGAGCCCACCGTGCGCGCCGCCGACGGGCTGGCCCTGTCGTCGCGCAACGGTTACCTGAGCGACGAACAGCGCGCCGTTGCGCCCGTGTTGTATCAGGTGATCACCCGGATCGGCGAGCAACTGCGCCAGGGCAGCACCGACATTGCGCGCCCGCTCGATGAAGGCAAACAGACACTTGAAAGCGCAGGCTTTCGCGTCGATTATCTAGAGGTCCGCGAGGCGTCCAGCCTGCGCCCGGCCAGCCCTGAAGACCACGACCTGGTGGTCATTGCCGCCGCATACCTGGGCAAGACCCGGCTGATCGACAACCTGCACCTGAATAGCGTTTCCTGACGCTCAAATTGCGGGCACGGCAGTGAACCAACGCCCTGCCCGCGCTGCCTTATCGAGACAAACCGTCGGCACACACCGGCGGACCATGGAGTGACAAGCCCGGACATCGATGTGTTACTGAATGTCGAGCCCAGAACCTGCCGCGCATCACGCGGCTTTGAAATGTCCACAGGCCGTTCAAGTTAAAGGAATCCCCCAGCGATGGCGTACTACCGCAATCCTTCCGATGTGACCGCTCTGCCCGCTTGGCAGGCGTTGAGCCAACACCGCCAGGCCATGCAGGACTTCAGCATGCGCGAGGCATTCGCCGCTGACCCGCAGCGCTTCAGCCAGTTCACCCTCAGCAGTTGCGGCCTGTTTCTCGACTACTCCAAGAACCTGATCACCCACGAAACCCGCGACCTGCTGGTCACGCTGGCCAACGACGTGGGCCTGAAAGAAGCCATCAAGGCGCAATTCGAAGGCGAGCTGGTCAACTCCTCCGAAGGCCGCCCGGCCCTGCACACGGCCCTGCGCCGTCCGGTGGGCGACAAGTTGCTGGTCAACGGCACCAACATCATGCCCGACGTGCACAAAGTGCTGAGCCAGATGACCGAGCTGGTCGGGCGCATCCACGATGGCCTCTGGCGCGGCTACACCGAAAAACCGATCACCGACGTGGTCAACATCGGCATCGGCGGCTCGTTCCTGGGCCCCGAGCTGGTCTCCGAAGCGCTGCTGGCCTACACCCACAAGGGCGTGCGCTGCCATTACCTGGCCAATATCGACGGCAGCGAATTCCACGAGCTGTCGCAGAGCATCCGTGCCGAAACCACACTGTTCATCGTGTCGTCGAAGTCCTTCAATACGCTGGAAACCCTGAAGAACGCCCAGGCCGCCCGCGCCTGGTACCTGGCCCAGGGTGGCTCGGAAGCCGAGCTGCATCGCCACTTCATCGCGGTGTCGAGCAACAACGCGGCGGCCGTGGCATTCGGTATCCGTGAAGAAAACATCTTCCCGATGTGGGACTGGGTCGGCGGGCGCTACTCGCTGTGGTCGGCCATCGGCCTGCCCATCGCCCTGGCCATCGGCATGTCCAACTTCAAGGAGCTGCTGTCGGGCGCCTACACCATGGACCAGCACTTCCTCAACGCACCGTTCGAGCAGAACATGCCGGTGCTGCTGGGCCTGCTGGGCGTGTGGTATGGCAATTTCTGGGGCGCGCAGAGCCACGCGATCCTGCCGTACGACCACTACCTGCGCAACATCACCAAGCACCTGCAACAGCTGGACATGGAATCCAACGGCAAGAGCGTGCGCCAGGACGGCACACCGGTCGCCACCGACACCGGTCCCGTGATCTGGGGCGGCGTCGGCTGCAACGGTCAGCATGCCTACCACCAGTTGCTGCACCAGGGCAGCCAGTTGATCCCGGCCGACTTCATCGTGCCGATCGTCAGCTTCAACCCGGTGGCCGACCATCACCAGTGGCTGTACGCCAACTGCCTGTCGCAGAGCCAGGCACTGATGCTGGGCAAGACCCGCAGCGAAGCCGAAGCCGAGTTGCGCGCCAATGGCGTGGCCGAAGAGCAGGTGCAGAAACTGGCGCCGCACAAGGTCATCCCGGGCAACCGTCCGAGCAACACCCTGGTGGTCGAACGCATCAGCCCGCGCCGCCTGGGCGCACTGGTCGCCATGTACGAGCACAAAGTCTTCGTGCAGAGCGTGATCTGGGGCATCAACGCCTTCGACCAGTGGGGCGTCGAGCTGGGCAAGGAACTGGGCAAGGGCGTCTACCAGCGCCTGACCGGCGGCGATGAAGCGCCGGCCGAAGATGCCTCCACCCAGGGCCTGATCAACTACTTCCGCGGCCGCCACCGCGGCTAAAGCGAACCGCTCCTACGCTGTAAACACCGTAGGAGCGCGCTTGCCCGCGACCGGCTGCGTTAGCAGTCGTAAATTTGTGGCCTTTCATAGATCCCTGATGGGTTTGCAGTCGTAAATTTGTGGCGTTTCGCAGATTTTGCGAGCGCTGCGTACTCGGTCGCGGGCAAGCGCGCTCCTACTGGGCTCCGGGTCGTTCGGCCGGGCGTCGTTGAACCCTCCTCCAGTGACATGACTCCTATTCTTGTAGGCCCCTCAAGAACAAGGAAAACGTCATGTTCGATATCAGCGAATTCCCCAAAGCCGATGCCGTGCGCCGTGCCGCGCGCCTGAGCCCTGAGGATTACCAGCGCCTGTACCGCCAGTCGGTCGAGCAGCCCGAGCGCTTCTGGGCCGAACAAGCCACCGCCTTGCTCGACTGGAGCGCGCCCTGGACCGACGTCTGCCAGAGCGACCTGCGCACCGGCCAGGCCCAGTGGTTCAAGGGTGGCCAGCTAAACGTCAGCCACAACTGCATCGACCGTCACCTGGCCACACGCGGCGATCAGGTCGCGATCATTTGGGAAGGCGACAACCCCACCGAATCGGCCGAAATCACCTACAAAAAGCTGCATCACCATGTGGCGCGCCTGGCCAATGTGCTCAAGCAGCGCGGGGTGAAGAAAGGCGACCGGGTGTGCATCTACATGCCGATGATTCCCGAGGCCGCCTACGCCATGCTCGCCTGCGCGCGCATCGGCGCCGTGCATTCAGTGGTGTTCGGCGGTTTCTCCCCCGAAGCCCTGCGCGACCGCATTCTGGATGCCGATTGCCGCACCGTGATCACCGCCGACGAAGGTGTGCGCGGCGGCAAGTACATTCCCTTGAAGGCCAATGTCGACAAGGCCCTGCAAAGCTGCCCCGACGTCAGCACCGTGCTGGTGGTCGAGCGCACCCAGGGCGAGATCGACTGGGTCAAGGACCGCGACCTCTGGTACCACGAAGCCCTGCGCGGCGTCAGCGATGACTGCCCGCCCGAACCGATGGACGCCGAAGATCCGCTGTTCATCCTCTACACCTCCGGCAGCACCGGCAAACCCAAGGGCGTGATGCACACCACCGGCGGCTACCTGCTGCAAGCGGCCCTGACCCACCGGCATGTCTTCGATTACCAGGACGGCGAAGTCTACTGGTGCACCGCCGACGTCGGCTGGATCACCGGGCACAGCTACATCGTCTACGGCCCGCTGGCCAACGGCGCGACCACGCTGATGTTCGAAGGCGTGCCCAACTACCCGGACAGCTCACGCTTCTGGCAGGTGATCGACAAACACCAGGTCGCCATCTTCTACACCGCGCCCACCGCCCTGCGCGCCCTGATGCGTGAAGGCCCAGGCCCCTTGCAAAGCACCTCGCGCGCCAGCCTGCGCGTGCTGGGCAGCGTCGGCGAGCCGATCAACCCGGAAGCCTGGGAATGGTATTTCCATCAGGTCGGCCAACAGCGCTGCCCGATCGTCGACACCTGGTGGCAGACCGAAACCGGCGGCATCATGCTCAGCCCGCGGGTGGGCGACAGCCGCATCAAGCCCGGCTGCGCCACCCGGCCGCTGTTTGGCGTGCAACCGGTGCTGCTCGACGAGCACGGCAAGGAAATCGAAGGCGCCGGCAGCGGCCTGCTGGCGATCAAGGCCAGTTGGCCGGGGCAGATCCGCAGCGTGTACGGCGACCCGCAACGGATGATCGACACCTACTTCAAGCCGTATGCCGGCTACTACTTCACCGGTGACGGCGCCCGCCGCGATGCAGACGGCGACTACTGGATCACCGGCCGGGTCGACGACGTGATCAACGTTTCCGGGCATCGCATCGGCACCGCCGAAGTCGAAAGCGCGCTGGTGCTGCACGACAACATCGCCGAGGCCGCCGTGGTCGGTTACCCGCATGACGTCAAAGGCATGGGCATCTATGCCTTTGTCACGCCCATCAACGGCGTCGAACCCAGCGATGACTTGAAAAAGGAACTGCTGGCGCACGTCAGCGCCGAGATTGGCAGCTTCGCCAAGCCCGAGCTGATCCAGTGGGCCCCGGCGCTGCCCAAGACCCGCTCGGGCAAGATCATGCGCCGCATCCTGCGCAAGATCGCCTGCAACGAACTGGACAGCCTGGGCGACACCTCGACCCTGGCGGACCCGGCCGTGGTGGACGACCTGATCGACAACCGCCTCAACCGCTGACACCCCCCGGCTTACACCCCCCCGTAGGAGCCCGCTTGCCGGCGACCGGCTGCGCAGCAGTCGTAAATTTGTGGCGTTTCACAAATCTCTACGAGCGCTCCGCACTCGATCACGGTGGTCCGGCATTCCGGCAAGCGCGCTCCTACCCGGGCCGATGTGTGCTGCGCGACAGCGTGCCGCCTTGGCGGCGGGTGATCGCCTAAGGAAAAGACCAATGGCCGCCCCCGCGCCCCTGCAACGGTATACTCCAGGCCTGTATCGATTCTGATAAGAGCCCATGGAATTCATTCGTCGTCGTATCGAAACGCAGGTCCTGAGCCTCACCGGCCTGGCCCTGGGGCAACTGGACCTGGAAAACCCCAAGGGCGACCCCGGCCTGTTCGGCCCGCAATCGGTGTGCTGGCGGGTCAACAGCGACTTCACCAGCATGCTGATCGGCGGCATAGGTGCCTTGATGCTGCAAACCCTGCACCCGCTGGCCCTTGCCGGGGTCTGGGACCACTCCAGCTTTCGCCAGGACATGCTTGGCCGCCTGCGGCGCACCGGGCAGTTCATCTCGGGCACCACCTTCGGCTCGACGCACGACGCGCAATGGCTGATCGACAAGGTGCGCACCATTCACCTGCGCGTCACCGGCACCGCCCCTGACGGGCGTCCTTACGCCGCCAGCGACCCGGCCCTGCTGACCTGGGTGCATGTCGCCGAAGTCAGCAGCTTCATGGCCGCGCACCTGCGCTACGTCAACCCGCACCTGTCGATTGCCGAGCAGGACGCCTACTTCACCGAAACCGCCCATGTGGCCGAACAACTGGGCGCGCGTGACGTGCCGCATTCGGCGCAGGCCATTGCCGACTATTTGCAGGCCATCCGCAGCGAACTGGTGTGCACCGAGCGCAGCCATGAAGTGATCCGCCTGCTGCTCGAAGAGCCAGCGCCCAACCGCCTGGTCAAGCCGTTCGGCGCGCTGATGATGCAGGCCGGCATCGACCTGCTGCCCGACTGGGCCAGCCAGATGCTGGCCATCGAACAAGGCCCGACCAAACGCACGCTGGTCCGTGCCGGCGTACGCCGGGTCGCCCCGGTGCTGCGCTGGGCGGTGCGCAACGGCTCGGCCAACCGGGCGCGGCGGCGCATGGGGGTCGAATGAGCCAGGCTGCACAAATCTTCTAGATTCGCTCCTGAGTACGCAGGCCATACTGCACAACGGGCGGATAGCGCGCCCGCGCAATGTTCATCGACAGGCAAGCCCGCATGGCCACAGACCACTGGATCACCCTGAAACTGGACGCCGAGACCGGTATCGAGACGATCCGTGCGCACTTCACCGGACACGCCTACGACCCGCACTGGCACGACAGCTACCTGATCGGCATCACCGAACAGGGCGTGCAGCAGTTCAACTGCCGCCGACAATTGCACAACAGCCTTCCGGGCCAGGCCTTCATGCTGGAACCTGGCGAAGTGCACGACGGTAACGCCCCGGCGCCGGACGGTTTTACCTATTCGATGCTGTACCTGCAACCGCACTGGCTCGACGCTCAGATGCGCGCCCTGTTCGAAGACGCCCCGGCTCATTGCCTGCCCGGCTTCAGCCATACGCTGGCCTGCGAGCCGGCCCTGGTGCAGCACATCGCCCGCGCCTTTGCCGCGCTGCATCACCAGGACCTGCGCATTGTGCGCCACGCCGCGCTGGACGACCTGCTCGAAACCCTGAGCCGCACCCTGCACTGGCGGGCGCCCGGCCCCGAGCCGCTGCGCCTGCCCAGCGTGGCGATCAAGGCCCGTGAATACCTGCATGCGCATGTCGAGCAAGACATCGGCCTGGACGACCTGGCTGGCGCCACCGGCGTCGACCGCTTTCGTTTGTCGCGTGCCTTCAAGGCGGCCTACGGCCTGGCGCCGCATGCGTACCTGGTGCAACTGCGCCTGAGCCTGGCGCGCAAGCTGCTGCGCCAGGGCCTGACCCCGGCCGATGTCGCCGCCGCCCTGGGCTTTGCCGACCAGAGCCACCTGGGCCGCTGGTTCCGCCGCGCCTATGGCCTGAGCCCGGCCCGCTACCGCAGCCACTGCACAAACCTTCCAGACCGCTGAGCCTGGGGCCGCGACAATCGCCGCCTGCCTTAGTGGAGCCTGCCGATGACCCAATACCTGCCCTTCATTGCCTTTGCCTTCGTCGCCTCGATCACCCCGGGCCCGACCAATATCCTGGTGCTCAGCCACAGCGCCCTGCACGGCCTGCTGGCCGCCTTGCGCATCACCCTCGGCGCCTGCGCGGGTGCCGCGCTGATCGTGCTGCTGGTCGGCCTGGGCCTGGGGGAAATCCTGCAAAGCCTGCCTGGGCTGCAGACCGCCATGACCTGGGCCGGCGTGGCCTGGATCAGCCGCCTGGCCTGGCAACTGTGGCGCAGCGCACCCGCGTCCCTGACGCCAGACACCGCCAGCCAGCCCCTCGGCGCCTGGAGCGGCGCCAGCCTGCAAGCGATCAACCCCAAGACCTGGCTCATGGCCCTGGCGGTGATCAGCGTATTCGCCGGCACCGACGCCCGCGCCCACGAATACGGCCTGCATGCCGCCATCTTCTTCCTGGTGGCCCTGCCGTGCCTGACAGCCTGGGCGCTGGTGGGCCAGGGCGCGGCCCGCCTGCTGACCCACCCCCGCGCCCAGCAACGCTTCAACCGCGCCATGGCTCTGCTGTTACTGGTGTCGGCCTGGGCCAGCGTCATCCCGGTTTCACAGGTGATTGCGCTCTATCACTGACACACACCGTTGCTCAGCAGAACAAGACTTGAGGCAGAGACCGACCGGTGCTCCGGTTGCCGGCGATGACGGCGAAACAGACACAGCAGATTCGTCGACCGCCACACACCCTTACGGCAAACCAGGACCCCAGTAGGAGCGCGCTTGCCCGCGACCGGCTGCGTTAGCAGTCGTAAAATTGTGGCGTTTCATGGATCCCTGATGGGTTTGCAGTCGTAAATTTGTGGCGTTTCGCAGATTTTGCGAGCGCTCCGCACTCGGTCGCGGGCAAGCGCGCTCCTACAAGGCTGGATCAAAATCCAGCAAGATGAGTACGACCCATCAAGCCCCTTCCGCCACCCCTCCCGGCTCATCCCGCCGCCCATGCCGGCGTGCCATGACAATCCCGAGCAGCGAGATCACCAGCGCCAGGCCGATGGTCGAGGTGATCTCGGCGCGGTGTTCCGGGGTGATCATCATCACGATCAACGCCGCACTGATGAAAATGATCACCGCATAGGTCAGCCACGGAAACAGCCACATCGGCAGGGCAATCTCGGCGTTCTGCCGGACCAGCATGCGCCGCATGCGCAGCTGCGAAACCGCGATCACCAGGTACACCAGCAAGGCAATGGCACCGGAGCTGGCCAGCAGGAAATCAAACAGCCCCGAAGGCGCGAAGTAACTGACCACCGTGATCACCGCACCCAGAATCGTGCTGGCAAACACCGCCGTGCGCGGCACACCCACTTTCGAGGTCACGCGCACGGCCGCCGGCGCTTCACCGCGCTTGCCCAGCGAATACAGCATGCGTGAAGAAATGTAGATCGAGGAATTCATGCAGCTGCCGACCGCAACCAGCACCACCACGTCGACCAGGAACTTGGCGAACGGAATGTCCATGAGTTCCAGCGCCCGCTGATAAGACCCCACCACCGCCAGTTGCGGGTCGTTCCACGGCACCACGGAAATGATCACGAACACCGACAGGATATAAAACACGCCGATCCGCCAGATCACCGAGCGCGTGGCGCGGGCAATATTCCTGGCCGGATGGCTGGACTCGGCCGCGGCAATGGTCACGGCCTCAGTGCCGATAAAACTGAACATCACCGTGATGAACGCGCCCACCACAGCGGAATAACCATTGGGCGCAAAGCCGCCATGGTTCTCCATCAATGTGCTCAGGCCACTGACTTCGCGCCCTGGCAACCAGCCCATCAGCACGGCAAAGCCCAGGCTGATAAAGCCGATAATGGCCGCGACCTTGAACAACGCGAACCAGAACTCGAATTCGCCGTACTTGGCGACACTGAACAGGTTGGTCGCCGCCAGCAGAATGATCGACAGCAAGGCAAACAGCCAGGCATCGACCTGCGGAAACCACTGGTTGAGCACATGCCCCGCCGCCAGTGCCTCGATGGGAATCACCAGGACCCAGAACCACCAGTACAACCAACCAATGGTAAACCCCGCCCACGGGCCGATGGCCTGGTCGGCGTAGGTCGAAAACGAACCGGTATCGGGATTGGCCACCGCCATCTCACCGAGCATGCGCATCACCAGCACCACCAGCAAACCGGCACAGGCGTAAGAAAGGATGGTGGCCGGGCCGGCGGCGGCAATGGCATGGCCGGAGCCGACAAACAGACCGGCGCCGATAATGCCGGCAATGGATAACATTGTGACGTGACGCGGCTTGAAACCTTGCGCCAGTTGACCGCTGGAGTCGGGGCTGATCATGGGTCTTGTTCTTCTCTTTCTGACGGTGAGTGCTGTCGAAGCGGCGCACCTTACACGCTGTCGCACGGCTAACACACGCCAGCGAACGCCAATGAAAACGCCCCGCCACCTTACCCCCGGGCCACACCGGACAAATTATCCGAGTGCGGCACAGACAGAAACCAATCACGACACCCACCCGCCCACGAAATGCCACACCCACGTCACTGACACAACGCTACCGCACAACCACACGGACCGCTGTAGGAGCGCGCTCTGCCGGAATGCCGGACCACCGCGACCGGCTGCGCAGCAGTCGTAAATTTTCAGCGTTTCATAAAACTCTATGAACGCTGAGCGCTCAATCGCAGGCAGCAGTCGTAAATTTTCAGCCTCTAATCAATATCCCCAAGCCAACCCCGCCCCCCTCAACAAAAACCAACCCCAAAAAAAATGGCCACAGCTTGCGCCGCGACCAAAAAGGTGAGGAGAAAAGAACAGCTGAAATCAAAACCTGTCAGGCAAACACGAAATACTTGCGCACCGTCTCGACCACTTCCCAAGTGCCTTTCATACCCACTTCAACGATGAACTTGTCACCGGCCTTCAAGTGAATCGGCTCCTGGCCATCCGGGGTGATGATGCAATAGCCTTCCTGGAAATCGCAGTACTCCCACTTCACGTACTCCACGCGCCATTTGCCAGGCGTGCAGATCCACGTGCCCATGATCTTCGAGCCGTCTTCGGAGGTGTAGGCATTGAGGTTGACCGTATGCGGCTCGCCTTCGATGCGCTCCCATTTGCAGGCGTCGACGACGGGTAATGGGGTGGTGTCGCGCAGGACGGTGATGGGTTTTTGAGACATGGGAAGAGTGCCTGGATGAGTGGGGAATGTCATCGCAGGGTATGGGGTTGCGGGATGCGGGGGATGTCTGGGGTCGACGTCGGGTTGCCTGTTAGCGCACGATATGCGGTTACTAAAAAGCCTGCACGTATGCAGGCTTAATAAACGAGAGCAGTAACATATGGAAAGGGAGCAATAACGATCTATCCATGCCCCCAAACATGCAGCTAACTTAGAATGCCGCAGTACAAAGTATCGGTGCAGGAGCATGGGCAGCCAAGCAACCACTGTTTGTCCGGGCCCATGTCAATGCTCCACCGGCAGATGTAGGAGTCAAAATGAGAGTAGATGAAGCACTCGTTGTATCAGTAGGGGTTACTGTGATAACTCCATCTGTAACACCTACACTGGCAACGTTAGTAGTCGCGATTGTATCAGGAATACCATTCGCGTTAAGATCACAGGCAGTGAGAACGCCACCGAAGGTTTGAGCACAAAGGGCCACTGCCGTTTGGTAAGTACTCGCAACAGATATAACTTCAGAGAAGCGAGCCTTCATTGTATAGTTTTGATATTGCGGAATTGCCACCGCCGCCAAAATGCCGACAATCGCCACAACGATCATCAGTTCGATCAAGGTGAAGCCTTTTTGTACGTTCATATATCCATCTCCAAGGCGTCAAATTCAGGGGCCTTAGTAAAGTGTTAGCACAGGTCATGCCAATTCAAAAAGCTTGTCTTTAAGGGGCATAAAATTTTTCTGCTCGCCTCTGAACGTACTGTCTTTCACCAAAACTGCCCTTTTTTGTCACATCCTAAATCCTCATTTGGCAGCACCGCCCGACTACGCTATAACCGACCCACTGTCTGTGTCTGGTGGTTCTATGTCTGATGTCGTCCTTAGCGGCCTTGCCAAGCAATTGGTCGAAGCCGAGCTGTTAACCGAAAAAGCGGCCCAGCAGGCCTATCAACAGGCACGCCGCGACAAGGTCTCGCTGGTCAGCTACCTGGTTCAGAGTCGCCAGGTCAAAAGCCTGACGCTGGCCGAGGTGGCCTCTGATCAGTTCGGTGTCCCTTTTTTCGACCTGAGCAGCCTCGACAAGGAAAGTCAGCCCAAAGGGCTGGTCAGCGAAAAGCTGGTGCGCCAGCACCATGCCCTGCCTTTATGGCGACGTGGCAACAAACTGTTTATCGGTGTTTCGGACCCCACCAATCATCAAGCGGTCACCGACATCCAGTTCAGTACCGGCCTGAATACCGAAGCCATTCTGGTTGAAGATGACAAGCTGAGCGACGCCATCGATAAGTTCTTCGATACCGGCAGCGGAATGGGGGATCTTGCCGATGTCGATCTGGGCCTGGATATCGAGCCGGTCGACAGTGCCAAGGAAACCAGCCTTAGTTCAAAAGGCGATGCCGATGACGCCCCAGTCGTACGTTTCGTCAACAAAATGCTACTTGACGCCATTCGCATGGGCTCTTCGGACTTGCACTTTGAACCCTACGAAAAAGTCTTTCGGGTGCGCTTTCGTACCGATGGCATCCTGCACGAGGCCGCCAAACCGCCGATTCATCTGGCCGGACGCATCGCCGCCCGCCTGAAGGTCATGGCCAGCCTGGATATCTCCGAACGACGCAAGCCACAGGACGGTCGCGTCAAACTGAGAGTCTCGACCAATAAAGCCATCGATTTTCGTATGAATACCTTGCCCACGCTGTGGGGCGAGAAAATCGTGATGCGGATTCTCGACCCGAGCAGTGCGCAGATGGGCATTGATGCCTTGGGTTATGAGCCGGAGCAGAAAGCGCTGTACCTGGAAGCCTTGAAGCAGCCGCAAGGCATGATTCTGGTCACCGGCCCTACCGGCTCAGGCAAGACCGTGTCGCTGTACACCGGCCTGAATATTCTCAATACGGTAGACATCAATATCTCCACCGCCGAAGACCCGGTGGAGATCAACCTGGAAGGCATCAATCAGGTCAACGTCAATCCACGTCAGGGCATGGACTTCACCCAGGCCCTGCGCGCGTTTCTGCGTCAGGACCCTGATGTC
This sequence comes from Pseudomonas sp. Leaf127, assembly GCF_001423155.1. Lineage (NCBI taxonomy): Bacteria > Pseudomonadati > Pseudomonadota > Gammaproteobacteria > Pseudomonadales > Pseudomonadaceae > Pseudomonas > Pseudomonas sp. Leaf127. Next base: position 212,218 of record NZ_LMOA01000025.1, on the reverse strand, counting down.
ATCATGGTCGGTGAGATTCGTGACCTGGAAACAGCCGAGATTGCAATCAAGGCCTCGCAGACCGGCCACTTGGTGTTGTCGACTTTGCACACCAATAGCGCGGCAGAAACCCTGACTCGACTGCACCATATGGGCGTGGCGGCGTTCAATATCGCGACAGCCATCAACCTAATCATTGCCCAGCGCCTGGCACGCAAGCTGTGTCCACATTGCAAGAAGGAAGTCGAAATCCCCAACGAGACCTTGCTCAAGGAAGGCTTTCCCGAAGCGCGTCTTGGCACCTTCAAGCTCTATGCCCCGGTTGGCTGCGATAATTGTAACGGCGGCTACAGAGGCCGCGTCGGTATTTATGAAGTCGTGAAGAAAACACCGCAACTGGAGCGAATCATCATGGAAGAAGGTAACTCCCTGGATATTTCCGAGCAGATGCGCAAGGACGGTTTCAATGACCTGCGCACCTCTGGCTTGATCAAGGCCATGCAAGGCATTACCAGCCTGGAAGAAATCAACCGGGTGACCAAGGATTAAGCATGGCCAACAAGGCAGTCAAAGTCAGTACGTTTACCTGGGAAGGTATTGATCGCAAAGGCACCAAGGTCAGCGGCGAGCTGAATGGCCACAATCCGGCCCTGATCAAGGCACAGCTGCGCAAGCAAGGCATCAACCCGACCAAAGTACGCAAGAAAGCCGTGTCGATTTTCAGCCGGGGCCAGAAAATCAAGCCGCTGGACATTGCCTTCTTTTCCCGGCAAATGGCAACCATGATGAAAGCCGGCGTGCCGTTGCTGCAGTCCTTCGACATCATCAGCGAAGGCGCGGAAAAACCGGCCATGCGCAGCCTGGTCAATGGCCTGAAGCAGGAGGTCGCCGCCGGCAACAGTTTTGCCACCGCCCTGCGCGGCAAGCCTGAATATTTTGATGACCTGTTCTGCAACCTTGTCGACGCCGGCGAACAGGCGGGTGCGCTGGAAAGCTTGCTGGACCGCGTGGCGACTTATAAGGAAAAGACCGAAGCCCTCAAGGCCAAGATCAAGAAGGCCATGACTTATCCCATTGCCGTCATGATCGTGGCGCTTATCGTTTCGTTGATTCTGCTAATCAAGGTGGTGCCGCAGTTCCAGTCTGTATTCGCCGGTTTTGGTGCAGAGCTGCCTGCATTTACGTTGATGGTCATCGGCTTGTCCGAGATCGTTCAGCAATGGTGGCTCGCCATTCTGGGAGCGGGTTTTGCCGGTGCGTTTCTATTCAAACGCTCCTACAGGCAATCGCAGAAATTCCGCGACACGGTTGATCGCTTTCTTTTAAAGGTGCCACTCGTTGGGCCGTTGATTTTCAAATCTTCAGTGGCTCGCTACGCCCGAACGCTGGCCACAACGTTCGCTGCCGGTGTGCCGTTGGTCGAAGCCTTGGACTCAGTCGCCGGAGCGACCGGCAACGTGGTGTTCAAAAACGCAGTCCACAAGGTTAAACAGGACGTCGCTACCGGCATGCAACTGAACTTCTCCATGCGCTCGACGGGCGTCTTTCCGACGCTGGCCATACAGATGACAGCCATTGGCGAGGAATCGGGTGCACTGGACACCATGCTCGATAAAGTTGCGACTTATTACGAGGATGAAGTCGACAATATGGTCAGCAGCCTGACAACCCTGATGGAGCCCATGATCATGGCTGTATTGGGGGTAATTGTCGGCGGCCTGGTCATTGCCATGTACCTGCCGATCTTCAAACTCGGCGGTGCTGTCTGATATGCAATTTCTGGATTTTCTCGCAGCTTCGCCAATCGCCCTGATCACCACTACCCTGATCCTAGGCCTCTTGATAGGCAGCTTCCTCAACGTCGTCATCCACCGCCTGCCCAAGATGATGCTCCTGGACTGGCAAGCGCAGTCCCGCGAAGTCCTCGAACTCCCGGCTATCCCCAAGCCCGAGCGCTATAACCTGCTGCTCCCCCACTCCCACTGCCCGCAGTGCAACCACACGATCCGCGCCTGGGAAAACCTCCCGGTGGTCAGTTGGCTCCTCCTCAAAGGCCGCTGCTCCGCCTGCCAGACGCCAATCAGCAAACGCTACCCGCTGATCGAACTCACCTGCGGCCTGTTGTCAGCCTTCATCGCCTGGCATTTCGGCTTCGGCTGGCAAACCGCGACGATGCTGGTCCTGACCTGGGGCCTGTTGGCGATGAGCATGATCGATGTCGATCACCAGTTGCTACCGGACTCTCTGGTCCTGCCGCTGTTATGGCTGGGGCTGATCGTCAACAGTTTCGGCCTGTTCGCCTCCTTGAGCGATGCGCTGTGGGGCGCGGTGGCGGGTTATCTGTCGTTGTGGTCGGTGTTCTGGCTGTTCAAGCTGGTGACCGGCAAGGAGGGCATGGGTTATGGCGATTTCAAGTTGCTGGCCATGCTCGGGGCCTGGGGCGGCTGGCAGGTGTTACCGCTGACCATTCTGCTGTCATCGGTGGTCGGGGCGGTGCTGGGGGTGATTTTGTTGCGGTTGCGCCGGCTTGAAGGCGGTGCGCCGATGCCTTTTGGTCCGTATCTGGCGATTGCGGGGTGGATCGCTTTGCTGTGGGGTGGTCAAATAACCGACTCTTATTTGCAGTTTGCCGGTTTCAAATGACTCATCCTGTTGAAAAACCCTGGATCCTTGGCCTGACCGGCGGCATTGGCAGCGGCAAGAGCGCCGCTGCGCAGTGCTTCATGGACCTTGGCGTGCATGCCGTGGATGCCGATCATGCCGCGCGCTGGGTGGTCGAGCCGGGCCGTCCGGCGCTGGCGCAGATTGCCGGGCATTTTGGGCCGGGCGTGCTGCAGGCCGATGGCACGCTGGACCGCGCCGCCCTGCGCGCCTCGATCTTTGCCGACCCTGATCAGCGACGCTGGCTGGAAGCCTTGTTGCATCCGCTGATCCGCGGAGAAATTGCCACCCACCTGGCGCAGGCGACCTCGCCCTACGCGATCCTGGTGTCGCCGCTGTTGATCGAGTCGGGGCAGTACAAGCTCGCCCGACGCGTGCTGGTGATCGATGTGCCGCCGGAGGTGCAACTGGCCCGTACGGTTGCACGCGACGGGGTCAGCCAGGCGCAGGTCGAGGCCATTCTCAAGGTGCAGGCGCCGCGTGAAGAACGCCTGCGCCATGCCGACGATGTGCTGGTCAACGACCGCGATCCGGCCTGGCTGCAACAGGAAGTCGAGCGGCTGCACCACTTTTATCTGTCTTTACCTGGAGGCCCGTCATGAGCCAACCTTTGATCGTTCAATGCCCGACCTGCGACGCCCCGGTGGAATGGAGCGCTGCCAGCCCGAACCGGCCCTTCTGCTCGGACCGCTGCAAGCTGATCGACCTGGGCGCCTGGGCGTCGGAAGAACATGCCATTCCGGTGAGCCCGGATGCCGAAGACGACCTGTTTACCGAAGACCTCGAAAGGCCGTACCGCGAGCATTGATGGCCTGACACCGGAGCGAAGGCTGCTGCAGGTGGGAGGGGCCGGTCGGCGCCCCGGTCTGCTTGCGATAAGAGTCAGTCGTCTCGAACATGCTCAGCGTCTGTGATACCGCCATCGCCAGCAGAGCTGCCTCCCACCGTCTGATGCCAGGCACAAAATCCGGGGTGCTCATCAAACCTGTGGGAAGCTGCTCTGCTGCGGGCGGCGATCCGGCGATGAGGCCGGCAAGGCCCATGCACCTGCTGCGCCTGTTCCATCGCCATCGCCGGCAAGGCCGATCTATCTGATGCGTCTGTTCCATCGCCATCGCCGGCAAGCCGCCTCCCACAGTCTGGTGCCAGGCACGAGATTCAGGGTCACATCAACCTGTGGTGGGCTGCTTTGCTGCGAGACCTTGGGCGACATCAATCTGTGGGAGGCGGCTTGCCGGCGATGAGGCCGGCAAGGCCCATACACCTGCTGCGCCTGTCACACAGCCATCGCCAGCAGTTGCCTCCATAGATCAACGCAATGCTTGACTGGCCGGCTTGCCGCAGGACCGGCTTTAGCCGGGAAACAGGCGCTGCTGTCCTTTCGCGGCTGAAGCCGCTCCTACCTGGCGGTTCGCCGCCCGGCCGGTCCTACCTCTGCGGCTTTTCCAGCGCGCTGCGCAGCGCCTGGGCGTCGCCGAACTGCTGTTGGTCGACCACCTTGCCGTCACGCAATTGCAGCCACAGGACCTTATCCTCGTCGCCGGGATACTGCGGCACCACGCGTGATTCGCGGTCCAGGAGCACGCGGTAGCTGTAGTCGCGCATTTTCGGGATGGCGAACATCGTGGCGATGATCGACGGCATCTTCTGAATGTCGGCGACAAACACGGTGTGGCGGGCCTCCAGAAAGCCCTTGGGCTTGTCTTCCAGCGCGCTCTTGAGCAGTTTGGCGGCGTCCATGCTGCGGGCCACCAGCAGGGTCTGCGCCTGCTCGTTCAAAGTGTAGGGCTGGTCGTACTGGTCCAGCAGGGTCCAGGGGGTCAGGCGATCACCGCGCTCTAACGCCTGGGCGCTCAGGGGCAGCAGTGCCAGCAACAGGATAGGCAGCAATTTCAAGGCGTTGTCCTCGCGTTGAGTCATTGGGGTCGCGCAGACGGCGATTGTGCGCCTCTGTGCCGCGTGGCAGGCTACAGCCCTGACACACCGCCTGAACAGGGCATTTTCATTTTCAGTCACTGCGATGCGACGGCCCATGGATGATCCAGATTACCTGCGCCTGCTGACCAATCAGGCCGAACAAGCCAATGCCTTTCTTTCCAATGCGCGAAAGTGGGAGCGTGAACGCTGGGTGTGCGAGCGCCTGTTGCAAGGCTTGAACATCCCGCACCGTCACGAGGACTTTCTGCCGGCCAATAAAGAGCCGCCGGACGTGCTGTTTCATGACGCGCGCTTCGAGGTGTTTTTCGTGATCGACGAAGGCCGGCGCCTGAACGATGAATGGCGCGAAGAGCTGGCCCGCCGGCGCAGTGCCTATTCGCTCAGCCAACTGGTGCGCCGCGAGGCCAAGCCCAAGCGGGTGCCGGCCCCGGCGCTGCTGCGGCGCCTGGCGCCGACCTTGAGCAAGAAGGCCAGCAACTACCGCGAGCGCGGCCTGGACCTGGGCGAACTGGACATCATCGCCTTTGCCAGCCTCAAGCGTGAAGCGCTGGACCTCAACAGCCATTTTCCGCCGCCCACCGAATACCTGCGCCAGGGCTGGCGCTCGTTGTCGCTGGTGGGCTCCAACTTTGCCCGGGTGCTGTTTGCGCACCCGGGTGCGCCGGATTTCCTGCGCACCAACCTGGGCCGTACCGTGGTGTTCGATGTGGGAATAAGCCTGTGATGAGTCCGCTGCAGCAACTGATTGCCGATGTACCGCAACAGGGCCAGGTGCGCTGGATTGGCGTGCGCCCGCAATCGCGGGCGGCGATGATCGAACTGGAGGCGGTCGAGGCGCGCCGCGAAGCTGGCCTGACCGGCGACCATGCCCGCCCCGGCCCACGCAATGCCCGGCAGGTGACGCTGATCCAGTGGGAACATCTGGCGGTCATCAGCTCATTGCTGGGGCGTCCGGCCGAGCAACCGGTGCTGGCGCAGGACCTGCGGCGCAATCTGGTGATCAGCGGCATCAACCTGTTCAGCCTCAAGAACCGGCGCTTTCGCATCGGCCAGGCGATTCTGGAAACCACCGGCTGGTGCCAGCCTTGCGCGCGCCTGGAACAGAATCTGGGCCTGGGCACCTTTCAGGCGGTACGCGGGCATGGCGGAATCACCGCCCGAGTGATACAAAGCGGAATCATTCGCTTGTGCGACACGCTGCAGGTCGAACCACTCGACCTGCAAACCTTGTAGCGTATTGGCGGTCTATTGCGTCTATACCCTATCGAACATGAGCCCTGCGTTGTGCCCAGTCCTTTTCTGAGCGTCCTGCATCCGGTCGAGCGCCTGCCCTGTATGGCCAGGATCGCTCCCGTGCACGGCGCATCGATGGCGCAACCCTCCCCTTTTTCAGCCCGATCTGCCGCTATGAGCTGCCTTGCGCTCGCGCAGACCGTGCCTGCCGGTTTCCTTAACCTTACGAGTAATCCTTATGACTCATCGCATTGTCATCGTTGGCGGCGGCGCCGGCGGTCTCGAGCTGGCCACCCGCCTGGGCAAGACCCTGGGCAAGAAAGGCACCGCCAGTGTCACGCTGGTCGACGCCAACCTGACCCACATCTGGAAACCACTGCTGCATGAAGTGGCCGCCGGCTCGCTCAACTCCTATGAGGACGAGCTGAACTATGTGGCCCAGGCCAAGTGGAATCACTTTCAGTTCCAGCTCGGGCGCATGACCGGTCTGGACCGTGCCAGCCGCAAGATTCACCTGGCCGCCACCCAGGACGAGAATGGCAACGAACTGGTGCCCGCCCGCAGCCTGGACTACGACAGCCTGGTGATCGCGGTGGGCAGCACCACCAATGATTTCGGCACGCTGGGCGCGGCCGAGCACTGCCTGTTTCTCGACACCCGCAAGCAGGCCGAGCGTTTTCACCAGCAGTTGCTCAACCACTACCTGCGGGCGCACGCCGGGCAAGACAACAGCACCCAGGAGATCAGCGTGGCCATCGTTGGCGCCGGTGCCACCGGCGTCGAGCTGGCCGCCGAGCTGCACAACGCCGCACACGAACTGGCCGCCTACGGGCTGGGGCGCATCAAGCCGGAAAACCTGCGCATCACGGTGATCGAGGCCGGCCCGCGTGTGCTGCCGGCCCTGCCCGAGCGCATCGGCGGCCCGGTGCACAAGACCCTGGAAAAACTGGGGGTCACGGTGCTGACCAATGCGGCGGTCAGTGAAGTGACGGCCGATAACCTGGTGACCAGCAGCGGCCAGGTGATTCCGGCGCAGCTCAAGGTCTGGGCGGCGGGCATTCGTGCACCGGGCTTCCTGCAGGACCTGGACGGGCTGGAGAGCAACCGCATCAACCAGTTGCAGGTGCTGCCGACCCTGCAGACCACCCGCGACGAAAACATCTTTGCCTTTGGCGATTGCGCGGCTTGCCCGCAAAAAGGTACGGACCGCAATGTGCCACCGCGCGCCCAGGCCGCCCACCAGCAGGCTTCGCTCTTGGCCAAGTCGCTGCGCTTGCGCATCGAGGGCAAGGCGCTGCCGGAATACAGCTACAAGGACTATGGTTCGCTGATTTCGCTGTCGCGCTTCTCGGCGGTCGGCAACCTGATGGGCAACCTCACCGGCAGCGTCATGCTGGAAGGCTGGCTGGCGCGGATGTTCTATGTCTCGCTGTACCGCATGCACCAGACAGCGTTGTACGGGGCGTTTCGCACGCTGATGCTGATGCTGGGCAGCCGGATCGGCAAGGGCACCGAGCCGCGCATGAAGCTGCATTGACGGGTTTGGTGGCTGAAGCGGGTTACCGCTTCGGCCACGAGGGCTTGCCAGCCGGTATGACGAGCCACGGATAAAAATCACGCACAACAAAAAAGGCGTCCCGAAGGACGCCTTTTCTGTTCGATTCACAGCGGTTGGCTGCGAATCCGTATTTTCGCCCTGGCAAAGCCAAGTGAAAATGGTCGGGGTAAGGGGATTCGAACTCCTGACATCCTGCTCCCAAAGCAGGCGCGCTACCGGACTGCGCTATACCCCGTTACTGCTTAAACACACCCCGTGAGGGGTGTTTTAACAAGAATGATGCAAGTGGCATCATTTCCCTAAGATTCGGCCCAATGTTGCAAGACCAAAAATGGTGGGTCGTGTGGGATTCGAACCTACGACCAATTGGTTAAAAGCCAACTGCTCTACCAACTGAGCTAACGACCCAAAGAATGGTCGGGGTAAGGGGATTCGAACTCCTGACATCCTGCTCCCAAAGCAGGCGCGCTACCGGACTGCGCTATACCCCGACACGTACAACCTTTTACAACCAGAACCTGAATCTGGCTCCACGACCTGGACTCGAACCAGGGACCCAGTGATTAACAGTCACTTGCTCTACCAACTGAGCTATCGCGGAACGTCTTCAGATCCAATCTCATCGACCTTTGCGCTTCGCATTTCGCGTTACGTTCACGTCTCTGAGGCGCGCCATTCTACAAGATTCAAAACACCTGTCAACACCCTAAATTGCTTTTACTACAATGATTTGCGATTTTTTTTCAGAAGGCCTTTTTCATAGGGTCAAAGGCCTTGTTACGGTCCGCCGTGCAGGGAAGGTGCCCTCTCTATAGAAGGTGGCACCCTTCCCGGCTGAGCGGATCGTCGCCCGGCCGGTCCTGCAGCCTGTTTTCAGGCAAAGGCGATCTCGTCGTCGACCAGGGTGCCGGTAATGGTCGAGCCGGGCACGAAGCGTCCCGACAGGATCAACTGTGCCAGCGGGTTTTCGATCCAGCGCTGGATGGCACGCTTGAGTGGCCGTGCGCCATACACCGGGTCGTAGCCGACCGCGATCAGCTTGTCGAGCGCCTCGGGGCTCAGCACCAGGTTCAGCTCGCGCTCGGCCAGGCGACTCAGCAGGCGGCTCAGCTGGATCTGGGTAATGCCGGCAATCTGCTCGCGACCCAGCGGCTCGAAGATCACCACCTCGTCGATGCGGTTGATGAACTCCGGCCGGAAGTGCGTGCCCACCGCGTCCATGACCGCCGCCCGCTGGGCCTCACGATCACCGACCAGCTCCTGGATCTGCGCCGACCCCAGGTTGGAGGTCATGACGATCACCGTATTGCGGAAATCCACCGTGCGTCCGTGGCTGTCGGTCAGGCGGCCGTCTTCGAGCACTTGCAGCAGGATGTTGAACACATCGCTGTGCGCCTTCTCGACCTCGTCCAGCAGGATCACCGCATACGGCTTGCGCCGCACGGCCTCGGTCAGGTAACCGCCCTCTTCATAACCGACATAGCCCGGCGGAGCACCGATCAGCCGCGCCACGGAGTGTTTCTCCATGAACTCGGACATGTCGATGCGCACCATCGCCTCTTCGGTGTCGAACAGGAACTCCGCCAGCGCCTTGCACAGCTCGGTCTTGCCCACGCCGGTAGGGCCCAGGAACATGAACGAGCCGCTGGGGCGATTCGGGTCCGACAACCCCGCACGCGAGCGCCGCACGGCATTGGCCACCGCGATCACCGCTTCGTCCTGGCCGATCACCCGCTGGTGCAGCAGCCCTTCCATCTTCAACAGCTTCTCGCGCTCGCCTTCAAGCATCTTCGCCACCGGGATACCAGTCCACTTGGACACCACCTCGGCGATTTCTTCCTCGGTCACGCGGCTGCGCAGCAACTGGTTTTCCGGCTTGCCGTGCTGGTCGACCATCTGCAGGCTGCGCTCCAGGTCGGGGATGATCCCGTACTGCAATTCAGCCATGCGGTTCAGGTCGCCACGCCGACGTGCGGCCTCCAGTTCCTGACGCGATTGCTCGATCTTCTGCTGGATCTGCGCGGAGCCGGTGACTTCGGCTTTTTCCGAGGTCCAGATTTCTTCAAGGTCGGCGTATTCGCGCTCCAGGCGCTCGATCTCGACCTGCAGTTTTTCCAGGCGCTTGATCGCGGCTTCGTCGTCTTCCTTCTTGAGCGCTTGCGATTCAACCTTCAACTGGATCAGGCGGCGCTCCAGACGGTCCAGCACTTCGGGCTTGGAGTCGATTTCCATGCGAATGCGGCTGGCTGCTTCGTCGATCAGGTCGATGGCCTTGTCAGGCAACTGCCGGTCAGTGATGTAGCGGTGGCTGAGCTTGGCGGCGGCAATGATCGCGCCGTCGGTAATTGCCACCTTGTGGTGCACCTCATAGCGCTCTTTAAGGCCGCGCAGGATCGCGATGGTGTCTTCTTCGCTGGGTTCTTCGACCAGCACCTTCTGGAAGCGTCGCTCAAGCGCCGCGTCCTTCTCTATATATTGGCGGTACTCATTGAGCGTGGTCGCGCCGACGCAGTGCAGCTCGCCGCGCGCCAGGGCCGGCTTGAGCATGTTGCCGGCGTCCATCGAGCCCTCGCCCTTGCCGGCACCAACCATGGTGTGCAGCTCGTCGATGAACAGGATGATCTGGCCTTCCTGCTTGCCCAGTTCGTTGAGCAGCGACTTGAGGCGCTCTTCGAACTCGCCGCGGAACTTGGCGCCGGCAATCAGCGCGCCCATGTCCAGTGACAGCAGGCGCTTGCCGCGCAGGCCGTCGGGCACTTCGCCATTGATGATGCGCTGCGCCAGGCCCTCGGCAATGGCGGTCTTGCCCACGCCAGGCTCGCCGATCAACACCGGGTTGTTCTTGGTGCGGCGCTGCAACACCTGGATGGTGCGGCGGATTTCATCGTCGCGGCCGATCACCGGGTCAAGCTTGCCCTCCTCGGCACGCTTGGTCAGGTCGATGGTGTACTTGTCCAGCGCCTGGCGCGATTCCTCGACATTGGGGTCGTTGACCGCATTGCCGCCGCGCAGGTTATTGATGGCGTTTTCCAGGGCTTTCTTGCTGACGCCCTGGCCGAGCAGCAGTTTGCCGATCTTGCTGTTTTCATCCATGGCCGCCAGCAGCACCAGCTCGCTGGAAATGAACTGGTCGCCCTTCTGCTGCGCCAGGCGGTCGGCCTGGTTGAGCAGGCGCGCCATGTCCTGCGACATATTTACATCGCCGGTCGGGTTCTGGATTTTCGGCAAGGCGTCAAGCTCCTTGCCCAGTTCCTTGCGCAGGCTATTGATGTCAAAGCCAACCTGCATGAGCAGCGGCTTGATCGAACCGCCCTGCTGTTCAAGCAGTGCGTGCAATAAATGAGGGGGCTCAATGGCCGGATGATCGAAACCGACCGCCAACGACTGGGCATCGGATAACGCTAATTGAAGCTTGCTGGTCAATCTGTCGATACGCATTAGTCACCTTCCTTTTGAGCAGGCCGGAGCAATGAACACACCTATAAAGAAAACCTGCTGGATTACCCGTTAGATGCGGACAATTCTGGCGGTTTCAAGTGACAGACCGTTGATACAGATCAGGCCGGGCTGATCCAGATCAAGGAAGCGAAGCGGCCGGTGCGCGCGGCACGGCGGTAGGAAAAGAACCGTTCGTCGGTAAAGGTATCGAAACCGCCGCCGTAGACGGCCTGGATGCCGTGCGCGGCCAGGCGCAGGCGCGCCAGGGCGTAGAGATCGGCCATGCAGCGCCCGGCATTGATGCTGGGTACGAAAGCAGCGGCTGTTTCAGGATGGGTCGACAGGAAGGCTTCACGCACTTCGTCACCCACTTCGAAGGACGGCTGGCCGATGGCCGGCCCCAGCCACACCAGGACATCGTCCGGCGCACTCTGCAGGCTGTCGGCCGTGGCTTCCAGGACACCGGCGGCCAGGCCGCGCCAGCCGGCATGCGCAGCGGCCACGCGGGTGCCGGCACGGTTGCAGAACAGGGCCGGCAGGCAATCGGCAGTCATGATGGTACAGGCGACCCCCGGGGTGTCGCTCCAGCTGGCATCGGCCTCGTCGACCCGGGCCGGATCAGCGTGTGCCACGACCACACCATGCACCTGCCGCAGCCAGGCCGGCTGCACGTTCAGGTGCGAGGTCAGGTGCAGGCGATTGCCGGCCACGGCCACAGGGTCGTCCTGGACATGGTCGCCCAGGTTGAAGCGGTCGAACGGGGCCAGGCTGGCACCGCCGGCCCGCGTGGTGACGCAGGCCCGCACGCAGGCCGGTGCCGGCCACTCGGGCGTCAGCCAGTCGCTTGTCACCCGACGAATGCCTCGCGGTCCTGCTTGAGCAGCGACAGCAGCCAGACGAAGTCTTCAGGCAACGGCGATTCCCAGCGCATGCGCTGGCCGGTCACCGGATGATCCAGCTCCAGGAAGCGGGCGTGCAGCGCCTGACGCGGGAAAGTCTTGAGCGACTCGACCAGGGTCTGGCTGGCGGCCGGCGGGATGCGGAAGCGTCCACCGTAGGCCGGATCGCCGATCAACGGGAAGTTGATATGCGCCATGTGCACGCGAATCTGGTGGGTACGGCCGGTTTCCAGCTTGACCCGCACATGGGTGTGGGAGCGGAAACGGTCGAGCACCCGGTAGTGACTGACCGCCGGCTTGCCGTTGTCCATCACCGCCATGCGCTGGCGCTGCTGGCCGTGACGGCCGATCGGGGCATCGATCTTGCCACCGGCGGTGACCACGCCGATCACGATGCACTCGTAGATGCGGCTGACGGTACGGCCCTGCAACTGGTTGACCAGTTGGGTCTGGGCCTGCAGCGTCTTGGCCACCACCATCAGACCGGTGGTGTCCTTGTCGAGGCGGTGCACGATGCCGGCGCGCGGCACGTTGACGATGTCGGGCACGTGGTGCAGCAAGGCATTGAGCAGCGTGCCGTCGGCATGACCGGCGGCCGGATGGACCACCAGACCGGCGGGCTTGTTGATGACCAGGATCTGATCGTCTTCATAGACGATGTCCAGAGCGATGTCCTGGGCGATCCACTCGCCCTGGGCTTCCTGCTCGGCAGTCAATTGCAGAATGGAGCCGCCGTAGACGAGGTCGCGCGGACGCAAGACGTTGCCGTCGACCGTCAGACGGCCGTCCTTGATCCAGGTGACAAGGCGCGAACGCGAGTATTCGGCAAACAATTGGGCGGCGACTTGATCGAGGCGTTGACCACCCGATTCGGACGGTACCTCTGCGCTTAGTTCTATATTTTCGGACATGGCCAGACTGGAAGGCGGCTAGCCTTTGGTTTCGGCAGCGCGCTTGTGGTTAAATACGGCGTCTTTTGCCCCGACAGTTTTCGCGGGGCGCTCATCATAACAGGACGGCCCCGCCCAAGACAGCAGGCCGTTATAGGACGCAAGCCGCCATGCAAGTGAAACACCTGCTGCTGATCGCCATCCTCGCAACCACTGCGGCCTGCTCGTCGAAGGAAGTCATTGACGAGAACCTCAGCGAAGTCGAGCTGTACCAGCAGGCGCAGAACGACCTGGGGAACAACAGCTATAACAGCGCCACCGAGAAGCTCAAGGCACTGGAATCGCGTTACCCGTTCGGCCGCTACGCCGACCAGGCCCAGCTCGAGCTGATCTATGCGAACTACAAGAACGGTGAACCGGAAGCGGCCAAGTCGGCTGCCGAGCGTTTCATTCGCCTGCACCCTGAGCACCCCAACGTCGACTACGCCTACTACATGCGCGGCCTGACCTCCTTCGACCAGGACGTGGGCCTGCTGGCGCGCTTCCTGCCGCTGGACCAGACCAAGCGCGACCCGGGCGCGGCGCGTGACTCGTTCAACGAGTTCGCCCAGTTGACCAGCCGTTACCCCAACAGCCGTTACTCGCCTGATGCCAAGCAGCGCATGATCTACCTGCGCAACCTGCTGGCGTCCTACGAAATCCACGTGGCCGACTACTACCTGACCCGTCAGGCCTATGTCGCGGCGGCCAACCGTGGCCGTTATGTAGTGGAAAACTTCCAGGAAACCCCTTCGGTCGGTGACGGCCTGGCGGTGATGGTCGAGTCTTACCAGCGCCTGCACCTGGACGACCTGGCGGCCACCAGCCTGGAAGTGCTCAAGGCCAACTACCCCAACCACCCGCAACTCGAAGATGGCGAGTTCACCCCGCGTGAGCCCGAGGCCGACAACCGTTCGTTTCTGTCCAAGGCAACGCTGGGCATGATCGGCAGCAGCGCTCCGCTGCCACCGGGTGAAACCCGCGCCAACCAGGACATCGTGCGTCAGTACCAGGACGCCAAGTCGGCCATCCCGAAAGAGCTGCTGCCGGAAAACCAGGACGAGCTTGACGAGCAGGCCGAAGAAGCCCAGAAAGCGGCCGGCAAGAAAAGCCGCTCGTGGTTCAGCTACGCCACGTTCGGCCTGTTCGACTAAGGCTGTACGTTGTTGAAAAAGAGGCCTGCGGGCCTCTTTTTTTATCTGCATCATTGCCGCGATGTTACGTCTGTACCGCCGCCGTCGCCGACAAGCCGCCTATCTTCAAAAAAACCTACTGATTTATTGAATATCAAATTCACCGTTGTAGGAGCGCGCTCTGCCCGCGACCGAGTGCGCAGCGCTCGCAAAATTGATGAAACGCCACAAACTCATAGTGAACGCATTCAGAAATCTGCGAAACGCCACAAATTTACGACTGCTAGCGCAGCCGGTCGCGGGCAGAGCGCGCTCCTACAGCGCTGCGCCTTGGCATGCCACCCTGGAGCGGCGCCAAAGCGCAGCGCTGCCCGGCCTTTCCTACTACAATGCCCGCATCTTCCATTTTCAAGCGGTAAACCATGATTCGCCTCCTCCTGTGGGTCGTCCTGATTGCGGCGGCCGTCTGGTTCATCAAGCGCCTGCTCAACCCGCCGCGCCGCAAGCCCGAGCCCCCGGCAGAACCGGTGCCGGCGCCCATGGTGCGTTGCGCCCACTGTGGCGTTCACCTTCCTCGCGACCGTGCCTTGAGCCAGGAACAGCAATGGTTTTGCAGCGAGGCACACCGGCTCCAGGGCCCCGCCTCGCGTGAACACTGAGCCACTTTCGCTCGCCAGCCCGCTTGCGCAACGGATCCTGCGGCTCTACCACCTGTACCGCCTGACCATCGGCATCATGCTGGTGCTGCTGGTGTCCACCGACCTGGACACCGAGCTGCTGCAAATGGCCAACCCGGACCTGTTCCGGGCCGGATGCTGGATCTACCTGGTGTTCAACATCCTGGTGATCGTGCTGCTGGAACGTCCGCGGCACAAGGCGCAGATGTTCAGCCTGGCGGTGAGCGACGTGGTGCTGCTCTCGGGGCTGTTCTATGCCGGTGGCGGGCCGGCCAGCAGCATCGGCAACCTGCTGATCGCCTCGGTCGCGATCAGCAATATCCTGCTGCGCGGGCGCATCGGCCTGCTGATTGCCGCCATGTCGGCGATCGGCATCATCTACCTGACCTTCTACCTGAGCCTCACCAACAGCAAGACCTCCAACGATTATGTCCAGGCCGGCAGCCTGGGTGCGCTGTGCTTTGCCGCCGCCCTGCTGATGCAGGCCCTGACCGCACGCCTGCAGGTCAGCGAGGGGCTGGCCGAACAACGCGCCGCCGATGTGGATAACCTCGAAGAACTCAACGGCCTGATCCTGCAACGCATGCGCACCGGCATCGTGGTGCTCGACGCCAACCGCCGGGTGTTACTGGTCAACCAGAGCGCCTTGACCCTGCTGGGCCATGAACACTTGCTCGGCCAGATGATCGACGACTATTGCCCGCCGCTGGTCGAACGCTTGCGCCACTGGCGCATGAACCCGGTCCGTACCCCGGACAGTTTCCAGACCTCACCGGCCGGTCCCGTGCTGCAAGCCAGTTTCGCCACCCTCAACCGCAGCGACCAGCGCCAGACCCTGGTGTTTCTCGAAGACCTCTCGCAGATCGCGCACCAGGCCCAGCAGCTCAAGCTCGCTGCCCTGGGACGCCTGACCGCCGGCATCGCCCACGAGATCCGCAACCCGCTGGGCGCGGTCAGCCATGCGGTGCAACTGCTCAACGAGTCCGAAGAACTGAGCAACGCCGACCGCCGCCTGGGGCAGATCATTCATGACCAGTCGCGACGCATCAATGGCGTGATTGAAAACGTGCTGCAACTGTCACGCCGACGCGAGTCGGAAACCCAATTGCTGGACCTGGCCAACTGGCTGACGGACTTCATTGCCGAATGGCATGACCGCGCCGCCCCTCATCAGTCTCTGCACAGCGACATCGGCAGCGGCCTTTTGACCACGCGCATGGACGCCGGCCAACTGCAGCAGATCGTCAGCAACCTGGTGGACAACGGTCTGCGCCACAGCGGCCAGGTGCACGCGCAATCACAGGTCTGGCTGCGCCTGTATCACCACCCCGTCAGCGACCTGCCGACCCTGGAAGTGCTGGACGACGGCAACGGTGTGGCCGAGCAGCACCTGGGCAAGGTTTTCGAGCCCTTTTTCACCACGCAAAGCAAAGGCACCGGGCTTGGCCTGTACCTGTCGCGCGAGCTGTGCGAAAGCAACCAGGCACACCTGGACTATTCCGTGCGCCAGGGTGGCGGCAGTTGCCTGCGCATTACCTTCGCCCACCCGTTCAAGTTGAGTTGAGCATGACCCCACGGCAAAAGATCCTGATCGTTGACGATGAGCCGGCCATTGGCGAGCTGCTGGAAATCACCCTGGGCCGAATGAAACTCGACACCCGCAGCGCCCGCTGCGTCAACGAGGCCCGGGACTGGCTCAAGCGCGAACCGTTCGACCTGTGCCTGACCGACATGCGCCTGCCCGACGGCAATGGCCTGGAGCTGGTGCAGCATATCCAGCAGTATTACCCGCAGGTGCCGGTGGCGATGATCACCGCCCACGGCAACCTCGACCTGGCCATTGGCGCGCTCAAGGCCGGGGCCTTCGACTTCCTGACCAAGCCGGTGGACCTGACCCGCCTGCGCGAGCTGGTCAGTGCCGCGCTGCGCCTGCCGGGCAGCGCGCCGCCGGAGCGCAGTATCGACAGCCGCCTGCTGGGCGACTCGCCGCCCATGCGCGCCTTGCGCAAGCAGATCGACAAGCTGGCGCGCAGCCAGGCGCCGATCTACATCAGCGGCGAATCGGGCAGCGGCAAGGAACTGGTGGCTCGCCTGATCCACGAGCAGGGCCCGCGCATCGACAAGCCGTTCGTGCCGGTCAACTGTGGCGCGATTCCGTCGGAATTGATGGAGAGCGAATTCTTCGGCCATCGCAAGGGCAGCTTTACCGGCGCCCATGAAGACAAGCCCGGCCTGTTCCAGGCGGCCAATGGCGGTACGCTGTTTCTCGATGAAGTGGCCGACCTGCCGCTGGGCATGCAGGTCAAGCTGCTGCGTGCCATCCAGGAAAAGTCCGTGCGCAGCATCGGCGGCCAGCAGGAGCAGGTGGTGGACGTGCGCATCCTGTGTGCGACCCACAAGGACCTGAACCTTGAAGTCGGTGCCGGGCGCTTTCGCCAGGATTTGTACTACCGGCTCAATGTCATCGAACTGCGCGTCCCGCCGCTGCGCGAGCGCCGCGAAGACATCGAGACCCTGGCCACCAGCGTCTTGCAGCGCCTGGCCAGCCACTACAGCCAGCCACTGGCCAGGCTGCACCCGCAGGCCCAGGAAACCCTGAAAAACTACCGCTTTCCGGGCAATGTGCGCGAGCTGGAGAACATGCTCGAACGGGCCTATACCCTGTGCGAAAACGACCAGATCCTGGCCTCCGACCTGCGCCTGGCCGACAGCGCCACCGCCCAGGAAGGTGACGCGCACAGCCTGGCAAGCATCGACAACCTGGAAGACTACCTGGAGAGCATCGAGCGCAAGCTGATCCTCCAGGCCCTGGAAGAAACCCGCTGGAACCGCACCGCCGCCGCCCAGCGCCTGAGCCTGTCATTCCGTTCGATGCGTTACCGCCTCAAGAAGCTGGGGCTGGATTGATGCCAATCGGCTCGCTCAAGGGCACTGCGCCCTCATCAAAAAATAACTTACTGATATTAAATTCACCGCTGTAGGAGCGCGCTCTGCCCGCGACCGAGTGCGAAGCGCTCGCAAAATCGGCGAAACGCCACAAATTTACGACTGTTAACCCATCAGGAATCTACGAAACGCCACAAATTTACGACTGCTAACGCAGCCGGTCGCGGGCAAGCGCGCTCCTACAGGTGTGAATTTTATAGTCAATAAAATCAATAAGTTATTTTATGTTTGATGAGAGCGGTGCCAGGCGCCTATACGCGGCCGGCCGGCGCGTACGGTGCCGGGTCGATGATCGGCGTACGCCCCAGCAGCAGGTCACTCAGCAACTGGCACGACGCCGGCGCCAGCACCAGGCCGTTGCGGAAATGCCCGCAGTTGAGCCACAGCCCGGCGAAGCCCGGCAGCTCGCCGATAAACGGAATGCCCTCTGGCGAACCCGGCCGCAGTCCGGCCCAGTGGCCGACGATGTCCGCGTCGGCCAGCGCCGGCAGCAGGTCGATGGCCGAGGCTCTGAGGCTGGCCTGTGCCACCTCGGTCGGGGTCTTGTCGAAGCCTTCGTATTCCAGCGTGCTGCCCACCAGAATATGCCCGTCACGGCGCGGGATCGCGTAACGCCCCTTGGCCAGCACCATGCTCGGCAAAAAGTCCGCCGCGCACTTGAACAGGATCATCTGGCCCTTGACCGGCGCCACCGGCAGCTCGACCCCCAAGGGCTTGAGCAACTCGCCGCTCCAGGCCCCGGCGGCCAGCACCACCCGCTCGCTGTGGATAACCCCTTGGGCCGTGGCCACGCCCAGGACCTTGCCGTGTGCGTGCACCAGCCCGGTGACCTGGCACTGCTCGCGAATCTCCACGCCCGGCATGGCCTGCAAGGCAGCCTTGAGGGATTTGACCAGCCGCGGATTACGCACGTTGGCCACATCGTTCATGTAGATGGCCCGCGTGTAGCCAGGGCCCAACGCCGGCACTGCGTCGTGCACCGCCGACACATCGACCCGGCTCAGCGGCCGCTGCTCACGCACCGCCCAGGCCAGCGCCTGCTCTTCATCGTCCAGGTCGAGCCAGTACAGGCCGGTGGTGTGCACTTCCGGGTCCAGCCCGGTCTGCGCATGCAGGCGCTCGCCCAGCTGTGGATAAAAATCCTGCGACCAGTGCGCCAGCGCGGTAACCGCCGCGCTGTAGCGCCACGGGTACAGCGGCGAAACGATACCGCCCCCGGCCCAGGACGACTCGCGCCCCAGCTCGGTACGCTCCAGCAGCATGACAGATTGCCCTTCGCGGGCCAGGTTCCAGGCAGTCAGCAGGCCGATCACGCCGCCGCCGATGATCACTATGGGTTGCTCGGGCATCTTGGTCTCAGGTCGAATCGAAAAATCAGCGGCTCCAGCATTCCTTGGGCGTCATGCCGGTGGCCCCAGGGTTGGTGCGGGCGCCGGTGTTGGTCAGGGTAAACACACCGCACTTGTCGTTCAGCATTACACCCTTGCCGGTGGCGGCCAGGCTGAAATCCTGGGCATTGAGCACCGCGACAATGCCGTACTGATCATTCCCCCCTGAAATGGACGGCCCCGGCGCCGGGGTGTTGTAGGCCCCGTTTCTCGAATACCAGCGCTCCAGCACCTGCGCCTGCTCACTCAGCAGGCTGGCAATTGCCGCCCGGTGCGTGCGCTTCACGTATTCGGTGTAGCTCGGGTAGGCGATGGCGGCCAGAATACCGACAATCGCCACCACAATCATGAGTTCGATCAAGGTAAAACCACGGTTTTTGATAGGCATGCGTGCTCCTGGCTATTGGATCTGTCGCCACATGATGCGTTGATAGGTATTGGCAGGCCCTGGCGGCTCGATCAGCCTCTCGGTATTCGTACCGACAATCACGTAGCGGTTGTCATTGACGCCACCACTGCCGGCAATGTAAGCCGCCAGTACCGGAATACCGCCACCAAACCCCTTGCCGGCCACCAGTCCGTCCAGGCCGTTCAAGCGTTCATCGCCATTGGTGTCGAGCACCGGATAACTGAGCATCGCCCCATTGGCCGCATCCAGCTCGAACAGGCGGCCGGTGCCGGTGCTCTCACAAGGGTCGGTCGAGTTGACCGCCGCGGTGGTGAAAATGATCCGGCCCCGCGTATTCTGCGCCGGGTAAATGATCCGTTCGCCCAGATAAGGCGCGGCGGTGGCCAGTGGCATGTACCAGCCCTTGCGCGACGTCCAGTCCACCGTATTGGTGGTGGAGGTGAAGTAGGTTGCATTGCTGCCGGTGACCGAACCGCTGATGTTCTGCACCTGCAGATTGCCCTCGACAATGTTGCCCGTGCCCGCGCTGGCATCCCAGATGGCATAGAACGCTTGCTGGGCGGTGGTTTGCTTGTCGGCAGTCTCGCTGAACTTGCCGGTGCCGAAATAGATAATCTTGCCGTTCTGCGGGTGGTCGAGCATCAACGGCTGAACCGTGATCGGCTGGGCATCGCCGCGCGGCGCGGTGAACAGCGGCAGCCCATTGAAGGCCAGGCGCCAGCTGCTGGCGGCGGCCGAGCTGAGGTCGAATTTCCACATCCGTCCCTTGAGGTCGCCGGCGTAGGCGGCTTGCACCACATTCTGCGCATTGACCAACAGCCTGACCGACGACAGGCCGTTATCGGTTTCGCCACTGACCACGACCGGTGTCTGGATTTCAGTGATAAAGGCCCCGGTGTTGGCGTTGATCACGTACAGCGAAGCGCGACCGGTGAAGCTGCCATAGCCATTGCCCACGACCATGATGCCGGTGCCATCGGCCATGCGCGCCACTTCGGGCCTGGAATAGGTGTAGCCCAGGTTATTGAAGCGGTTGCTGGTGTCGGCGGCGTCGGGTGCCTTGACTTCCCACAAGGCACTGATGGTGTTGCTGCTGCCCTCGAACAGTTTGATGGCGAAAAAACCCTTGCCGCCTGCACCGGTACCGCCAAAGGCGACTGTTCGCCAGGCAGTACCGGAACCGGCCTGGGTATCGAACACGGCAATCTGGCCGTCGACGGTGAACTTGTGCACGCCCAGGCCATAGTTGGTCGACGCGATCGTCGACAAGGAGGACAAGGCGGTGGACGGCATATACGCGTAACGACGTGTGCCGTCGCCGAGGGCAAGCACATTGAAGAAGCCATCGTTGGCGTTGACCAGCAGGCTGCTGGTCATGCTGCTGGCCTTGGTATTCAGGTAACTGTTGTAGGTCGCATCACCCACCAGGTCGGTGGCGGTCTTGTCGCTGCCCATGGCCGCAATCAATGGTGAGTTGATAATGTCACCCAGCAGGCGGGTCCGGGTGCGCAGGCTGGCATTGGCCGTGCCCTTGGTCCAGTTGATCAGGTTCGCGCCGGTCACTCCGGTGGGCAGGCTGGTGTTGAGGACCGCCTGCTGGGCCGGGGCAAAGTTGTTGTAGTCCAGGCTGATACGGGCCGGTGTCGCGCCGGTGCTCCAGGACTCGAAGGTCGGCGCCGCGGTGGTGCTGGTAATGGTCGTGTCCGTCGTCCAGGCGACGCTGCCGACGGCACCGGTGCTGGGATTGAGGTTGAAGGCGCGGACAGTGCCGCGCCAGTCAACCGGGTCATACAGCGTCTGGTAAAAGCGGCTGTCGCCTTGCAGGGTCGAGGTGTTGGCGGCACCACCGCCACCGGAGCTGGCCTTGGCATAGATATCACTCAGTGCCAGGTTCAGCGCCGTATTCAGCCCGGCACTGTCATTGGCCTGAAAGTACAGGCCACGGCCATGATCGCTGTCGGCCGCATCGATCAGCATCTGGTTATCCAGGGTAAAGCCGATGGCATAGGTGTTCATGTTCTGCGTCGGAAAACCCGCGGTGTCCCAGCTCTTGCCGGTCAGGTCGCCGGCAGGGGTGCGCGAGTTCTTGCGCATGTCGATGTCGTAGGCGAACTTGGCGATGTCATCGAGGTACAGGGTGTCACCCTCCCCGTCCCCCCCAAGATTGGGACCATCGTTAAGCCTCCCGTCCCAATTGGGCAGCAAGCGGCTTGGGTCGTCCGGGTCATTGGTGGGAAAGGTGCGGTCATAGGTGGGCAGGCCGTCGGTGATCACCACGCCGTAGTTTTTCTGGCAGCGGTACTGGATCGGGCTGGTGAAGGTCGTTGGCGAGCCGGTGTAGGCCGGCGATGGCGCCAGGCCGCGCATGTAGCGGGTCACCTGGTAGTAGGTCTCGGCCAGTGGTGTGTTGGCCTCGGCCTTGATGCCGGAGATGGCCGTGCGCAGGCTGGTGTAGTTGGCATCGGCCGTCTGCTGGCTGATGGCGCTCTGGTAGGTCGTGGCGGCCATTGGCGACAGGTCGGCAATCGGCTGGATGATCTTGCCGCCCGGGCCTGGATCACCGCTGATGGGTGGATTGTAGCCGGCCAGCCCGATGCGCAGGGCGCGGTTGTTCTGCACCAGGTTCAGCGCCACGGAGATGGCCGTGGTCAGGCGGCTCTGGGTCGGGATGCCCGAGACACTGCGTCCGGCATTGAGCTCGGCCATCAGGTAAGCCAGGTAGTTGATCGGGTAGCGGGTGTCGCCGGAACCGGCCGGGTCGGCCAGCGCCACGCAGACGACAGTCGAATTCAGCAATGAGGCGTTGCGATAGAAGGCATACGAGCCGTTGTTGCAGTTGCCCCGGCTCAGGCTGGCGAGAAATACATAGTCGGCCGTGCCATTGCTGATCGGCTCGGCCGAATAACTGCACAGGAACAGAAAGCAGTTGTAATTGGCCTTGGAGACCGGCCCCCAGTTGGTCGCAGGGTTATACCCCGGCGCGGTCAGGATAGTGTCCATACTGCCGGAGTTATCCACTTGCAGCATGACGTTGGGCGTGACGGCAGACGAGCTGAGCAGCGGCACCTGCGAGGGGTTGAATGCGTAGGCCGGCGCCGCCAGGTACAAGGCCAGCAGTGCACCGCAACCGAGTTTCAAGCCATGGCGCAGCGCCCTAGCAATTGGCATAGATGCTCTCCAGGACCGTGCGCGAGTTTCCATTGATGGCCACCGCCGTCACCCGGTACATCGTGACCACCCCCGAGCCAGGACACGTGGCCGGCCGTTTGATCGGCGTGTTCGTGGTGCCCAGCTTCTGAATGCCGTACAGCCCCTCATCGACTCTGATCCAGTTCACTCCCGACGTGGCATTGACGCCTGGCCCTGTCACGCTGGTCGATTCGGCAGGCGGTGCACACGCAACGGTCCCGGTGCATTGGGCCAGGTTGAAGCCACTGACAATGGTCGACTCGCCCCGGCGCAAGACCGCTTCGGCGGCCTGAAAAGATTTATTACGCTGGCCGACACTGCCGGCCATTTTTTCCTGCAACGTGGCGTTCTGCATCGAGGAGATGCCCAGCATCGTCAA
Source organism: Pseudomonas sp. Leaf127 (assembly GCF_001423155.1). Classification (NCBI taxonomy): domain Bacteria; kingdom Pseudomonadati; phylum Pseudomonadota; class Gammaproteobacteria; order Pseudomonadales; family Pseudomonadaceae; genus Pseudomonas; species Pseudomonas sp. Leaf127. Next base: position 189,462 of record NZ_LMOA01000025.1, on the reverse strand, counting down.
CAGCAGCAGAAACACCAGGCTGACCAGCAGCACCATGCCGCGCTGGCAGGCGGCAAAGGTGGGCGCGGTACGCAACGGCAAATTCTTCATTGCATCCGGCCTCTTCAAAAACGATTGCGCAGGTACGCGACTACGGAATAGGGCTGATCCTCGGCGCGGCCCTCGGGGTCCCTCAGCACAAGGCTGAGGCGCACACTGCGGATCTTCGAGGCGTTAGCTGCGGTGATGACATTGGTATAGCTCATCGGATTGCCGGTAACGCCGAAAAATACGTCGAATGCCTCGACGTTCTGCAGCAAGGGCTGCCCATTGAGGGACAAAGTGCGGTTGCTGTAGCTGTACACCAGTTGACGCAACGGGAAGGCCGTCTGCCCGGCTGCAGGTGCGCGTGCGCCTGAGTAGAGCTGGGCACCGGTCTGGCAATCCGACAGGATCGTCCAAGTGGGCGCGGTGCCGGCAGTACCAATATCGGCGGTGATCAGCGTCAGGGTCTTGGTGGTGTTATTCCACAGTATTGATTCATTCAGTTCTGCCGGACGGGCAAAATACAGGCAGCCATACATCTCGGTCATGCGCAATTCCTGAATCATCTTGCTCAGCACGAAGCGGGCATCTTCCTGCATGCGCGCGGCGGCGTTCTGGCTCAGGAAGGTGGCCCGCGACGAGGTGAATATCTGGATGACGCCCAGGCTGACCACCAGCCCCAGTACCAGCGCGACCATGATTTCGACCAGGCCGAAGCCCTGGCTGGTCCGCCTCATGGGTTGACCCCGACCCGTGAACTGAGCACAAAGGAGCCCTGATTAGTGGTGGCCGGTGCCTGCCCGGCGGCAAGCGCGGCGGCACTGTCAGCGCGGGTTTCGTCCCAGACAATGGTAATGGTCACCACCGGTCTGTCGATCAAGATCCTGCTGTTGGCCCCGGCGGTGGTGCCGGCAAAGGCCTCGATATTTCTCTTGAAATCCATCAGGTCCTGGTCGCGCACACTGGTGCCGGACGTGGGGGCAGCGCTCAGGCTGGCCAGGGCATAGGTCGCCAGCACATTGGCCGACCCATTTTCAGTGGCATTGCCATCCACATTGGCACGTATGCGGTCGAGCATGTCATAGGCGATGAAGCTGGCCTGGCTGGCCATGGTCGAGCTGTCGGTGTATTTCAGGGCATTGATCTGGATGGCCGCCGCCCCCAGCAGGCCGATGGCCAGGACCAGCAGCGAGACCAGCACCTCGATCAGCGTCATGCCGGCCTGGGTACATCGGGGGGTGCGATTCATGGGCAGCTTCCATTCAAGATTCGTCCAGTCAGGCAAATCCCCAGCGTCTTGGTGATCGTGCCGCGCGTGTAGGTCATGGTCACGTTGGCGCCAGGCGTCGACAGGCCACCCAGATTATTGAATTCGAGGGCCGCCACATTGCCGGTGCCCAGCGTGGCACCGCCAGACATGGCCTCTACCTTGCGCAAGACCGTGGGGCTGGTGACTGACGCATCGCTAGCGCGAATGACCAGCAACCCTGAAGTCCAGTCGCCTGCCGTGACAGGTGCAATACGCATGGTCACCCCGCGGTTGATCGCTTCCAACCGCGCATAGTTAAGCGCATGTTGCAGGTCACCCACCTCGGTATCAGCCCGGTTGCCCTGCATTGTCTGGGTAAAACTGGGCATGGCAACGGCGGCCAGTATGCCCACGATCGACACAGTGATTAACAGTTCGACGAGGCTGAACCCCTTGGTTGCATCGCGCATTGGGTGTCTCCTTGACGTAACGACTATAAAGCCGCTGCAACATGGGACCACTCTAGAGGGATATACGGTCCTTTGGCCATGACGAGTGTAGGAAATGTACTTCCAGGGAGGGAGAACTGATGAAAGAGCGCGGTTTTACGCTGGTAGAGCTGATGGTCGGCATGGCCATGGTGGCGATCCTGACCCAGGCGGCTGTACCGCAGCTGAGCCAGATGCTACAGGCCCAGCAGCGCCTGGCGGCGGCGCGGGAGCTGGCCAGCGGCATCCGCTCGGCCAGGGTCGCGGCCATTACCCGCCACCAGGCGGTCAGTATCCAGGCAATCGATGAGGACTGGAGCCAGGGCTGGCGCATCGTCGTCGAACAAAAGGGCATCGCCCCGAACGACGCGTTGCTGGTCGAGCGCATGCTCGACGGCAAGGTGCGCATCGTCGGCAACAGCAAGGTTGCGCAAAAGCTCAGTTTCGGTGGGTTGGGCGGCCTGCTCGGGGCGGGCAACGGCACCTTGTTCGTGTGCCTGAACGACCGCCCGGCCAGCCACTACCAGGTGGTGGTGGCCGTGACCGGGCAGGTGCGGGTCATCGAGCAGCAGGCCAGTCAGGCCTACTGCGTTTGACGCCTCAGGCGCACCTCAGGTCAGCGACTTGACGCGCAGTTCCTTGGGCATCGAGAAGGTGACGTTTTCCGGGCGACCAATCAGCTCTTCGGCGCCGGTCGCGCCCCAGGCATGCAACTGCTCGATCACGCCACGCACCAGCACTTCGGGAGCCGAGGCGCCGGCGGTGATGCCGATGCGGGTCACGCCGTCGAACCAGCTGCGTTGCAGGTCCTGGGCGCCGTCGATGAGGTAGGCCGGCGTGGCCATGCGCTCGGCCAGTTCACGCAGGCGATTGGAGTTGGAGCTGTTGGGGCTGCCCACCACCAGCACCACTTCGCAGTCGTCGGCCAGTTGCTTGACCGCATCCTGGCGGTTTTGCGTGGCGTAGCAGATGTCGTCCTTGCGCGGTCCGCCAATGGCCGGAAAGCGCGTGCGCAGCGCGTCGATGACGCGGCTGGTGTCGTCCATCGACAGCGTGGTCTGGGTCACGAAGGCCAGGCGCTCGGGGTCGCGCACCTGCAGGTTGGCAACGTCCTCTTCGTCCTCGACCAGGTAGATCGAGCCGCCATTGCTGGCGTCGTACTGGCCCATGGTGCCTTCGACTTCCGGGTGGCCTTCGTGGCCGATCAGGATGCATTCGCGCCCGTCGCGGCTGTACTTGGCCACCTCGATGTGCACCTTGGTCACCAGCGGACAGGTGGCGTCGAAGACTTTCAGGCCGCGCCCGGCCGCCTCGTTGCGCACCGCCTGGGAGACGCCGTGGGCACTGAAGATGACGATGACGTCGTCCGGCACCTGATCAAGCTCCTCGACGAAGATCGCGCCACGCGAGCGCAGGTCTTCGACGACGAATTTGTTGTGGACCACTTCATGACGCACGTAAATCGGCGGGCCGAACACTTCCAGGGCACGATTGACGATTTCGATCGCACGGTCCACACCGGCGCAGAAGCCGCGGGGGTTGGCGAGTTTGATGTGCATGCTGTGCCTCGTATTGTGGGGCTGATCACCGGTGTAGGAGCGCGCTTGCCGGAATGCCGGACCACCGCGACCGAGTGCGCAGCGCTCGCAAAATTGATGAAACGCCGCAAATTTACGGCCTGGAATCTGCGAAACGCCGCAAATTTACGGCTTGGAATCTGCGAAACGCCGCAAATTTACGGCCTGGCATCTGCGAAACGCCGCAAATTTACGGCCTGAAATCTGCGAAACGCCGCAAATTTACGACTGCTAACGCAGCCGGTCGCGGGCAGAGCGCGCTCCTACGTCAGGCCAGCGGCGGGTCAGGCGTTCAATGCCGTCACGTCGAAGATTTGCACTTCGAATTCCAGCGTCTTGCCGGCCAGCGGGTGGTTGAAGTCGATGGTCACCTGTTGATCGTCGAACGCTTTGACCACACCGGGCAATTCGGTGTTCGCGGCATCGTTGAAGATCACCAACAGGCCCTCGGACAGCTCCATGCCCTCGAACTGCGAGCGTGGCATGATCTGCACGTTTTGCGGGTTGGGCTGACCAAAGGCGTTTTCCGGCAGGATCTGCACGCTGCGGTGATCGCCGGCCTTGAAGCCGAAGATCGCCATCTCAAAGCCCGGCAACAGGTTGCCGTCGCCGACCTTGAAGGTCGCCGGCGACTTGTCGAAGGTGCTGTCTACGGTGTCGCCGTTTTCCAGGCGCAGGGCAAAGTGCAGGGTGACCTGAGTGTTCTGGCCAATGCGCTGTTCGCTTGCCGAATATTCAGTCATGAACGGCCTCTCCGGTTTTCTTGCTCTTGAACATGTCCAGCGCCAGCATCACCGCGCCGACGCTGATGGCGCTGTCGGCCACGTTGAACGCCGGGAAGTACCAGCGGTTCTGCCAGTGCACCAGGATGAAATCGATCACATGGCCCAGCACGACGCGGTCGTACAGGTTGCCAAGTGCCCCGCCCAGCACCAGGGCCAGCGCAATCGCCAGCCAGGTGTCGTCACGCCCCAGGCGCTTGAGCCAGACCACCAGCACGCCACTGACCACGATGGCGATCAGGGCGAACAGCCAGCGCTGCCAGCCGGCGCCGTCCGCCAGGAAGCTGAAGGCGGCGCCGGTGTTGTAGGCCAGGGTCCAGCTGAAGTAGTCCGGAATGACGATGATCTGCTGGTACAGGTTCAGCGAGTGCTCGAAGTAGTACTTGCTGGCCTGGTCAATGACCAGGACCAGCAGCGTCAACCACAACCAGCCCAGGCGGCCGAAACGGCCACCGGGTGCCGACAGGCTGTCATCACGCATAGTGACGCACCTCGCCGGCGCCGCTGATGTTGTCCGCACAGCGGTTGCAGATCAGCGGATGGTCGGCATGGCTGCCCACGTCTTCGCGATGATGCCAGCAACGGGCGCACTTGGCGTGGGCCGACTTGACCACCTTGAGCTTCAGGCCCGCCACCTCGGTGACCACCGCATCGGCCGGGGCCGACAGCAGCGGCGCCACAGTGGCCGTGGAGGTGATCAGCACGAAACGCAGCTCGTTGCCCAGCTTGTTCAGGTCGGCGACCAGCGCGTCTTCGGCATACAGGGTCACTTCGGCCTGCAGGTTGCCGCCAATGGCCTTGGCCGCGCGCAGGTTTTCCATTTCCTTGTTCACGGCCGTCTTCACCGCCATGACCCGCTCCCAGTAGGCACGGTCCAGCTCGAAGCCTTCCGGCAGTTCGCTCAGGCCCTGGTACCAGGTGTTGAGCATCACCGATTCGTTGCGCTCACCCGGCAGGAACTGCCACAGCTCGTCGGCGGTGAACGCCAGGATCGGCGCGATCCAGCGCACCAGCGCCTCGCTGATGTGGAACAGCGCGGTCTGGCAGGAACGCCGTGCGGTGCTGTTGGCACCGGTGGTGTACTGGCGGTCCTTGATGATGTCCAGGTAGAAGCCGCCCAGCTCCTGCACGCAGAAGTTGTGGATCTTCGAGTAGACGTTCCAGAAACGGTATTCGCTGTAGTGCTCTTCCAGCTCGCGCTGCAGCAGCAGGGTGCGGTCCACGGCCCAGCGGTCCAGCGCCAGCATTTCTTCGGCCGGCAGCAGGTCGGTGGCCGGGTTGAAACCGGTCAGGTTCGACAGCAGGAAGCGGGCGGTATTGCGGATCCGCCGGTAGGCGTCGGCGCTGCGCTGCAGGATCTGGTCGGAGACCGCCATTTCGCCGGAGTAGTCGGTGGCCGAGACCCACAGGCGCATGATGTCGGCGCCCAGCGTGTCGTTGACCTTCTGTGGCTCGATGGTGTTACCCAGCGACTTCGACATCTTGTGACCCTTTTCATCGACGGTGAAGCCGTGGGTCAGCAGTTCGCGGTAAGGGGCATGGTTGTCGATGGCGCAACCGGTCAGCAACGAGGAGTGGAACCAGCCGCGGTGCTGGTCGGAGCCTTCCAGGTACAGGTCGGCACGCGGGCCGCTGTCGTGGCCGATGTCGTGCGAGCCGCGCAAGACGTGCCAGTGCGTGGTGCCGGAGTCGAACCAGACGTCCAGGGTGTCGCTGATCTTGTCGTACTGGGCCGCTTCGTCACCGAGCAGTTCGGCCGCATCCAGCTTGAACCAGGCCTCGATGCCTGCTTTTTCAATGCGCTGGGCGACTTCTTCCATCAGCTCGACGGTGCGTGGGTGCAGCTCGCCGCTTTCCTTGTGCAGGAAGAACGGGATCGGCACGCCCCAGTTGCGCTGGCGCGAGATGCACCAGTCCGGGCGGTTGGCGATCATCGAATGCAGGCGTGCCTGGCCCCAGGCCGGCACGAATCTGGTCTCTTCGATTGCCTTGAGGGCACGGTTGCGCAGGGTGTCGCCGGCGGCCGGCGGCTTGTCCATGCCGACGAACCACTGCGCGGTGGCGCGGTAGATCAAGGGCGACTTGTGGCGCCAGCAGTGCATGTAGCTGTGACTGATGGTTTCGGTGTGCAGCAGGCTGCCCACTTCGGCCAGCTTGTCGATGATGTTCTGGTTGGCCTTGAAGATGAACTGGCCGCCAAAGAACTCCAGCGACTCGACGTACACGCCGTTGCTCTGCACGGGGCTGAGGATGTCATCGTTGCTCATGCCGTACTGCTTGCAGATGTTGAAGTCGTCCAGGCCATAGGCCGGGGCGCTGTGGACAACACCGGTGCCGGCCCCCAGCTCGACGTAGTCGGCCACGTACAGCGGCGACAGGCGGTCGTAGAACGGGTGACGGAAGTTGATCAGCTCCAGCGCCTTGCCGGTGGCGGTGGCAATCACCGAACCTTCGAGCGTGTAGCGCGCCAGGCACGAGGCGACCAGCTCTTCGGCCAGGATCAGCAAGCGGTCACCGACATCGACCAGTGCGTAGGTGAACTCGGGGTGCACGTTCAGTGCCTGGTTGGCCGGGATGGTCCACGGGGTGGTGGTCCAGATCACGATGGCGGCCGGCTTGGGCAGCGCGGCCAGGCCAAAGGCGGCGGCCAGCTTCGCGTCATCGGCAACCGGGAAGGCCACGTCGATGGTCGAGGATTTCTTGTCCTGGTATTCGACTTCTGCTTCGGCCAGGGCCGAACCGCAATCGAAGCACCAGTTGACCGGCTTGAGACCCTTGAACACGAAACCGCCCTTGACCATCTCGGCCAGGGCACGGACTTCACCGGCCTCGTTGGCAAAGTTCATGGTCAGGTACGGGTTGTCCCAGTCGCCCAGCACGCCCAGGCGGATGAACTCGGCCTTCTGGCCCTCGATCTGCTCGGCAGCGTAGGCACGGCACAGCTCGCGGGTCTTGTCGGCGGACAGGTTCTTGCCGTGGGTGACTTCGACCTTGTGCTCGATCGGCAGGCCGTGGCAATCCCAGCCCGGCACGTACGGGGCGTCGAAGCCGGCCAGGGTCTTGGAGCGCACGATCATGTCCTTGAGGATCTTGTTCAGTGCGTGACCGATGTGAATCTTGCCATTGGCATAGGGCGGGCCGTCGTGCAGGACGAACTTGGGACGGTCCTTGCCAATTTCACGCAGCTTCTGGTACAGGCCAATGCTGTCCCAGCGCTGCAGGGTCTGCGGCTCGCGCTGGGGCAGGCCGGCCTTCATCGGGAAGGCGGTGTCCGGAAGATTAAGCGTGGCTTTGTAGTCGGTCATTTCAGGCTCTTGGTTAGCGGTTGGCCATGCCAGTGGGCACGGGCGGCGGCGACGTCCGCATTGATCGCCGTCTTGAGCGCCTCGAGCGAGGCGAAACGCTGCTCATCGCGCAGCTTGTGGTGGAAGACCACCGTCAAACGCCGGCCATAGAGATCACCGGCAAAATCCAGAAGGTGCACCTCGAGGTGGGCGCTACCATCACCGGCCACGGTCGGGCGCACGCCGATATTGGCTACCCCCGCCCATGTCTGGCCATCAATGTGTGTGCTGACCAGATAGACCCCGCTCAAGGGCACGCGGCGGCGCTTGAGCTGCACATTGGCGGTGGGGGTCCCCAGTTGGCGGGCCAGCTTCTGGCCATGCAAAACCCGCCCGGCAATCGCGAACGGGCGACCGAGCAAGCGCTCGGCCAGGACGAAGTCCGAGGCCGCCAGGGCCTTGCGCACCTTGGTACTGCTGACGCGCACGCCGTCTATCTCGACGGTCTGCGCCGCCTCGACGGTAAAACCGTGGGCAGCACCGACCTGTTGCAGAAAGTCGAAATCGCCCTTGCGGTCGTAGCCGAAGCGGAAATCGTCGCCGACCTCAAGGTGCTTTACGCCCAGGCCGTCGATCAGGATGGTGTCGACGAAGGCGGCGGCATCAAGCCGGCTCAGGCGCTGGTTGAACGACAGGCACAGTACCCGGTCGACGCCCTCGGCGCGCAGCAGCTCGATCTTGTCGCGCAGGCGTGCCAGACGCGCAGGCGCTGTCTCGGGGGCGAAGAATTCACGCGGCTGCGGCTCGAAGATCACCACGCAGCTGGGCACGCCCAGTTCGACCGCCCGCTCACGCAGACGCGCCAGGATGGCCTGGTGGCCGCGGTGAACCCCGTCGAAGTTGCCAATCGTGGCGACGCAGCCCCGGTGCTGGGGGCGCAGATTGTGGAGGCCTCTAACCAGCTGCATAACGCGCTTCTTGCTCATAAAGTGGCCGATTATACCCAGACAAACGCACGGACGACAGGTAATGACGATCAGTAGGAGCGCGCTTGCCCGCGACCGGCTGCGTTAGCAGTCGTAAATTTTCAGCGTCTATACAATTTTTGCGAGCGCTAACGCACTCGGTCGCGGTGGTCCGGCATTCCGGCAAGCGCGCTCCTACAGGCCGATCGCCTTGCGGGCGAAATCCTTGAGGCGAAAGCCCAGCAACAGCAGCATGGCAAAGTAAATCACCACCCCGGCCACCACCAGCCCGCCCAGGCGTACAAAGCGCTCCAGCATACCGCCCTGATCCCAGGCCGGCATGAAATGCATCAGGCCCAGCAGCCCGGCCGACATCACTCCGGCGGCCAGGCACAGCTTGAACAGGAACTTCGCCCAGCCCGGCTGCGGCTGGAACAGGTCCTGGCGGCGCAACTGCCAGAACAGCAGGCCGGCGTTGATGATCGCCCCGACACTGATCGCCAGGGCTAGGCCCGCATGCTGCAACGGCCCGATAAAAGCCAGGTTGAGCAATTGCGTGACGACCAGGGTGAAGACTGCGATCTTCACCGGCGTGCGGATGTTCTGCTGGGCATAGAAGCCCGGCGCCAGCACCTTGATCAGGATCAGGCCCAGCAAGCCGACCGAATAGGCCACCAGCGCCTGCTGGGTCATGGCCGCATCATGGGCGTCGAACCGGCCGTACTGGAACAGCGACACGGTCAACGGCTCGGCCAGCAGGCCCAGCGCCAGGGTGCACGGCAGGACCAGCACAAAACACAGGCGCAGGCCCCAGTCGAGGATGCGCGAGTACTCGTGGCGGTCCTTGTCGGCGTAGGTCCTGGCCAGGGTTGGCAGCAGGATGGTGCCCAGTGCCACGCCCAGCACGCCGGACGGCAGCTCCATCAGGCGGTCGGCGTAGTACATCCACGACACCGAGCCGGCTACCAGAAACGAGGCGAAGATGGTGTTGATGATCAGCGAAATCTGGCTGACCGACACACCGAGAATGGCCGGCAGCATCTGCCGCATCACCCGCCATACGCCCGAATCGCGCAGGTTCAGGCGCGGCAGCACCAGCATGCCGATCTTTTTCAGGTGCGGCAGCTGGTAAAGCAGTTGCAGCAGCCCGCCGACCAGCACCGCCCAGCCCAGCGCCATGATGGGCGGGTCGAAGTACGGAATCAGGAACAGCGAGAAGCCGATCATGCTGACGTTGAGCAACGTCGGCACAAAGGCTGGCACGGCAAAGCGGTTCCAGGTATTGAGGATCGCACCGGCCAGCGACGACAGGGAAATCAGCAATATATAAGGAAAGGTCACCCGCAGCAGGTCGCTGGTCAGCGCGAATTTTTCCGGGGTATCGGCAAAGCCCGGCGCCGTGGCCCAGATGATCCAGGGCGCAAAGACCACGCCCAGCAGGGTGATCAGCGCCAGGGCCAGGGTCAGCAAGCCCGAGACATAGGCCACGAAGGTACGGGTCGCTTCCTCGCCCTGCTGTTGCTTGTACTCGGCCAGGATCGGCACGAATGCCTGGGAGAACGCCCCCTCGGCAAAGATGCGCCGCAGCAGGTTGGGCAGCTTGAAGGCGATGAAGAAGGCGTCGGTCGCCATGCCGGCGCCAAAGGCCCGGGCGATGATGGTATCGCGCACGAAGCCCAGGATTCGGGACACCATGGTGATGGAGCTGACAGCAGCCAGTGACTTGAGCAGGTTCATTGAAAAAGTTACGCGCCTCGACCTAACGACTCATGCATGCAATACTCCGCGCCCCAAACGGGCCCGAAGCCAAAGTGCGCGAGTTTACAGGTCGCACCGGGGAAGTGAAGCACCGGCGTTATGCCACGACCGCTCAGCGGAACCTGGCATCTCCCCTTGACAACACTTCCACTCATCGGCATGATTCGCGGCCTTGTTTGTAAGCTAATTCATAAAGTCTTTCGAGGAGCTTGACGGTGGCCAACTCACCTTCCGCCAAAAAACGTGCAAAACAGGCTGAGAAGCGTCGCAGCCACAACGCCAGCCTGCGTTCCATGGTTCGTACCTACATCAAGAATGTGGTCAAAGCCATTGACGCAAAAGACGCAGAAAAAGCGCAAGCCGCTTATACTCTGGCTGTTCCTGTCATCGACCGTCTGGCCGACAAAGGGATCATCCACAAGAACAAGGCTGCTCGCCACAAGAGCCGCCTGAATGGTCACATCAAGGCGCTGAAAGAAGCTGCTTGATTGATCCGTTCTTGAAAAACCGACCTTAGGGTCGGTTTTTTATTGCCTGGAAAAAGCCCTCCTACTCCACCTGCGTATCCGCCACGCTCAGCGACGCATCGAAAAAGCGGTATTGCCCACGCCCTGCCCGCTTGGCTGAATACATCGCCGCATCGGCACCCCGGATCAACTCATCGACCTCCCGGCCGTCCCGCGGGCACAGGCTGACACCGACGCTCGGGCTGCTATGGACCCGGTGATCGTCCAGCGCATAGACCTCCGTCAACCGCTGCACCAGCGCCCTGACCCAGAGCTCGACCTGAGCCTCCGTGCGCTCACCCGCCAATAGCACGACAAACTCATCACCACCGAAGCGCGCCGCCTGGTCGTGCGGCTCCAGCAAGCCCTGGATACGCCCGGCCACCGCCTGCAGCAACAGATCGCCGACCTTGTGCCCGAGCGAATCGTTGATCGACTTGAAACGGTCCATGTCGATAAACAGAATGGCCAGCAGACCACCCTGCCCGCACTGATCGCTCAGGGCCTGCGGGGCAATCTCCAGAAACTTGCGGCGGTTATGCAAACCGCTGAGGTGGTCGGTGGCCGCTGCATGACTGCTGCGCCGATGCTCCTCCTCAAGACGAACGATCAGGTCCTGATTGACCTGCTGCGCCTGTTCCAGCGCGGCAAAGGCCTGCTGGCGTCTGTACAGCCCCAGCAGGATCCACAGCACCGCCCCCAGAATGAGTACACTCATGCACAGATTCAACACGAACTGACGCTGGTAAATCTGCCGCGACGACGACAGGATTTCATCGTAGCCCTGGCTGACCACCACGCTGAAACCGCGCTGCGGCACACGCACGTACAGGCTCTGGTAACGCTCACGGGCGTCGGACTGGAGCATCTCCCCCGTCAAGCCCCCGGCCTGGGGCAACGCCGGTGCCAGCGGCTTGCCGGCCATCACCAGCCCGCCACTGGAAACCCGCAACAACTCGCCCCCACCACCATCAAGCAGGCGCATCATGCCGCTACGCCCCAGATCGATATGCTCGAAGAGCGTGGCCAGGTAACCGGCATCCAGCTGCACGACCAGAATACTTTCCATTCGTCCGGTAGCGGCACCGACCAGCGGCAGCAAGAAAGGCAGGCGTCGACCGGCTTCCGTGCTTTCAGGCGATTGCAGCAGCGCGGTAAAGCCGTGGTGCTCGATATGCTCATCCAGTTGCACCCGCCAGCGTGACGACATTTGCGCAGGCGCACCCGGATGGCTGGCAGACAACAGATGGCCATCGAGGCCGTAGAGATCCATGCGCTTGAAGACCGTATCTTCGGCCAGCATCCGCACCAGAGAGCGGTAATTGCCCACCGGGCTGTCCATATCGCTACGCGCAACCTTACCAACGGCCTGGGCACGGTCCACCAGCTGGCGCAGGTTCTGCGCGGCGATGGTCGCCAGATTGAGATGCTCCGCAGAGGCCGCCTCCAGCGCCTCATCGCGTGAGCGTGCCTGTTGCTGGAAGTACAACACCCAGAGAAAGGTCAAGGTCAGGACGCACAGCACTGCCAGCAGCGACTGCACAAAATGGGGCGAGGAAAAAAAGCGGCGCGACACGGGCTAACAGCCAGACTGAGCGAGCATGGCAATCACCATCATGCAGTTAAGGAGTGATGACATATTACTATCATCACCCCAACCACAATCAAGGCGTGGCCGCACTCGACCAGGGCAGGATCGGGATGGCGGTCACCGCATTCTGCGGACTGCCCTCGATCAGCCGGTCGCTGTACACCAGGTACACCAGGGTATTGCGCTTCTTGTCGAGAAAGCGCACCACCTGCATGGTCTTGAACACCAGCGAGGTGCGCTCCTTGAACACCTCCTCCCCGTCCTTGAGCGCGCCCTTGAAGCGAATCGGCCCGACCTGCCGGCAGGCAATGGACGCCTCGGCACGGTCTTCGGCCAGCCCCAGGCCACCCTTGACGCCGCCGGTCTTGGCCCGCGACAGGTAACACGTCACCCCTTCGACGCCGGGATCATCGAAAGCCTCGACCATGATCCGGTCATTGGGGCCGACCAGCTTGAACACGGTCGACACCTGGCCGATCTCTTCGGCCATCACTGGCAAGGTACCGCCCAGCACCGACCCGAACAGCGCCAGTGCCGCCACTTTCCTGAGCCCACGCTGCATGTTCATACCCACCTTGTTCAGACCAGAATCAGGTTATCGCGATGCACCAGTTCGGGCTCGGCCATGTAGCCCAGCACCCGGACGATGGCCTCGGAGGACTGGCCAATGATCTTCTGCGCCTCGATGGCGCTGTAGTTGCTCAGGCCGCGCGCGACTTCACGCCCATCAGGCGCAACGCACACGACCATTTCGCCGCGGCGGAAACTGCCCTGCACCAGCTTGACGCCCACCGGCAGCAGGCTCTTGTTGTCCGACACCAGCGCCGCCACCGCGCCCTGGTCGAGCACCAGCGTGCCGCGGGTCTGCAGGTGCCCGGCCAGCCATTGCTTGCGCGCCGCGAGCATTTCGCGCTCTGGCGACAACAACGTGCCCAGGAGCTCGCCCGCCTTGAGGCGCGACAGCACCTGCTCGATACGCCCACCGACGATCACCGTGTGCGCCCCCGAGCGTGCTGCCAGCCGCGCCGCACGCAGCTTGGTCTGCATGCCGCCACGCCCCAGCGCCCCGCCGGTGCCGCCGGCCACGGCATCAAGCGCCGGGTCATCGGCGCGCGCCTCGGAAATCAGTTGGGCATCGGGGTTGTTGCGCGGGTCGGCATCGAACATGCCGTCGCGGTCGGTCAGAATCACCAGCAGGTCGGCCTCGACCAGGTTGGCCACCAGCGCCGCCAGGGTGTCGTTGTCGCCAAAGCGGATCTCGTCGGTGACCACGGTGTCGTTTTCATTGATCACCGGCACCACACCCAGCTCGACCAGGGCACGCAAGGTGCTGCGCGCATTCAGGTAGCGCTTGCGGTCGGACAGGTCGTCATGGGTCAGCAGGATCTGCGCCGTGTGTCGGCCATGCTCGGCAAAACTCGACTCCCAGGCCTGCACCAGACCCATCTGGCCGATGGCCGCAGCCGCCTGCAACTCGTGCATCGCGCTCGGTCGCGTGGTCCAGCCCAGACGGCTCATGCCCGCCGCCACCGCCCCGGAGGACACCAGCACCAGCTCGACGCCCGCTTCATGCAGCGCCACCATCTGTTCGACCCACACGCCCATTGCCGAGCGATCCAGCCCCTTGCCATCCGCAGTCAGCAAGGCACTGCCGATCTTCACGACCCAGCGCTGGGCACCTGTCACTTTGCTGCGCATCATCTTCCAACCTTAGCCAGAGAGTTGTTGAATACGAATTGTTCATACAAACAGAGCAGACACAAAAACGCCGCTCGAAAGCGGCGTCAGTTTACTGCATGCGATCAGTCGCGGACGTAAATGATTTCCGGACCGTCTTCATCGTCCAGATCATCATCCCAATCGTCGTCACTGACATCCTCGACACTCTTCACGCCACTGCGACGCAGGGCGCGCTGGTCGTCCAGAGCCTGCAACTGGGCACGCGCCTCGTCTTCGATACGCTGGTCCAGCTCGGCCAGCTCTTCGGCGTAGGCCGGATCACGCGCCAGACGATCGGCACGGTCTTCCAGGTAACGCATGATGTCACGCGACAGGCGCTCGGTGCCTTCGTGGGCAATGGCCGAGATCACGTACACCGGGCCCGTCCAGCCCAGTTGCTCGACGATTTCGCGCTTGCGCTCTTCCTGCTCTTCTTCCAGCAACTGATCGCACTTGTTCAGCACCAGCCAGCGGTCACGCTCGGCCAGGGCCGGGCTGAAGCGCACCAGCTCGTTGATGATCACCTCGGCGGCATCGGCAGCACTGGACTCATCCATCGGTGCCATGTCGACCAGGTGCAGCAGCAGGCGGGTACGCGCCAGGTGCTTGAGGAAGCGAATGCCCAGGCCGGCGCCTTCGGAGGCGCCTTCGATCAGGCCCGGAATGTCGGCAACCACGAAGCTCTTCCAGCGGTCGACACTGACCACGCCCAGGTTCGGCACCAGCGTGGTGAACGGGTAGTCGGCCACTTTCGGCTTGGCGGCCGACACCGAGCGAATGAACGTGCTCTTGCCGGCGTTCGGCAGGCCCAGCAGGCCGACGTCGGCCAGCACTTTAAGCTCCAGTTTCAGGTCACGCTGGTCGCCTGGCTTGCCTGGCGTGGTCTGGCGTGGCGCCCGGTTGGTACTGGACTTGAAGCGGGTGTTGCCCAGGCCGTGCCAGCCGCCCTGGGCGACCATCAGGCGCTGACCGGCCTTGGTCAGGTCGCCGATGATTTCCTGGGTGCCGGCGTCGATCACCGTGGTGCCGACCGGCACGCGCAGGATCATGTCTTCGCCCTTGGCGCCGGTGCAGTCGGTGCTGCCGCCATTGGAGCCGCGCTGTGCGTCAAAGTGGCGGGTGTAACGGTAGTCGACCAGGGTGTTGAGGTTTTCGTCGGCGACCATGTACACCGAACCGCCATCGCCACCGTCGCCGCCGTTGGGGCCGCCGTTTTCAATGAATTTTTCCCGACGGAAGCTCATGCAACCGTTGCCGCCGTCACCGGCCTTTACGCGAATCGATACTTCATCAACAAATTTCATAACACTTGCTCCCGTCACGAAGACGAGCAAAACCACATGAATTCATAAGCCTCTTGCAAAGATGAGCGCTGCGACACCGATCAAAAAACCAGAGGGCCCCGGGCCCGTATCACAACAGCTCGCACAGACAGCTTTGCAAGAGACTCACCACCACCGAAAACGAAAAAGCCCCGTCGCAAGACAGGGCTTTTCATGCAACACGTAATTACACTGCCGCGGCTTCAGCCTTCGGAATGATGCTTACGTAACGGCGATTGAAAGCGCCCTTCACTTCGAACTTCACCACGCCTTCCACTTTCGCGAACAGGGTGTGGTCTTTGCCCATGCCAACACCGTAGCCGGCGTGGAACTCGGTGCCACGCTGACGGATGATGATGTTGCCTGGGATGATGGCCTGGCCGCCGTAGATTTTAACGCCAAGACGTTTACTTTCTGAGTCGCGACCGTTGCGAGTACTACCGCCGGCTTTTTTGTGTGCCATGAGTCAATTCTCCAAATGAGGATTAGGCTGGATTACGCCTGAATACCGGTGATTTTGATCTCGGTGTACCACTGACGGTGGCCCTGGCGCTTCATGTGGTGCTTACGACGACGGAACTTGATGATGCGAACCTTGTCGTGGCGACCTTGTGCAATCACTTCAGCGACAACGGTAGCGCCAGCAACGACAGGAGCGCCGATGGTGACTTCGTCGCCGTTGCCGATCAGCAGCACACGGTCAAAAGTGATGGATTCGCCGGTGGCGACTTCCAGTTTTTCAACTTTCAGGTATTCACCCGGGGCGACTTTGTACTGCTTGCCACCCGTAACGATTACTGCGTAAGACATGGTATCTCTCCGAAAATCCTGCTCACCCAGCTCTTTATAGGTAGAGTGTCGGCTGGCATGGCTGCATCAGGCTGGAGACCTTAATGCAATTGCGTAAGGCAGGTGCTGCCCAAGAAAGTAAGGGTGCGCGATTGTACGCAAGCCTTCGAAGCCTTGCAAGTGCCCGGCCAACACGCCTTGACACACCCTGACCCGCGACCTAGCATGCGGCGCAACCTATCTGGAGCACCTGTCGCTGATGCAACCCCAAGCTTTCTACCGCGCGGTGGCGGACGACTTTAGTGCCGTTGACCTGATCATCAAGCAGCAACTCACGTCACGCGTACCGTTGGTCTCCAAGATCGGCGATTACATCACCTCGGCCGGCGGCAAGCGCCTGCGTCCGCTGCTGGTGCTGTTGTGCGGCAAGGCCCTGGGGCATCAGGGCGACGACCTGCGCCTGCTGGCTGCCACCATCGAGTTCCTGCACACCGCCACCCTGCTGCATGACGACGTGGTCGACATGTCCGGCATGCGCCGTGGCCGCTCGACGGCCAACGCCCTGTGGGGCAACGCGCCCAGCGTGCTGGTCGGCGACTTCCTTTATTCGCGCTCGTTCGAAATGATGGTCGAACTGGGCTCGATGGAAGTCATGAAGATTCTTTCCAAGGCCACCCGTGTGATTGCCGAGGGCGAGGTGCTGCAGCTGTCGAAGGTTCGCGACGCCAGCACCACCGAAGAAATCTACATGGAAGTGATCCGGGGCAAGACCGCCATGCTGTTCGAGGCCTCCACCCATAGCGCCGCTGCGCTGTGTGGCGCCAGTGTCGAGCAGAGTGAAGCCTTGCGCACCTTCGGTGACCACCTCGGCGTGGCCTTCCAGTTGGTCGACGATCTGCTCGACTACCGTGGCGACGCTGAAACGCTGGGCAAGAACGTCGGCGACGACCTCGCCGAAGGCAAGCCCACCCTGCCGCTGATCTACACCATGCGCGAAGGCACCGCCGAACAGGCCGCCCTGGTGCGTCAGGCGATCCAGAAAGGCGGCCTGGACGATCTGGAGAGCATTCGCGCAGCGGTCGAAAGCGCCGGCGCCCTGGACTACACGGCCCGCATGGCCCGCGACTATGTGGCGCGCGCCATCACCTGCCTCGAAGCCCTGCCGCCGAGTGAGTACCGCGATGCGCTGGTGGAACTGAGCGAGTTTGCGGTTGCCCGCACGCACTGATTCACGGCCTACCACGAAAGAGCCCGTCCTTGCGACGGGCTTTTTATTGGGCGCTGACACCGCACTATCACGCAGCAAACACTGGAGCGGTGTAGGAGCGCGCTTGGCCTGGGCCGCACTCGGACGACCGAGTGCGTAGCGCTCGCAAAATTGATGAAACGCCACAAACTCATAGTGAACGCATTCAGAAATCTGCGAAACGCCACAAATTTACGACTGCTAACGCAGCCGGTCGCGGGCAGAGCGCGCTCCTACAGCAGCAAACCCAATATCCAATAAAGTCAGTAAATCGCATTGTGCTTGATGGACGCAGCCCAAGCCTCCAATCCCCTTCATCCACACCAGACGTAAACGACCGCTCGCCAGAAAATGCGAATTGATCTCAATAGAGACTTGCTATTATCGTAATAAGAATTATTCTCATCGAATCGAAACAGGAGATGGAACATGACTTATTTGATCGATGCATGGCTGGATCGTCCACAACCCTACCTGCGCATTCTGCATCGCGAGACCGGTGAGGTGTGTGCCGTGCTTGGGGAAGAGGCGCTGGAGGAATTGCGCGATCAGGGCGACCTGGATGTCCACGGCCTCAATTCGAGCGAACCGGTGGTGCTCAAGGAGCTGGTGCGCAACCTGTTTCTGTTTTGCTATGCGCGAGCGCTGCGCCCGATGGGCGAGCTGAGCCTGTGAAGGCTGGACAGCGCAGCGGCTGAACGCCCTTGCGGGATCGTTCAGCCGGCGCGCTTGCGGCTTACAGAACGTCGAGCAGCTCGACGTCGAAGACCAGCACGCTGTGCGGCGGGATGCTGCCAACGCCTTGAGCGCCGTAGGCCAGCTCGCTTGGCACGTACAGGCGCCATTTGCTGCCGGCATTCATCAGTTGCAGGGCTTCGGTCCAGCCGGCGATCACGCCGCCCACTGGAAATTCGGCAGGCTCGCCACGATCGTAGGAGCTGTCGAACACGGTGCCATCGATCAGGGTGCCGTGGTAGTGGGTACGCACCTGGTCTTCACGGCTTGGCTTGGCGCCATCACCGGATTTCAGCACTTCAAATTGCAGACCCGAGGCCAGGGTGGTGATGCCTTCGCGCTTGGCATTTTCAGCCAGGTAAGCGACACCGGCAGCCGCCGCCTGCTCGGCCTTGGCCGCCGCCTGCGATTGCATGACTTCACGAATGACCTTGAAGCTGGCCGACAGGTCTTCCTGGCTGACGCGGCTCGGCTGGCTGTTGAATGCATCGGTCAGGCCGGTGAGGATGGCCTGCAGGTCGACGCCCGGCGGCGGGTTGTCACGCAGTTGGTCGCCCAGTTGGCGGCCGATGCCATAGCTGACGCGGGTTTCGTCGGTGGACAGATTGACTTCGGACATAACGCTGCTCCGCAAGGGAGTGTCTGGTACTCAATGCCCGCAAAGCGTTTGACCTGCGCCATTGCCGACCCGACACCCCGGATAAAAGGGCGGCCAGCCTAGCATAATCAGGCCGGCTGGCCCTACCGCAACACCGTCAGCGGCAAGGCCTTGATGATCAATGCTTGGTCAACCGGTCCAGGTACCCCATCACGAAGGCCGAGATCACGAACGTCATGTGGATGATCACGTACCACATCAGGTATTCGGTCTCGATGTTGCGTGCGTCCATGAACACCCGCAGCAGGTGGATCGAGGAAATCGCCACGATGGAGGCCGCCACTTTCATCTTCAGCGACGAAGAATCCATGGTGCCGAGCCAGTTGAGCTTTTCCTTGTCTTCGTCGATGTCCAGTTGCGACACGAAGTTTTCGTAGCCGGAGATCATCACCATGACCAGCAGGCCACCCACCAGCGCCATGTCGATCAGCGACAGCAACACCAGGATCAGGTCAGCTTCGGCCAGCGAGAAGATGTTGGGCAGGACGTGGAAAACTTCCTGGAAGAATTTCAGCCCCAGTGCCAGCAACCCAAGGGACAGGCCGAAGTAAATCGGGGCCAGCAGCCAACGCGATGCATACATGGCATTTTCAAAGAAACGTTCCATCGGGACTCGCCTGTGACTGGAAATGGGCGCGCGAGTATATCAGGACGCCATGACGGCTCTTGAGCCGCGACAAAATGCCGCGCAGCAGGGCAACGCAAAACCCTGTGGGAGGCGGCTTGCCGACGATGGCGGCGGTACAGACACAGCAGATGTACCGGTCTTGCTGGCCCCATCGCGGGCAAAGCCCCCTCCCACAGTCTGATGCCAGACACGAGACCTTGGGCGACATCAATCCTGTGGGAGGCGGCTTGCCGGCGATGGCGGCGGTACAGTTCTGCAGAGAGGGTTCAGTTTCACCGGTCTCATCGCGGGCAAGTCCTCTCCCACAAACTGAGTGCAGTCAGTTTTTACAGCGAGGACCGCTGGCTCTGGGTCATCTGGCTGTTGAGCCGGCGCAATTCGCCTTGCAGGTGCAGGCTCCAGATGGGCAGGTCGTCGCAGAACTGGTAGCCGTTCAGGCTCAGGCTATCGGCAATGGCCTGCAGCACCGATTCGGCGGCGCGGGCGCCGGGGAAAGGCCCTTGGGCCTTGATCGCCGAAGGCTGCTCGCCCGACATGCCGGCGGCGAACAGCAATGTCCACAGCCCGCTTTCACCCAGGGGCCGGATGATGCATTCGATCCGCGTCACCAGCCCCAGGCAGTGGCGGGTCAGGCAAAGGCTTCGCGACATGACGACTTCCTCCTCATGGACACAGGGGCCACCAGAACACCCATTCGCAGGCAACCGATTGATCCCTGAGCATAGAGGAAAAACCCCGGCTCAGACGCGGGCAGGACGAACGGATGCCGCAGAGTGTGAACCCTGCGGCATTCAGACCGCTTCAACTCAGGGTTTGAGCTCGGGTGCCAGTTGCGCCGGCTCCTTTTCCAGCTCTTCCTTGAGGTCTTCATCGCTGAGCATTTGCGCAATGTCGCGCAGCCGCTCGACCACACGGGCGTTGACGCTGCCCTCAGGGAATTCGCCCTCCTCGTTCGGCTCACCAGCCGGCTCGCCCACCAGCAGGCTCAGGGCCTCGTCGGCCTGGCTCACCGCATAGATATGGAACTGCCCGTCCCGCACGGCCTGCAGCACTCGCTCGTCGAGCATCAGGGTGGCGACGTTGGAACGCGGAATGATCGCGCCCTGCTCGCCGGTCAGGCCACGCGCCTCGCACAGCCGGAAGAAGCCCTCGATCTTCTCGTTGACCCCGCCCACCGCCTGCACTTCACCGAACTGGTTGATCGAGCCGGTAATGGCAAAGCACTGTTTGAGCGGGGTGCGCGACAAGGCCGAGATCAGGGTGCAGACCTCGCCCAGCGAGGCACTGTCGCCATCAACGTAGCCATAGGACTGCTCCAGGGCGATGCTTGCCGAGATCGCCAGCGGAAACTCCTGTGCATAGCGGCTGCCCAGGTAACCGGTCAGGATCATCACGCCCTTGGAGTGGATCGGCTGGCCAAGGTTGACCTCGCGCTCGATGTCGACGATGCCGCTGCCACCCGGATAGACGGTCGCCGAGATCCGCGCCGGCACACCAAAGGCCGAGTCGCCCACTTCCAGCACGGTCAGGCCGTTGCACTTGCCCACCGCCGCACCGTCGGTGTCGATCAGGATGATGCCGGCCAGCATGTCGTCGAGAATCCGCGCCGAGACCCGCCCGGTGCGTGTGGCCTTGGCCTTGAGCGCCCGCTCGATGTGCCCGGCATCAGTGAGTTCTTCATTGGCCAGCTGGCGGATGAAGTCGGCCTCGCTGACCAACTGGAACAGGTCGCCGATACGCGCCGACAAACGCCCCTGGTGCTCGGCCAGGCGCGCACTGTAGGTAGCCAGGCGTGCCACGGCGTCGGCGGTGAGCGGCGCCATGCCTTCTTCGAAGGTGCGGGTCTTGAGCAACTGGGCGAACTGCTCCAGGGTTTCGTCGACCATCGGGATTTCTTCGTCGAAGTCGACCAGCACCCGGAACATCTCCTGAAAGTCCGGATCGACGTCCTGCAAGGTGTAGTACAGCGAGCGCGAGCCGATGATGATCACCTTCACGCTCCAGGGGATCACTTGCGGTGTCAGGGTCACGGTGGCGACCCGGCCCAGTTCGCCCAGCGGCGATTCCATCTTCAGCTTGCGCGATTGCAGGGTGCGCTTGAGGGCGTCCCAGACAAACGGTTCGCCGAACAGCTTTTCGGCCTCCAGCACCAGAAAGCCGCCATTGGCCCGGTGCAGTGCGCCGGGGCGCAACTGCCGGTAGCTGGTGTACAGCGCACCCTGGTCGGTGCTGTATTCGATACGGCCGAACAGGTTGTCGTAGGTGGGGTGCGACTCGAACACCACCGGCGCGCCGCCGCCGTGGGTATGGCCGACCACCAGGCTGGGGCTGTACTGGTCTTCAAGCAGCTTGCGCGCCTGGGCATCGGTCTTGCTGTCGTCGACCAGTTGCTCGACCACGGTCTTGAGCAGGTTGACCTGCATGGCCTGCAGGTAGGCGCACACCGCGGCGTTCTCGGCGTACTGCTCCGACAACGGCGCGAGCAATGGCTGCAGGGCCAGGATGATGGTTTCTTCGTTGAGCTGGCGCAGCTGGTTGTTGGACTCGCGCTTCCATTGCGGCAGGCTCGACAGTTCTTCGTTCAGACGTTCTTCCAGGCCCGAAATGTCCTCGTGGAAGCGCTCGCGCTCGGCCTCGGGCAACTGCGCGAACTCCGCCTCGTCCAGCGCCTTGCCATCGACCATCGGCGTAAAGGCGATATTGGAGCTGTCGCGGTACAGGGCAATGTCCTTCTCCAGCGACAGGCGCTCGATCACGTCCAGGGCGCGGTCGTAGCGCTGGTTGAAGGCACGGTCGATCGCGCTTTTCTTTTGCTGGTAAGACGGGTGCTCGAACACCGCCGGAAAGGTCGCCAGCAGGTTGTCGATCAAGCCGCCGATGTCGGCGATGAACGCCGTTGCCGTGCCCGAAGGCAGCTCCAGGGCCCGGGGCTCGCGCGATTCTTCGAAATTGTCGACATAGACCCAGTCCGACGGGGTCTGCAGGCGCTTGGCCTCGGCCTTGAGGTAGCGTTTGACGAACGAAAAGCGGCCCGTGCCGGGCTCGCCCATGACATACACGTTGTAACCGGGACGTGGCATCGCCACCCCGAACTGCAAGGCCTCAACGGCACGCTCCTGGCCGAGGACTCCGCGAAAAGGTTCCAGATCGTTGGTGGTCTGGAACGCGAACTGTTCAGCAGTAAATGGACGGGTCAGCGCTTGTGGCGCCAGACGCAGACTGGCAGCTACAGAATCGGGCATCAGTGTTCCTTACATCACGCGGGCAGATAGCGGCATTCTGGCGCTCGCCGGACATCACTTGCAAGGCGCAGGCAAAGGCGGCTCTTTGCAAGTGGCGACAACGTCTCGTCTGTTCGCGACAAAGCGCAATAATCGGCAACAAATCGCGGAACCCTCAGGCATGGGCCACACTCAAAATTGCGCACGTTGCCGATCATGGCCATCTGCACTGACGCAATGACGCACAATCCCGACCCACTCAGGTCGCACACAAAGAGAATAAAGCTATGAAACGGATTCTTCTTGGAACGCTCTTTGCCGCTGTTTCCGTCAACGCCATGGCTCAAGCGCCAGGCGGTCCGGATTGCGGCTGGGGCAACATGCTGTTCGAAGGCCAGCGTGGCACTCCGGCGCACTTCCTGGCTTCTACCACCAACGGCACCTCTGGCAACGCCACCTTCGGCATGACCAGCGGCACCAACGGTTGCTCGACCAACAGTGCACTGACCTACGGTGGCAAATCCTGGCTGGCCATGAATGGCATGATGGATGAGCTGTCCAAGGACATGGCGATGGGCCAGGGCGAAGCGCTGACCACCTACGCCGTGATCCTGGGCGTTGCGCCGCAAGACCGCGAGCGTTTCGCGGCCGTCACCCATGACAACTTCTCGAAAATCTTCACCAAGGCCGACGCCACCGCTGAAGACGTTCATAGCAAGACCCTCGACGTCCTGAAAAACGACCCAACCCTGGCCAAGTACGCTACCCAGGCTTGACGCGTGTCCCCGCCTCTGTAACAAGGGGCGGGTCTTCTCTTTTCGAACAGTTGCCCTCCCATGCTCAAACGTCTCGCCTGTCTGACGCTGTTGGTCTGTGCCCCGCTGTGCGCGGCCCCTCAAGCTGCTCAAGCGGGCACACTCTCCGTAGAGCACGGGCGACTGCAGCAACTGGCCAGTGATCCCTTCTGGATCTCACTGGGCCACTACCAGCAGACCCGCCTGGGTGGCTGGCGCAGTTATGTCGATGACCCACGGTTTTTCCTGGCCGACAACGGCGCCCATGATCCACAGGCCGAACTGAGCGCGACCCTGGCCGCCATCAAGGCGCCGGTCGGTGACGCACAACAGCATGCCCAGTGCGTCTACCCGGCCCGCACCCGCTGGCTGCGCGATCAACTGCACCTGCGTGACCTGCCGACAGTGGATTGCAGCGAGTTCAAGGCCTGGTTCAAGGACGTGGCCCCCGACAGCACCGTGCTGATCTTTCCGGCGGCCTACCTCAACAGCCCCTCGTCGATGTTCGGCCATACGCTGCTGCGCATCGACCCGGCCAGCGCCCGGGCCAACAACACCACGCTGCTGAGCTACGCGATCAACTTCGGCGCCTACATCGAGGGCATGGACAACAGCATCCTGTATGCCTGGAAAGGCCTGGCAGGCGGCTATCCCGGCCTGTTCTCCATGGTCCCGTACCAGGAAAAACTCTCTGAATACCGCAGCCTGGAAAACCGCGACCTGTGGGAGTACCGGCTGAACCTGAGCACCGTTGAAACCGAGCGCATGGTCGAGCATGTCTGGGAATTGAAGCAGATCCGCTTCAGCTACTTCTTCTTCGACGAAAATTGCTCCTATCGCCTGCTGGAACTGCTGGAAATCGCCCGCCCGGGCCTGAAGCTGACCGATCAGTTCGACCTCACCGCCATTCCGACCGACACGGTAAAAGCCATCAAGGCCGCCGGCCTGGTGGAAAAGACCGAATACCGTCCTTCCCGCGAGCGCGAACTGCTCAGCCGCGCCGAGCCTCTTGATCCTGACGAGCAGCAATGGGTACTGGCCATCAGCGCCGACACGGCCCGGCTGCAGGACGCCGCCTACCAGTCGCTGCCGGCTGCACGCCGCGCCCTGATCCAGGACGCGGCGTATCGCCTGGAGCGCTACCGCGCCAACGGCCAGGCCCGTGACAGCCAGGCCGCGCAGCGCAGCTTTGCCTTGCTGCAATCGATCAACCGCAACCCGCCCCCGGCCTTGCAGATCGAGCAGCCCGGGCTGCCCGAAGAAGGCCACGAGTCGCGCACCTGGCAACTGGGCGTCGGCAGCCGGGACGACAAGGCCTTTGCCGAGTACGGCCTGCGCATGGCCTACCACGACCTGAACGACAACGCCTATGGCTTCCCGCTGGGGGCGCAGATCGAGATCCTGCAACTGAAACTGCGCCAGTACGAAGGCAACGAGTGGCACCTGCAACGCCTGGACCTGGCGACTATCCGCTCGATGACCCCACGCACCGAACTGCTCAAGCCCTGGTCCTGGCAAGTGGCCGGCGGCCTGGAACGGGTACCGGGCAAGCACGGCGACCAGACGCTGGTCAGCCATGTCAACGGTGGCGCCGGTGGCACCTGGCAACTGGACGACAACCTGCTGGGCTTTGCCCTGGGCACGGTGCGCGTCGAGCACAACAATGACTTTGCCGCCTTCGTCGCCCCGGCGGCCGGCTTCGACACCGGCCTGCTATGGCGCAACCCGCTGGGCAACCTGAGCCTGGAGGCCAAGGGCGATTACTTCACCAACGGTGAAGTGCGCCGCAGCATCAGCCTCAACCAGCAGTGGGAAGTGTCGCGCAACCTGGGCCTGCGCCTGACGGCACAGCGCGACTTCAGCCATCTGGGCGGGCCACAGAATGAGGTCATGTTGCAGGCCCGCTGGTACCACTACTGAACAGCTTTTCGACAAGCCGTTGACAGCGGGTGGACACAGCCTGAACTAGACTTCCCTCATTCATCGAGGAAACCGGTCATGAACAGGCGTATCGCGTTGTTGGGCTTGATCGTCGTGCTCGCGGGGTGCCAGTCGACCCACGAGCAACTGGTCGCAGAAGGCTACCCACCGGCCTTTGCCGATGGTTTCCAGGACGGCTGCGGCAGTGGCCGACAGGCGGCAGGCGCCATCGGCGGGCAATACCGCAAGGACGTCCCCCGCGACCTGAAAGAGCCGCTGTACGCCAAGGGCTGGACCGACGGCTTTCGCCAGTGCCAGGCGATGCAGCTCAACCATGACCGCGAAACCAACAGCTGGGGCAACGATCGCGATCGGGAATGGGAGCGGCAGAAAACCCGCGACAAGGCCCGCGCCTATCGTCCTGACTAGGAACGTCCTTGCCCTGCAGTTGCCTAACCTTCACACGCAGGGAGGACATCATGAGTCGCGCTTTCGTAAACGAAGACAATGCC
Source organism: Pseudomonas sp. Leaf127 (assembly GCF_001423155.1). Classification (NCBI taxonomy): domain Bacteria; kingdom Pseudomonadati; phylum Pseudomonadota; class Gammaproteobacteria; order Pseudomonadales; family Pseudomonadaceae; genus Pseudomonas; species Pseudomonas sp. Leaf127. Next base: position 163,694 of record NZ_LMOA01000025.1, on the reverse strand, counting down.
GCATCCCAGGCCAGCCAGCCAGTCGAACGGCAGGTCAGCGAGCAACCCAATTACGTCACCGCCCACGGGCTGGTGCTGTTGCAGAATCAGGTCAGCGAACTGCAGGCCTTGCACCGGCAACAACTGGAGCTGGGCGACAGCGCCGATAAACAGCGCCTGGTTGATCTGGAACGTGACCTGCGCTACTTCACCCAGCGCCTGCAAAGTGCCATGGTCGTCACGGCCGCACTGTCCACCGACAAGGTGCAGATCGGCAGCAAGGTGACTTATGCCGATGAACACGACCAGCGTCAGCAAGTGCAACTGGTCGGCGAGGATCAGGCCGACGCCAGCCACGGTCTGATCAACTGGGGCTCCCCCCTGGGTCGTGCCCTGCTGGGCGCACATGCGGGCGACGAGGTGCTGTGGAAACGCCCGGCCGGGGACCAGATGATCGAAATACTGGAAATCGAAGCCGACCCCGGCAGCCCTTGATACCCCCTATTGCGCCCGGCACTGGCTACCGTACGCCTGATAACGCTGTAGGAGCGCGCTTGCCCGCGACCGAGTGCGTAGCGCTCGCAAGATTGATGAAACGCCACAAATTTCTGGATGTGAACGCATTCAAAATCTGCGAAACGCTGAAATTTTACGACTGCTAACGCAGCCGGTCGCGGTGGTCCGGCATTCCGGCAAGCGCGCTCCTACCGGGGCAGTGCGAATCAGACCACGCCTTGCGCCAGCATGGCGTCGGCGACTTTGACGAAGCCGGCGATGTTGGCGCCCTTGACGTAATTGACGCTGCCGTCCGCTTCGGTGCCGTAGTGCACGCAGGCATGATGGATCGACTGCATGATGCCGTGCAGCTTGCTGTCCACCTCCCCTGCCGTCCACAACAGGCGCATGGCGTTCTGCGACATTTCCAGGCCGCTGACGGCCACGCCGCCGGCGTTCGACGCCTTGCCCGGTGCGAACAGGGTGCCGGCCTCGATAAACAGGTCCACCGCCTCCAGCGTGGTCGGCATGTTGGCGCCTTCGGCCACGCAGATACAGCCGTTGCGCAGCAGGGTACGGGCGTCTTCAGTGTCGAGTTCGTTCTGCGTGGCACATGGCAGGGCGATGTCACAGGCCAGGCTCCACGGCGTCTGGCCCTGGCGGAATTCCAGGCCCAGGGGCCCGGCCAGCTCGCTGAGACGGCCGCGCTTGATGTTCTTCAGGTGCAGCACCGCGTCCCACTGCGCATCGTTGAGGCCCGCCTCGATGTACAGCGTGCCTTCGGAGTCGGACAGCGAAATCACCTTGCCACCCAGGTCCATGACCTTGCGGGCGGCATACTGGGCCACGTTGCCGGAACCGGAAATCGCCACGCGACGGCCATCGATGGCCTTGCCCTGGCGCTTGAGCATCTCTTCGGCGAAGTACACGCAGCCGTAACCGGTGGCTTCCGGGCGGATCAGGCTGCCGCCGTAGGTGATGCCCTTGCCGGTCAGCACCGACGTGAACTGGTTGGCCAGGCGCTTGTACTGGCCGAACATGAAGCCGATCTCGCGACCGCCCACGCCGATATCACCGGCCGGCACATCCAGGTCAGCGCCAATGTGGCGGTACAGCTCGCTCATGAAGGCCTGGCAGAAGCGCATGACTTCCGCATCGCTCTTGCCCTTGGGATCGAAGTCCGAGCCGCCTTTGCCGCCGCCCATGGGCAGCGAGGTCAACGAGTTCTTGAGCACCTGTTCGAAGGCCAGGAACTTGAGCACGCTCAGGTTCACCGATGGGTGGAAACGCAGACCGCCCTTGTACGGGCCGATGGCGCTGCTCATCTGGATACGGTAACCGCGGTTGACCTGCACCTTGCCCTGATCGTCGACCCACGACACACGAAACAGCACGGCCCGCTCCGGCTCGACCATGCGCTCCAGAATGCCGGCCTGCAAGTAATGCGGGTTGGCTTCCAGGAACGGCCAGAGGCTGCGCAATACTTCTTCCACGGCCTGGTGAAACTCAGGCTGCGCCGGGTCACGAAGCTTGAGGCGGGCGAGGAAATGGTCGACAGATTCGGTCATGGGGAACGTCTCGGAGAAGGATGACTTGTAGGAATTTTTCCGGGACTCTACCAAGGCATAACGCACTTAAAAAGAGCGAAATGTCGTTTTAATGAAATTTTATGGTGCAAATATATAAATTAATGAGCGCTATTCGCGGCTGAAGCCGTTCCTGCGGTCATTCTCAAGGCACAAAAATGGGGCCCTTTAGGCCCCATTCTTGTGCAACGAAAACCGGCGGGTTATGCCAGCTTCTTGTGCCTTACGCGGTGCGGCTGGGCGGCAGCGTCGCCCAGGCGTTTCTTGCGGTCGGCTTCATACTCGGTGTAGTTGCCCTCGAAGAACACCGCCTGCGAATCGTCTTCGTAGGCCAGGATGTGGGTGGCCACACGGTCCAGGAACCACCGATCGTGGGAAATCACGATCGCGGCGCCCGGGAAGTCCAGCAGGGCCTCTTCCAGCGAACGCAGGGTCTCGACGTCAAGGTCGTTGGACGGTTCGTCGAGCAGCAGGACGTTGCCACCCTCCTTGAGGGTCAGCGCCAGGTGCAGGCGACCACGCTCACCGCCAGACAGGTCCTTGACGAACTTCTGCTGGTCACCGCCCTTGAAGTTGAAACGGCCGACGTAGGTACGCGACGGAATCTCGTAGTTGCCGATACGGATCTGGTCGGAACCATCGGAGATCTGCTGGAACACGGTCTTGCTGCCGTCCAGGTCGTCACGGGCCTGGTCAACGCACGCCAGCTGCACGGTTTCACCGATTTCGATGCTGCCCGAATCAGGCTGCTCCTTGCCCATCAGCATGCGGAACAGGGTCGACTTACCGGCACCGTTACCGCCGATCACGCCGACAATGGCGCCCTTGGGCATGGCGAACGACAGGTTGTCGATCAGCACGCGATCGCCATAGCCTTTGCTGACGTTCTTGAACTCGATGACCTTGTCGCCCAGGCGCGGACCGGCCGGGATGTAGATCTCGTTGGTCTCGCTGCGCTTCTGGAATTCCTGCGACTGCATTTCTTCAAAGCGTTGCAGACGGGCCTTGGACTTGGACTGGCGGGCCTTGGCGCCTTTGCGCACCCATTCCAGCTCTTCCTTCATGGCCTTTTCATGGGCCGACTGTTGCTTGGATTCCTGGGCCAGACGATCGGACTTGGCTTCCAGCCAGCCTGAATAGTTGCCTTCGTACGGAATGCCGGCGCCGCGGTCGAGCTCCAGGATCCAGCCGGCAACGTTGTCGAGGAAGTAACGGTCGTGCGTGATCGCGACCACGGTGCCAGGGAAGCCGTGCAGGAACTGCTCCAGCCAGGCGACCGAATCGGCGTCCAGGTGGTTGGTCGGTTCGTCGAGCAGCAGCATGTCGGGGGCCGACAGCAGCAGGCGGCACAGGGCCACGCGGCGCTTCTCACCACCGGACAGCACCGCGACCTTGGCGTCCCAGGCCGGCAGGCGCAGGGCGTCGGCAGCCACTTCCAGCTGGCGCTCCAGGTTGTGGCCATCGCTGGCCTGCAGAATGGCTTCGAGCTTGGCCTGTTCGGCGGCCAGCTTGTCGAAGTCGGCGTCCGGATCGGCGTAGGCGGCATAGACCTCGTCCAGGCGCGCCTGGGCGTCCTTGATGACGCTGACGGCTTCCTCGACCACTTCGCGAACGGTCTTTTCCGGGTCCAGTTGCGGCTCTTGCGGCAGGTAGCCGACGTTCAGCTCAGGCATCGGACGGGCTTCACCGTCGAACTCCTTGTCGACACCGGCCATGATCTTGAGCAGCGTGGACTTGCCCGAACCGTTCAGGCCCAGCACGCCGATCTTGGCGCCCGGGAAGAACGACAGGGAGATGTTCTTGAGAATTTCGCGCTTGGGCGGCACTACTTTGCTCAGCCGATGCATGGTGTAGACATATTGAGCCAAAACGTTGACCTCGCTTGAAGACACAAATGAAAAACCCTGCCACGCAGGCAAGGCTACAAGAATGGCCACTCGTCGGACGTTGAGCGCCGCGAGTGGGTGCAGGCCGTGCCCGGCAGGGGCCGGCCGCAGTGGAAGCGACAGCGGCGCGGGCCAGTATGGGGTAGAAACGGCCGCGCTCAGGGTCGGCAAGCTTAACCTAACTCGGCGGTGGCTGGCAGGGGGACAAACGGTCGCCGGCCATGAGGACCGGCGTAACGGGCGGCTAGAGGTTGCCCGGACGACGACTGGCAAGGTGCTGCCTGAACAGGTCATGCCCACTGACCACGACGATGCCCGCCATGACCAGCAGCGCCCCGGTCACGAAGGCCGGCTCCAGGGTTTCATCCAGTAGCCAGACGCCGAAAATCACACCGAACAGCGGGGTCAGGAACGACAGCACGCCCAGGCGCGAAGCCAGGTAATGGCGCAACAGCCAAAACCACGCCAGGTAACTCATGAAGGCAATCAGCAGGGTCTGGAAAGCCAGGCTCAGCACCGTGGTGCGCGACAGCTGGAAGTCTGTCTGGCCACTGGCCCAGGCGACGACCAGCAACAGGCCGAACGCACCCAGCAGTTGATACAGCAGGGTCTGGCTGGCCGGGGCCGCTGCCAGCCGGGTGGCGCGCACGGTCACGGTGGTCGCCGCCCAGGCAATGGCGCCCAACAGGCCGAACGCATCGCCCAGGCGTTGATCGGCGCTGGCCGGCGCATTGCCGGCCGGGCCGTAGAACGCCACCACCACACCGACGAAGGCGGTCAGGATTCCGCCCCATTGCAACAGGCTCAAACGCTCACCCGGTACGCACAGGTGCAGGCCGATGGCGGTGAAGATTGGCGCACAATAAAGAAAGATCACCATCCGTGAAGCACTGGTGTAGCGCAGCCCCTCGCCCACGAACAGAAACTCCACGGCAAACAGCAAGCCGACCACGATGCCCGGCCCCAGCGTGGCACGATCAAAACCGCGTGCTTCGCCGCGCCAGAGGATCAAGCCCCAGACCAGGATCGCCGCCAGCCCAGAGCGGATCGACAACTGCAACAGCGGTGCCATGTCGGGCGCTGCCACCTTGATCGCCACCTGCTGCAGGCCCCACAAGGCGCACAGACCGCACATCAGCGCGGCGGCGCGGGCATCGACGGGTTGGCGTGTGTTCATGATCAGTACTCGGACGAAAAGTCCCCAGAGTGTGGACGCGACCGATCAGCCACATATAGCGCCAAACCGACAACCCATAGCGCATAATCGCCACTCGCCGACACCCTGCGGGAAACCTGCCCATGACCCAAAGCGCCCGACACCTGCACTTGCCCCCCTTTACCGACGCCATTCCTGCGCCGATCTACTTTCGCAGTGCCTGGGTCCCGGCCTCGAGCACCTATCCGGTGCACAGCCATCCGTGGGGCGAGTTCGTCTATTCATACAGTGGTGTGATGGACATCAAGATGCGCGACCAGCACTTTCTGGCGCCGCCGCACTATGGCGTGTGGCTGCCGCCCGAAGCCGAACATGTCGGGCGCAATCGCTACGAAGCGTGCCACTGCTCGCTGTATATCGCCCGCTCATTGTGCACCGACCTGCCGCAACAGGCCTGCGCGTTGACCATCACCCCGTTGATCCGCGCCCTGCTCGACGACCTGCACGCAGCGCCCCCCGGCCTGCCGCAAAGCCCCGAGGAACAACGGCTGCTGCAGGTGCTGCTCGACAAGCTCAGGCAAACCTCACGGGCCGGCAGCTACCTGCCGGGCTCCGATGACCCGATTCTGGCGCCCGTCTTGCAGTGGCTTGAGCGCAACCCTGGCGAAACCCCCTCGTTGCAGGCGCTGGCGACAATGGCCAACACCACCGAACGCACCTTGCTGCGTCGTTGCCAGCGCGACCTGGGCATGTCGCTGGCGCAATGGAAGCAGCGGCTGACCGTGGTGCGCGCCCTGGAACGCCTGGAAACGCCGATGACTGTCGAAGCCATCGCCCTGGATCTGGGCTATAGCAGCTCATCGGCGTTCATCGGCATGTTTCGCAAGCTGATGGGGGTGACCCCGGATGAATTTCGCAAGGCCAGGCCCCATGCCGGTGCGCAGGACGGACAGGCATGATCGGTTCTTTTAACGCCCGGTAATGCGCATTAGCCAGCTACGCTCATGACTGGAGTGGCCGGCAGCCCCAACAAACGCTAGCACTTGGCCATATCTCAAGGCATGCTAGCCGCCCTTTGGGCGTCCGGCTTATAGTGCACCGCGCATTCGCTGCTTCAGTCCAGTAGTCAGGAACAACGACTTGCCTTTACCGACCTTTTCTCCAGCGCCGCACAGGAGCGCCAAAAGCACCGGGCATGTGCCTTTGCGCAGCTCGTTGAAAGGTGTGTTGGCGGCATTGGTGCTGCTGATGCTCGCCTTGCTGTTGTGGCAGTCGTTCGAGCAATTCCGGCAGAACCAGGATCGCCAGCGCCAGCGCAGCCTCGACTACAGCACTCAGCTTGCCGACCGCCTGAGCCTGAACATGGCCCTCAGCGCACAGGTCAGCACCAGCCTGCTGGACGAAGCCAAGTCCACAGGCCTGTCCCTTGACCAACCCTCGACACTTGCGCCACTGCGCCAGGCACTGCCGGCCCTGCACAGCGTGGTCTGGCTCAATCCGGTCGGTGCGGTGATCAAGGACAGCGCCGGCAGCACCTTTGACGCCGCCTTTCTCAAGCAACAGCTGGCCCTGGCACAAGGCCGGCCTTTTTATTACACCCACGCCGAAGACGGCACCCGGATTTATCTGCTGCTGCGCCAGGCCGGTGCTTTCAGCGGCGACTACTGGGTACTGCGGCTGGGCACCGAGGTCCTGAACAACCTGACCCAGCAGTACAACCATGACTTCATCCACCTGTGGCGCCTGGAAAGCCGCGAAGGCCAGCGGACCCTGGCCCGCGACAACCACAGGCACACCGGCAGCGCCGAGACGGTGCTGTTGCAACCGATCAGCAACAGCGACTGGCAACTGCGCGGCCTGTTCGATGCCTACCGCGAGCGCCAGGCCTTGCTGGCACCGCTGATCGTCAAGTGCGCCTTTGCCTTGCTGTTCTCGATCCTGCCGTTGATTGCGCTGATCAGCCTGAGACGCCGTCAGGGGCAACTGCTGGAAAGCCGGCGCCGCTACCAGGGCATTTTCGAGGGCACCGGTGTGGCCCTTTGCGTGCTGGACATGTCCGGCCTGCCGGCGCTGCTCGAGGCCCTGCAGGTCACAACCCGGGATGACCTGCACAAGCTGCTCGACAACCAGCCCGGCCAGCGCAGGCGCCTGCTGCAGCAATTGCACGTCACCGAAGTCAATCAGGTCGCCCTTGACCTGCTGGCCATCGAGAGCAACGAGCAGGCCTGGCAGCAATTGGTTGCCGGCTCGCCGCACGCCCGTATCGGGATCGGCCTGCAGATCATCGAGGCGGTGCTCGACGGCCAGCAGCGCCTGGAGCTGGAAATCCGCCTGACCCAGGAGGGCGGTCAGGACCAGCACCTGTGGCTGGTGATGCGTCTGCCACAGGCACAGGCCGACTTTGACGCCGTGATCCTCAGTATTGGCGATATCACCAGCCGCAAGCAGATCGAACTGTCGCTGCAGGATCGCGAGAGCTTCTGGTCGGATGTGGTGCGCACCGTGCCCGATCATCTCTATGTGCAGGACGTGCTCAGCCAGCGCATGATCTACAGCAACCATCACCTGGGCCAGACGCTGGGCTATAGCAAGGCCGAGCTGCATGCGATGGGCGAGTTTTTCTGGGAAATCCTCCTGCACCCGGACGATGCCCGTGCCTACCGCGACATGCGCCTGCGCCAGCGTCACCACGCGCACAACGAGTTGCTGCAATGCGTGCTGCGCTTTCGCGACCACCGGCAGAACTGGCGCTGCTTTGACATCCGCGAACAGGCCATGGCCTGGGACAAGGATGACCAGGTCACGCGCATCATCGGCATTGCCAAGGACATCACCGAGCAAATGGCAGCCAGCCAGTCGCTGCGCGACAGCGAACAGCGCTACCGCATGCTCGCCGAAAGCATCAGCGATGTGATTTTCTCCACCGACAACCGCCTGGCACTCAACTATGTCAGCCCCTCGGTGCAGAACATACTGGGCTACAGCGCCGACTGGATTCTGCACAACGGCTGGAGCGCGGCCCTCGCCAACCCGCAGCAACTGGTGCCCATTCATGCCTTGATCGCGCGTATCCGCAAAGTGCTGAACAAGCCCGCCGAACTGGACACGCTGCGCAATGAACTGCCCACCCACCTGTTCCTGTTCGACAGCCTGCGCGCCGACGGGCGCAAGATCCCCATCGAGTTGCGGCTGGTGCTGGTCTGGGACGAGCACGGCAGCTTCGAGGGCATTCTGGGCGTAGCCCGTGATGTCAGCCAGCAGCGCCGCGCCGAGAAAGACCTGCGCATGGCGGCCACAGTCTTCGAGCACTCGACCTCGGCCATCCTGATCACCGACCCCGCCGGCTACATCGTCCAGGCCAACGAGGCGTTTACCCGGGTCAGCGGTTACGAAGTGGCCCAGGTGCTCGACCAGTTGCCAAACATGCTCACCGTCGAGCACGAGCAGGAAAAGCACCTGCACCCTATTCTCAGGCAGCTCAACCAACGCGGCAGCTGGGAAGGCGAAGTGCTGCTCAAGCGTCGCAATGGCGAGCAGTATCCGGCGTGGGCAGGCATCACGGCAGTGCTCGACGATGAGGGCGACCTGGCCAGCTATGTGTGCTTCTTCAGCGACATCAGCGAGCGCAAGGCCAGCGAACAGCATATTCATCGCCTGGCCTATTACGACGCCCTCACCCACTTGCCCAACCGCACGCTGTTCCAGGACCGCCTGCACTCGGCCTTGCAGCACGCCGAACGCCAGAGCGCCTGGGTGGTGCTGATGTTTCTCGACCTGGACCGCTTCAAGCCGATCAACGACTCGCTGGGCCACGCGGCCGGCGATCGCATGCTCAAGGAAATGGCCAGCCGCCTGCTGGCCTGCGTCACTGACGACGACACCGTGGCACGCATGGGGGGCGATGAGTTCACCTTGCTGCTGGAGCCGGGCGCCACCCGGGACATCGCGCTGAACCGCGCCATTCATGTGGCCGAGCAGATCCTGACCAGCCTGGTGACGCCGTTTGTGCTCGAAGGCCGTGAGTTCTTCGTGACGGCCAGTATCGGCATTGCGCTCAGCCCGCAGGACGGCAGCGAGTTGAGCCAGTTGATGAAGAATGCCGACACGGCGATGTACCACGCCAAGGAGCGCGGCAAGAACAACTTCCAGTTCTACCAGGCCGACATGAACGCCACCGCGCTGGAACGCCTGGAGCTGGAAAGCGACCTGCGCCATGCGCTGGAGCAACAGGAGTTCGTGCTGTATTACCAGCCACAGTTCAGCGGCGACGGCAAGCGCCTGACCGGCGCCGAAGCCCTGCTGCGCTGGCGTCATCCACGCCGCGGCCTGGTGCCGCCGAACGACTTCATTCCGGTGCTGGAAGAGCTCGGCCTGGTGGTGGAAGTCGGCGACTGGGTACTGGCCGAAGCCTGTCGCCAGCTCAAGGCCTGGCATCAGGCCAAGGTGCGGGTGCCCAAGATCTCGGTGAATATCTCGGCGCGGCAGTTTTCCGATGGCCAACTGGGCAAGCGGATTGCCGAGATCCTGCGTGAAAGCGGCGTGCCGCCGGCCTGCCTGGAGCTGGAACTGACCGAAAGCATCCTGATGCGCGAAGTCAGCGAAGCCATGCAGATCCTCGACAGCCTGAAGAACCTGGGCCTGAGCATTGCCGTCGACGACTTCGGCACGGGCTACTCCTCACTGAACTACCTCAAGCAGTTCCCGATCGACGTATTGAAGATCGACCGCACCTTCGTCGACGGTCTGCCCTCGGGCGAACAGGACGCGCAAATCGCCCGGGCAATCATTGCCATGGCCCACAGCCTGAACCTGGCGGTGATCGCCGAAGGCGTGGAAACCCATGAGCAACTGGAGTTTCTGCGCGAGCACGGTTGCGACGAAGTCCAGGGCTACCTGTTCGGTCGCCCGATGTCGGCCGGACACTTCGAAGCGCAGTTCAGCAATGACGCCCTCTTCATGCTCGATTAAACGGCCCTGTAGGAGCGCGCTCTGCCCGCGACCGGCTGCGTTAGCAGTCGTAAATTTTCAGTGTTTCGCAGATTTTGAATGTGTTCACATCTGTAAATCTTCAGCGTTTCGCAGATTTTGAATGTGTTCACATCTGTAAATCTTCAGCGTTTCATCAATTTTGCGAGCGCTACGCACTCGGTCGCGGGCAAGCGCGCTCCTACTACTGTCCTGTGGCCCATTCATCCAGCACATGACTGCCTTTCATATGCCAGATAAAAGCCGATGGGGTAGAATGCCTCCCTTTTCCGCTCCGACCTCCCGAGGACAGCCATGTTCAGCCGTGATTTGACTATCGCCAAGTTCGACCCCGATCTCTTCAACGCCATGGAGCAGGAAGCTGTGCGCCAGGAAGAGCACATCGAGTTGATCGCTTCGGAAAACTACACCAGCCCCGCCGTCATGGAAGCTCAGGGTTCGGCCCTGACCAACAAGTACGCCGAAGGCTATCCGGGCAAGCGCTACTACGGTGGCTGTGAATTCGTCGATGTGGTCGAGCAACTGGCGATTGATCGTGCCAAGGAACTGTTCGGTGCCGACTACGCCAACGTCCAGCCGCACGCCGGTTCGCAAGCCAACGCAGCGGTCTACCTGGCCCTGCTGCAGGCCGGCGACACCATTCTGGGCATGAGCCTGGCCCATGGCGGTCACCTGACCCACGGTGCCAGCGTGTCGTCCTCGGGCAAGCTGTACAACGCCATCCAGTACGGCATCGACGGCAACGGCCTGATCGACTACGACGAAGTCGAGCGCCTGGCGGTCGAGCACAAGCCGAAAATGATCGTGGCCGGTTTCTCGGCCTACTCGCAGGTGCTGGACTTCCCGCGCTTCCGCGAAATCGCCGACAAGGTCGGTGCCTACCTGTTCGTCGACATGGCCCACGTGGCCGGTCTGGTCGCCGCAGGCGTCTACCCGAACCCGGTGCCATTCGCCGACGTGGTCACCACCACCACGCACAAGACCCTGCGCGGCCCTCGTGGCGGCCTGATCCTGGCACGCGCCAACGCCGACATCGAGAAAAAGCTCAACTCCGCCGTGTTCCCGGGCGCCCAGGGCGGCCCGCTGGAACACGTCATCGCCGCCAAGGCCGTGTGCTTCAAGGAAGCGCTGCAGCCTGAGTTCAAGGCCTACCAGCAGCAAGTGGTCAAGAACGCCAAGGCCATGGCCGGCGTGTTCATCGAGCGCGGTTTCGACGTGGTCTCCGGGGGCACCGAGAACCACCTGTTCCTGCTCTCGCTGATCAAGCAGGACATCTCCGGCAAGGACGCAGACGCAGCCCTGGGCCGCGCCTACATCACCGTCAACAAGAACTCGGTGCCTAACGACCCGCGTTCGCCGTTCGTGACTTCGGGCCTGCGTTTCGGCACCCCGGCTGTCACCACCCGCGGTTTCAACGAGACCGACTGCAAGGAACTGGCCGGCTGGATCTGCGACATCCTCGCCGACCTGAACAACGAAGCCGTGATCGACGCCGTACGTGAAAAGGTCAAGGCCATCTGCGCCCGCCTGCCGGTCTACGGCGCCTGATAGCGCTGTTTGCCGCACCCTGACAAAGCCCGGCCTCTGCGCCGGGCTTTTTCTTGCACGCGAGCCTGAACATCACACGCAGCCATCTCCTGCACAATCCGCAGAAACGCCCTACATCAAGCACTCGGCAACCCGCGTCAGGATGCACACCCCGTCCCCACGAGGTTGCCCCCATGATTCCCGTGTCGCGCCTGACCGACCTGCACGCCTGCCCGATCCCGCTGCATGGCATCACCCCATTGGTGTCTGCCTCCCCTACCGTTTGTGTCAACGACCTGCCCGTGGCCCGCATTGGCGACCGGGCCGCCTGCGGTGCGGTGATCGTCAGTGGTTTCGTCAATATCCTGGTCGATGGCCGACCCATGGCACACATGGGCAGCCTGACCAGCCACGGTGGCGGCCTCATCACCGGCAGCCAGGACACACGGGGCGGTGCGGTCAACTTCGTCACGCCCCGGCTGGCGGTGGATTTCGCCAGGCTCGGCGCCATTGATGAGTCGGGCAATGTCGACGATCAGAAATTGCAGGCGCTGCTGGCTGATCCGCAGCTGGAACAACGAGCCCTGGCGGCTGGTGCATTTGTGGAGTCCCATGATGCACCTGCGGTTGCCAGCAGCGTCTTTACCCGGTCGTTCCAGGTCACCGACAGCGAAACCGGCAAGCCGCTGGCTGATCGCCCCTTCATTGCCGTGGTGGATGGCGAGGAAATCACCGGCCTTACCGACGCCACCGGGCTGGCGCATGTCGAAGCGCCCTCGGCCGATTCGCTGATCTCGATGCACGTGATGTTCAAGGCCCCGGCACGGGTGCTGGACGAGCTGTCGAAAACCGACCCGCGCTTTACGATCACAGCCAATGCCCAGGCACTGAACAAGGGTCAACCGCTGGTGCCCCTGCCGATCACCATCAATGACCGTGCAGCAACGCGTGAGGCGCTGATTCGCAAGGTCCGGGCGCTGGGGCATGAATTTGTGGAGCGGTCACAATGGCATGCCAAACCGCCGAAGAACCTACTGGAGCCGGACTGGGACTACAGCATGATTGCACTGCATCATGCCGGCCGGAGTTATTCGTGTGGGAGGGGGGCGGAGCAGATGCTTGAGACTCAAAAGACTCACCAGTCCAAAGACTTCGATGACATCAGCTACCACTATGGCATTGATTGCTCAGGGGTCCTCTATGAAGGCCGGGATATTCGATTCAAAGCATCCAGTGTTTCCAGCTACAATACGGGCGTGATCGGCATTATATTACTGAATAACCTGACGACGCCTGAGGAAGGAAAAGACTGGGTTACTTTTGCACGAAAAAACCTACATTCACTAGGCGTTGGCACCACACACTCCATCCCTGCGACTCAAGCAGATGCCACAATCACTCTAATTAACGCCTTAAAAGATATATTCTTCATTACTCGCTTTGGTGGCCACAAAGAATACCCAAACCAGACCCTTGAAGGAAAAATCTGCCCCGGCAATATCGGCATGGAACTGGTTCAGCTCATCCGAACAAAAACCCAACTGCTGACACCACCCACCTCATGAAAAAGACGATCGCTTTTTTGATAGCCCCACTCTTGGCTGCCCTGTGTGTTGGCTACTACAACTCAATTGAAGATGCTGAAATCCACACTCACTTTTTCCATTAAAAATAAACCTACACTGCAACTAAAATTTTTTAATATGTTCGCCCATGATGCCGACAGCAAAAAGCTTCATCAACTGACAAATCAAGAGCGCAATCGAGTCATTGATTACTGCGCTTATCGGCTGGGCATTGAAACAGCGCTAAACACTCAGCTTGAGCTAGAAGCTTGCGAAAAAAGATAACGTCCAAAAAACTGGATCTCACCGTGAAAAAAATCATTACACTGATGGCGGCTATCTTTATAATCATATCCTTTGTTGGTTACTATGAGCACTTCGGAGAAAACAGCGTACACCCCGTGATTTTTATCAAAAAAAAACCAACCTTACAAATTATATTCCACCGCGTATTCCACCCCAATTTTGAAACCGGTCTGCACGAGCTGACCGACACACAAAGGCAGCAAATGATCGATTACTGCATCTATCGACTGGGCCTAGAAACCCAGCTAAAGACAGAGAAAGAATTTCGCGCCTGCAAAGAGCAGTAGCACTTACCCACCTTTCAAAAAGCAGTCCTTTTAGCCTGCAAGCAGGACACCTCTATAAACCATGAAAAAAATACTGTCCATCATCGCACTCATTACAGCCGCCCACCTTTACATCGGTTATTACGTATCATTGGACATTGAAGACCCGCGATACATGGTGTTTATAAAAAAACACCCCACCCTGAAGCTCAGATTTGAAAACATCTATACCAGCGACAGGGACAGTAGGTCTCTGGACGAGCTCAGTGAGGTTGAATTGAAGACCGTCCAGGACTACTGCAAATACCGGCTGGGCATTGTCACCCGCCTGGAGTCCCAGGCAGAACTGGAGGCGTGCAAGGAACGCTGATTTTGCCGTCAAGGCACTGCGTGTGGTCGCAAATACAGCGCCGTCGCGCAGCAAACACTGTGCCTTGGTAGGAGCGCGCTCTGCCGGAGTGCCGGACCACCGCGACCGGCTGCGTAGCAGTCGTAAAATTGCAGCGTTTCACAGATTTCTGCGAGCGCTTCGCACTCGGTCGCGGGCTTCGATCCGTTTCACCCCGCCATCGCCGCAAAGCCTGCGCGGATTTTCTCTTCCGGCAGTTCATCGGCAATGAACACGATCACGCTTTCACGCGGTTCGTCTTCGGCCCATTCGGTGTCCCAGTCGAAGCCGTACAATTTGAGCACGCCCTGGAATACCAGGCGGCGTGGCTCGCCCTTGATGTTGAGCACGCCCTTGTAGCGCAGCAGTTGTTTGCCGTGGTCTTCGAGCAGTTCATTCATGAACGTACTCAGATTGTCGATATCCAGCGGCTGGTCGGTGCGCAGCACCAGGCTGGTAATGCGGTCGCCACTGTTGCCCACCGGTGCCAGCGGGCGCAGGGTCATGCCGCCGCCCAGGTCGGCATTGAGGTTGAAGCCGCGCACGTCGAGCAGTTCGGCCAGGTCGATGCGGCCGTGGTCGACGATGCGGATCGGTGCACGGCGGTTGATGCGGGTCAGGCGCGCACTGAGGGCCTCGAAGGCGGCGGCGTCGACCAGGTCGCGCTTGCTCACCAGCAGGCGGTCGGCAAAGCCGATCTGCGCCTGGGCGATGGTCTGCGTCAGGTGCACCTCGGCATGGGCCGCATCGACCAGGGTAATGATGCCGTCGAGGATATAGCGCTCGCGCAGGTCTTCGTCGATGAAGAAGGTCTGTGCCACCGGCGCAGGATCCGCCAGGCCCGTGCACTCGATCACCAGCCGGTCAAAGGCGATTTCGCCGCTGTCACGGCGTTCGAGCAGCAGGTACAGCGCCTTGGTCAGGTCGGTGTGGATGGTGCAGCACACGCAACCGTTGGACAGGGTCATGACCTGCACCGGCTCGTCGCCGAGCAACTGGCTGTCGATGCCGGCGTCGCTGAATTCGTTTTCGATCACCGCGATCTTCAGGCCATGCTCGGCCTTGAGCAGGTGACGCAGCAAGGTGGTCTTGCCGGCGCCCAGAAAACCGGTCAGTACGGTGACGGGAATGGGTTGCAACTCGCTCATTGGGGCTCCTTGGCAGGATGCTTGTGGCAAAAATCAAAACGCGCCGCAGGCAGGGCCTGTGGCGCGTCGGTCAAACAGTCACGCAGATCAGCGGTTCAGCAACACTTCGGCCCACCCTTGCCGCCGTAACGGGCTTCCTGGCGTTCCCGAAAGAACTCCTCGTAGCTCATCATCGGCTTGTCCGGGTGCTTGCCCTGCATGTGCTCGACATAGTTGTCGTAGTCAGGCATGCCCACCATCAGGCGGGCCGCCTGGCCCAGGTATTTGCCGAGACGGCCAAGGTCATTGAACACGGGCTGATCCTCTGTGAATGGTCATCAGACTTGCGAACCTTCGGGCATGGCCTGGTAAGGCGCTTCCTTGTCGGTACGTTCGGTCTTGCTCCAGGCGGCACGCCCGACTTTCACGGCGTAGAACAGGATGCTGAAGACCACGAACAGGAACAGGATCGTCAGGCCGGCGTTGGTGTAGGCGTTGAAGATCACGTGCTGCATCTGGTCGACGTTCTTGGCCGGGGCCAGGATCTGACCGGCATCGGCCGCCGTGCTGTACTTCTTGGCCAGGGCCAGGAAACCGACAGCCGGGTTAGGGTCGAACAGCTTGATGAAGCCTGCGGTCACGGTGCAGATCAGCAGCCAGGTGGCCGGCAGCATGGTCACCCACACATAGCGCTGGCGCTTCATCTTGATCAGCACGACGGTGGCGAGCATCAGGGCGATACCGGCCAGCATCTGGTTGGAGATGCCGAACAGCGGCCAGAGGGTATTGATGCCACCCAATGGGTCGATCACGCCCTGGTACAGCAGGTAACCCCAGAGCGCCACGCAGCCACCGGTGCCGATGATGTTGGCGGTCCACGACTCGGTGCGCTTGAGGGCCGGCACGAAACTGCCCAGCAGGTCCTGGAGCATGAAGCGACCGGCACGGGTGCCGGCATCGACCGCGGTCAGGATGAACAGCGCCTCGAACAGGATCGCGAAGTGGTACCAGAAGGCCATGGTGTTTTCACCCGGCAAGGCCTGGTGCAGGATCTGCGCGATACCGACCGCCAGCGTCGGTGCACCGCCGGCACGGGCCAGGATGGTGTTTTCGCCAATGTCCTTGGCCACGGCGGTCAGTTGCTCCGGCGTGATCAGAAAGCCCCATTCGCTGACCTTGGCGGCCACCGAGACCACGTCGCTGCCGACCACGGCAGCCGGACTGTTCATGGCGAAGTACACGCCCGGCTCGATCACCGAGGCGGCGACCATGGCCATGATGGCCACGAACGACTCCATCAGCATGCCGCCGTAACCGATGTAGCGGGCGTTGACTTCGTTGTCCAGCAGCTTGGGCGTGGTACCCGAGGAGATCAGGGCATGGAAGCCCGAGACCGCGCCGCAGGCAATGGTGATGAACAGGAACGGGAACAGCGCGCCTTTCCAGACGGGACCTGTGCCGTCGGTGAACTGGGTCAGGGCCGGCATTTTCAGCTCTGGCGCCAGGATCAGGATACCGATGGCCAGGGCCAGGATGGTGCCGATCTTGAGGAAGGTCGACAGGTAGTCACGCGGTGCCAGCAGCAGCCAGACCGGCAGCATGGCGGCAACAAAACCGTAGCCCACCAGCATCCAGGTGATCTGCACGCCGGTGAAGGTGAAGCGCGGGCCCCAGACCGGATCGGCCGCCACCAGGCCACCAAGCCAGATCGAGCCGAGCAACAGCACCACGCCGATGATCGAGATTTCGCCGATGCGCCCCGGACGGATGTAGCGCATGTAGATGCCCATGAACATCGCCGTCGGAATGGTCGCCATGACGGTGAACATGCCCCACGGACTCTCGGCCAGAGCCTTGACCACGATCAGCGCCAGCACCGCCAGGATGATGATCATGATCAGGAAGCAGCCGAACAGGGCAATGGTGCCGGGAATACGGCCCATTTCCTCACGGACCATGTCGCCCAGCGACCGGCCGTTACGACGTGTGGAGAGGAACAGGATCATGAAGTCCTGCACCGCGCCGGCCAGCACCACGCCGGCGATCAGCCAGAGCGTGCCGGGCAGGTAGCCCATTTGCGCGGCGAGCACAGGGCCGACCAGGGGGCCGGCACCGGCGATGGCGGCAAAGTGGTGACCGAACAGGATGTGCTTGTTGGTCGGGACATAGTCCAGGCCATCGTTGTTGACCACCGCCGGCGTTGCGCGGCGCGGGTCCAGTTGCATGACGTTGTTGGCAATGAACAGGCTGTAGTAACGAAAAGCCACCAGATAGATGGCGACGGCTGCCACCACGATCCACAAGGCGTTGATTGCTTCGCCGCGACGCAGCGCGACGACCCCCAGGGCACAAGCCCCAATGATGGCCAACAGTACCCAGGGCACATGGCGCATCAGACTGTTATTATTTTTCATTTTCTTATTCCAGCAGAAATGACTAGAAGTTCTGGATCATGCAGTTGTGTGGTCGCTTGTGGCGACGCGGCAGCATAACCCGACGATGCGAGTGTAGTCTTGTCAGAGCGAAAGGCCACCCCCCTACGATGGTCTGGGTGAAAATTAATCGGGTCGCGCTACAACCCTTGTCCCAGAGCCTGCGCAAGCAGGCTGCCAGGCAAGACAGAAACTACTCGAACAACGCATCCAGCGCCTGCTCCAGGCGCGTCACGGCAATCACTTGCAACCCTTCATAGGCGTCCTTGGGCGCGTTGCCCTTGGGCACGATGGCGCGCTTGAAGCCGTGCTTGGCGGCTTCCTTGAGACGTTCCTGGCCACTGGGCACCGGACGCACCTCGCCCGACAGCCCGACCTCGCCGAACACCAGCAGGTCATGGGGCAAGGGCCGGTTACGCAGGCTGGACATCACGGCGGCCATCAAGGCCAGGTCGGAGGCGGTTTCGAGTACCTTGACCCCGCCCACCACGTTGAGGAACACGTCCTGGTCGTGGGTCGGGATGCCGCCGTGGCGATGCAGCACCGCCAGCAGCATGGCCAGCCGGTTCTGGTCCAGGCCCAGGGTGACCCGGCGCGGATTGGACATGTGGCTGTCATCGACCAGGGCCTGCACCTCGACCAGCATCGGCCGGGTGCCTTCCCAGGTGGCCATGACCACGCTGCCCGACACCTCTTCCTGGGCCCGGCTCAGGAAGATCGCCGAGGGGTTGGACACTTCCTTGAGGCCACGGTCGGTCATGCCGAACACGCCCAGCTCATTCACTGCGCCAAAGCGATTCTTCACCGCGCGCAGCAGGCGCAGGCGGCCGTCGGCCTCGCCTTCGAAATACAGCACGGTGTCGACCATGTGCTCCAGCACACGCGGGCCGGCCAGGGCGCCCTCCTTGGTCACGTGTCCGACCAGAAAGATCGCCGTGCCGCTCTGCTTGGCATAGCGCACCAGCAACGCCGCACTTTCGCGCACCTGGGCCACGCCGCCCGGTGCCGACTGCAGTTGCTCGGTAAAGATGGTCTGGATCGAGTCGATGACCATGACCTTGGGCTGCTCGCTGCGCGCCGTGGCGATGATCGACTCGATGCAGGTCTCGGTCATGACCCGCAGCTTGTCCTGCGGCAGGCCCAGGCGCCTTGCGCGCATGGCCACTTGTTGCTGGGACTCTTCACCGGTGACGTACAGCGCCGGCATGCTCTCGGCCAGGTGGCACAGGGTCTGCAGCAGGATGGTGGATTTGCCGATGCCGGGGTCGCCGCCGATCAGGATCACCGACCCGTCCACCATGCCGCCGCCCAGCACACGGTCCAGTTCGGTGGATCGGGTCGAAAAGCGCGGGATTTCCTCGACGCTGACCTCGGCCAGGGTCTTGATCTGCGCCTGCGCCCCGGTCCAGCCGGCCCGCCCGCTGGGGGGCGCGGCGGCGCCGCTTTCAAGCATGGTTTCGACCAGGGTGTTCCAGGCGCCGCATTCGCCGCACTGCCCGGCCCATTTGGGAAAGGTTGCACCGCATTCGGTGCAACCGTACAAGCGCTTGGCCTTGGCCATGAATAAATCCGCCCGCAAAAGCCGCCATGATAACGCAGGTGGCCGGCCCCTTACGTCCCCCGACCCTTGGCGTTATTGCACAATCGAATAAAACTTACCGTTTCACGTCCGGTCGATTGAACCGGTACCAAACAGCGGCATCCTGCACGCCGCTCGATTACACTGCAGCGGATCCACTCATCTGTAACAAGGAATGACCATGAGCATTATCAACGAATTCAAGGCATTCGCCGTCAAGGGCAATGTGGTCGACATGGCCGTGGGTATCATCATCGGCGCCGCCTTCGGCAAGATCGTTTCGTCGTTCGTGGGCGATGTGATCATGCCGCCTCTGGGCCTGTTGATCGGCGGTGTTGATTTCAGCGACCTGGCCATTACCCTGCGTCCCGCCGAAGGCGCAGCCCCTGCGGTGGTCATGGCCTATGGCAAGTTCATCCAGACGGTAGTCGACTTTATCATCGTGGCGTTTGCCATCTTCATGGGCGTCAAGGCCATCAACCGCCTCAAGCGCGAAGAAGCCAAGGCCCCGAGCCTGCCGGCGGCGCCTTCCAAGCAGGAAGTGCTGCTGGGTGAAATCCGTGACCTGCTCAAGGAACAGCACACACCGGCCGAGCCGGTCGTGATCGACCCGAAAAAGCCGTTGCTGTAATCGCCGGCACCGGCCGGGCCGTTACCAGTAGGTCTCGACCGCCACCTGCCCCGGCCGGCGGCTCAGGCTCAGTTGCAGGTTGCGCTGCTTGAGCAACTGACGCGTCTCGTCGACCATTTCCGGGTTGCCACACAGCATGACCCGTGAATGTTCAGGACTCAGCTCCAGGCTGGCCGCCGCCTCCAGGTCACCGTCCTCGATCAGTCGCGTGATGCGGCTGTTCAGAGCGCCGGGATAAGCTTCGCGGGTGACCACCGGCAGGTACAGGAACTTGTGCGCGTATTCGGCCAGGTAGTCGCGCTGCGTGAGCGCTTCGATCAGCGGCTGGTACGCCAGCTCCGCCGCTTCGCGCACGCTGTACACCAGGATGATGCGCTCGAATTTTTCCCACACCTCGAAATCCTGTAGCAGCGACAGGAACGGCGCAACGCCAGTACCGGTCGCCAGCAACCACAGGTCGCGGCCATCGACGAAGCGGTCCAGGGTCAGGTAGCCAAACGCCTGTTTCTCGACCAGCAGTTCATCGCCTTCACGCAGGCGGCTCAACTCGCTGGTGAACTCGCCGTCCGGCACCACGATGGAAAAGAATTCGAGAAACTCGTCATAAGGCGAAGACACCATCGAGTAGGCACGCCACACGGTGCTGCCGTCGGCCTTGGTCACGCCCAGGCGGGCGAACTGTCCGGCGCGGAAACGAAAGCCGGCATCGCGGGTGGCACGCAGGGTGAACAGATTGGGGGTCAAGGGGGTCACGCGCTGCAGCGTTTGCCGGGTGAACTTGTCGTCGCTGACGGTCATGGTGTGCTTGCAACTCCTGAACATGAATGGCAGGCCTGCAGTGTCCCGCAAAAGGCCATCGAGAAACACCGTCTGTTTGTATTGACATCCCGTTGCCGCGTCATCGATGGGTCTTATTTAGACTATTTGGTTCTTTTCTACCTGTTTCAAAGAAGCCCCGAGACAGGGTCAAAAAGCGTTACCCCATGACAAACAATGGTTTCAGGGCGATGACACTTCTTTGAATCCAAAAATGCCATCACCCCACCCGTCTGGATAGTTTTTGCCGGCAAAAGATCCGCTGCGCTTTTTCCTAAACTGACAGAACCCTCATCGAAGGGTCTCGCCAGACCGGCATGGAGGCGATCATGGAATCAGCCAGACTCGTGTCACCCCAACCGTCACAAAGCAGCGCCTTGACGAAAAGAGAAATCGAAATACTCAAGTGGTCCGCCAAAGGCAAGACAGCCAGCGACATCGCAATCATCTTGCGCCTCAAGGAGCGAACCATTCATTTTCATATTGCCAGCGCCATCCAGAAGCTGGGGGTTTGCAACAAGACCGCAGCGGCCGTGCAAGCCGCCTTGAGCGGCGTATTCGGACCCCTTTGATACATGGACCACAATGGCAGGTCCCAAAGGGCAAAAAGCACGTAGAATCACGCACCTTATGCCCGCCCGGT
This sequence comes from Pseudomonas sp. Leaf127, assembly GCF_001423155.1. Classification (NCBI taxonomy): domain Bacteria; kingdom Pseudomonadati; phylum Pseudomonadota; class Gammaproteobacteria; order Pseudomonadales; family Pseudomonadaceae; genus Pseudomonas; species Pseudomonas sp. Leaf127. The sequence continues at coordinate 142,326 of NZ_LMOA01000025.1, read as the reverse complement.
ACGTGCCGGACGTGCGTGATGCCCGTCGTTTGCCCAGAGTTTCCTGCCATGCCCCTGCTTTCCAGCGCCTTTGCCCAACTCGACCTGATTCGTCAGCCGGAACAACCGAACGAACCCTTGCAGGCGTTCGATGCCGCTGACGAGTACCTGCTCAATCACGTTGCCGAACAGGGCTTGAACCTGCGCACCCGCGTACTGGTGCTCAACGACAGTTTCGGCGGCCTGGCCGCGAGCCTGGCGGCGCACGCGACGGTGTCCAGCAGCGGTGATTCCTTTCTGGCCAGCAGCGCCCTTGAAATCAACCTGGCCCGCAATGGCATGGCCACCGATGCCGTGACGGTGATGCCTGCCAGTGAGCCGTTGAGCGGGCCGTTCGACTGGGTGCTGATCCGCATCCCCAAGACCCTGGCGCTGCTGGAAGAGCAATTGATCCGTCTGCAAGGCCAACTGGCGCCAGGCGCCCAAGTGGTGGCGGCGGCGATGATCAAGCACCTGCCGCGCTCGGCCGGTGAGCTGCTGGAAGAATACGTAGGCCCGGTGCAGGCGTCTCTGGCGGTGAAAAAAGCCCGCCTGCTGTTTGCCACACCGGTGCCCAAGGAAGTGCAGCCCTCGCCGTTCCCGACCCGCTATCGCCTTGAGCAACCGGCGCTGGAGCTGGTCAACCACGCCAATGTGTTCTGCCGCGACGGGCTGGACATCGGCACCCGGGCCTTTCTGCCCTGGCTACCCAAGGGCCTGGGCAAGGCGCGTGTCGCGGATCTGGGCTGCGGTAACGGCGTGCTGGCCATTGCCAGCGCCCTGGACAACCCCGAGGCCGAGTACACGCTGGTCGACGAGTCGTACATGGCCGTGCAGTCGGCGGCGCAGAACTGGCACGCCGCACTGGGCGAGCGCCCGGTGACGATCCGGGCAGCCGACGGGCTGGCCACTCAGCCTGACGATTCGCTGGATGTGGTGCTGTGTAACCCGCCGTTTCACCAGCAGCAGGTGGTCGGTGATTTTCTGGCCTGGCGCATGTTCCTCCAGGCCCGGGCCGCGCTGGTGCAAGGCGGCGCGCTATACATCGTCGGCAATCGCCACCTGGGCTACCACGCCAAGCTGGCACGGCTGTTCCGCGACGTCGAGCAGGTGGCCGCCACGCCCAAGTTCGTGATTCTCAAGGCGCGCAAGTAACCAGAAAAAACCCTCCTTCACAGCCCGTTCAGGAGGGTACAAAAAGCCGTGTCCACGAAACACGGGATGGGATATTGGCGCGAGCCTCAATGAGTGGTCAGGCCCGCCGCACTCATGAACATACGCATCAGGCTGGCGACGATGAACAGGGCCAGCACGCTGCCGGCCCAGATGCCGCCCAGCCAGGCCAGGCGCTGCCACAACGGCTTGTTCATCGCCGGGTCGTCGTCATGCCGGGGATTGTTGCTACTCATCACGCGTTCCTCCAGTCATCAAGCACTCAGTGATAGCCGTCTTCGGTGGTGACCTTGCCGCGGAATACGTAGTAGCTCCAGAAGGTGTACCCCAGGATGAACGGGATGATGAACAGCGTGCCCACCAGCATGAAACCCTGGCTCTGCGGCGGCGAAGCGGCCTCCCAGATACTGATCGACGGCGGCACGATATTCGGCCACAGACTGATGCCCAGCCCGCTGTAGCCCAGGAAGATCAGCAGCAGGGTCAGCAAAAACGGCGTGTAGTGCGCGTTGCGGGCCACGGCCTTGAACAGCCCGTACAGGGTCACCAGCACCAGGATCGGCACCGGCATGAACCACAACAGGTTGGGCATGCTGAACCAGCGCTCGGCAATGGCCGGGTGCGACAGGGGCGTCCACAGGCTGACGATGCCCATCACCACCAGTACCGCGATGGCCAGGGGGCGCGCCAGGTCATGCATGGCCTTCTGCAGCGAGCCTTCGGTCTTCATGATCAGCCAGGTGCAGCCCAGCAGCGCATACGCCACGATCAGGGCCAGGCCGCAGAACAGTGGAAACGGTGACAGCCAGTCCAGCGAGCCGCCGGCGTACTGGCGGTCGACCACCGGCATGCCTTCGATAAAGGCCCCCAGCGCCACGCCCTGGAAAAAGGTCGCCGTCAGCGAGCCACCAATGAACGCCTTGTCCCACCAGTGCTGGCTGGCCTCGGACGACTTGAAGCGGAACTCGAACGCCACACCGCGAAAGATCAGCCCCACCAGCATGAAAATCAGCGGCAGGTACAGTGCCGACAACACCACCGAGTAGGCCAGCGGAAAGGCACCGAACAAGCCGGCCCCGCCCAGCACCAGCCAGGTCTCGTTGCCGTCCCAGACCGGCGCGACGGTGTTCATCATCACGTCGCGGTCGTGGCTCTGCTTCATGAACGGAAACAGGATGCCGATGCCCAGGTCGAAGCCGTCCATGACCACGTACATCATGATCCCGAAGATGATGATCACGGCCCATATCAGCGAAAGATCAATGCCCATGGCTCAGTTCCCCTTGCCCAGTCGATCGAGATTGTCGCCGTCCTGCGTGCCTTCGACGGCGGCGGAAAGAGGACGGGCCGGCGTGCGGGTCTGGCCCGGGCCGCCACGCGGCGTATGTTCGACATGCGGCTGCGGCCCCTTGCGCACCAGGCGCATCATGTAGACGAAGCCGGCACCGAACAGCACGAAGTACACCACCACGAACATCACCAGGGTAATGCTCATCTGCACCACGCTGTGGTTGGACACACCGTCGGCGGTGCGCATCAGGCCGTAGACCACCCACGGCTGTCGCCCGATCTCGGTGGTGAACCAGCCGGCCAGGATCGCGATCAGGCCCGAGGGTCCCATCAACAGCACCAGGCGCAGGAACGGCCGCGACTGGTAGATACGGTCACGCTTGCGCAGCCACAGGCTCCAGAGCCCGGTCAGGATCATCAGCATGCCAAGGCCGACCATGATGCGGAACGACCAGAACACCACGGTCGAGTTGGGCCGGTCCTCAGGCTTGAACTCCTTGAGCGCCGGCACCTGCTTGTCCAGGCTGTGGGTCAGGATCAGGCTGCCCATGTAGGGAATCTCGACGGCGTACAGGGTTTTCTCCTGCTTCATGTCCGGCCAGCCGAACAGGATCAGCGGGGTCGGTTCGTCGCCGACGTTCTCCCAGTGCCCCTCGATCGCGGCGATCTTGGCCGGCTGGTGCTTGAGGGTGTTCAGGCCGTGGAAGTCGCCGACCACCGCCTGGATCGGCGCCACCAGCAGGGCCATCCACATGGCCATCGACAGCATCTTGCGCACCGCCGGCGTGTTGCGACCGCGCAGCAGATGCCAGGCCGCCGATGAGCCGACAAAGAACGCCGTGGCCACGAAGGCGGCAATCGCCATGTGGGTCAGGCGGTACGGGAACGAAGGGTTGAAGACCACGGCGAACCAGTCGGTGGGAATGACCCGGCCGTCGATGATCTCGAAGCCTTGCGGGGTCTGCATCCAGCTGTTGGACGACAGGATCCAGAATGTGGAGATCAGCGTGCCGACCGCCACCATGATCGTGGCGAAAAAGTGCAGGCCGCGGCCCACGCGGTTCCAGCCGAACAGCATCACCCCCAGGAAACCGGCCTCGAGGAAAAACGCGGTGAGCACTTCATAGGTCAGCAAGGGACCGGTGACGGCGCCGGCAAAGTCGGAGAACCGGCTCCAGTTGGTGCCGAACTGGTAGGCCATCACCAGGCCCGAGACCACGCCCATGCCAAAGTTGACAGCAAAAATCTTCAGCCAGTAGTGATACAGGTCGCGGTACACATCGTTGCGGGTTTTCAGCCACAAGCCTTCGAGCACAGCCAGGTAGCTGGCCAGACCGATGGTGATGGCCGGGAACAGGATGTGGAACGAAATCGTGAACGCGAACTGGATGCGGGCGAGATCGAGCGACTCCAAACCGAACATAAGGCGATTCCTCAGATGCTGCGGCTGCAGGCTTGCGCCGGCAGCGGTGGCCCACGGTCAGGGCGGTTACAGAGTGCCTGGGGGCTTCTGACGAGTCCTCGGCACACCATTGCGATGCAATGGGCATCAGCTGTATGACGGCTGACGCATAGTTGCGTTCGATCGTTTTGATCCAGGTCAACCGACGCTGAAAGATTAGCTGCATTTGCCTGCCACGCCTGCGTGGTACGTTGTCGCGTGACCAGATGCCTCACCCTGCTGCATAGTGAATGTCGATCGTCAGGGAAGGCGCCCGGCAGCGCCAACGGCCCTTCCCCGGATAGTGGCCTTGTGCTATTGAATACCCCTGACGTGATCAGCCGTCACGGTGCCGCCACCTCATCAAGAGTCACAGGACGTGCATGCCCCTAACCCATAGCCTTTCCGACCTCTTCGTGCAGTTCATCGAGCAGGCCAGCAACAGCGTGGTGGTCAGCGACGCCAGCAATAGTGTCGTGCTGTTCAATCGCGCCGCCGAACAGCTCTGGGGCCTGAATCGCCGGGACGTGATCGGCCAGGACGCCAGGCGCCTGATGCCATTGCCGGCCCAGGCCTATTACCAGCAACTGCAAGACCGTGACGGCGAGTTGCCGGACATTCGTATCCAGCACCGTGACGGCAGCCAGCACTGGTGCACCGCCTCGATTGCACGGGTGGTCAGTGGCGACCAGGTGTTCTATTCCACCAGCCTCAAGATCGTCACCCGCCAGCATGAAGAAAGCGAACGCCTGCGCCTGTTGTCGCTGGTCACAGACCACACCGACAATGCCATCGTCATCATTAACGAGCAGTGGCGTATCGTTTACGTCAATGCCGGCTTCCAGCGCATGTTCGGCTACCGCCTCGACCAGGTCTGCGGTCAATACCCCACGGCCCTGCTGGCCCCGCACATGGCAGAACTGGCGGTGCTGGAAAGCCGCCAGATGCTGACGCGCGGCGAGTCGATCAAGACCGAATCGCTGGCGTATATCCAGAACGGCGAGCGCCTGTGGTGCAGCGTGGTGGTCAACCCGGTGCTCGACGCCCAAGGCCAGTTGATCAATGCGGTGGGCATCCTGACCGATATCACCAGCACCAAGATGCACGAGGTGCTGCAACACAGCATGCTCAACGCCATGGTCCGGGAAGACCCGCTCGAAGACCTGATGCTGCTGGCCTGCCGGGAGATCGAACGCATCGCTCCGGAAGTGACCACCTCAATGCTGCTGGTGGATGAACACAACGTGCTGCATCCGCTGGCCACCGCCAGCCTGCCTGCCAGCTATTGCCAGCTCATGGAGGGCATGAAGATCGGTGAAGGCGTTGGCACCTGCGGCACGGCCGCCTTTCGTCGCCAGCCGGTGATTTCCCGTGACATTGCCAACGACCCGCTGTGGGATGCCTACCGCGACCTTGGGCTGCCGCCGGAGCTCAAGAGTTGCTGGTCGACCCCGATCATGGGGGCCGACCAGCGCGTCATCGCCACGCTGGCCTTTTACTTCAAGGATGTGCGCGGACCCTCGACGTTTCACCAGCGCCTGGTGGACGTCATCGTGCCGCTCTGCGCGCTGGCGATCGAGCGCGAAAAAAGCCGGGCGCACATCAGCCAGCTGGCGTTCTACGACAGCCTGACCGAACTGCCCAATCGCAGCCTGTTGCTGGCCAACGCCGAACAGGCCATTCATGCGGCGCTGCGCAACAAGACTCACCTGGCGGTGCTGTTTATCGACGTCGACCGCTTCAAGCAGGTCAATGACGCGTTCGGCCACCCGGCCGGCGACGACCTGCTGCAAGTGATCGCCCGCCGCCTGCTCGATAACCGCAACCCCAAAGACATTGTCGGGCGCCTGTCGGGTGACGAGTTCGTGGTGGTGCTGCCCGAGTGCGACACCGCCCACGTCACCGAACTGGTCGAGCACATGAAGCTGACCATTGGCCAGCCGTGCCAGATCGGCGGCAGCCGGGTGTGCCCGTCGGTGAGCATCGGGGTCAGCATGTTTCCCGAAGACGGCCACGACATGGGCACCCTGATCCACCGCGCCGACATGGCCATGTACCAGGCCAAGCATGCCGGGCGCGGACGCTTCAGCTTCTTCTGCCATGAGCTGAACCAGCGCGCCCAGGAACGCCAGGCCATGGAAACCGCCTTGCAGCAGGCCCTGCAGGACAATGCCCTGGAGCTGCATTACCAGCCACAGATCAACATGGCCGATGGCAGCGTTTATGGGGTCGAGGCCCTGGCGCGCTGGAACCATCCGCATTGGGGGCAAGTGTCGCCGGTGCGTTTCATTCCGCTGGCCGAAGAGTGCGGGCTGATTGTCGAACTGGGCGTGTGGGGCCTGCGCGAGGCCTGTCGACAACTGGCCCAGTGGCGGCGCAACGGCGCGCAGCTGCCGTCGGTTTCAGTCAACCTGTCACCGACCAACTTCCACGACCTGGAACTGCCCGGCATGCTCATGGCCCTGCTGGACGAGCATCAATTGAGCCCCGGCGACCTGACTCTGGAGCTGACCGAAAGCATCCTCATGGACACCAACCCCAGCACCCTCAAGGTGCTCAACGACGTGCATGCCTTGGGCATCCGCCTGGCAATGGATGACTTCGGCACCGGCTATTCGAGCCTGAGCTACCTGCGCCGCCTGCCGATCCAGGAACTCAAGCTCGACCGCAGCTTCGTCATGGACCTGGAGAACGACGCCACCAGCCGCACCCTGAGCGATGCGGTGATCCACATTGGCAACAGCCTGAACCTGACCGTGGTCGCCGAAGGCATCGAGACCGAAGGCCAGTACGAGATCCTCAAGCAACAGGGCTATCACGTGGCCCAGGGGTATCTGTTCGCCAGGCCGATGAACGCCACGGATCTCGAACACTGGTTGCTGCCCCGGTAGGAGCGCGCTTGCCCGCGACCGAGTGCGTAGCGCTCGCAGAAATCTCGGAAACGCTGAAATTTTATGACTGCTGCGCAGCCGGTCGCAGAAATCTCGGAAACGCCGCTATTTTTACGACTGCTGCGCAGCCGGTCGCGGGCAGAGCGCGCTCCTACGGGGGAATTTAATATCCAGTAAAGTCAGTACGTTATTTTTTGATGAGAGCCCTCCCGCTGCCTTGGCGCAGCAAACACTGGACCCGGCACCGATCAAGCGTGCAGCCATCTGCGCGGCCTGCTGCTATCATGCGCGGCTTTTCCGAGCCACCGCAGCGGAGTTCGACATGCTGGAAAGGCTGTTCCACCTCAAGGCCCACAACACCAACGTACGCACCGAGATCCTCGCGGGCGTGACCACCTTCCTGGCCATGGCCTACATCCTGTTCGTCAACCCGAGCATTCTCGGCGAGACCGGCATGGACAAGGGCGCCCTGTTCGTCGCCACCTGCCTGGCTGCGGCCATCGGTTCGGCGGTGATGGGCCTGATCGCCAACTACCCGATCGCCCTGGCGCCGGGCATGGGCCTGAATGCGTTCTTCACCTACACCGTGGTCCTGCACATGGGCCATACCTGGCAAGTGGCGCTGGGGGCAGTATTCCTGTCGGCAGTGATGTTTTTCATCCTGTCGATCTTTCGCATCCGCGAATGGATCATCAACAGCATCCCCCTGGCGTTGCGCTCGGCGATTGCCGCCGGCATCGGCCTGTTCCTGGCCTTGATCGCCCTGCAGAACGCCAGGATCGTGATCGGCAACCCCAGCACCCTGCTGAGCCTGGGCGACCTCAGGCAGCCGGCGCCAATCCTGGCCACGCTGGGCTTTTTCCTGATCATCGCCTTGGAAACCCTCAAGGTCCGTGGCGCCGTGCTGATCGGCATTCTGGCCGTGACGCTGGTGTCGATCGTGCTCGGCTTCAGTGCCTTCGCCGGGGTGATGTCAATGCCGCCGTCGCTGGCGCCGACCTTCCTGCAACTGGACATCATGGGCGCCCTGGACGTGGGCCTGGTGAGCATCATCTTCGCCTTTCTGTTCGTCGACATCTTCGACAACTCCGGCACCCTGATCGGCGTCGCCAAGCGCGCCGGCCTGATGGGCAAGGACGGCCACATGCCGAACATGGGCCGGGCGCTGCTCGCCGACAGCACCGCCGCCATGGCCGGCTCGCTGCTGGGCACCTCGACCACCACCAGCTACATCGAGTCGGCCGCCGGCGTCAGTGCCGGCGGGCGCACAGGCCTGACAGCCATCGTGGTCGCCGTGCTGTTTCTGCTGGCGTTGTTCTTCGCACCGCTGGCAGCCAGCGTACCGATCTACGCCACGGCACCGGCGCTGCTGTTCGTCGCGGTGCTGATGGCCTCGGGCCTGGCCGAAATCGAATGGGACGACATCACTGTCGCCGCGCCCGTGGTCATTACCGCGCTGGCCATGCCGTTCACCTACTCCATCGCCAACGGCATTGCCTTTGGCTTCATTTCCTGGACGGCGATCAAGCTGTTGTCGGGACGCTGGCGCGAGCTCAACCCTGCGCTGGTGATCCTCTCGATCCTGTTCGTCATCAAGCTGGGCTGGTTCAACGCATGAGTGTTTCCTTCGACCCCGCGAGCTACGACCGTCTGCTCGCCGAAAAAGCCACCCGCCTGCACGACCTGCTGGCGCCGTTCGATGCACCGGCCGCACAGGTGTTCGACTCGCCGCTGGAGCACTTTCGCCTGCGCGCCGAATTTCGCCTGTGGCGTGAAGACCAGCAGCGTCACTATGCGATGTTCGCCCCCGGCGACAAGCACACCCCGATCCTGCTCGACGGCCTGCCCATCGCCAGCCGGCGCATCAATGAACTGATGCCGCTGCTGCGCGCGCGCTGGCAGGCCAGCCAGGCCCTCAGCCACAAGCTGTTCCAGGTGGATTTCCTGACCACCCTGGCGGGCGATGCGATGATCACCCTGTGCTACCACCGCCCGCTGGATGACGCCTGGCAAGCCGAGGCCGAGGGGCTGGCCGCCGACCTGCAGGTCAGTGTGATCGGTCGCTCGCGTGGCCAGCGCCTGGTAATCGGCCGCGACTATGTCACTGAAGAACTGGACGTGGCGGGCCGCACCTGGCGCTACCGCCAGCCCGAAGGCGCCTTTACCCAGCCCAACGGCACGGTCAACCAGAAAATGCTCAACTGGGCCTTCGAGGCCATGGGCGAGCGCCAGGATGATTTGCTGGAGCTGTACTGCGGCAACGGCAACTTCACCCTGCCGCTGGCGACCCGTGCACGCAAGGTGCTGGCCACCGAGATCAGCAAGACTTCGGTCAACGCCGCCCTGGCCAACCTGGAAGACAACGCGGTGGACAACGTCACGCTGGTGCGCCTGTCGGCCGAAGAGCTGACCCTGGCGCTCAACGACGTGCGGCCGTTCCGCCGCCTGCAGGGCGTGGACCTGAAAAGCTACGATTTCGGCACCGTGTTCGTCGACCCGCCACGCGCCGGCATGGACGCGGACACCTGCGAGCTGACCCGCCGCTTCGAGCGCATCCTGTACATCTCGTGCAACCCGGAAACCCTGGCCGCCAACATCGCCCAGTTGCACGACACCCACCGGGTCGAGCGCTGCGCCCTGTTCGACCAGTTCCCGTATACCCACCATATGGAGTCGGGGGTGTTGCTGGTACGCCGCTGACCTGGGGGCTGTAGGAGCGCGCTCTGCCCGCGACCGGCTGCGTTAGCAGTCGTAAATTTGCAGCGTTTCGCAGATTTTGAATGTATTTACAGCCATGAATTTGCAGCGTTTCCGAGATTTCTGCGAGCGCTACGCACTCGGTCGCGGGCAGAGCGCGCTCCTACAGGCGTGTTCATGGCGCCTTGGTGGCGCCGGGACATTGCCATGCATGGCATTCAATAGGCAGCTACCTATCATTTGCGGTATAACGCGCACTCGCTCATCTGTGTGTCACGGGTACCTGCCTTGAGTTCTGAACCTTCCGCTTCGGCTTCCACTTCGTCGGGCCTGATGCGCCAGCCCGGTTTCGTTGCGTTTCTGGCTGCGCGTCTGCTGGCGATGTTTGCCATGCAGATCCAGGCGGTAGTCGTTGCCTGGCAGGTCTACGACATGACTCGCGATCCCATGGCCCTGGCCTATGCAGGCCTGGCGCAGTTCATCCCCATGCTGTTGCTGCTGATGCCCGCTGGCGATCTGATCGACCGTTACGACCGCAAGCTGATCCTGACCCTGAGCTGGCTGGTGCAGGCGCTGTGCGGGGTGATCCTGTTGCTGTTCTCGTTCTACGACCTGCACGATGTGCGGCTGGTGTATGCCGCCCTGCTGCTGTACGGCGCTGCCCGTGCCTTTACCGGTCCCGGGCTGCAAAGCCTGCTGCCGCAGATCGTGCCGCGCGAGCGCCTGGCCTCGGCGATTGCCACCAACAGCGTGATCATGCGCAGCTCCACCGTGGCCGGCCCGCTGGTCGGGGGCGGGCTGTATGCATTGGGCGGTGCGGAACTCACCTACGCCACCTGCGTGGCGGCGTTCATCCTCGGCACGTTGCTATTGGCCCAGGTACCCGTGAGGTACGCCATGCCCAGGCTCAACCTCGAAGACGGCGCCTGGCAGCGCTTTACAGCCGGTATCGCGTTCATTCGCTCGCGACCGATCATTCTGGGCACCATTTCGCTGGACCTGTTTGCCGTGTTGCTGGGCGGCGTCATTGCGCTGCTGCCGATCTACGCCCATGAAGTCCTGAATCTGGGTCCGCAAGGGCTGGGCGTGTTGCGCAGCGCCATGAGCCTGGGCGAACTGGTTACCGGTATCTACCTGAGCGTGCGCCCGCTGGATCGCCATGTCGGCCTGACCATGTTCGTCGCCGTGGGCATCTTCGGCCTGGCCAACCTGGTGTTTGCCTTGTCGACGCTGTTCTGGGTGTCGTGCATTGCGCTGCTGATTGCTGGTGCCGCCGACATGGTCAGCGTGTACATCCGCTCGGCGCTGGTGCAATTCTCGACGCCTGACAACATGCGTGGGCGTGTCAATGCAGTGAACATGTTGTTCATCGGGTCGTCCAACGAGCTGGGCGAGTTTCGCGCCGGCACCAGCGCCTCGCTGATCGGTGCCATTCCGGCGGCGATTGTCGGCAGCCTGTGCACGCTCGGCGTGGTCGGGGCCTGGATGGTCGGCTTCAAGAGCCTGCGCCAGGTCAACCGTTTCGCCGATGCAGCACCGGCCGCAAAAAGCGTCAATTAAATGACCGGCGGACTGGCGCCTCCCGGTTACACCAGCAACACTCTTTTATTGTGTGTGTCGAGGGCAGTCCAATGCTGTGGAAAAAAGGCCGACGTAGCGACAACGTAGTCGATGAGCGCGGACAAGGCGGTGGCGGTGGCCGGCGCATGGGCGGCAAGGGCCTGACGCTGGGCGGTGTGGCGCTGATCGTGGTGTTCGGCCTGATCACCGGACAAGACCCGATGCAGATCCTCGGCCAGTTGACCGGGCAGATGCAGGCTCCGCAGACCCAGCCGGCCAGTCCGACGCAGCGCCCGGCCGGCAACGACCCACAGGCCGAGTTCGTGCGGTCGGTGCTGGGTGACACCGAAGATCACTGGAAAGCCGCCTTGCCTGGCTACCAGGACCCGCAACTGATCCTGTTCAACGGTCAGGTCAGTTCAGCCTGCGGCTATGCCACCTCGGCCACCGGCCCGTTCTACTGCCCGGCCGACCGCAAGATCTACCTCGACCTGGACTTCTTCCGGGAAATGTCGCAGCGCTTTTCGGCCGCTGGCGACTTCGCCCAGGCCTACGTGATTGCCCATGAAGTGGGCCACCATGTACAGACCCTGCAAGGCATCTCGGCCAAGGTCCAGCAGGCACGCCAGCGCGGCGAGAAAATGGAAGGTGCCAACGGCCTGCTGGTACGCCAGGAGCTCCAGGCCGACTGCTACGCCGGAGTCTGGGCCAACAGTGCACAAAAGCGTTTGAACTGGCTGGAGCCGGGTGATATTGAAGAGGCATTGAATGCGGCCAACGCCATTGGCGATGATCGCCTGCAACGCCAGGGACGCGGCCATGTGGTGCCCGACTCCTTTACCCACGGGACATCCGCACAACGGGTGCGCTGGTTCAAGACCGGCTTTGCCCAGGGCAATATCAACCAGTGCGACACGTTCGCCGCCAAGAGCCTGTAATCGATGACCAAACCGTTGTGGCTGGCCGTGATGTTGAGCACCGCCCTCGCCAGCCTGAATGCCCATGCCGAAGGCTCGCCCGTCAACTCCATCAGCCCTGACCGCCTGGGCATCCACGGCAGCCAGGCGACGCTGGGGCTGAGCCAGGAATGGGTGCGGCCCAAGCCACAGATCCAGCGTGTGGTGATTGTGCTGCATGGTCGCCAGCGCAATGCCCAGACGTATCTGCGCACCATGGAGCGCGCCGCCAACCAGTCGCATGAACGCAGCCGGACGCTGCTGATCGCACCGCAGTTCCTGGATGAGCGCGACATCGCCGCCCACCACCTGGCCGACTCGATCCTGCGCTGGCATGAAGATGCCTGGATCAATGGCAGCCCCTCCGTCGGCCCGCAGGCGGTCAGTTCGTTCACCGTGCTGGACCACATTCTCAAGCGCCTGGGCGATGACAAGCTGTTCCCCAATCTCAAGGAGATTGTCATCGCCGGCCACTCCGGCGGCGCGCAGATGGCCCAGCGCTATGCCGTGCTGGGCGGCAAGCAGGAAGCCCTTTTGCACAAGCAGGGCATTCGCCTGCGCTATGTGATCGCTACACCATCGTCGTATGCCTGGTTCGACGCGCAACGCCCACAAACTGTCTCGGAGAAATCCTGCCCGGGCTTCAATGACTGGAAATACGGCCTGAACAAATTGCCGGCCTATGCCGCCAGGGCCGAGCATGGCGAGCTGGAAAAGGATTACGTGCAGCGCGATGTCACCTACCTGCTGGGCCTGCTCGACAACGACCCCAACCAGTCATCGCTGGACAAGACCTGCGCCGCCGAAGCGCAGGGCGCCAACCGCCTGGTGCGCGGTCACAACTACTATGACTACCTGCTCAAGCGCCACCCTACCGGCCTGAACCAGCGCGTGGTCGACGTGCCGGGCGTTGGCCATAACGGCGACGGTATCTTCACCGCCCCGCTGAGCGAGGCGGTGCTGTTCAAGCCGCTGTAGGAGCGGCTTCAACCGCGAAGAGGGCGGTAGGTTCGCTACAGGTGCAGCGACTTTACTGCCATTTCGCGGCTAAAGTCGCTCCAGAAGCAATAGGCACCTAAATGAACAGTATTGGCTTTAGCTGCGCAAAGGACGCGAACGTTCAGGATTTTCGTAACTCTGGCGGCTCACGGCCCGGTCAGGCCTACAGGTTCATACCAGCAGCTCACGCAACGCATTGCAGTCGCGCACGTGCCAGTCGGTCGAGTCCGGCCAGGGGTTTTCCGGCAGGTTGACCAGCACCGTGCGGGCACCGGCGGCGCGGCCGCAGCTGAGGTCGTGCAGGTGGTCGCCGATCATCACTATTTTGGCCGGTGTTACCTCCCAGGCCCCGGCCAGTTGCAGCAGGCCGGCCGGATCAGGCTTGGGCGTGGCATTCTCGCGGCCCAGCACATGCTCGGCGGCAAAGCAGTCGGCCAGGCCGATGGCTTGCAGCGTGATATGCGCCAGTTCCTGTGCATTGCGGGTCAGGATACCAAGGCGATAGCCGCGCCCGGCCAACTCGCGTACCAGCTCCACAGCACCGGTTGCCGCCACCGACCCCAGCGCCAGCTCACGTTCGTGCTCCAGCAGCCAGGCATGCTTGGCGGCTGACTCGTCCGCCGGCAGGCTGGCCAGGTGTCCGAGGATGTCCGCCTGTTGCGGAATGTCCAGCGCGCGCTTGATGGCCGCAAAGTCGTGCACCGGCACCGTCAGGGTGCCGTCCATGTCGAACACCCAGTGGCGGATCCGCTCGAGGCTCATCATGCCCAATCCTTGCGATGGCGAATCAGGCCTTCCTGGCTGACCGAGGCCACCAGCTGGCCGGCACGGTTGTACACACTGCCACGCGAGAAACCTCGCGAATTGCCGGCCCAGGGACTGTCCATCGCGTACAGCAACCATTCATCGGCGCGCAGGTTGCTGTGGAACCACAGCGAATGGTCCAGGCTGGCGACCTGCATGTCGCGCTGCCAGACGGTCTTGGCATGCGGCAGCAACGAGGTGGTCAGCAGGTTGAAATCCGAGGCATAGGCCAGCAGGTACTTGTGCAGTGCCGGAATGTCCTTGAGCGCGCCGTCGGCCCGGAACCAGACGTACTTGACCGGCTCGCCGGGCTTGGGGTTGTAAGGGTCTTCGGCGGTGACCGGGCGAAACTCGATGGGCTTGGGGCACAGGAATTTCTCGCGCATGGCCTCGGGAATCAGGTGGGCATTGCGCGTCAGCAGCTCAAGCTCGCACGGCAGGTCGTCGGGGCCGACCACATCGGGCATCGCGGCCTGGTGCGCAAAGCCTTCTTCGTCGTACTGGAACGAGGCGCTGCAGGTAAAGATCGGCTTGCCCTTCTGGATCGCGGTCACGCGCCGGGTGCTGAAACTGCCGCCATCGCGCACCCGGTCGACGTGATAGACCACCGGCAACTGGGCATCGCCCGGGCGCAGAAAGTAGCCGTGCATCGAGTGCACGTGGCGGTCATCCTCGACCGTCTGGCTGGCCGCCGAGATCGACTGGCCCAGCACCTGGCCACCGAACAGCTGGCGGAAGCCCAGGTCCTGGCTACGACCGCGAAACAGGTTTTCTTCAATGGATTCCAGGGTCAACAGGTCAACCAGGTCTTCAAGCACGCGGCTCATTCATGACTCCTTGCAGCTAAACGGATCCGCGCGCCGAGGGCGGCGGGTAACAAACAGGGATGATACAGAATCGCTCAGCCTTGCAGGGTCGAGAGCCATTGCTTGCGATTGATGCGGTATAGCACATGGGGCTTGAGTGGATGCCCGTCCGGCAGCGCGGGGTGGTCGAAATCCCCCAGCGGGTCGGGCTGCATGCCGATGGCCTGCATGACTTTTTGCGAAGGCAGGTTGCTGTGGGCGGTGAACGACACGATTTCATCCAGCCCCAGCCGGTCAAAGCCACACCCCAGCGCCGTCCATGCCGCTTCGCTGGCAAAGCCCAGGCCCCAGTGCTCGCGCGCCAGGCGCCAGCCAATCTCCACGGCCGGCGCGAACGGCGCCTCGAAGCCCACCACCGTAAGGCCGGTGAAACCGATAAACGCCCCGGTGTCTTTGCGCTCCAGCGCCCACAGGCCAAAGCCCAGCTCGGCAAAATGCCCCCGTATGCGACCGATCATCGCGGCAGCCTGCAGGCGGCTCAGCGGCTCGGGGAAGTAACGCATCACCTGCGGGTCGGCGCACAGGGCGGCAAAGGCCGGCAGGTCGTCATCGTGCCATTGGCGCATCGATAATCGCGCACTGTCGAGCGTAAGTATGGGTTCCATCCATCATTCCTCGGAGCGATTCTGATTCTGGCGGTGATCATGCGACACGGCTGTGCGCCTGATGGCATTACTGGCACTATCGCGCTTGGACCCTCAAGCGCACGAAAAATGTCCCTGCCGCTCATCTACCACGACGATTACAGCCCGCCCTTTCCGGACGATCACCGCTTTCCGATGGACAAGTTCCGCCTGTTGCGCGATCACCTGGTCGACAGTGGCATCACCGACGATGCGCAACTGCTGCGCCCGCCGCTGTGCCCACCGGATATTCTGGCCCTGGCCCATGATCGCGCCTATATCGAGCGCTTCATGAGTGGCACGCTGTCACGCGAAGACCAGCGTCGCCTGGGCCTGCCCTGGAGTGAAGCGCTGGCCCGGCGCACCGTGCGTGCCGTGGGCGGCTCGTTGCTGACGGCCCAGCACGCCCTGCAGCATGGCCTGGCCTGTCATCTGGCCGGCGGCACCCACCATGCCCACTACGACTACCCGGCCGGTTTCTGCATTTTCAACGACCTGGCGATCATCAGCCAGTACCTGCTGGGCAGCGGCCGGGTCGGCAAGGTGCTGATCTTCGACTGCGACGTGCACCAGGGCGACGGCACCGCCCGCCTGCTGGCCGACACCGAGGACGCCATTACCGTGTCGCTGCACTGCGAAAAGAACTTCCCGGCGCGCAAGGCACAGAGCGACTGGGACATCCCGCTGCCCATGGGCATGGGCGATGCCGAGTACCTGCAGGTGGTGGACGAGACCCTCAACTACCTGTTGCCGTTCTACAAACCGGACATCGTGCTGTACGACGCCGGCGTCGACGTGCACAAAGATGATGCGCTGGGCTACCTGAACCTCACCGACCAGGGCCTGGCCGCCCGCGACGAAGCGGTGCTGAACCATTGCCTGGGGCGAGATATCCCGGTGATGGGCGTGATCGGCGGCGGCTACAGCAAGGACCGCCAGGCCTTGGCACGCAGGCACGGGATCCTGCACCACAGTGCGCAGAAGGTGTGGGTCAAGAGGGGGCTGAGCACGATGTGAGGGTGCTTTTACCAATCGGAAGGTGGCGACCTTCGCGTATGGAAAAGACGCAAGATCTGTAGGCGACCTTAGTGGACGCGATAGGGCATCAGATAGGGATAATCAGGGATGGTCCATTCGCGAGTGCCCGCCACTCGCCCCTGGCGACCCATTTCGGGAAACAGTGCAAGCTGCCCCGTGCTTTGCTGTACAGCCTTCACAAAATTCATGGCGGCCTGGCGATTGTGACGGGCGATCCAGGCAGCCTCATCGTCAAGATTTTCGAGGGCGGTCTTCAGCCATTCAACGCGCATCGCCCGCCCACTTGGCCATTACGGCCCCCACCTCTTCATCGCTGGCAAAATCACCGGCATCGGCCTCTTGCACGGCCCGCTGTATCTCGGCTGATTGCCAGATTTCACGGTCCAGGTAGTGTTTGAGTGCTTCTGTCGCCAGCCAAGACGTGGTTCGACCCGTCGCCTTGGCCAGATTCGAAAGCGTGGCAGCCATTTCATCGGAAATTTGTATCGTCATGCCGGGCATTATGGCCTCCGAAAAAAGTGCACAGGACATAAACATATAGTGCCACGCAGACCGTATCCACATGCCCAACACCTGATCTCAGGTAGAATGCCCACCCCTTTCGTACCACGGCCCTCGGTTTGCCCATGACTTCATCGACCTCCCCTGCCCCTGCATCTGTCGCCATCATCGGGGGTGGGCCGGCCGGATTGATGGCGGCCGAGGTGCTGAGCCAGGCGGGTGTGCGGGTCGATCTGTATGACGCCATGCCGTCGGTGGGCCGCAAGTTCCTGCTGGCCGGGGTCGGCGGCATGAACATCACCCATTCCGAGCCCTATCCGGCGTTCGTTGCGCGCTATGCCGAGCGAGCGCAGGCCATCGAGCCGTTGCTGCAGGGCTTTGATGCCCCGGCGCTGCGGCAGTGGATTCACGAGTTGGGTATCGACACCTTTGTCGGCAGTTCCGGGCGGGTGTTTCCCACCGACATGAAGGCGGCGCCCTTGCTGCGCGCCTGGCTCAAGCGTCTGCGCGAGGGCGGCGTGGTGCTGCACAACCGCCATCGCTGGCTGGGCTGGAACCGCGACGGCAGCCTGCGCGTGACCAACCCCGAAGGCGAACTGGCCCTGCGCCCGGCGGCAGTGCTGCTGGCGCTGGGCGGGGGCAGTTGGGCGCGGCTGGGCTCTGATGGCGCCTGGCTGCCGTGGCTGCAGGCCAAGGGCGTCCAGACCGCGCCCTTGCAGGCCAGCAACTGCGGCTTTGAGGTCAGCGCCTGGAGCGAGGTGCTGCGCAGCAAATTTGCCGGCGCGCCGCTGAAGAACATTGCCATGACAGTGGATAACCTGCCGCCACGCCCGGGCGAATGCGTGCTCACCGAGTGTGGCGTCGAAGGCAGCCTGGTGTATGCGTTGTCGGCGCCGATTCGCGAGCAGATCAACCGCCACGGCCAGGCCACGGTGCTGGTCGACCTGCTGCCGAACAAGCCGCTGGAGGCGGTGCACAAGGCGCTGGGCAAACCGCGCGGGTCGCGCTCGATGAGCAAGCACTTGAGTGGTCAGTTGGGACTGGAAGGCGTCAAGGCCGCACTTTTGCGCGAGCTGGCGCCCGGCGGGCATTTCAACGATATGGCGTTGCTGGCCCAGGCGATCAAGGCCCTGCCGCTGACGCTGGTCAAGGCCCGGCCGCTGGACGAGGCGATCAGCACCGCCGGTGGCGTGTGCTTCGAGGCACTGGATGAGCAACTGATGCTCAAGGCCGTGCCGGGGGTGTTCTGCGCCGGCGAGATGCTCGACTGGGAAGCCCCGACCGGCGGCTACCTGCTGACCGCCTGCTTTGCCAGCGGGCGAACCGCCGCGCAGGGCGTGCTGCGCTGGCTATCGCGCTGACCGCCCCGTTACACCCCCGCCCCTGCAACCGTCTTCAAGGCTTGCGCTTGCGCGGGCCGGTGTTGAAGACCGGGACCTTGCGCACCGGTTTGGCCGTCGGGGCGGTGGGTTCGATATCGCCGCTGTCGACCCACTTGCCCAGGTTGCCCTTGCCGCTGGCCTTGGGTTTCTTGGGCTTTTTCGGCTTCTTGAGGATCTGCCCGCTGGCGTCGGTGACCGGCACCCGGTGATCAGGGATGAAGTCCGGTTCGTCGTTGCGCACCAGGGTCTGGCGGATCAGCACTTCGATGGCCGCCAGCTGCTCGACTTCATCGGCGCACACCAGCGAGATCGCCTCGCCGGTCTGCCCGGCGCGACCGGTGCGGCCGATGCGGTGCACGTAGTCCTCGGCCACGATCGGCAGGTCGAGGTTGACCACGGTCGGCAGATCGTCGATGTCCAGGCCACGGGCGGCGACATCGGTGGCCACCAGAATCTGGATTTCACGCGTCTTGAAGCTGTCCAGCGCGCGCTGGCGGGTAGCCTGCGGGCGGTCGCCGTGAATGCCGTCGGCCTTGATGCCCAGCCCTTGCAGGCGCTCGGTCAATTGGTCGACACCGACCTTGGTCCTGGCAAACACCAGCACCTGGCCCCAGCGCTGTTGCTTGAGCAGGTGGATGAACAGCTCGGTCTTGCGCTTCTTGTCGACCGTCACCACCCACTGCTTGACCGTGTTGGCGGCCGCATTGCGCGGGCTGACTTCGATGCTCAGCGGGTTGTCGAGCATCTGCCCGGCCATCAGGCGGATCGGGTCGGAAAAGGTGGCGGAGAACAGCAGGGTCTGGCGCTTTTTCGGCAGCACGTTGTAGATGCCGCGCAGCTCTTCGGAGAAGCCCAGGTCGAGCATGCGGTCGGCTTCGTCCAGCACCAGGACCTGTACCTGATTGAACTTGACCGCGTTCTGCCGGTGCAGGTCCAGCAGGCGGCCTGGCGTCGCCACCAGTACGTCCACGCCACGGCGCAGGCGCATCATCTGCGGGTTGATACTGACGCCGCCGTACACCGCATAGGTGCTCAACGGTACGTGCTCGGCGTACTGACTGAAGCTGGCGTGCACCTGCTCGGCCAGTTCACGGGTGGGCGCCAGCACCAGCGCCCGCACCGAGTTGGCCGCCACCTTGGGGCCTTCCAGGGTCAGGCGTTGCAGCAGCGGCAGGGCAAAGCCTGCGGTCTTGCCGGTGCCGGTCTGGGCGGCGGCCATCAGGTCGCGGCCTTCGAGCACGGCGGGAATCGCCTTGGCCTGGACAGGCGTCGGGGTCTGGTAGCCCAGCGCCTCAAGCGCACGCAGCAAGGGTTCGATCAGGCCAAGAGAAGCGAATGTCATGGAAATACCGTAGGGAAAATTCAGCGCAAGGCGCGCAGTTTACCCTGTCGCCGGTCTGTCCGTCAGGTCGACGCCTGAGTGAGCACCGGCCGGCGCCACTGCGGCAGGCCGATCAGGATCACCGCGCTGATGATCACCAGCATCGCCAGCGCCTCCTCGGGGCCGACGTGCTCGCCAGCGAACAACATGCCCAGCACCACCGCGACCACCGGGTTGACGTAGGCATAGCTGGTGGCGGCGGCCGGGCGTACGTTCTTGAGCAGGTACATGTAGGCGCTGAAGGCCACGATCGAGCCGAACACCACCAGGTACGCCAGCGCACCCCAGCCGGCGGCCGTGGGCATCTGTTCCAGGCGCTCGCCGCACAACTGGCTGGCAACCATCAGCATGGCGCCGGCCGTCAGCATCTCGGCAGCGCTGGCCATCGGCCCGTTGGGCAACGGCAGGTGCTTGCTCAGCACCGAGCCCAGCGCCCAGGCGGCGGCAGCAAAGATCAACAAGGCGGCGCCATACGGGCTGGCCTGCAGGTTGGAGCCCAGGTTGAGCAGGCCGATGCCGATCAGGCCCAGCGCAATGCCGGCCCATTCCAGGCGCGTGGTGCGGTTGCCCCAGAACAGCCCGAACAGCAGGGTGAACAGCGGCATGGTCGCCACCGCCAGCGCCGCCACGCCCGAAGACACGTCGGCATGCTCGGCCAGGGTCACTCCGCCGTTGCCGCAGCCCAGCAACAGCAAGCCGATAATCGCGGCCGCCTTCCACTGCGCGCCGGTCGGTGCCGGCACCCCACGCCAGCGCAGGTAGCCGTACATCAAGGCGCCGGCAATCAGA
Source organism: Pseudomonas sp. Leaf127 (assembly GCF_001423155.1). NCBI lineage: Bacteria > Pseudomonadati > Pseudomonadota > Gammaproteobacteria > Pseudomonadales > Pseudomonadaceae > Pseudomonas > Pseudomonas sp. Leaf127. Next base: position 121,917 of record NZ_LMOA01000025.1, on the reverse strand, counting down.
AAGCGTATTCCAGCCATCATCAACGGCGGCCAGGAGGCCACGCCAATGCGGATCATCAGGTAAGTGGAGCCCCATATCAGGTACAGGGCCAGGAAGGCGCCAATGAGCAACAGGGGAAAGCGGCGGGCAGTCGGCATGGCAGGCTCGAAATCCATTCTTATGGTGAGCCTATTTTAAGAAGGCACAAGAGGAATCTTAAGCAGATAAACCTGTTTAAACTGCGTGAATAATTTCGAATCAACGGTACTACGAGGCTTTGGCCTTTGATTCGATACCCGGCACTTTTGTTTGCAGGAGACGCCTTGTGGAACTGGATAAATACGATCGCATGCTGATCGATGCGCTGCTGGAAAACGGCCGGGCGTCATTCGCGCAACTCGCACGACGAGTCAATCTGTCGGCGCCGGCGGTGGCCGAGCGCATTGCCAAGCTGGAAAGCCAGGGGGTGATCACCGGTTACCAGGCCACGATCAACCTGGCCAAGGTCGGCCTGCCGATCCAGTGCATGATCGAGCTGCGCCTGGGCAGCCATGGCAACCAGCAGGCGTATCAGGAGCTGTACAAGTTTCCCGAGCTGATCCAGTGCCATCGGGTTACGGGTGATCCGTGCGTGATCATGCGCGCCGCCGTTGACTCGATGGAGCACCTGGAGCAGTTACTGGATCGCGTGGCGCGTTTTGGTTTCAGCAAGACCTCGATCGTGCTGTCGACGCCGGTCGAGCGGCCATTGCCGGCCGGCCATCTGGGCAGTGGCGCAGCGCCTGCGCTTAAAGCCCGCGCTGACGCCTGAGGGTTTCCAGGATCCTTGCCGCCGGAACCTTTTGCAGGCTGCACAGCATCTGGTGAGAAATGTGGGTCAGGCCGTGCTGGTTGCGCAACTGGCCGGTCATGTAGCCCATCAGGTTGGCAGCCATCTCGGCATCGGCCATGGCCCGGTGCGCCTGGCCGGTGTTGGGCAGGCGCGCGTAACGGGTCAGGGTGCCGAGCTTGTGGTTGGGCGCCCCCGGAATCAGTCGCCTGGCCAACAGCATCGAACAGGCAAAGCTCTGTTCGCGCTTGCGCTGGATGCGCGCCAGCTCGAAGTCCCAGAATTTCTGGTCGAACGAGGCATTGTGCGCCACCAGCGGCGTACCGCCGACAAAGTCGGCGACCTCGCCCATGACCTGATCGGCCGCCGGCGCGGTACGGATCATGGCGTTGCTGATGCCGGTCAGGGCCTCGATGAATTCGGGAATGCGCACCCCGGCGTTCATCAGGCTCTGATAGCGGTCGACGATGCGCCCCTCTTCCATGATCACCACCGCCACTTCAGTGGCACGGCAGCCTGGGCCGGGCGAGATGCCCGTGGTTTCAAAGTCGATGACGGCAATACGTTCCACGATCGGTACCCTTTTTCCTTGCAGTATCAGGTGTTCAATTCTTGAGCAGCAGTGCGCCTTCGACAGGCACATAGCGGGTGGCGGCGCGGATCAGCGAGTTGGCGGTCAGCCCCGGCACGCCATAGGCCACGGCCTCGACCTTGTAGCGGTCGATGATGCGTTCGAGCAACAGGTCGAAGTCGCCATCGCCGGAAGCCAGCACCACTTCGTCGACCTCGGCGGCATGCTCCATCACATCCAGGGTGATGCCCACGTCCCAGTCCCCCTTGGCCGAGCCGTCGCTGCGCTGGATGTAGGGCTTGAGCCTGACGGTGAAACCCAGGTTGCGCAGGATCTGCTGAAACTGCTGCTGTTTGCTGTCGCCGCGGTCGATGGCGTAGGCATATGCCTTGACGATCTGCCCATGCTGGCTGACGTCGGCCCAGAACGCGGCGTAGTTGAAGTGGCAGCCGTGCGCCTGGCGCACCGTGTAGTAGAGGTTCTGCACATCGGCAAACACCGCGATCTTTTTCACTGTCACTTCCCTGAATGCAAACAGCACGCAGTATGCCAGTTATGCGCGGTCGATGTGCGCATGTGCAGAAACCCGAAGCAATGCTCAATCAGACAAAGCTGTCATCGTCATCGAATGCAGCGCTGTCATCGCCGGCCAGATAATCCTGATCACGGTTCGACCAATCATCCTGTGCATAACCCGGTGACGGTGAATTCTGGATCACTTCGACGATCTCCTGCGGCGCACTGTGGTGACCGAACAGGCTGCTGATACCCTGCGCCAGCATCACGCCCCCCGCGACCCCGGCCGCCGTTTGCAGGGCGCTGCCAAGAAAACCGCTGCCCTTGGCCGGCACCGCTGCCGGGGCGGCAGGCGGTGCGCTGCCAGGCTCGTTCCAACCGCCGGGCGCCGGGCGCGGTGCGGGCTCGCGTGCCGCCTGGCCACCACCGAACAGCCCGGACAGAAAGCCCCCGCCGACACTGGCCGGCGCACTGCGCGCCTGCTGCACCTGGGCTTGTAGCTGGCGGATCTGCTCGTCACGCTCGCGCACCTGCTGGTTGAGCTGATTGACCGCCGCTTCCTGTACCACGATGGCCTGGGCCATGTAATAAGGCGCGGCCGGCTGGCGGCGCAGGTGCTCATTGATGTGCGCCTCGACGCTCGCATCACGGGCGCCGGCGCTGGCCTCGGCATTTTTCAGCTTCGAGAACAGCTCATCGATCAGGGTTTGCTCTTGGTTGTTCATACGCACCTCGCAAGGATCGTAAAAGGCCACAGGCAGCCTGGTACAAGTAATGGGGCTGCCCTGAGGCGCTTCAAGCACATGACAAAAAAGTTAAGAAGCCCGCTGCAGACGGGCGTGCTTGGATCGCCGTCGACCAATGGGCTACAGTGTTCGCCGCCCTTTTCCCATGACCGACCTCCATGAATCCGCTGAACATCCTCCAGGACTCGCTGTACTTCTTTCGCCACAACCTGATCAGCATCATGGTGCTGTGCCTGCCGCTGGTGGTGCTTGAGTCGCTGGCCAAGCAAGCCGTCGGCAATGCCGTGACCAACAATGCCTCGCACGCCTACGAACTGCTGGTGGGGCTGTTCTTCTACCCGCTGTACAGCGGCGCACTGATCCTGCTGCTCGACGCCCGCACCCGCGGCGAACAGCCACGCACGGTCGACATCTGGGCCATGACCCTGCGCCTGTGGCCCAGCTTTGCGGTGTTGTCGGCAGTCAGCACCCTGCTGATCATGTTCGGCCTGTCGCTGTTCGTGCTGCCGGGCCTGTGGGTGATGATCAAGCTGGCGTTCAGTGAATACCTGCTGGTGCTGCGCCAGCGCACGCCGATGATGGCCATGCGCGAGAGCATGCACATGACCACCGGGCATTTCCTGCGCATCCTGGTGTGCCTGTTGTGCATCTATATTCCGCTGTCGATGATCGAAGGCGTCGGCCTGTACCTGCTGCCCGAGCCACAAGGGCCTGGCGTGTCGCTGCTGCTCGACAGCCTGACCAGCTTTCTGCAACTGTTCATGGGCGTGGTGATGTTCCGTCTGTTCATGCTGGTTGAAGGCGACGCACCCAAGGCCTGAGCCGTCGTTGTCGACTATGCTCACCCCCAGTCCATCAGGAGGCCCATCCGCGCGATGACCCGAATCCTTTTGCGTCTGAGTGTGTTGACCCTGCTACTGATCGCCGGGTTGTGGCTGGCGATCAGTCACCTGACCTGGCGCCCGTTGCCCCGTGAGCCGGTCCAGGCAACCTGCAGCACGCCCCGGGCACCGCTGCTGGTGCCTGGCCAGGCCTTGAAAGTCATGACCTGGAACATTCAGTACCTGGCCGGCAAGCGCTATGTGTTCTGGTACGAACCGGCCGCCGGCAGTGACCCGGACGAACGCCCCACCGCTGAAGACCTGGCGTTCAACCTCGATGAAGTGGTACGGGTGATCCGTGACGAACAGCCCGACCTGGTGCTGCTGCAGGAAGTCAGCGACGGCGCCAAGAATACCGATTACCAGAACCAGGCAGCCCTGCTCCAGGAACGACTGGTCGACCTCTACCCCTGCAGTACCCAAGCGTGGCAATGGCAGGCCGGGTTCGTGCCCCATCCGCATATATGGGGCAGCGTCGGCCTGAAAATGGCCACCTTCAGCCGCTACCGCATCGACAGCGCCGAGCGCCTGCAACTACCGGTGCAGGCGGCCAATTTCGTATCACGTCAGTTCCAGCCCAAGCCTGCGCTGCTGATCAGTTACCTGCCACTGAGCGATGGCAGCCGGCTGGCGGCGATCAACACCCAGTTGTATGCACCCCGGCCGGGCGACGACACCTTGCACCAGCAGGTCGAAGCCACCGCCCGGTTGCTCGATCAACTGACCGGCAATGGCACCCCGTGGTTGATCGGCGGCGACTTCAACCTGCTGCCCCTGGGCCAATATGCGCGTCTGAGCGCTGGACACCGCCAGCCCTACCCGCCCGACAGCCCGCTGCACCGGTTGTGGGACACCTACCCGATGATCCCCGACAACAGCGAAGCCAGCGGCATCGAACGTCGCCGCTGGCTGACCCACTGGCCCAACGACCCGCGCCTCGACGGCCCGGACCGCACGCTGGACTACCTGTTTTACAACCCCGCCCTCAAGCGCCTCGACGCCCAGGTACGCCAGGCCGATACGCTGGACATCTCCGATCACCTGCCCGTCCTGGCACGCCTGCTGCTACCCAAACTCCCGTAGGAGCGCGCTTGCCCGCGACCGAGTGCGCAGCGCTCGCAAAATCTGCGAAACGCTGCAAATTTACGACTGCTCCGCAGCCGGTCGCGGTGGTCCGGCAAGCGCGCCCCCATCAAAAATAAAATAACTTATTGATTTTATTGAGTTTTAAGTTCACTCCTTGTGGGAGGGGGCTCTGCCCGCGATTAAGCGCAAAGCGCTCACAGAAATCTGCGAAACGCCACAATTTTACGACTGCTAACGCAGCCGGTCGCGGGCAAGCGCGCTCCTACCCCCCCTGCCCACCAGCCTTGCAACGCGCCCGCAGTTTCATCTGGACGAAATATTGTTATGTTGTAACATAACAATTCAAATCCTCAGGATCACTCCGATGCTCGTCCGATTCGCCTTTCCCCTTTCCGCGCTGGCCGGCGCGCTGCTCGCCACCCAGCCTGCCAGTGCCGCGCAAACCGTGACGCTCGATCCGCAGGTCATCACCGCCAACCCATTGCGCAGCGACACCCTGGCATCGCCGACCAGCGTGGTGGAAGGCGATCAGTTGACCCTGCGCCAGTCGGCACAGTTGGGCGAGACCCTGAACACCCTGCCCGGAGTGTCGTCGACCTACTTCGGCCCGGCAGCCAGCCGGCCAGTGATTCGCGGCTTCGATGGCGACCGCATTCGTATCCTGCGCAATGGCGTCGGCGCGCTGGACGCCTCGTCGCTGTCCTATGACCATGCCGTGCCCTACGACGCCGCCAATGCCGAGCGCATCGAAGTCGTGCGCGGGCCGGCGGCCTTGCTGTACGGCGGCAGCGCCGTCGGCGGGGTGGTCAACACCTTCGACAATCGCATCCCCACCGCGCCGATCGACGGGGTGCACGGCGGCGGCGAGCTGCGCTATGGCGGCGCGGACACCACGCGCAGCAGCGCCGGCAAGCTGGAAGCGGGCGACGGCAACTTTGCCTTGCACCTGGACGCCAACTCGCGCCAGTTCAACGACCTGCGCATCCCCGGTTACGCCCATTCGCGTGATCAACGCGCCCTCGACGGTGACGACAGCAAGCACCGCGTGGCCAATAGCGACGGGCGTCAGGACGGCGGTGCCATCGGTGGTGCCTACCATTGGGATCATGGCTTTGTGGGTCTGTCCTACGACGAATACGACAGCAATTACGGCTCGCCGGCCGAAGACGCGGTGCGCATCGACATGGAACAGCGCCATTACGCACTGGCCTCGGAAATCCGCGACCTTGAAGGCCCGTTCAGTTCGGTGAAGCTGGACGTTGGCCACACCACCTACGAGCACCGCGAGATCGAAGACGGTGCAACCGGCACGGTGTTCAAGAACGATGGCTACGAGGCTCGTATCGAGGCCCGGCATAAACCCATCGGCCCGCTGGAAGGTGTGATCGGCGCACAGGTCGCCAGCAGCCAGTTCCAGGCCCTGGGCGCCGAAGCCTTCGTGCCGCGCACCGACACCGACAGTGCAGCGCTGTTTGTGCTGGAGAACTGGCAAGCCAGCGAGCGCCTCGATATGACCCTGGGCGGCCGCCTGGAACACACCCGCCTGCGCCCGGAGGCCGACGGCAACGAACGCTTCGAAGGCAGCGACGCCAGCCACAGCTTCAGCGCCGGCAGCCTGTCGTTCGGCGCGGTCTATAAACTGACCGATATCTGGTCGCTGGCCAGTACCCTGAGCTACACCGAGCGCGCCCCGACCTTCTACGAGCTGTACGCCAACGGCCCGCACGAAGCGACCGGCACCTATGAAGTGGGCGATGCCAATGCCGAAAAGGAAAAGTCCTGGTCCACCGACCTGGCCCTGCGCTTTGATAACGGCACCCACAAAGGCAGTGTCGGGGTCTTCTACAGCCGCTTTTCCAACTACATCGGCCTGCTGGGCAGCGGTCGCTTCCTGAACGACGACGGTGAAGAAGTCGCCGCCAGCGACGATGACGCCCTGCCCGAATACCTGTACAGCGGCGTCAAGGCTGACTTCTGGGGCCTTGAAGCCCAGGACCTGTGGCGCCTGGCGCAAACCCCATACGGTAACTTCGCGCTGCAAAGCTCGGCCGACTACACCCGCGCCAACAACCGCGACACCGGCGAGGCCCTGCCCCGCATCGCACCGCTGCGCCTGAATACCGCGCTGCTGTGGGACTACAACCAATGGCAGGCCAGCCTCGGCGCCGAGCACGCCAGCGCCCAGCACCGCGTGCCGCGCGCCGAACGTGACAGCGACGGCTACACCACGCTCAATGCCAGCCTCGGCTACCGCTTCGAGGTGGGCCAGAGCGAGTGGCTGGCGTTTGTGAAGGGCGACAACCTCAATAACCAGACGGTGCGCTACGCCAGCTCGATTCTGCGCGATGAAGTGCCGGCGGCCGGTCGCAGTGTGCAAGCGGGGGTGAAGATGAGCTTTTGAGTGTCGGCCGACTCAACTGTAATCGAACGAAAACAGCACCAGCCCTTCGATGGGCTCGTACAGCATCACGATCAGGTCAGCCCCGGCGCTGCGGTAGTTCCAGCCGTGAGCGCTGGCCACGTGATAAAAGCGGTTGCCGGCCGGGCTCAGGGGATAGACCAGGTAGTCGCCGTTGTCGGGATCGACTTCGATGATCTCCTTGGGAAACTCGATGGTCTCGACCCAGTTGCCCAGCCCCGCCTCGCCGCCCAGTTGCTCGACGAACGTGACCGGTTCGTCGTGATCACAGTCCGGGCGCACCAGGATGCCACGGGCCTTGTACACCTCGGCGGCCTTCGCGTAGGCCTGGTGCTGCTCGGCGTAATGGCGCTCAAGGTCGGCCCGGGCGCCTGGGTGCGGGTCCGGCAGGCCGGCATTGTCCTTGTGCAAGAAGAAATAGCGCGGGTCGCCGCACAGGCGGTAACGCCCGTCTTCGAGCTTGAAGCCGATCCAGTTGGTCTTGAGCAGGTCGCCGTGATAGCCGTCCCATTCGGTGAGTTCACCGACCAGGCTTTCATAGGGCTCCAGCGGGCTGAGCATGTGCAGCACACCCGACCACTCGGGATTGACCGTGCTGATGTCGAGGCTGAACAAGGGGTGCAAGTGGATGGCCAGCTCCTGCTGGTCGGGCACGAACACCGACTCTGGCGCCGGAAACGGCTGCATGCCGGCAGGCACCCGGGTGTAGTCCACGGTTTCATCCTGGGTCATCGATCAACTCCTGTCATTGAATAAGCCCTATGCAGACAACGGTTTGACGCTGAGGATTCATAACGCTCTGCCATAACGCTTGAATTGGTCATTTCTGGCGTGCAGACCCTGCCGAGACCTTTACCTGACCTTTACAGACTCTGTACCTGGATTTACAAAAAACCGGTGTCTTATGGATACATGGCCAATACACAGGCCACATGAGGAGACACACCATGTTTTCGAAGATCACCAGAATTCTGTTGCTGTCCGCCAGCCTGCTGGTGGCCGGTACTGCCGGCGCCGCCGATCGCCACCTGGATGCGCCCGTGTTTGCCGGCGCGTCGGTCGATGCGGCCCCGGCCACCCTGCTCGCGCGCAACGACCGCTACGATGACCGTCATCACTATCGTCGCCCGGCGCCGCGTGAATACCGCAACCACTACTACGCGCCGCGCCGTTCGCACTATGAGCACCGCCGCTATGCACCGCCACCGCGTCATCACTACCGTCAGCATGACCGCCACGATCGTCGCTACTACTATGATCGCCGCCGCGGGTAAGCGCTGAGAGACCGCCGCCGCACGCTCATCAACACAAAATAAATTATTGATTTTATTGGATATTAATTCACTACCGTAGGAGCCCGCTTGCCGGCGACCGGCTGCGCAGCAGTCGTAAAAATAGTGGTGTTTCATCATTTTTTGCGAGCACTACGCACTCGGTCGTCCGAGTACGGCCCAGGCCAAGCGCGCTTTACCTGGCCACACGCTTGCTGCGCGAAAGCGCGCCGCCTTGGCGCTCCGCCTTGGCGCTGTGTCAGTGACACAGGGTGGGCTCCTGCAAGCAGTGAGTTTAATATCCAGCATCTGCCTGATGAGCGCTCGCCCCCAGCCCCTCAACCCTTGCGGGGCTTGATCCGTGCGGTGGCCTCGGCCACCAGCGGGTCATCCGGCCAGTAATGCTTGGGGTAGCGTCCTTTCAAATCCTTCTTGACCTCGCTGTAGGTCGTGCGCCAGAAGCTGGCCAGGTCTTGTGTCACCTGCACCGGGCGGCGCGCCGGGGACAACAGGTGCAGCTTGACGGCCTGGCGGCCGTTGGCGATGCGCGGTGTGTCGGACAGCCCGAACAGCTCCTGCAGGCGCACGGCCAGGATCGGCGGGTGTTCGCTGTAGTCCAGGCGCACCGACGAGCCGGAAGGCACCTGCACATGTGAGGGTGCCAGTTCATCCAGGCGTTGCGGCAGCGGCCAGGGCAGCAGGTTGCGCAGCATCGACGACAGGTCGAGCGCGCCGAAGTGGCTGAGCCGGGTGACCTTGCCCAGGTACGGCAGCAACCAGTGTTCCAGGCTGGCGAGCAACGCGCTGTCGCTGACATCCGGCCAGTCGCTGGCAGGCTGCTGTTGCCTATCCAGCGTGCGCAGCAAGCTGACGCGGGCTTGCCACTGGCGCAGCTCGGGCGTCCAGGCCAGCAATTCCAGGCCCTTGCGCCTTACCAGCCCCAGCAAGGCCTGCCCGCGCGCAGCCTCATCCAGGCTCGGCAGCGGCTCGCTGCCGAGCACCAGTTCGCCGACCTTGCGCTGGCGCTCGGCGCGCAGCACGCCTTCGCGCTCGTCCCAGTCCAGTTGATCGACGTTGCGCACCTGCTCGGCCAGCACCGTATCAAACAGCGCAGGCTCCAGATCGGCGGCCAGGTAAATGCGCTCTTCGCGCTGGCCCTGGCGGCTGCCCAGGTCGGCGACCACCAGCCATTCGTGCTTCATCAGGGCATCGCTGTCGCCAAACAACGCGGCGCGACCGTTGGCCAGGCGGTACTCGGCCCCACCGGGGCGTCGCTGGCGCGCCACCCGGTCCGGGTAGGCCAGCGCCAGCAAGGCGCCCAGCCAGCGCGGATGCTCGGGATCGCTGACGGCCTGGGCCGGCTTGCCGCGCATGTGACTGCGGTACTGACGGGCCAGTTGCCGGGCACGCTGCACACCGCCCTGGGCGTTGCGCTGGGCCTTCTGTTCGCCCGACAGCAACACAAGGCGGCTGTGCAGGTCGGCACCGGCGCCGCGCAGGATATCGCGCTCGCCCAGCAAGGCGGCGACGTCACAGGCCATGTCGGCCAGCCCCAATGACTGACCGCGCAACAGCAGATGGGCGATGCGCGGGTGCGCCGGCATTTCGGCCATCGCCTGGCCATGACCGGTCAGGCGCCCGTCCGCTTGCAGCGCGCCGAGGCGCTGCAACAGGTCGCGGGCCTGGCCAAAGGCGGCCATGGGCGGCAGGTCGAGCCACTTCAACTGGTTCGGTTCCACACCCCAGCGGGCCAGTTGCAAGGCCAGGCCCGCCAGGTCGGCCTGGAGGATTTCGGCACTACCATAAGCGGCCAGTTGCTCGTGCTGGGCCTCGGACCACAGCCGGTAACACACGCCCGGCTCCAGGCGCCCGGCCCGGCCGGCGCGCTGGGTGGCGCTGGCGCGGGAAATACGCTGGGTGTCCAGGCGGGTCATGCCGCTGCCCGGATCGAAGCGCGGCACCCGCGCCAGCCCGGCATCGATCACCACGCGCACGCCATTGATGGTCAGGCTGGTCTCGGCAATATTGGTGGCCAGCACCACCTTGCGCGCACCGGACGGGGCCGGGTCGATGGCGGCGCGCTGGGCGTTGAGGTCCAGCTCACCATGCAACGGGCACAGCAGAATGTCGCTTCGTTCACCCAGGGCGTCGGCCAGTTGCTGATGCACCCGGCGAATCTCGGCCTGCCCCGGCAGGAACACCAGCAGGCTGCCGGTCTCGCTGCCCAGCGCATCGAGCACGGTCTGCACCACGCGCGGCTCGACGAACTCGCCCGGCTGGAACGGCCGCCCCCACTGGATCGTCACCGGGAACATGCGCCCTTCACTGCGCACCACCGGCGCGTCGTCTAGCAGGGCCGACAAGCGCTCACCTTCCAGCGTGGCGGACATCAACAGGACCTTGAGCGGCGGTTCGTCGCGCAGCAGTTCACGGCCGTTGAGGCTCAGGGCCAGTGCCAGATCGGCGTCCAGGCTGCGCTCATGGAATTCGTCGAAGATCACCAGCCCCACGCCCTCCAGCGCCGGATCGTCCTGCAATCGGCGGGTGAGGATGCCTTCGGTGACCACCTCAATGCGGGTCCCGGGCCCGACCTTGCTGTCCAGGCGAATGCGGTAACCCACGGTTTCACCGACCTTCTCGCCCAGTTCGCTGGCCAGCCGTTCGGCCGCGGCGCGCGCGGCCAGCCGGCGCGGTTCGAGCATCAGGATGGTCTGCCCGGCCAGCCACGGCGCCTCAAGCAGCGCCAGCGGCACGCGGGTGGTCTTGCCGGCGCCGGGCGGGGCTTCGAGCACCACCTCGTGGCGCTCGTTGAGGGCTTGGCGCAGGGCCGGCAATACAGCGTCGATGGGCAAGGCAATCATGGGCTACTCCCGAACTGGGCGGGCAGTATACCGAGCAGGCGCCGGGGCAACAGCGCCAGCGCTGCAACCCAGGGGCTACAACGCCTGCAACAGCCCCTCGACCTGTTGCAGTTCCCAGGCGCTGAGAAATGCCACCGGGTCGGTGCCAGCCCGGTGCCAGTCCTGCATCGAGCCGAGCCGGCCATCCGGGGCGCGGCAGAACTGACACAGGGCCAGGCCCTGTTCATCGAACGACAGTGCCAGCAACCAGTCATCGACAGTGACCAGCAGCGGCTCGTCGCCGGTTTCGTTGTCCAGTTGTTCATCGATCTTGCACAAAGTGCGTTGGCCCAATGCCAGTTCCTTGAGCACCTGGTAGACCTCACGGGCGTCCAGCGGGTCGAACTGCTTCAACCAGTCATTGGTTTCCTCCAGGTCGAACAGGGCGGGATCGAACTCATTGCCGAATGCCTCTTTGATTTCCGTGTGCTCGGGATGTGCAGGATCCGCCAGTGCCTCCAGCATGAATTCATAGCCCGGCACGCCTCCGATATCCTCCGGGGGACAGGCATTGGCGCCCTCGAGGCAATAAGCCGCCTGGGGGAACGTGCTGGACGACAGGCCGCGCTTTTCGACCGTGACCTTGTGGTACCAGTCATCGCCAAAATCATAGAGATAGACGAAGCTCTTTTTTCTGCCCAGCGCCTCGCTCAGGGTATACAGGGACTCAGGCTCGGCAGGACTGCGCCACGGGTCATCCTCGAGCGACTCATCGGGCGGACCATAGACCTTGTCGCCCATACGGAAGGAGTGCAGGTGCTCATTGTCCCAGCCCATCACGCCCTGCAAGACCTCGTGCAACTTCTCCAGATCGATATCGGACGGTACGACGAACCGGCGCCAGACAGAAGGTACACAGTCCTGCAACTCGATGTGCAGTAACCAGAAGTCCGCCCTGGACCGGGGAGTGGAAGCTGCCTTGACCATAAATCGTGATCGCCCTGCAAGATTGAAAAGAATCGAACCCGCCAGACTATAACGCGCTTTTCATGCCCTCTTAAACCTGCAGAAAATTTCTGCACCCGAACCTGCGCCGGGCGCAATAGTCTTAGCCCCGCAGTCTTTGCCTTGTATAGTTGCCCTCTTCACTACAGGAGTTTTTCCCATGCGCCTTGCTTCGCGTTTGATCGGTGGTGTTCTGGCCGCCACGCTGCTGACCCAGTTGTCCGCCTGCGGCAGCATTTTCTATCCCGACCGTCGCGGCCAGATCGATGGCAAGGTCGACCCGGCGATTGTCGTGCTCGATGCTTTGGGCCTGCTGTTCTACGTGATTCCGGGCGTGATTGCTTTGGGCGTGGACTTTGCTACCGGTGCGATCTACTACGCGCCCAACGAGCAGGCACAGGTCGATCCGGTCAAGCTCAAGCCAGCCGTCAAGGCCGATGGCAGCGTCGACACGCAGAAGCTGCAGGTCATTCTGGAACAGGAACTGGGCCGCACGTTCCCGCTGGACGATCCGCGCCTGATCCAGCACAAGGGCAGCCTTGAGCAACTGGCCAGCCTGGGCCTGCGCCCGGCGGCCTGAACCTGAAGACCTGCACCTGAAGGACACGCATGCACGCCAACGCTGAACATACCCGCCTGCTGCGCCTGGCCACCCGGGCCTCGCTGACGGTGGCGATCATCCTGATCATCACCAAAGGCGTGGCCTGGTGGATGAGCGGCTCGCTGAGCCTGCTGGCCGGGCTGACCGACTCGCTGCTCGATGGCGCCGCCTCGTTGCTCAACTTGCTGGCGGTGCATTACGCCCTGCGCCCGGCCGACGACGACCACCGCTACGGGCATGGCAAGGCCGAAGCCTTGTCGGGCATGGCCCAGGCGCTGTTCATCACGGTCAGCGGCGTGCTGATCGGCATTCAGGCCATCGAACGCATCCAGAATCCCGAACCGCTCAGCACAGCCTTGCCGGGCATTGTCGTGACCTTGCTGGCGCTGGGGTTGACCCTGGCGCTGCTGGGCTTTCAGCGCAAGGTGATCCGCATCACCGGTTCCAGTGCGATCAAGGCCGATGCCTTGCACTACCGTTCGGACCTGTTGCTCAACGTCAGCATCCTGCTGGCGCTGAGCCTGACCTGGCTGGGCTGGCAGCAGGCCGATGCCTGGTTCGGCCTGGCGATTGCCGGGTATATCGTCTGGAGTGCGGTGCAGATCGCCCGGGAAACCTTCTCGGTGTTGATGGACCAGGAGCTGCCACCCGAGGTCAGCGCCCACATGCTGGAACTGGCGCGCGGGGTGCCTGGCGTGCTGGGCGCACATGACCTGCGCACGCGCATCTCCGGGCAGATCTGGTTTGTGCAGCTACACCTTGAGCTGCCTGGCTCGCTGACGCTGTCGGTCGCGCATGAATTGTGCGACCGCGCCGCCGCCGCCATTCATGCCCAGTACCCGCAAGCCGAAGTGCTGGTGCATGCCGACCCGCAGGAAGTGGTCGGGCAGAAACCGGTCTGATCGTCTAGGCTATTGCACGCTGTAGCCACGCTCGTACAGACACGCCCCCATCGCCTGGCGATAGGTGTCTATGACTTCCTCGGCTGGCGCATAGGTGACACTGGCGGGGTCGAAGCCACTGCGGTCGACGGCCCAGCGGTAGCATTGGTAGCGATCGTACTCGACACGCTCCGGCGTCTGCCCGGCGATGGGCGAGAACGACGGGTCGTACTGACTGGCAGAAGGCGGCGCACCCTGGCTGTCTACCTGAGCCTGCGGCGGGTTGACCACCACATAGTCCTGGCTGTCAGGCTGCCAGGCGTAGTAACTGCCGGCCGCCAGAAACAGCAGCGAGCCCCCCACCCAGAGTTCTTGTGAATAGGCCGGCAGACTGCTCACCCGCACGCCCTGGGGCGGCGTCACCACCACATAGCGCTCACCTTGCGGGCGATACCAGTAGCCGTCGGCATAGTAGTAATCCTGGCCGCGCCACGGAATACGGGAATAGCCGCGTGGCACCTGGTTGAGGCTGTTGCCCGGGCGGTAGCGTGGACCTGTGCCCCAGCCATCGCCGCGCCCATCGGGGCGCCCGGCCCACTGCTGGCGTGGACGTTGGTCGCGCGGCAGGTCCTGATAATTGCCCTGGCGGGGTGGCTGGGTCTGCCACGACTCGCGCGGTGCACTTTGCAGCGGAAGATTGTCCTGGCGTTGCTGTAACTGCTGGCGCTCATCCTGACGCTGTTGAGTCTGGATCTGGCGCTGCTGCTCGCGCTGTTGCTGCTGTTGCTGGTACTGCTGCTGTTGTTGCTGGCGTTCGGCGTTGCGCTGCTGGTTCTGTTGCTGCTGAACCTGGCGGTCCTGCTGGCGTTCGACCTGGCGCTGCTGGTTCTGCTGATCCTGGATCTGCCGTTGCTGCTCACGCTGCTGCTGGTAGATCTGCTGTTGTTGCTGTTGCTCGACGCTGCGCATCTGCTGCTGTTGCTGCTGGATCTGCCGATCCTGCTGGCGCTCGACCTGGCGTTGCGGGTTCTGCTGCTGGGGATTGGCGCCACGCAACTCGCCCGGCGACTGGTCGCCGGCCTGCACAGGGGCGGCCAGGCTCAGGCACAACAGACTCGGAACCGCGAACTGCCAGAGGCCGGTTTTCATGCTGTGTTCACCTGAACAGGAAAGAGACGTTAATTAAGACTGCAAGACGGCGATGGGGTTCTGCGCGGCGTCTTGAGTGCACTTTATCAGAGCTGTGCAAACGCGGTTGGGCGACAAGCCGAAGACAGGGTCCGTAAAACCAATACCGCTGTTGCGCCTGTGCCGCAGCCGTCGCGGGCAGAGCCCCCTCCCACATGAGTTGACCGCGTCGCCCTTTTCTGCAGGGCATGAAAAAAGGGACCCTGGGGCCCCTTTGGGATGCTTCGTCCTGGCTCGACGCTTGTGGCGCCGGCTCACTTCACACCGTCTTCTGGACAGGGTGCAGCCCGGGGGCCTGATCCACCCGGTTGGGTGGGAGGCCGCAGTTGGTCTGATTCGACCGACTGCAGTGGACGTGATGTCCGGGCAGTGATTGGTGTTGAAAAGAATAGGCTTTCAGGCGCAGCAGAGGATTGCGAAGATTGCTTAAAAAAAGCCCGCTTGCGCAATTTTTCACTTGAGATCAATATTTCAGCGCAATAGAACCTAGAAAGGTGAACATCGTGAGCAAGCTCGACAGATACGACCTGAGCATTTTGGCCGAATTGCAGCGCGATGCGCGTATCTCCAACCAGGAACTGGCAGAGCGCATCGGCCTGTCGCCCTCACCCTGCTCGCGGCGGGTCAAGCAACTTGAAGACGACGGCTATATCGTGCGTCAGGTCGCGTTGCTGGACCGCAAGAAACTGGGCCTGAGCCTCACCGCCTATGTACTGATCGGCATGGACCGCCACACACCTGAACGCTTCGAGAACTTCGAGCAGCACATCCGCAACCTGCCCCAGGTGCTCGAATGCAGCCTGGTGACGGGCATGGATGCCGACTATCAACTCAAGGTGGTGGTGCCGGACATGGATCATTACCAGAAGCTGTTGCTGGGCCACCTGACCCGCATCGACGGGGTGACCAGCGTCAAGTCCAGCTTTGTCCTCAACCAGGTGCTGGCCAGCACCGAAATGCCGCTCACCCACCTGCGCCCGTGAAGCAGCGGCAAGCCAACGCGGCGCCTGCCCTGCTTGCAGCTCAAAGCGTGAACTGGTTCAGTTCCCGGTACTGTCCCTGCTCCAGGTCGTCGAGCGACCATGGTCCGATGCGCACGCGCACCAGGCGCAAGGTGGGCAGGCCGACAGCAGCGGTCATCCGCCGGACCTGACGGTTGCGGCCTTCCTTGATCACCAGTTCCAGCCAACAGGTTGGAATGCTTTTGCGAAAACGCACCGGCGGATTGCGCGGCCACAACGTCGGCTCTTCAAGGGCACGGGCCTCGGCGGGCAGGGTCGGGCCGTCGTTGAGCGTCACCCCCTCACGCAGTTGCTGCAGCTGCGCCTCGCTCACCTCGCCTTCGACCTGCACCCAGTAGGTCTTGGCCAGCTTGTGCCGGGGATCGGCAATTTTTGCCTGCAACTGGCCGTCGTTGGTCAGCAGCAACAGGCCTTCGCTGTCACGGTCCAGGCGCCCGGCCGGGTAGATGCCCGGAATGTCGATGAAGTCCTTGAGCGTGGCGCGTCCCTGATCGTCGCTGAACTGGGTCAGGACATCGAAAGGCTTGTTGAACAGGATCAGCTTCGGCTCGGCCGGCGGCGCCTTGGCAGCGCGCCGCGGGGCGGCGGCCTTGCCAGAGACGGGACGCCGGGGCGCGGGACGTTGAATACGGGACATGACGGTAACCGGAAAAAACAGAGCCCGCATTGTAGACGCGTAGGCGCGCGCTTGCCCGCGACCGAGTGCGAAGCGCTCGCAGAAATCTGTGAAACGCTGMAAWTTTACGACTGCTGCGCAGCCGGTCGCGGGCAAGCGCGCTCCTACACCGGGTCCATGTTTGCTGCGCGAAAGCGTTGTGTCAGTGACACAAGGTGATCTCTCATCAAACACAAAGTAACTTATTGATTTTATTGGTTATAAAATTCACACCTGTAGGAGCGCGCTTGCAAGGGGCTGTCAGCGGAACGGTGGCTCGTCGAAGCTGCGCAGTTTGCGCGAGTGCAGGGAGTTGAGTTCGGCGCGCAGCAGGTCCAGGGCGGCGATGCCGATCTTCAGGTGCTGGCTGACAGCGCGGTTATAGAACGCGTTGGCCGAGCCCGGCAGCTTGATCTCACTGTGCAGCGGTTTGTCCGAGACGCACAGCAAGGTGCCGTACGGCACGCGCAGGCGGTAGCCTTGCGCGGCGATGGTGCCGCTTTCCATGTCGACCGCCACGGCCCGGGACAGGTTGATCAGCGGGCGCTCCTGGGCCCAGCGCAGCTCCCAGTTGCGGTCGTCGTAGGTCAGGACCGTGCCGGTGCGCAGGCGTTTCTTGAGTTCTTCGCCGCGCTCGCCGGTGACCTGGGCGGCTGCTTCCTGCAACGCCAGTTGCACTTCGGCCAAAGCCGGGATCGGGATGTGCGGCGGCAGCACGCGGTCCAGGATGCCGTCGCGGCGCATGTAGGCATGGGCCAGCACGTAGTCGCCGATGGTCTGCGACTGACGCAACCCGCCGCAGTGGCCGATCATCAGCCAGCAGTGCGGGCGCAGGACTGCCAGGTGGTCGGTGATGTTCTTGGCATTGGACGGGCCGACGCCGATATTGACCAGGGTCACGCCATGGCCGTCCTCGGCCACCAGGTGATAGGCCGGCATCTGGTAACGGTGCCAGACCACGCTGGCCACTACGCTCTGCGCCTCTTCGGCGTCCATGTCCTTATCGACGATCACATTGCCCGGCAGCACCAGGCGCACGAAACGCGGGTCGTCACGCAGGGTCTCCAGCCCGTGCATGATGAACTGGTCGACATAGCGGTGGTAGTTGGTCAGCAGGATCCACGGCTGCACATGGCGCCAGTCGCTGCCGGTGTAATGCACCAGGCGGCGCAGCGAAAAGTCGGTGCGGGCGGCGTCGAACAGCGCCAGCGGCAACGGGTCGGCGTTGGCCCAGTCGTGCAGGCCGTCAGCGATGCCGTCGGTGGTGGCCGACAGGTCGGTGCTGGGGAAAACCCGCGCCAGGGCGGCGGCGGTGATGCCGGTGCCGGCCAGTTCGTCGCCCTGCTCGACCACGTACGGGTAAGGAATGGTCTTGTCGCTCAGGCCCACTTCCAGGGTGACATTGAAGTCACGGATCAGCGGGCCGAGCTGCTCGAGCAGGTATTTGCGAAACGACGCCGGCTGGGTCACGGTCACGCTGTAGGTGCCGGGCAACTGGACCTTGGCATAGGCACGCGTGGTGGTCGGCACTTCGCCATTGGAGGTATAGGTCAGACGCAGCTCGGGGTAGCGAAACAGCGCGCGTTGCTCGGCATCGGGCTCGATGCGCTCCTTGAGGTAGCGCTTGAGGGCCTGGTTCAAGGCGCCAGTGGCGCGCTCGTGCAGTTCGGCCAGGTGCTGGACGGCTTGTTCAGCGGTTTCTACGACAACAAAAGCGTGGCTCACGGTAAGGATCCTGTCTGACATGCATGCTGCATCCTAACTCACCTGTGGCGCTGCACGCGCCAGTAATGTTGCGCAGTCCACGCCCCTGGGCAGCGCGCCATAGGCCATTGCCGGCGAGCGCAAGCGACCGGCAATGAAGGCATCGCTGACGGCACTGACGCCGGCATCGAGCAACAGTCGCGCCTGCAAGGCCACGGCGATGCCTTCGGTCAGTTGCCGCGCGCGGTACGGCAGGTCCTGATGATCGCCGAGATCCTGTTTGAGCCGGCAAACATGGTCGGCCAGATCAGCATCGCCACGGCCGTCGTCGAGTTCGTCGAACAGGGCATCGAGTACGCCGGGCTCGCGCGCCAGGGCCCGCAGCACGTCCAGGCACTGGACATTGCCCGAGCCTTCCCAGATGGAATTGACCGGCGCTTCGCGGTACAGGCGCGGCAGGATGCTGTCTTCGATGTAGCCGGCACCGCCCAGGCATTCGGCGGCCTCGTTGATCATGGCCGGTGCCCGCTTGCAGATCCAGTACTTGCCCACCGCCGTCACCAGGCGAATGAAACGCGCCTGGTGGTCATCGTCGGCGCGGTCCAGGGCGTGGGCCATGCGCAGGCTCAGGGCCAGGGCGGCCTCGCTTTCCAGGGCCAGGTCGGCGAGCACGTTCTGCATCAAGGGGTGTTGCGCCAGCACTCGCCCGCCCACCTGACGGTGCGCACAATGGTGCATGGCCTGGGTCAGGGCCTGGCGCATCAGGGCGCTGGAGCCGGTCATGCAGTCGAAGCGGGTCATGGCGACCATTTCGAGGATGGTCGCCACGCCGCGCCCCTCCTCGCCCAGCATCCAGGCCAGCGCGCCGCGAAACTCGACCTCGCACGAGGCATTGGAGCTGTTGCCCAGTTTGTCCTTGAGGCGCTGGATCTGGAAGGCGTTGAGGGTGTCGTCGGGGCGGTGGCGTGGCAACAGGAAACAGCTCAGGCCCTTGTCGGTCTGGGCCAGGGTCAGAAAGGCATCGCACATCGGTGCCGAGCAGAACCATTTGTGCCCGACCAGTTCATAGGCCTGCCCCGGACCGCAGCTGCCCACAGGATGGGCACGGGTGGTATTGGCCCGCACATCGGTGCCGCCCTGTTTCTCGGTCATCGCCATGCCGAGGGTGACGCCGGCCTTGTGCGCGATGCCGACGTTGCGTGGGTCGTACTCGGTGGCCAGCACCTTGGGCAACCAGGCACTGGCCAGCTCAGGCTGCAACCTGAGCGCCGGCACGCTGGCAAAGGTCATGGTCAGCGGGCAGCCGCTGCCGGGCTCGGCCTGGGTGTGCAGGTAACTCATGGCAGCGCGGGCCACGTGGGCGCCGGGCTGTGGCTCGCGCCACGGCAGGGATGGAATGCCATGCTCGATGGCCGTACGCATCAGTTGATGCCAGGCCGGATGAAATTCGATCAGGTCGATGCGGTGGCCGTAGCGGTCATGGCTGTGGAACACCGGCTTGTGACGGTTGGCCAGAAAGCCCGCCTCCATCAGCGGCCCGCCGGCCAGAGCACCGTAGGCGTCGATGCGCGGGCTGGCCCAGGCAGCACCGAAGCGCTGCACCAAGGCTTGCAGCGGCAGGTCGATGCGGTACAGGTTGAGGCCGTCGAGCGGAGGCGGCTGGTTGGTGACGTCGTGGGTCCGGGCCAATGAATACAGGTTCATTCAGCGCTCCTCGATCAGTCGCAAACAAGGCCTGTCAGTGAATCACGCACCCCGCAGGTTAAAAAGCGCCATACCGGACGAAGTGTCAGTGCATTTTCCCTCTTGCTGGCAAATGGCAGGGCCCACCGTCGGCAAGGACAGGGTCAGGGTGAAACAACTGCCGCGTCCGGGCTCGGACTGATGGCTCAGGCGCCCGCCTTGGAGCTCGATCAACTGCCGGCAGATCGCCAGGCCAATGCCCAGGCCACCGTATTCGCGGGTCATCGAGCTGTCGACCTGGAAGAAGCGCTGGTACAGCACCGCCTCGTCGAGGCGCTTGAAACCGATGCCGGTGTCCATCACATCGATTTGCAACTGGCAGGTGTCGGCCTGGCGACATTGATTGCGCAAACGCAGCGTGACCGTGCCATGACGGGTGAACTTGATCGCATTGTCGAGCAGGCACTCGATGCACTGGTACAGTTTGTCCGGATCACCGCGCAGGCAACGCGGCAGCCGGGGGTCCATGTCCAGGCGCAATTGCAGGCCCTTGGCCTGTGCAGGCGCCACGAAGCGCGCACGCAGGCGGCGGGTCAGGCTGTGCAGTTCGAAGGCCTCGGCCTGGGCCGACAACGCGCCGGCCTGCAATTCGGTCAGGGTCAGCATGCCGTTGATCAGGTGCATCATGTCTTGAGAAGAGCTGGCGGCCGTCTGCTGATACATCTGCAATTCAACGTCCATGGGCACGGTGCGCATCAGCTCCAGAGAACCGATGATGCCGTTCATGGGCGTGCGCAGTTCATGGGTCAGCGTGGCGAGAAACTCATCCTTGAGGCGGTTGCTGGTAGCCAGTTGCTGGTTGAGCCGCTCCAGATCCTTGCCGGCTTCCAGCAGGTTCTGCGCCTGCAGTTCGCGGGCATGGTTGATACGGTCGGCCAGGGCCAGCGACAACAGGGCCACTTCGATCGCCGAGCCGATCTGGCTGGCATACATGGTCAGGAAGGTATTGGGCAGGTAGCCCATGAGCATCACGGCATTGACCAGGCCGCCAAACAGGAAGGCCGACCAGGCCACCAGAAAATAGCGCGCCACCCTGACCCGCCTGAACGAGGCAATGATGCCGGTGGTGAACACCAGCACGGTGAACACCACGGCCAGCAGGGTCACCATGCGCAACGCCAGGCCGTAGTCGGCAAACAGCGCCAGGGCCATGACCACCCCGGCGCTGCCCATTACCCAGACCAGCGCAGTGTCCAGCCAGCGCCCCAACAGGGCGGTCTGCAGGAAGCTGCGCGTGAACTGGCTGGCAAACAGCACTGAAATGCCGATCAGAAACGGCGTGGCCACATTGGCCCACCAGGGGTTGTCCGGCCACAGGTACTCGATGGCGGCGCCGTTGACCGACACCTGGTACAGCCCGAACGAGGCGATATACAGGATGTAGTACAGGTAACTGCTGTCGCGCACGCTGACATAGATGAACAGGTTGTAGAGCAGCATGCCCAGCAGCACGCCGTAGATCAGTCCGAGGATATAGATACGCGCCGGCTGCTCTTCAAGGTAGGCATGGCTGGACCACAGGTTCAACGGGGCCTGCACCGAGCCGCGGCTGGCGACGCGCACGTAGGCAATCATGGTTTCGCCGGGTTTGAGCGGCAACTCGAAGACAAAGTTGTTCTGGCGGACCTGGCGGCTGGAAAACGGCAGCATGTCACCGGTTTTCCAGCTCATGTGCTGGCGTCCACTGGCGTCGAGCAGGTACACATCGACATGATCGATCGGCGGATAGGCCAGCTCCAGCAGCCAGTCGGCATGCCGGGCCGGGTCGCGTGGCTGGTAGGACAGCCTGATCTTCATCCAGAACGCCGAGTGCGAATAGCCGGCGTTGAGGGTTTTCGCGTCCAGGGGCCGGAACGCCTGGGCCATGCCAGGCGCACTGACCTGATCGATACCCACGGCGGCGCTGGTGTCTTCGAACACTTCGGTCCATTGACCCAGTGACAGGTTGCGGGTGCTTTCGTCGAACTCGACGGCATGAGCCCACAATGGCAGGCAAGCAACCAGCAACATCAGCAAGTAGCGCAACATGAAAGCCCCAAGGTAGTCCGTCGCGCTTGCTCGATCCGTGAAGCGACGCCCTGCAGTTCCCATCCGTGAAGCAGGTTCAATAGGTTCTGTGACCCTGTGCCGGGCGGCGCTGCAGGCCGCAATGGACGGGCCTTTTGCTTGTGTGCACGCACAGACTGTCAAGGATAGCCGTTAATCGCCCAAAGGCACCATGTCTTTGACTCATAAGCCAAAACCGCGACATAGAGCATCGGACGCCGACTGCGGAGCCTGCGGCACAGCGCAATCGGCTACCGTTCCTGCAATGGCGGCGCCCCATGGAAAATTTCAGGCACCGGCAGCGACCGCCGCCGGGTTAGTGATAAGCTCGCGCAC
The DNA here is from genome assembly GCF_001423155.1 of Pseudomonas sp. Leaf127. NCBI lineage: Bacteria > Pseudomonadati > Pseudomonadota > Gammaproteobacteria > Pseudomonadales > Pseudomonadaceae > Pseudomonas > Pseudomonas sp. Leaf127. The sequence goes on along the minus strand of NZ_LMOA01000025.1, from coordinate 99,598 downwards.
CATGAACACTATCTATAGCACCCGCCCCGTAGTTCTCTGCCTGTCCGGCCACGACCCCAGTGGTGGCGCCGGTTTGCAGGCCGATATCGAAGCCCTGCTGGCCCAGGGTTGTCATGCGGCTCCGGCCGTCACCGCCCTGACCGTGCAGGACACGGTCAATGTCAGCGATTTTCGCGTGCTGGATCGTGAGTGGGTGCTGGCCCAGGCCAATGCCGTGCTCAACGACTCGACCGTAGAGGCTGTGAAGCTGGGCATGCTCGGCTCGCTGGAGATGGTCGACACGGTGGTCGGGCTGCTCAGCGCCCACCCGCACCTGCCGGTGGTCTGTGACCCGGTCCTGCGGGCCGGCGGCGGCGGCCGACTGGGCAAGGATGAGGTCGGCTATGCGATGCGCGAGCGCTTGTTGCCGCTGTCGACCATTGCCACGCCCAACCTGCCTGAAGCCCGTATCCTGGCCGAACTGCCCGAAGGCAGCGCCGATGAGTGCGCGGCGCGTCTGCTTGAGTATTGCCAGCACCTGTTGATCACCGGTGGCCATGGTGATGAAGAGCAGGTGCACAACCGTCTGTACATTCGTGGCCAGCCGCCGCTCACCTTTACCTGCCAGCGCCTGCCGGGCAGCTATCATGGTTCAGGCTGCACCCTGGCCAGTGCCCTGGCCGGACGCCTGGCGCTGGGGCAGGAACTGGTCAGCGCCGTCGAGTCAGCGCTGGACTACACCTGGCGCACCCTGCGCGATGCCGACCTGCTGGGCCGGGGTCAGTTCGTACCGCGCCGTCTGCCGCTGGACTTCTGTTCGTGATCACCCTGTCGAGGCCAGTTCCATGAAGCTACGCGGCCTGTACGCCATCACCGACGGCCAACTCCTGGCCGGCCGGTTTCTGTCCTACGTCGAGGCCGCTCTTGAAGGCGGCGTCACGCTGCTGCAGTACCGCGACAAGACCCATGACGAATCACGCCGTCTGCGCGAGGCGAGCGAACTGCTCAAGCTGTGCGAGCGCTACAGGACGCGCCTGATCATCAACGATGACGCCGAACTGGCGGCGCGCCTGGGCGTAGGCGTGCATCTGGGCCAGACCGACGGCTCGCTGTCCAATGCCCGGGCCTTGCTGGGCCACAAGGCGATCATGGGGGCGACCTGCCACGGTCGGCTGGAACTGGCCGAACAGGCCAAGGCCGACGGCGCCAGCTATGTGGCGTTCGGCAGGTTCTTCAATTCGATGACCAAGCCTGAGGCACCGGCCGTCCCGCTGGAGCTGCTCGGGCAGGTGCGGGCACGGATCAACCTGCCCATTGCGGTGATTGGCGGGATTACCCTGGAAAACGCAGCGCCCCTGGTAGAGCACGGTGCCGACCTGCTGGCGGTAGTCAACGGCCTGTTCGGCGCCGACAACACCGCCGAAGTGACCCGCCGGGCCAAGGCGTTCAATGCCCTGCTGGGTCGCTAGACAGCCAATACCGAGCGATCTTTCGCGGCTGAAGCCGCCCCTACCCCAGCTTGAAGCCCTGCGCGCATTCCAGCGCCAGCAGAGCGCGCTTGCGGTCGACGCCGCCGGCATAGCCGGTCAGGTCCCCGGAGGCGCCCACTACCCGGTGGCATGGCACGATGATCGAGATCGGGTTACGCCCATTGGCGGTGCCCACCGCCCGTGAATGACCGGGGCTCAGGCCCATCTTGCGGGCCATGGCGCCGTACGACAGCACCTCGCCATAGGGAATGCGCGCCAGCGCCTGCCAGACCTGCTCCTGAAAGGGCGTGCCCCTGGTACGCAACGGCAGGTCGAACACCTGCAACTCGCCGTTGAAGAATGCCTGCAGCTGTTCACGCGCCCGATCGATGATGCGCGGCACAGGCGTGTCGTCATTCACCAGCAGCAAGCGTTCGGGATAATGTTTCTGGCCGGTGAAGAACACACCGGTCAAGGCATCGTCTTCAGCGCGCAGGACGATATCGCCCAGGGTGCTGCTTAACAGATAACCCGCATTCATTGTTTTGCCTCCTCACTCAAGCGCCACAGGTGCACCACGGCATACGCCCGCCAGGGCGCCCAACGGTTGGCCTGTTCGTCGAGCTGCGCGGTCGTGGCGCAGCCCAGGTATTTTTTCAGCACCGCGTCACCCTGCACGAATGCATTGGGCCAGCCCAGCGCCCGCATGGCAATGTATTGCACGGTCCACTCACCGATGCCGCGAATCCGGCGCAAGGCCGCAAGCGTTGGCTCCAGCGGCACCAGCGGTTCCAACACGATACGGCCCGTTGCCACTTCCTGGGCGACCTGGATGATGGCCTCGGCGCGAATACCGATCAGCCCGGTGGCAATCAGCGCGGCAGGCTCCAGGCGGGCCAGCACCTCGGCGCATGGAAAGGCCTGCACCAGTGTTCCAGGCGCCTGCGCCACCGGCGTTCCGTAGCGCTCGGCAATGCGCGCCAGGATCTGCCGCGCCCTGAGTACAGAGATCTGCTGGCCGACCACCGCACGCACGGCGATCTCGAAGCCATCGAAGGCACCCGGCACGCGCATGCCCGGCAAGCCTTCGGCCAGTGCGCCCAGGTGCGCATCGACCAGGTCGGGCCGGCAACCGGTATCGAACACCCGCCGCAGCAAGCCCAGCACCTGAACAATGGTCGGTTGCAGGGCGCTGGATATCTCGACCCGCAAGGCATGGCGTGCAGGCGCATGACGCACCTGCACCCAGCCGGTCAGGCGCACGCCCGCATGCTCCAGTTCAAGGGCACGGCTGTAGCTGTCAGCCTCGACCCGCTCGACTCCGGCAATGCCGCGATGGGCCAGGAAAGCCAGGACACCGGACCAGGAAAACGGTGGCCGGTACGCCAGCTCAAAGCTCAAACCGTGCGCCGCCGCGACCGACCGCGCCTTGCGCAGGTTCGAGGGATTGAGCCCGTAGCGCGCCTGGAAGACATCGTTGAAGCGGCGCACGCTGCCGAACCCGGCCATCAGCGCCACCTCGACCATGGGCAGCGAGGTTTCGGTGAGCAAGCGCTTGGCAACCAGCAGGCGCTGGGTCTGGGCAAACTCGACCGGGGTCACCCCGAAGTGCGCCTCGAAGAGCCGGCGCAGGTGGCGGGCCGTGACCCCTACCCGCTGCGCCAGGTCCTGAAGAGTGCGACCATTGAGGTAACCTTCCTCGATCAACCGGGCCGCCGCCTGGGCCAGCCGTTCGGAGGCATCCAGGGCCGCGTGACCCGGCGCCAACTCCGGGCGACAACGCAGGCACGGGCGAAAACCGGCCTGTTCGGCAGCCGCCGCCGAGGTGAAGAACGTGCAGTTGCGCGCCAGTGGCGCCCGCACCGGACACACCGGCCGACAGTAGATACCGGTGGAGGACACGCCCATGAAAAACCAGCCGTCAAAACGGCGGTCGCGAGCGACAAAGGCGGTATAACAGATGTGCGGGTCGAGGGTTTTCATAGGCCGACTTTAAGCCAGCCCGGCGCGCAAGTCTGGCTGAAATCGGACATCGACAGCCGCCAGTCAATTTGCATTTGCTATAGTGCCGGCTCCTGCGCCGCCTGGTGTTTACCTCCCGGGCGCAGACACGACTTCCCGTTTCAAAAGCAGAGACCCGATCATGTCCCGTTCCGAAGCACTGTTCGCCAACGCCCAAAAACACATCCCCGGCGGCGTCAACTCGCCGGTGCGCGCATTCAAGAGCGTCGGCGGCACGCCGCTGTTCTTCAAGCACGCCGAAGGCGCCTACGTGACGGACGAAGACGACAAGCGCTACGTGGACTATGTCGGCTCCTGGGGGCCGATGATCCTCGGCCACAGCCACCCGCAAGTGCTCGATGCCGTGCGCGCCCAGCTTGAACATGGCCTGTCCTATGGGGCACCGACCGCGATGGAAACCGAGATGGCCGACCTGGTCTGCTCGCTGGTGCCGTCGATGGAAATGGTGCGCATGGTCAGCTCCGGCACCGAGGCGACCATGAGTGCCATCCGCCTGGCCCGTGGCTACACCGGCCGCGACAGCATCATCAAGTTCGAAGGCTGCTACCACGGCCATTCCGACAGCCTGCTGGTCAAGGCCGGTTCCGGCGCCCTGACCCTGGGCGTGCCCAGTTCGCCCGGCGTGCCGGCGGCCTTTGCCAGGCACACCCTGACCGTGCCGTTCAACGACCTGGACGCCGTGCGCGCCATGCTCGCCGAAGTCGGCCAGGAAGTGGCGTGCATCATCGTCGAGCCGGTGGCCGGCAACATGAACTGCGTACCGCCGGCCCCCGGCTACCTGCAAGGCTTGCGCGCCCTGTGCGACGAGCATGGCGTGGTGCTGATTTTCGACGAAGTGATGACCGGCTTTCGGGTCGCGCTGGGCGGTGCCCAGGCGTATTACGGCGTCACGCCCGACCTGTCGACCTTCGGCAAGATCATCGGCGGCGGCATGCCGGTCGGCTGCTTTGGCGGCAAGCGCGAGATCATGTCGCACATCGCACCGCTGGGCCCGGTCTACCAGGCCGGCACCCTGTCGGGCAACCCGCTGGCCATGGCCGCCGGCCTGACCACGCTGCGCCTGATCAGCCGTGAAGGCTTCCACGACGAGCTGGACACTTACACCCGTCGCCTGCTGGCCGGTTTGCAGGCGCGCGCCGACGCGGCCGGGATCGCCTTTACCACGACCCAGGCCGGCGGCATGTTCGGCCTGTATTTCACCGAGACCCAAGCCATCGTGACCTTCCAGGACGTGATGACCAGCGATGCCGAGCGCTTCAAGCGCTTCTTCCACCTGATGCTGGAAGGCGGTGTGTACCTGGCGCCCAGTGCCTTCGAGGCCGGCTTCACCTCCATTGCCCATGGCGAGGCCGAGCTGCAATTGACGCTAGATGCTGCCGAAAAGGCGTTCGCCGCGCTCGGATAAGGCAAAGGCGCCTGCCTGCGCTCAGGCGGGCGCCCATCGCTTAGTGCCATACCCTCTTAAAACAAGGCTTTTAAAAGCCGTGCAGCAGAAAATCCGTAAACACTTTGTAAGGTGGGCTCCGCTTATTTCATAATGCGCAGCCAGCACCTTTAGCTGCACGGTACGCCCGCATCTTTTTCCAGAGGCACGTCGACTCCCATGAACCGCACCGGCCGCACCCTTGCATTGGGCTGCCTGTTGCTTGTCTATCCCCTGCTGACCCAGGCAGCAGGCGGCAACTCGTTGTTGATCCCAGCGATGGGTCGCTGCACCCTCAATACGCTGCCCGAGAACCTGCCCGACGCCCTGAGCGCCTGCCAGCAGGCCGCGCAATCGGGTGACGCACAGGCGCAATACGAGTTGGGCGAGTTCTACTACGAAGGCAAGCAGGCCGAACGCGACCTGGCCCAGGCCCTGAATTATTTCGAGAAAGCCTCGTTGCAGGGCCATGCCCAGGCGCAATACCGGCTGGGCTCGATGTTCGCGGCTGGCGAAGGCGTACCGGTGAACAACATCCAGGCGTATGTCGTGCTCAAGATGGCGGCGGTCAATGGCTCGGAAGACGCCCTTGATGCCGCCGATGAAGTCTCGGCCAGGATGCAGCGCAACGAACTGGAAATCGCCACCCAGGTGCTGGGGCAGATCTTCCGCAAGTACCTGCTTGAGTTGCAGACTGCCGAAGGCCGCACGCCCTTCTCGCCGCTGCCTTAGACGCAGCCTTGGGCGCGGCGGACCGACAGCCTGCCGGATTATTTCTCCGGCATTGGCACCGGGAATGGCATGACGTTGCTGCCGCCCTTCGCTTCACTGATCTTCGGCGTACCCATGCGCTCGACTTCATCGATGCGCACGATCGAGTGCATCGGCACGAAGCTGCGCACCACGCCTTCGAACTGGGCCTTCAGTTTTTCTTCGCTGGGGTCCACGACCACGGTCGTGCGCTCGCCAAAGACAAACTCCTCTACTTCAAGAAACCCCCACAGATCGCTCTGGTAGATTTGCTTGGCGTACATTTCGAACACCTGGCCCTGATTGAGGAAAATAACTTTGTAGATGGGAGATTCGCGTTTGGTCATGGTCGACAGGCAATGATCACAGAGGTGAAAAGAGCGGAATTATAGCATGCCCGCCGGACAGGCAATGCTAGATCACTGCACGCATCACCCCTATAATGCGCGGTTCTTTGAATCAGCAGACTAGTGAGCATGGCCAAGAAGCTTTACATCGAAACCCACGGTTGCCAGATGAACGAGTACGACAGCTCGCGCATGGTCGACCTGCTGGGCGAACATCAAGCCCTGGAAGTCACCGCACGCGCCGAAGATGCCGACGTGATCCTGCTCAATACCTGCTCGATTCGCGAGCGCGCCCAGGACCGGGTGTATTCCCAGCTCGGCCGCTGGCGTGAACTGAAACTGGCCAACCCCGAGATGGTGATTGCCGTCGGCGGCTGCGTGGCCAGCCAGGAAGGTGCTGCCATTCGTGACCGCGCGCCCTACGTTGACGTGGTCTTCGGTCCGCAGACCCTGCACCGCCTGCCGGAAATGATCGATGCGGCCCGTGTCAGCGGCCAGCCGCAGGTCGATGTCTCGTTTCCGGAAATCGAAAAGTTCGACCATTTGCCCGAGCCCCGTGTCGACGGCCCGACCGCTTATGTCTCGGTCATGGAAGGCTGCAGCAAGTACTGCACCTTCTGCGTGGTGCCCTACACCCGCGGTGAAGAAGTCAGCCGCCCGTTCGATGATGTCCTGGGTGAAGTCATTCACCTGGCAGAAAACGGCGTGCGTGAAGTCACCCTGCTGGGGCAGAACGTCAACGGTTACCGCAGTGTCAACCCTGACGGCAGCGTGGCCGACCTGGCGGACCTGATCCGCGTCGTGGCCGCCATCGAAGGCATCGACCGGATTCGCTACACCACCTCGCACCCGCTGGAGTTCTCCGACAGCCTGATCCAGGCCCATGCCGAGGTGCCCGAACTGGTCAAGCACTTGCACCTGCCGGTGCAGTCCGGCTCCGACCGGATCCTGGCGGCCATGAAGCGCAACCACACGGTGCTGGAATACAAATCCCGCTTGCGCAAGCTCAAGGCGGCGGTGCCGGACATCTGTATCAGTTCAGACTTCATCATCGGCTTTCCGGGCGAAACCGAGAAAGACTTCGAAAACACCATGAAGCTGGTGCAGGACGTGGGCTTCGACTTCTCGTTCTCGTTCGTCTACAGCCCGCGCCCTGGCACCCCGGCAGCCGACCTGAAGGACGAAACCCCTGAAGAAGTGAAAAAGCAGCGCCTGGCTGACCTGCAGCACCGGCTCAACCAGCAGGGCTTCGAGATCAGCCGACAGATGGTCGGCTCGACCCAGCGCATTCTGGTCACCGACTATTCCAGGAAAGACCCGGGCCAGTTGCAGGGACGTACCGAAAATAACCGGATCGTCAACTTCAGCTGCGACAACCCCGCCCTGATCGGCCAGTTCGTCGATGTGCACATCGATGCCGCACAGCCCCACTCGCTGCGCGGCTCGCTGCTGCAATAACGACACCTGGTAGGAGCGCGCTCTGCCCGCGACCGGCTGCGTAGCAGTCGTAAAAATAGTGGTGCTTCATCAATTTTTGCGAGCGCTGCGCACTCGGTCGCSGGCAAGCGSGCTCCTACYRGTCGGYGCCTGCCSGAATAGCCTGCTCTAATGCCGGACCACCGCGACCGGCTGCGTAGCAGTCGTAAAAATAGTGGTGTTTCATCAATTTTTGCGAGCGCTACGCACTCGGTCGCGGCGGTCCGGCATTCCGGCAAGCGCGCGTCATTACAAGTCAGACCTTTCGCACAGGCAGCACTGGGGTTATTCTTCAGTTCAACCCCAACAGCCGTCAGGCGGCCAAAAAGAAGACCTTGAACGCACCCATAGAACCCCATCGTTTTACCCTCGAACCCTTCGAGGCCCATCGTTTCGCCAACCTGTGCGGACAATTCGACGAGCACCTGCGCCTGATCGAGCAGCGCATGGACATCGAGATCCGCAACCGGGGCAATCAGTTCGAACTGATCGGCGATGCCAGTCTCACCGCCTCGGCAGAAAACCTGCTGCGCCGTCTGTATCGGGAAACCAAGGCAGCCGACCTGACCCCGGACATGGTGCACCTGTTTCTGCTGGAAACCGGCGAGCAACAGGACCCGGTCAGCGAAGCCAGTGTCGCCCTGCGCACCAAGAAGGGCATGATCCGCCCGCGCGGGCTCAACCAGCAGCGCTACGTCAAGGCCGTGCTGGGCAACGACATCAACTTCGGCATTGGTCCGGCCGGTACCGGCAAGACCTGGCTGGCCGTGGCCTGCGCAGTCGATGCCCTGGAGCGCGAGCAGATCCGCCGCATCCTGCTGGTGCGCCCGGCAGTCGAGGCCGGTGAAAAACTCGGCTTCCTGCCCGGCGACCTGGCACAGAAGATCGACCCGTACCTGCGCCCGCTCTACGACGCGCTGTACGAGATGCTCGGATTCGAATACGTGGCCAAGCTGATCGAGAAGCAAGTCATTGAAATTGCCCCGCTGGCCTACATGCGCGGTCGCACCCTTAATAACAGCTTCATCATTCTCGACGAAAGTCAGAACACCACCGTTGAGCAGATGAAGATGTTCCTGACCCGCATTGGCTTTGGCTCCACCGCCGTGATCACCGGCGACATCACCCAGGTCGACCTGCCACGCGGCACAAAGTCGGGCCTGGCGCACGTCATCGACGTGCTCAAGGATGTACCGGGCATCAGCTTTACCCATTTCCAGCCCAAGGATGTGGTCCGCCACCCGCTGGTGCAACGCATCGTCGAAGCCTACGAGCGCTTCGAGGCGCGGCCCGAGGAAGGCAACCGCAATGCTTGAGCTGGACCTGCAGATCGCCAGTACCACCGCAGCGCCCACTGAAGCCCAGTTTCGCCTCTGGTGCGAAACAGGCCTGCGCCCGCGCACGGCCGATTCGGAGATGACCATCCGGCTGGTGGATGAAACCGAAGGCCGCGAACTCAATCACACCTGGCGGCACAAGGATTACGCCACCAACGTGCTGTCGTTCCCGGCCGACGTGCCCGATGACCTGCTGGACATCCCGCTGCTGGGCGACCTGGTCATCTGCGTGCCGGTGGTCAACCGCGAGGCGCAGGAACAGGGCAAGCAGTGTGATGCGCACTGGGCGCACATGGTGATTCACGGCTGCCTGCACCTGCTCGGTTTCGATCATATCGACGATGACGAAGCCGAAGAAATGGAAGCGCTGGAACGAACGTTGCTTGCTGAACTGGGCTACCCGGATCCGTATGCGGACGACGACAGCGAAGAACCTCATCATTCAGAAACACCAAGCAAGGACCACGAGTAAGGGCCATGAGCGAAGATCGATCGAGCAACGGGCAAAAGTCATGGCTGGGCAAACTGACCCAGGCTTTTGCCCACGAGCCCAAGAACCGCCAGGAGCTTCTGGAGCTGCTGCGCGAAGCCCACCAGAACAAACTGCTGGACAGCGAGGCGCTGGCCATCGTCGAGGGCGCCATCCAGGTGGCCGACCTGCAGGTACGCGACATCATGGTGCCGCGCTCGCAGATGATCAGCATCCGCGCCACCCAGACGCCGCGCGAATTCCTGCCATCGGTCATCGATGCCGCCCACTCGCGCTACCCGGTGATCGGTGAAAGCCACGACGACGTGCTCGGCGTACTGCTGGCCAAGGACCTGCTGCCGCTGATCCTGCAACAGGACAGCGACAGCCAGGACATCAGGAAACTGCTGCGCCCGGCCACCTTCGTGCCCGAGTCCAAGCGCCTGAACGTGTTGCTGCGCGAGTTTCGCGCCAACCACAACCACATGGCCATCGTCATCGACGAATACGGCGGCGTGGCAGGCCTGGTGACCATCGAAGACGTGCTGGAGCAGATCGTCGGCGACATCGAGGACGAGCACGATGTCGAGGAAGACAGCTACATCAAGCCATTGCCCAGTGGCGACTTCCTGGTCAAGGCACTGACGCCGATCGAAAGCTTCAACGAATTTTTCGACAGCGAGTTCTCCGACGACGAGTTCGACACCGTCGGCGGCCTGGTCATGAATGCCTTCGGCCACCTGCCCAAGCGCAACGAGACCACCGAGATCGGCGCCTACCGCTTCCGCATCCTGAACGCCGACAGCCGCCGCATTCACCTGCTGCGCCTGAGCCCCCTGTCACGGGCCTGACCCGTCATACGTTGTATTAAGGATCTTTGATGCGCTGGATCACCCGCCCCGGCTGGCCCGGTAACCTGCTGGCCGTGGCGGCCGGTGGCCTCACCACGCTGGCCCTTGCGCCGTACGATATCTGGCCGCTGGCATTGCTGGCTGCCGCCCTGTTTTACCTGGGGCTGCGCGACCTGAGTCCGCGCCAGGCCCTGGGGCGCGGCTGGTGCTATGGCTTCGGTCTGTATGGTGCCGGCACCAGCTGGATCTACGTCAGCATCAACACCTACGGCGGGGCTTCGGCCCTGCTGGCAGGCCTGTTGATGCTGGCGTTCATTGCCGCCATCGCCTGGTTCTTCGCCCTGCCCGCCTGGGCCTGGGCACGCTGGCTGCGGCGCACGCCGCAGCCGCTGGCCGACGCCCTGGCGTTTGCGGCCCTGTGGGTGGCCCAGGAAGCCTTCCGTGGCTGGTTCCTGACCGGCTTTCCGTGGCTCTATTCCGGCTACAGCCAGCTCGACGGGCCACTGGCAGGCCTGGCACCGCTGGGCGGCGTATGGCTGGTGTCCTTCGCCCTGGCACTGACCGCTGCCCTGCTGTGCAACCTGCCCCGCTTGCGCATGCAACGTTCATGGTTGGCAGGCGGCGCGGCGCTGCTGGTGGCGCCCTGGGTCATCGGCCTGGCACTGAAGGGCCATGCCTGGACATCACCGTCCGGCAAACCACTGACGGTCGCGGCCGTGCAAGGCAATGTCGAACAGATCCTCAAGTGGGACCCCGAGCACCTCAACGCGCAACTGGCGCTGTACCGCGACATGACGTTTCGCTCGAAACAGGCCGATCTGATCGTCTGGCCGGAAACGGCCGTGCCGGTGCTCAAGGAAATGGCCGAAGGCTACCTGAGCATGATGGGCCGCTTTGCCGCCGACCGGAATTCGGCGCTGATCACCGGCGTCCCTTTGCGCCAGGCCAACCATGAAGGCGAATACCGTTACTACAACGGCATCACCGTGACCGGCGTTGGCGATGGCACCTACCTGAAACAGAAGCTGGTGCCCTTTGGCGAATACGTGCCCTTGCAGGACCTGCTGCGGGGCCTGATCGCGTTCTTCAACCTGCCCATGTCGGACTTTGCCCGCGGGCCGCACGACCAGCCGCTGTTGCAGGCGCAGGGCTACCAGATTGCGCCGTACATCTGCTACGAAGTGGTGTACCCGGAGTTTGCCGCCGGGCTGGCAGCCCGCAGCGACTTGCTGCTGACGGTCAGCAACGACACCTGGTTCGGCACCTCGATCGGCCCGTTGCAGCATCTGCAAATGGCCCAGATGCGCGCACTGGAGGCCGGTCGCTGGATGATTCGTGCGACCAACAATGGCGTCACGGCCTTGATCGATCCGTATGGCAGGATCACCACCCGCCTGCCCTCGTTCGAACGCGGCGTACTCTATGGCGAAGTGGTGCCCATGCACGAACTGACACCGTACCTGCGCTGGCGCTCCTGGCCACTGGGTAGTGTGTGCGTACTGTTGCTGGGCTGGGCGTGGGTTACGGCACGCCGTGCCCGCCACGCAGGACCGTAGAACCGTAGGAGCGACCAACGGTCGCGAAGGGCCCCGCCTGATTCACCGCGGTATTCGCGACCGCAGGTGCTCCTACGGATAAATCCACGGGTAGACCAGCAGGCCTGCGGCCTCGTTGAGCAGCACGGCGCTCTGGCCGAAGGCGCGGCTTTCCGGCAGCCCGCCGCCGAAAGGCCGGGCGTTGTCCACGCCGAGAAACCCCACCGGCGCACCGATGACGGTAAAGCCGGCCTGTTCGAAGCTCCAGCGTGATCGCGGCATGTGCCAGGCGTGGGTCACCAGCACCACGCGCCTGACGCCTTGCGGCAACAACTGTCGGGCGCTCAGGGTGGCGTTTTCCCAGGTTGTACGGCTCTGCTCCTCCAGCCAGCGCACCTCGACGCCGAAATCCTCGCGCAGGGTGTCGCTCATGATCCGTGCCTCGCTGGGCGGCTCGCCGTAGTGCAGGCCGCCGGTCACCAGCACCGGCAACCCGGACACTTTTGCCAGCCGCGCGGCCAGTTGCAGGCGCTCAAGTCCCATTGCCGTCGAGGCATCCGCCCCCCAGGTGGGCGAGTTGCGTTCCCGGCCACTGCCCAGCACCACGATCGCATCAGCCTGCTGCGCCAGCGCCTGCCATTGCTCGCGGGGCAGCGGCGGTACTTGCTCCAGGCCACGGGCGGCGTGTTCGATCACCACCGGCAGGCTCATCAGCCACAGCCCGCCCAGCCCCACTGCAAAGCAGGCAGCCGCCAGGCGCGGCCGTGAATGTCGCCAGCACCAGCCCATCAATAACAGCACGAACAGAATGCCAGGTGGCAGCAGCAGGGTTTTGAACAGGTAGCGTAAAGGCATCGGACATCTCCAGAGATGTCCGAAGCCTAGAAGCAATGATGCCAAGCGACAATGCTTGAAAGACGGGCCCGCAGCCCGCGATGGTCAGAACTTGAACGGGGTCGTCGGGTGACCGCTCGATCGGCCTGCGCGACCTTTGCGTCGCCGGTCCTTGAGCCAGATGACCCTGGCCGGTTCCCGCGCCGCGTGCAGCGAAGCGGATGGCTCCGGCAAAGCCCTTGAACTGTCCTGCGACGTGTCTCCAACAGCCCCGCTTGCCTGCCTTTCGCCGTTTTCCAGGTAGGCCTCAATCAGCTCGATCTCGTCATCGCTCAACCCGTCGAACTCCAGCTCGACAAGCAACTCGTTGCGAAGACGAACGGCGGTGTTTGCCGCTTCCAGCGCAAGCTCCATACGATTGATCAAACGTTCATACAGCTCAGGAGTGCCTGATATGTGCTGCAACTCTGTCATCCGCTCACCTCTTCGAAGATAGGACATACCCTCGTTCTTGAGCTTAGCGCTGCTATCGAAACAGGCGCGAAACTGCGACCAACGGCGGGAACTATTCGTTGAACGCGTCACTCATCGGTGCTTTTGCCACCGGGCTGCGCAATCAGGGTTTCCCTCGGTAGACAGCGCTCATGTATGCTACGGCGTTTCCTTAACCCCACTTGCGCTCACTCGAGTCACGACGCACCGCCCAGGCCATCACCCCCGGTGCACGCCTGACCCGGCGAAGCGATGAAGAGGCCAAGGGTCACCCATCTCTAGTAAAAAAAGCCATGCACGAACTCTATCAGCCCCGCGAAATCGAAGCCGCCGCCCAGTCCTTCTGGGACGAGCAAAAATCCTTTGAAGTCAGTGAACAGCCAGGCAAGGAGACTTACTACTGCCTGTCGATGTTTCCTTACCCCAGCGGCAAGCTACACATGGGTCATGTGCGCAACTACACGATCGGTGATGTAATTTCCCGCTACCAGCGCATGCTCGGCAAGAACGTCCTGCAGCCGCTGGGCTGGGACGCCTTCGGCATGCCGGCAGAAAACGCCGCCATCGACAACAACGTCGCCCCGGCCAAGTGGACGTACGAGAACATCGACTACATGAAGACCCAGCTCAAGAGCCTGGGCCTGGCGATCGACTGGTCGCGTGAAGTCACCACCTGCAAGCCCGATTACTACCGCTGGGAACAATGGCTGTTCACGCGCCTGTTCGAAAAAGGCGTGATCTACCGCAAGAACGGCACCGTGAACTGGGACCCGATCGACCAGACGGTCCTGGCCAACGAGCAGGTCATCGACGGCCGTGGCTGGCGTTCGGGCGCGCTGATCGAGAAGCGTGAAATCCCGATGTACTACTTCAAGATCACCGCTTACGCCGATGAACTGCTGACCAGCCTGGACGATCTGCCGGGCTGGCCCGAGCAGGTCAAGACCATGCAGCGCAACTGGATCGGCAAGTCGCGTGGCATGGAGGTGCAGTTCCCGTACGACCAGGCCAGCATCGGCCAGGCCGGTGCCCTGAAAGTCTTTACCACGCGCCCCGACACCCTGATGGGCGCGACCTACGTCGCCGTCGCTGCCGAGCACCCGCTGGCCACCCAGGCCGCGCAAGGCAATCCCGAGCTGCAAGCCTTTATCGATGAATGCAAGGGCGGCAGCGTCGCCGAAGCCGATGTCGCGACCCAGGAAAAGAAAGGCCTGCCGACCTCGCTGTTCGTCGAGCACCCGCTGACCGGTGAAAAACTGCCGGTGTGGGTCGCCAACTATGTGCTGATGCACTACGGCGACGGCGCGGTCATGGCCGTACCGGCCCACGACGAGCGCGACTTCGAATTCGCGACCAAGTATGGCTTGCCGATCAAGGCCGTCGTGCGCACCAGCGCTGGCGATGAGGTGACCGGCGAATGGCAGGCCGCCTTTGGCGAGCACGGCGAACTGATCAACTCTGGCGAATTCGACGGCCTGGACTTCCAGGGCGCGTTCGATGCCATCGAAGTGGCACTGATCAAGAAAGACCTGGGCCAGTCACGCACCCAGTTCCGCCTGCGCGACTGGGGCATCAGCCGCCAGCGCTACTGGGGCTGCCCGATCCCGATCGTGCATTGCGAGCAGTGCGGCGACGTGCCGGTGCCCGAAGATCAACTGCCGGTCGTGCTGCCTGAAGACGTGGTGCCGGACGGCGCCGGCTCGCCACTGGCGCGCATGCCCGAATTCTACGAGTGCAGCTGCCCGAAATGCGGCGCACCGGCCAAGCGTGAAACCGACACCATGGACACCTTCGTCGAGTCGTCCTGGTACTACGCGCGCTACGCCTCGCCGCACTATGAAGGCGGCCTGGTCGACCCGAAAGCGGCCAACCACTGGCTGCCGGTCGATCAGTACATCGGCGGGATCGAACACGCCATCCTGCACCTGCTCTATGCGCGCTTCTTCCACAAGCTGATGCGCGACGAAGGCCTGGTCAGCTCGGACGAGCCGTTCAAGAACCTGCTGACCCAGGGCATGGTCAACGCCGAAACCTACTTCCGCATGGAAACCAGCGGCAAGAAGACCTGGATCAACCCGGCCGATGTGACCCTGGAGCGTGACGCCAAGGCCAAGGTCATCAGCGCCACCTTGACCAGCGACGGCCTGCCGGTGCAGATCGGCGGCACGGAAAAGATGTCGAAGTCGAAGAAGAACGGCATCGACCCGCAGACCATGATCGACCAGTACGGTGCCGACACCTGCCGTCTGTTCATGATGTTCGCCTCGCCGCCCGACCAGAGCCTGGAATGGTCCGATTCGGGCGTCGAAGGTTCCAGCCGCTTCCTGCGCCGCGTCTGGCGCCTGGCCCAGGCCCATGTGGCCCAGGGCCTGCCAGGTAGCCTGGACCTGGCGACCCTGAACGACGAGCAGAAAGTCATTCGTCGCTCGATTCACCAGGCGATCAGGCAGGCCAGCCAGGATATTGGCCAGCACCAGAAATTCAACACAGTCGTCGCCCAGGTGATGACCCTGATGAACGTGCTGGAAAAGGCCCCGCAAGCCAGTGCACAGGACCGCGCCCTGCTGCAGGAAGGCCTGCAGACCGTCGCCCTGCTGCTGGCGCCGATCACGCCGCACATCAGCCATGAGCTGTGGCAGCAACTGGGCCATGCCACGCCGGTCATCGATGCCGGCTGGCCGGTCGTGGATGAAAACGCGCTGGTGCAGGACAGCCTGCAGCTGGTGATTCAGGTCAATGGCAAGCTGCGTGGCCAGATCGAGATGCCGGCCAGCGCCAGCCGCGAAGAAATCGAAGCGGCTGCACGGGTCAACGAGAACGTGCTGCGCTTCATCGACGGCCTGACGATCCGCAAGGTCATCGTAGTGCCAGGAAAACTGGTCAATATCGTCGCAAGCTGATGGTCCCGGGCGCCCGACAGGTTCGGGCGCCCGGCCTATTTCCAGGGTGCGCACGAGCGCCCCAGACGGATTCAAGGGGAATATAAAGATGATCAAACGCAATCTGCTGGTGCTGGGTCTGGCTGTGATGCTGAGCGCCTGTGGCTTCCAGCTGCGCGGCACCGGCAGCAACGAACTGGCCATCAAGGAACTGGACGTCAGCGCCCGCAACGCCTATGGCGACACGGTGACCCAGCTCACGCGCGTGCTGAGCAGCTCCGGCGTCAATGTCTACACTGGCGCCCAGTACAAGCTGCAGTTGGTCAACGAGTCCGAAAGCCAGCGCACCGCCAGCTATTCCGGTTCCGGCCGCTCGGCCGAGTACCAGCTGACGACCACGCTGGACTACGAGATCCATGGTATCCAGGACCGCTTCCTGCTGGGCGACAAGGTCAGCGTCGACCGCATCTACGTGCATGACGGCAACAACCTGACCGGTTCCGACCAGGAAGCGGCGCAGATCCGTCAGGAAATGCGCAGCGAACTGATCCAGCGCCTGCTTGCCCGTCTGCAACAGCTGACCCCGGAACGCCTGGACCAACTGCAAGTCCGTGCCGACGAAGTCGCCCGTGCCGAAGAGCAAGCCCGCCAGGACGCACAACGCCTGCGTGATGCCACGCCTCAGCAGTCACCTGTCGAAATCCCGAACCGCTAAACCTCTACGGGGCCAGCCTGCTGGCCCCGATCGCCGGCCCCACCATGAAACTCGCCCCCGCCCAACTCGGCAAACACCTGCAAGGCACGCTCGCACCGGTCTACATCGTCAGTGGCGATGACCCGTTGCTGTGCCAGGAAGCGGCCGACGCCATTCGTGCCGCTGCGCGCCAGCAGGGCTTCGATGAACGCCAGGTGTTCAGCGCCGACGCCAACTTCGACTGGGGCACCCTGCTCCAGGCCGGGGCCAGCCTCTCGCTGTTCGCCGAACGACGCCTGCTGGAGCTGCGCCTGCCCTCGGGTAAGCCTGGCGACAAGGGCGCGGCGGCGCTGATCGAATACTGCTCGCGCCCGGCCGAAGACACCCTGCTGCTGATCAGCCTGCCCAAGCTCGATGGCAGCGCGCAGAAGACCAAATGGGGCAAGGCGCTGGTCGACGGCGCACAGTGTCAGTTCGTACAGATCTGGCCGGTGGATGCCAACCAGTTGCCGCAATGGATTCGCCAGCGCCTGTCCCAGGCCGGCCTTGCCGCCACCCAGGATGCCGTTGAACTGATCGCCGCCCGGGTCGAGGGCAACCTGCTGGCGGCCGCGCAGGAAATCGAAAAGCTCAAGCTGATGGCCGAAGACGGGCAGATTACCGTCGAGACCGTCCAGGCGGCCGTTGCCGACAGTGCGCGCTTCGATGTATTCGGCCTGACCGATGCGGTGCTGGCCGGCGATGCGGCCCATGCCTTGCGCATTCTGGAAGGACTGCGCGGTGAGGGCGTGGAAACCCCGGTGATTCTCTGGGCCCTGACCCGCGAACTGCGTGCCCTGGCGACCATGGCCCTGCAGTTCAGCCAGGGCATGCCGCTGGACAAGGTGTTCAGCTCGGCGCGCCCGCCGGTCTGGGACAAGCGCAAGCCACTGATGGGCAAGGCCTTGCAGCGCCTGTCCAGCAAGCGCTGGAACCAGTTGCTGCTCGATGCCCAGCAGATCGACGCACAGATCAAGGGCCAGGCACCCGGCTCACCGTGGAGCAGCCTGGCGCGACTGGCCCTGATGATGGCGGGGCAACGGTTGCAGTTGCCGTAGCAGCCTACATGGGACCGGAGTGTAGGAGCGCGCTCTGCCCGCGACCGGCTGCGTTAGCAGTCGTAAAATTGTGGCGTTTCACAAATTTTGAAAGTGTTCACAGTCGTAAAATTGTGGCGTTTCACAAATTTTGCGAGCGCTGCGCACTCGGTCGCGGGCAGAGCGCGCTCCTACAAAGGGTGAATTCAATATCCAGCAAAATCTGTCAGTACTTGTATGTGTGATTAGTGTGAAGGTCGCTTCATAGCACAGGTCTATTGGACACGCTGCGCGTCGTGTCCGATCATGCGTCCCGCACACACCCGAGGGAATTATTGCCATGAGCAAGAACAAGCGGCCCAACAAGGCCAAATCCATCATTGCCCAGCCATTGTTCCGCAGCCGCCAGGAGCGCCCGGCCAAGGGCAAAGGCAGCTACCGCCGCGAAGCCTTCCAGTCGAAAGACCGGGAGGCTTTTTACTTTATGGCTGCCTGATAAATGTCGTTACTTTCACAGCACCCGCAACCTGGCTGGCGTGTTAAGGTCTGCATCTAACGGTATTTGCCTGGACCCCAGCATGCACTTCTGTTTTACCCCACGCTGGCCCCTGCGCCAGTTGATCGCCGCCTCCAGCCTCATTGCCCTGGTCGCCTGCGCTGAAAAGCCCACTGCGGCCGACGCCACCCCGCTTCAGAACGTCAACACAGCCGCAGCGACTCCCGCGCCGGCTCTTGTTGCCCCGCTGGCGGTCGACGATACCCTGTCCCTCCAGCCTACCGTGAGTTTCAGCGAGTGGCAGGCCGGCTTTCGCAACCAGGCCCTGCAGGCCGGTATCCGCGCCGACGTCTTCGACACGGCCTTCGCCGGGGTCACACCCGACATGAGCGTGGTCAAGGCCGACCGTAGCCAGCCCGAGTTCAGCCGTCCGGTCTGGGAATACCTCGACAACGCCATTTCCAATGCCCGCGTGCGCAAGGGCCAGGCCCTGCTGACCCAGTACGCCAGCGAGTTGCAGGCCATCGAGCAACGCTACAACGTCGACCGCCAGACCCTGGTCGCCATCTGGGGCATGGAAAGCAACTTCGGCCAGTTCCAGGGCAGCCAGTCGGTGATCCGCTCGCTGGCCACGCTGGCCTATGAAGGCCGTCGTCCGGCCTTTGCGCAAAGCCAGTTGCTGGCGGCCCTGACCATCATCCAGCAAGGTGACATCAGTGCCGACCGCATGATCGGCTCGTGGGCCGGCGCCATGGGCCAGACCCAGTTCATGCCGACCACCTACAACACCCATGCCGTGGACTTCGATGGCGACGGCCGCCGCGATATCTGGAGCAGCCCCAGCGATGCCCTGGCCTCGGCCGCCCACTATCTGCAAAGCTCGGGCTGGCAGCGTGGACAGCCGTGGGGATATGAAGTGGTCCTGGCCAGCGGTTTCGACTACGCCCTGGCAGACCCTGCGATTCGCAAGAGCCTGGCGCAATGGCAGGAACTGGGTCTGAAGCTGCCCGACGGCACGCCGCTGCCGCCCGCCGCCGCCCAGCAACAGGCCTCCCTGCTGCTGCCGGCCGGTTACCGTGGCCCGGCCTTTCTGGTATTGGACAACTTCCGCGCCATTCTCAAGTACAACAACTCAAGCTCCTACGCCATGGCCATCAGCATGCTGGGCGATCGCTTCAAGGGCGCCGGTTACGTTGTGGGCAGTTGGCCGCGCACCGACCTGCCGCTCAGTCGCTCCGAGCGCATGGAGCTGCAGAGCCTGCTCAGTGCCCGCCAGTACGACGCCGGCGCGCCTGACGGAATCATTGGCACCAACACCCGCAAGGCGATCCGTAGCGCCCAACAGGCGCTGGGCTGGCCGGCCGATGGCTATCCGACCCACGAGCTGCTCAACAGCCTGCGTCAGCAGTAGGCGCCTTTTCAGCGCACATGAAAAAACGGGCCGCAGATCACTCTGCGGCCCGTTTTTTTATGCCCTGTGATCAGAGCGCTTGCTTGGCGATCTTGGCCTGCTCGTCGGCATGGTACGACGAACGCACCAACGGCCCGGACGCCACGTTCTTGAAGCCCATGCGGTAGCCTTCCTCGGCAAACCAGGCAAAGGTGTCCGGGTGCACGAAGCGCTGCACCGGCAAGTGGTTGCGCGACGGTTGCAGGTACTGGCCCAGGGTCAGCATGTCGATGTCATGCTCGCGCATGCGCTGCATGACTTCGATCACTTCTTCGTCGGTCTCGCCCAGGCCCAGCATCAGACCGGACTTGGTCGGCACGTGCGGCACCATCTGCTTGAAGCGTTGCAGCAGGGTCAGCGACCACTGGTAATCGGAACCCGGACGCGCGGCCTTGTACAGGCGTGGCACGGTTTCCAGGTTGTGGTTGAAGACATCCGGCGGCTCGGCGGCAGTGATTTCCAGTGCCACGTCCATGCGCCCACGGTAGTCGGGCACCAGGGTCTCGAGCTGTACGTTGGGCGACAGCTTGCGGATTTCGCGCAGGCAGTCGGCAAAGTGCTGGGCACCACCGTCGCGCAGGTCGTCGCGGTCTACCGAGGTAATCACGACGTACTTCAGGCGCAGGTCGGCAATCGCCACCGCCAGGTTGTGCGGTTCTTCGGTGTCCAGGGCCTTGGGACGGCCATGGCCCACGTCGCAGAACGGGCAGCGACGGGTGCAGATGTCACCCATGATCATGAACGTGGCGGTGCCGCCGGAGAAGCACTCGCCCAGGTTCGGGCAGGACGCTTCTTCGCAGACGCTGTGCAGCTTGTGTTTGCGCAGCAGTTGCTTGATGCGGTCGACTTCCGGCGAAACCGGGATACGCACGCGAATCCAGTCAGGCTTTTTCGGCAGTTCGACGGTTGGAATGATCTTGACCGGGATGCGCGCTACTTTTTCCGCGCCACGCAGCTTTACGCCTGCTTCGACTTTGGGGCGGGGCGCACGCTCGGACACATCCAGCGTCGGGATCAGGGTTTGCACGGTATCAGTCATATCAGTCTATTCCGCCCGTAAGGGTCGCCTGCTCAGCATAGTCGAGGTGTCTGACGAGCTGCGCGCGCAGCCGGGCACTTACCTCGGCAAATTCTATTGACCCGGCATGCTCACTCAGCTGGGTCATCGTCAGCCCTGCATAACCGCAGGGGTTGATACGCCGGAACGGCTCCAGGTCCATGTCGACATTCAGCGCCAGGCCATGAAAGGAACAACCGTTACGGATGCGCAGGCCTAAAGAAGCGATTTTCGCGCCTTCGACGTAGACGCCTGGCGCTTCGGCCTTGGCCGCCGCCACCACGCCGTAGCTGCCCAGCAGATCGATCAGGCAGTTTTCGATACGCGTGACCAGGTCACGCACGCCACAGCCCTTGCGCCGGACATCAAGCAACAGGTACGCCACCAGTTGGCCGGGGCCATGATAAGTCACCTGGCCACCACGATCGACCTGTACGACAGGAATATCGCCCGGCAGCAGCAAATGCTCGGCCTTGCCGGACTGGCCCTGGGTGAACACCGGCGGGTGCTGCACCAGCCAGACCTCATCGGCGGCCTCGCGGCCACGGGTGTCGGTGAAGCGCTGCATCGCATGCCAGGCCTGCTCGTAGTCGACCAGTCCCAGCTCGCGGATGCCGAGAACATCGCTCATCAGAGCACCATGTGCACGACACCCGTCGCGCGCAGGGCGCTATTGATGTCGCGCAGCTGATCCTCGCCGATGGCGATGATGTGCAACTGGACGGTGGTGTACTTGCCGTTGCTGCTCTGACGCTCGGCCAGGGTCTTGAGATCGACTTCGGCGTGTTTCTTGAGGATCTCGATCACGCTGTTGGTAAAGCCTACACCGGTGTCACCGATCACCTTGATCGGGTAGTCGGCGCAGGGAAATTCGATTCTTGGTGGCTGTACATCGGTATCGGTCATGGCAGTAAAGGTCTCACAAGCCGTGACGACGGACACGCCGCCCGTCCGGATCACGGACGGGCGGCGAGAGAGTCGGCATTGATTTCTGGATTGTCAGTTGAACAAACCGAAGAAGAACAGGCGAATGCTATCCCACACACGGCGGAAAAAGCCACCTTCCTCGACGCCATCGAGGGCGATCAGGTCGGCGGTGTGCACCACTTTGTCTTCCATGCGCACTTCAACCTTGCCGATGACATCGCCCTTGGCGATCGGCGCGACCAGTTGCGGGTTCATGGTCATGCTGGCAGACAGTTTTTTCATCTGCCCTTTCGGCATGGTCAGGCTCAGGTCATCGGCAAGGCCGGCCTTGACCTGGCGGGTAGCGCCTTTCCAGACCGGGGCCTGGGCCAGCTCGGCACCCTTCTGATAGAAGTTCTGGGTTTCGAAGAAGCGGAAACCGTAGGTCAGCAGTTTCTGGGTTTCAGCGGCCCGGGCCTGCTCGCTGTTGGTGCCGAAGACTACGGCGATCAGGCGCATGCCGTCACGCACCGCCGAGGACACCAGGCAATAGCCGGCTTCGTCGGTGTGACCGGTCTTCAGGCCGTCGACGGTCTTGTCGCGCCACAGCAGCAGGTTGCGGTTAGGCTGCTTGATGCCGTTCCAGAAGAACTCTTTCTGCGAGTAGATCGCGTAATGAGCCGGGTCTTCATGAATGATCGCCCGGGCCAGCTTGGCCATGTCGTGCGCCGAGGAGTAATGCTCGGGGTTCGGCAGGCCGGTAGGGTTCATGAAGTGGGTGTTGGTCAGGTTCAGGTCGGCCGCGGTCTTGTTCATCATGTCGGCGAACGCGTCTTCGCTGCCGGCGATGTGCTCGGCCAGGGCGACGCTGGCGTCGTTGCCCGACTGGATGATGACCCCGTGCAGCAGGTCGCTGACGCTGACCTGGCTGCCGACCTTGATGAACATCCGCGAACCGCCGGTGCGCCAGGAATTCTCGCTGACCGTCACCGGATCGTTTTCGCCGATCTGGCCACGGCGGATTTCCAGGGTCGCGATGTAGGCCGTCATCAGCTTGGTCAGGCTGGCCGGAGGCAGGCGCTGGTCGCCGTTGTTCTCAACCAGAACGTTGCCGCTGGAGGCATCCATCAGCACGTAGGATTTGGCGGCCAGTTGCGGTGCCGCCGGTGTCATCTGTTCTACGGCCCAGGCAGCAGGCGTGATGATCAGTGGCACTAGCAGGCACAAACGTTTTGCAAAGGTTGTGATGTTCATCCGTCTCTCTAAATTGCTGATGGCAAACATGCCCTCGCGGGCAAAACTCAAGGATCCGTGAAAGGGCGCGCCTTCCCGTCTCCCGTGACGCCAGGCCAGGCCTGGCAGGCAAGAAGCATCTTGCCGCTGCATCGTCACCTACTGCTCTGCCCGGCAGGTTGAGGCCATGATGCGGTGCGTTTGCCTGCCGTGAAGACGGCAGGCGGCGCGGTCAATCAGGGGTCACCATGCTGGGCGAACCCAGGTTGGCCGACCTTACGCTGTCCTGCAGTTGCTGGGCTTCACCCTGGGTGGCCACCGGCCCCATCCGCACGCGATAGAGTGTCTGCTGGTTGCGTGCGATGGAACTGACGAACACCGGCGCCCGGACCATCGTGCTCAGTTTCGAGCGCAGCAGCTCCGCAGCATCCGGGTTGGCGAAGGCCCCTACCTGGAGAAACAGCCCAGCGGCTGATCCTGAATCGTTTTTTTTTGCCTCAACCTGCAAGGGCACGGTCGGGGCGGCATGCTGCTGGGGCGGCGGCGTCCATTGTTCGATCGTGCCGGTGGAGGCGGTGATCACCGGTGCCACGGCCCTGGGCGCCACTTGCGGCTGGCTGAGCATCAGCGGTGCCTGGCCGCCGCGCTGGTCCCACCACTGTTGCGGGTCGATGCCTTCGACCTTGACCCTGGCGGTACCGCTTTCGGCATAACCGAGCTTCTTGGCGGCGGCGTACGACAAATCGATGATGCGGTCCGAGTAGAACGGCCCACGGTCGTTGACCCGCAGGACAACGGTACGGTTGTTGTCCAGGTTGGTGACCTTCACGTAGGTCGGCAGCGGCAGGGTCTTGTGCGCGGCACTCATGCCGTACAGGTCATAGACTTCGCCGTTGGCGGTGTTCTGGCCGTGGAACTTGGTGCCGTACCAGGAAGCGGTGCCAGTGGCGACATAGCGCCGACCGTCGCTCATGGGAAAGTAGTTCTTGCCCAGTACGGTGTAGGGGTTGGCCTTGAAGGCACCAGTGTGCACGGTTGGCGTGGCATCGGGAATCTTGGTGATGTCGACGTCCCACCAGGGCGCACCGTCCTTGTGGGCACGGTTGATGTCCAGGCCTGGCGTGGCACGCACGACCGGGCCGCTACCGCTTTTCTGGGGAGATCGGCTGGGTGACGAGCAACTGGCAAGCACCAGTCCGAGCCCGGCACACAGCAGCAGTTTCAGTGAGGTACTTGCCCGCATTACTTGAAGCCTCGAGCTTGAACCAGCGATTCGGATAACTGATGCACGGCCATGGCGTACATCACACTGCGGTTGTAACGGGTGATTGCATAAAAATTGTTCAATCCTATCCAGTATTCAGGGCCTTGATCGCCTTCAAGGCGAAAGGCGGTGACCGGCAGGTCGGCGCGCAGCGCATCATGACTTGCCCAGCCCAGGGCTCGCAACTCCCCAAGGCTCATGACCGGGTCGAGTCCGGGGCTCAGCCCCTTGTCGACCTGCGGCCCCTGTACGCTGGCACGGCTGACAACCGGCTGTCCGGCCGTCCAGCCGTGGCGCTTGAAGTAGCTGGCCACACTGCCGATGGCGTCGTCCGGGTCGGTCCAGATATTGATATGGCCATCGCCGTCGAAATCCACGGCATAGGCGCGAAAGCTGCTGGGCATGAACTGCGGCAGGCCCATGGCGCCGGCGTAGGAGCCTTTGACAGTCAGCGGGTCGATCTGTTGTTCGCGGGCCAGCAGCAGGTACTCGCGCAGTTCCTTGCGGAAAAAGTCGGCGCGCGGCGGGTAGTCGAAGCCCAGGGTCGACAACGCATCGATCACCCGGTAGTTGCCGGTGTTGCGGCCAAAGAAGGTCTCGACGCCGATGATTGCCACGATCACCTGGGCGGGCACGCCGTATTCACGCTCGGCACGGGCCAGCACCGCTTCGTGCTGGCGCCAGAAATCCACACCGCGGGCGATGCGCGCCTCGGTCATGAACATCGGTCGGTATTCCTTCCACGGCTTGACCCGTTCGGCCGGGCGCGAGATGGCATCGAGGATCGCCTGCTTGCGCTCGACCTCACGGAAGATGCTCATCAATTGTTCACCGGCAAAACCATGATCGCGGGTCATCTGACCCACGAACTCGGCTACCTGGGGCGAACCTTCGTAGGCACCGGCCATGGCCTCCTGCAGCGAGCCGAGAAGTCCCACCAGGCCGACCAGCGGAGCGTAGCGAGCCCAGTTGCGCACTGCTTGCATTGAATAGTTCACCTTGATCAAGTTTGTGCGATCCATTTGCGATGGGTATGAATCGACATCAAAATTCCAAACGCTGACAGCAGGGTCACCAGCGAAGTTCCCCCGTAGCTAATGAAGGGTAACGGAACCCCCACCACTGGCAGCAAACCGCTGACCATGCCGATATTGACGAACACATAGACAAAGAAGGTCATGGTCAGTGCCCCGGCCAGCAACTTGCCGAACAGGGTCTGGGCCTGGGCGGTGATGACCAGCCCGCGACCGATGAGCAACAGGTAGATGATCAGCAGCGCACAGATGCCGACCAGGCCGAACTCTTCGCCGAGCACGGCGATGATGAAGTCGGTGTGGCTTTCCGGCAGGAAGTCCAGGTGCGACTGGGTGCCCAGCAGCCAGCCCTTGCCGAACACGCCGCCCGAGCCGATGGCGGCCTTGGACTGGATGATGTTCCAGCCGGTGCCCAGCGGGTCGCTCTCGGGGTCGAGAAAGGTCAGCACCCGCTGCTTCTGGTAGTCGTGCATGAAGAAGAACCACATCAGCACGGCCGCTGGTACGGCCGCCGCCAGCACACTGACGATCCAGCGCCAGCGCAGGCCGGCCATGAACAGCACGAAAGCGCCCGAGGCCAGGATCAGCAGCGAGGTGCCAAGGTCAGGCTGGCGCACAATCAGCACAAAGGGCACGCCGATCAGCGCCAGGCTCACGGCCACATGCTTGAGTTGCGGCGGCAGCGTGCGTTTTGACAGGTACCAGGCAATGGTCGCCGGCATCAGGATCTTCAGGAACTCCGAAGGCTGGAAGCGGATGACGCCGGGAATGTTGATCCAGCGGGTCGCGCCCATGGCGTTGTGGCCCATGATGTCGACCACCACCAGCAGGATCACGCCGATCACATAGCCCACCGGCACCCAGCGCGCCATGAAGCGCGGCTCGAACTGGGCAATGATCACCATCGCAACCATGCCCAGGCCAAAGGAGCTGGCCTGCTTGAGCAGCAGGTCCCAGTTCTTGCCACTGGCCGAATACAGGACGAACAGGCTGCCCGCGGCCAGAATCAGCAGCAGCACCAGCAACGGACCGTCGATATGAATGCGCTGCAGCAGCGTGGCGCGGCGACGCATGACGTCTTCGCTGGACAGGATGCGGTCGAAATTACTCTTCACGGGCAGCGGCCTCGGCGGTCGGTGCAGCGCCGCGTTCGGGGTTGAGGGAGCCGGCGTATTCAGGCTTGAGGTGACCGTTCTGGTCCAGCAGCCAGGCGTCCATGACCTGACGGACCACAGGCGCCGCGACGCCGGAGCCGGACTCGCCGTTCTCGACCATCACCGCCACCACGATCCTGGGGTTGTCGGCCGGGGCAAAGCCGACGAACAGGGCGTGGTCGCGATGGCGCTCCTGGACCTTGGTGCGGTCGTACTTCTCGCCCTGCTTGATGGCCACGACCTGGGCCGTACCACTCTTGCCGGCGATGCGGTATTGCGCACCGACGGCGGCCTTGCGCGCGGTCCCGCGGGCACCGTGCATCACTTCCTGCATGCCGTGGTTGACCCGCGCCCAGTTATTGGGGTCGCGCAGGATGATGTCCGGCACCGGATTGGGATCGACCGGCGGCTGGCCTTCGATGGTCTTGGCCAGGTGCGGCCGAATCCACTTGCCCTTGCTGGCCACCAATGCCGTGGCCTGGGCCAGTTGCAGCGGTGTGGCCTGCATGTAGCCCTGGCCGATCCCCAGGATCAGCGTTTCGCCGGGGAACCAGGCCTGGCGGCGCGTGGTGCGCTTCCATTCCCGGGACGGCATCAGGCCGGGGGATTCTTCGAACATGTCCAGCGAGACCTTCTGGCCGATGCCGAACTTGTTCATGTAGACCGACAGCTTGTCGATGCCCAGCTTATGCGCCAGGTCATAGAAGTAGGTGTCGTTGGAACGCATGATCGCGGTGTCCAGGTCGACCCAGCCGTCACCGGAGCGGTTCCAGTTACGGTATTTGTGGTCATAGTTGGGCAACTGGTAATAGCCGGGGTCGAATACCCGCGAGCCCGGCGTGACGGCGCCACCGTCAAGCCCGGCAATGGCCACCGCCGGCTTGATGGTCGAGCCCGGCGGGTACAGGCCGCGCAGGATGCGGTTGAACAGCGGCCGGTCGATGGAATCGCGCAACTCGGCATAGGCCTTGAAGCTGATGCCGGTGACGAACAGGTTCGGGTCGAAGCTGGGGGCGCTGACCATGGCCAGCACTTCACCGGTATTGGGGTCGAGCGCCACCACGGCCCCGCGACGACCGCCCAGTGCCGCTTCGGCCGCTTCCTGCAGGTGAATGTCCAGGCTCAGGACAATGTCCTTGCCCGGCACCGGGTCGGTGCGCTTGAGCACCCGCAGCACCCGCCCGCGCGCATTGGTTTCGACTTCTTCGTAGCCGACCTGGCCGTGCAGTTCGTTTTCATAGAACCGCTCGATGCCGGTCTTGCCGATGTGGTGGGTGCCACTGTAGGCCACCGGGTCGAGGGTCTTGAGCTCTTTCTCGTTGATACGCCCGACATAACCCACCGAGTGCGCGAAGTGCGCGCCCTGCGGGTAATGCCGCACCAGCTGCGCCACCACCTCGACCCCGGGCAGGCGAAACTGGTTGACCGCCACCAGGGCGATCTGCTCTTCGGTCAGCTCAAAGAGAATGGGCACCGGCTCGAACGGCCGGCGCCCCTGCTTCATGCGCTTTTCGAAGATGGCCCGGTCATCGGGGCTCAGTTGCAGCACCTCGACGATGGTGTCGAGCACCCCGGCCCAGTCACCGGCCCGTTCGCGGGTCATGCTCAGGCTGAAGCTGGGCCGGTTATCGGCGACCACCAGGCCATTGCGGTCGAAGATCAGGCCGCGGCTGGGCGGGATCGGCTGGACATGGACCCGGTTGTTCTCAGACAGCGTGGAGTGATAGTCGTACTGGATGACCTGCAGGTAATACAGGCGCGCAATCAGTACGCACACCAGCAGCACGATGGCCACGGCCCCGACCACGACACGGCTGCGCACCAGGCGTGCGTCTTTCTCGTGGTCTTTGAGGCGGATCGGCTGGGACATTTGGAGGGCGAACTACTTGTGGTAAGGGTGCCCGGACAGGACTGTCCAGGCGCGATAGATCTGTTCGCCGATCAGGATGCGTACCAGCGGATGCGGCAAGGTCAGCGGTGACAGCGACCAGCGCTGTTCGCTGCGCGCGCACACCTCTGGCGCCAGCCCTTCCGGGCCGCCGACCATGAGGTTGACCGTGCGGGCATCCAGACGCCAGCGATCGAGCTCACCGGCCAGTTGCTCGGTGCTCCAGGGCTTGCCCTGTACCTCGAGGGTCACGATCCGCTCGCCCGGTTGCACCTTGGCCAGCATGGCTTCGCCTTCCTGACGGATCAGGCGCGCCACGTCGGCGTTCTTGCCACGGGTGTTGAGCGCGATTTCGACCAGCTCAAGGGACAGCTCCGAAGGCAGGCGCTTGGCGTACTCGTGCCAGCCCTCTTCGACCCACTTGGGCATGCGCGAGCCTACGGCAATCAGGCGGATACGCACGACAGCGGCTTATTCGAAACCTGGGGTGTGATGCGCAGCGCTGGCGGCGCGGCTTTGTTCGGCGCCCTGCCACAGGCGTTCGAGGTCATAGAACTGACGGGCAGCTGCGGTCATCACGTGCACTACGACGTCGCCCAGGTCCAGCAGCACCCAGTCGCTGTCGCCCTTGCCTTCTTCGCTCAGCGGTTGCACGCCGGCGGCCTTGACCTTTTCACGCACGCTGTCGACCAGGGCGTTGAGCTGGCGGTTGGAAGTACCGGTGCAGATCAGCATGTAGTCGGCAATGCTGGTCTTGTCACGTACGTCGATGGCCAGGATATCGGCGCCTTTTACATCTTCCAGTGCGGCGGTGGCCAGCTTGACGACTTCTTCACTGTTCAATTTCTGCTTGGTCATAAAAACTCATTCACTCATCAATGTGGACACACCCTGTGGCTTGCCATGCAAGCGTATCAGGGCGCTCCGTCGGTCTTCGGCGCACGGTACAGCCCGTGCGCTTCGATATAGGCCAGAACCGCATCCGGTACCAGAAAGCGTACCGATCGGCCATCGGCCAGTAATTGGCGGATCTGGGTGGCCGACACCGATAGCGGTGTCTGCCAGACAAACGTAATGTTCCCGCCCGGCCCCGGCAGGGCCAACGGGTCGCTGACGGCGCGCGCCGCCAGCAGGTTGCGCAAGGCTTCAGGCGGTTCGCTGTCCGCATCCGGACGTTGCAGCACCACGATGTGGCAATGCTCCAGCAGGTGTTCCCAGCGGTGCCAGGCCGGCAGGCTGCAGAACGCATCCCACCCCAGCAACAGGAACAGTTGATCATCGGGGTCCATCCCGGTCCGCATCGACTCCAGGGTGTCGAGGGTGTACGACGGCTTGTCGCGCGCCAGCTCACGGTCATCCACCGTCAGCGGTGCCACCCCGGCCACAGCGCAACGCACCATGGCCAGGCGATCCCGGGCCGAGACGTTCGGCAGTTCGCGGTGCGGCGGCCGGGCACTGGGCGTCAGGCGCAGCTCGTCGAGACCGAGCAGCTCGGCGACTTCAAGGGCTCCACGCAAATGACCGATGTGCACCGGATCGAACGTGCCGCCCAACATGCCGATGCGCCTGGGCAAGGCGGGCGCGGACTGGCTCAAGTCAGACAGGCTCCTGTCCACGCAACTGGCCGTCGCCGATCACGATGTATTTCTCGCACGTCAGCCCTTCCAGCCCGACCGGGCCGCGAGCGTGCAGCTTGTCGGTGGAAATGCCGATTTCGGCACCCAGGCCATATTCGAAGCCGTCGGCAAAGCAGGTCGGCGCGTTGACCATCACCGAGCTGGAGTCGACCTCGGCCATGAAGCGCCGGATCTGGCCTTGATGTTCGGACACGATACCGTCGCTGTGGTGCGAGCCGTAGTGGTTGATGTGCTCGATGGCCTCATCCAGGCTGGCCACGACACGGATTGACAGGATCGCCGCCAGGTATTCGGTGTGCCAGTCGTCTTCGGTGGCCGGCAGGGCGTCGATCAGGGCGCGGGTGCGCTCGCAGCCTCGCAGCTCGACGCCCTTTTCACGCAATTGCGCGGCCATAGGCGGCAGGAAGTCGGCGGCCACGGCCTGGTCGACCAGCAGGGTTTCCATGGCACCGCAGATACCGTAGCGATAGGTCTTGGCGTTAAAGGCAATCTGTTGGCCCTTGCTCAGGTCGGCATGGGCGCTGATGTAGATATGGCAGATACCGTCCAGGTGCTTGATGACCGGCACGCGGGCATCGCGGCTGATGCGCTCGATCAGGCCCTTGCCGCCACGCGGAACGATCACGTCGACGAACTCGGGCATGGTGATCAGGGCGCCGACCGCTGCGCGATCAGTGGTTTCGACCACTTGCACGACGCCCGCCGGCAGACCGGCTTCGCTCAGGCCACGCGCGATGCAGGCGGCAATGGCGCGGTTGGAGTGAATGGCTTCGGAGCCGCCGCGCAGGATGGTCGCGTTGCCGGACTTCAGGCACAGGCTGGCGGCATCGATGGTCACGT
This sequence comes from Pseudomonas sp. Leaf127, assembly GCF_001423155.1. Classification (NCBI taxonomy): domain Bacteria; kingdom Pseudomonadati; phylum Pseudomonadota; class Gammaproteobacteria; order Pseudomonadales; family Pseudomonadaceae; genus Pseudomonas; species Pseudomonas sp. Leaf127. The sequence continues at coordinate 69,006 of NZ_LMOA01000025.1, read as the reverse complement.
TCGGCCGCGACTCGTAGATGATGCCGACCACGCCCAGCGGCACGCGCATCTTGCCCACCTGGATACCGGACGGTCGATGACTCATGTCGCGGATCGCGCCGACCGGGTCCGGCAGGCTGGCCACCTGACGCAGCCCGACGATCATGCTGTCGATGCGTGCAGGGGTCAGCGCCAGGCGATCGAGCAAGGCCGGCTCCAGGCCATTGGCGCGGCCGTGGGCCAGGTCTTGCTCGTTGGCAGCCGACAGTTCGGCGCGCGCAGCGTCCAGCGCGGCGGCGGTGGCCAGCAAGGCGCGGTTCTTCTGCGCGGTACTGGCACGGCCGATCACACGCGAGGCTTGGCGGGCGGCGCTTCCCAGGCGGGTCATGTAGTCAAGAACAGACTCGGTCATGGTCTCAGGAGGTCTTGGCAAAGAGGAAAGCGGTCGATTATAGCTGTCGGGCCGCCCGAACGACAGCGCAGACAGGCGGATGGTCGACATCCTTGCAAAATCTTCATTAACACCGTGTCTCACAGGCTTTACAGATGACCCCGACTGCCCAAGACCCTATCTTGTCATTTCCAGAAACAACAAAGCGTAGCCAACCCAAGGTTTGAGCTGCATTCCAGCCCGCCCTTGTTATGATTCTGCGCCTTGCCCCTGCACGCGAGCCTTTATGCCCACAGCCCTGCCCGACTATTTCTTCAACCGTGACGCCCAGGTACTGGCCCGCGACCTGCTGGGCAAGGTCATTCGCCACAAGGTCGGCGAGCTGTGGCTGGCCGCACGCATCATCGAGACCGAAGCGTATTACCTGGCCGACAAAGGCAGCCATGCTTCGCTGGGCTATACCGAAAAGCGCCGGGCGCTGTTTCTCGATGGCGGGCATATCTACATGTATTACGCCCGGGGCGGCGATTCGTTGAATTTCAGTGCCCAGGGGCCCGGCAATGCCGTGCTGATCAAGTCCGGCATGCCGTGGACGGACGACGTCAGCGATGCCAATGCCCTGGCGCAGATGCAACTGAACAACCCCGACGCCAGCGGGCACCTGCGTGACCCGCAGCGCCTGTGCGCCGGACAGACCTTGTTGTGTCGGGCCCTGGGCCTGAAAGTGCCGGTGTGGGACGGGCAGCGTTTCGATCCTGAGCGCTTGTTCGTCGAAGACGTGGGCCTTGAGCCGCGCATTATCCAGACCACCCGCCTGGGCATCCCGACCGGGCGCGACGAGCACCTGATGTACCGCTTCGTGGACGCCGAACAAGCCCGCTGGTGCACACGGAACCCACTGCGTCGCGGTCAGGTCGAAGGCCGCGATTACTTTTATCTGGATCAAGGAAACTGACCATGGGTCACTGGCTTGACGGCATTACTGGCTGGCTGACGGCCAACCCTTCCTGGGTGGCGGTGGCCATTTTTGTCGTGGCGTTTGTCGAATGCGTGGCGATTGCCGGGATCGTGGTCCCGGGCACTGTGCTGATGTTCGCCATCGCCGCCCTGGCCGGCAGCGGCATCCTGCCGCTGGGCGAGGTGTTGCTGCTGGGCATTCTCGGCGGCTTGCTGGGTGACCTGGTGTCGTACTTTCTGGGCCGGCACTTTCATCAGAACATCCGCCGCTTGCCAGGGCTGCGCTCGCACCCGGAGTGGATGACAGGCGCAGAAGCCTATTTCCAGCGCTACGGCATTGCCAGTTTGCTGGTGGGCCGCTTCATCGGGCCGCTGCGGCCGATGCTGCCGATGATCGCCGGCATGTGCGACATGCCGTTCATACGTTTCCTGGCGGTCAGCATCATTGCCGCCATCGGCTGGTCGATTGCCTACCTGTTGCCGGGCTGGGCCGCCGGTGCGGCCATTCGCCTGCCGCTGCCGGAAGGATTCTGGAGCGAAGCGGCGGTGGTCGGTGCCGGTCTTGCGATCCTGTTCGGGCTGAGCATCCAGAGCAGCATGCGCCAGCAACGCTATGCCACCAAGCTGATCAGCGGCCTGTGCCTGTTGGTGATGGCGGCCTTGTTCGTTGGCTGGCCGCACCTGGACCGCTTCGATCAGGGCCTGATGACACTGATTCAGGAGCACCGCAGCGCAACGGCGCAAAACATCGTGCTGCTGGTGACCAGCCTGGGCGACTTCAAGGCCCAGTTGCTGGCCGCCTGCGTGGTGATCCTGGCCCTGGCGATCGCCCGCCAATGGCGGCATGCCGCCTTTGCGTTGATGACCCTGCTGGGCACCGCGCTGGCCAACGGTGCGCTCAAGCTGCTGTTCGCCCGCGCCCGCCCGGATGTGCTGCTTGACCCGCTGAGCAGCTACAGCATGCCCAGCGGCCACAGCTCGGCGGCCTTTGCGCTGTTCATGACCCTGGCCGTACTGGCCGGCCGCAGCCAGCCGGTGCGCCTGCGCCTGGCCTGGCTGGTGCTGGGTGCGATTCCGGCGCTGTCGATTGCCCTGTCGCGGGTGTACCTGGGGGTGCACTGGCCGACCGACATTCTTGCCGGCATGATGCTGGCACTGGGCATCTGCGCCGCCAGCCTGACCATCATCCAGCACCGCACGCCGCTGCCGGCCATGTCGCCACGGGTGTGGTGGCTGTTGCTACCGGCCGTGACCGCGCTGCTGGGCGTGTTCGCGGTCAACGCGCTGTCGCATGCGATGCAGCGCTACCAGTACCTGCCCTGAGCGCAGTCAGCCGTCGCCCTGCAGGTCGTCGAGCAGGTTCTGGATCGCTTCAAGACGATCCTCGGGGTCGTCGATTTCCAGCAGGTCGATCTTGTCCTGCTCGCTGAACGGCAGCAGGTAGGCCAACTGATTGGCCAGCGACTGCTGCCCCTGGGCCTCCAGGCCCATGTTCAGCGCGGCGACCATGGGGTGCTCGGCCAGGGCATGCAGCAGCGCCACCAGGTCGGCGTCCTCTTCCTGCAAGGGCCGCTCCGGCAGGTCTTCAAGCCACTGTACGTCGGCGACCAGCAGTTGATCGCGCTGCACCTCGGCATGCGTGACCCGAAAGCGTCGCCCGCCCACTACACGAATGCCCAACAGGCCGTTGTCCTGCTGCTGGAAGTCGCAGACCTGCGCCTCGCAGCCAATCAGCGCATAGCCGTCCGGGGCGACACCGACCTCGCGGCCTTCGGTGATGCATACCACGCCAAAACTCTCACCGCGTTTCATGCACCGGCCGATCATGTCCAGATAGCGGGCCTCGAACAGTTGCAGGTCCAGTACACACCCGGGAAACAGCACCGCATTGAGCGGGAAAAGCGGCAACGTCATAACAGGTTCCTTCAAACGATCAAAGACACCGCCAAGGGCAGGCATAATGCCGTGGCCACGCCCATCAGGCTCATGGCCAGCGCGGCGAATGCCCCGGTTTCTTCACCCTCCTGCAAGGCCAGCGAAGTGCCCACCGCATGTGCAGTCAGGCCCAACGCCATGCCACGCGCTGCAGGATGATCGACCCGGGCCCATGACAGCAAGGCCGGACCGCAGATCGCCCCCAGCACGCCGGTAATCAGCACGAACACCGCCGCCAGCGCGGCGACCCCGCCCATCTGCTCGGCCACCAGCATGGCAATGGGTGAAGTCACTGACTTGGGCGCCATGGTCATCAGCATCATGTGATTGGCTCCCAGTAACGAGCCCAGTAGCAGGCAGGCCCCGGTGGCGAAGACACCACCCAGCACCAGCGTAGTCAAGGTTGGCCAGAACAACTGGCGAATCCGGCGCAGATTCAGATAAAGCGGCACGGCCAGCGCCACGGTGGCCGGCCCCAGCAACACACCGAGGATTTCGGTGCTCTTGCGGTATTCGCCGTATTCGATTGCGCACGCCAGCAGGATGCCGATCAGGATCAGCATCGACACCAGCACCGGCTGCAGGAAGATCCAGCGAGTGCGCTCATAGGCGGCAACCGCCAGTTGGTAGGCGGCCAGCGTGATGCCGATGCCGAACAACGGGTGATGGATCACCGACACCCAGGCGCCATGCCAGTCCAGCATCATGAGGGTTCCTTGCGGCGTGCCTGACGCTCGGCCAGTTTTTGCATCAGGACCCCGACAAAGATCATCGACAGGACCAGCGACACCACCAGCGTTGCGATAATGGCCCAGAAGTCCTCGGCGATGGCGGCGGCATACGCCATCACGCCCACCGCCGGCGGCACCAGCAACAGCGGCAGGTAGCGCAGCAGGCTGCTGGCGGCCTGGCCGATGGGCTCGTCCACCTCGCCGCGTACCAGCAGAAACGCCAGCAGCAGGATCATGCCGATGATCGGCCCGGGCAACACCGGTATGAACAGGTGATTGAGCGCAGTTCCCAGCAACTGGAACAAGACCAGCGCCGTCAGTCCTCGTAGCAGCATGCGTGACTCTCGCAGATGACCATTCGCGGCGCCATTATAGGCATGCTCGGGCGCAGGCTATAGACCACCATCGATAGCCCCTGCAGAACTTGACCAACCCGCCTGCCTCTGCTGATCTTCAGCAGCCCGCACGACGGAGCATCCATTCAATGCACGACACCTCAAGGAGAGAGACATGCCTTATGTACCGGCAGCTCAACTGGCTGATTATGTGGGTCAGGACCTGGGACATTCCGACTGGCTGACCATCGACCAGGAGCGCATCGACCTGTTTGCCGAAGCCACCGGCGACTTTCAATTCATTCACATAGACCCGGTCAAGGCCGCGCAAACGCCGTTTGGCGGCACCATTGCCCACGGTTTTCTGTCGCTGTCGCTGATTCCAAAACTCATGGGCGACCTGCTGGTGTTGCCTGAAGGGCTGAAAATGGTGGTCAACTATGGCCTGGACAGTGTGCGTTTCATCCAGCCGGTGGCCGTGGGTTCACGGGTGCGGCTCAAGCTGCAACTCACCGACGTCACGGAAAAGAAACCCGGCCAGTGGCTGCTCAAGGGCACCGTGACCCTGGAAATCGAAGGCCAGGACAAGCCGGCCTATATCGCCGAACCCCTGACCTTGTGCTTCGTATAACGCCGATGGGCAAGAAACAGTCGTACTGACTGTTTCGCCGCCCTGACACGCTGCGGCATACTCGCGCCTGCTGTATCGCACTTTTGTGCGTCTGGCCCACGCCCGGCGCACACCCCCCGATAGATACCTCGTCGAGACCTGACATGCGCGCGCTTGCACCCCTGGCATTGACCCTTCTGATGGCCGGTTGCGGAGACGGCGAATCCCTGCTGCCACCCGACGGCCGCCTGCCGGACGGCGGGCGCTACCGCGGCGAGCTGGTCAACGGCCTGCTGCAGGGCCAGGGCCGCATCGATTACCCCAACGGCAGTTGGTACGCCGGCCAGTTCGACAACGGCCTGTGGCATGGCCAGGGCGAATGGCATGCCAGCAACGGCGATGTGTACAAGGGTGGTTTCGAGCAGGGCCTGTTCAACGGCCAGGGCAGCCTGACCACGCGCAACGGCAGTTACGTCGGCGGGTTCAAGAAAGGCCGCCGTGACGGCGAAGGCACGCTCAAGGAAAAGGGCGTGTTCTACCGCGGGCAGTTCAAGGCCGACCTCTACGACGGCCCGGGGCGCCTGGAACTGGATGACGGCAGCCAGTACCAGGGCCAGTTCGTCAAGGGCAAGCCCGACGGCGAAGGCGTGCGCAGCGACGCCAACGGCAACCAGTTCAGCGGCCGCTTCGTCAACGGGCAGTTGCAGGGCAATGGCACCTTTACCAGTGCCGAGGGCGACCAGTACCTCGGCAACTTTCATGACAACCAGCTCGACGGCAAGGGGCGCTACGAGAACAGCGAGGGCGACGTCTGGAGCGGCCAGTTCAAGAACGGCGCCCTCACTGGCAAGGGCGAACTGATCGGTGCCGACGGCAGCCGCTACCAGGGCGAGTTCAACAACTGGCGCTTCATGGGTGAAGGGCATCTGCGCCTGGCCGATGGCAGCACCTATGTCGGCCGCTTTGCCAATGACACCTATCAGGGCCCCGGCGTACTGACCCAGGCCGATGGCCGCGTTCTGCGGGGTATCTGGGCCAACGGCCAGCAAGTGCGTGACGAACACGGCAACCTGCTGCCCGACAGCCTGGAAACCGGCCTGCTGGCTCAGGGTGCGCTGCTCGAAAATGCCCTGAAAGCGGTGCCGGCCTCGACGCCGGCAGTTGAGCTGTACAGCCTGGTGGTCGGCGGTGATGGCAAGCAGAGCGTGTTCATGCGTGAAGCCGATTACGTCAGTAACCTGTTGAAGACGCGCTTCGGCGCTCGCGGCCAGGTCAGCCTGGTCAACCATCGCGACCAGATGCAGAACCGACCGCTGGCCACCCGCGAGACCATCAGTCGTGCCGTGCAGACCCTGTCGCAGCGCAGCGGGCCGGAAGACCTGATTTTCATCTACCTGACCAGCCATGGCACCTCGGATCATGAACTGGTGCTCGACCAGCCGCGCCTGTCGCTCTCGGACCTGCCCGCCGACGAACTGGCCGTGCTGCTGGCGCCGCTGAAAAACCGTGACAAGGTCGTGGTGATCTCGGCTTGTTATTCAGGCGGTTTCATTGCGCCGCTCAAGGATGAACGCACCCTGGTGATCACCGCCTCGCGGGCGGACCGGGTGTCGTTCGGCTGCTCCGAGGAGGCCGACTTCACTTACTTTGGCGATGCACTATTTGCCAAGGCGCTGGTCGAAACAGATGACTTGAAACAAGCGTTCGAACACGCCAGCGCCTACGTCGCCCAGCGAGAGATCGAAGACAATTTCGAAGCGTCCGAACCCCAGATGTGGGCACCGAAGGGGGTGATTGCCCGCTGGCAATTGTTGCGCAAACACCAGGCAGAACGAGCACTGACCACAACGCTGATACGCAAGGATGCGAACACCTCAAGTAGCCGTTAGGCGCCGTGGCATCGCCGCTTGGCCATGAGTGTCTAGGCTGTAAGCAGCAAGGGAGAAATTTTATGTACCTGACGCCGCAACATATTCTGCTGGCCGGCGCCACCGGCCTGACCGGCGAGCACTTGCTCGATCGTCTGCTCAGCGAACCGACAGTCAGCCGCGTGCTGGCCCCGACCCGCCGACCGCTGGCCCGCCACGCCCACCTGGAAAACCCGGTCGGCGAACTGGCCACCCTGCTGCCGACCCTGGATGGCCGCGTAGACATCGCCTATTGCTGCCTGGGCACCACGATCAAGCAGGCAGGCTCGCAAGAGGCATTCCGGGCAGTCGACCTGGACCTGGTGGTGGCCTTTGCCGAGCGCGCCCGTGCCCTGGGTGCCCGCCATTTGCTGGTGATCAGCGCGATTGGCGCCGATCCGAAGTCGAGCGTGTTCTATAACCGCATCAAGGGCGAAATGGAGCAGGCGCTGATTGATCAGGCCTGGCCGCAGTTGACCCTCGCCCGCCCTTCGCTGCTGGTGGGCAATCGCACCGAAACCCGCTGGACCGAGCAACTGGCCGCGCCCATTGCCAAGCTGATCCCCGGCAAATATGGCGCCATCGAGGCTTGCAGCCTGGCACGGGCCTTGTGGCGGCTGGCGCTTGAAGAACAGGACGGGATCCGGATCGTGGAGTCCGATGAGCTGCGCAAACTGGGGAAATAGGCGATTCGCTGTGCCGGGTCGCATGAGCGACCCGGCAACGATCAGTCACTGCCCATATGGTGCTCGCCCCAGCGCGGCAGCATGTCCTGGGGAATGTTCAGCAGGTTGAGAATGCGCGCCACCACGAAATCCACCAGGTCGTCGATGGTCTGCGGCTGGTGGTAGAAGCCAGGGGACGCCGGCAGGATGGTCGCGCCCATGTTCGACAGCTTGAGCATGTTTTCCAGATGAATGCTGGAGTACGGCGCCTCACGCGGCACCAGGATCAGCGTGCGGCGCTCCTTGAGGCTGACATCGGCGGCGCGTTCGATCAGGTTGTTGCAGGCACCGCTGGCAATCGCCGACAAGGTGCCGGTGGAGCATGGCACCACCACCATTGCAGCCGGCGCGCCAGAGCCCGAGGCCACCGGCGACATCCAGTCATCACGACCGTAGACACGAATCTGGCCGGCAGCCGCGCCGGTGTACTCGGTCAGAAAGGCCTGCATCATCGCCGACTTGGGCGGCAGGCGAACGTCGGTCTCGGTGGCCATGACCAATTGCGCGGCCTTGGAAATCAGAAAATGCACCTCGCGGTCCTCGCGCACCAGGCAGTCCAGCAGGCGCAGGGCGTATTGCGCCCCGGACGCGCCGGTCACCGCCAGGGTAATGCGCTCCGGGCCGCTCATTGCAGCGCCTCGGCCAGCTTGCCATGCAGCCCGCCAAAGCCGCCGTTGCTCATGATCACCACATGGGTGCCGGGCTGCGCCTGGCTCTTGACCCGGGCGATGATGGCTTCCAGGGAGTCACAGACCACCGCCGGCACCGCGCATTGGGCGGCCGTGGCGCCCAGGTCCCAGCCGAGGTTGGCAGGCGCATACCAGACCACCTGATCGGCCTGTTGCACGCTTTCGGGCAGGCCGTCACGGTGCGCACCCAGCTTCATGGAGTTGGAGCGTGGTTCGATGACAGCGATGATCGGCGCGTCGTTGACCTTCTTGCGCAGCCCGTCCAGCGTCGTGGCAATGGCCGTGGGGTGATGGGCAAAGTCGTCGTAAAGGGTGATGCCATTGACCTGGGCCACCACTTCCATGCGTCGCTTGACGCTCTTGAAGGCACTCAAGGCCTGGACGCCCTGGGTCGGCAGTACGCCGACATGACGGGCGGCGGCCAGGGTCGCCAGGGCATTGGCGACGTTGTGCTGGCCGGTCAATGGCCACTCGACCACACCTTGCACCTGATCGTCGAACAGCACCTCGAAACGCGAACCGTCTTCGCTGAGCAGGCGTGCCTGCCACTGGCCGCCCTGGCCTGTGGTCTGCACCGGCGTCCAGCAGCCCATCTGCAACACGCGCTGCAAGGCGGTCTCGGTGGTGGGGTGGATCACCAGCCCTTCGCTGGGAATGATGCGCACCAGATGATGGAACTGGCGCTCGATGGCCGCCAGGTCGGGGAAGATGTCAGCGTGGTCGAACTCAAGGTTATTGAGGATTGCGGTGCGCGGGCGGTAGTGCACGAACTTGGAACGCTTGTCGAAGAAAGCGCTGTCGTATTCGTCAGCCTCGACCACGAAGAACGGTGTGTCGCCCAGGCGCGCCGACACCGTGAAGTTCTGCGGAATGCCACCGATCAGGAAGCCCGGTGCCATCCCGGCGTGTTCCAGTACCCAGGCCAGCATGCTGCTGGTGGTGGTCTTGCCATGCGTACCGGCCACCGCCAGGACCCAGCGGCCCTGCAACACATGGTCGGCCAGCCATTGCGGCCCGGAGACATACGGCAGGCCGCGGTTGAGCACGTATTCCACGGCCGGATTGCCGCGCGACAGCGCGTTGCCGATCACCACCAGGTCCGGTGCCGGGTCCAGTTGCTCAGGGTCGTAGCCCTGGGTCAGTTCGATGCCCTGAGCCTGCAACTGCGTGCTCATCGGCGGATAGACGTTGGCGTCGGAGCCGGTGACACGGTGTCCCAGTTCCTTGGCGAGGACCGCCAGCGAGCCCATGAACGTGCCGCAGATACCAAGAATATGAATATGCATGACCACCTCGAAAATCGTTCGCGCAGGTTAGCCCAGCGACCGTTAAATCGCACCCTGTGTTTGTGCGCTGTATCGACCGCATCTACGCCTAAAGTTCAGCTTCGGGCGCCGGCTTTATGGCCTACGCTTGAGGCCTGCATGAATCAAACGCTCAAGCGACAGTCCCAGAACAAGAACAACCCGCTCAGGAGGCAACACCATGCGTTACGCTCATCCCGGTACCGAAGGCGCCATCGTCAGCTACAAGGAGCGCTATGGTAACTACATCGGCGGCGAGTTCGTCGCGCCGGTCAAGGGTCAGTACTTCACCACCACCTCGCCGGTCAACGGCCAGCCGATCGCCGAATTCCCCCGCTCCACGGCCGAAGACGTCGACAAGGCACTTGATGCCGCGCATGCCGCTGCCGATGCCTGGGGCGCCACCTCGGTGCAGGCCCGCTCGCTGGTGCTGCTGAAGATTGCCGACCGCATCGAGGCCAACCTGGAAGTCCTGGCGCTGACCGAGACCTGGGACAACGGCAAGGCCATCCGCGAAACCCTCAACGCCGACATTCCGCTGGCCGCCGACCATTTCCGCTATTTTGCCGGTGCCCTGCGCGCCCAGGAAGGCAGCGCCGCCGAGATCGACGGCAACACTGTGGCCTACCACATTCACGAGCCGCTGGGCGTGGTCGGGCAGATCATCCCGTGGAACTTCCCTATCCTGATGGCGGCCTGGAAACTGGCCCCGGCCCTGGCCGCCGGCAACGCCGTGGTGCTCAAGCCGGCCGAGCAGACGCCGCTGGGCATCACCGTGCTGATGGAACTGATCGGCGACCTGCTGCCACCGGGCGTGCTCAACGTGGTCCAGGGCTTTGGCCGCGAGGCCGGTGAAGCACTGGCCAGTAGCAAGCGCATCGCCAAGATCGCCTTTACCGGCTCGACCCCGGTCGGCTCGCACATCATGAAACTGGCCGCCGAGAACATCATCCCGTCGACCGTAGAGCTGGGCGGCAAGTCGCCGAACGTGTTCTTCGAAGACATCATGAGCGCAGAGCCGGAATTCATCGACAAGGCCGCCGAGGGCCTGGTGCTGGCATTCTTCAACCAGGGCGAGGTCTGCACCTGCCCGTCGCGCGCTCTGGTGCAGGAATCGATCTATCCCCAGTTCCTTGAGGTAGTGCTCAAGAAGATCCAGCAGATCAAGCGTGGCGACCCTCTGGACACCGACACCATGGTCGGCGCCCAGGCCTCGCAGCAACAGTTCGACAAGATCCTGTCGTACCTGGACATTGCCCGCGATGAAGGGGCCGAGCTGCTGACCGGCGGCAAGGTCGAATCCCTGCAAGGCGACCTGGCCACCGGCTATTACATCCAGCCGACCCTGCTCAAGGGCACCAACAAGATGCGCGTGTTCCAGGAGGAGATCTTTGGCCCGGTGGTCAGCATCACCACGTTCAAGGACGAAGCCGAGGCCCTGGCGATTGCCAACGACACCGAGTTCGGCCTCGGTGCCGGGGTCTGGACCCGCGACATCAACCGCGCCTACCGCATGGGTCGCGGCATCAAGGCCGGCCGGGTGTGGACCAACTGCTATCACCTGTACCCGGCGCACGCCGCCTTCGGCGGCTACAAGAAGTCCGGCGTCGGTCGTGAAACCCACAAGATGATGCTTGATCACTATCAGCAGACCAAGAACCTGCTGGTGAGCTACGACATCAACCCGCTGGGCTTCTTCTAAGGCACGCTGCCATTGATCTGAAGCGGTCTGACAAACCGCTTTAGATTGCGCTTTCTAAAGCCAGCAGGCAGCATCGAACCGTTGCCCGAAATGCGCATCAGCCCATAGCGAAGTTGAGGCCTCCCCATGCGGATCATCAAAGCCACGCTGGAACATCTGGACCTGCTGACGCCGTTATTCGTGAAATATCGCGAATTCTACGGTGAGCTGCCCTTCCCGGATTCGTCACGGGACTTTCTTGAAAAACGGCTACGCCGTGACGAGTCGGTCATCTACCTGGCTCAACCCAATGACGATGACACCCGACTGCTGGGTTTTTGCCAGCTGTACCCAAGCTACTCGTCGCTGTCCCTCAAGCGTGTGTGGATCCTGAACGACATCTACGTCGCCGAGGACGCCCGGCGTCAACTGGTGGCCGATCACCTGATGAAACACGCCAAGAAGATGGCCAAGGAGACCCAGGCCGTGCGCATGCGGGTGTCGACCAGCATCGACAATGAAGTGGCGCACAAGGTTTACGAATCCATCGGTTTCAAGGAAGACACCCAGTTCAAGAACTACGTGCTGCCCATCAGCGAACGCTGATCGCCGCCTTTTAGCCTTATCCGCTCGTCGACTGCGGTTCGCTCATATTCAGGGGCGAACCCCGTTCATCCCCCCTGCCTGCTCAAGGCGCAAGACGAAGCCGGAATCCGTTGGCCCGGATCGCTTGCATCAATCTGTAACCACCCCTCACATCTGGTTACGCCCTATTGAGCAGTTCTGCCTCTATAATGCCGCGCGTCTGCTCTCGTCGTTTTCTGCGTTATCGACATCGGCGGTCTTAACCACGCTGATTGCCCAGGTACTCAAATGGATTTCAACCCGCTTGACCTCATCCTGCATCTCGATGCCTACCTCGACCTGCTGGTAACCAATTACGGTGCCTGGATCTACGCGATCCTGTTTCTGGTGATCTTCTGCGAGACGGGCCTGGTGATCATGCCCTTCCTGCCTGGCGATTCGCTGCTGTTCATCGCTGGCGCCGTGGCGGCCGGCGGCGGCATGGACCCGGTATTGCTGGGCGGGCTGTTGATGCTCGCGGCGATCATGGGCGACAGCACCAACTACGTCATTGGCCGAACGATGGGCGAGAAGCTCTTCAACAAGCCCAATTCGAAGATTTTCCGTCGCGATTACCTGGTGCGCACGCACCTGTTCTATGAGCGCCACGGCGGCAAGACCGTGACGATGGCGCGCTTTCTGCCGATCCTGCGCACCTTCGCGCCGTTCGTCGCCGGTGTTGCCCACATGCCTTACCTGCGCTTTTTCACCTTCAGCGTGCTGGGTTCGATCCTGTGGGTCGGCAGCCTGGTGACCCTGGGGTATTACTTTGGCAATGTGCCGTTCATCAAGAAACACCTCACGCTGATGGTGCTGGTGATCATCCTGGTGTCGTTGCTGCCCATGCTGATCGGTCTGGTACGCAGTCGCTTTGGCCGTTCGGCGGACGCACGCTGAGGCCATGTGGTCATTCGCCAAATGGCGCCGGCAACGCATTCTGGACCGGCACCCCGTGCCGGCGCCGCTCTGGCAGCAGGTGCTGCAGCATTTGCCGATTCTGGATGGCTTGAGCGAACAGCAACTGGAATGGCTGCGTGACGCCTGCGTGCTGTTTCTGCAAGACAAGCACCTGACCCCCTTGGCAGGCGTGACCCTGAACGATGAGCAGCGCCTGTTCCTGGCCGCCCAGGCGCAGCTGCCGCTGCTCAACCTCGGCGACCTGAACTGGTACAAGGGCTTTCACGAGCTGGTGATCTACCCCGACGATTTCCTCAGCCCCCAGCGCTATCGCGATGCCAGCGGCATTGAACACCAATACGATGGCGAGCACAGTGGTGAGGCCTGGTATCAAGGCCCTGTGATCCTGGCCTGGTCAGGGGTCGAGTCGAGCGGTGGTTGGGATGCCTATAACCTGGTGATCCATGAGCTGGCGCACAAGCTCGATATGCTCAATGGCGACGCCAACGGCCTGCCACCCCTGCACCGAAGCATGTCCATCAGTGACTGGGCCTGCGCCATGCAAACGGCGTTCGATGACCTCAACCGGCAACTGGACGCCCATCCCGAGGCCGAGACGGTCATCGACCCTTACGCCGCCGAGAACCCGGCCGAGTTCTTTGCGGTCACCAGCGAGTATTTCTTTACTGCGCCAGACCTCTTGCATGAAGCCTATCCGGCGGTTTACGGGCAACTTGGGCAGTTCTATCGCCAGGATCCGTTGTCACGCCTGAAAAACCTGCAACAGCTTGATCCGGCCTACCGGACGGTGACCTCTACGCCTGATGGATAATGCCCCACGCATGGCAAGGCACCTGGAATATGCCTATAATCCGGGCCACTTTTTGGCGGTTTGCGTCAAAAACTGTCTGTTCAACTATGGGGACCAAGTCCAATGAGCTACAGCAAGATTCCGGCTGGCAAAGACGTGCCAAACGACATCTACGTCGCGATCGAAATCCCGGCCAACCATGCGCCGATCAAGTACGAGATCGACAAGGACACCGACAGCCTGTTCGTTGACCGTTTCATGGCCACCCCCATGTTCTACCCGGCCAACTACGGCTTCATCCCCAACACCCTGGCCGACGACGGTGACCCGCTGGACGTGCTGGTCGTGACCCCTTACCCGGTGACGCCAGGCTCGGTGATTCGCGCCCGTCCGGTCGGCATCCTGCACATGACCGACGACGGCGGCGGCGATGCCAAGGTTATCGCGGTTCCGCACGACAAACTGACCCAGCTGTATGTCGACGTGAAGGAATACACCGACCTGCCGCCGCTGTTGCTGGAGCAGATCAAGCACTTCTTCGAGAACTACAAGGACCTCGAAAAAGGCAAGTGGGTCAAGATCGAAGGCTGGGGCAACGCTGATGCTGCCCGCGCCGAAATCCAGAAGTCGGTCGAAGCCTTCAAGGGCTGATCGGTTTGTGCGGCTCGAAGTGCCCTGCGGGGCGCTTCGAAGCCTGCCCTCCTCGCGCTGCACCGATGACGCCCTTCCTGTAAAAAAACGCGTAGAAAAATCACGTTTATTGCCCCGCGCCTTTAAACGCAGCGCAACGGGCGGTGTATCCGCTCCGACAGGACATCCCCTGTTTAGCCTCGAAATCCACTCCCGAGAAACATCCTACAAATTCTCTTGGCAGTTGCCACATGGCTTATTCACTGGAATTCGAAGCACTGCGCATTTGAACACTTCGTTCATTTAAACGCCGGCAGCAGGCTCGTAAACTCCGAGCCCATGAATACATCAGGTGATCGACTCCGCATCCTCTTGCGCGAATGCCATCTTTCCGCAACGGACTTTGCTGCCAATCGCAAGGTAACGCCCCAGCACGTGAACAACTGGTTCAAGCGGGGCATTCCCATGGCGCGTCTGGAAGAAGTGGCTGAGCTGCTGACTGTCAATGCCCGCTGGCTGCGCACCGGCGAAGGCCCCAAACACCCTACGGAACCTGCCAACGAAAGCACCGGCGGCGTACGACAGCCTGCTCCGATGCAAGGCCGCAACACCTCGGGCCCGGATGTGGACATCCAGGTGTTCAAGGAAAGCGAAAACGGCCAGAGCGCACTGGTCGAAGTGCCAGGCGAGAAAATCCGCCTGCCCCTCACCATGTTGCATAGCCTGGACATCGACCCGAAGCAGACCCTCTGCGTCAGGATGAGCGGCAACAGCATGGCCGATCGCCTGGAAGACGGCTCGCTGCTGGCCGTCGACCGTGGCACCACCCAGGTGGTCGACGGCGAAATGTATGCCCTGGAGCATGGCGGGCTGTTGCGCATCCGTTACCTGTACCGGCTGCCCAGCGGCGGCCTGCGCCTGCGCAGCCACAATAACCACGAATACCCCGATGAATCCTTCAGCGCCGAACAGATTGCCCGGCAACCCCTGCGTATTCTTGGCTGGATTTTCTGGTGGTCGACCCTCAACCCGCGCAAGCCTTTGATGACCAGTCGCTGACGAGGGCCGGTCTTGAGGTGACAAAGTGTTTCAGGGCTGGGCTTTAAGGGGGAATGCCAGTATCCTGTGCGCCACTTACGGCATCGACCGCTCAACACCGATGCCTGACCAGGCGCTCTACACGAGTGTTCTGGATTCCAGATTAGCGTTCCTTGCGGATGCACCTTTTGCA
This sequence comes from Pseudomonas sp. Leaf127, assembly GCF_001423155.1. Lineage (NCBI taxonomy): Bacteria > Pseudomonadati > Pseudomonadota > Gammaproteobacteria > Pseudomonadales > Pseudomonadaceae > Pseudomonas > Pseudomonas sp. Leaf127. Next base: position 53,569 of record NZ_LMOA01000025.1, on the reverse strand, counting down.
GGTGGTTGCGGTTTACCAAAAATAAGCCAAGATTGCCAACGAGAAGCCGGCCACAAGCCGGCTTTTTAACGTCTGGAGCCTTTGATTTCAGGGGCTCCCACCTTGACCACCAGCGCCAGCCCATACTTTGGCCCATACGTTGGCGTCAATCTACATCCTCTCCTGGCCAACCGGTAGCGACCAGTAAAAGCTCAGTTGCTCACATTGCGCGCGCCACTGCCGGACAATGACCACCATGCTAAATGGCCCGAGGTGACTTAGATGTCGTCTTGTGACTGGCCCAGCAGCTTCAGGAACTCGATTGCCAGCTTGCGGTTCCTTGGCGTAAGCGCCTGGAAATGACGGCGCACCAGAATCACTTCGTTGCCTTGTTCTGGCGAAGGCTCTGAGACCACCCCGCTGCCGCTATCTGACTCTGATTCGGCCACAGCATATAGCGCGGACGTTTTCGTGCCCAGCGCTTCGCTGAGCTTGTGAAGCAGGTCTAGAGACGGCAGTTGCTGCGCTCGCTCGACCTTGGACAAATTACCCGCATAGGTCCCCGCATCCAGAGCCACTGCCTCAAGCGTGAGCCCCTTCTCCAGTCGAACCTTGCGTATAGCCGCGCCGATATTCATCACGCGATTCTGTGGATGGCTTTCCCTTAGAGCAAAGTTACTGAGGAAAAGTTTTCGCATAAAACTTTTCCATGTGGGAACATTTGTTTTCGTAGGGTTTGCTTTTTAGGCAACCTCCGAAACCTATGCACTCTAGGGATCCGAAGGAATGCACACACAGCACAGAGCTAATCAGCGTCTCGAAGCCAGGCGGCAGATCTCTAGGAGCCAGTTCGGCATCAGTCGCTCCCGCTTGGGATGGCTCAAGGTTCGATTTGATGGCGGGCCGTCATACCCGGATATGGTTGACGTGCTTAAGGGGATGGTGGAGCAGTATGGGTATTTGGTGAGGCGTGGGGAGCGGCTTTCCGGGGTAGAATGGATTAAACGGATTCTGGAAAGCTGTGCTCAGGTGCCTGATGTGCAGATGCGTTCGGTCTCAACCCTTATGAGGAGTTGAATAAACATGGATAGGCCACTATGCGGAAGACGGGAAACAACAAGCCTTGGCATCAGTAAAGGAATCTTATGGTTAGAAAGCGAGACCCCAAACAAGTCAGGGCCTAGTAGAATCGCTGAATGTGCTTCTCGTACCGATACTGACTATATTTTGCTGGCGTTAGGTAGCGAGCCTGCTATTCGCGACAGCAAGAGTTGTACACCGCCCAAGAAGCTTATGAAATCAACAGGAGAAAACAAACAAGCTTGGAATGACGCCCCCACTGTTTAATAAAATATTAAAAGGCAAGATCAAAAGAACTTCCTTACTAGATTAGTGGGAACGCATCATCGGTGCTTGAGTCCGCTCCCATACTCCCAATTTCGCCAAGCCCCTAGACGGCACTACTGGCCGTTAGCGACCCAAAGCAGCCATTGCCGCTCACTGACGCTTCGATGACGTAGATCGGCTCTAACCATATCTGCGATAACCAGCACGCCAGTGCAAAGCGGGCATGTTTGTAAAGCGTACGCTAGTAAATTTTGCTAGTTTCCTGGAGTAGTTGGTGATGCCAGCTTCGCTCGTAATGATAAAAAGCCACTGGATCGTATGACACCGATCCAGTGGCTTTTCTTGCTCTTCATGCTGGTCGAAGAATTATTCCCCGAGAGCTTCCCGTGCATCACGAATCAGCCGACGCTGCTTCCTGACAACGTTGATGGGGCCTGGTATACCTTTACGCAGCAAGTCGCCAGCAACTTTATTGAAGGCGTTAGTAGTGTTCTCACAGCCGTCGATATAAGCCGCTGCCCGATCCAAAGCTTGATCTAAGACAGGATTACTGACTTGCTGAGATTGACCGTTCTTTTTCATGATCATTTTGCTCCAAAGTCTCAAAATACTTGGAAATCAGCTCAATAAAAGCAATGGGCTCTAGACGCTTATCCGCTGACAGTAGCTTGACCTGCCAATCAGGAGGAGGACTAATCTTCAATTTTTTGTCAAAAAGTATAAAAGCAGTCTTAGTCCTGGGGAATAAGATCACTTTGTTTTTTGCAGCTGCTGGCAGAGGAAAAATTTTTGAGGTTAATTGAAATTTGTAATTACGAGAATGAAGCAATTCCTTTACGCGCTTAAACGTTTCGGACGTATTAGGCTCTATTCCAGCGGCCATGATCGCTTTGACACGATCTAGGGGATCAACAAAAACTTCAGCCGCCTTACGTGCTTTTGCTACCTTGGAGAAGTCAATAACGTTGCTCATGGTGACAGTCCCGTTATTCAGCTGGCCTAGCGATAACTTCGTCATGGCGCTGGCAATGACCAGCAGTGTTTCGATAATCCATCCGACCCAACGTAAGCTTCAGCTCCTTCCAAGCTAGCTCGAAGGAAATCAGCGATACGGCTTCCTTATATAGTTCAATGAGCTGCACGTCAATGGGGGTCATAATGCCATCACTGCTCCACGAGTCCGACTCGTACCGTTGCAGACAAAAGACCGCTTCTGGCCGATTTCTGCCGTTAGCAAACGGCAGCTTTGGGTCGAAAGCAGCCATCAGCGACAGGCCGCTCTGGGTCGGATAGCGACGGCCTGTTGCCGCCGCTAAGTGTTCAAACTTCGGTCTGCTCCGAAATCTCCAAAGCATCGTCTACCTCAATACCTAGGTAGCGTACCGTGCTTTCCAGCTTGGTATGGCCGAGGAACAGCTGCACAGCCCTCAGACTCTTGGTTCGTCTGTAGATAAGCGTCGCTTTGGTTCGGCGCAGCGTATGAGTACCGTACAAAACGGGATCGAGACCTATCGACGCAACCAATGCCTTGACGATACGGGCGTATTGCCGAGTGGATAGGTGCGCGGAGTCTCGAATACGACTGGGAAACAAAAAGTCTTCGCCACGAAGATGCGCCAACCGTATCCAGGACTCCAGTGCTTTCCGGGTCTGCTCCATTATTTCAAATTGCACCGGCCGTTTGGTCTTTTGCTGCATCACCATAACTCGGGGCGCGACGTGTTGCCCCTGAGAGACGTCGCTAAACCGCCTTCAACGCACCTGGTCGAACCAATGAAGCAAGCGCAGGCGACGCTGGCGATGCGACATCTGGCCGAACAGATCAAGTGTCGCTTGTGTCACTCGATCACGACATAAAACGGCTCCGACTTCCCGTACAGACGGTTATCGCTCTTGCCGATCAGGAATGCCTCCACGAAGTGCACCCCGCGATAAGCTAAATCCTCTTCACGCGAAAAGCCTGAGTCGCTGGGATAGAAATCACCGCGTAGTGAGTTGGCGTAGTATGCCGCCTGGTCGGTGTTCGTCACGCGCCACCGCACTTTGAACGATGAGGGGAACGGCAGTCCGACGGAGCTGGATGCCGTGAAGCGGATCGAGTTGCCCTTTGGTAACGGTTGCAGCGTCGTCACTGAACACAGACGCCTGCCTTTTTTCTCGGTCAAGAGCTCGGCAGACACCTTGACGTGGTACGACTGCGACGCGGGGCGCCACTTGGGGCGCTGGACATAGGGTAGCCGGGTGATGCGCTCTGGCAATGCTGCGCGACCAAGCTCGATGACACGCTCGACCAAATCCTTGAAGGGGCTTGCCGAAACCAGCGCCTCGTTTCCCGACATGCTCTCGCTTGCCAAAACCAGCACACCACTCTTAGACATGCTCTCGCTCAGCCGAGCAGACTCCTTGGCCTCGTGGGCAGCGAAGCGGTCGCCGAAGACGCGCTGCCACTTGCCGATAGACTCGTCGCGGTCCGCCTCGCCGAAGGCTTCGTCGATCCACGTGCGGTAAAGGTTGATCTTCTCGCGGAAGTTGCCGTATTTCGTTTGATCCCAGACGCGGCTCTGTATGTCTGACCATAGCACTGGGTTTCGGATGACAGGAACATTGGGGCGTGTCTGTAGGTAGTCATCCAGCCGGCCCATCAAAGTCTTCAGGCAGGTTGGTGTGTCCGCGAAGGCAGACGTGCTCCTGTCCGAGTCGTAGATGTGCATCCCCACCAGCGTCGTGAACAGGAATGACGGGCAGGTGAAGTTAGTCTTGATGTCGCGTAGGTACTTCAGCAGCCGCGTGACCTTTTTGAGGTCGTTACCACCCGCTACGCCGTTCCTACCAACCACCCAGGCAGTATATTCCAGCGCGGCGGTTGTCTCGAACTCGTTGGAGGTCCGATTGCAGACCTCGTATGTGTTAGACCAAAGACGACCTTTGACGCAAGGCGCGATGTCGATGCGACGTTCGCCCGCGTACTCGATGGTCACGCAATGCGAATACCGATGCACCTTGTCCTTGTAGGTGCTATGGCCGTCAAAGAAAGCACCTAGCTTGTTGACGTAGTCCTTGGCTTCCCAACCCTCGACGGGGTCCACAATCACCAACAAGTCGGCATCAAACTCGCCGCCCGTACACGGCTTGATGATGGTGCCGTGAGCCCATGAACCGTGAGCGGCAAAATCGAGAATCTTCGGCCCCCAGTTGGCCGCCTTGATCGCTTTTTGAACTGCTTCGACGCTGGCACCCAACTGGCTCACCCGCGTGTCGTTGAGGTTGACCTCGCTGCTGAGGAAGGTCTTGAACTGATCAACCAGCTTCATTCCTTAGCCTCCCCTGCGAGCGCCTTCTCGGCCTTGCGCACAAGATCCTCTGCCGCGTGATGGGCTTCGTCTTCGTTCGCAGACCTAAAGATGGAGTAGACCCAGTCGAAGACCAGCGGACTACGCTCGCGATGCTGGTAGATGGCGTCCTGCAAGGCGCGCGATTCTGCCGAAAGGGCTGCCGCATCGGCGCCACCAAGGGCCTTAGTCCAGATTTTGTCCCACTCGCCGGTCAAATTGGTCAACGAAGTTGCTGCGTTGGCCTGCTGCATGCGCTCTCGCAGAGCCCACGTCAGCACGGGCAGGAACGGCACCACCAAGGTCATAATAAGATCGGGAAACTGCAGCCCCTTATACAAGCCCACGTAAAGCAGTGCCACACCGAACAGGAGGGTGAGCGCCAGCAGCCAGCCCCCGTACCGGCGTCTGAGTCGCGCGTCGTAGCTAATGTTTGTGCGCTGGCCAATCAGCCGGGCCAAGTGCAGGGGCAAACGGCCGATGCACACCTCGTACCAAGCCTGGAAGTGCGCCTCGCGCTTCTTGGACAGCGGCTTGGCCGACAGCCTACGCACGTCTTCATGTTCCACCTGCGCGCCCGCCACGAAGCGGTTCCAAGGCAGACCGAAGACGTCTGTATCAAACTGCTCCTGCAGCTTGGCGCCGCGCTTAAGCCGATCCTTTTGGATACGGTCAAACAACGCCGCCTCCATCACGAGCAAAATCAAGCTGGCCAAGGCCAGAAAGGGCCGAGTCTCGGGCATCTGGGGCCCAATCCAAACACCGATTACGGGCAAGATGATCGATACCAGCACCAACAGACCCTGGGTTACCTTGGCTGCACGGTAGTTGCGGTGGCGGGCCCGTAGTAGGCCCCGATTAACGTCTGACGCCTGCTGCGTCGGGATATCGTTTCGAAGGCTGCTCATTGATCCCTCAGAGCGTGTTTTTTGTTCTGCAACACCTATGTCGCAGCCATCACGTGTATTTTGTGGCGCCTGCTGAAATTACAAGTGCTTATAGGTCGCGGATCGAAAGGTAAGTACATGCAACCGCCGATACTCGGCTTCCAACCCTGAGCGGCTGCAATGGCCGATAGCGGCCATTCACGAACGGCTGCTGTCGATCCATAGCGGACTGTGAGTTTCCGATGGTTGCTTCGACGCTTTCAATGAGAATCATCGGGGGTTCAGCGCACAGAGCGCCATGAAGGACAAAGCTTCCTGATTCGTACCAACCACTAGCCTAATCAGGCGATTGAGCGATATTTTTGGCACAGTTCCATCTGTAGATGAAGCAAAGCACCATTAGGTAACAAGCCGGTAAAGGATGGTCAACAAGGAGAGGATATGAGTCAGGCTTGGCCCTACGCGGGCGCCCGCTGGTGGAAATTCGATTTTCACACGCACACACCAGCATCAAAGGATACAAATGCTTGGCAAGCTGTTATTGGCACCCCCGATGAGCTGACGCCGCAAAAATGGCTGCTCAAGTACATGGCCGCTGCAATCGACTGTGTGGCGGTCACCGATCACAACAGCGGTGAATGGATAGACAGACTCAAAGCCGCTTACTCGGATATGAAGCGTCATGCAGATGCCGGTAACCGACCTGAAGGTTTTCGTGAGCTCCATTTATTCCCTGGCGTTGAGATTTCTGTTCAGGGCGGCTTCCATTTGCTTGCCATTTTCGACCCTTCTGCCTCCAGCCAAACCATCAGTGATTTACTGGCTAAAGTGCATTACTCGGGTACACGCGGGGACAGCGACGGTGTGACACGTGAGGGCGCAGCAAATGTGATCAAGCATGTCATCGCCGAAGGTGGATTAGCGATTCCTGCTCATGTGGAAGGTGACAAGGGGTTGCTGCAGGTCGAGCAGGAAACCCGCAAATGTTTGCTGGATACGAACACCGTCAGACAAGTTCTACAGGAACCAGGCATCCTGGCTCTGGAATGGACTTCAGGAATCAGCTCTCCTCCCATAGTGCTTGAAGAACTAAAGCTTCGCTTCGCCAGTGTTGCTGGGAGCGATTGCCACAGCTTCAAAGGCTCGGCGGTTCCAGGCTCGCGCTTCACCTGGATCAAAATGGCCAGACCTAACATGGAAGGCCTACGCCTCGCGTTGCTGGATGGACAGGAGGTTTCAGTTCGCCGAAGCGACCAAAGCAATGGGTTTGCACCATTTAATACACCCGAGCACTTCATCGAATCTATTGAGATTCAAAATGCACGCTACATGGGACAAGGAAAGAGAGGTGCCTCTCTACCACTCAATCCCTATTTCAATGCATTGATCGGCGGCCGAGGAACAGGAAAATCAACCATCGTGCACGCCCTTCGCTTGGCATATCGAAGGGAAAAGGAACTGTCGCACGCTTCCGAGGCAGGACAGACCTTTCACAAATTCAAAGTTATCGCGAAGAACAAGAATGATAACGGTGGCTTGCGCGACGATACAGTGGTTCGTGTGCAGGTGATTCGTAACGGTTCTACCTATCGCCTCACTTGGCGACAGGGCGACACCGAAAGCGTAGTGGAAGAGCAGGACACCTTATCTAGGGATTTCATGCTTTCCGACAGTCAGATCATCAATGAGCAGCGCTTTCCGGTAAGGCTTTTCAGTCAGGGACAAATTTCTGCCTTGGCCGGTGACAGTCAACAGGCTTTGGTGAAAGTGATCGATGATGCGGCTGACACGCGCCCGCAGAGAAACGCATTTGAAGACGCAAAAAGCGCTTTTCTGGCGTCCCGCGCACGGATGCGCGAGATGGAAGGTAAGTTAGCAGGACTCGAATCCGTAACGCTCGCATTGCAAGACATAAAGCTAAAACTGGAACGCTTCGAAGGTACCGACCATGCAACGGTATTGAAAAACTACCAGCGCACTAGCCAACAAAATCGCGAGCTTGGACGTCAGTTTGAAACTGCTGCCGAGCTTGCTGCTGATCTGGAAAATGTCGCAGCCACGTTGCAGCCTGAAGATCTGCAAGCAGGACTTTTTGATGCCAATGATGACAGCCCGGCACTGGCCTGCCTTCGGTCTTTGAATGCGCTTATCGATAGAGTAAGACAGGATGTCGAGGCATCCGCTGCCGAGTTGGCGGCGGCTGGAGACACACTGAAAGCAGGTCTTGAGTCATCAACCTGGTTTACCCAAATCGCTACCGCCAAAGAAGCTTATGATCAACTAAAGGAGGGTCTTCAGCAGCAAGGGGTCAACGATCCCAGTGAATACGGCCGCTTGGTTCAAGAAGCGCAGCGGCTGGAAACCGAGTTGAGGAGCTTGAACACGCTGAGGACGCAATATGCTGACCTGCGCAACATCGCGATGTCACATCTGGAGCAAATCCAGATGGCACGGCGCGCTATCAGTCACCGACGCAGCGCGTTCCTAGAATCCACCCTCCATGACAATCCATATGTGAGAATTGAGCTCATCCCGTATAGCCGTGATACGCATGGGATTGAGCGATCATTGAGGGAGGCGCTTGGTGTACAAGACAGTAAGTATGCGGACGACCTCTATCAAGAGCAGGAGGGCGCGTCGCCAAGGGGGCTGATAGCGGACCTCATGGTGGCTGCCGAGCTAACGGGAGACACGCCTAGCTTTGAGGAGTCGTTGAAGGGTTTAAAGTCGCGGCTATCTCATGCCTGCCGTGGTAAGGCTGAGTTCGGAGGTTGGTTCAATAAGTTTTTAAAAGTCGAAACCGATAGGCGACCCGAATACATTGATCACCTGCTGTGCTGGTTCCCTGACGACGGTCTACGGGTGGAATACAGTCGCAAAGGTAACGGACGAGACTTCCAATCCATCGGTCAAGCTTCTGCCGGACAGCGTGCAGCCGCCATGCTGGCTTTTCTGTTGGCACATGGGGGGGACCCCCTAGTACTCGACCAGCCAGAAGACGATTTGGACAACCACCTCATCTATGGATTGGTTGTTCAGCAGATCCGCTCTAACAAACAGCGCCGGCAGCTCATCATTGTTACTCATAACCCTAACATCGTAGTCAATGGTGATGCCGAGCTAATCCATGTACTGGATTTCAACAACCAGTGTCATGTGAAGCAGACTGGCTCACTACAGGAGCAGGACATGCGACAAGAGGTTTGCCAAGTGATGGAGGGGGGCGCAGAAGCGTTTGAGCGACGCTATAAACGTTTGGGAGGTGAGGTCTAGCAGGTGGCTGAAAATACCCACGTCGGGATGTGAAGGGCCATAAAAAAGCTGACGACCTGGTGCACCGTACAGGTTTTGGGGTCGGCCTGAGGCGTGGGGGCTATGTGCTTTAGCATCGCCTGCTAATCATCTGTGATCGAAAACAGCTATCCAATGTCTTCCATGGGGCGCCTGCTGCATTGAGGACATAAAATCCCCATCAAACGTGGTTCCACCACGTTTGGCTATTGCTTTTTGCAGATCAGCCCTATCTAAGCGCGTGGAAACATTAGGTTTTGTGAGCATTTGTCGCACCTGCCCACAGGTCTAGCATGCGTTGCCCGATAAGTGTACGGTCAATACACCTTCCTGATGCCATAGCTTAAGGCGATGGTGTCCACCTAATTTAAGTGGACACCATTCTTAGCCTTTTTAAGCGGACGCCCATGCTACAACAACGTCGTTCCTATTCCAAAACCTTCAAGGCCCAAGTCATTGCCGAATGTGCGCAACCTGACATCTCGATTGCCAATGTCGCTTTGACCCACAATCTCAACACCAACCTCGTCCATAAATGGATTCGGGTGCATGCACAGAAAACTCTGGCGCTGCAAACCGCCTTCATCCCGGTCAAGTCATTGCCAGCGCCAGCAGTGCATCAAGTCCTTCGTGCCACGATCAGGATCGAAGTGCCTCATTCAAAAGGCGTAGTTGTGGCGAGTTGGCCGGCAGAAAATGCAGCGGCATGTTCCGCTTTTCTGCGAGACCTGCTGCGATGATTCGCATCGACACCATCTGGCTCGCCATCGAGCCCATGGACATGCGCGCCGGTACGCACTGTGCCTAGCCCAGTTAGTACGTCCTTTAAATACGCATACGGATCATGGCCAGTCAGCCGCGCAGACTGGATCAAGCTCATGATCGCTGCCGCACGTTTACCGCTGCGAAGCGGTCCAGAAAAGAGCCAGTTCTTGCACCCGAGAGCCCATGACCTGACTTGGGTTTCTGCCCAATTTTTGTCTATGGGTACAGCCCCGTCATTGAGGTAGCGTGACAGTGCTGCCCAGCGTTTCAGGCTGTATTCAAGTTCTCTGCTGATTACCGAACCTTCGGGTACAAGCGGCGAACGCCATGAGGCCATCAGGGCTTGGGTACATTCCTAAAACAGCGAGGCAAGCCCTGCATTTCCTTTAAGGCTAGCTACCGTGGATCGAACCTTTGATGGAAAACTTTTCGGTCGTTCCGTCAAAACGATTAACCCAGAAGCACTTAGTGCCGAAGTCAGCACTTCGAACACTGAAGTCGGTGATACCACACCCAATTTTTTCGGCGGCTTTTGGATGATTCTCCAACGCCGCTCGCAATATCACTGCGTCGCCAGCATTGACACGATCACCTACGTCATACCGGTGAAGCATTGCCGTTAGGTGTGCGACTGCGTCCCCTCTCTTTTCGAATTGCAGGGGACCTAGTGTGATGGGCTTCGCGGGCATGTGTAACCTCCAATTCAGCGGTGGGATTATGTGGCAACGTCGCCAGGTAGCGCGAGACGTTCGCGTACCTCGCGAATGATGATGGCTGGGATATCCATTACATGAAGTTGCCCTACACGCTCGGAGATCCACAATACGCATCCCTCTTTGTTCAGGTCGTCGCGGGCAATTTTCTCGTACAAAGCGACCGCGCTCATTCGGGAAAGGCCGAGCTCCATGAGCGAAAGAAGCGTCGTCGATGAAACGCCGAACTCAAGTTGGGTTCCGATATCCAAACCGTCATCAATCAAGTCTTTACGGCCAATCTCGTTAAGATGCAGATGCAGCACATCCATATAAGCGGAAAAGTACTTCGGCGCCTTAAAGCGCGCAATCTGCTCTACTAGCTCCATCGTGCTTCGGATAAGCTCCGGGAGCTTGAAAGACCTGCCTACGTCTTGGTGCCATTCGATGCTATCGCGGATGATCCTGGCCAACGAGTAACCCTTTAGCCATTTGAAGATGATCAACGCAAAAAGCCTGATACGATTCTCAGGGGTGAAGGCGAGAAACAAGTGTTTGTTGATCCTCGTCATAATAGTGATAAATCGGTCGTAGCTGTCATTACTCGCCACTTCGGCCGGAAGCAGGTTTTCGACATCACCTTCGTAGGAGCGGAAAGCTTCGAGAAGACGCTGAAGGCCAACTGCGCTCACACCTGGGTGCCGAGCGGCCAAATCTATGTTGATTTCAATCTGCGTCACCAAGGCACTGAGAGCCTCGTCAAGCTTCGCTATTGACGCAGCGTCATGGCGTTTCGCGAGGCTTGCTGCTGATATAGAACCAAGTCGCATGAAGGTAGTGAGCAGATAGGCGCCAACCTGCTCGAACGTATCAGCATCTTCGATGCTGGACAGATCTGATTGTCCACGACGCAAGAGATAGTCCGCCATGCTGTCACCCAGTTCGAGAACAGCGTCGCTTTCCCGTTTAATGGGATAGCGTGCGCGGCTGGGAACTCCAGAGGGCCAAGCCTGCCTATCCTCAGGATCGATGCAGATGATGTTTCCTTGGAACTCGTCACCCCATCGGCCCGCGCGTCCAGCCAAGTTCCAGAAATCGTGCGGTTCCATCGGGTGCCCCTTCCCCTTGCGAGGTCCGCGCACCACGATTGTGCGACACGACAGGTTCACGCCTTCAATCAAAGTTGAAGTGCATACAAGGAAGCGAATCTTCCCTGTCCGAAATAGTCGCTCTATCTCTAGCCTAAGCAAGGATGGCATGTTGCCATAGTGAAACGCGACCCCTAGCTCAACTAAAGGTGCAAGGCGGAAATCCTGATGCACGCCCTTCCGAGCAAGCTCAGCGAGCTGTGAGAGCTCCCAATCGATGAATCCAAGCTTGGGTAAAAGTTGGCTGATCAGATCCGCGACATCTTCCGCCTCACTAGCACCATTCGTGTAGACAAGCGTACCACCTCTCTCTCCGGCAGCCGCAGCGATAAACGCAAGGCGCTTTTTTAGTCCATCCGGCGTGCTCGCGAGCTGAAGTGTTCCTACTGGAAGTGTCGAACCCTGCTGCCGAAGAGTAAGCGTCCAGAGCTTCGATTTTCGCGGCATCTGGGTGGCGACCATCAGATTCTGAAGGACCGTGGAGGAGTCGCTATCAACAGCAATGGTCTGCACACCAACAGGCGCATCCATAAGCAACTCTTCGGGGTTTTGGGTCGCTGGGCTTAAAAACACAGCCTTCAACTTAGGATTTGCACGGGTAGCCCGCTCTACCGCATCCTGTAAAATTACACCACGCTGGTTATCACCGATTTTGTGCGCCTCGTCCACAATAAGTAGGTCGATAGAGAACACATCATTGAGCACATTCGCGAGAAGGTGCAACCGTTCCTGAGTGAACACAAGAATCACTCGCGCGCCGCCAGTGCGAGCAGCTTTGTACTTATCGGCAAGCGGAAGAGACGACACCTCGATTAGCTCGGTATTACCTAGAAGTCCCTTGAGGTTGGTCTCTATCTCGGAGACCAGCGCGCGGGTTGGGGCGAGATAGACCGCTACCCGAGTTTCGCCCGTAATCACTTGGTCGATCAGCCACTGAAGTACAAGAAACGTCTTGCCAGAGGCCGTAGGTGCTGATGCCGAAAGCCAGCGGTCACCGGCAGCATTGATCCAAAAGCGTTGCTGAAAGTCGTTTACTTGTAGCCAGGCGCCGCTAGATTGCACCAGGATGGAACGGTCCATTTCACGACGCTGAGCTTCGAGGCGCAAAGCAACCCCCAACCGTCCGTCAAGGCCGGATTCTACCAAGCCCCGATCAGTGGCTAATGCAATAGCCCGGAAGTTTGAGAGCTTGCCCAAAAGTACAGCACCTGCGTCTTTAAATGCCTGATTGTCCGTCAATGAAATTGCAGCAGTTGCAATTCGGAGCGCTGCTTCTTGATCGCCCCTTTGATCGGATCGCGCCAGAATGCTGCCAGCGAGTAACAACCTAGGCCAATCAATAACCGAAGCTGTCGGTGCGGAAAGGTCGAGCACCAAATTATCAAGTTCATTGCGCACGGTGAATCGAGTGACCGCATCGAGATCTTCCCGAATACCTTCTTGGAGAAGCCACGATTGGAGGTTGGCGAGGCTCATTCGTCCTTAATCCCCATCGCTTTGAGGAATGCGGCGCGGAAACCTTCGGCCGACGGCAGAGGTACACAGAACACCTCGATTTCCATCTGCTCAAGCTTCTCGAGCTTAAGCCGATTCCCGATGCTTTTACTCCAACTAGTCAATTCCGCGCGGGATGCCTTAACGATCTCTTCCGCAACCCCCTTCGCATCGCCTTTGGGATAGAACGGTGCGTCGAAACCCACAAGGACAACACCGCAATACTGAACCCGTTTAGACATAACCGACGATTTATCAAAATACTTTTTGAGCGCATCGGTGAGTGCTGGATTACTAAGGTCAGCCTTGTCACTCAGGAGTATCAGATCACTTTCCCGTTCCGCCTCTTCGTGTTCGTGCTCGATAAGGAAGGGGGCAAGGGAATTGAAACAGTCGCGAATCGCAGAACTTGCATCCCCGTAGACTTTCGATTCGCCCCAGTAGAGTTTCAAGATACCTTCCGGTGTCACCCCTGCATACACTCCATCCGCGCCGTGATAGTGCATACGATTATCTGTCTTGAGATCCATCTTGCAGAGAATCTGTGGCAGTTTGAGGAAGCGCTCCGCCAGCAGAAACAGCAGCATCTCTCCACCTTCGCCGGTGTTCGTCAAATCAGTAAACGAGCGTTTGGCCCGCTCAACGAGCTCGGCGACTGCCTCGGTGCTATTGAACCTACGATCTCGCGCTTTCGCCTCAGCGAGCTTCGAGCGTGGGATCGCATAATCAGCAACGGTATTTCGCATGAACTCTGCTAACCGGCGTGGTTGAACACGGCCGTTACCATCCACCGAAAGACAGTGACAGTGAATCTTGACCAAATGTCCGTCAATGAGTACGTCACGTTCTACGAGCTCAAGGTGAACCTCAAGCGCTTCTGGATCTCCTGTAAGAGCAGATTCGAGATCGTTGGGAGTGATGGTTGACAAGTGGCCTCCATGGCATCTACCCGGCTGCCTTCAGATGGGTATTAGCAGCAAATGTAACCGCCCGCGCTTCCTTAGTCCACGGGCTCGCTAACGCACCTATCTGGCTCATTTTCTGTGTGGGTACCCCTTACCCAAAGGGAAAACGGTGCGCTGTCTTTCATGGGGCTCGTTCAGGAACCGAAACGCATGGCTTACCAGAGAGCCCCTTTACTGACATGACTGTCTTTGCCCATGTTTCAATCACCTGTAGGCCTAGCCTTTATCCGCCAACGACACCAAGTCGTTCAGCAACCCACTGCTCCACCTCAAGGGAGTCCCAACCCACCGCCCGCCGCCCGATGCGCTTAGCCTGAGGGAAACCGCCCTCTTTCATCAGCGCATAGATATGACTGCGCCGGAAACCGCTCATCTGCTCAGTTTCGGCCAAGCGCATGATACGGCGGGCGCTGCGCGACATGGACACAGTCGGGAAGTCTCGTTCGATCTGCTTCACTGCTAAACCCTTACGCCTTGCTGGCGCTCAATGGACGTCATGGCAGTGAAAGCTACGCATGCAAACGCGCACGTTAAGATAATGCGCGCATTTATTTTTTGGCTTTGCTCAGAACCCTTCTCACCTGAGACGCAGATTTTTCAAGACGCCTAGCGATTACCGATGCGGGGAGTTTCTTCGCAGCCAGTTCAAGCGCTTCCTCATGCCATGTGGGCACTGACTTTTTCGATCTATTCTTCGCAACGGTGGCCCGTTTCTTATCTAAGGCGATGGTCTTCCGCTCGCTGGCCAGTTCGTCGAGCAAACCCTCAGTCGTGCCGAACTCTTCTGCTCTCGCCATCTGCACCAAGCAGTGGATGAGATTCAAGCTCACCGGCACCGTACCGTCATACTTGGCTCGGTGAGGTCCTTTACGCGCGCTGTAGTAAAGAGCCAAGGCAGCAGTTTCGATACGACTAAATTCGTCCCACTGATCCACCTCTTTCATCCAATCCACAGCGTTATCACTGTTGAGTTCAAGCCCTTCCAAGACATGTGCTGGCGCAAACGTTAAAAGCAGTCCGGCAATCGCCTCGCTATCCATTCAGCCTGCTCCTTGCTGAGCCTGCTTTAGCTCAAGGTGCATAACATCGCCAAGGGTAGGAGTGGTAACAAACTTCGCCCAAGCTTCCATCAGCAGCCGACGCTTGTTGAAGAGGTCTGAGCGGGAGTAAGCGCCTTCGGTCTGGTCTCGTTCATCATGAGCGAGAGCTAGCTCACAGACCTCACGCGGATGATGAGTGCATTCCCCAGCCCAATCACGAAACGAGCTGCGGAAGCCGTGCCGAGTGATGTCAGCATGCCCCATGTCATGCAATAAATTACGAATGGCATTGGCGTGCATGATTCCACTGGCTCCACGACCAGGGAAAAGAAAGTTACTTTCTTCAATACGCGGCAAAGCCTCAAGCATTGCCACGACCTCTGGTGCTAATGGAATGCTGAACGCTTTTCTCATTTTCATGCGTTCGGCAGGCAGGGTCCAAATTCCGGTTTGCAGGTTGAACTCCGACCATCTGGCAGCCTGCACCATGTGAGCTCGAGATGCCGTCAAGATCAGCAAACGAGCCGCCACTGCGGCGCGGAATTCGATTTCGGCAAGTCTGGCCATCAGAGCAGGCACCTCTTGCCAACTCATAGCAGGGAAATGCTCTCGTATCCGGGCCTTTTTCTTTTCGGCTCGGCTTAACAGCTTGTCCAGGTGACCGCGCCAGCGGGCTGGGTTTTCACCTTGCCGGAGGTTGCGTGCTTTAGCTGCGTCCAGGACCAGCTCGATTTGCCCTCGAACCTCATCAGCAGTCCGAGTCTTGGTTAGCCAAATCGGTTTCAGCACCCTCAGTACATGGTCGGTCTCGATCTCGCCTACTGGCAGCTTTCCGAGTATGTCGAAGGCATATAACTCCAACTTGCGTAGCCAGCCCCTTCGCCACTTATCAGACCAGCCAGGGCCATGAGCCTCTGCATACTCATTGGCCATCTGCTCGAATACAACCCGCTTGGCGTCCTCGGCACGAAGCTCACTACTCAGGCGCTCACGCTCAGAATCGCGCGCCGCTTTTGGATTAATACCATTGGCCAGTAGCTTGCGCGCATCCGAGGCTTTACCGCGCGCATCTGACAACGAAACCGAAGGGTATCCGCCCAATCCCATATCGGTGGACGACTTGTTGAATTTGTAGCGGAAAATCCAACTGGTGCCGCCCGTTGCCCCGACCTTGAAGTACAAGCCATTACCATCCGAGGTCAAGCTCTTGGAGCCCGCTCTCGTGAGTTTCTCGATGGCTTTGACAGTCAGCTTGCTCATGCATATCTCCGCATACCCGATCCTTCCAGCCCACACTTCAGCCCATACTTTAGAGGCTGGCTTTTGTTGGAGGGGTCTGGATTTCAGCGGACGAAGATACACGTAAACCCCAGTAAAACCTAGGCTTTGCAAGCATCTCTTATATGTACACTGGAGTTCTATGGAGAATATATAAACCGGCCACAAGCCGGCTTTTTAATGTCTGAATTTCCCCGTTTCAGGAGTTTCCGTCCTGGCCCTACCGCAGATCGTAACCTGACTCAGGTTGTTGGCCCGCGCTGTAAGGCTGATCAGATGGAGCGCTGATTGACGCGACTGGACAGCGCCTCGGCCGACTCCTTGCGTTCGGAATATCGATCCACCAGATAGTCCTGGCGATCACGCAGCAACAGGGTGAACTTCATCAGTTCTTCCATCACATCCACCAGGCGGTCGTAGTAGGAAGAGGGCTTCATCCGGCCAGCTTGATCAAACTCTGCGAACGCTTTGGCCACCGATGACTGGTTGGGGATGGTGAACATGCGCATCCAGCGCCCCAGCACCCGCAGTTGGTTGACGACGTTGAACGATTGCGAGCCGCCGCAGACCTGCATCACCGCGAGCGTCTTGCCCTGAGTGGGCCGTACAGCGCCGATGGCCAGTGGCACCCAGTCGATCTGAGCCTTGAATACTGCGCTCATGGCGCCGTGTCGTTCAGGAGAGCACCACACTTGCCCTTCGGACCACTGCATCAGTTCGCGCAGCTCCACAACCTTCGGGTGGGTGTCGGGAGCATCATCCGGCAATGGCAGGCCTGACGGGTTGAAGAGCCTGGTTTCAGCGCCAAGGGCCTCCAGCAGACGCGCAGCTTCTTCTGTGACCAACCGGCTGAAGGAGCGCTCTCGGGTCGAGCCGTACAGAAGCAGGATCCTGGGTTTATGAAGTGACGGGGCACGCGGTGTCAGTTGCTCCAACGATGGCGTATCGATCAGATCGGCTTGTACGTTCGGTAATTCATCCTGCATATAACTCCCCTCGACTGGGCGGTTGAGCCCAGCCACAGTGCGCGCTTGATCTTAAAGAGTCCCGATCCGGCTCAGTTCAGTCTTGAGCGCATCAACACTCATGGTGTGCAGAGGCAGAGCCAGGAACGCACTTACACGCGCCTGGATGCGGGCCAGCGTCGATTCGAACGCAGCCTTCACTTGCGCCTCCGTTCCCGTCGCTTCTGACGGATCCGCCAGCCCCCAGTGCGCCTTCAGCGCCGGACCGAAAAACACCGGGCAAGCTTCGCCGGCCGCTCTGTCGCAGACGGTAATCACGATGTCTGGCGGCGAGCCTGCAAAGGCATCCGAAGACTTGCTGCTCAGCCCTTGCGTGGAGATACCAGCCGCTTCGAGGGTCTGTAGCGCTCGGGCATTGACACGCCCGCTTGGAAAACTTCCGGAGCTGACCGCCTCAATACCGGACGGCGCCAGATGATTGAACAGCGCTTCGCTCAGGATGCTGCGACAGCTGTTGTGGGTGCACATGAACAACACTTTCATCGGGCGATTCCTTGATTCAGAAACTGAGGCGCACGGCCAGGGCGCAAAGCGTGGCGATCAGGATGGGCAGGGTCAGCACAATCCCGGTCTTGAAGTAGTAACCCCAACTGATCGTGATGTCCTTTCTGGCCAGCACATGCAGCCACAACAGTGTGGCCAGGCTGCCAATCGGCGTGATCTTCGGGCCAAGGTCGCAGCCAATGATGTTGGCGTAGATCATCGCTTGCTGAACCACGCCATCGGCGTCGGCGGCATGGATCGACAAGGCGCCCACCAGCACCGTAGGCATATTGTTCATGATCGAAGACAGCAAGGCGGTCAGCAGGCCTGTGCCCAGCGACGCTCCCCAGACGCCATAACCGGCAAACACGTTGAGGATCTGCGCGATGTAATCGGTCAGGCCGGCGTTCTTCAGGCCGTAGACGACGAGGTACATGCCCAGCGAGAAAATCACTACCTGCCAGGGCGCGCCTTTGAGCACCTTAGCGGTGTCAATCGCGTGGCCACGGGCTGCAATGGCATAGAGGATGACTGCGCACACCGCTGCAATAGCGCTGACCGGTACACCCAAAGGCTCGATGACGAAAAAGCCCACCAACAACAGCACCAGCACCCACCCGCCAGCAACAAACGTAGCGCGGTCGCGAATAGCCGCCTCTGGAGGCTCCAGTTGATTGAGGTCGTAGGCGTTGGGCAGTTCTTTGCGAAAGAACCACATCAGCATGGCCAGAGTCGCCGCCACGCTGACAATGTTTACCGGCACCATGACTGAGGCGTACTCGTTGAAGCCAATCCCGAAGTAGTCAGCTGAAACGATGTTCACCAGGTTTGATACCACCAGAGGCAGGCTGGCCGTGTCGGCAATAAATCCGGCCGCCATGACAAATGCCAGTGTGGCAGCCGGTGAAAAGCGCAGCGCCAGCAACATCGCAATGACAATCGGGGTGAGGATCAGCGCCGCACCATCATTGGCAAACAGCGCCGAGACGGCTGCACCCAGCAAGATGATGAACGCGAAAAGCTTGCGTGTACTGCCGCCACCCCAGCGAGCCACATGCAAGGCGGCCCATTCGAAAAAACCGGCCTCATCGAGCAGCAGGCTGATGATGATCACGGCAATGAATGTCGCCGTGGCATTCCAGACGATGTGCCAGACCGCAGGGATATCGCCCAGGCTGACCACGCCGCTCAACAGGGCCAGAACCGCACCCAGGGCCGCACTCCAGCCGACGCCCAAGCCTTTGGGCTGCCAGATGACCAGCGTAATGGTGATGATGAAAATCAGAACGGCAATCAGCATTTCAACAACTCATTCTGGAGTGGGCGTCAGTCACACAGGGCCTGATTGACGGGACGACCATCCATACGGCACAGGCGCCTGGCTTCGGCCTCCAGCCAGTGCTGATTGGCATCCACAACGTCTTTCAATACAGCCGTCACCCAGTCGGGCAGGTCAGGGTGCAGTCGGTAGTACACCCATTGCCCCTGGCGACGGTCCATCAACAGACCGGCTGAACGAAGCAACGCCAGATGACGAGAAATCTTGGGCTGGCTCAGTTCCAGCGCAGCGGTGAGCTCACAGACGCACAGCTCGCCTTCACTGACGACCAGCAACGTGATTCTGGTGCGCGTGTCATCTGCCAGGCACTTGAACAGTGTGGTGGGGGTCATGGGCTCGGTCATGGACTCTCCGGTTTTCAGGGCTTGACCAACACGAAGGGCTTGATGTGTTCGTGAATGTCATGAGTGCATGGGCTCATCGCCTGGCTACTGCATACGGAAAATCGAATATACGTTTTATCGAATATGCAGTAAAGCAGATATCAAAATGCGCAAATTGTCGTTTTGATAGTCAACACCAGCTCATCGCTCAGCCCTTGCGGCTACCAGCGCACAAACCGTCCATTACCAGGTCCATCAATCTGGCGAGACGCGGCCGCCATTCGCTCTGGGCATCTACTTGCCACAGGCCGGCAATAGCCAGAAAGAAGTCATCGTGCGTGACCCCGCTACGAATCGTACCGGCCTGCTCGTTTGCCCTTAACAGCAGCTCGGCGGCAGCCTGGATCGGGGCATATCCCGATTTTCCTGGAAATTCGTAAGCCGAGGCGGCTTGTCGTATGGCCGTCGCAAGACCCGCCTTGGTCATTGCGTATTCAGCGAGGCGGTCCATCCACTCTCGCAAGGCCTCTTTAGGGGGCATTGTCGCGAGCAGTTGCTCCGCCATTGAGGCCACCTGCTGCATTTCGAACTGATAGACCTCGAATACCAGGCTTTCCCGGGTAGCGAAGTGGCGATAGAACGTGCCCTGCCCTACCCCGGCTTTCTTCGCAATCGCGTTCAGGGGAACGGCGGGGTCAAGGGTCAGTTCGACCACCGCGACCTGCAGTATCCGCTCGCGGTTCTTGCGGGCGTCAGAACGCATCACCAACTCGTCACTCATGGGTAAAGCTTTTCCTTGATTACGCAATATCTCATTGTAAAGCGGACAACTGTCCGGTAGATTTCGCAAATGGACAATTGTCCGGTTGCGGATCCTTCTGGAGTTTACTATGAACAGCACTGGCAATACGATTCTGGTTACCGGCGGCACCTCAGGCATAGGCCTGGGTCTGGCGCTCAGGCTCCATCAGGCAGGCAACAAGGTCATTATCGCGGGACGTCGCCAGGCCTTGCTCGACAAAATCGTGGCGCAGCATCCAGGCATCGAGTCGGTATTGCTGGACGTCTGCGACCCGGAATCCATCCAGCGCAACAGCGAAGCGCTTAAAAGCAGTCACCCGGACCTGAATGTCCTTATAAACAACGCCGGCATCATGCTGTGGGAGGACCTGGCCAATCCGGACAATCTGAGCACGGCCGAAGATACCGTGACCACCAACCTGCTTGGCACCATCCGCATGGTGTATGCATTTACGCCACACTTGATCAGCCAGCCCAGTGCCACGATCATCAATGTCAGCTCGGCGCTGGCATTCGTCCCGCTGCCTGCAACACCGACCTACAGCGCCACCAAAGCGGCTGTCCATTCATTCACCCAAAGTCTGCGGGTGCAATTGGAGCATTCGTCGGTCGAGGTGATCGAGCTTGCCCCACCCGGTGTGCGCACCTCTTTACTGGGGCAGGAAAATGATGAAAACGCCATGCCGCTGGAGGCGTTCCTCGATGAGATCTTCGAGCAGCTCAAGATCAATCCGACCCCGCACGAACTTGTGGTCGAGCGTGCCAGGCCGCTGCGCTTTGCTGAAGCAACCGGCTCACATGACCAGGTGCTGAAAATGCTGTCAGGCTATAAGCCACCGGCACCCTGATGGTCCCATTGAGATAGCACCCGATGCCATCGCCTTGGGCAGATGGCATCTGCTTGTCGCTGCACATCGTCATCCAGGCAAGGCGCATGCCCTGACAACTAGGCATGTTCGGAGCGCGACGCTTTCTGCAGGGTCTGGCCGGTCGATGCCGGCTCGGGCAAGGAAGCGACATAGACGGTACGCGAAGGGAAAGCGAAGCGGGCTTCGACCTCGGCAATCATTTCCATGATCTGCAGATTGATGGTCTGTTGCACGTCCATGTAGACGTTGTAACTGGCGTCCAGAACGATGTACACCGTTTCAAACTCCAGCGCATGCTCACCAAAGCTTCTGAAATGGCAGCGGTCGAACCTGGCCTTTTCCTCGCGCCTGATGATCGCTTCGACCCGCTGCGTGACTTGCCTGATCTGCTCGGCCGAGCAGTCATAGGTCAGGCGAAACTCGAAGACGATACGGCGTTCCTGAAGCCGCTTGTAGTTCTGGATGGTGCTGCCAATCATGTCGGCGTTGGCCATTACAATCTGCTCGCCACCCAGGCTTCTGATACGCGTGGTTTTCAGACCAACATGTTCAACGGTGCCAGCGAGCGCACCCACGACAATGAAGTCACCCACTTCAAACGGCTTGTCGACCGCGATCGACAGCGACGCGAATACATCACTCAGAATGTTCTGTACCGCCAGGGCAACGGCAATACCGCCTACACCCAGGCTGGCCACGAAGGCCGTGATGTTCACCCCCACATTCGACAGCATCGCCAACAGGACCACCGCCCAGAGCAATACCTTGGCGCCCCAGAGGCTCAAGGTCGCCAGGGCGCTGGCCTGAAAAGCACCGACGCCACTGTGGCGAGAAAAGTAGCGATGCAGGGCCAGCGCGATGGCCCGGTTCAGCCAGAGTCCGACCTGCAAGGCAGCCACGACAAACCAGAGGCTGCTGACGCGACCGAGCCAACGCTCGGGTAGATCGAGAATGCCGATGCCGATCAGGATCGATGCCAGAAGCAGCAGTGTGTGGCTGGTGCCTGAAAGCACCTGGCCTGCGATATGGCTCAAATGGCCATTGGCGGTGGTTGATCGTGCCTGTATGCGCTTGAGCACGAAACGAATCGCGGTTCTGGCCAGAATATAGCTCAACGTGGCGGCGCAGAATGCAAAAATCCAGCTTGCCAGCGAGATTCCCAAAACCGTGTAGTGCGTGAAAAGTCCTGTCAAACCCTCAGTCATTGAAGCCCCCTATCAACGTCTGCAGGCTCCGCCTGCGGTATCGCAGGCATCACGTGCAGTCAGGTAAAACACCACCTGGCCTGCATCCAGAATCAGGTGGCTTGTTGGGACTTAGTCGGCAGGTGTACCTGAGCGTTCAATGAATCGGGCTGAACGAGTTTGAGCCGGGGACGGCTACGGCGCATAAACCTTATGCATTCTCCCCCGGCAGCCAAGCCGGCAAGGCACCCACGCCTCGCGTTGCAATTGCACGAAGATGCGCCAGGCGCTGAGCCCGCCGGTCACCCCCCGTTCAAGGCCAACCCCAGCGCCAGCACGCAGGTAATGCGCAGAGCCAGAAAGCGTCTCCGGCCGCTCATCGTGCATCGGCTTTGCCGGAAGCGGCGCCATCAAGCGTCGAGACCACGCCCATTTTGCGCGCAATATCGCCTATTGCCCGCTGCGCGGCGGCATCGTCACGCAAGGACACCACCAGCAAACGTTGCGCCTTGTTGCCGGTTGCCGTTTGCGCGACTTCACGCTGGGTCGCCAGTCCCAAGGTGCGCAATTGCGCTTCCAGGTTTCTCAGGCGCGTTTCGTCGTCGTAGAGACCCAGGTCCAGGCGCAGCCCTTGACCGGCGGCCAGCCCGGTATCCACCGGACGGGGCGTCCAGCACCAGGCAATCTGAGTGGGGGGCTGGATACTGGCAACACCTTGCTGGGCCGGTGATCCCAGTGCGGCAAGGCTGACATTCATGGCCGCCACCTGGGCATCCATTGCCATCAGTTGTTCGGCAATGGCCTTGAGGCGCTCATCGAGGAGATTGGCCTGCAACTGCAACTCATCGGCCTGGGCATATTGAGCCAGCAGCACCTGCTCACCCTCCTGACGATAGGTCAGCTGGATGCCGGTCAGGCCTTCGCTACCCATCACATTGCGCTGGCTCGGAAAGTCGGCCGCCGTGAAAGTGTGTTGGCCACCGCTGAACACTCTCAGGAAATCGACGAAAGCACGGTCGCCGGTCCAGTGCCGGGTCAGTTTGAAGTTGGCGAAGTCGATGTCCAGCGAGACATCCGTACACGCCCCTGGCGCCCAGACGAAACTGGCGCTAGTGGGGAAGTTGAAGTTATCCAGCACCGTCGAGCGGCCACTGCACTGCAGCGTCAGGCGTGTCTGCCGCGGCAGGGAGCGAGCACTGATATTGACCTGCGGTGGAGTGGCGGATAATTCCACCACCGCAGCGGTGGTCTGCAGCGCAGTAATGCTTTGCTTGAGGTCGGCTCGTTGTGCCAGGAGGGTTTTCTGTTCGGCTTCCAGTGTCTGCCTGCTTTGTTGCTCGGTGGCCTGGCGGGTCTGGCTTTGACGCTGGGCACTGACCAGATCGTTCTGAGCGTGCTGCATGCGGCTGACGTAGGCGTAGAACGCACCAGTCAGGGGAATATGGACGCCCAATGACTCGCGACCGCTATAACGCTGCACATCGCGCTGCACGAAGGTCTTGACCGGCCCACTCATGAAGGCCGGCAACTGGCCGCGCTCACCGTATAACAACTCGTTGAGCATGACCGGGTCGCGCACCCCTTGAATGGAACTGAGCAGTTGCCCGCTCCAATCGCTTTGCAAGCGGCAGGCAGCCACTTCAGCGACATAATGCGAAGAAAAATCCAGTTGTCCGGTGGCCAGCGCCCAGACCACATCTTCACGCGGGTCAACCCCCTTGAGGGCCTTGATCAACGCGGTACGGATGGCGTCGGCCTCCCAGAGTGGCGCCGCCTTGACCGCAGGATCGGCTCCAAACCCCCAGGTGTCCAGAGCCACCTGGAACGCTTGCGCGTCGTTTTTCTGCAGTTCGCCCACCACCCCGGCCATCAACTGCTGGAACCTGGCCAACGCCCGCGCCTGAGTGAGTTCACTGCGCAGGTCATTGACGCCACTTTCAATCGACCCGCCGTTGACCACACCTTTAAGGACATCACCGCCCAGTGCGTTGGTCACCTTGATATTGGCCAGTGCACCCGACTCGGTGTGCAGGTCATTGTTGGCCGCCAGCTTGAGCAAACGGTCCATGGCCACCGCACGACTTGTCCAAGGGACGCGATGCTCGACCGGAATCAGCTCGAAACGACTGGCACTGCGGTGCAACAACCGCAGGAAAGGGTCGTTGGCAGTGCCTACGACACTGAGCGTCTGCTCCCAGTCACTGCGGGTTTTCAATCGCGTCTGCGCGCTGAGCAAGCTGCCCTGGATAAACCGGTACCAGGCGTCCTGAGTGTCGCTCTGATACTGCTCCAGAAACTTCACGCGCTGGGCCTTCCATAATGTCTGGTCGCGGCTGGCGCGACCCAGCTCATCAATAAACCCCAGAATCGCGCTGTGACCTTGCGCGGTGTAGGCACCGGACAGACTCAGGCCGGGATTGTCCGTATCGCTCCAGTATTCGCTGAGTAGAATCGGCGGCAGGTTACCCTGTTGATCCGCCCACGCCGTCAGCCACCCCAAAGGACGATTTTCCAGTCCCATACTGTCCAGTTGCGACAGCAAGCCGGCGCGCTGGCTTTGCATCCGGGAGATGTCGGTGTCCCATTCCAGATAGGAGCGATAGCTGGCGCCAACCGTTGCCATCTGGCCAGCACTGATCGTTTCTCTGGAACCGTAGATCTGGTTCAGAACGGCCAGTTCGCTGCCCGGCAGAGGCAGGCTGCCCATCGATTGGTCATTCAGGCGCGCATCCAGCAGGTTGATCCGGCGTACCAGAAATTCTGCGTAAGCCGCAATCAGGCGTGGGTCACCGCTGTTGAGCGCCTTGTTGAGATTTTGCGAGATGAAGCCGTCGAACACCGGGGTGCGTATCTGGCTGTCAAACAACCTGACGTAATCAAGGCGATATTGCTGCACCAGCTCATCGATGTTCCGCGAAAACGGCAACAGCCCTTGCCAGCCATCCTGTTGATCCTGGGAGAGGTTGAGCAAGGCCTGGCGGAAACGGCGCAGGGCATCAAGATCGGTTTCCAGCCCCCCGGCAAAGTCGGCTGGCGCAGGCGGGTCGTTAAGCGCTTCGGTCAATACTGCCTGGGTATGCCGGTCGGCATAAATCATCAATGCCCCGAACCCCAGGCACAGCGCCAGCCAGGTAATGACGGCCGTATGCACCAACAGCCTGCGCCAGCGCCGCCAGCTGTCGATTGGACGATACGCATCGCGTTGCGACGGCAACACATGGTCCAGCAAGTCATGGCTGAACCAGCCTTCATCGCGGGCTTCACTTGTCTGATCCTGAGCGGTAAGGAACAGGCCGCACAGTAAGGGCGGCTCGCTGTAAGGGTTGGCAGAAAAGGCCGGTACCAGCAACTTTTCAAGGCGTGGGCGCAACGCGCCAATACGCTCCGGCAGGCTGAAGGCCTCGGCGTCAGGCACACCGCGCACCCCAAGTTCGATACGCAAATCGAACAAACGCCGGTTAATGCCGCTGAACATTTCGTCGAGAAAGGTCATCGCCGTGCCATCGCGCTGGCGGCTCAGCAAGCCAAACGGCTGCTCGCGCTGGGCCGGGGTCAACGCCAGACTCCATGGCCTGAAGCCCGGCACAACCTGGGCACCGGTGAGGACGAAGTACACCGCCACCCGGGCACCGAATACCTTGACCAGATCATCAAGGCGACGGCGTAAATCCTGACCTCGTTCAGCCAGGCGCTCATCGGAATCACCCAGCAGGTGCGCGCTGTCAATCACCAGAATCAGGCCATTGAGCGGCTCGCGACGCCGCGACCGGAGCAGCCAGTACAACAAGCGCCGCCACTCGGGTCCCGTATCGCTATTGCCTTGCGCCAGGCGACCGGCCGGGTCCAGCACCACGCTTCTCTCAAGAAACCACCAGTCCAGGGTGCCGGTGGGGGCCTGCTGCTTGTCGTGCGGATTGGGGCCTAATGCCGACGTCAGTCCACTGTGGTGCAACAGGCTGCTTTTGCCGCTGCCGCTCTCACCCAGCATCAGAAACCAGGGCAAGGCATACAGCGGCGCGCCCATGCGACCCAGCCGTGAACCGCGCAACAGCGCGACCCCGGCTTTCCAGTCCTGATCCAGATTGACGGCCTCGTCACGACGACGCTGTGGCAACTCGCTTTGCATGCGCACGCGCAGGCGCCAGGCATACCAGCGGCGTGCGACCCAGCGCACAGCCAGCACCACGGCCACAAGACCGATAATGATGAGCGGCACATACCACAACGGCCAGTCCTTATAGAGCGACAGCCCCCACGTACCCAGTGTCAGGATCGCCAGGGCCAGCACCCAAAGCAGAAAAATCCCTGTTTTCCTTAACATCAGCGTACCTCCAGAATGGCGCTGACTTGTCGCGCCAGGGAGATATCCAGGCCGATGTACATGGCCGAAAGAATAACCAGGGGAACGCCGACCAACAGCGCCAGGGAAATACCCGGCAGGCCACGCCGAACCATGCGCACACGCCTGGATGGGCGCTCCTGAGGCTGCTCGAACAAACGGCTGGCGATATCCAGCGGTACCATTTTGTTATCGAGGATGATGCGCTCCAGGCACAAGCGGCGATAGTGGTCCAGCTCGCCCTTGGGACGGCCGGTGTAGCGCCCCTCAAAACCGCTCAGCAAGGCCAGACCGAAGACTTCGCGGGCACCCACGGCCGCTTCGGGCAGGGCTTCTAGCCGCTGAAAGAATTCGACGCCGGCACGACTGGTCGAAAAATAGTGGCGCTGCAACGGTGCCCGGCGCCAGCTCGCCGAGCCTGGCCACTCTTGTGACATGGCCATTTCATCGATCCAGGCCACCACCGCGAACAACGCTTCACGCACTTCAGCTTCGACAAAGCCCAGTTCGCGGGCGCGATTGGCAGCCGCATCAAGCTGCTCTATCAATGACGGCGAGAGGGTTTCCCAAGCCTGCGCAGGGTCGACAATACCCTCTCTGGCTGCAGCGAAGATTGGCATCCAGCAGTCCGCCAGGCGAAGAGTCATCATGTACGCACCACTACCAGATCAATAATCAGATCAGCCGGCGGCTGAGGCAGGAAAAAAGCCGCCTGCCGCTCATGCTGCAGAGCCTCCCAGCCATCGCTGAGCGTTTCCAGACGGAAATACAGCGCTCCCGCTACGCGCGGCAGGCCCGGTGGTGGCACCTGCAGATAAATGAGCTCGACACCTGGCAGCGCGCGATTGACCAGTGCTTCCATGGCACTGAGGGCGCCCAGCTTGCCGTCCATGGGCAGGCTTTGCGCCAGCCAGACCGGGTCGACCGCACTGCGCGCCACCAGAAAATAACGATGCCGAGGCCCGAAAAAGGCTGGCGGCAACTCGGCCTGGTGGAGCCCTTCGGTTACAGACAGGCGCACCAGCAACTCCGAGCCGATACTGATTTCATTGAGCTGCTGACCGATCAGGGCCACCAGGGCGATGCTGGTGGCGCCCGCCTCTTCGTGCTTGTAAGGCGGCACCAGTTGGCGTCCATCCGGGGTTTCACCCAGCATGTCGCAGACATCGGAAAACAGGCTCAGCTCACCGACCAGTTGACGCAGCGTGCCGTAAAGCAGCCATGGCGACACTTGCGGCGTTTCCAGCAGGTGGGTCAACAAGGGCACGTAACGATTAAGCACTGCCAAGGCCATCATATGGTTGACCTGAGCGGCGTCGATGTCGCCGCGCCGCGACTCTCCCGACGGCTTGTACACCGACAATTGACGGGCACGCCCCACCAGTTCGTCACGCACTTCGCGCAAGGTCTGCACCAGCATCGGTGACGCGGCGAGGTTGACCGACGGCGGCACGTAGCGTTGAACCGGCCGCACACGGTCACCATCCAGATCAAGGCGCGCAATCGGCATCAGTTCATAGGCGCTCAGGTGCTCCAGTTCATCTTCCCAAAACAATCGCAGAACGTAAGACATCGAGCGCACCCGGGCCTCCGGGGAGTTACCAAGACGGTCGCGAATCACCTCGGGGTCGGCGGCCACGACAAAACGGGCCTCGGCCCGGGCGCCGTCGGCCAGGGTCTCAAAGACCTGGGCATTGGCATCGCCTGGCAGCAGGCGACGAAGCCCGACGAACAGGGTGCGGCCGCCACTGAACTGGCCAGGGTCCAGCACACGGGACTCCAGCATGGCATTACCGGGGTATTCGGCCAGGGTGCCCTCGGGGAAACGCACCGACAATTGATCCAGCAGGCACTGCCTGGCAACCAGCGCAGGCTCGTTGATTTTCAGCGAGATCAGGCCCCACGAGTAGGGATGGTTCAGTTCGGTGGTACGCGCCAGCCGGTATTCGATACGCGCATCATTTTGCTGAAAATGCTGAGGCTGGAGAAACAAGCCCTGGTGCCAATACAACAACTGATCGATATTCATAGGGCTCGCGTTCAGGCAAAAAAGGAAAAGGGAATGGCGATAACGGTCAAGATAAAAGGATCAGTCCCGCGCGCCGGGCAGGCGCACCTCACCCTCGCGCGGTTGTACCGGCCTGGGTAACGCAAGCCGACTTTCCTTGCCGCGCAGCAATGCATCGGGTCCGGCCAGCAAGTCGATGGCAATGGGACGCGGCCTGGCGGTCCAGACCTTGTTGAACCAGCCACTGGAGGTCACATCGACACCGATCTGATAAAGCCTGGCACTGCGCGCCGGATCCAGATGGGCGTAGCCGGCAGCGATACCGATCATCCGGGCGCCTTCAAGCCGTGGCAGGCTCAACTGCTTGCTTTGTCCAGGCTCAATGAACACTCGGGTCAAACCGATCATCCCGGTCGGTGCGCTGTTCATCAGCAACAGGCTGCTCAGTTGCTGGTCACTGCCGGTGTAGCCCGTAAATGCACTGGCCTGATCGAACTGGGTCACCACCACCATCAGGTTATGGGCCTGTCCGTCGTACTGATTGAGGTCTTTATCGGCGCTGAAGCTCAGCTCGATGGCGTTCTCGGTGTACTCCCACTTGAGCTCGCTGAGCGCCTTTTGCTCGGGGGTGAGGTCTTGTGTGCTGCACGCTCCCAGCAGCATGAACACCAGCAGTAGCGATGCCTTGGCCCAGCTCATGACATCACCATTACGCACGTCTGGCTGCCTGCCGACACCACACCGATCGTGTTACCGGGTGCGCCGTTCTGCAGGGTTTGCGTCGTCACCCGGACCGCCGGTTTACCGCCTACCGTGACCTTGGTGCTGCCATCGGTAAACGTCATTTCGCCCATGACCTTGCTACTGACCAGGCCGCCTTGAGCGCCGGCTTCATCGCCACTGCTCAGGGTGACCTTGCTCATCTGATTCATGGCCGGCAGACCGGCGATCAACACATCGTTCACCAGCCCGCCCGGATCGGCCATGCGGGTATTGGCAATGTTGGGATAAGGCATGGGCACCGGACCTGCCGGTGTGGGTGTCTTGCACATATCGGGCTGTGAAGCCGTGGCGATGGCACCGCCGTTGTTGAGCATGTACATGGTGATTTCCTTATCCCAGCTTGATGCGTTGGGCATCGATGGCAACGGCGATATCGGCGAACAGGTCCAGGGTTTCACCGCGCACGCTCCAGTCCCCTTCGATTCGCTGGCGCAGCGAGCCGGCGCGTACCTCTTCATGCCCTTTGACATGTCGGCGGCTGTCGTCGTATTGCACGTTGTGCAGGGAGACGTGCTGACTAAGCCGCTCGGCATGTTCGTTGACCGTCTGCCAGTGGCTGTCGCAGCGCACGCCGGCCAGGCTCAAGCGCTCGACATGAACGTCGGTCTGCCCCAGTTGCACCGAACTGCTTTGGGCGGCAATCGACAAAGCCGCGCCAGACTCCAGCGCCAGACCATCACGCGCCTTGATCGTGAGGGCACCCTGGGGCAGGTTGAGAGACACATCACCGGGCAGGCGCAATTCGCAATCCTGTGCATGGCTGCGCTCCAGCACCGCCAGAATGTAGCCTTGGTCTCCCGACAGGGTAATCAGCACACAATCGCCTACCGCCGGTTGCAGCAGACAGCCCAGGGCCGGCTTGAGCCAATATCGATGGCCGGTGGCGCTGACCACACCGAAGCGCTCGCCGTCGACCGCGTTGATGCGCGCATGCCGCACGGTGGCGGGCTGATCAGAAAACTGCAGGGCTTCTTGCATGAGGCGAGCACCTAAAAAGTGGGTTGCCAGCGTTGCGCCGCCAGGCGTTCGCTGTCTTGGGGACGGATGGATTCGCGATCAGTACTGCGCCAGTCGCAGTCATTGAGTTCAGCGGCATGAAAGTCTGTGCCGTTGAGGTTGACGGCAACGAATGAGGCCCGGCTGGCCTTGAGCGCCTGGCATTGAGCGTATTGCAGCGAGGCCCCGTTAAAGAGGCTGCCGGTCAGGTCTGCACTGTTGAGATTGGCTCGGTCCAGGCTGGCACCGGTGAAGTCGGCCGACGGGAACTGCGCGTGGGTGAACAGGGCCTGAGCGAGCTGCGCCTGGACGAAGCTCATGCCCTGGCCCTGACAGCGGTAGAATGATGTCGCCATGGTATCGGCCGCGTCGAAAACGCCCGCCACGAAGGTCGATTCATCGAAGGCGCATTGATCCAGCGTGGCCTGGGCAAAATCCGGATGGTCAAATTGGCATTGGGTCATGCGCGCGTGTTGCCAATGCACGGCGCGGGCCTGCAAGTCACGAAAGCTGCAGCCTTGCCACTGACATTGCGAAACCTGCACGCCCTCCAGGTTCAGCCCATCGAGCACGGTGTCGATAAAATTCACATCGTGCAAAGTGGCGCCGCCAAAATCCACGCTGGCACTGTGAATGCGCAACCAGCGACCACCACGCAGGTGGGTGCCCGTGAACTTCGCCAGCGCCAGCACGCAGTCGGCCAACAGGACACTGTCAAACGTACAGCCGGAAAAGTCCGTGCCGCTCAATTGGCAACTGCGCCATTGGCTGGCACTCAGGATTGCCCCGCAAAACAAGGCACCGCGCGCATCCACGCGCTCGAATCGAGCCCCCTGAAAGTCAATATTGCGGTAATCACCGCCGGCCAGAGCCAGATCGCGCAAGGGCATACCCTGAGCCACAAGCGCCCGCAAAGTGTCCGCTGACAGGGGTGCAACCGAGACGGCACTCATGCTTTTGTCTCTGGCGGGCTGCTCTTGGGACCGTCAGGGTTGCCGCCCGACACCTCGACCTTACCGCCCGAGCTTACGAAACTGGCGGTGCTGGTAGCGGCGGTAGTGACCGCCGAAGTGACCGCCGAAGTGACGGTGTGAGTCGTATCCGAAAGGCCCTTGGCCGCTGTAGAGGCACCCGGGATATCGACATCAGCCGCAGCATTGAAAACGGCCTGCGTGGTCGCCACGGTTGAAGCGGCTGCCTGTAAGCCCGCCATCGCAATCCCTGCAGCCGACTCTGCAAAACTTTCTTCGACCCTGTTGATAATGGGCTTGCTGATGGTTTTATCGTTGAGCTTGTCTTTTATTCGATCGCCCCTGGCCTTAATCAAATTGGCCACATTCCTGACCAACTGGGCGGTATGAAGGACTTTTTTTATCATTGCCTGGGAGGTATAGACGGTCTCTGCCACACCGGATGGCAACTTGACCGGGCTCGTCAAGCCACCGGCCTTGCTTTGCAGAAGAATGTTTTCCAGGCTCAGGATGACGTTATTGGCAGCGGCCAGCCTGTTGAGGTTTTTCTTGAAAAAGCCTCGTTTGTCGGCGTACAGCAGTTGGGCATCCGCCTTGAACTTTTCGAGCTGCAGCGGCACCGCATTAGGCATTGAAACGAGCCCAAGCTTGCCAGTATTGGAGAAGGCAGACTCACAATGCACTTCGTTGCTGACCACAATGTCGGCAATTATTTTGTCCCGCGCACACACATCGCCTTCAATGTGCAGAGTGTCCTTGACCAATAGAGAGCCACCCACGACCACGTTACCGTCAAGGATGATTGGCGCATTGTTCTTGGTCTTGATGACCAGGCCGCTGCTGTCCAGCGTAATGGTGTGGTCATTGCCCGTGATCTTGAACGAATTGATCCCTGCCACGTTGCCGATGTCGCAAGTCACGCCAAACTGGGACGCATCGACTGACGCAATCACCGCATCGATGGCATAGCTGGTCGTTTGTACCCGGTGGGCGCTGGACTGCTCTTTCTTGTGGTGGTCATACCGATAGCCATTGCCACCATTGACCTCGGACTTGATGCCGCCCTTGTTGTAGTCGAGTACCGTCGTGTAGTCGGTGTAGTGGCGTTTCTGACTGTCAGCTCCGCCAATACTGACCGTGCTGCAGGTGTTGGCCCGGGTGATTTCAGCGGTATAGGTCTTTGCTGCCGTGGCCGTGGCTACCGTGTCAGGAACGGCCCACTGACGGAACAGTGATTCGGCGGTGGGCGTGGGGGCGCCGGCAAATCCTTGAAAACCGTCAGCGCGAATGCGCCTGCCCTGGAGAAAGTCATTGGTCGTAAAGTCGGCACCTTGCCCCCTGCTGACGCGATAGACATCGCCGACATAGTGCGTATAGGTGCTCGACGAAAGCTCCATATGCTCCTGGGTCGTCAAATGGGCGCCCTTGATCGCGCCCTGGCCCATCGTCAGATTAGTCTTGTTGACCCCTGCCCCCAGTGTCATGAAGGTCGCGGTTTGACGGTCATCCATGACCAGGTAGTTTTTACCCGAGCTGGAAAAACCACTTTGGGTCGCGTTTTTTTCCGTGGCCCGATTAGGGTGTTCCGAGTTAGCAACCGTACCGATGATCACCGGCCGATCCGGATTGCCATCGATAAACGAAACCAGCACTTCGGTACCTTTGTGCAGTGGAAAGTGCATGCCATGCCCGGCACCGCTGGACAGGGACGCCATACGCAGCCAGGCAGACCCATTACGCGGTGGCTTGTCAGAGCGCAGAAACGGAAAAATGACCTTGTAACAGCCATTGCTATCAAGCAGCGGTTGATTGTCGTCATCACCGTCGATGCGCGCACTCAAAACCCCCTTGATATCGGGTTTGGGCGTGCTGCACAGCGCCCTGTACTGCACATCGGCCGGCAAGGCTACAAACGACGTATGGCATTGCGCGGTGCTCTCTGTTTTACGGTGTTCAAGAGAGGGCAATGGCTGGCGGCCCTCATGCCGGACCTCGATTACCCGGTACTTGCCGTCGAGTGCCTTGCGCGTATGGTCCAACAGCTCCATGAGGTCGCCGGCCCTGAGTCCTGGCGCACAACCCGTGCCGTGGAACTCGCGGCTTTGGCAGAGCAACGCCTGGGCACGTCGCACGGCCAACCATTGTCCTTCGCCGGTATTGCCGAAATGCTCGCCTGGTACCTCATAGTCCCCCAGGAACGCGCTGGTGTGCTGCGGCGGCGAGCCGGTGCTCGACATGGGTGCACTGCCATTGGCAGTGTCTGTGACAGGCGTACGCATGTCGGCGACCGAGACCATGGCCTGCTGGTTCATTTGCGCATTGGTGGCCGAGAAGTCATGCAGCACCACCTTGCTGGCCAGGCTGACCATCCTGCGCTTGAATGTCCTGGCAACAACCA
Source organism: Pseudomonas sp. Leaf127 (assembly GCF_001423155.1). NCBI lineage: Bacteria > Pseudomonadati > Pseudomonadota > Gammaproteobacteria > Pseudomonadales > Pseudomonadaceae > Pseudomonas > Pseudomonas sp. Leaf127. The sequence goes on along the minus strand of NZ_LMOA01000025.1, from coordinate 19,835 downwards.
GCGCCTGCTCGGGCTGTAACTCAGCGCTCAATGCTCGGTAATGGATCCGGGTCACCGGGCTCGGCTGCAAACTCTGGTCGCTGCACATGACCAGGGTTTCGTATGCCTTGCCCTGTTTGAAGTAGTAATAGACGCCGTAGTGCTCCAGCAACCGCGACAGAAAATCAAAACTGGTCTCTTCAAACTGGCAGGTAAAAGAGCGGGTCATGAAGGCATCGTCTGCGTGCGTGACAGTCAGAGCGAAATCGCCTTCTTCAGCAGCGCCTCCCGCAGCCTGTTCGGCCCTGGCAGCTTTCAGATCGATGCCTTGCAAAACATCTTCAACAATCTGCTTCAGACTTTTATCCAGCCAGATCTCGGAGAACCGAAACTGACGCAGCAGCACCATTTTCGGTTCCAGCACCACGCGAAAGAAAAAATAGTTGCCGTCAGCATCGCTATCGAGCTGTTCAATATCCGTGATCACGCCGTGATAAGGCTGCAGCACCGATTGGGCATCGGTCATCCACAAGGTGGCGCGAGCCCCCAGCATGGCCTCGTCGTCCAGTTCGGCATTGTCCGAGACCAGTCGCACTTCAAAGCGATAAGGCCGGGATATGGCCTCTTCTCCCTTCCAGTCCAGTACCCGAAAACTGTTCTCAGGCAAGGCGGTGCTGACGAAGCGGCACAGGGGCGTATCAGTCGTCGCCTGGGAAGCGTCCAGAGAAAACAATGGGTCATAAGCCATCAGAGATGCCTCCAGAAGAAAAGGGGGTGGTCATGCACGGGACAGGTCCTCCAGCACTCGGCAACGGGTCAGCAGGGCGTGCTGAAACAAAGCGCCGCTACCGTGCGCGCCCTCGGTGATACAGCCATGCAGATTGCTGCCACGAAGGTCCGTAGCGGTCAGGTTGACCTTGCGCAGGCGCGCCTCCAGCCAGTTCGCGCCGACACAGGCGGCATGACTGAAATCGGTCCCGGTAAAGTCCGCGTCACGGGCATCCATGCGGTAACCATCGCAGTGGCTCAAATCGCAATGGATAACCAGCGCACGGAGCAGACGCGCATTACGCAGGCTGGCGCGATGCAAGAACGCGTGTTGCAGGCTGGCATCGTCGAGCGTGGCATCGTCCAGGCAGGCTGACGGCAGGTGACAGCCCTGATCGAGCTGCCAGTGCTGCAGGCAGGCGTGACGCAGATCGATATCGGCCCCTTTGCAGGCGGACCATGCGGCGCCTTGCAGGTCTGCCCTTGTAAGCTTCACACCTGCGAGGTCGCACGTCTGAAAGCGAGTCTTGCCCAGTTTCGCCTCGCTCATGTCAGCCCCGCTGAGATCACTGTGCAGCCAGAGTGCGCCGCTCCAGTCAGCGGCGTGCAAGCGGGCAGCAACGAAGCTGCACTCGACCCAGTACATCTGGCGCCCCTTGGCGCCACTCAGCTCTGCGCCGTCGAGGCTGCAGTACCGTGCGTAAACGGCATTGAAGCCGGCACCCGGTGCCTGGATGCGGTCCATTGCACAGCGCTCGAAAATAGCGCCGTCCAGGTTCGCACCGGTCAAGGAGGCATCGCTGATCGTGCAGTCGATAAAGCGGCTGTGCGACAGGTCGGCACCGTCCAGAGACGCGCGCAGGAACTGGCACTGCTGAAATTGACAGTGGGTTAATACCGCTGCGCGCAAATCCAGGCCGGACAGGTCCAGTGATACGAACAACTCTCCGTCGAGCGCCTGTTGCCGGCCATGGCTGGCCTGTAGCAACTCGCGTGTCCAGTCGGGCGCAATGCCGTCTGAAACCGCTTGGGGAGAGCGGTTTTTCATCGTGACAATCAGCGCTTCCAGCTCGCCGATGTGTTGTGCCCTGATCTGCGCCTCAAGCGTGCCTTCATCCGGCAAGGGACCAGACAGCAAGGTGGTGAATCGAACCACTGGATCCTCGGCCTTGGCAACACCCATCAACTGTTGGGCAGACAGGCCAATGCTGCCGGCCGCCTCTTCCAGTTGTTGCTGCAAGGTTGTCTCAAGCTCGACGAGCACCGCGTCCAGATCCGTATCACCAAGCAACGTATCGAGTTGTATCTGCGCGGCAGCTGGCTCGGGCGGCATCGCGACAGCTTCAATCTCGGCACGCAACACCTGAGGGTCTTTATCCAGCAGGCGAGCCAGTTCATGCACCTGTTGATCAAGGACCGCCTCGTTTGCAGCCAGCAGGGTTTCTGGCTGATGGGTCCGGGCGAGGGTTTCGATCTGCACGCGGTAGGCCTCGGCATCAGCGGGTGTCTGGATGCCGCCCAGTGAGCCCAGGGCCGAAGACAAAGGCTCCTCCTGGCCATCCGCCAGAATCTGGCAAGCCCCCGTGAGGGAGGCCTGCAGCCGGGGCAGCAATGCCCTGAGCCCCTGCTCCATCGCTTGTGCGGCCTGCAGGCTTTTCACGGGATCGACAGGGCCGGTCACGCTCAGGCTCTTTTCATGTACGGCGAGAAACGCAGCCATATCGGCCTCGACGTCGGCGCTCAGACGAGCCAGCTTTTCTTCCTGATCATCTGCCAGGGCAGCGTCACCGGGCAGCCCTGGCAGGTCCGCTGCCGGGTCCAAACGGTGCGGCCATAGCTCGGCAAGCCATTGCTGCTCGCTCTGGCACGGTTCGGTTGCCCGCTCGCAACGCACGGCCACGGCGGCCAGGTCGTGACCGTCAATGTCGTGGACCGGGACCTGTGCACGATAGAGCAGCAGCACCCGCTCACTGTCGGGAAACAGCCAGACCGTATCCAGTTCAAGCGTTGCCTCCTGCGCCTCGCTTATCACTGGCGCATCCGGCATCAGATGACGCTTGATAAACAGCCGCGGGCGAAAGCCTGGCAAATGCCCGCTGATGTCCGGGTGCCGAGGATGCATACCGGCAACCGACCACGCTTCATTGCCAACCCAATAGCCGGGGCGTACCTGGTCCTGAGCGACCTCATCGAACCAGCGCGGGTCGGTATCGATCGGCACGAAGGGGGCACGCTGACGCACCCACGCATCGTCGCAGTAGCCAAGAAAAGCCCGGCGCTCTCTGGATTGGGGCAGCAGCGGTAGCAGGCTGGCGACGGGCGCGGCTTCGCCAGGAGCCCGTAACGGACTGTGCGGGGTTTCGATCTGCGGCAAGGCGAGGTTTTCAGCGGTATCCGGGCTGAGTGTGTAGCCGCTGCCATATTGATTGTCAGGGCTGTCAGCACTGCCATAGGCATGCTGCAAATCCACCGGCACCGGCGTCAATGCACCCGTTACGGAGGGGCTCCAGCCCAGCAAGCCTTTACGCCATACCCTGGGCGGATATACATGCAAGGTTTTGTTGATAAAACCGACATTGACGCGCACGGACATGCCGGTCTGTTGCGCGGCGCTCAAGGGGTAGGCACTGCCGTGGACGGCAAATGTGCCGCGGCTTTTTTTCAAGCCGCGGTCAAAGGGTTGCCCGGCGAATCGCTCGGTCAGCCAATGCTGAGCCAGGTCGGGCGCAACGATGCTGTTGCCGGCATCGTAAAGCAGCCCTACGGTCACCACCATGCAAGGGCCTTGCTTGAGACGATCACGGGTCACGAGCAACAGGCTGGCATGGTCGTAATCAAGCAGCATGACGGCGAACCCGCTTGAGCGGCGTTGCAGCCAATGCAAAGCCGCCCGCAAACGGTATGCACAGCCATCCGGGCATTGGACAGGCCATCACTTAAACCGACTCGGCCAGAGGCGCAACAGGCATGGCTGCCGGAGCTTTATCCGTGGCGTCAACGCACGTGATCGCCCAGCCGCCTGTTGCATCCACTGCCACCTGCACCTCAGCCAGCGAACGCTGATCGGCAATTGCACCCAGCAGCACATCGGACAAGCGTGGCGTCAGACTCTTGCGCAGGATGAAGTCGATGTTACGCGCCCCACTCTCCACTTCGGTGCAGCGGGCAGCGATGGCGTCGGCGACTTCGTCGCCAAAGCTCAGGCGGACTTTTGATGAGGCCAGCAGACGCTCGCTGAGCCGGGCCAGCTTCAGGCGTACAATGCCTGCCAGTTGCTCACCGCCCAGGGTGAAAAATGGCACGATGGTCATGCGCGCCAGCAGTGCGGGCTTGAAATGACGTGACAGGATGGGACGGATCTTTTCCGCCAGCGTGTCCGGGTCAGGACGCCCGTCGGTGCACAGATTCTGGATTTCTTCGGTGGCCAGGTTGCTGGTCAACAGCACCACGGTATTAGAGAAATCGATCTGCCGCCCTTCGCCGTCGGACAAACTGCCTTTGTCGAAGACCTGATAGAAAATATTCACCACATCCAGGTGGGCTTTCTCCACCTCGTCGAGCAGCACCACCGAATACGGACGCTTGCGCACCGCCTCGGTCAGCAGGCCACCTTCACCGAAGCCGACATAACCGGCAGGCGAGCCTACCAGGCGGCTGACGGTATGCTTCTCCTGATACTCGCTCATATTGATCGAGATCATTGCCTGCTCACCGCCGAACAAATGCTCGGCTACGGCCAGCGCCGTTTCGGTCTTGCCTACCCCCGAAGGGCCGACCAGCAAAAAGACGCCCAGCGGCTGTTGCGGATCGCGCAGGCCTGATTGCGCGGCTTTCAGGATTTGCGCAATCTGCTCGACGGCCGTGTCCTGGCCCCGAATGCGCGTCTTGATGTTGTCCGCCAGGGCCAGCACGCCGCCGGCAGCGTCGCGCAGGACTTTACCGAGCGGTACGCCGGTCCAGTCGGAGACAACCTTGGCGATGGCGTCCGGGCTGACCTCGGTAAACACCAACGGCTCATCGCCCTGCAGGGTCGACAACGCTTCACGGGCCTGCTCCAGTACCGCCTGGCGTTCTTCCAGCGATGCCAGCACCTGAGCCGCTTCGCCTTCGGCAGGGGCTGGCAAGTCTTCTTCTTGCAAGGCCAGTTGCTTGCGCGCTTCCAGCACCCGGGTGGCGGCTTCACGCTCGGTCATCCAGCGGGTTTGCAGCGCGATGCGGCACGTGTCAATGCGAGCCTGTTCGTCGGCAATATCGACAAGGCGCTGGGTCTCGACCGGAAAGCCATCGGCATGGTCACGCTCAAGCGCTGCTCGCTCGCGAGCCAGGCCAGACAACTGCCGCTCCATACGCTCCAGCTCGGCCGGCTTGATGCCCAGGCCGATGCGCACGCGGGCACTGGCGGTATCCAGCAAGTCCACGGCCTTGTCTGGCAACAGGCGCCCGGTGATGTAGCGATCCGACAACTCGGCCGCGGCCACGACAGCGTCGTCGCGTACGCTGACACCGTGGACCTTCTCGTAATGGCCCTTGAGTCCACGCAGGATCAGCACCGCAGTCTTGACGCTCGGCTCATCGAGCTTGACCAACTGGAAGCGGCGCGCCAGGGCCGGGTCCTTTTCAAAGTACTTTTTGTATTCTGACCAGGTGGTGGCGGCAATGGTGCGCAACTCGCCGCGTGCCAGGGCCGGCTTGAGCAGGTTGGCTGCGTCGGACCCGCCAGCCGCGCCGCCGGCACCGATGAGCATGTGTGCTTCATCGATAAACAGAATGACAGGCGTGGTGGAGGCCTTGATCTCGTCAATGACGCCGCGCAGGCGGTTTTCAAATTCGCCCTTGACGCTGGCCCCCGCCTCCAGTGCCCCAAGGTCGAGGCTGAGCAGGCGGGTCTTCTTGAGGAAGTCCGGCACTTCGTCCTGGCTGATCAATAAGGCCAGGCCTTCGACCACCGCCGATTTGCCAACACCCGGTTCGCCTACGGCAATGGGGTTGTTTTTACGACGGCGGGCCAGGATATCGATCATCTGGCGGATTTCATCGTCGCGCCCGAATATCGGGTCGATACGGCCTGCGGCGGCCTTGGCGGTGAGGTCTTCGCAAAAGCGGGCGATGTTATCTTCGCCTGCCGGCGCCAGGCCGCCAGCGCTGGCCAGCGTCGAAGACGCCGGACCGCTCTGCAGGCTCTCCAGCGGCCCCTCACTGGAGCCGGCCAGCACCTGCGCAAACTCGGCACTCAAGGCATCGATGGAGATGGGCTTGAGGCATTCGCCGTAGCGGGTGCCGGCCGTGTAGTACCCCAGCCGTGACACCAGCGCCAGCAGCAGCGAACCGCCGCGAATACGACCAGTGCCCATCACCAGCGAGGCCATCAGCCAGGCATCCTGAATCCATTCGGTGAGCAGGCTGGCAAAGACCGGGCGTCCCGGATTGCCGTTCTTGAGCTGCGTCAGACCGTCATCGAGCAGCGCACGCAGACGCACAGGGTCAATTTCAAAGCGGGTCAGGATGAGCGTCACATCGGCATGCGGGTCGTCCAGCAACTGACGCAACAGGTGTTCCAGGGAAATTTCATAGTGCGTACGTGCCAGAGTCAGCCCCGCCGCGTTCTCCAAAGCCTTGGTGCCATATACATTCAGCCGTGCGAACAGCGGTTTGAGTTCTACCTGAATCATCTATTGAGTCCTCTCCTGAAGCATGGGTCCGTATTCGGCTGTCAGCATGAATACAACATCGTCTTGTGTGTTCCCGCTGCCCAGCCAGGTGTCCAGGCCCAGCTGTTGCCAACCGTGCCCGAGCGAGGCGCATTGCTGTTGATCCGGTGCAAGCCGCATGACCAGCCGGCTAAGCAGCGGCGTCTGCAAGTACAACCTCACCAGTCTTTCGAGCTTTTGATACAGCACCTGCCCCGGCAACAGGTCGTGAAACCGCTGCGCACCCAACGCGCTCAGCCCAATATCCAGCGTGCCACTGCGATCCATGACTTCTCGGCCGAGCAGGCTGTCTTCGCCCAGCACACCGCACTGCGCCCCCAGGTAGGTGCGCGCCGTGCGATCAATGCGCAGGCGGGTCTCGACACAGGGCACCACCTCCACAGTGACATCGCCCAGGACGGCCTTGACCAGTTGTTGCAAGCCAAGGGCAGAGCGTGGGTGCTGATTGAACACACCGGCATAACGCAGCAAATCCAGAGAGTGATCGCGCAGTTCAGGACGCGCATCGGTCACACCGATGAATGCCTGTAGCTGGCGCAGGCTCTTGAGGTCGCGGCGCTCGGTGATGTCGATCCAGAGCCGGTGTTTTTCCCAGGCCCGGAACAGCAGTGGATAGAGCGCAGCATGCACGATGTCGAAAAAATCGCGCCCCGCCGAATGGCCCTGTAATTGCTCGTCGATCAAGTCTTCGGTGTAGAACGTGGGCAGGGGTGAAGTGACGCCATACAGGCCAAAAAAGTTGGCTTCGATGCGGTAGCGTCCGTCGTCACCTTGCTCGATGCGCTCAATATCGCGCTGTGCAAAGCCAAGCCCCAGCTTCGGCCTGACCCGCACGTTTTCAGCAAAATGCTTGTCGCTGGGAAAGCGCAGTCGCAACAGGCGTAACGCCTGGAAAAAACCGAAATCACCGCCGTCATCGATCAGCGGATCGATCACAGCAGGCGTTGGTGCCCGATCTTCGCTGGCCATTGCAAGGTCTCATGGTGGACGCTGTCGAACAGCGTGAAAGCGGTGAAACTGTTGACTGCCGTACAGCCGGCGAAAAACTCGTCAAGCACACAGCCAAACAGGTAAAAGTTGCCTGGGCTCAGAAAGTGGTCGGCCCGGCACTCGACCCGCACGACACTGCCTTCGATCGGCAAGCCACGAATGAAGCGCCGTTGCTGGGTGACCGTGACTTTTTCGATGGCATCGATGCGGCGTTGATTGGCGTCCTGGGCACCTTCGCCGATGCTGGGCAGATAGGTTGCCAGCAGACCGCGCAGGTAATCACGGTCGGCCAGGTGAAAGTGGTTGGCATTAAGCCGCGAGAGCATCCGCCACAGGAGTTTGTCGTCGAACCTGGGCGGCTGGCAGGGTGTAATGCCGCGGATGCTCTTGAACTCCACCCTGGGCGGGGTGTTGTCAGTGGGCTGGTTCAAGTCACCTGGGCGCAAGCTTTCAGGCAACTTGCCATTGGTGCACAGCAAGTCGATGGACAGGGTCATTTCGGCCGGCACCACACCTTCTCGGTAAGGCAGGCTCAGATAGTGGTCATACCCATGGGCGTCGATGCTCGACGAGCGGATACGCAAGTTGTAGGTTTCGTTCTGCGAAAAAGTATTGAACGGCTGCAGCAGTCGCTCGCCGATGCCGGCCGAATAGGCACTGACCTTGAGCACCGAGTGAATGCGCATGCTCATGCGCTGGCCATGATCGGCCGGCTGGATGCGGTAATCGACCTGCTTGTGATCGATACGCAGTGGATGCGCTTGCTGCTCGAACAGATTGATCGCAGCCGTGACGCCCATCATGAAACTGTTGGCTGATACCTCGGGCGTCCAGTCCGGCAGGCGCTCAAACATCAGGCGCACACTGAAACGTCCTTCATTGCCACGTGCGCGCCACTGTTTGAACCCGGCCAGCTCCACGAACAGAAATTTCTCCGGCAAGGCGAAGTATTCCTGCAGGCAGCGATAAGCCGGATGCGCCGTGTCGGGAAACGGCAGCAATGTATTGCTGGCATCGAAGCCCAGGCCGCGTATGGCTTTTGCAGGCAATACCGTCAGAGGCTGGCCGGGGGCGAAGATGCGCACCTCATTGAGATTGAGCTGTAACAACCGCAGGAGCTTGCTGCCATCGACCAGGCCATCGCCGAGGTAGAAGCGCAGGCTGTCGGCCTCCCAACTGTCCGGGTCGGCGGTCGTAAACGCAAAATCGAGTACCAGACTGCGGGCCTCACCGTTACCGCCCTCCCAGCGCGTGTCGAGCAGTTGCAGCGGCTCAAGGTTTACCGCTGAGGTACTGCGAAAACGCACCCGCTGCCCATCGACGGGTATCGAGGCGACTTCACACCCGGCCTCGATAGTGGTGACGTGCTGCAAGACGCCGCGCGGCTGGAATTGCAACAGTGTCAGGCAAGGCAAGGGTTGCAGGTCATGCGGATACAGCAGTTGCGCCAGTTCCTGAATAAACTCGGGAAATTCGTCATCCAGCCGTTGGCGAACCATCCCGGTAAGGAAGGCCACGCCCTCGAGCAGGCGCTCGACATCAGGATCATTGGCCGAGTCCACACCCAATAACGGTGCCAGCGCCGGGTTGCGGCGGGCAAACTCATCGGCCAGGCGTCGCAGATGATTGAGTTCACTTTGATAATGGCTGTTGAGCATGATTTAGTGCATCGCCAGGGACACACGGCCATCTGAAGAAACGCGCGTTGCCAGATGGATGGGAATGTCGCGGTCATTGATCGCCACCAGGCCTTCGAGGCTGAAGCTCAGCGACAGCACTTCCTGGGAGCTTTCGGCAACCAGGATGCGGGGTGATTTCAGCCGAGGCTCGTAGCGGGCGATCATGCGCGTCATGTTTTCAATCATTTGCGTGGTCTGGCCGGTCGCGAACGAACCGGCCAGATTGGTAAAGTCGGGTACGCCAAATTCGGCATCGATGGGCACGCTGCCGCGCTTGGTATTCAAGATGCGTTGCAAGTGCTGGACGATGGACTGCGTGAGGATTTCGGCCTGAGTCAAATGCGAGCGATGGGTCTCGTCTTGCAACTGGATGATGCGCTCGAGCAATCGTTTTTCTCTCAACACCCTGTTCCTTCTGTAATCGAAAGACCGCCGCCCTGAAGCAGGACGGCGTAGAACGCTCGACCCTGGCTTACGCCTTCGGCGCCAGCCAGGAATCTTCGGCTTCGATACCGTCCGGCACCCAGGTCCAGACGATTTTTTCGTAAGTGATGCCGATGTCTTCCATGTGCCCCATCTGCTTGAACTCAGGGCTTAGTACATTCGGTACCCATGTACGCGAGGAGACCAGCACCGCGTTGCTCAGGGTGATGGTGTAGTATTTTTCTTCGGTGCCCTTGGGCGAGATGCGATAGAACTCGAGCACGACGGTCTTGAGCTGCTCGCCAGAAGTCAGGGCTTGCAACAGCTTTGGCGAGGCCTTGTCGATTTCCTTGGTCAAGGTCATGCCCTGATGCACACGCTTGCCGGCAGGCAGACCGGTTTGCGGGTTTTTGGGGATGTCGATCAAGTGCTCGACCGCCTGGACGAGGATCTTGGCCTCGTGTCCGGCAACGGTACTGGAACCGTCGATCTTGCCTTGGTTATGGCCTTCGATACTCAAGTAGCATGGCATTGGCATAACGGGTACTCCGGATGATCCGTGAATGTTCAGGCCCTGATCAGGATCATCGGGGCCTGGGTCGTTGTGTTGAATCCATCGCAGGGAACCTCCGGGGTCATGCCCCCCGGATGAACCTCTGAACAGGCATTGACAGGCATTGATACCTGTCGCTCATCAGCTCTTGTCGAGCTTGCCTACCAGCGAAAGCGTGAAGGACGCCCCCATGTACTTGAAGTGCGGGCGAACCTTCAGGCCGACGCGGTACCAGCCCGGATCTCCTTCGACGTCACTGACGGTAATCTCTGCCTGGCGCAGTGGACGGCGGCTGCGCACACCGGCAGCAGGGTTATCCATATCGGCCACGTATTGGCGAATCCAGGTATTGAGCTCCGACTCCAGGTCACCCCGCTCTTTCCAGGTGCCAATGTTTTCGCGCTGGATGACCTTGATGTAGTGCGCCAGGCGGCTGACCACAAAGATGTAAGGCAACTGGGTGCCGAGCTTGTAGTTGAGTTCGGCTTCCTTGCCCTCTTTGTCATTGCCGAAATACTTGGGTTTCTGGCAAGAATTGGCGGAGAAGAAGGCGGCGTTATCGGTGTTCTTTCGCATGGTCAGCGCGATGAAGCCCTGCTCGGCCAATTCAAACTCGCGGCGCTCGGAAATCAGCACTTCGGTCGGGATCTTGGTCTGTGTTTCGCCCATTGCTTCGTAGTTGTAGACCGGCAGGTCACTGACTGTACCGCCGCCCTGCGGCCCGATGACGTTGGCGCACCAGCGATACTGGCCAAAGCTTTCGGACAAGCGACTGGCGAACGCAAAGGCAGCGTTCCCCCACAGGAAGTCTTTGTTGCCGCCACCGACGTTCTCGTTATAGCGAAAGGTCTTGGCCGGAATGGTGTCTTCACCATACGGCGTGCGCAGCAGAAAATGCGGCAAGGTCAAGCCGACAAACCGGGCATCGTCGCTTTCACGAAACGCATTCCATTTGGCAAACTGCGGCCCTTCAAAGACCGCTTGTAGGTCCTTGAGGTTGGGCAGGTCGGCAAAGCTGTCGACGCCGAAGAACTGCGGGCCTGCCGAGGCAATGAACGGGGTGTGGGACATGGCTGAAATGGCGGCGACCGATTGCAGCAGTTTCATGTCCTGCGGACCCGGGTTGAATTCGTAGTTACCGATGATCGAGCCGAATGGCTGACCGCCGAACTGACCGAACTCGGCGGTATAAACCGCTTTGTAAAGGCCCGAACGAGTAATTTCCGGTGCATCCTCAAAGTCTTCGAGCAGCTTCTCCTTGGAGACGCTGAGAATTTCCAGCTTGTTGTTCTCGCGAAAATCGGTACGGTCGACCAGGAATTTCAGCGAGCGCCACGAGGATTCCAGTTTCTGGAATTGTTCGTGGTGAATAATGGCATCCACCTGGCGACACAGTTTGGCATCCAGCGTGGCGATCATGTCGTCGATCAGGCCCGCACTGACTTTCTCGGTCTGGCGAGCAGGCTCGAGCAGTTCGGTGACGAAGGCTTCAAGCCCTTGACGGGTGACGGCATAAGCTTCATCGCCGGGTTTGACACGGGTAGCTTCTACCAGTTGATCCAGCAAGGAAACCGACTCAACGGCTTGCCCCGCGAGCTGCGTGGCCTGGTTTTTTTCTTCACTCATGGGTCATTCCTTGTCCTTGACGCCCAGTTCCGCGAGCAAACGCTCACGGGCACCGTCATCGTTCATCAGGGCCTGAAGTTGCTTGCGAAATTCCGGCAAATTGCCCATCGGGCCTTTCAACGCCTTGAGCGAGTCACGCAGGGCGATCAACTGTTGCAACTCGGGAACCTGAGCAACGATGGCATCAGGCTCAAAATCGCGGATGGATTTGAACGTCAACGACACGGGGATCTGTTCGTCTTGCGGCGCGTTTTCCGACAGTCGATTGGCGACCGCCAGTTGCAGGCTCAGGTTTTGCCCCTTGAGCACGTCGGTAAAGTTGTCCTTGTCGACGCGTATCGGTTTGAGGTCTTCGACTGGCGTATTGTCTTCACGCAAGGTGAAATCACCGATGACGAGTTGCTTCAAGGGCAGTTCAACCTGCTCTTGAGCTCCCCCGGTATCAGAGCTGTACACAATATTGACGCGCTCTTTGGGCGCGACCGAACCTTCACTAGCCATTTATTCCCCACTCCTGTTTACCGGGCACGCTTAACGCGGCCGTTGAAAAACTCATGGCATGGATATGCACACGTCTATCGGGCTCTGCCTGTGGCGTGTTTCAACTCGCCTGTGGGCTGGCCAGACGCCAGAACGCAGGCAGATCGATCGCGGCCAATTGCTGCATCCATATCGCTTTAAAACCACTGTCCTGTTGACTCAACGCCAACTCCAATAAAGGCTGCACAAGATCGGGCTCCCATTGATCCAGGCCTTGTGCCTGTGCTTCCTGCAACAAGACATCGACCGCCACGTGCAATTGGCTGCGCGGGTCAAAACGCTGCAGCAACACGCATTGAGCGCAGCGCAAACGGAATCGGTCACGGCCACCGCCGGCCTCACGCAGGCTGCCCTGCAGTCGACTCATTGCCTCGTTCAGCCGGCCATCGGCAGCCTCGTGGGCAGCCTCATCGATCAGGCTTTGCAAGGTGTCTGCAGTACTCGTATGGGCGGGTGGCACCAATCCTTCTAGCCAGTTGCGCGTTGTGCCATCGGCAAATGGCTGGCCGTCGGCAAATGTCAGCCCGCCGAGCGTCGGAAGACGCGCCAGAAAACTCCGCGTTTCCAGAACCAGGCTTGTCGCCGCTGCCTGGGCTTTGACGCCAAGACGGGAAAGGGCTGTATGGCTGGCTCGATTAAGGTCCAGCCAGAAGGGATAGGTGCTGAGTCGGCCTTCGCAAAAACGCACGATATCCAGAGGTTCGCCGACATTCTGCAAACGGTTGAAGCTCTCGAACTCAGCGTCTGAGGGTGCCGGCAGACGTGTTGCAGGTCCTTGCGAAGGCGGCGGCTGATCCAGTGTGATCCAGGCCAATTGGCGATTCAGGCGAAACAGCAACGGCAACGTGGTCTGTAAATCAAGACAGGATCCGATCAGGGGCTTAAGCGAGGCAAACACGCTGCTGATGGCATTTTCGATCGCTTCGTCGCTTGCCAGGCTTGCCAGGCTTGCCAATGGTTGAGCGGCGGCGAGTATCGGCGCGGCCTTTGCAGGAGGCGCAGGCATGGGCGTGTCGACAACCTGCACCGGCGCAGAAACGATATCCGGCACGGTGATTGTGGGTGCTACAGCAGCGTGAACGGGCAGTTGTGAAAGGCGCCGACGCAAGGTAAAGAAACGCGGTCCTTCAGCATCACGATCACGCCATTGCGTGTCCATGGCATCCCAGTCTTCGAGCAACGCAGCCAGTTGCCCTCCAGGCACTGGCTCGAAGCTTTCCTCGACCTTGGCTGTCAGCCACTCCAGCATCCACTCGATCTGATTGCGGCGGGCACGCAGTCGCGCAGGCGGTGGTGTCAGGGTGTCCCAATACAGCTCAAGCATTTGGCGCAGAACATGTACCCCGCTGACCAGCCCCGGCAGACCTTTGATTGAGGTCCAGGCACATACCAGCCAGACAGCCGCATTGAGGTCTTTGCCTTCGTCACGAAGCACCCGGGCGCACGCATCGGCCACCTTGTGCCAGTCGACGCCGGACTCAGCATGAATATTGACCAGTTTTTCAATTTCGACTTGTGCAAGCGAAAAGGCCGCCCCCTCACGGGGATTGTTTCCCGACGGACTGACTCCACTGATCGCTGACGCGCCCAACGTTTGATCGAAACCACTCATACGTATTCCTGCTACACCACACATCACTCGGCACATCGTCACTGGCACAAAAAGCGGCCGTCGATGCCTGGATCTTGAACAGCGGGCCCTGACAGGTCTGTCCGTTAGAAAATAATGAAGTCTTGCCGTACTTGAAGGCATCAGGTGAACACCTGAAATGAACGCGCGCACTGCTCTAAAACACCACTTTCGGCGAAATTATCAGATACCTGCCACACGGCTTGACCCTGCGTTGCAGTTCTTGAATTTTTTTTGGACCGGGCTGTTGCGCGCCTTACGATCAGGAAACGGAGGCGCTAGACAATGACAAAGTATTCGCCGTACATTGCCGATCGCGCAGCAATTACAACGCAGGGACGTAGGGGATTGATGACACGGAGGTGGCCTGTTGCTTGACTGAAACGTCACCCACCACGATGGGTTATTAATACAACCCGATCATTTGGCTCGCCGTGAAATCATGAATATTCCACCCTCTGGCCAGGCGTTGCGCCAAACAGGCACCCGGCAACACCATGATCATTTCGATGTCGCTGCCGAGCCGGTGGCCAATCAATTGTTGGCATGGCGGCGTCGTGTCGGCCATGTTATCGATGTACTTCCGTCCTCGGCTGACGTGAACCGTCCGTTCAGGGCCTCCATCGATCTGTACAGGCTGGGCGGGCGCGTATTTACTGATTGTTCCAGCGATAACCTGCTGCTTGATCGCCCGGTGGCCCGCATCTCTACCGACAGCATGCGTGACTATGTATTCCAGGTGTACACCCAAGGCGGAATCGATTGCATTGAAAGTGCCGGCCTCGAGCGTCGACAGCTTGCTTCGGCCAGTATCATGGCGCTTGACCTGAATCAGCCGATACGGATGCATCGCAGCCGGTGCCGAGTACTGACGTTTTTCGTACCGCGCCTGATTGTCGAGCAGACGCTGCCGCATGCAGAGTCCCTGCATGGGCGTGTCTTCGAGAATGACGATCCGTTGACCAGGCTGCTGATCAAACATGTCGCCGGGCTGTCAAAAAACCTTCCAGGCATGAGCGAAAGCGAAGGCATCCATGCATTCGATATCAGTATTCAGCTAATGCTAGGGGCCTTTGCAAAACAGGCCAAATTAAGCGGGAATGTGCGAGCAGCGGCACGCAGTGCCATGTTCGATCAAGCCAGGCGCTATATAAAAGAGCACTTGTATCAACCCTGGCTGACACCGGAAAGTGCGCTAAGTGCTTTACAACTCCCCCGGGCAACGGTGTACCGCCTTTTTCAACATGAAGGGGGGTTGGGCCGCTACATTATAAACTGTCGTTTGCGTGAAGCCGCCGATGAAATCGTGCGCTACCCTAATCGACAAATTATTGAAATTGCTTACAGCCTGGGCTTTAACAGTGCATCAGACTTTACCCGGGCCTTCCGCCGACACTATGGAATGTCGCCGCAGGACCACCGTTATCTGGCCCTGCAGAAAAAAGCACCCTCCTTTTCTTTCGCCCGTGCCTGTCAGGGCACCTGACACACTCAGGTTGCGCGGGGAAATCGAATCAAGGCATACAGGCTGATTATCATCGTGCCCAGTAAATACCAAGCCGGGGCCATCGGGTTATGGGTTGTGCCAATAAGCCAGGTCACGAAGAACGGACTGAAGGCCCCAAATACCGTCACGCCAATGCTGTACACCATCGACATGCCCGTGGCGCGGTGATGGTGCGGAAAAGACTCCATAATCATCACGGTCGTGACCCCGTTATTGCCCAGGGCCACCAAGGAATAGCCGGTAATGATCAGGATGGATGCCCATTCGTCGAGCCCTTGGGTCAAGGCGAGAAACACCGGGTAGACCAACATGATGCTGGCCAGCATTGTTATGTATTGAGTGGGTTTGCGGGCCAAGTACCGGTCCGCAAGACGAGCGAACAAAGGCGCTGCGATAAATAACATGGCGCTCGAAAAACACGCTGAAATCAGGCTCATGGTGGGCGACATGCCTAGATTGCGGACCAGGTAAGTCGGCATGTACAACACCATCAGATAGATACTTGCCGTGGGTGTAGCAATCAACAGAATCCCCAGCAACAACGGGGTGCGGTGCACGCTTAACAAGGCTCTGAATGAGGGTCGTGGCTCATGGGAGCACAGGGTCTCGACCATGTTACGCCGAATGATCCAGCCCACTGGAGCGATCAATAAGCCCAGCATAAAAGGAAGGCGCCACCCCCAGTCCAGCAGTTGCTCAGGTGTCAGAAACGCCGTTGTTGCAGCGCCTGTCAGGGCCCCCGTCAATGCTGCTGCTGCTTGACTGGCCGAGCGCCAACTGACCATGTAACAACGCCTACCCTTTGGCGCCAGTTCCATTAAGACCGCCGACGCAACGCCTATTTCGCCACCGGTGGCGAACCCCTGTAGCAAACGTGCAAGTACAATAAACAGTGTCGCGGTTACGCCAATAGAAGCATAGGTCGGCATAAACGCAATCAAGGCGGTGCCTATGGCCATTAACAGGTTGGACGCATTAAGCCCTGCCTTTCGACCTTTACGGTCGGCCAGACGGCCAATAACCATTGCCCCCAACGGCCTCATGAAAAAGCCGATACCAAACGTCAGCAATGACATCAGCAACGAAGAGAGCGGATTATCCGATGGAAAGAAAAGCTGACCGATGATCGCGGCCGAAAAACCATACACCGTGAAATCATAAATCACCAGTCCATTGCCGATAACGACCGCCAATACGATTTTTCTGGATTGTTGATTCATGATCGGCAAAGGGTCCGATACAAGCGTCGACGTCATTCGCAGGCCCTCGCCGGGCAGACCCAGATATCGGGGAGCTGAACGCCCTTGGTTTCAATCGACATAACGCCCTCGGCGAAACAATCTGATGTATCCACGGCCACGACAGACCCGGATCGATTCACGGACTGGGTTCAGCCCATGAATATTTGACCGGTGCGTTTTCTGCGACCTGCAAGTCTACATGCAGACTTGCAGGACCGACCACCTGAAATTAACACAGGCCAGTCACCGCCCATGGAAGTGCGCCCGATAATTAGTCAGGCCGGGCATAACGCGTTGTGACTTCACACATCAGGAGTGTCTTTGACTCAAGCGCTGCTATCAATTACCCGGATAGTGAACCTCAATATCACTGTCGAGGGCACCTGCACCGCCCTGATAATCTCTTGGCACCCGCTCGATATCGGCAGCGACCTTTTCGATCACATTGCGTAACTCCAATCGTTCAAGCCAACGGGCCGGTATCGCCGTCGGGCCGTACTGGATGCCCAGTAAATGCCCGGCAATCAGTCCGGTGCTGTCGCTGTCGCCGCTGTGGTTTACAGCGTTGATCACACCCTGCTCGAAGGAAGGCGCCGAGAGTGCGCACCAGACGCCGATGGCCAGAGCCTCTTCGGCAATCCATCCCCCACCGAACTCGTCGATACGATCCGGGGTTGGCTGGTAGCCTTCATAGAAGTAGAACAAGACCTTTTCAAGACTGGTGCGTACTTCGTCCATGCCGGGCTTCTGGCCGTGGGCAGCAAGGCTTTCACTCAGGGCATGTTCAAGGCTGACGGTCTGCTCGCTCATGCGTTGCAGGATGTCGGCGAACAGGCCCGCAGCGTGGTAACCGGCCGGGTGTCCGTGGGTCAGGCGCCCGGATTCGCTGGCGGTTTCAAAAGGTTCTGCGAAAAAGGCACAAGGCGCAACACGCATGACTGCGCCGCATCCCTTGCTATTGTTTTCGGCCGCAAAGCCAAGATGCCGGCTGGCCATGAGCGCGCTGACGCACGTGTTACCCGGCGCACGTCGGGACCAGAGTGCACGTTCCTGAACCAGCCAGCCGTTGAGTGTTACAGCGGTTAGCGGCTCGTGATCCTGGGTCATCAGCCAGCGCAGCAAAGCGTGGTGGATCACGGATGGAACGTTGCAGAGGCCTCGCGAGTACCCGCGTACCCAACTCCGCAATAACCCTTCGGCAGTAAACAGCATCATTTGCGTATCATCGGTAATCGCGCCCATTACCCCATAGGCTGATTGAAGATCCGCAATCCCTGCCGCTCCGAATTGTTTCTCAATGGCCGTCCACCCGAGAAACTCCACCGGAGCTCCCAAGGCATCACCGACCGCACCGCCCAGCAGACAGCCCCTGATTCGTTCAAGTCTGTTCATGGGTAGCCTGCTTGCCGCAGCGCGATTCGGCTCATTGCCAATAGCGCTCCTGGTGAAATGAAATCCGACGTCATGTCTGTTTCCTTGCATGAATCATTTAGGGTCGAAAACCAATCCAGAATATGTAGAGTTTGGCGACACGTATAGAATGTAGACTTATACAGGTAAATAATTCACGCCTATGGAGCCATCATGAAACGGCAGCAGGACATCAGGCAGGTACGCTGGGACCTGGCACTTCGCTATCGATTGATCGAGACGGTTGCGTGGTGGGAAGGCCGGCTGACCACAGTGCACTTGATGCAGAGCTTTGGCATCAGCCGTCAGCAAGCGTCCAAGGACATCAATACCTACATCAATGAACATGCGCCTGAAAACCTTACATATGACAAGCAGCTCAAGGGCTATATACCCAGCCCGGTATTCAGCCCGCGGTTCATAGACAACAGTGCAAGCGCTTATCTGCACCTGCTTTACCAGAACAGTGCACGGGCGCCACACATCGAAGGCCTGGCACTGGCGTATGCGCATACTCGAGTGCTTGAGGTGCCGGATCGCACGATCAAAGCTGAAATCCTGCGGCCGCTGCTCAAGGCGTGTCGCGAGCATCTACGCCTGGACATCGAGTATGTCTCTTTGAAAAGTCCCATTCCTGAAGGACGGATCATTGCGCCTCATACGCTGGTCTATACCGGAATGCGCTGGCACGTCCGGGCCTATTGCGAGAAGAACCGCGAATACCGTGATTTCGTCTTGAGCCGATTCAGGGGTATTCCTGACCTGCGCGACGACAAGACAGAAAACGGGATAGAGGCAGATACCGAGTGGAATACCGAGGTAATGGTACTCATACAGCCCGATGGGCGTCTGGACAAGGCACAACAGGCTATTATCGAAACCGATTTTGGCATGCAGGAGGGACAATTGATCGTCCCCAGCCGCAGCGCACTGGTGAAGTATGTGCTGCAACGCTACCAGATCGATCACAGGAATCTGGATCCTCACCCTGAAGCGCAGCAGATCGTGGTAGCCAATCTCAAGGAGCTCAAACCCTGGCTCTATGATTGAGCTGTTTTTAAACGCATACCAGGATGATTTCATATGACCCGTAACGATATTCAGCCTCTCTACAACAAGGCCTGGCTCTTCGCCTCCCAAGCCCATCTGGGGCAAAAGATGAAAGCCTCTGAGCTGCCTTATGCAACGCACGTCGCCATGGTTGCCAATGAGCTGATCTTCGCGGAGCGACAGGAATCCGTGGGCGAGCTTGAGGTTGCCCTTCCGGCAGCTCTCTTGCATGACGTGCTGGAGGATACGAACACCGCCCAGGAAACGCTGATAGAAGTCTTTGGGGTGAAGGTTACTTCAACGGTTGCCAGCCTGAGCAAGAACCTGATAGTGCCTTTTTCGGAAGAGCGTTACTTACAGGCAATCGCCAATCACTCGCGCGAGGCGGCAGTGATCAAACTGTGCGATCGCATTACCAATCTGCAATCGGCACCTGTGACATGGACACACGCCAAGCGGACGTCTTATCACGCTGAGTCGGCGCAGATCCTGCAATGGCTGGGGCATGTACATGCCTATCTCGGACAGAGGCTTGCCGAGAGCATGGCGCGGTATGAGCAGCTTTATGTGGCTGGCGGGGAGGGCATGTTGCCTGAGTGAGGATTGATCGTAAGCGACCGGGGAATGTTTTATTCCGCGCAAAGCAAAACCCCCGATCGCAGAGCGATCAGGGGTTCTGGGTTTGAATCTTGACGATGACCTACTCTCACATGGAGAAGCTCCACACTACC
>NZ_LMOA01000024.1:0-306207 GCF_001423155.1 Pseudomonas sp. Leaf127 | reverse complement strand
GGTAGTGTGGAGCTTCTCCATGTGAGAGTAGGTCATCGTCAAGATTCAAACCCAGAACCCCTGATCGCTCTGCGATCGGGGGTTTTGCTTTGCGCGGAATAAAACATTCCCCGGTCGCTTACGATCAATCCTCACTCAGGCAGCATGGCCTCCCCGCCAGCCACATAAAGCTGCTCATACCGCACCATGCTCTCGGCAAGCCTCTGTCCGAGACAGGCATGCCCTCCCACGATGACAGCGCTCAGGCTGCCTGCACAAGGCTGCGCAATTGGAGAGTCACCTGCGCAATCGGGGAGGCTGGCAGGCCGTGCAATCGCTAGTTTAGGCGCGACGTCGGGGCCGGCAACCACACTGTTGTTAAGTGTTGTCGCAGGCACGACTGCGCCTTGCCTGACACGCACCGAGGCGCTGACTGTCCTGGCTCCAGCGCCTGCATAGCCCGGCGCATGATGACCTCATAACAATAAAAAGAGACCTGACCATGCTCGACCCCATCTTTTGTTACAGCTCTCATGCGACCCGCTCACCGGCGGCATGCATCTGCCCAGCCACTTTCCAGTCGCGATCCTGCGCACTGTCACACGGCGCGCCATGCGCTTGAGCGGATTCAACGAGGAGCAAACACGAGTGAATATCCAGGTCAATGAAGCGGTCCTGCACAAGAAAAAGACATACGTTTATGAGTGGTACGTGGTCACCCTGTGCATGATCGCCTACATATTTTCATTTATAGATCGGCAGATCCTGGCGCTGATGATCGAGCCCATCAAGGCCGACCTTCAAATCAGCGATACCCAGTTCAGCTTGCTGCATGGGCTGGCCTTTTCGTTGTTCTACGCGTTCATGGGCATGCCCATTGCGTATCTGGCGGACCGCTTCTCCCGTCCGAAGATCATCGCCGTCGGCGTGGTGTTCTGGAGCCTGGCGACGGCCGCGTGCGGCATCAGCAAGAACTTCCTGCATATGTTCCTCGCCCGCATAGGCGTCGGTGTCGGCGAAGCGGCCCTGTCGCCTTCGGCCTACTCGATGTTCAGCGATATGTTTCCCAAGGAAAAACTCGGTCGCGTAGTGGGTATCTACTCGATCGGCTCGTTCGTCGGTGGCGGTGTAGCCTTCCTGGTCGGCGGCTATGTGATTGCCCTGCTCAAGGACATGAACGCCATCGAAGTCGCCTTTCTCGGCGAGATGAAGGCCTGGCAGCTGGCGTTCTTCATTGTCGGCCTGCCCGGCGTGCTGGTAGGCCTGCTGATCTGGCTTACCGTCCGTGACCCGATGCGCAAGGGCCTGCAGGTCGATGCGCAGGGCAAGGCCCGCCAGGTTGCGCTGAGCGATGGCGTGCGCTTCCTCGGCCGCCATCGCGCCACCTTCACCTACCATTACCTGGGCTTTTCGTTTTACGCCATGGCGCTTTTCTGCATGATGAGCTGGAGCCCGGCGCTGTATATCCGCAAGTTCGGCCTGTCGCCAATGGACGCGGGCTACATGCTGGGTAGTGTGCTGTTGCTGGCCAATACCACGGGGGTGTTTTTCGGTGGATGGCTCACCGATTACCTGGCCAGGAAAGGTCATCAGGACGCCGCCATGCGCACCGGCGTCATCGGTGCGCTCGGCATGGCGGTGCCGGCCGTACTGTTCCCCCAGGCCGATCAGCTATGGCTGTCGGTAACCCTGTTGGTGCCGGCGATGTTCTTCGCTTCGTTCCCGCTGCCGGCGTCCACGGCGGCGATGCAGGTCCTGGCGCCGAATCAGGTGCGCGCACAGGTATCGGCAATGTTTCTGCTGATCAGCAACCTGTTGGGGCTGGGCCTGGGTACCACATTGGTGGCGCTGTTGACCGACCGTTACTTCGGCTCGCCGGCGGCCGTGGGCTCGTCCATGTCGCTGGTGATCGCCGGTGCATCGACCTTGACAGTGCTTCTGCTATGGTGGGGTTGCCGCTGTTTCCGAGAGAGCTATGCCCGGGAGTACCCGACCCAGGCTTGACCCGGATAATCCATGATCGGCACCTCGGCCTCGCTCCGTTTGAACGGCTCGGGGCCTTTCTGCTCCAGTGCGGGAGAGCCTCTGATGTTGAATGATGTACACCTGCTGGAAAAGCACAGCCTGCTCAACTCGGCCGATTATCGCGAGATCAAGAACAAGGTCAGCCATTACTTGTGCCCGCACAGCTTCAGGCTATTGCGCGACGAGCCTATTCACACCCGACTCAATGGCGTGTTTTTCGGCGACTCGGCGCTGCTGGACTTGTGCTATGGAGCGCCGGTCGAGATCAGCATCGGCGACATTGCCGATCAATACCTGTTTCGCATCACCTTGCAGGGCCAGTGCGAGGTGGCCCACGGGCAGCGCAGCGCGGCCATGCAGTCGGGCTACCTGAGCATCTCCTCGCCGTTCGCGACCAGCCGCATCATCACCGATGGCCAATGCCGCAACCTGATCCTGCGCGTCGACCGTGATGCCCTGGAAGCACAACTGCAACGCCTGCTCGGTCGTAGCCTGCGCCAGTCGGTGATCTTCGATGTCAGCGTCGACCCTCTGGGCGTTGGTGTCGTCAGCCTCTATCACACCCTGGACTATATCTGTCGGCTTTACGGCAGCGGTGTGGACGGTTCGCGCATCGCCAGTGGCCTGTCCGAATACCTGATGCAACTGTTGCTTACACAACTGCCGCATAACTACTCGGCGGATCTCTTGAACGATTCGCACGCGCCGCTACCGCACCATGTGAAAAAGGCTCGTGACTACATCGAGGAACACCTTGATGAACCGATCAGCCTGGCGACCCTGAGCGAGCTGAGTGGTGTCTCGGTTCGCACCTTGCAGAACGGTTTCAACCAGTTTCTCCAGCAGGCACCGGTCGAGTACATCCGTGATCGTCGCCTGGCAGTGATCCACGAGTCACTGAAGCAGGGCAGGTCCGGCGAAACCGTCACCGACATCCTGTTGCGTCACGGCATCAACAGCTTCGGGCATTTCTCCAGTGCCTACCGGCAACGCTATGGCTGCCTGCCGTCAGACACCCTGCGGCGACAGAAGCATTGAAACGCCTGCGTAATTCGTCACTCGGCTGCGCAATCGGGTAAGTGTGCGGCGGTAGGGATCAGTAGCATCAAGGCTCTTATAAAAGGAGCCTGTCCATGAATATTACCGTGCTGGGCGGCGGCCACGGCTGCTACGCCGCTGCTGTCGAAATGGCTGAAAAGGGGCACACGACCCGCCTGTGGCGCCGTGACGGCGCAGCACTCAAGGCGTTGCTGGAGATCGGTGGCCTGACGATCAGGGACTACCAGGGGACTCGCCAGTTATCCGTTGGCAAACCAGACGACACGCTGTCCCTGACCGACAACCTGGCCGAAGCCCTGAGTGACGCACACCTGGTGATCATTGCGCTGCCATCGACCGCCCACGAAGACCTGGCCCGGCACGTCGCCCCGCACTTGCGCGACGGCCAGGTCGTGTTCTTGCCGCCAGGCACCTTCGGCAGCTACGTATTCGCCAAGGCCATGACCGATGCAGGCAACCCGAGCAAGGTCGCCTTTGCTGAAACCGGCACGCTGCCGTACCTGGTGCGCAAGCACGGTGCCAGTAACCTGGTGATCAGTGGCTACGCCACCCGGCTGCCGACCGGTGTGTTTCCGAGCAGCCTGTCCGAGCACGCCTTCGCTGTGTTGCGCAAGGCCTACCCGAGCGTCGAGCCGATAGAGGACGCCCTGAGCGGGGCGTTGATGAACGCCGGTCCCATCATTCACCCACCGCTTATCATCATGAATGCCGGGCCGCTGGAGCATTTCGAGGCATGGGACATTCATAACGAGGGCACCCAGCCGTCCATCCGCCGCGTGACCAACCAGCTCGACGCCGAGCGCATGGCTGTACGCGAAGCACTGGCCTACGGCGCCCCGCATTTTCCATTAAGCGATCACTACAACACCGACGAGGGCGACGAGTGGATGTACGGTCGCGGTGCCCATGGCAAGCTGACCGACAGTGGCGACTGGCGTGAAAACATCGACTTGCAGACCCATCGCTACATGCTCGAAGACACCCGCCTGGGCCTGTCCTTCCTGGTTTCCGTCGGCCGCTGGGCCGGTGTGCCGACCCCGGTTGCGCAAGGCCTGCTGAGCATTGCTTCGGCCGTCGCGGACCGTGACCTCTACGCCGAAGGCCGCACTCTGGAAAACCTCGGTCTGGCCGACCTGAGCCGGGCGCAGATGACCGGGTTGTTGACCAGGGGCTACAACTGATGAGCGCCGAGCGGTTTCACGTCAGCGTGGTCGGTGCCGGCAGGATGGGCGAGGGGATTGCCCTGGCGTTCATCCATGCGGGTCTGCCAGTCAACCTGGTCGACATCAAGGATCGTGACGAAGACGAGCAACGAGCCTACTTCGAGCGCGTGCGCAATAATATCCGCAGTGAGCTACACAGGTTGGTACGCCTCGGCGTGCTTCAGGTGGAACAGGCGGACATCGCCCTGTCCCGGGTGACGGTGCAATCCAGATCCCAGGCCGCGATGACCTTGCCTCAGTGCGACCTGGTGTTCGAGGCGGTGCCGGAGGTCATTGCGGTCAAGCAGAAGACGTTCGCCTGGGTCAGCGAGCACGTTCCGGCGTCGACCATCATCGCCTCCACGACATCGACCTTCCTGGTCACCGAGCTGAGCGAAATGGTCAGTGAGCCGAAGCGCTTCGTGAACGCGCACTGGCTGAATCCGGCGTACCTGATGCCATTGGTGGAAGTCAGCCGCAGCGAGGCGACCTGCCCACAGGTGGTCGAGCGGCTGCTGCAATTGCTCAAGCGCATCGGCAAGGTGCCGGTGGTGTGCAATCCGGTGGCCGGCTACATCGTCCCGCGCATCCAGGCGCTGGCGATGAATGAAGCCGCACGAATGGTCGAAGAAGGCGTGGCCAGTGCCGAGGATATCGACACGGCAATACGCGTCGGCTTCGGTTTGCGCTTCTCGGTGCTGGGGCTGCTTGAGTTCATTGACTGGGGGGGAGGCGACATTCTCTACTACGCCTCGCGTTACTTGAGCGGCGCGCTGGCACCGCGTTTCGAGTCGCCCCAGGTGATTGCCGACAATATGCAAAACGGCCGTAATGGCTTGCGAGATGGCCAGGGCTTCTACGACTATCGCCACCTGGACGTGGAAGCCTACAAGCAGCAACGTCTCGGCGAATTTGTCCGCAAGCTGGAACTGTCGGGGCTGACGCCGGCGTTCGATGGCGCCTTGAAGCAGACCTGATGGTGCGTGTTCACCCGTTGGAGCAACCATGAAAATAGCCATTGTGGGCGCCGGCGCCATGGGCGCGCTATTCGCTGTTCGACTGGCGGTGGGCGGGCAGGAAGTCTCTTTGATAGAGGTTTGCCAGAGGACTGTCGAAGCCATCCAGCATCAAGGACTGAGGCTGGTGACCCCTGCTTCAAGTGAACGGGTCAAGCTGCCCATTGCCAGGGCTGACGCGTATTCGGGCACCTTTGACCTGCTGATCATCCTCACCAAGGGTTTCCATACCGAGGTCGCCATCGAATCGGTACGGCACCTTGTCGGGCCGGCGACATGGGTGCTTTCGGTACAGAATGGCTTGGGTAATGCGCCGCTTATTGCCAAGGTCGTGCCGGCCGATCACATCCTGGTCGGGATGACAAACCTGCCTGCCGACCTGCTTGAGCCAGGTGTCGTTCACAGCCATGGCGATGGCCATATCACTCTCTGGTCATGGGACGGCCGGGAAACCCCTGCGGTCCTGGACATCGCCAGGGTGTTTCAAGCCTCAGGCTTGCCCTGCCAGGCTGACCCGCACGTGCAGATCGCCATCTGGGAGAAGGTTGCCTTCAACGCGGCCCTCAACGGCGTGTGTGCGATTACTCGCCAGGCAGTGGGCTGCATCGGGCACTCCGAACATGGACGCCTGCTGGCGGCCAGCGTCATTGACGAAACGCTTCAGGTGGCTGGCGCAATGGGCATTGCGGTGCAGAAAGACCGGGTCAGGCAAGCCGTCGAGCATGCATTCGAGCATCAGGCCCGGCACAAACCCTCGATGCTGCAGGACGTGGAGTCTGGCCGAAAGACCGAGATCGACTTCATCCAGGGCGCGGTGGTGGAACTGGGTCGACAGAATGGCGTTCCTACCCCGGTTTTACAGTCGCTCCACCGCCTGGTAAAGCTCATTGAAGCGGGCTACACGTAAGCCAATGGCTTGATGGAAGGGCCGGGCCTGGCCTATAAAAAAGACCGCCTCAAGAGGCGGTCCCGGTACAACCGATCAACCTAAGCCACTTCTTCTTCCGGCTTGGCCGCTTCTTCACGACGATGAATATATTTCCAGTCGGCCTCATCGATATAAATACCGTTAGGCCCGCTGCCGGCCTCCAGGTCAATCGCCACATGGGCCGACACCTGCGGCTTCACGCTTGCCAGGATGGGTACAAAGCCCAGTTGCTGACTGGTTTCGAGCAATGCCGACTGGTTCTTCTCGTCGATGTCCGCGGCCTCGTCGAGGTAATAGGGCAGGCGCACACGCCCGGCCAGGTCGCGGTCCATCAAGTGCAATAGCAAGTACATGTTGGTCAGCGCCTTGATGGTCATTGTCGTACCGTTGGACGCTGCGCCGTCGATGTCCGTGTGAATCACCGGCTGGCCATTGACCTTGGTGATCTCGAACGCCAGCTCGAACAGGTCCTTCAGACCCAACTGGTTATGATTGGCGGCCACCAGGCGCGCCAGATACTCCTTGGCCTCTTCATTTTTCGAATCCTGCTCGGCACTCTGACTGAGGTCGAAGACCGACAGCGTCTCGCCTTCTTCGTACTGGCCGGCGCTGTGGATAATCTGGTCGATGTGCTTGAGCGCCTCCTTGTTGGGCGCCAGCACAATCCGGAAGCTCGCCAGGTTGGACACCTGCCGCTTGTTGATTTCGCGGTTGAACAGCGCCAACTGATGCTCAAGGCTTTCATAGTCGCTGCGGATATTGCGCAAAGTACGGGCAATGTCGGTCACCGCCGCACGGCGTGCCTTGCCCAGGGTCAGCGCTTCATCGGTGCGGTGGGCATACGCATTGATCAACAATTGCAGGCGCCGCTCGACATCTTCTTCGCTGTCGAACTTGGCGACACCTTTAAGGCGCACCTGCGCATACAAGGCATCGATCTGACCGTCGCAACGCTGCAGCGCCTGCCAGCTGTCCTGATAATCATTGAGCAGGGGCAGCAAGTTATCCACAGAGTCGTCGACATCCTCCATGAACGGCACCCCATGAGGCAGGTCGGCCGGCAGCAGCTGTCGACGGCGCAAGGCATCGTCCAGCGTGCGCTGCTTGGCTTCCAGATCACCGATCTGCCGCGCCACCAGTTGTAACTTGGCCGACAACTGCTGAACGCGTTCGGTAAAGGCGTCGCTGGAGCGCTTGAGCTCATCCTGAGCCGCTTCCAGTTGCGCCAGTTCCGCCAGCTTGCCCGGCTCTTCAGCACTCAGGGTCTGGCAACGACGGAAGTCTTCCAGCGCCTTCTGGGCATCCAGCACCTGCTTGTACAGCGCCTCGGTCTGGCTCTTGCTGGCAATGCGGTCGGAGGCCACGGCCTGTTGGGTCTTGAGCTGCTTGAGTTCTTTTTCCAGACGGTCCTTCTGGTCGCGCAGCACGGCGCGATCCGCCAGGGCCTGCAAGGTCGGGGGTTCGATGCTCGACAGGTTGATCGACAACCCCGGCACCTGGAATTGATCACCCTTGAACCGGTCCAGCAACGTCTGCAGCGAGCTGACCCAGGCCTGGCCATCGTCCAGCGCAATGCCATCTTCACCCAGTGGCAGGCTGAACAGCGCACCATTGAACAGGCGCATCAGGCGCTCGACATCACCCTGGGAAAACTCCTCGCACAAGCGCGCATAACTGTTGTTGTCAGCATGGTCCAGTTGCTGCTTCACCGACTTCAGGCGGCGCTCCAGATCACGCAGCCGCTCCTCCAGGTCCTCGGCACTGAATTGCCGCGACTGCGCCAGGGCACCAGCCAGTTCATCGTGGGCGTCCTTGGCGCTGAGCAGTTGCTGTTCCAGCACCCTGGCATCATCGACCAGGGCAAAGCGGTTGCGCAGCACCGACAGTTCGCCCAGCCAGCGTTGCAGGCTGCTGATCTCACGCTCCAGGCGCATCAGCTCCTGGGTGCTGTTGCGCTGGTCGTTCTGCATCACATCCTGCTGGGCCCGGTAGTGCTCGGCCTGGATGACCAGCTCTTCCTTGCGCGCACCGGAATAGTCCGACCAGGTGCCAAGCAGCGCATCGAGCAAGGGCGAGATACGGTGCAGCTTGCCGCGCAGCACTTCGCGCTGGCGAACGCCCGAGGCCAGCGCCTCGACCAGCGCCCCGGCCTGCACCAGCGAGTTGTAGTCCTGCTCCATGCGCCGCACATCGCGGAACGCCTCTTCACAGGCGGCAATGTAATCGACGCTGCCCGAGCGCAGGCTGTGCTCAAAGGCATCGAGAAACAGCTGCTTGAGCTTGGCGGCGGTGATTTCACGCATGTGCAGCAGGTTGATGAACAGCGCGCGAAAGGTCTTGAGGCTTTGCTCGCTGGTCGAGCGCAGCGGAATCAGCGTCAGGTCCAGTGGAATCGAAGTGTGACCCCCGACCAACAGGCGGCGCAGCTCATCGGGCTTGAGCTCATAGGCTTTCAGGCCGTGGCTGGCCAGGTTGTTGAACAGTTCTTTCTGGCGCAGGCAGGTGTCGTTCTTCTGGTAGTGCCCCAGGTCCAGCTCGCCGGCATAAGCAAAGAACTGGTGACCAAAGCCGCCCCCTGGCCCGCGCCCGACCACGCCAATCACATGCGGACCGTGGGCCAGGTTGACCTCGACCAGAATGTAGCTGGTGTCGGAGGCAAAATAGAAACGCCGTGATTGCTCCAGGCTGTACTTGCCGAAACTCATGTCCGACATGCGCGCCAGGATAGGAAATTGCAGAGCATTGATCGACGCACTCTTGCCCAGATTGTTTGCGCCATAGACCGACAGGGGGTACTCCAGCGGAAACAGCCCCAGGCTGTAGCCGGCGGTGTTGAGCAGGGCAAAGCGGCGAATGCCATAACGTTCCTGGCTCATGCATTGATCTCCTGTTGCTCGTCGGCGATGGCGCGGGCCAGGGCCTGCTCCTCGGTTTCCTGCACTTCGAAATCGTCGTCTTCCAGTCCGTCATCCACCAGCACCGGTGTCGGCAGCGGCAGATCACTGTGCAAGGCGGCGGCCAGGTCGCGGTCCTGTTGCACTGACAGGCACACATCCAGAAAACGGTGCATCGGTGGCAGGAAGCGATAGATGCCCACCTCTTCACTGGCAAAGCCCAGCTGGGTCATGCGGCGCATGATCTTTTCTTCCAGCTCTTCCTGGGTCTGTACCTCGGCCTGCACGAACAAGTCGCGGTACTTGTCCAGCAGCGAAGGCAACTCGTCACGGCCCAGGCTGCCGCCGTCGAGCACGTTGACCGGGTCGCGGCCCTGATCGGCCAGGTGCTCGACCAGAATGAAGGTGAACAGCGCCAGGCGCTGGGCCGTCTTGTTGACCTGGGCGGCGGCCAGCTCTGGCACGAAGTAATAAAAGCCGCGGGTGTCACACACCAGCTCGAACCCCAGTGCCTTGAACAACGTGCGGTACTGGTCCTGCGAGTTGGATAACTGCGCGTACAGTTCCGGGTCGCGGCGGCTGATGTGATAGCCCTTGAACAGCTCGCGAAAGATCGGAGCCAGTTGAGACATTTCAGACAAATCAAGTTGCATGTAGGACGCTCTCGGAATTCTCTGGCTGTTCGTTGCCAGCACTGAGCAGGGCGAAGGAGCGCAGGCTGACCCGATGCTCCAGGGTCAGGTAGTCGCGGCGCTCCAGGCGTTGGCGGGCAAAGCGCTTGTCGCGTGACAGGCGCGAGAACCAGTACAGCAGCTCATCGGTGGCGCCCTCTGGCTCCTGCTCCAGCAGCCAGTCCATCAGGTCGGGCAAGGGCAGGGCGTCTTCGCAGCGCTCAAGCATTTCCTTGACCGTGCGCGGCGCCCGCGGTTGTTCGCCGTTGCGCGTGGCGCTGGCCTTGGGAAACTTCGTCGGCTTGGGCTCGAAGTGCGCCAGCGCATAGACATACGCCTCGACCTGGCTGGCGCTGCCCAGGAATGTGCTTTGCGGTCGGGTGAACAGCGGCATGGCCGCCTGGGGCAGGGCGTCCAGGCCTTTGCGGCGGATCGCCGACAGCGCCAGCGCCGCCCCGCGGGTCACGGCGTTATGCCGGCGCGCTTCTTCACGCAGTGGCAGCAGCAGTTCGCGGGCATGGCGCAGGGTAAGTTGCGCGTTGGTCTGCATTTCCAGAATGCGTGCGTGGGTGCGCAGCAGCATGTCATCGTCGACCAGGTGGCCAAGGCGCTGCTGCTCGGTCAGCAGGTGCAGCAGCACCTTCTCGACCTTGCGCACGCCTTGTTCAAAAGCACCGTCAGCGTTGACCAGCTGGATCATGGGTTCGACGTATTCGTCCCAGGTCGCCAGCACCTCGGCGTAGCGCTGACGCAGCGGAATCTGCCGGTCCTGGGTCTTGGCCCGCTCGGCCACCGCCACCAGGGCCTGCTCGTCGTTGGCGAGCTTTTTCAGCACATCGCGCACGCGCATGTCGAGCAGGCGCAGCTGCCGCGCCAGGTCATTGGCATCACGAATGTCGAAGGCATCCTGGATATACCCGGCCAGGCGCTCCAGGTGGCGCAAGTACGCCTCGATTTCCAGGCACAGGCCCAGGCGATGCTCGTGCCGCAGGTAAGACAGAAAGTCGTGGATCTGCGCATTGAGCTCGAAGCGGTTCGGACTCTTGGCCACCGGCACCAGAATGTCCAGGCGGATCCACACGTCCAGCAGTTGGGTGATGTCCTGCGCGGTGCTGTCTGGCTGGCGGGCGGCCAATTGCAGGCGCAGCTCGCTCAGGCTCAGGGTGCCCTGGTCAAAGTGCTCGCACAAAGGCTCCAGCAAGGCCCAGTGTTCGGCCAGGGCGCGCAGGACGCGCTTGGGTTCGATCATGACAAGTCGACCGTGGCAAATGAAAGGCCGCGATTGTACTGCATCGTCCGCCCTGCGTTTCACCTCACGCCTTCAACCCCGGTGATCGAGGATGAACGGTGGGCTGAACAGCACTGGCAGTAAACCGGCGCACCCCCTAGAATTGCGCGCCTGACTTATCCACAAGTGGCTGATCTTTTGCTGACCGAGTCCCGTCGCCGTGCTTATCTGACCGCCATGCAGGTGGAAAGCTGGCTGCCGCGTACCGAACTGCCTTTTGCAGCCCCGTCGCGGCCGGAACTGTTGGCGCCTGTACCGGTGCCCGAGGCGCCTGCCGTGACAGCGCCCGTCGCCTCGGCATCCCAGGCCCGTCCTGCGGCGCCCGACATGGCGCCGGCGACTGCGCTGCCCGCGCCACTGCGCACGCCGGTGCCACGGCCGAAGATCGAAGTGCCGC
Organism: Pseudomonas sp. Leaf127; assembly: GCF_001423155.1. Taxonomy (NCBI): domain Bacteria; kingdom Pseudomonadati; phylum Pseudomonadota; class Gammaproteobacteria; order Pseudomonadales; family Pseudomonadaceae; genus Pseudomonas; species Pseudomonas sp. Leaf127. The sequence continues at coordinate 294,748 of NZ_LMOA01000024.1, read as the reverse complement.
GCCCGACGCCTGCCGCTGCGCGCAAGGTGGCCGGTAGCGAAGCGCCCGACGTGGAATCTGCGCCCAAGGTCGTCGTCGTGCCACCGCCGCGCTTTGCCCTGCAATTGCTGCGTGCCGGTCGCTGCCTGTTGCTGGTCGAATTATCCACCGGCCAGCCATTCCAGAGCCGCGACCCGACCTACCTGTTGCTCAAGGACATGTTGCGTGCCGCCGGCCTGCCTGACAGTCCGCAAATCGTTGGCGAGCCGGTGCGCTGGCCGCTGCTGGTGCGCAGCCGCATGGATCAGGGCCCGGAAGCGGCCCGCGATTTCGTCCAGGGGTTTGTCGCGGCACGCCTCGAAGAACACCCGTGTACCTGCCTCTGGCTGGTCGGCCTGCCGGCCGTGCGCTTTGCCGGCGAAGCCGACAGCGAAGCGTTTTACCAGGAACGCCAGGTCCCTGGCCTGGGAACTGTCTGGGCGCTGCCGGGCCTTGAATCATTGATGGACGAGCCGCAGCGCAAGGCCGACGTCTGGAAGGCCATGCGCCAACTGATGGCGCGCTGGAAAACCCAAGATGAGTGAAACCACCACCTTTCGCCGCATGACCGAAGCGGACCTCGATGCCGTGCTGAAAATCGAGTACGCCGCCTTCAGCCACCCCTGGACCCGGGGCATCTTCACCGATGCCCTGAAGTCCTACGAAGTCTGGTTGATGTTCGAGGGCGCCCAGCAGGTCGGCCACGGCGTCATCCAGGTCATCATCGACGAAGCACACCTGCTCAACATCACCGTCAAGCCTGAAAACCAGGGCCGTGGCCTGGGCTACCGGTTGCTCGACCATCTGATGAAGCGTGCCTACGAACTCAATGCCCGCGAGTGCTTTCTGGAACTGCGCGACAGCAACCGCCCCGCGTATCGCCTGTATGAACAATACGGCTTCAACGAGATCGGGCGCCGTCGCGACTACTACCCGGCCGCCGACGGTCGCGAAGACGCCGTGGTCATGGCCTGCACCTTGCTGGACTGATCATTCTGGCTTGCCATCGAGCGGGTCCAGGTGCGCCAGTTCTTCTTCATCCAGGCCGTGGCCGGCACCGATGTCGGCCTGGTCGGTCAGGCTCAGTTCCTGATCGGCAGGGCGGTTTGAGCCTGGCTCGTCGGGCGAGCGGGCGCCGTCTTCGCGAATCAGCGTATCGGGCTGCAGATCATCGTCGGTGCCGTGATGGTCGGCGGTCGATGCACCGGTCAGGCCGGCTTCGCGCTCCCGCTGGTCGGGAAGCTCTTGGCGCAGCGCCTGTTCAGGCATTTCATCGCCGATGCGCGCCGTATCTTCATCGTCGAAGTCCAGCTCACGTACCGCACCCATGCGATCCTCGTTGTCGTCGATCGGCTCGGGTTGTTCGGCATTGAAGGGGCGACGTTCTTCGCTCATGACACAATCCTTTTATTTCCGGGGTCTGTGCGGTGGACCGGCGACGCTGGCGAAGATTCCGTTTAAATCGGTCAACGGCGACGCGGCCCATGTGGGAGGCGGCTTGCCGGCGACAGGGCCAGTCGTCCCCTCTGTGCGCCTGAATCGGGATCAGCGATTACCGCTGGCTACAGGCTATCAATGTAGTGACCCCAACGAGACAGCCCCCGTCATAACCGAGCATCGTCCCTGAGGTAGCACCGCATGAACGCATTACAAGACCTGATCGACAACAACGCCCGCTGGGCCGAAGCGATCAACCGGGAAGACCCCGAGTTCTTCGCCAAGCTGGCGCGTCAGCAAACGCCGGAATACCTGTGGATCGGCTGTTCGGACGCTCGCGTGCCCGCCAACGAGATCGTCGGCATGCTGCCGGGTGATCTGTTCGTGCACCGCAACGTGGCCAACGTCGTGCTGCACACCGACCTCAACTGCCTGTCGGTGATCCAGTACGCGGTCGATGTGCTCAAGGTCAAACACATCCTGGTGACCGGCCACTACGGCTGCGGCGGCGTGCGTGCCTCCATGCAGGACCGCCAGTACGGCCTGATCGATGGCTGGCTGCGCTCGATCCGCGACCTCTACTACGAGCACCGCGCCGACCTCGGCAAACTGCCCACTGAAGAAGAGCGCGTCGACCGCATGTGCGAGCTCAACGTCATCCAGCAGGTGGCCAACGTCAGCCACACCACTATCGTCCAGAACGCCTGGCACCGTGGCCAGAGCCTGTCGGTGCACGGCTGCATCTACGGCATCAAGGACGGTCGCTGGAAAAGCCTGGACACCACCATCAGCGGCCTGGACCAGCTTCCCCCGCAATACCGCCTGCGCCCGATCTGAATCTGTGGGAGGCAGCTCTGCTGGCGATAGCTGTGTGACAGACGCAGCAGGTGTATGGGCCTTGCTGGCCTCATCGCCGGATCGCCGCCCGCAGCAAGCCGCCTCCCACAGGATTAATGTCGCCCAAGGTCTCGTGCCTGGCATCAGACTGTGGGAGGCAGCTCTGCTGGCGATAGCTGTGTGACAGGCGCAGCAGGTGTATAGGCCTTGCTGGCCTCATCGCCGGCAAGCCGCCTCCCACAGGATTAATGTCGCCCAAGGTCTCGTGCCTGGCATCAGACTGTGGGAGGCAGCAACTGTCTGGCAATGACGGGATTACAAGCGCTGCCTGTCTGTCGGCTGTCCTGGCCTCATCGTCGTATCGCCGCCCGGAGCAAGCCCCGCACAGGTTTGATGTGACCCGAAATTTTGGGCCTGGCACCGGACTGTGGGAGGCGGCTTGCCGGCGATGGCTATGGAACAGACGCAGCAGGTGTATGGGCCTTGCCGGCCTCATCGTCGGATCGCCGCCCGCAGCAACTGTCTGGCGATGGCGGTATGGCCGACGCACCCCGTGCGTCGGCCTCTGCGCGGGTCAGGCGGCGTTACAACACAAACCGCTGAACCATCATGTTCAGGTCGGTGGCCAGCATCGACAGTGCGTTGCTGGCCACCGTGGTCTGCTGGGCGCCGGAGGCGGTCTGGGTCGACAGGTCGCGAATGCTGCTCAGGTTGCGGTCCACCTCATTGGCGACCTGGGCCTGTTGTTCGGCGGCGCTGGCGATCTGCAGGTTGCGGTCGTTGATGGTGGTGGTCGAGCTGATGATCACTGTCAACGCCTCGCCGGTCGCGGCGGCCTGCTCCAGGGTCTGGTTGGCCTGGCTGGCGGTGTGGCGCAAGGATTCGGCAGTTTCCTGGGTGCTGCGCTGCACGCCACTGATCAAGCCTTCGATTTCCGTGGTCGAGGCACTGGTGCGTTGCGCCAGCGAGCGCACCTCGTCGGCCACCACGGCAAAACCCCGCCCGGCCTCACCGGCGCGCGCCGCCTCGATGGCGGCATTGAGGGCCAGCAGGTTGGTCTGGTTGGCGATCGAGCGAATCACATCCAGGATGCTGCTGATGCTCTGGGTCTGTTCGGCCAGGCCCTCGGCCTGATGCGAAGAGTCCAGCACGTTGTCGGTCAAATCCTTGATCGAGCCGATGGTGGCCGACAGGCGCTGCTGGCCCTGCACGGCCGCCTGGCTTGATGCCCTGGACTCGGACACGGTGTTGCTGGCGTTATCGGCCACCTGCACTGCCGCCTGGCTCATCTGATTGATCGCCACGGCCGCCTGTTCGATTTCAGTGTTCTGCAATTTCAGGTTGCTGGCGCTGGACTCGGCGATGCTGCCCATTTCCTGCACCGCCTGCGACAGTTGCGTGGCCGCCGCGTAGATCTGATCAATGGTGCCGTGCAGGTTGCCGCGCATGCGCTCCAGGGTGTGCAGCAACTGTGCGGTCTCGTCCTTGCCCGGCGCGATGGCGTGCTCGCTCAGGTCGCCCTCGGCAATGGTATTGGCAATGTGCAGCGCATTGCGCATCGGATGAATGATGCTCACGCTCAGGCGCCAGGCCAGCAGCAGGGTCATGATCAGTACGCCAACGATGGCGCTCAGGGCGATGATGCGCGTCTGCTCGTAACGCTCGGCGGCAATCTGCACGGCCGACGCGGCGCTCTGCCGGTTGAGTTCACGCAGCAGTTGCACCTGCATGTCCATCAGGTCGCCCTGGATCGACAACGTGGTGTTGGCCAGCATACGGGCCTGCGCCAGGTCGTTCTGCTCGATCAGGCGCATCTGGTCCTGCAAGGCCGGCATGAACGCCTTGTAGGCATCTTGCAAGGCCACGATAGAGTCGCGTTCAGCCACCTCCTTGGCGTGTGCCAGGTAATCCTGGAAGCCTTTTTCCACCTCGTTGCGCAGTTGCTCGACGTTGATCTTGCCGTTGATGACCGCTCCCGGGTCGTCGGCGTTGGCAATCAGCCGGCTCGACTCGCTGCGCAGCTTGACCAGCGCGATGGCCAGCGCATCGGCCATGGCAATGCTGGGCAGCGCGCCGCTTTGCACCGACTCGCCCTGGTCGCGGATCTGCTGCATTTGCAGCAGGCAGAATGCGCCAAGGGCGACCATCAGCGCCGAAGAAAGTCCGAAACACAGCACCAGCCTGGGCGTAATCCTGAAGCGGCGCAAAAAGGCCGTGTGGGATGAACGACGCGATGCACGAGCCAGAAATGTTTTCACAGCACACAACCCATTATGAACGCAGATGTCGAGGCATCCGGTTATAAGGCTGTTGTGTGATAGCTTTGTGACATTGCCTGGCCGTGCCGTTGTCTGGCGTCAAAAATCGGCGTCTGGCCGATCTTTTGCGACGAGCGGCGGCGGATCGATTTCTTCCAGCCACTCACGCAGGAAGCGCTCGACCCGTTGATGCCGTGTCTGCGCCAACCGCGCGCCTGTGGTTGTCTGAAAGCCCTGGGCCAGCGACAGGATCTTGGTCTTGAAATGGTCGAGGGCAAAGCGCTTGTCGTCCAGCGTCCGGGCGCAGGCGTGCGGGTCCAGCGGGTCGTACAGGCTGCTGCCCATGCGCCCGGACACATGAAACAACCGCGCCACCCCGATCATGCCCAGTGCATCCAGGCGGTCGGCATCCTGCAGAATCCGCGCTTCAAGACTGCGCGGTGCAATGGCTGCCGAAAAACTGTGCGCCTCGATGGCATGCGCCACCGCCTCGATCATTTCCTCGTCCCAGCCCATGTCGGTCAGCAGCTCACGCGCCCTGGCAGCGGCCAGGCGCGAGGCGCTGGCGCGGAACGGCGAGTTTTTCTCCACCGCCACGCAGTCGTGCAGCAAGGTGGCGGCCACCAGAATCTGTGGCTCGCCGCCCTCATGGTTACGGATGGTGCAGACGTTCTTCCAGACCCGCAACAGGTGCGAAAAGTCGTGCGCGCCATCGTCCTGCGTGGCCTTGGTGTGCGGTAACAACCGGTTGGCCAGGTCCTGGAACGGTGCAAAGTGTTCAAGGGGCATCGGGCGGCTTCTCTACGGGCGGGTAGGTCGCCAGCTTGCCGCCCGTGTGGTTATTGCGCAAGCGCCTGGCTGATCCGCCCGGCCAGCACGCCCTGGCACAGGGCATTGCCCGGTCCGGGTAAAAAACCTTTATAATTGCGTGGTTTTTCCCCACCCCCCTGATGCGAGAGCGATTGTGAGTTTACCGTCCTGCCCGAAATGCAACTCCGAGTACACCTACGAAGACGGCGAGATGCTGATCTGTCCGGAGTGCGCCCACGAATGGTCTGCTGCGGGTGATACCGGCGAGGCGGACGACGTCAAGGTCATCAAGGATGCCACTGGCAACGTCTTGCAGGACGGCGACACCGTGACCGTGATCAAGGACCTCAAGGTCAAGGGTTCCTCCCTGGTGGTCAAGGTCGGCACCAAGGTCAAGAACATCCGTCTGGTCGACGGTGATCACGACATCGACTGCAAGATCGACGGCATTGGCGCCATGAAGCTCAAGTCCGAGTTCGTCAAGAAGGTCTGATGCCTAGCGCACCTCGACCAGTACCGGGCACGGCGCGGTATTCAGGATCTGATTGCCCACCGACGGTGAAAACAGCCGCTCCAGGCGTGACAGGTGCCGATGGCCGATCACGATCAGGTCGCTCCCGAGCCGGGCCGCTTCGGTGCAGATCGCCTGGGCCGGCTGTCCGGTCAGGGTGTTGCAGGTGCATGTGCAGGTGAGGTCGCGGCTGAGCAGCTCGCGCCACGCCTGTTCAAGCAGCGCCTGCGCATGGTGCTGTTCGTGCGCGGCGGCCGGGTACTGTTCCTGATCAAAGCCATCATCCGGGTCCGGCAGGGCATAGGCGGCATCGACGACACAGACCAGATGCAACGTGGTGCCGGCGGTGCTCAATGAGCCCGCGAGTTCCAGCACCTTGGCGCTTTGTGCGCTGCCATCGAGGGCCACCAGGATCGAGCGATACATGGCAATTGTTTCCTTGGACAGAACAGCCGGTAGTCTGGCCTGCCAGGAAAAGCCGGTAAATGCCGCGCCCTGCAACTCTGCATTGTGCCGCGCGCAATCGAAGACCGATGGTCACCCCGGCCATCATCTGGCCAATGCACCGGTTGTACCGTCGTTGAAGCAGACGTAGAATTCGCCGCATCCGGTTGTCTCTCCCATACCCACAATAATTACCTCCATGCACGCCACGTTCAGGCACAGGCCACGAACGGGGCTTTTCTGCGTTGGCGGTTTTGTATCGTGGTCGGCGGCATCGGCTTTTGCACACCGGTGCCAGGCGCTTTGCAGCGTCTGGCAGTCGACCTTCGGGTCGCAGTCCAACCAGAGGCGTTGCCTACCTGATGAATACCCCTTCGACCGCGCAATCCGGTAGCTGGCTTGGCGTGATTGCGCTGGCGCTGGCAGCCTTTATCTTCAACACCACTGAATTTGTGCCCATCGGCCTGCTGAGCAATATCGGCCAGAGCTTCGACATGAGCACCGCGCAGGTCGGCCTGATGCTGACCATCTATGCCTGGGTGGTGTCGCTGATGTCACTGCCAATGATGCTCATCACCCGCAATATCGAGCGGCGCAAGCTGCTGATTGCCCTGTTCGTGTTGTTCATCCTCAGCCACATGGTCTCGGCCACCGCCAACAGCTTTGGTGTATTGCTGGCCAGCCGGGTCGGCATTGCCTTTGCGCATGCGGTGTTCTGGTCGATCACCGCCTCGCTGGCCGTGCGCATTGCGCCGCCTGGCAAACAGGTCCAGGCGCTGGGCCTGCTGGCGACCGGCACTTCGCTGGCGATGGTGCTGGGCATTCCGCTGGGGCGGATTCTTGGCGAAGCCCTGGGCTGGCGCACCACCTTCATGGCCATTGCCGGGGTCTCGGCCCTGACCCTGCTGATGATCTGGCGCGCGCTGCCGGCACTGCCCAGTCAGAATTCCGGCTCCTTGCGCAGCCTGCCGATGCTGTTCAAGCGGCCACGGCTGATGGTGCTCTATGCACTGACCGCCACGGTGGTGACCGCGCACTTCACCGCCTACACCTACATCGAGCCGTTCGCCCAGAACGTCGCCCGGCTGCCCGGCGAGATGACCACCTTACTGCTGTTGCTGTTCGGTGGCGCCGGTATTGTCGGCTCGATCATTTTCAGCCTGTTCAGCAGCCGCTACCCCAATGGCCTGCTGATCGGCACCATCAGCGTGCTGGCGCTGTGCCTGATGCTGATGCTGCCCATGTCCGGCAGTGCCGGCGCGATCGGCACGCTGAGCGTGGTGTGGGGCGTGGCGATGATGTGTTTCGGGCTGGTCCAGCAATCGCGGGTACTGACCCTGGCGCCAGACGCCACCGACGTGGCGATGTCGCTGTTCTCGGGAATCTTCAATATCGGTATCGGCGGCGGTGCCCTGTTGGGCAGCGTGGTCAGCAGTCAGCTGGGTGTGGCCAATGTCGGCATCATCGGCGGCATGCTGGCCGTGGCCGGCCTGCTGCTGTGCTGCCTGGCCACCTACCACTTCGGCAAGCAAGACGCAGGAGCGGCTTCAGCTACGAACCTGCGCGATGCCTGAATGCTGGTAGGAGCCCGCTTGGCGTGGGCCGCACTCGGACGACCGGCTGCGTAGCAGTCGTAAAATTGCAGCGTTTCACAGATTTCTGCGAGCGCTTCGCACTCGGTCGTCCGAGTGCGGCCCGAAGTCAGTCCTGCAGGCTCAGCCCTTGAGCCGGCCCAGCCATTCCAGCGATGTGCGCCAGATGCAGATCCCCAGGAAATACGCCGACATCAGCGCCCAGACCCCCAGCACCAGCGGGCTTTCATGAGGGTGGCTGACAATCAGCCAGCCACTGCTGACCAGCCACACGGTGGTCACGGCAATGTTGATCGGCATGAAGCGACGCACGCGAAACGGATGCAGGAATTTCATGCGCGTCAATGTCAGCAGGGCCAGGCCGATGATGGTCAGGAAGCTCATCCACGGTGACGGTGACAGAATGAACATACACAGAGCCACCACGTTCCACGCGGCCGGAAAGCCCTGGAAATAGTTGTCCTTGCTCTTCATGTCGACGTTGCAGAAACAGAACAGCGACGACACCAGGATCGTCGAGATGCTCAGCAGCAGCGTGTAGTCCGGTAAGGGAATGTAGCGATAGATGAACAGCGCCGGAATGAACACATAGGTCAGGTAATCGATGACCAGATCCAGCGTCGAACCGTCGAAATGCGGCAGCACCGAATGGGTGTTGACCTTGCGCGCCAGCGAGCCGTCCACGCCGTCGACGATCAGGGCGATGCCCAGCCAGAGCAGGCAGGCCTTGGGTTGGTTTTCGAACAGGGCGATGGTGGCCAGAAAGGCCAGGACCACGCCAGTAGCAGTAAAACCGTGGGCGCCCCAGGCATTGAGCCTGGCGATACGTGGATGCGATAGCACGGGGGTGGTCTCCAGAAACGGTGCCAGAAATCCTGGCCAGTCAGCAGTTATCGACCGGGCAAGGGGCCATAAGGTTCAGCGATGGGGTTGCCCGGATGCGTTTGACCATTGGCCATCCGGGCTTTCCCGGTCTTGCTCCAGCTCCACGAAACGGGTCGGTGGCATGCCATTGGCATTGAGCTGGTAGATTCTGGTCGGCTGCCCCGTGGTGTCGAAGAACACCTGGCCGAGCCCGGCCGAGTTCCACAACCGCTCACCGGCCTTGCTGTGCTCGGGCACCCGCGGGATCACCTTCATCAGGCGGCGCTTGGTGAACCAGTTCAGCGGTGAACGCGGAGAGTATAGCCAGCGGTTGAGGCGGTCAAAGGTATCGAGCAGGCGCCTTGGAAATTCGTTCTTGATGCCGCTGCTGGTGATTTGCCAGATGTGCGGCGTGCCCTTGCGTTCGCGGATCAGCACTTCGTAGACGAACGAATAATGCACGTCCCCCGACAGGATCACGTAATTGCCCGGCGTGCGCGAATGGCGAAAGATATTCAGGATCGCCGGTGCCGCCCCGCGATGCGCCATCCAGTTCTCGGCGTCCACCAGCAAGGGATAGCCGCACCAACTGAACACCCGCTGGATGGCCTCGATCAGCTTGACGCCGAACACCGGTGCCGGCGACACGATAATGGCGCTCTTGTGGTCGAGCAGTTCCTGTTGCAGCTCGCACAAGGCTTCCCAGTCCATCAGCCCCGACGGCTGGCTCAGATTGAACTCGCTGCGCCAGCGCCGGGTACGGGTGTCGAGCACCACCAGCGCAGGCTCGGTCGGCATCACATAGTGCCAGCGCTCGAAACGCAGCAGATCATTGATCAAGGCATCCAGCGCCGCGCTGTCGAGCAGGCCACCGTTGTCGACAGCGCCACGGCTCAAGGCCTGCAACTGTTGCAGCGGCTCGTCGAAGGCGTCGGGGTTGTTGCCCCAGCCCTGGCACAACAGGTAGGCCACCAGCGCATTGCCGATGATGCGCCGCGAGAACGGATGCCCGTAGGCGGTTTCTTCCCAGCTGGCCGACAGGTTCCAGTCGTCGGTCACATCATGGTCGTCGAAGATCATCAGGCATTGCAGGTGCGCCATGACCCGTGCCACATCGCCCAGGTTGTCGCGAAAGGCATCGATGACTTCCTGCTCCTGGATGTAGCACGTGTGTTCGTCAGGCGTCAGCTCAGGCAGGTCCGGGTCGATCAGCGTCCAGGGCACCGGCGACCAGACCAGCAGGTACATGGCCATGATCTCGCCCAGGGTCACGAGGTGATTGCCGGCATTGCTGCTGGTGAACACCGGTTTGCTGACGCCGCCAAAGAACCGGTCGCGCAGGGTCTCGTTGCTCTTGAGCGCCGGCAGCAGCTCGGCGCGTTCATAATAACTGGCCTCATGGGCGTAGAGCGCGACGCTGTCTTCGACGATCGCGCCATCAAGCTTTTCATCGAACAGCCCCAGGCGTTCGATCAGCGCATGGATGGCCCTCAGCGTAGGGCCTGCGACGTCATCGGCATACACCTGATCGCCGCTCATCATCAACAGGGCCGGGCGCTGCGAGGGGATGGGCGTCTCGGCCAGCAGCCGGTCAGCGCACAGCAGACCATCCAGAGAAGGATGGTGCGGCTTGCGGCAAGAGCCATGCAACATATGGTCGATGCGGCTGCGAATCACGAAGTTGGGCAGTTTCGCGCCGGCATACAACAGGTGCGGCGCCCAGTCGGCGATCGATGGCCGAGCATCGTCGGTCAGCAGGTCGTAGTCGATCTGCGTGTCGCAGGGCAACGGCGTGTCCAGCGTCAGGTCGATCAGGTGCACGAATGCATGCTGGCCGACGGCAATGACCTTGCAGCGGTCGCCGTCCAGCGCATGGTCAAGCTGCTGCACCTGGCCCTGGGCATCGGTGTAGGCCAGGCGCAAGGTCAGGTCGATGCTGCGTGAGCCCGTCAGCCAGAACACCAGGCGTCCGCTTTCCTGACGACGCAGGATAGGGCCGGCCAGGACGGTTGGCAGGGCAGGGCTTGAAGGACTGGGCGTGGCGGACATCCGGTTGTGGTCTCGGGTGTTCAAGGCCCGCGATCTTAACCCGAGTGGTGTGAAAATTTCCTAGGCGATTGTGGGCGCAACGATCCGATTACGTGAAAAATCTATAAAAATTTCCGAACGGTCTGTATTCCGCTTGATTGCGGCCGATAAGGCCTGTTGTAGCTTTTAACCCTATGCGCTCTTGCCTGCGCCGGTCTTTGAAGGATTCAAGCATGAACTGGTTTTACAACGCCAAACTCTCGACCAAGCTCCTCACCTCCTTTGCGCTGTGCGCACTTATTACGCTGGCTGTGGGGCTGATCGGCAGTCGCGGTATCAGTGAGCTTTCCTCAAGCCTCAAGCAGGTGTTCGCCAATAACCTGGTGTCGGTCAGCAAGACCAACGAGACCAAGACCAGCACCGTGGCGCAGAACCGCGACCTGTATCGCCTGCTGTCGGCCGTGGCCGTCAATGCCCCGCCGGCCGATCGCGAGCGCATCATCACGCGTCTGCGTGATAACCGCGCCTCGGCCGAAAAAGCGTTTGCCCAGTACCGCATTACACCGCTGGCCGACGACGAGCGTGCCGCCGGAAACAAGATGGAAATCGACTGGCCGGTGTATCAGGCCATGATCGACCGGGCGCTGAACCTGGTGTCCAGTGGTGACCTTAATGCTGCACGGGCACTGATCGACGGCGAAGTGCTCCAGGCGTTCACGCGCATCAGCGATGAGCTGACCATCATGGTCGACTCCAACAACCGCCAGGCCAGTGAAGGTGCCGCAGACGCCGAGGCGCAGGAAACGGCGGCCAAGCGCAACCTGTACATCGGCATCGCCGTGGCCTTCCTGGCCGCCTTTGGCCTTGGCATGTTCATCAGCCGCCTGATCAGCACGCCGATCGCCACCGCGGTGGCCAGCGCCCAGCGCGTGGCCAGCGGTGACCTGACCCAGCCGATCACCAGCACCCGTCTCGACGAAGCCGGTCAGTTGCTGACGGCGCTGGGCAGCATGCAGAGCGGCCTGAAAGGCACCATCCAGCAGATCGCCAGTGCCGCTGACCAACTGGCCTCTGCCGCCGAAGAGCTCAATGCCGTCACCGAAGAAAGCAGCCGTGGCCTGACCCGCCAGAACGACGAAATCCAGCTGGCGGCCACTGCCGTGAACGAGATGACGGCGGCCGTCGAAGAAGTGGCCCGCAATGCCATCTCCACCTCTGACGCCTCCAAGGTCACCAGCGCCGAAGCGGCCAGTGGTCGTGATCAGGCCCGCGAGGCGGTCAAGGCCATCGATACGGTCAGCAACGAGATTTCCAGCTCCACCGTTCAGGTCGAAGAACTGGCCGGTCAGGTACGTGAGATCGGCAAGGTGCTGGACGTGATTCGCGGCATTGCCGAGCAGACCAACCTGCTGGCCCTCAACGCCGCCATCGAAGCGGCCCGTGCCGGCGAGCAAGGCCGTGGTTTTGCCGTGGTCGCCGATGAAGTCCGCGCCCTGGCGGCCCGTACCCAGGCGTCCACCGGCGAGATCGAAGCCATGATCAGCTCGGTGCAGAGCAGTGCCGACCAGGCCGTGCGGGCCATGGGCAACAGCCGTAGCCTGGCCAGCGACACCCAGTCCCTGGCCCAGGCCACCGGTCAGTCCCTGGAACGCATCGCGCACAGCATCGCGCAGATCAACGACCGCAACATGCTGATCGCCACCGCTTCCGAAGAGCAGGCCCACGTCGCCCGTGAAGTGGACCGCAACCTGGTCAATATCCAGGACCTCTCGACCCAGACCGCCGCCGGTGCCAACCAGACCAGCGCCTCCAGCCAGGAACTGTCACGCCTGGCCGTGTCGTTCAACGGGCTGGTGAGCCAGTTCCGCCTGTAGGCGTGACCGGGGCGGCGTTATATCCGGTTACCGGACAGACGCCGCCTAGCCTTTCTGACCTGTTTCCATCGCCATCTGGTAAACCCGCCAGGTACAGCGCCCCGCCGATTTTGCCTGGTACAACGCCGTATCGCTCATGCGTAACAGCTCAAGGGCGCTGCCGGCGTGCTGCGGCGCCAGAGCGATGCCAATGCTGGTACCCAGCCTCACGTTGCCGGTGGGCAGCTCGACAGGGGCGCGCAGGGCGTCGATGATCTGTGCACAGAGGCACTCGATGTCCGGCAAGCCGGGTGCGTCCGGCCAGACCATGATGAACTCATCACCACCAAAGCGAGCCATCATGCCGTGTGCGGGTGTCATGTCGCGCAGTCGCTGTGCCACGTCTTGTAATACCCGGTCGCCTGCGGCGTGGCCCAGCGCATCATTGATCGGCTTGAAACCGTCCAGGTCCAGACTCAGTACCGCCAGCCGTTGCAGGCCATCACGCTGCAGATGGCGAGTGAGGAACTGATCGAGTTGGTACCGATTGGGCAGTCCGGTCAGAAAGTCATGCTGCGACAAGTGCCGGATCTCGGCGAACTGCGCCTCAAGCTGGCGCGCCGACGCCATGGCATGGCGCACCAGCACGGTCAGTACACCGATCAGCGCCAGGACGCCGGCGATGAACACCGGCAGTGTCTGGCCAAGCAAATGCATGCCGGGGGTCGGCGGTGTCCAGTTGAGATGAATGTCCGAATCCAGCAACCTCATCGATTGCAGGCCGGGCAGCGGCCGTGGCGACACCGTCAGCTCCGGCAGACCATAGGTTTCGCTCAGGCGTTCCAGTTTGTCCTGGCTCAGGACCGAGACCAGAATCATGACCGAGGCCGGGCCGGGCGTTCTTTGCAGGGCCGGATCCCAGCCCGGTGTAATGGCCGATGCCGCCGCCAGCGCGGCCACCCCATCGACCCTGAACGCCTGCACGACGCTGGTATCGTTGCGGTCGGCCTCACGCGCCGCCACCAGCAGGGTAGGCAGGTCACCTTGCAGCCAGTCGCCGGCCTGCACGCTGGCCGCCTTGCCGTCAATCACGGTGTACACCGTGCGGTCCTGGGCATTGACCACGAACACACCGTTGTAGCCATATAGCTCGTAGGGAATGTCGCCGACGTTGCGCTGCTCGTCGGCCCAGACCTTGTCCACCTCCAGGTGCAGGTTTTTGTAGGCCTCGCCCCATTTGCTGTAGTTGATGATATTCAGGCCCACTTCGTTGCGCACCTGCTCCACCGTACGGGCAATGAACATGCGCGAGCGTTGCTGCACGTCGGCGTCCTGGCTCAGGGCGGTCTTTACCAACAGGTAGCAGCCCAGCACGATCAGCAGCGACAAGGCCATGATCGCCGGGAGCAGGCGCCAGATCAGCGGGTGGCTGTGACGCAGCGCGAACCATCGAGCCAGAGTGGGTTTGAGCATGAGGACACCTGAAAGACAATGACAAACATCGGCAGGACTCCTTTCCTTGCAGGTTCTTTAATCGGCCTTGAATGAAAAAATTGATAGCTATGAGCTATCATAATCGCCTGACTGCAGAGGGACCACCCGTTATCATGCGGCTTTTTGCTGTCAATCGAATGTCAGCGATCTTCATGCAGAACAGGTTATTCCAACGACTGTCTGAATTATTGGATCCTATCTTTGCTGTCCAGGTCATGGGTCGGTGCCATTGGGCCGAAACTTAGTTCTTCTCCTGCTGTTCTATTATGTTGCCTGTCCAAGCATTGCTTAACATCGTCATTGTCCAGACGACAACCTGCCATGATCGTGCAGGCGGTTCATCAAATGTCGATCAGGCTTGAGAAGCACTGGTAACAAGGCCAGAATGCGCATTTTGTGCGTGCGGCGAATTACCGTTTTTACGCAGCCGAATCCCGGGGGAAATGTAATCTTGAACCAGCTAAAACGCCTTCAGAGCGGAGTCGAAGGACTTGACGAGCTGCTGAAGGGAGGGTTCGTTTCAGGATCCTCCTACATCATTCAAGGGCGCCCTGGCTCGGGTAAAACCATTCTGGCCAACCAGATCGGTTTCAATCATGTACGCGATGGTGGTCGCGTGTTGTTCGCCACGCTGCTGGCCGAACCTCACGAGCGACTGTTTCAGTTTCTCTCGACATTGAGCTTTTTCGACAAGACCCGCATCGGTGAAGAGATCCAGTTCATCAGCGCGTTCGACACCATGGAAAACGAAGGACTCGATGAAGTGGTCAAGCTGCTGCGTCGGGAAATCTCCCGCCAGAAGTCCACGGTCATGATTCTCGACGGGCTGCTCAATGCCCGTTCCAAGGCGGATTCCCCCCTCAACACCAAGCGCTTTATCTCCGAACTGCAAGGCCATGCCGCCTTCGCCGGTTGCACCGTGTTCTTCCTGACCAGCTCCCAGCTCGACGACGGCAGCCCGGAACACACCATGGTCGATGGTGTACTGGAACTGGGCGAAGAACAGGTCGGTGCCCGCCAGATGCGTCGCATCCGCATGCGCAAGACCCGCGGCAGCGCCGCGCTGGCAGGTGATCATGAGTGCGAGATCACCGACGACGGCCTGGTCATCTATCCGCGCCTTGAAAGCACCATCACCCATTCGCCCATGCGTGACAGTGCCGAAATCTCGATCATACCCAGCGGTATTGCCTCGCTGGACCCGTTTATCAGCGGTGGCCTGATGTCGTCCTCGGTGTCGCTGATCATGGGGCCTTCAGGCTCCGGCAAGACCTCGTTCGGGATCAATTTTCTTTCCGAATCGACAGCCGAAGAACCGGGGCTGTACTTCGGCTTCTACGAATCCCCCCAGCGCCTGCGCCTGAAGGCCAAGGCCTTGGGGCGTGATTTCGAAGCACTGGAAGAGTCCGGCGCACTGACTCTGGTATGGCGCTCGATCGCCACTGAAAAAGTCGACAAGCTGGCGCTCGAACTGCTGCGCCTGGTCGAGCAGAAGTCCATCAAGCGGGTGTTTATTGACAGCCTGGGCGGGATGGGCAGGACAGCCGCTGACAAATCACGGCTGCTCGACCTGTACACGGCCCTGATGAGTGAGCTGCGCAGCCGAAACGTCACGGTGCTGGCCTCCTGGGAAGTGCGCAGCATTCTGGGGGAGGGGATCGATGCCCCGGCTTCCGATCTGTCCGGAATCGTCGATAACCTGCTGCTGGTCCGATTCGCAGAGACAGAGGCTGAACTTAAGCGGCACCTGTCCATCCTTAAAGTCAGGGACAGTAATTATGATCCTGCCCTTCTAGAGCTCGTGATAGATCATCAGGGCGTAGGCGTTCGTAAGGCTTTTTCTCATGTATCTGACGACGAAAGTAGCGCAATTGCTCGACCGTCATCTCGCTCATGACTTATCGGGTGGGGTGGGCTTGATATGAGCACGATTTTAATCGTCGATGATGAATATCTGATTGCCGAGATCCTCAGCTTCGCGCTGGAGGACGAAGGCTACCTCACCGTTACGGCCGGCAGTGGCTCCCGGGCATTGACCATTCTGGACCGGGAGCGGCCTCATCTGATCATTACCGATTACATGATGCCGGGAATGAACGGCATCGAGTTCGCGGAAGCGGCACGGTCCAACAAGCAGTTCGAGACCGTGCCGATCATCCTGATGAGCGGCGCCCAGGCGCACCTGGGCGTCTCACGTCCCGATCTGTTTGCAGCCGTCTACGAAAAGCCGTTCGACATCGGATTGATGGTCCAGAACGTCAAGCGGCTGCTCGGCGGGCTTTAGGCTTCAGGCAAACGGCCAGTCATCGGCAGGCATCACCCGGCAGAACGCTCCGTTCAGGGTCGCATTGTGATGGGCAACGATGTGCCCGGCATTCAGTACCGGGGTGTCCGAGCAACTGTGGCCGTCCTCGATCAACACCGCGTCCAGGCCCAGATCCCTGGCGGCACGGCATGTGCTGTCGACGCAATACTGGGTTTTCAGGCCCGCAATCACCACCCCCTGCAGCTCCTGCGCCTTGAGCCACGCCATCAGGCCGGTGCCGGCAAAGGCATTGGGACGGGTTTTCTCGAACACCGTTTCATCACCTTGCACATGCAACCCATCGACCAGTCGCGTCAGCGCGCTGCCCGGTTCAATGGGCGAACCGGCCGGGCCGACATGACGGGCCAGGAATACCGGTGCGCCGGCCATGTGTGCCTTGTCCAGCAGGCGGTTGATGGTGGCCAGTAACTGTTCGCGGCGCCAGATCGGCTCCGGGCCATGAAACAGGCCGTCCTGCATATCCAGAATCAATAAAGCGTGCATGTCGCGTCTCCTTGCTTGAAAGCCGGCGACGCGCAGCCACAAAAAAGGCCCCGTCATCGCTGGCGGGGCCTTGGGGGAATCGTGCTGTTATCGACTCACGACGCCGCACCCGACCCGCCTGTGGCGGTCGTGCTGGTGAGGGTCGAGGTCAGCGATAACAAGGTCATGGCATCGAGATTACCGCGCCGGATGCGCACTGGCAAATGGCTTATGGCCCGATTGTGCCCACGCGCATCTTGATCGGCCAGACCACCGTGCGCCTGTCGCCAGGGTTACCCCAGTGTGCCGAAAGGTCTTCGGCAAAGCGTTGCAACACCGCTTCCTGCCCCGCTTCGCGCGCCTGACGCACAGCCGACCAGGTCGAGACATAACCAAGGAAGGCTGGCAGGTCCCATTCCAGGCGGATCTGCAAAGGCGGGACCGGCAAGGGCTCGAACGGAAATGCCAGCGTGGCGTAGCCCTTGTCTACCAGGGCACGTCCGGCTGGCCAGAACGGACCGATTTCTTGCCAGTAGAACCGTTGGAAGCGTTCATCCAGCTCTGCATCCAGATTCAAGACGCCATAGCAGATCAACGCCAGCACCGCACCAGGTGCCGCAATGCGCCGGGCCTCGGCATAAAATGCCGGCAGGTCGAACCAGTGCGCGGCCTGGGCGGCGGTGATCAGGCTGGCACAACCTTCAGCGACCGGCAGGCATTCGGCCGGCGCGCACTGGTAGGCCACGTTGCTGCGGGCACTGCTCTGCGCAATCTGGCTGGCGCTGGGATCAAACCCCAGCACCTGGGTGAAATGCGCGGCCAGTGGCTCGGTAAGCTGCCCGTTGCCGCAGCCGACATCCACCGCCAGGGCCGTGTCAGGCGCAATCGACGCCAGCCAGGCGGACAGCTCGGGTGGGTACTCGGGACGAAACTGCGCGTAGGCTTGCCCGCCCTGGTCGAACCAGTTTCTGGTCATCGTTGGTCTCCTCTGTCTGCAAGGTTGGCCCATGGACGCTCAGCGCCAGTCGACAGAGTGTAAGGCGTGCAGATGGCCAGGCCGATACCTTGTTCGGGATCTCTTCGCAAATGTTCTGTCGGATTGACCCGGAAACGGTTTGGGGTCAGCCTGTGTGTTCAAGTGAACTTGAGGTGAAGGGGCAGGGCGATGGATATTTCCGAGGTGGTCAAGCGATCGGGGCTGCCCGCTTCGACGCTGCGTTTCTACGAAGAGAAAGGCTTGATCGCCTCGCTCGGGCAGCAGGGCGAACGGCGCCGGTTTGCGCCACAGGTGCTGGAGCAACTGGCGCTGATCGGCCTGGGCCAGTCGGCCGGGTTCAGCCTGGATGAAATCGGCTTGATGTTCACGGCCAATGGCCAGATGAACATCGACCGGCAAGCCTTGCTGGCCAAGGCCGATGAGCTGGACGCCACCATTCGCACGCTCAAGGCCATGAGCAACGGCTTGCGCCATGCGGCGGTGTGCCCGGCCCCGGACCATGCCCAGTGCCCCACATTTCAGCGGCTGCTCAAGGCCGCTGCACAAGGCACCCCCACACGCCGCTCGCGCCCGAAACACCTCAAGACCGGAAGAGGGCGTCCATGAGCGGCGACATTGGTGATCTGGGCGATGGCCTGCTTGACCTGCTCGACATCGGCCCCTCCCGATCAAACCCCAACCGGCCGCTCTGGCGTCGTGTCTGCAGCTTTATCTGGCGCCTGACCTGGCTGGTGCTGTTGCTGGTCATAGGCGTGGCGCTGATCTTCGCCATCGCCAGTTGGTTGCTGGAATAAACGTTGGCCTCCATGCCCCGCCATCCCCCAGCCAGCACTGCATCTGCGCAGGAGATCATCCTGTGCCACTGTCACAGCGCTTTCGCTCAGCAAACATGGACCCGGTAGGAGCGCGCTTGCCGGAATGCCGGACCACCGCGACCGAGTGCGCAGCGCTCGCAAAAATCTGCGAAACGCTGAAAGTTTACGACTGCTAACATGGACCCGGTAGGAGCGCGCTTGCCCGCGACCGAGTGCGCAGCGCTCGCAAAAATCTGCGAAACGCTGAAAGTTTACGACTGCTAACATGGACCCGGTAGGAGCGCGTTTACCCGCGACCGAGTGCGCAGCGCTCGCAGAAATAGATGAAACGCCACAATTTTACGACTGCTAACGCAGCCGGTCGCGGGCAAGCGCGCTCCTACACCGGGCCGCCCGCTTACCGTGCGGTCAGCGCCGCGTAGCCATTCATCAGGTTGCGGTAGTTCGGAATCCGCTGCGACAGCAGGTTGCCCAGGCCTTCAATGTCGTTGCGCCAGTCGCGGTGCAGCTCGCAAGCCACCGAGAACCAGTTCATCAGTTGCGCACCGGCCTGGCTCATGCGGTTCCACGCCGCCTGCTGCACAGTCTCGTTGAAGGTGCCCGACGCATCGGTGACCACGAACACTTCAAAGCCTTCAGCCAGCGCCGACAGGGTCGGGAAGGCTACGCACACATCCGTCACCACACCGGCAATGATGATCTGCTTGCGGCCGGTGGCCTTGATTGCCTTGACGAAGTCTTCGTTGTCCCAGGCATTGATCTGGCCAGGGCGGGCGATGTACGGCGCGTCCGGGAACATNCTGCTTGCGGCCGGTGGCCTTGATTGCCTTGACGAAGTCTTCGTTGTCCCAGGCATTGATCTGGCCAGGGCGGGCGATGTACGGCGCGTCCGGGAACATATCTTTCAGCTCTGGCACCAGCGGGCCATTGGGGCCTTGCTCGAAGCTGGTGGTAAGGATGGTCGGCAGCTCGAAGAACTTGGCCAGATCAGCCAGGGCCAGCACGTTGTTCTTGAACTCGTTGGGCGAGAAGTCCTGCACCAGCGAGATCAGGCCGGTCTGGTGGTCGACCAGNAAACTTGGCCAGATCAGCCAGGGCCAGCACGTTGTTCTTGAACTCGTTGGGCGAGAAGTCCTGCACCAGCGAGATCAGGCCGGTCTGGTGGTCGACCAGCAGTACGATGGCATCGTCCTTGTTCAGGCGGCTGTAGGTTGGGGCGTTGGTGGCTTGAGTGGTCATGGCGTAGATCCTTTATCTGAGAGTTTTGAAGTTCGGTAATCAGGGGTATCGCTCAACATGGGTACAGATTAATGGCTTGCTGTGAGCGGATAAATCGGCTGAAACGGGTTTTACTGTCCATCCAAAGTGGACAATCAGGTCGGGCCCTTGGCGAGCTGTTCGCGTATCTGTGCCACTGTCCTGCCGCGTGTATCCACGTTCACGCCGGGTGCCTGCAACAGGCCAATCTCCTCATCGGTCAGGCCAAGGTCACGCATGTCCTGCTGCCACTGCTGCAAGCGCCTGGGCGCGGTCTGCCGGGCGTTCGGCCCCCTGGCCTGCAGGCAGACTTCGCACCTGTCGTCAGGAAGCGGCTTGCTCACCCAAGTGCCCGGTCGCCGGTATTCATAGCGGCCGCATTCGCAGCGGCACAGCCACACCGTGCCCTTACCCGAACGACTGGCGCGGACCCAGGCGATGGCTGTCATTTTCCCGCGTCGCTTGCCGGTGTGATCGACCGCCTGCACGGGGCGCGGCGACAGGTCGGGCAGATGATCGAACGTTCTGGAGTCGCTCGCATGACGATGAGTGTCCTGATCCTGAATGGCTTTTTTCGGGCAAGCCGATCCCGTGGGCGCCACGGCGCCGTTTTGCTGTTTCATGATGGTTTCCACCCGGCCTGTGGCCCTGGAATGCTGTGCACCCTCGCGACGGCGCCAATGGCCTGCGCGATCATTTATTGATTCAGAAGATGATGTGCTTACGTGGGAGGAGGCATGCTTGCAGGCATGGCAAGGGTGGCCATGTCGTGATGGGGGAGGGGCAGGGATGAAGTGAGGGTTTGCATGGTTGTAGTTCCCAAGTCATAAGAACCACCGCTGTCTGCCGCCAAGCAGAGAAGGGTGGCGAATTGCACAGGATTGGCGGACCGGTGACTTAGGAAACCGGCGCACCCGAAGGTGCTCCTGCGCAACCCGCCATAACACGAAATTGCAGGCACAAAAAAAGCGCCTGAAACCGCAATGGGGGCGCTGCTGCGCCATAAGTCATTCGACCCGCCAAGGTCGTTGTCAGCAATGTGACGGGGCCAACGATACCCGGCATCCTGCCGGTGCGCAACCAGACGGATGTCGGCACCTGAAGTCAGATAATGAGGGTATGGGGGTAAGCATGCATGGCGCTGTCGTGTGTCAACAGGCTGATCCCCTCTGCCAGCGCCTGGGCCGCCATGATGCGGTCAAACGGATCGCGATGATGGTTTGGCAGGCTGCCCACGGTAAGACCATGGGCAGAGGTAATAGGCAGTTCAAGATAGCCTGCATCGAGCAGTTCCTTACGCAGCAACGCAGGGTTGATCCCGGTTCGCTCGGCACCCTTGATGGTCAGCTCCCAGATACTGGCAGCGCTGAAATACAAGGTATTGGCCTCATCATCAATCAGACGGGCTGCCGCCTGTGAAAGCCTGGCATCGCTGGTGGCGGCCCAGACCAGCACATGGGTATCGAGCAGCAGCTTCATTCCCGGCCCTCGAACAACGCCGCAATCTCAGCATCCATGGCGTCCGATGCCTCGGCGTTGAATGTGACGTGGCTCATCATTCCTCGCCGCCTTGGCGCTGTAATCGGCACCAGCTTGGCAACGGGAATGCCGGCTTTGGCAATGATGATTGTTTCGCCGCTTGCGGCGGCATCGACCAATTGCGAGAAGTGCGTTTTAGCGGCGTGGATATTATGGGTCTGCATGATTGGCCTCCTTCAGGTCGGTATCAAGCAGCTTGGTCCATGTGGTGGACTAAGTAAAGTGCTCACAAACGAGGAGAGCTACTTTGCAGGGCAGAGGGCAATCGATGCCTGCAGATCCTGCTGTAAACCCGGTCCGTAGGCGCAATGGATCTTCTTCTCTATTAGCGCCAGTAAGTGAGTTCGACATCTGGCTGGCCAGAGTGGGGCAATCGATGCTCGCTAAGATTGCGAAGCAGCCACCGGTCGATTGGCTACAATCACCTGATCCCTTTGCAAGCGTCAATCGTCGCAGATGACAGCCCATCGGCTGTTAACCGTCGAGGCTGTTCGAGGGGGCTTGCTTCGCTTGCAATCATTACGACCGGTAGATGGAACGCAATCAAAGTGCCACTAGTCGTAAAGGGTGCAGAAACAAGAGGATCGGCCGACACGATCCCATGAGAGCAGTGTTTAGCCCTGCTCGGCCCTGACTGGATAATCCGTTCGGTTATTTATCCGGTTGTATTTTCAGAGCACCGCCTGATGAAGAAAACACTGCTCGGCGTGCGAGCGTTGATGTCCGTGCCCAGGGACAACCCGGGTCTGGTCAAGGCGCAATACATCGCGCTTTCTCGCCAATTGCCCATGATGTATTTCATCCTGCTGATCAACACCCTGATGCTGGCGGGCACCCACTTTGCGGTCGCGCCGCGCTGGCTGGTGGTGTATTGCCCATTGCTCATGACGTTGTTCGGTGTGATTCGTACGGCGGAATGGATACGCACGCGCAGGCAGGCGCGCAGCCCGGCGCAGATGCTCACGGCGCTTAAGCGCACCAACATGCTCGCGCCGTTTGTCGCCGTGGCGTTCACCGCCTGGTCGCTGGCGCTGTTTCCCTATGGCGACAGCTACACCCAGGCGCATGTCGCCTTTTATATGGCGATCACCGTCATTGGCTGCATTTTCTGCATGATGCACCTGCTGCCAGCTGCCCTGGCTACCACGGCGGTGGTCAACACGGCGTTCGTGGTGTTCTTCGCGTCCACCAATATCATGACCTTCATTGCCACGGCGATTGACGTCCTGCTGGTGTCCATCGCCATGCTGATCATTCTCAAGGCGCAGTACGCCGACTTCACCCGGCTGGTGAACATGCAGGCGCAGACGGCAAAACTCAGCGAGGAAAACCTTCACCTGGCCAATCAGGACAGCCTGACCGGGCTGGCCAATCGGCGGCAGTTCTTTTCCCGCCTCGATACGCTGCTGTCCCGCGCCCGCGAGCAGGAGATTCGCCTGGCCGTGGGACTGATCGACCTGGATGGCTTCAAGCCGATCAACGATCTGTATGGCCATAGCATTGGTGACAAGCTGCTCTATCAGGTTGGCCAGCGCCTGACCGGGCTGCTCGACGAACAGGTGCACCTGGCCCGGCTGGGAGGTGACGAGTTCGGCCTGATCATCACGCAGGTCATGAGCGACGACCAACTGGGGGTGTTTGGCGAGAAAATCTGCGCCCGCATGCGCGAGCCGTTTCTGCTGGTGGACATCCCTATTCAGATCAGTGCGTCACTGGGCATCGCGACCTTCCCGGACCAGGCCTCCTGCGCCACGCAGGTGTATGAATACGCCGACTATGCCTTGTATCAGAGCAAGCGCCACCGCCCCGGCACGGTCTGCCTGTTCAGCGCCGCCCATCGCCAGCAGCTCAATCGCGAAGGGCTGACCGAACAGGCCCTGCGCAGGGCCGATCTGGAGCGTGAGTTTCATGTGGTGTTCCAGCCCATCGTGGATATTCACAGTGAGCACACCGTCGCATTCGAGGCCCTGGCCCGCTGGGAGAGCCCGGAGCTGGGTAACGTGCCGCCTTGTGATTTCATCCCGATTGCCGAGCGCGTCGGCATGATCAACCGCCTCACGCTGCCATTGCTGAGCAAGGCGCTGGACGCGGCTGCCAGCTGGCCTGAGGGTATCCGCCTGTCATTCAACTTGTCCGCCCACGACTGCGGTTCGCAAGATGCAGCCCAGCAGATCGTCGAGCTGATCAAGAGCAGCCGTTTTGACCCGGCCTGTCTCGATCTGGAAATCACCGAAACCGCGGCCATCCAGGACCTGCCGCAGACCCAGCGAGCGATCAGCCGGTTTCGCGAACTGGGCTGCGGCATCTCCCTCGACGACTTCGGCACCGGCTATTCCAGCCTGAGCCAGATCCACGCGCTGTCGCTGACCAAGCTGAAGGTGGACCGTACCTTCATCACCAACATCCACCTCGACCCGGCCAGCTTCAAGATCGTCAAGTCGCTGGTTGCCCTGTGCCAGGACATGCAACTGGAATGCATCGTCGAAGGCGTGGAAACCGCCGCCGAACTCGACGCCCTGAAAAGCCTCGGCTGCGCCTGGGCCCAGGGCTACCTGTTCTCCAGGCCCATGCGCGCCAGTGACGTCAGCGCCTGGCTTGAAGGCGAACAACTGGCCAGGGTGCAGGCGGTCTGATCCGCTGACAGGGCAGGGCGCAATATGCGCTCATGCCCCGGCAGTAACCCCTGATTCAGCGCAGGCACAAGGGCATACACGGTGGTGGGTATGGAGAGTGGCCGGATGGGAACGCCAGAAACAAGAAAGCCCGCACGAGGCGGGCTTCTTGATTGACCTGAAGACACTTGCGGGTCTCTAGGTCGGTACTTGGTGGCTACACAGGGACTTGAACCCCGGACCCCAGCATTATGAATGCTATGCTCTAACCAACTGAGCTATGTAGCCAAGTGGCGCGCATTATTCGCTCGAAACGAAATCTCGTCAAGCATTTATTTTAAAAAATATCTCCATGCGATCAATCGCTTAGCGCAGGTCCACAGAACGGGCGTCT
This sequence comes from Pseudomonas sp. Leaf127, assembly GCF_001423155.1. Classification (NCBI taxonomy): domain Bacteria; kingdom Pseudomonadati; phylum Pseudomonadota; class Gammaproteobacteria; order Pseudomonadales; family Pseudomonadaceae; genus Pseudomonas; species Pseudomonas sp. Leaf127. Next base: position 270,200 of record NZ_LMOA01000024.1, on the reverse strand, counting down.
GTTTTGTTCCCACTGCTGTTTCTTCCAGTGACGCTCAGGTCGCCGCGCCGCACAAAAATGGTGCAGAAAAGCGCCCGACAACAGCGCACGAGACAGCGGGCATTGCCCGATAACGGTACGGTCCGCTTCTTGCTAGCTAAACGCCATGACGTTGGCCGATGAGCCCGTGTCGCTTACAGGAATGTTCACCCCGGCTTTTTCAGGGATACCGCGCGACAGGGCACTTCGGAAACATTTTCATGGCATTTTGCCGTTTATCTTTGTAGCAAGAAGATACCCCTGCCGGCATCGCCCGACAGCCGGGTATTCACGTGCAGGAGTGGGACATGAACAGCCTGTTATCGCCGGGTATGCGTCTGTTGGGACGTTTTGGTTTTGCTCGCAAGTTTCAGCTGCTGTTCCTGCTGTTCATGCTGCCGTTGCTGGGCAGTGTGTGGATGATTGGCGTGGAGTACCGCGCCAAGCTGGCGGTGATTGCCCAGGAGCAATCGGGTGTGCGCCAGTTGCTGGCCATGGATGAGCTGGATCGCGAACTGTCGGCGCAGCGTGATCGCGCCGCGCGCTGGAAGGCGATCGATATCCTGCGTGAGCCCACGCCTGAGGCGCGTCAGGTGATGAGCCAGATCGACGCCGCCGTGCCGCGCATCAACCAGGCGCTGCAAAACCTGGAGGCCGCACTGGCCAGTGAAAAGGTCGGGGCCGACACGCAGGCGCGCTACAAGACCCTGCAAGCGTCGGTCAAGGGGCTGGACACTGAATCCTTGCGCAGCGTGGGCTGGTGGCCGGACGGTTATGATCGCTTTACGACGGCGATCAGCCATCTGCAAGCGGTGCGTGACCAGATCACCATGGACACCGGGCTGATTCTCGACCCGTGGCTGGAAACCTACCTGTTGATGCAGTTGTCGACCCAGCAGACCCCTGAACTGGTCGAACGTATCGGACGCATGGCCAGTATTGGCCAGACCTCGGTGGTCACCGGCCAGTTCAGCCTGCAGAGCCGCTTGCAGATGCGCGACCTGCGCAGCCGCATTGACGACGCCCGCGAACAGATGCTCAAAACGGGCAATTCCCTGCAAAGCCGCCTGCCGCCGGAGTTGCAAGGCTGGGCCGGCCGTTACGCGGCGACCATGCAAGTGCTCAATGAAGAACTGAAGGTGCTCGACGACGGGGTGTTTGGCGGCACGATCAAGCTCAAGCCGGTCGACTTCGAGCGCAGTGTCGACCGCTTGCTGGACGAGATGGCCACGCTGCGCCAGCAATCGTTGCAGTCGCTCAATGATCGGCTCGACTACTACCACGCCAAATCCAACCGCGAATTCATCCCGGTGGGCGTGACCATTGGCGTGCTGCTGCTCGCCGCCCTGTACCTGTTCGCCTGTTTGCAGGCGTCGATCCGGCGCAGCGCCAGCGGCATCACTATGCTGGCCGAATCGCTGCGTGACGGTAACCTGTGCGTCGAGGTCTCGGTGCAGGGCCGTGATGAACTGGCGGCCATCAGCCGGGCCTTGAACGTGGCCGTTGTGCAATTGCGCACCAGCCTGTTAGGGGTCAACCACGAAACCCAGCAACTGGGCTCGGCGGTGCAGACCCTCAATACCCAGGCCAACGACACACTGTACGAGGTGGAGGAACAGCAACAGCAGATCAGCCAGATCGCTGCCGCCGCCACGCAACTGGCCGCCACCTCCCAAGGCGTGGCCAAGAGCTGCGAGCAGGCGTCCGACAGCGCCCGGCAGACTCGGCGCATCGCCGAAGAAAGCAGCCGCGACAGCCAGCGCACCACCGACAGCATCCAGCAACTCAACCGCCGCCTGACCGAAACGGCCGAAGCACTGGGCCGGGTCAGCGAGCAGGGCCAGCAGATCCAGTCGGTGGTCGATGCCATTCGTGGCATTGCCGAGCAGACCAATCTGCTGGCGCTCAACGCCGCGATCGAGGCCGCGCGCGCCGGCGAGCAGGGCAGGGGCTTTGCCGTGGTTGCCGACGAGGTGCGCAGCCTGTCGCAGCGCACCCAGGCTTCGACCGCGCAGATTGCCGGCACGGTCGACAGCCTGCGTGCCACCGTGACCCAGGCGGTGAATCTGATGGAGGTCGCCTGCGGCCAGGCCGTCAACGATGCGCAATCGGTGACCGGGCTGGGCGTGCGCCTGGGCGAAATCGCCACGGCCGTACAAGGCGTCACCGACACCCTGGCGCAGATCCTCACCGCCGTGGAGGAGCAAGCCACCACCGCCGACGAAGTCAGCGGCAATATCCAGCAGGTCGACCAGGCCGCCGGGCGCCTGCTGGACGGCGCGCGTGCAGTCAACCAGGCAGCTGATACGCTGAGCAAAGGCAGCCGTGCCCTGAACGACAATACGGCACGGTTTCATCTGAGCTGAAAGCAGCAGCGGGCAGGCATGCATGCAATGTGTGCCTGCCCGCCCTGCGGCAACGGACCCACCCTCATGAGCACACCCGTCAACCTGTTCGCCCCCTTGCCCGACGCCCGCACCGCCGAGGTGTTCACCGACCTGCTGGTCACGCCCGGCTGTCGCATCGAGCGCATTGTCTCCCAGGGTCAGACCACACCCCTTGACCGGCCTTATCGCCAGCCGCATGCCGAATGGGTGATGGTGGTCAGCGGCGCCGCCCGGGTGATGATGGACGGCGCTGAAACCGTCCTGGCGCCCGGCGACCACCTGCTGATCCCGGCCGACACCGAGCACCTCGTGACCTTTACCGACCCTGACCAGCCCACGGTGTGGCTGGCGGTGCATGTTGGCGAAGCGGACATCAATCCGGCGGGGGCCTGAGCCCGGTCGCAGAGGCCGGCAAGGCCGCAGCCTCTACTGTGCCTGTGAGGCAGCCATCGCCGGCAAGCCGCCTCCCACCGGTTCAGCGGTGAGGCGTGCATTTGCGTATGAACGATGCAGACGCTGGCCGCGGTGTTGAGCGTTGCATAGCGCTTGTGGGAGGGGGCTTGCCCGCGAAGAGGCCGGCCGCCTCCCACCGGTTCAGCGGTGAGGCGTGCATTTACTTGCGAATCACCACCCGCTCGAACCGCCCGGCCAGTACGGTGTAGGCAAAGATCGCCACCAGGCCATGCGCGGCCACGAACCACAGCGCCGAGTCGAACGAGCCGGTGGTGGCGACGAAGTAACCGATCACCACCGGGGTGATGATGCCGGCGGTGTTGCCGATGCCGTTGAACACGCCGCCACTCAGGCCCACCATGCCTTGCGGTGCGGTGTCCGACAGCACGGCCCAGCCGACCGCCGCCAGGCCCTTGCCGAAGAACGCCAGGGCCATCAGGGCGATGACCATCCAGTTGGCGTCCACGTAGTTGGCCGACACCAGGGTGGCCGCCAAGGCCATGCCGATCACGAAGGGTGTCTTGCGCGCCCGGGACGGGTGCACGCCACGGCGGATCAGCCAGTCGGAGACCACGCCGCCCAGCACGCCACCGGAGAACCCGCAGATCGCTGGCAAGGCCGCGACCCAACCCGCTTCCATGATGGTCATGCCCCGGCCCTTGATCAGGTAGATCGGAAACCAGGTGATGAAAAAATAGGTCAGCGCGGTGATGCAGTACTGGCCCAGGTACACGCCCCACAGGGTACGGCTGGTGAACAGTTGCGCCACTTCACGCCATTGGGTCTTGGGTTTTTCGCTCTTGCGCCGGGCTTCCAGGTCGACCAGCGCGCCGCCTTCGCGGAGGTAATCCATCTCGGCCTTTTCCAGGCGCGGGTGGCTGGCCGGGTCGTGGTACAGGGCGAACCAGAAGAAAGTCGCGACGATGCCCAGCCCGCCCATCCACAGGAACACATGTTCCCAGCCCATGCTGTGGGTCAGCCAGGCCATCAATGGCGCGAACACCACCACGGCCATGTACTGCGCCGAGTTGAACAGCGCCGAAGCCGTGCCGCGTTCCTTGGTCGGAAACCAGCTGGACACGATACGGTTGTTGGCCGGGAACGCCGGCGACTCCACCAGCCCGAGCATGAAGCGCATGCCGAACAGCGCCACCGCCGCCGTGGAACCCACCAGGCCGATCCAGCCCACTGTGCCTTGCAGCAGGGTGAACACCGACCACAGGAACAGGCTGCAACCGTACACCCGACGGGCGCCGTAGCGGTCAAGCAGCCAGCCGCCGGGAATCTGCCCCAGCGCATAGGCCCAGGCAAAGGCCGAAAAGATCATGCCGAGCATCATCGGGTCCAGGCCCAGTTCCTTGACCACCTCGGTGCCGGCAATCGACATGGTGGCGCGGTCGGCGTAGTTGAGCACGGTGACGACGAAAATCAGTGCCAGGATGACGAAGCGATGACGACCGACGCGAGCCTCGGACGCCGCTGCGTCCAGCGGGACGGTTTTGCTGTTCATTGGGTGTTCTCCGCAGGCCCTCGAGGGGCCCTGTTGTTCTTGGAAGGAGAAAGCGCGTCAGGCCGGCAGGGCGGCCTTGCGTTGGGTTTCAGCAAAGCAGGCCTGCAGGTGCGACAGGACGATTTCGCCCATGGCCAGGCGGGTCTGTTCGGTGGCGCTGGCGCGGTGCGGTTGCAGCACTACGTTGTCCAGCGTGCGCAGGGCCTCGGGGACGTTGGGTTCGTCGACGAACACGTCCAGCCCGGCACCGGCGATGGTGCCGTCTTGCAGGGCGGCGATCAGTGCGTCTTCATCGACCAGCTTGCCGCGCGCGACATTGATGAAATAGCCCTTGGGGCCCAGCGCCTCGAATACCTCGCGGGTCATGATCGCCCGGCCCAGGTCAGCCGAGGCGGCCAACACCACCACATCGCTGTGGCGCGCCAGCTCCAGCAGGTCGGGGAAAAAGCGGTAGCCGGTCTGTGGCTGCTCCCGCAAGTCGTTGTACTGGATGCTCATGCCGAACGCCTGGGCGCGACGAGCAATGGCGTGGCCGACCTGGCCCAGGCCGACGATGCCGATGCGCGTGCCGCTGACCTTGCGCGCCAGCGGCTGGTTGACCCGGCCCCACTGGCCGGTGCGCACGATGCGCTCGCCGACGGCCAGGTCGCGCAGGGTCATGATCAGCAGACCCATGGCCATGTCGGCCACGTCATCGGTCAAGACGCCCGGCGTGGTGGTGACCCGCACGCCGCGTTCGGCAGCGTGGTCCAGGTCGACCGCGTCGGTGCCGATGCCGCTGATGGCAATGATCTGCAGGTTGGGCAAACGGTCCATCAGCGCATTGGACAAACCCTTGGCGCCCCCGGTGACCACGCCGCGAATGCGCGGGCCGACCGCATTGAGCAGGGCGTCCTGATCGTCGGCCAGGTACAGGCGGTGGACGGTGTAGCTGTGCAGGAGCCGGGCGTCGATGGGCGCCGGAACGGGTTGGGTGAGCAGGATATCCTGGGTCATCGTCACTTCCTTTGAATTGTCGTTGTAAAGGACTCTGAGAGTGACGACAGCCTAGGAAAAACATCGATTCACGTCTAACATCCATAGTGAATGTATCGATACAAGAATTGAATCGTGGAATTGCACCAATTGCGTTGCTTTGTGATGGTTGCCGAGGAGTTGCACTTCGGTCGGGCCGCACAACGGCTGTTCATGACCCAGCCACCGCTGAGCCGACAGATCCAGTTGCTGGAGCGATCACTGGGCGTGCAGTTGCTCGATCGCAACAACCGCCAGGTGCGCCTGACCGTGGCCGGTCGGCAATTTCTGCGCGATGCCCAGCACCTGCTGGCCTACACCGAGCAGGCCAGCGACAGCGCCCGGCGCCTGGCCAGTGGCGAGGCCGGGCAACTGGTGCTCGGGTTTACGGCGGTCAGCGGCTATAACCTGATTCCCGAACTGCTTAGCCAGGCCGGGCAGGCGCTGCCGGACATCGGCTTCGAGCTGCACGAGATGGTCTCCAGCGACCAGACCGAAGCCCTGGCCGCCAACATGATCGACATCGGTTTCGTGCGCAGTGCAGACCCGCGCCAGGGCTGGAGCTACCAACTGGCCAGCCGCGAGCCGCTGATGGTGGTGATGCCCACCGGGCATCCGTTGGCGGAGCGGGCGCAGTTGTCGGTCAGCGACCTGGTGCATCACCCGTTCATCATGTATTCGGCCAAGGAAGGCCGCTATTTCTACGACTGCATCGTCGGCCTGTTCGCCACGGCCGGTGTATCGCCGCGCTACCTGTACTACCTCAAGCAGACCCACTCGATTCTGGGCCTGGTGCGCGCCGGCCTGGGCATCGCCATTGTCCCGGCCTCGGGCCGCGAGCTGTATATGGGCCACCTGCAATTTCGCCCGCTGGCCGATGCCTCGCCGACTGCCGACATGTACATGGTCTACCGCGACGACAACGACAACCCGGCGCTGCCCCGCTTCATCGACCTGGCCGCGCGGTTCTTTGCCAGCGCCGAAAATCTGTAAACCCGCACGACCGTAGGACCGGCTTCAGCCGGGAACGGCACTGATTTTATTGCTATTAAATTCAACCCTTGTAGGAGCGCGCTTGCCCGCGACCGAGTGCGTAGCGCTCGCAGAAATCTCGAGAACGCTGCAATTTTACGACTGCTGCGCAGCCGGTCGCGGGCCAAGCGCGCTCCTACGGGGAGACCGGCTCCACTTCCAGTTGCTGGCGCCTGAACTGTCCGGGCGGCAGGCCGTGGATCTGGCGAAAGCGCCTGGAGAAATAGGCCTCATCGGCAAAGCCGCACAATCGGGCCACTTCACCCACCGGCCGGGTGCCGTTGAGCAGGTGGTTGCGTGCCGCGTGCATGCGTCGCTCCAGCACCAGTTCGCTGAAGGTCTTGCCGATCTCCTTGCGCAACCAGTGGGTCAGGTAGGTCGGTGACAGGTAGGTGGCCGCCGCAGCCTTGGTCAGGCTCAGGTCCGGGTCGTCCAGGTGTTTGCGCACGTACTCGGACATCCGCGTCAAGGCATCGCGGCGGCTGGCCTGGGCGGCGTTGTTCTCGGCCAGTTGCTTGAGAGGTTCGGCGTACAGCCGGCACACCGTGCCGATCATCTGCAGCAGCAGGCCCTTGATGATTTCCCGGGTGCCGAACTGGCGCTGCGGGTCCAGGTCGCGCATCTGCCGCACCAGCGTACACACATGCTCGAAGTCGTCCTGCCCCAGGATGAAATCCAGGTGCTCCTGGAAGCGAAACGGCGACAGCTCCGGCGCCAGCAGGATCGACACTTCTTCCAGGTCCATCGGGTCGCACTGCAAGTGCGGCAGCAAGAAGGTCTGAGAGAAGTTGATGACCATGAAGTGGTTATCGGCCGGGTGCTCGATCAGGTGCATGCGGTGCGGCAGGATGAAGGCCAGGGCATTGCGCGGGAAAGGGCGCTGCACATGGCCGATGTGCTGCACCGTATCGCCGCCCAGGTTGACCTGGATCTGGAAGTACTCGTGGCGATGCAGGCCGGTCTCGGCGCGGCGCGCCTTCTCGTCACGGATGTAGAAGTCGGCGCGCTCGCTGCGCTGCTGCATGCCGTAGGTCGGTACCCGGCTGGCTGGCTGCATGTTCATCTCCCTTGTGGTTCAACGGCCGCGAAGGCCTGGGATCGTGGAGGGATTTTTGTCCAGCGCGGCATGATGTGGCAAGCGATGTACGATGACCTTGTATGGATGTGCCTTCACCGGCATTTGGACGATGCAAGGCCTGTGTGCAAAAAGCGCGGCCCAGCATTTTCATGTCGAAAAGGCTCTAGAACGCACATTTCATGGTTTTCAGTGGCTGGTTTGGTGGTCTTCTGGAGAATCGGCTTTTTTGGACAACAAGGATAAATCCCGGTCATCGGTGAAAAAACGTTCTAATCCATCCGTTGATTTTTAAGGGTTGTACGACCACCTTGATAGGCGTTGCAGAAGACATCGACCAACAATAATCAAAGGTGCTCGCACAATGACAATCCTCCTTCGCTCGCCCAGACCGCCCGACCGGTGTCCGACGAGTCCGCCCTCCAAGGGCTGAATGACCCCCACCCGATCCAGTACAGCACACGCCTTCCGCCTGCGGGAGGGCCGGTCCTGTTTTGCCTGAAAACCTCGATAGCCCAAGAACAAAGAGGTCAAATCATGTCGAGTCTCCCCAACTCCCAGGCTGCGTCTGTCGCCACCGGCGCCGCCCCCCTTGAAGCTGCAGGTTCCTCCGTGCGCCTGCCCACCCGCCGTCGCTGGTTCATGCTGAGCCTGCTGCTGATCGCCACGATCATCAACTATGTCGACCGGGTGAACATCTCCATCGCCGCACCGTTCATGGCCAAGGACCTGGGGCTGGACAAGATCGAGATGGGCCTGATCTTCTCCGCCTTTGCCTGGACCTACGCCCTGGCGCTGGTGCCGGCCGGTTTCGTCGCCGACCGCTTCGGCTCCAAGCTCACCTACGGCGTGTCGCTGATCAGTTGGTCGGCGGTCACTGTCTGCCAGGGCCTGGCCACCGGCTTCAGCTCCTTGTTCGGCCTGCGCCTGGCAGTCGGTGCCATGGAAGCGCCGGCGTTTCCGGCCAATAGCCGTGCGGTGACTGTGTGGTTTCCGGCCCGCGAGCGTGGCATGGCCAGCAGCATCTACGTGTGCGGCCAGTACCTGGGCACGGCCCTGTTCACCGGTGCCTTGCTGTGGCTGGCAACCACCTACGACTGGCGCCATGTGTTCTACAGCACCGGCGCGGTCGGCATCGTGTTCGGGGTGGTCTGGCTGTTCCTGTACCGTGACCCGCTCAACTGCAAGAAGGTCAGCAAGGAAGAACTCAAGTACATCGAAGACGGCGGCGGCCTGGTCAAGAGCAGCCAGGAGCGCACCAGGTTCAACTGGCGCCAGATTGCCGAGCTGTTTCGTTATCGGCAGGTCTGGGCGATTTGCATCGGCAAGTTCGCCAGCACCTCGGCGCTGTATTTCTTCCTGACCTGGTTCCCGACCTACCTGATCGAAGAACGCCAGTTGACCACCATCAAGGTCGGCATCTTCGCCATCATGCCGTTCATTGGCGCGACCATCGGCATCCTGCTGGCCGGAGCCATCTCGGACCTGCTGATCCGTCGCGGCTACAGCATGTCGTTTGCCCGCAAGCTGCCGCTGGTGGTCGGATCGATGCTGGGCATGTCCATCGTGCTGGTCAATTTCACCGACTCCAACCTGATCTGCATCGCCATCCTGACCATTGCCTTCTTCGCCCAGGGCATCGCTTCATCGTCGTGGGCTGCGGTGTCGGAAATCGCGCCCAAGGAACTGATCGGCCTGACTGGCGGTGTCACCAGCCTGGCGGCCAATATCGGTGGCATCGTCACCCCGATCGTGATCGGCGCCATCGTGCAGTCCACCGGCAACTTCTCCCTGGCGTTCTGGTTCATCGGTGCGGTGGCCTTGATGGGCACCTTGTCTTACTCGCTGCTGCTGGGCCGGTTGTATCGCATCCAGCTCAAGGCGCGCTGAGTCGGCTTCACCGGGCTCAATCGGCTCGTTTACTCCAAGGCAAAGCGGTTTTCGTCCAACTTTACAGGACCAGACCGCTTTAGCCTGAACCTACCCAACAAGACCTGAGCGTGCCGACCATGAGCGATTTTGTCTTTACCCCCGTTGCACAACCCAGCCTGCCGATTGCCGGCAGCACGCAGCGCTTTCCGGTCAGCCGGGTGTTCTGCCTGGGCCGCAACTACCCCTGGAGCGACGCCCAGGGCCAGGCTCGCGGTGTGCCGTTGTTCTTCATGAAGCCGGCCAGTTCGGTGGTCGAGGTCGGCAGCGAGATCGCCTACCCGGTGCAGACCGAAGAGTTCTGCCACGAGATCGAACTGGTCGTGGCCATCGGCACCGGCGGTGCCGACATCCCCGAAAGCCTGGCGCTGGAGCACGTCTGGGGCTATGCCGCCGGCCTGGACCTGACCCGTCGCGACCAGCAGCGCGTTGCCAAACAGGCCGGTCTGCCGTGGGAAGGCGCCAAGGCCTTCGATGCGTCGGCCCCGATCACCGCCATTCAGCCGGTCAGCGCCCAGGGCCATGCCGAGCAGGGCGCAGTGTGGCTCAAGGTCAACGGCACCGAACGCCAGCGCTCGCACCTGCAAAGCCAGCTGTGGTCGGTGGCGGAAATCGTCAGCCACCTGTCGCGCAGCGTCACCCTGTTGCCGGGTGATCTGATCATGACCGGCACCCCTGAAGGCGTGGCAGCCCTGGAGCCGGGCGACGTGATCAGCGCCGGTATTGAAGGGGTCGGCAGCCTTGAAGTTCGCGTGGGCCAACGAGCGGCCTGAAACGCTCGATCAGACAGCGCATCAACAGGAGAACAACAATGTCCAATAACCCCTCTTTGAAAATTGCCCTGGTCACCGGGGCCGGCAGTGGCATCGGCAAGGCCGTGGCCCTGGGCCTGCTGCAGGACGGCTACACCGTGGTCCTGGCCGGGCGCCGCCTGGAGCCGCTGCTGGGCGTCGCCGAACAGGCCGCCGCCCAGGGCTGGCAGGCGCTGCCGGTGGTCACCGATGTGCGCGACCCGGCCAGCGTCAAGGCGCTGTTCGCCACGGTCGAGGAGCGCTTTGGCCGCCTCGATGTGATCTTCAACAACGCGGGCGTCAACGCCCCGGCCGTGCCGGTCGACGAACTGCCGCTTGAGAACTGGGACAACGTCATCGCCACCAACGTCAACGGTGTGTTCCTGTGCTGCCGCGAGGCCTTTGGCCTGATGCGCCGCCAGCAGCCGCAAGGTGGACGGATCATCAACAACGGCTCGATTTCCGCGCACTCGCCGCGCCCGTTCACTTCGCCCTACACCGCCAGCAAACATGCGGTGCTGGGCCTGACCAAAGCCTTGGCGCTGGACGGTCGCGAGTTCGACATCGCCGTCAGCCAGATCGACATCGGCAACGCCCTGACCGAGCTGTCCGAGCGCATGACCCGTGGCGTGCGCCAGGCCAATGGCGAAATTGCCGTGGAGCCAATGGTGGATGTGCAGCACATCGCCGATGCCGTGCGCTACATCGCCGGCCTGCCGCTGTCGGCCAACGTCCTGAACATGACCGTCATGGCCACCAAGATGCCCTTCGTCGGCCGCGGCTGACCCACCCCACATCGATCCCGTAGGACCGGCTTCAGCCGGGAATACAGACACCGCCCGTTCGCACCCTTGACGGGCAGGGCGGTGAGCTGCCCGAGCGGTTCTACGAGGATGCATCCATTGTCTGCGAGGTACACCATGAAACCCGAAGTCCTGCAACTGAGCCCGATCCTGATCCCCGAAATCCGCGAGCGCCTCGCCGAACTGTTCGTGATCCGCCCCTATTACCAGCAGGCCGACAAGGCCGCCTACCTGGCCGAGCATGGCCCCAATATCCGTGGCGTCATCACCGGCGGCCACACCGGCATCACCCGTGCGGTGCTCTCGCAACTGCCGCGCGTGGAAGTGGTGGCGGTCAATGGCGTGGGCACCGATGCCGTCGACCTGGCCTATTGCCGTGACCTGGGCATTCACGTGACCGCGACCATCGGTGCGCTGACCGACGATGTTGCCGACCTGGCCATCGGCCTGTTGATCTCGGCCTGCCGTGGCCTGTGCACCAGCGACCGTTATGTACGCACCGGCCAATGGCAACACAGTCCGACACCGTTGGCACCGCTGCCGCTGGCCCGGCAGTTCAGCGGCATGCGCATCGGCATCGTCGGCCTGGGGCGGGTTGGCCGTGCGGTGGCGACCCGGGCGGCGGCTTTCGGTTGCCCGATCAGCTACACCGACCTGCAACCGCTGGCGGATGTGGATTACCGGTTTGTGGCCGACCTTACCGAGCTGGCCCGTGACAGCGACGCGCTGATCCTGGCCGCCGCTGCCGACAGCGGCAAGGCCATCGTCGATGCCCGCGTACTGGACGCCCTGGGCGAGGAGGGCTACCTGATCAACGTCGCCCGCGGCAAGCTGATCAACGAAGACGACCTGGTGGCCGCCCTCAAGGCCGGCCGCATCGCCGGCGCCGGGCTGGACGTCTTCGTTGACGAACCCCGCGTGCCCGAGGTGTTGTTCGACAACGAAACCGTCGTGCTGCAACCGCACCGCGCCAGCGCCACGGTCCAGACCCGCACACGCATGGGCGAAATGGTCATCGCCAGCCTGGTCGACACCTTTGCCGGGCGCAAGCCCAATGCCTGCGTGACCGGCTGAAAGCGTTTTTTGCCCGACACCGCCTTGTGGCAGGCGGCTTGCCGGCGATTGAGCGCGAAGCGCTCACAGGACTGCTGATCGCGCTTTGCCTCCACCGCCCGTGGGAGGGGGCTCTGCCCGCGATTGAGCGCGAAGCGCTCACAACAATTGATGAAACGCTGAAAACTTACGACTCCTGCGCAGTCGGGCGCCGGCAAGCGGGCGCCGACAAGCCACCTCCCACAGGCTGATGTTGACTGCGCGGCGGTGGCTGATCTCCTGCAAGGGACGCGCGCAAGGCGCCTGCACGCTCCACATGTCCTATGACTCGTCCCGCCTGTTATATGGCCCGTCCACCCCCCGGTGCGATAGTGGCCAAAATAAAAGGATACGAGCATGTTCGAGCGCACTGTAACCCCGGCAGACGATAACGGTTGTGGCTGGTTTCACCTGAGCCCGGCGCGTCGGGTGCGGGCTGCGCACTCGGGCACGACCTCGGCGCGCTGGGTGGTGCTCGGTGCCGGCTTTACCGGGGTGGCGGCCGCCCGGCAACTGGCCTTGCATCATCCCGACGACTCGATCCTGCTGGTCGAAGCACAACAGGTCGGTTTCGGCGCCTCCGGGCGCAACTCCGGGTTTGCCATCGACCTGCCGCACGACATTGGCGCCCCCGATTACATCGGCGACCTGGCCACCGCACGCATGAGCCTCAAGCTCAACCTGCGCGCCCAGGCCTTGCTCAAGCAACTCATCGACCAACACGGCATCGACTGTCAGTTGCAGGCGGTCGGCAAGTACCAGGCGGCCGTCGAGCCCAAGGGCATCGCCGTGCTGGAGGCTTACCGCAGCGGCCTGGACAAGCTTGGCCAGGCTTATGAAATGATCGACGGCCAGGACATGCCGGCGCATGTCGGCACCGGCTTCTACCGGCGCGGCCTGTACACGCCCGGCACCTGCCTGTTACAACCGGCCGCGCTGGTCAAGGGCCTGGCCGACAGCCTGCCGGCCAACGTCACCCTGTTCGAGAACACCCGCATCAACAGCATCGAGCAGGGTCGCGACACGGTCACCCTGATCCACGACAAGGGCCGCCTGATCGCCGATCAACTGCTGCTGACCAACAACGCCTTTGCCTCGCATTTCGGCTTTCTCAAGGGACGCCTGCTGCCGGTGTTCACCTACGCCAGCATGACCCGCCCGCTGACCGAGGCCGAACAGGCCGAGCTGGGCGGCAAGCCGACCTGGGGCATCATCCCGGCCGACCCGTTCGGCAGCACCTTGCGGCGCACGCCCGACCAGCGCCTGCTGGTGCGCAACAGCTTCAGCTTCAACCCCGACGGGCGCAGCCAGGCCAAGTACCTGGAGCGTGCCGAGCGCCAGCAACGCATGGCCTTCGAGCGGCGCTTTCCGATGTTTTCCGGCATGCCGTTCGCGTACACCTGGGGCGGTTCGATGTGCCTGTCGCGCAACCACGAGTCGTTCTTCGGCAGCCTGGCGCCGCGTATCCACGGCGCGCTGTGCTGCAACGGCCTGGGCATCACCCGCGGCACCCTCACCGGCACGCTGCTGGCCGACTGGCTGGCCGGCGAGCGCGACGAATTGATCGATTTTCTGCTGGCGGGCAACGGTCCGAATGCCAATCCACCCGAGCCGTTGCTGAGCCTTGGGGTCAACTTCAACCTGCGCCTGGGCCAACGCCGGGCCGGGCTGGAAAGCTGAGCCGCCCAAGGAGGGCATGACATGAAGCGCATTGGCATTCTGGGGGTTGGCGAGTTGAGCGAAAAAGTGGTGCGTGGCCTGCGCAACGGCGGCTTCGACGGGGCGATCCTGCTCTCGCCGCGCAACCGCGAGCGGGGCCAGAGCCTGGCCAGGCGCTACGCCTGCACGCAGTTGGACAGCAATGCGCAGGTGGTCGAACAGGCCGAACTGGTAATACTGGGCGTACGCCCGACGGATCTGGCAACCGTGGCCGGCGAAGTGCAACTCACGCCTGGCCAGTGGCTGGTGTCGCTGGTGGCCGGCGAGGACCGCACGCGGCTGGCCGAGCTGTTTCCCGGTGCGCGCTGCGTGCGCGCCATGCTGTCGTATGCCGCCGAGTACAACCAGGCCACCGTGGCGCTGACCCCGTCGGCGCCCGAGGTCGAGCGCCTGCTGGGCTCGCTGGGCCGCCTGGTGGTGCTGCCCGACGACGCGCAGTTCGAGCTGGGCACGGTGGCGGCCTGCATCAACGGCTGGTTCTACTTCTTGCTGCACGACCTGCAACAGTGGCTGGCCGAGAAAGGCCTACCCGAAGCCCAGGCCCGGCAACTGTTGCTCAGCAGCCTGCACGATTGCCTGGCCTGCGCCGACCGCCAGCCCGGGCAGAGCCTCAAGACCCTGGGCGAGCGCATTGCCACGCCCGGCACCTACACCGCCAACGGACTGGCGCTGCTCAATCATTCCCAGGCCGGCGCGCAATGGAAAGCCGCCTGCGAAGTGGTGCTCGATGCCTTGCTGAGCCGTCCGCCAGGCGCCTGATCGTACCCGCACCCAACCCTTGACCCCATCCGCCCACTCGCGACCTTCAAGCCGCGGGCAGGGACTGTGCACCCATAAAAAAGACAATCGGAGGCCATTATGTCCACGTCAAAACGCTCCGTAGAGGATGCGCCGCTCAACGCCTTTCACCGCAAGCTGGCGGTGTTCTCGTCCGGCGGCCCGTTCCTCGACGGCTATGTCCTGAGCATCATCGGTGTGGTGATGCTGCAGATTTCCTCCGCACTGAGCCTCAATGCCTTCTGGGAAGGCCTGATCGCCACCTCGGCGCTGATCGGCGTGTTCATCGGTGGCTTCTTCGGCGGCTGGTTCACCGACCGCTACGGGCGCAAGGTGCTGTACCTCATCGATCTGATCGCCATCGTCGGCTTTTCCCTGGCGCAGTTCTGGGTCGAGTCGGCCTGGATGCTGTTCCTGTGGCGCTTTCTGATCGGCATCGCCGTCGGCGCCGACTACCCGATTGCCACCTCGCTGCTGGCGGAATTTCTGCCGCGCAAACAGCGTGGCCCGTTGCTGGCGGCCATGGTGCTGATGTGGTTCGCCGGTGCGGCGGCGGCCTATCTGGTCGGCGAGCTGATGCTCACATTCGGCGGTGCAGACGCCTGGCGCTGGGTGCTGGCCAGTGCCCTGGTGCCGGGTGCGCTGTTCCTGATGGCCCGCAGCGGCACGCCGGAGTCGCCGCGCTGGCTGCTCAGCAAGGGCCGCGTGGCCGAAGCCGACGCCGTGATCAAGAAGGTCTACGGCCCCGAGTACGGCATCACCGACCTGCCTGAGCCCAACAACAAGGCCCAGGTCTCGGTGTGGTCGCTGTTCCACTCCGGCTATGGCAAGCGCATGGCGTTCATCATCCTGTTCTGGAGCTGCGCGATCATCCCGCTGTTCGCCATCTACGCCTTTGCGCCCAAGGTGCTGCAAGCGCTGAAGCTGACCGGCGACTGGGCCAGTTACGGCTCGATCGCGATCACCATTCTGTTTACCGTCGGCTGCCTGGTCGGCACCTTGCTGATCAACCGCCTGGGCCGGCGCAACATGCTCATCCAGAGCTTTCTATGGTCCGGCGCGGCGCTGGCATTGCTGGGCCTGTACCCAGATGCCACGCCGGGGCTGGTGCTGCTGATGTTTGGTAGCTACGCGGTGTTCATCGGCGGTGCGCAGGTGCTGACCTACGTCTACCCCAACGAACTGTTCCCCACCGAAATCCGCGCCTCGGCCGTCGGGCTGGCCACTTCGCTGTCACGCATTGGCGCGGCGGTGGGCACTTACCTGGTGCCCATCTCGCTGACCACGCTTGGCATTGGCACCACCATGCTGATCGCTGCCGGGGTGTCGCTGTTCGGTGCGCTGATCTCCTGGCTGATGGCTCCGGAAACCTGCGCGCTTGACCTGCAACAGGCCTCGGCGCTGGGCGCCGCCCCGACGGCCAGCGCCAAGGCTGCCCCGTTGAACGCCCGTCAACTCACCTGAACCCAAGGAATCCGTCATATGAGCACTGTATTGACCGTTATCCGCAACACCGATCACGCCGCACTGGGCGAGCCGGCCCCGGCCCGCCTGCCGATCGGCGAACCTGTCGCCCAGGCCCGCACCGCCCAGGACCAGACCAGCGAGGCGGTGGGCGCCAGCATCGGCATCTGGGAAAGCAGCCCCGGCGTATTCCGCCGCCATCTGAAGAACCGCGAGTTCAGCCATATCCTCAGCGGCTGGTGCATCTTCACCCCCGACGGCGGCGAGCCGGTGACCCTCAAGGCCGGCGACGCGGTGCTGTTCCCGGAAAACTGCGAAGGCCTCTGGGACATCCGCGAAACCTTGCGCAAGACCTACGTGCTGTTCTAGGAGCCGGGCATGACCACGATTGAACGTATCCACCCAGGCCCCCGGGCCAGCCAGCTCATCACCGCCGCCGGCCGCTTCGAGACCTCCGGCCTGGTGGCGCAGGCTCCCGGCGACATCAGCGCCCAGACCCGCTGCGTGCTGGATCAGCTCGACGCGCTGCTGGAGCCGTTGGGGATTGGCAAGGAGCGGGTGACCCGGGTGCAGATCTGGCTCAGCGACATGGCCCACTTCGACGCCATGAACCAGGTCTACGATGCCTGGGCCGCTGCTGCGCCACCGACCCGTGCGTGCGTCGGCGCGCAACTGGCCAGCCCGCAATACCTGATTGAGATACAGGCGTCGGGGTATTTGTAACGGCAATCCAGGCCGCAGCGCTTTGTCACTGACAAGGCGCTGTAGTGTGGGAGGCGGCTTGCCGGCGATTGTGGCAGGACAAGCGCAGCAGGTATGTCCTTTTGACTGGCTCTGTCACGGGCGGGAAGCCCCTGCAACACCTGTTCGAGTCAGGGGCTGCCTGCTCTGATGGACTTTTGAGCGTTTTCAAGCAGCGGCTTCGCGCTTTGGGTGTCGCGACGCACTTTCTGAAACGCATTTACTCTGCCCCAGTAGCGCATTCCTTTTTCCAGGCTGGCTGTATTTGGGCTTCTGGCGGCAGTCGGCAGGGGAGAAGTGGATGGCCCTTCCATCTGAGCTGATGCGGGTAGCACGCTGGAGGTTCTGCGAGTCGCAGGTTCTAGAGTGCTGACTAATGTGCCCGCACTGCTTTTTCTTGATATCGATAGCCAGGTGGAGGTTGTCTCAGTGGACGAGATGGACGAGATGGACGAGATGGACATGTTACGGTCCATGGATACATAAGGCACTTCGATTTTTGGTTTCTTTGAACGGCCCAAGAGTTTCAGGCTTTGCCACCATAAAGGACTGTGCCCCGTCGCATCCACCTGATTCACCGGATCCCCCGCACAATACCCATACGCATTCACCCCACCTTCCCCAAACGGGCTCAAGCTGTCCGGGCTGTTGAACCGCATCAGCACCGGATTGAACGCCCGATAGCCATTGCCCAGCAGATAATGCCCGGTCACCGGGTCAAGCCGTTCGCCATTGAACCCTGGCAAGGGCAAAGACGCATGCAGCGGATGGCGCAGGCCGTAAGGCAGATAGGCAAATCCTTGTGGCTGCCCTGCACTCAGGGCATGTATCACCGAACCTGGCACGTCAGTGGCGAGCAGCATCCCTTCACCTTGGCCTGACGCCAGCCGCCGCTGCGCCAGTAACAGATCGGGCGTCTGCAGCCATGAAGTCTGCACTGCGCCCTGGATTTCTGTGCTCAGACGGTTCAGGTGGTAGAAGCCATGCGTATCTTGCTGGCCGAGCGGCGAACACCCGGCCAGCCGGTCAATCGGATCGTAGTGATAACGGCACAGCAGCTCGGGTTTTGGGCGGGTCATGGGCGGCTACCTTAAATGGAAGCGATGCGCTCAGGTTCGGCTTTTATTTCGACCTTGACTACCTGATAAAAATGTCAGGGTCCAATCAGTCGTCGCCAGCCAGGCAATGACCGACGCGTCGAAGCGTTTTGACGTCATTCACGTAATGTGTTCATGGCCCTTCCGGCAAGTGTTACCCAAACCTGATGTTTTCCATGATTCTGCCGAGTTTACTCGGCAGAGTATCCAGGGGGATGTCATGCAGCGTGCCTGTTCCCAATACTTCCTGGCGTAATACTTCAAGTTTCTGTTGGTCGCTGCCGGCGGCTTGAAAGCGTCTAGCGAAATCTGAAAAGCCACTTTCATTGGTCTGGCGGGTTCTTTTCAGCTTTTCCAGTTTGCTCAGTTTTTTGTACAGAGGGCCGTTGTTCGGAAGCTTGACCATCGCGTCGCGAAGGACGCGGTCCGGCGTCGCTAATGCCGCCTTTTTAAACAAGCTTGTTTTGTGACGGCCGCTTATGAATTTTGAAACCTTTTTAATGCCCTCTGCCTGCTCGAACGTCAAAGGGAAACTGGCGACTGCGCAGGGGGTGGAAACTGGGCTGGTGTTGGTAGGCAGGTGAGAAGGAAAGGCAACGCCAGGTGTCAGGTCGGTAGGCAAGACTCTGAATGCTTTGGCTATGGGGCGACTCGGCTCCATCAATTTCATAGGCCGCAGAATTGCTTTCACCCACCCCCATGTATGCCCCGTCGGATCCACCCGATTTACCGGATCCCCCGCGCAATACGCATACGCATTCACCCCACCTTCCCCAAACGGACTCAAGCTGTCCGGGCTATTGAACCGCATCAGCACCGGATTGAACGCCCGATAGCCATTGCCCAGCAAGTAATGCCCGGTCACCGGGTCAAGCCGTTCGCCATTGAACCCTGGCAAGGGCAAGGCTGCACGCAGCGGATGGCGCAGGCCGTAAGGCAGATAGGCAACCCCGTGTTGCTGTCCCGCACTCAAGGCATGTATCACCGAACCTGGTGCATCAGTGGCGAGCAACATGCCTTCACCTTGGTCTGACTCCAGCCGCCGCTGCGCCAGTAACAGATCGGGCGTCTGCAGCCATGAAGTCTGCACTGCGCCCTGGATTTCTGTGCTCAGACGATCCTGGCGGTAGAAGCAATGCGTATCGTGCTGGCCGAGCGGCGAACACCCTGCCAGCCGGTCAATCGGGTCGTAGTGATAACGGCATAGCAGTTCAGGTTTTGGGCGCGTCATGGGCAGCGGTCTTGGGTGCAGGCAGATGCCTTCAGATTCACCCGTTATCCCGGCCCTGCCTACCTGTCAGAACTGCCAGGTCCTAGGGTCTGTTGCCGTTTCAGCACGAGCCGCGTTGCCGGGCCCAATCTCGCCAGGCCAGGCGGAGGACGCAGAAAAGGGGAACGCCCTTTTCAAGACCTCCAACACCGCCTGGCGAGATTGGGCACGCAACCCGAAGGGCCGGGCCTGTTTTGCCGCGAGACGGCGTTACTCGCCACTCATCTGGAATGACCAGACTTCGCGGCGCCTGCCTTGCCTCGCGGCAAAACGGGCGCCGGCGCGGCCGTGATGAAACGGCAACACCACAGGATGAAGTGCGAGGCATCGGAAAAGCCGCAGCCCAGGGCAATGGTGGTGATGTTCTGGCTGGTGTTGACCAGCAGGCGCCGGGCGTGGTCCAGGCGCAGTTTGCGCCAGTAATTGGCCGGCGGTTCCTGGGTGTTGGCCACGAACTCACGGTGCAACTGGCGTGGCTGGGTGCCGACCGCCTGGGCCACGGCCTTGAGCGACATCGGGGTGTCGAGGTGGGTGCGCATGAAGGCGATGGCGCGGCTGACCCGGTCGTTTTCGTAGATGCTCGGCGGGGCGCCGGCCTGCTCCCGGGTGTCGGTCTGGGCCTCGACCAGCAGGTATTCCAGGCCTTTCTGCGCCCGTACCGCGCCGCAGTGGCGGCTGATCAGGCTGGCGGCCAGGTCGATGGCGGTGCCGCCAGGGCAGGTGATGATGCCGCCGTCGTCGACATAGCTCTTGTCCAGCACCGCCGTGGCGCCCGGGAACAGCGTCTTGAATTCGTCGAGGATGGTGAAGTGCACCGCGCAGCGCTTGCCGTCGAGCAGCCCGGCCTTGCCCAGCACGAACGAGGCCGAGCACAGGGCGATGATCGGCACCTTGGCCGCATGCAGGTCACGCAACGCGTCGAGCAGCCATTGCGGCGGGTTGCGGGTTTCGCCCATCAGGCCGCCGGCGATCACGATGTAGTCGTACTGCGCCCAGACATTGAGCGGCTTGGTGGGCGAGATCGGCATGCCGCAACTGGCGGTCACCGGCTCGTCCAGGCAGGTCATCCAGTCCCACTGGCAATGCACCTGCTGGCTGCGGAATGACTTGTCGGCGGCAAAGCGCAGCGAGTCGACCAGGCCCGCCACCGGCACCAGGGTGAAGTGGTTCAACAGGATGAAACCGACCCGCAGGTCCGGTTTCACCGGGGGCTGCACGGCGGTGTCGGGCGCAAGGGCATGAGCCATGATCATTGACCTCCAAAGGGCCGGCGGCAAGGGCCGTGATGTCGATTCTAGGCCCGTGGTGGTGTCCTGAATATCATAGTTGCACCCATAAACAGGAGCTGCAGGACATCCGGTCGCAATGTCCTATCAATTGTCATGGGCGTAATAGCAGAGCCTCTGACGCGCTGCGCATGATGAAAGAAAAACCACTCATCAAGGCAGCCATCATATGTACCGTGGATTCTGGTATGCGCAGGCCCTCGACCTGGACAGCGATCTTGCTCCAGCCCTCGAGGAAACGATTCAGGCCGACGTCTGCATCATCGGCGGTGGCTTTCTCGGGCTTTGGTCGGCCATCCGCCTGAAGCAGGCCAGCCCGGAAAAAGTCATTGTCATCGTCGAGCGTGATCGCTGCGGAGCGGGGGCCAGCGGGCGCAATGGCGGCATCGCCACCAACTGGTGGGGCAAGTACCTGTCGGTGCGCACCATCTGCGGCGACGTCGAGGCGCGGCGTATCTGCGAGGCGGCCGAGTCGGCCATCGACGAGATCGGCAGCTTCTGCGAAGCGCACGGCATCGACGCCCAGTACCGCAAGGACGGCTGGCTGTGGACCGCGACCAATCAGCGGCAAATGAACTCCTGGAAGGTGCTGACCGACGGCCTCAGCAACCTGAACGTCAATCCGTTCCAGGAACTGGACCGCACCACCATCGCCGGCCGGGTCGGCTCGCCGCTGGTACTGGGCGGCATCTACGACCGCAACGCTGCCACCGTGCAGCCAGCCATGCTTGCCCGTGGCCTGCGCCGGGTGGCGCTCAAGCTGGGGGTGAAGATTTTCGAGAAGACCCCGCTGACCCACCTGGAGCGCGGTGCGCATCCGGTGGTGCACACCAGCAGGGGCCGGGTAAAGGCCGACCGGGTGGTGATTGCGATGAACGCCTGGGGCGCCAGGTTTCCCGAGTTGCGGCGCATGATCGCCATCATGTCCAGTGACATGGTCGCCACCGCGCCGGTCAAGGACACCCTTGATGCCATCGGCTTCAGCCGCGGCGAATGCATGACCGACTCGCGCACGGTACTCAACTACTGGCGCAACACACCCGATGGCCGCGTGGTGTTCGGCAAACCGCTGGGCCAGTTCGGCTTTGCCGGGCGCATTGGCGACCTGTACGAAAAGCCTTCGCCGGCCGCCGACCGGGTGACCGCCGAACTGCGCCGGCTGTACCCGCAACTGTCCGGCGTGCCGATCGTCAGCAGCTGGACCGGCCCCATCGACCGGGCCATGAAGGGCCTGCCCAACTTCGGCTACCTCGATCATCACCAGAACATCACCTACGGCATCGGTTTCTCCGGCAACGGCGTGGCCACCACGGTGTTCGCCAGCCGCATCATCAAGTCGCTGGTCGAGCATGCCAATGACGAGTGGGCCAACTGCGGCCTGGTCAACCAGAAGATGAAGCTGCTGCCGCCCGAACCGTTGCGCTTTTTCGGCGCGCACCTGGTGCGCGATGCGCTGGTGCACAAGGAGTCGCTGGAAGACCACAACCGCGACGCCGGTTTCATCACCCAGCGCCTGGTGGCCATGGCGCCGGCCGGCTATGTGCCGGCGCAAAAGAAATAAGGACCCGAACGTGAGCGAACAGATCGTATTTCTCGACGACGATGGCCTGGCCCCGTCCACGCGCCTCAAGCGTCCCGGCTTTGCCCATGCCTGGAAGCAATACGCCTATACCCACCCCGAGCAGGTACTCGACCATCTGCGCGAAGCCACGATTGCCCTGACCTGCAGCGTGCCGCTGCGCGAAGAGCACCTGCGGCAGTTGCCGAACCTGAAGATGATTTCCCTGGCCCTGACCGGCCGCGACATCGTCGATGTCGACTACTGCGATGCGCACGGCATTGTCGTGGCCAGCGTGCCGGGCTATGCCGCCAATACCGTGGCCGAACACAGCCTGGCGATGATCTTCGAGCTGTTCCGGCGCCCGGCCGCCTTTACCCGGCTGATGCGCCAGGTGCATGCCGGCACGGCGGCCTGCAAGAATATCTATTTCGACCACCGCATTCGCGATGTGCGCGGGCGTCAGTTGGCGATCATCGGCAGCGGCCCGATCGCCGTGCGCCTGGCCGAACTGGCCCGGGCGCTGGGCATGCAGGTGCTGTTCGAGGACCGCGGCGGCCAGCGTCGCGGTGCCGATTGCCGACCATTGGCCGAGCTGCTGAGAAGCTGTGACGTGCTGTCGATCAACTGCCCGTTGACTCCTGAAACACACAACCTGATCGACGCCGCCGAGTTGGCCCTGATGAAGCCCGACGCACTGGTGATCAATACAGGGCGCGGCGGCATCGTCAACGAGGCGGCCTTGATCCAGGCCTTGCAGGCCGGCCGCCTGGGCGGGGTGGCGCTGGATGTGGTCGAGCAGGAGCCGCTGCACCCGAGCAATCCGCTGTTCGCCCTCATTGGCCGCGACGACTTTATCCTCAACCCGCACATTGCCTGGAGCAGCGAAGACGCCATGCAGCAGTTGATGGACAGCGCCGTCGACAACATCACTGATTTCCATAGCCGTCAGACCTCTGTCGCAAGGACCCGCACCGCATGAGCACCCCGATCAAAAGCAGCTATGTCGACGGCGCCTTTGTCGCGCACCACACCAGTGTCGACCTGCTGGAAAACCGCAACCCGTCCAGCCCTGACGAGGTGATCGAGCGCTTCGTGCGCGCCGACCAGGCGCTGACCGAGCAGGCCATCGCCGCCGCCCGTCGCGCCGCGCCGGGCTGGGCGCGGGTCAATGCGCAGCAGCGTGCCGACAGCCTGGACTTCATTGGCACCGAGATCCTGGCGCGTCGTGAAGAACTGGCGCAGTTGTTGTCGCGCGAGGAAGGCAAGATCCTGCGCGAAGCCTTGGGCGAAGTGGACCGCGCCGGGCGCTCGTTCAAGTTCTACGCCCAGGAAGTGCTACGCGCCGACGGCGAGAAGTATCCCTCGGTGCGCCAGGACGTGAGCATTGATGTGTTCACTCAGCCGGTGGGTGTGATTGGCATCATTGCCCCGTGGAATTTTCCCATTGCCATCCCGGCCTGGAAGATTGCCCCGGCGCTGTGCTTCGGCAACTGCGTGGTGTTCAAGCCGGCTGAACGGGTGCCGTCTTCGGCTTGGGCGCTGGCCGAGATCATCTCCCGCGCCGGCTTGCCGGCCGGGGTGTTCAACCTGCTGATCGGTCCGGGCCGCAGCGTCGGTGACACCCTCATCCGCTCCAGGGACATCGACGCCATCAGCTTCACCGGCTCCGAACACACCGGCCGGCAGATCGCAAAAATCGCGGCCGAAAACATGACCCGTGTGCAACTGGAAATGGGCGGCAAGAACCCGCTGGTCGTGCTCGACGACGCGGACCTGGAACAGGCCGTGGACGTCGCCCTCAATGGCTCGTTCTACAGCACCGGCCAGCGCTGCACGGCCAGTTCGCGGGTGATCGTCACGGCCGGCATCCACGATGCCTTTGTGCAGCGGCTGGCCGAGCGCACCCGTGCCTTGAAGGTCGGTGATGCGCTGGCGGCCGACACTGACATAGGCCCGGTGGTCGATGCCCGGCAACTGGAGCAGAACCTCGGCTACGTCAGCATCGGCCAGCAGGAAGGCGCCACGCGGGTGTGTGGCGGCGAGCCTGTGGACAGCCCGAGCGGAGCCTTTCTGTTCACTCCGGCGCTGTTTACCGACGTACGTCCCGACATGCGCATTTATCGCGAGGAAATCTTCGGGCCGGTGCTTTGCGTGCTCAAGGTCGATGATTATGAACAAGCGCTGGCAGCGGCCGAAGACACGCCGTTCGGCCTGTCGGCCGGCATCGTCACCACCTCGCTCAGGCACGCCGAACACTTCAAGCGCCACAGCTCGGCCGGCATGGTGATGATCAACCTGCCCACCGCCGGCGTCGACTACCACGTGCCGTTCGGCGGCAACGGCGCTTCCAGCCTGGGCGCGCGCGAGCAGGGCACCCACGCACGGCATTTCTTCACCCGGGTCAAAACCGCTTATCAGTTGGCCTGAGCACTGTTACTTTCTATGTCGGGGGCGCGTCTACGCTCCATGTGCTTTATGACACCGGACTCGGTAGGAGCGCGCTTGCCCGCGACCGAGTGCGCAGCGCTCGCAAAAATCTGCGAAACGCTGAAAGTTTACGACTGCTACGCAGCCGGTCGCGGGCAAGCGCTTTTACAACCAACCAATGATGAGGAGCATCATGGCCAAGGCCGCCGACGTGGTAGTGCAATGTCTGGAAAATGAAGGCGTCGAGTACGTGTTCGGTATTCCAGGTGAAGAGAACCTCGACCTGCTCGAGTCGCTGCGCAAGTCGCAGATCAAGCTGGTGCTGACTCGCCACGAGCAGTCCGCCGGCTTCATGGCCGCCACCTATGGCCGTCTGACCGGCAAGACCGGCGTCAGCCTGTCGACCCTGGGCCCGGGTGCCACCAACCTGGTCACCGCCGGCGCCTATGCCTACCTGGGCGGCATGCCGATGCTGATGATCACCGGCCAAAAGCCGATCAAGAAATCCAAGCAGGGTCGCTTCCAGATTCTGGATGTGGTCGGCATGATGCAGCCACTGACCAAGTACACCCATCAGCTGGCTTCCGCGGACAACATCCCGTCCCGCGTGCGTGAGGCCTTCCGCCTTGCCGAAGAAGAAAAACCCGGTGCCGTGCACCTGGAGCTGCCTGAAGACATCGCCGCCGAACAGACCGACGCACTGCCGATTCCTCGCAGCCTGCACCGTCGTCCGCTGGCCGAGCACAAGTCGATCGAGGCCGCTGTCGCCAAGCTCAAGAATGCTCGCAGCCCGATTCTGGTGATCGGCGCCGGTGCCAACCGCAAGATGACCGCCAAGGTCCTCAAGCAACTGATCGACCAGACCGGCATTCCGTTTGTCACCACGCAAATGGGCAAGGGTGTGGTCGACGAGCGCCACCCGCGCTTCCTGGGCAACGCTGCGCTGTCGTCCGGCGACTTCGTGCACCGCGCCGTCGAAGCCGCCGACCTGATCATCAACATCGGCCACGATGTGATCGAAAAGCCGCCGTTCTTCATGGTCCGGGGCGGCACCGAAGTGATCCACATCAGCTTCCGCTCCGCTGAAGTCGATGCGGTGTATTTCCCGCAGATCGAAGTGATCGGCGACATCGCCAACGCCGTATGGCAGATCGGCGAAGCGCTAGAAGGCGTTTCGCACTGGGACTTCACCCGCCTGCTGGCCATCCGTGAAGCCAACGAAGCGCAGATCGCCGAAGGCGCCGACGACAACCGTTTCCCGGTGTATCCACAGCGCCTGGTCGCCGACATCCGTCGCGCGCTGCCGTCCGAAGGCATCGTGGCGCTGGACAACGGCATCTACAAGATCTGGTTCGCCCGTAACTACAAGGCGCACAAGCCCAACACCGTACTGCTCGACAACGCCCTGGCAACCATGGGCGCAGGCTTGCCGTCGGCCATGGCTTCGCACCTGGTGTACCCGGACCGTCCGGTGATCTCGGTGTGCGGCGATGGCGGCTTCATGATGAACAGCCAGGAACTGGAAACGGCCGTGCGCCTGAAGATGAACCTGACCGTGGTGATCCTGCGCGACGATGGCTACGGCATGATCCGCTGGAAGCAGGCCAACATGGGCTTCACCGATTTCGGCCTGGACTACGGCAACCCTGACTTCGTCAAATACGCCGAAGCCTACGGTGCCAACGGTCACCGCGTCGAAAGCGCCGAAGGCTTCCTGCCGCTGCTGGAAAAATGCATCAGCACCCCAGGCGTGCACGTGATCGACTGCCCGGTCGATTACAGCGAAAACGACCGCATCCTCAACACCGAACTGCGCGAGCGCAGCCTGGCGGTGTAACCGGCCGTTTGCCTGACGCTGCATGGGTGCCTTTGAAAACATAATTTTCAGAGGTGCCCGTATGCCGGAGCGGCTTCAGCCGCGAAGGGGTCTGCACATTGCCGACCTTTTCGCGGCTGATACAGATTTATTCCTGGTCTGTAGGACGTTTCTGATTTTTATTGATTGTCATTGAACATTTGATTTTCGAGTGATTACGTCGGCCGTGTTCTGGAATTAATGCCAGAGGGCTCACGGGTCGACTCAAATAATCAAATGGAATTCTGACAATGATGAATAAAAATAAAAAGCGTCTGAACCTATGGCTGGCGGGTGTATTGACCGCTACGGCCTTGCCGGCATTCGCCCAGACCGATTCGTTGAACCCGGCCAATCAGCCGCCGGTCCAGGCATCGATGACAACGGTGCTGGAGGACCGTGTTCATCTGCTCAAGCATGAGCTGGAAAGCGTCACCGCGGTTCACCACTACACCTTTACGGCCGTGCGTGGCCAGACTGTTCTATTGGCCATTCCGGACGTCAGGTCCTACGGCAAGCAATGGCGGCTGGAATACCGGACCGATGGCGGCGAATGGAAAGCCAAGCAGTGGAACGGGCCTGAAAAGATGGAGCGGCTGGCGCCAGGGACAACAGTTGAAGTGCGGGTGATGGCCGCCGAGGGGGTTCAGTTTGACAAGGCGCCTTATGAACTGGCGTTTGGTTCGTACCCACACATGCATTATGACTTCCATCACGAAAAAGGCTTCATGCCTATTCCTCATGGGCTGACCGAGCCTGCTTTTCTCGCCACCCAGGCGTTGACCGAGGCGTTGCTGGAGGTCAGTTTCACCGACAGTAAAAAACATCCGCTGGCGGGGGGGAAGGTAGACTTTACGTTTAGTCCCAATAGCAGCGTTAAACCAGAAACAACACACTATACCTCTGGCGGTGATGGCAAGGTGGTGGAGCTTATAAGGTTCAATGGCTGTGAAGGGGGAAGCTATGCTGAGCCGTTTGTTCATGTCAAGAATGGCAGGAATACATGGGCAACTCGGTACAAAACGGGGGAGTACAAGGTGCTGAATGTATTGCCAGGCAGCCATGCAGACAAGCCTCATGTGTATAATTTTGGACATATCTGCAAACGGTGGCTTATCAACTGGTCCAAAAACTGACCGTCTGACAAACGCTCTGCTGAGACCCTGTCAGTAGAGCGTTCTATTCACGCTTATACGGTTATATCCACCAAAGGCTCCTCACGCTTTTCACCGTTTTCGATAATTTGTCGCACAAAGGCCTCATGCATTTTCTCCGGCTTCAGCAGGATGAGCTTTCCGTAATCCAGCGTGTCCTGAATATTCAAGAGGTCCAGCTTGTATTTGCCGCCAAAGGCCTTGTCATCGTGGTCAACCAAGGCCATTGCCATTTTGGCATGCGCTTGCACGCTGTCCCTGAACCCCCTGTAGTTATTGAGGCGTTTTGTCAGATACTCCAGGTCACCTTCGCTGAGCAAGGCGTCCTGATTGAGGATTTTTACTTGAGCGTCATCGCCCAGTGTGTAGCTGAACTTTTTGTTGGCCAGATCGGGCCTGAAGACACCCAGTTCGTTTCTTATTTTTCCGTGCATACTTTGCTGAACCTGGAGTTCTATATTCGAAAATGACTTGAGGTGATCCAGGTACATCTCCTTGGGCATTGGACGCTCTTCTTTAACCTTACCGGTTTCATGGTAATAATAAGTCCTTCCCTTCCAAGGCTCTGCCTCTCGGGTATAAAACGCTTTTGCCCGCGCCTCCCTGGGGTCTTCGTTGATTTTCGGCGTGCTGGATAAAGCCTTTTCAGCACCCGGCCCAGAAGGCCTGGGCAGCACGTGAGTGGGTATTGGTGTCGAGGCGATACCGGTGATGTTCATGTCGATGTTCTCTGGCGGATGGATTCGTTATTGCTAACGGCCATCGCGCCAAGAACTTTGCCTGATCATGGTGTAGGACTATTCCGAAGATGAACCTGGTTGTGAACGGTGTCTCAAATACGGCGCACGTTCCTCGCGCCTGTCTCTGTGGGCGCATGGCGCCACTCGACGTTGACGAGTGGCGTGCGCACCGCTCCTTACAACGCAATAAAGGCCGGATGCAGCCCTCGAATGTGCTCCGTCACCGGCGCCACATAGTCCTCGTCGTGGGTCAACTCATGCAGCAACTCTTCACGCAACTGATGAAAGTCGAACCGGCTGCGCTGGCGTGGATGTGGCAGGTCGATGTCGACGACCCGCTTGATGCGCCCGGGCCGCGGTTCCATGACCACCACGCGGTCTGCCAGGAAAATCGCTTCTTCGACATCGTGGGTGACCAGCACGGTGGTAATTCTTGCTCGTTCGCGAATCGCCAGCAGCTCGTTTTGCATCTGCTGGCGAGTCAGCGCGTCGAGGGCGCCAAACGGTTCGTCGAGCAACAGGATGCGCGGGCTGGCCACCAGGCCGCGGGCGATGGCCACACGCTGGGCCATGCCGCCTGACAACTGGTGCGGATAAGCACGAGTGAAATCCTTCAGGCCCACCAGATCAATGAAATCGCTGATGCGCTGCTGCTTTTGCGCAGCACTCAGCGGCTCATTGACCAGGCCCAGGCCGATGTTGTCGTGCACCGTCAGCCAGGGGAACAGCCGGTGTTCCTGAAAGACGATGCCACGTTCGCTGCCGATGCCTTTGACCGGTTTGCCATCGACCCGGATCTCGCCGCGAAAGTCGGTATCCAGGCCGATCAGCAGGCGCAACAGAGTGGATTTGCCACAGCCGCTGGAGCCGACGATGGCGACGAACTCGCCCTCGGCAATCTCCAGGTTGAATTCCTGAATGGCCTCGATCTGGCCACCATCGACCGCAAAAACCTTGCCGACATGGGTGAAGCTGACAATGGTGTGGGTCATGCGTGTCTCCAGCGCGTGGCGCGCGCTTCGATGCGTTGGCCGAAATGGTTGAGCAGGGCGCCGGTCAGGCCGACCAGCAGCATGCCGCTCATGATCACGTCCATGCGCAGCAACTGTTGGGCGCCGATCATCAGGCTGCCGATGCCGCCGTTGGACGGCATGAAGTATTCCGCACCGATAGTGCCCAGCCAGGCGTAGATCAGGCTCAGGCGCAAGCCGCCGAAGATGCCCGGTGCGGCGCCCGGGAACACCAGCCGGCCAAGGCGCGGCAGCGGGCCCAGGCGCAGCACCTGTGCCGCCTCGGTCAGCTGTGGCGACAGGCTGGCGACGCTGCGCTGGGTGGCGATGTACAGCGGAAAAAAGGCGGCGAACGAGACGAACACCCACTTGGCCGGTTCGCCCAGGCCAAACCAGGCCGTCAGCAGTGGCACCCAGGCGAAGATTGCGATTTGCCGCAGTGCGCCCAGGCTCGGTCCGAATACGCGTTCGGCCCGACGCGAAAGCCCCAGCAGCAGACCGACACTGAACCCTGCCAGACCGCCCAGTAACAGGCCGCCCAAGGTGCGGCTCAGACTCATCAGCATGGCTGCAGGCAGGCTGCCGTCGGCCAGGCCTGTCCAGGTGGTGTGCAGCACCAGTAACGGAGACACGAGGATTTGCGGGGCGATCCACTGCAATTGGCAGGCGAATTGCCATAGCGCAAGCAGTGCCAAAGGCAAATACCAGGCTTCTACGCGCTGCCAGCCGCGCAATCTGGCGCCACGATTCAATTGCGCAGTGGGTGGATGTGGCCAGTGCACCAGTGTGCGATCGGTCCAGCCGATGGCCAGGTCCATGCCCACGCCGATGACCCCGATCACCACGATGCACACGAAGACGATGTCGAGCATGAACAATTGCCGGGCCCAGACCATCAGGTAACCGATGCCCTCGCTGGACGCCAGCAGCTCCACCGCCAGCAGCGACGACCAGCCAGCTGACAGTGCCAGGCGTACGCCGGCCATGAACGAGGGCAGTGCGGCGGGGACGATCAGCCTGCGCACCTGCAAGCCCCTGGGCAGGCGCAACACGGCGGCGGCTTCACGTAGCCGTGGCTGGGCATCGCGCACGCCCACCAGCGTATGCAGGGTGATCGGCACTATCACGGCCTTGATCAGCACCACCAGCTTGAGCACTTCGCCGATGCCGAAGAACACCATGAATAGCGGTATCCAGGCCAGGGTAGGAATCTGTGCCAGCGCGCTGAACGTCGGTAGTACCAGACGCTCGGCTCGCCTGCTGCTGCCCAGCCAGGCCCCGATCACCGCGCCACTGCCGATGCCGGCCAGCAGTCCCAGCGCCAGGCGTTGCAGGCTGACGCCCAGGTTGACCCAGATCTCGCCGGCACCCAGCTCCAGCGCGCTCTGCCACACCAGTGCAGGCGCAGGCAGGATCTGCTCGCTCATCCAGTACTCGCGGCTGGCTACCCACCACAGGGCAAAGATCAGCGTCGGCACAGACCAGCCTTGCAAGCGCAGGGTAAAGGCCGGGCACCACCGGCGCGGTCGGTGCAGGCCAGGGTGCGGTACACCAAGGGTCAATTCACGGGGCATTGGCGGTCTCCGTTGGCAGCATCGTGCGCTGCAAACCAAAACATATTTGCTTATTCTTTATTTGCATATAAATTATTTTTTAATGTCTTTGATTGCATAAAAAAGCCATTAAATACGGATTGCAAATTGCGGCCAATGCATTCATAGAATATTTTCCATGCGCTTCATGCATGCACCCGCAAACAAAGGGGGAACAGGCCTTATATTCTTTTAAGTTACTAATATTTTGTTTTTAATTATTTTATTTTCAGTTCGATGTGTGCCTGACTGAGGCTTCGAGCCAGAGGCTTCAGGAGCCATTGCATGATTATTGTCTTCCCCCGTTTTGCCCGTCGTTTTGCCGCCCCCGTGCTGGCTGCTCTGTTCACCTGTATGGTGCCCTTGGCCCAGGCTGCCGATGTCAGGGAAATCCGTATCGCTGTGCCGGACTTGAGTGCCGGCACCCAACACAGCGGCACGGGTACTGTCGATGTATTGCGCAACCAGCAGTTGCTGGAAAAGGCATTTGCCGAAGACGGCATCAAGGTGCAGTGGAATTTCTTCAAGGGCGCGGGGCCGGCGATCAACGAGGCCTTGGCCAACGGGCAGGTCGACTTTGCCTATCTGGGCGATCTGGCAGCGATCATCGGCAAGGCCAATGGTCTGGATACCCGCGTGCTCAGCGCCAATGGGCGTGGTATCAAGCAGTACCTGGCGGTCAACCCCGAGGCCGGGATCAAGACCCTGCAAGACCTCAAGGGCAAACACGTGGCGATTTTCCGCGGCACCGCTTACCAGTTGTCGTTCGCCGCTGCGCTGGCCAGCCAGGGCCTGAAGGAAAAGGACCTCAAGGTCATCAATCTTGACATCAATGCTGCCGTGGCCGCACTGGGCGCCAAGCAGATCGACGCTACCTGGGGTTCGGCATCGCTGACTGCCTTACGCGACCGCGGCCTGGCCGAGATCCCGCTGACCACGCTCGACCTGAGGGGCGCCGGCAGCATCCAGAGCGTGCTGGTCGGGTACGGCCCGTTCATCGACGCCCACCCTGAGGTGGTCGACACATTGCTCAAGACTAATGCCCAGGCCTTGCACTGGTTGCAACAGGAGAGCAATCGCCAGGCGTATATCGAGCTGGTTTCGGGGTTGGCCAACTATCCACAGGCAACCTTGCAGGATGATTTGCAAGGGCTGGACTTGAGCGTGCGCTTCGATCCGCGTCTGGATCCTGCGTTTCTGGCGCAGTTGCAGGCGTCGGTGGATCTGGCCGCTGAACACCGACTGATCCGCAAGCCGTTCAAGGTCAGTGAGTGGTTGTGGGACAAGGCGTTGTGACGCGGCCTGCGTGATGGATGCACTACGGCCTCATGCGGCCTGGTGTACCTGATCCAGGCTGATGATCGTTTCGATCATCGCCCTTGCCGCCGGTGACAGACGAAAGCCGGTGCGGCTGACGATGCCGCAGCGGGCGCCGGCGCCCGATTGTTCAAGTGACAGATTGCGCCATTGCAGGCGTACCAGTGCGCCTGGGGCGACATCGGCAGCAAAGCCTTCCTCGCTGCTGATACCGATGGCATCGGTCTGCGTGACGATCTTGACCAGGCTTGCAAAGTGATCGGTCTGAATGCCCGGGCTGAAGTCGCTGCGGCCACTGGCGGTGGCCAGCAGTTTGCGAAAGCCCGGTGGCAACAGCGTGGCGGCTACCGGGTAGTCGAACAGGTCATTGGTCGACAGGCTGTCCTTGTCCAGCAGCGGGTGGCCGGGCCGGCAGAAGAACACGCCGCGCCTGGGTGTCAGCGCCTGGGTGTGAAAGTTGGGGTCGGACTCGAAGTGGCGGATGTCAGCAATAAAAAACTCGATGTCATCACGGTTCAGGCTGCGGCTGAGCGTTTCCCAGTTGGCCACGTCGAAGCCGACCCTGACCTTTGGGTGCGCATTGATAAATCGCGCTACGGCATCCGGCACCAGCTTGACGGCCGGTGCCGGGCCGCAGCCAAAGCGCAGTTCGCCGGCATCAAGCTTGGTCATTTCGGCCACTTCCCGGGTCAGCAGATTGGCATCCTTGATCAGCCGCAAGGCGTGCTGCAGCACCACATGCCCTTCGGGTGTAGGACGCAGGTCCTTGCTGGCGCGGTCGACCAGCACACAACCGAATTCCTGCTCCAGCGTCTGGATACTGCGGCTGAACGCCGGCTGGGTAATGCCCATGGCTTCGGCACCGCGTACAAAACTGCGGTGTTCATTCAAGGCGATGAAGTAGCGCAACTGGCGAAGATCCATATGCATTCCCGGCATTGTAAAAATAGGGCGAAGGTATTGGCCGTCAGGTTGGGTAGAGGTTTTAAATACAGGCTCTTATTCCGTCAATGAATTATTTGTTTTTTTGATATAGCTATATTGCATATCAATAGAGCGATGGTTCCTGGCGATTCTTCTGACCCGAATATTGAGGTTCATCCTATGAACAACGCAGCCCTCGCCCCGTCAGCGCGACTCGACACCCTGGACATTCGCCCGGTGGCCGGCCGCATCGGGGCCCAGGTGCACGGCGTCACGTTGGGTGCGGATCTGGCCCCGGCAGTGATCGATGTCATCCAGGCGGCACTGTTGCAGCACAAGGTTTTGTTCTTTGCCGGCCAGACGCATCTGGACGATCAGCAGCAGGAGGCCTTTGCCAAGCGCCTTGGCGAGCCGGTGGCGCACCCGACCGTGCCGGTCAGCGAAGGCTCCAGCTACCTGATGCAATTGAGCGCTGCCGACGGCCAGCGGGCCAACTCCTGGCACACCGACGTGACTTTCGTGGCCGCTTACCCCAAGGCCTCGATTCTGCGCTCGGTGGTCGCACCCGAGTCGGGGGGCGATACGGTCTGGGCCAATACGGCCGCCGCCTACAACGACCTGACCGAGGATCTGCGTGAACTGGCCGACAAGTTGTGGGCCGTACACAGCAACGAGTATGACTATGTGGGGCCGCGCCCCAACGTGACGCCCGAGCAAGTGGAAAAGTACCGCAAGACGTTCACCTCGACGGTGTTCGAAACCGAGCATCCTGTGGTGCGTGTGCACCCGGTCAGCGGTGAGCGTTCATTGTTGCTGGGGCATTTCGTCAAGCGCATCAAAGGCTATTCGGCCGTTAACTCCGCTCACATATTCAGCATGCTGCAAAGCCATGTGACGCGCCTGGAAAACACCGTGCGCTGGCGCTGGAGTGTCGGTGACGTGGCCATCTGGGATAACCGCTCGACCCAGCATTATGCCATCGACGACTACGCCGGCCAGGCGCGCATCGTGCGCCGCGTGACCCTGCACGGCGAAGTGCCAGTGGGCGTGCATGGGCAGCGCAGCGTGACCACGCGCGGAGCCTGACGGCCATCGACATGCCTTACCACACGCCGATATACACCAGCTTTTCTTCGGCCGGCTCGCCGTAGCGAAAGCGCTGCCCGCGCAGGTCGATCTCGGCATGGCTGATCGTGGTGCGGCGCTTGAGGGTGCGCAGCCAGTCGAACAGGTAGCCCTGATGTTCTTCGCGTACGGCGGCAAAGGCAGGGTTCTGACCCAGGTCGTGCAGCTCTTGCGGGTCGTTTTCCAGGTCGAACAGTTGCGGGCGCACGCCGTCGTAAGCCAGGTACTTGAAGCACTCGCTGCGCACCATGTACATGCGGCAGCGATCGATGGGCTGGCCGATGCGTTCGCGGGCCGGGGCCTGGAAGGCATAGTCGTATTCGGCAATCGCATAGTGACGCCACGACGGGGTCGCGCCATGCAGCAAAGGGATCAGTGAGCGGCCTTCCAGGCGGTGGTCGGCGGCCGGCAGTCCCAGGGCGTCGAGAAAAGTCGGCAGGGCATCGATGGTCTCTACCAGCCGTGCATCGACCTTGCCGCGGGTCGCGTCGGCCTCGGCGCGCGGGTCGCGCACGATCAGCGGTATGCCCACGGCCTGCTCCAGCAGAAACTCCTTTTCGCCCAGGTAGTGATCGCCCAGAAAGTCACCGTGGTCGCTGGTGAATACGATCAGCGTGTCTTCCCAGCGACCGTTGCCTTGCAGGTGATCGAACAGCCGGCCGAGTTGGTCGTCGACCTGTTTGATCAGGCCCATGTAGGTGGGCACCACGTTCAGGCGCACCTCGTCACGGGAGAAATTGAGGCTTTCTTCATGCTGGCGGAAGGCTGCGTACACCGGGTGATCGCTGGGGGCCTCGGCGCGTACCGGGGCGATGACCTGTTCGGCACTGTAGAGCGCGTGATAGGGCGCCGGCGCAATGTAAGGCCAGTGCGGCTTGATGTAGGACAGGTGCAGGCACCAAGGCTGTTCGCCTTGCTCGTCAATGAAGTCAATGGCCCGGTCGGTGGTGTACACCGTTTCGGAATGGGCCTCTGGAATCCGCGCCGGCAGGTGGGCGTGGCGCATCTGCCAGCCGCTGAGGATTTCGCCGTGGTCGCCTTCGGCAGCGTTGGCCCAGTCGTGCCAGGGGTTTTTGCCCTCGAAACCTTGCGCGCGCAGGTAATGGGTGTAGGGCGCGTCTTCGCGTTTGTCATCGAACGCCGGGCCGTGCGGGTATATGCCGTCGTGACGTACATAAGGTTCGAAACCGACCTCATCGAGTTGCTGGGCCTGGGCACTGTGCGGGTCCAGCGCCAGGCGTTGTTGCGCCTCGCTGTTGGGCGTGGCGTGGGTCTTGCCGACCAGCGCGGTGCGGATACCGGCCGGGCGCAGGTAATCGCCCAGGGTCAGTTCGTCCAGTGGCAGCGGCACGCCATTCCAGGCCACCTGATGGCTGCTGACATAGCGCCCGGTATAGGCCGACATCCGCGACGGGCCACAGATGGTGCCTTGGGTGTAGGCGCGGCTGAAGCGCACCCCGGCACCCGCCAGGCGGTCGATGTTCGGTGTGTGCAGGTGAGGGTGACCATAGCAGGACAGGTAATCGCGACGCAGTTGGTCGCACATGATGTAGAGCACATTGCGCACAGGTTTCGACACAGGTTCAGCCTCGGGCAGAAAACCCTTATTGCGCAGGCAGCAGGACCGGCCGGCAAGCGCATTTGCTGAATATCTGCCATGCAGGATTTGCATCGGAACAGGCGGGAAAGCCGCTTTCAGGGTATGCATTTTGAACATCGAAAGTATCGGGCAAATGCATTTGCCCAAGCGTGGACGAACTCCTTATAAAGACCGTCTCTTATTCATTTAATGTCTTTAAAGGCATAAATAAATAACTTTTTTGAATATAAAGCTGTCCTGCCGTGTCCCTGATAGGCACGAGCGGTCGCTGAAAAGGAGCCTGTATGAACCTGTCTGTCACCCCCGTCCCGTTATCTGCCTGGCGACTCAAGCGGTTGCCACTGGCCTTGTTACTGGCGGGATGGGCTGGCAGCTCATGGGTTCATGCGGCCGAAACGACAGAGACGGTACAGCAACCGACACCGGACAACACCCGGGCCGATGGCGCCCGGTTGAAAGCCGTGACCGTTACTGCCCGTCGACGTGAAGAAAGCGCGCAAAGCGTGCCCACGCCCATCAGTGTGATCGGTGGCGAAGCCCTGGAAAGCCAGCGGGTCTACCGCATTCAGGACCTGCAACAACTGACCCCGAGCCTGAACGTGGCCTATATGCATGCGCGCCAGTCCAGCGTGTCGATTCGTGGCCTGGGTAATAACCCGGCCAGCGACGGGCTGGAAGGCAGCGTAGGGCTGTATATTGACAACGTCTACCTGGGCAGGCCGGGCATGGCGGTCTTCGACCTGATGGACATCGAACAGCTTGAAGTGCTGCGCGGCCCGCAAGGTACGCTGTTTGGCAAGAACACCACTGCCGGTGTCATCAATATCGGCACCCGGGGGCCGACGTTTACGCCAGAGCGCACCATTGAAACGTCGGTAGGGACCGATGGCTTTTTCCAGACCAAAGGCACGATCTCCGGCGCGTTGAGTGATGAACTGGCCGGGCGCTTCTCGGCGTATCGCAGTCGTAGCGACGGCGACCTGAAAAACGAACACGACGGCCACAACCTCAATGGCGGTGCTCGCGAAGGGTTTCGTGGCCAGTTGCTGTTCAAGCCCAATGAGGATTTCAGCTTGCGTTTTATCGGCGACTACAACGAAGAGTCGTCCAGCGCCGGCACCCGTGCGCTGTACAGCACCGGTCCCACGATCAACGGCGTCAATCGCTATGAAACCCGCGCCGCCGCCGCCGGGGCCACGCTGGTCGACGGCAGCAGGCGCAAGGTCAATCTCGATGCCACTCAGCGCGTGACGGTGCATCAGGGCGGGGCTTCGATCGAAGCCAACTGGAGACTGCCCAGTGACTTCACCCTGACCTCGGTCAGTTCGTACCGCTGGTGGAATTTCAGCCCGCGCAACGATGATGGCCTGAACGTGCCGGCCAGCTACAACGGTGGCGTGTCGGTGCAGGACAAGCAGTGGTCCCAGGAAGTGCGTCTGGCTTCGCCTGCCGGCGGCGCGTTCGATTATGTGCTGGGCGCGTATTACTACGGTGCGGACCTGGATAACAGCAACATTGCCAGTAACGGCCCGTTGGCCGATGTCTGGAACGGAACGGCCACCGGCGCGCTGGCCAACGTGTCGAGCGTGGCCAAGGGACATATCGAGACTGACAGCTTTGCGCTGTTCGCCCAAGGCACCTGGCACTTGACCCCCAGGCTGGATTTCACTGCCGGCGTACGTGGCACTTATGAAGAGAAAAGCGCCTGGGTCAACCGCCGGGCCCCGACCGGAGGGGTGGCCGTGACCGGCGCGGCGTTGACGGCACGCAACGCTCGCTATGGCGTTTATGAGTCCGGCGACCTCAACCAGTACACCGCCAGTCCGTCAGGCTTGCTCAATCTGAGCTACCACTTCACCGACGACGTGCTGGGCTATGCCACCTTGTCCCATGGTGAAAAGTCTGGCGGGGTCAACCTGACCGTCGGTACCGCTCCGACCGCCGGTGCCGACTCACTGCTGATCGGCACTGAGCGGGCCAATAATCTTGAGCTGGGGCTCAAAAGCACCCTGTGGGACAACCGCCTGCAACTGAACGGCAATCTGTTCTGGAGCAGGGTCAACGGTTACCAGACCACCGCCTACGATGACGCCACCCGCGTGCAGTACCTGACCAATGCCGGCTCCGTGCGCTCACGCGGCGTGGAGCTGGAAGCGACTGTGGTGCCGGTGCGCGGCCTGACCCTCAACCTCAATGGCTCGTACAACGATGTGCGCTACCTGTCGTACAAGGATGCGCCATGCCCGCCGGAGGTCAGCTTTCAGGCTGGCGCCCCAGCCTCGTGCGACCTGAGTGGCAACCAGGTGGTCGGCGCCTCCAAGTGGATCGGCAACGTCAACGGCGAGTACAAATGGAATCTCGACAACGGCCTGCAGCCCTACGTGACCGCCAGCTACGCCTACCGCTCCAGAGCTGTCGGTGCGGTGGAGGATTCGGCGTATTCGGACATTCCAGGCTACGGCGTAACCAACTTTTCGACCGGCCTGCGCGGTGACTGGGGGCAAGGGCAGTGGGATGCTTCGCTATGGGTCAAGAACGCCTTCGACAAGGTGTACTACACCAGCCTGTGGAGCGAGATCAACGGTGGCTACTCCGGGCTGCTTGGCGCCCAGCGCACAGTGGGCGTGACCGGGCGGTATGATTTCTGAACAGGGCGCCGGCAAGCCGCCTCCCACAGTCTGGCGCCGGTCTCGGAGCTCAAAGATTTCACCGAACTGGCCAGGCTATACGCCAATGCGCTCGGCAGGCAGTCCTGTGAGGTGTTCGGCCAGGTGACGGTCGACGGTTTCAATATGGTTGATCATCGCCTTGGCCAGTGACGACAACGACCGTGCCTGACGACTGACAATGCCGTAGCGGGTGTGCAGTTCGTCAAGATGTTCGGGCATGTCGTGCGGGTGCAGTGAACACAGTTCACCCAGCAGGCAGTACGATTCCAGGCTCAGTGCACTGCTGATCCCGATGGCGTCGGAGTGCCTGACCACGTTGAGCAGCGCATGGGTGTGCTCGCACTCTACTTGCGGTATGAAGTCGCGCCGGCCGCTGTACTCGGTCAGTAGCTTGCGAATGTTGGGTGGTCGAAAGGTGGTTGCCAGCGGGTAGGCGAACAGCGCCTCGCAGGTGACCGACGCCTGTTGCATCAGCGGGTGCCCGCTCCTGCAATAGAAGGTCATGCGTTGCGGGCGCAACCGGGTGATGCGGTAGTCGGGATCGGCCTCGAAGCGCCGGGTGTCGGCCACGAAGAATTCGATGTCTTCGCTGACCAGCCGCTGGTTCAGGTCCTGCCAGTGATCGACCTGAAAGTGCACGCGTGCCTTGGGATAGTCCGCAATGAAGCGGGCCACGGCCTGCGGCACCAACTGGCCGGCCGGTGCCGGCCCGCAACCGAACCGCAAGGTGCCGATCTCGGCACCGTTGAGGCGGCCGATCTCGTTGTCCAGAATCTGCGCCTCGCGGACCAGCCGGCGGGCATGCTCCAGCACCACCAGACCTTGCTGTGTGGGCGGCAGCTCCCTGGCGGCTCGATCAATCAACTGAAACCCTGCGCTGTGCTCCAGTGCCTGGATACTGCGGCTGAACGCCGATTGCGACAGGTTGACGGCGGCGGCAGCCGCCACGAAGCTGCGATGTTCGACAAGCGCGATGAAATGGCGGAGCTGGCGAAGGTCTATATGCATGGTCTACATCGAGGGCCGCGGTTGAATGCAATGACTGCAAGGTGCCGCTCTTTATAAAAGCAAACCCCGGTTCTGCAAACGGCCAATCGGCAATAGGTCGCTTCCAGAAAGGCATATGCCACGCAACCGATGGCCACACTCGCACACGGATGTGGCCACGGTTCCCTTAGGGTCTGTTGCCGTTTCATCACGGCCGCGAAGTCTGGTCATTCCAGATGCGTGGCGAGTAACGCAGTCTTGCGGCAAAACAGGCCCGGTCCTTCGGGTTGCGTGCCCAATCTCGCCAGGCGGTGTTGGAGGACTTGAAAAGGGCGTGACCCTTTTCTGCGTCCTCCGCCTGGCCTGGCGAGATTGGGCCCAGCAACGCGGCTCGTGCTGAAACGGCAACAGACCCTAGCTCACTTGATCAAGCAAATCCTGCCTGACCGCACTGCGGATCCTGGACAGATGCTCTTCTTCCTGCACAAAGGCGCGGGCGAAGCTGTTGGCGATCATGGGGTGGCCGCCCTTGTCGGCCAGTTCGATCAACAACTCCCAGGCGGCGTTGTCTTCCAGTTCGATGGTGAGGATGGCGCTCATCGATTGCGACACGGTGGTGCGCGGGTCGGTCAGCACCTGCAGCACGCCGGTGGCCTTGACCCCGGCCACGTCGGCACAGGGAGTGACCGCCGTCGGGTCGCCGCCCAGGGTTGCGATGGTGTCGTGCAGCAGGTGCATGTGCTCCAGTTCCTGTGCCTGGATTTCGCGCAGGGTCTCGACCAGCTCCGGATTGGCCTCCGGTACGGCCAGGGCCTTGGCGATCATGGCCTCGTACAGCCTTACGCCGGTACGTTCGAAGGCCAGGCGCTCGCCGAGCTTGTCCAGCAGCACCTGCGGGTTCTTGCCGATCGCCTTGTCGAAGGTGGTCTTGAGCTTGCCCTTGACCGAGTCGGGCGCCGGCACCGTGCCCACCGGGTCCGCTTCACGAATGGCGTGCTGGCGTGCGTGTGTGTAGGCCTCGGCATTGCCCGGCACGTCGGCCGGGAACAGGCGGGTCGCTTCAAGCTGGCGTTCGGTGTCGTGCGGCGCCTTTTGTGCACCGGTCTTGTTCATGCCGATTTCAACCTGAGGTGTGCTCATGAGCGTGCTCCCTGGGTGTTGAGTTCAGAACCGGGGTGCCAGGTGTAGCCGGCCGAGACGATGTCGGCCGGCACGCCCTGGCTGTTGATACGGGCCCGATAATCCAGTGACCGCTGGCTTTCCTGCTCCTTGGCAACAAAGGCGCTGCCGCGGGTGCGCAGGTCGCGTTCCTGGCGCAGGGTCTCACGCACGAAGTCGCGCTGGCTCTTGAAGTCGATCATGCGTGGCAACGTGCCGGCGAGCACTTCGGCCGGATCGCGCCGCTCATGCTGCTTGAACAGCTCGCAGGCCAGGTTCAGGTGGCCCAGCTCGTAGTCGACAAAGCGCTCCCACAGCGCCTTGATGCGCGGATTGTCCTCCTGCTCGGCGCAACTGGCGTAGGCATAGACTTCCATTGCCTCGTGGATCATCCATTTTTCGATAAAGGTTTCGCCGGGGTCCTGCAGCGAGCCGTACTGAGTGACGTGCTGTTCTTCGACCGAGGCGATCTCGGCGTACAACGCCCGCGCCAGCGGGTCGGCAAACACCGGGCCGATGTTCATGTAGTAATCGTGGGTCTGGTACTCGGCGGCGGTGATCAGCGCGGCATGCAGCTTGGTGATCAGTTGCGCGTCGTCCTTCTGGTAATGCTCGCGCAGGTCGTCTTGCGGTGCGCGATGGTGCTCGCGGGTCGGCCGGCCGGGCACAATGTCGGTGTAGCCCTGGGTGATGGTGCGTGCGTCCTTGCCTTCCAGCCGGTCGAGCATGGCGGCGTAGCGGTACAGGTGGTCGAAGTCTTCGAGCAGGCCGAAGCGGTAGGTCTGGGCCTGGTAGGGATCCGGTTCGTTCTGTGCCACCGCGGCGGTGACTTCGATGGCTACCTGTTCATAGGCCACGGTGGTTTCCAGCGGCGAGTGGTCGGCTGACAGCAGCCAGTTGACCGTGGTCATCTGGTGCTGCTCGACCCGGCGGATCTGCGCCAGCGGCAGGCGCAGTGCCTTGTGAAAGCGGTTGCCGAAGTGCTTGAGGCGCAGGGTGTCGGCTTCTACACCGTTCATCAGGATCACCCGCACGCGGGTGAAGGCATCGTCGTCCAGTTTGCTGATCGGCTTGCCGGCCAGCTCACGCCAGGTAAAGGTCTGTTTCTCCAGCGGAACGCCTTTGTTATCCAAGAGGTTATCGATCTTGTCCATCGAATGATCTCCATCATCAGTGGTGTTTACACAGGCCTTGAACGGCTCAGGCACTGCGTAAAGGGTCGACGACGGGGTATCGGAGACATTCCTTGTGCAACGACGAATGGCCGCTTACTGAATGAAGCCGAACAGTCCGCGCTTGGTCACCATCAACAGCACGATCACGAACATTCCGCTAAAGCCCGCCACGCCCAGCCAGAACCAGGGGCGAAACAGGGCGTCCCAGCTAGCGGGCAGGGGCTGGTTCTGGCGAGCGGTCTGTTCGGCCAGGCGCTGCATGCGTTTTTGCAGGATCAGCACCGGCAGCCACAACAGCCCCACAGCAACGAAGAGGATCAAGGCATCGCGCAGCCAGGGACTGGCCGGCGACATTCCGGTCAGGTGCAGCATGCCAAGGCCGGTGCCCAGTTGCAGGACGCCCGCCGGTGTGGTGATCCAGGTGTCATAGCGCACCACCATGCGCGCCACCTGGGCGATCACCTGCGGGTCGCGGGTGTTGCGCGCGGCGATCAGGTACAGGTACGAGCCCAT
This sequence comes from Pseudomonas sp. Leaf127, assembly GCF_001423155.1. Lineage (NCBI taxonomy): Bacteria > Pseudomonadati > Pseudomonadota > Gammaproteobacteria > Pseudomonadales > Pseudomonadaceae > Pseudomonas > Pseudomonas sp. Leaf127. Next base: position 227,935 of record NZ_LMOA01000024.1, on the reverse strand, counting down.
GCCGAACCCGAACAGAAACACCGCCGCAATGACATGCAGGTATTTGAGGTAGAGGTAGGTCATGGGCGGCCCTGATAACGCACGCTGAGTTCGATATCGGACGGCGCATCAATGGCCGCCAGGTACTCGGCCACGCTGATTTCACCCACGCACGGCCGCGCCCCGGGCGCCGGCCGGTAGCCGGCGGCCATCTTCAGCGCCAGGGCCACCGAGGCGCAGCTGGGAATCTCCGGCCCCTTGTCGCGCTCGGCGGTCAGCTGGATATTCAGGCGCAGGGGCAGGTCGTTGTGGTCGATACCGGTGGCTTCGATGTACAGGGCGCTGAGCCCGTCGCCCAGGCGCTCGCAGGCCACGCCCAGCCGATGCAGGCGTTTGGCCCAAGGCGCAGGGTCAGTGATCAGGCCGATGCGTACGGCCTGGGCCAGCGCAGCGGTGGCCAGGGCGCCGGGCATCAGGCCGGGGCCGGCCTTGAACACCAGTTCGCTGGCGCCGTAACGCTCGCCGAACAGGTCCATGTCGGGGACGTCGACATCGGCCAGCCAGCGCCAGCCCAGCCCTGGCAGTCGACGCCGCTGCAGGCCCAGCCAGCCAGGCACAGCGTGGGGTTGGCCGTGGCGCCGCTGGAGGATGGGCTTGCCAGCATAGGCCAATACCCCTTCGACCGTGGCTAGGCCGGGCATTTTCGCTGACGAGGAAATACCGTGTTCGATGCGATCAATGCGCTTGAAGCGTGCGCGCTGTTCGTCGAGCAGCGCCGCCGACAGGCTTGGCACTGAACTGCAGCCGCTGAGCACCGCCACCCCGGCGGCCCGGGCCTGCTCATCGAGCACATGGATACCGTTGACGAAGGTGCGGCAGTCGGCCAGGTCGCAGTAATGCACGCCGGCCTCGATGCATTGCTCGGCCACGCGGTACGACTGCTGCTGGAAAGGGCCGCCGGTGTGCACGACCAGGTCGACCTGCAACTGGCGCAATGCCTCGCTGAAGCCGGGCCCTTGGGCATCCCCGCACCAGGTGGCCAGCGGCAACTGCCTGGCCAGTGATTCGAGTCGCGCAGCATCGCGCCCGGCAGCAATCAGCTCGATACCGGCGACACCGGCCAGGTGCCGACATACGATAAAGCCGAAATTGCCATAGCCGCCAACCACCAGTACCTTCAATGACATGACTGACTCCGTGTAAAGGATTTGTGCGGATGGTAGCAGGGGAGGGCAACGAGGTATCTTGACCAATCACGCACGCCATACGGAACAGGCCATGACCGAGCACTCCCGCACGACCGTCCCCAGCGACTGGAAGACACAGCCTTTGCCGGCCCTGTACGTCACCCTGCCACTGGACTTCACCTTGACCGCCGAAGAAACGGTGGCCGCCCGCCGGGGCCTGATCCCGCAGCAGATGGAAGACAAGTGGTTCTTCTATTTCATCGACGACACTCTCTACCAACACCGCAGCTGGACCGGCAACTGTATCTATCAGGTGCATTTCGCGCCCCATGAAGGCGGCTGGCGGGCCACGCATGCCGAGGTCAACCGTGACGCCGGGCAATACAGCAATACTGACAATGCACAGGACATCGAGCTCATTGAAAAGCTGACCCGTTACCTGGTGCGCATGCAACTGCAGCCCTGAACCCAGCCCTGGAGCCTGACCCATGCGTTCTTCCGATGCCCGTTGCGGCACGCCCTATGTCTACAGCGGCGAACTCAAGCTGCGCCCCGAACTTGATCAGGCCCTGCGCGAGCTCGAACAACAGCCCTACACCGCCGTGCCCGGCTGCCAGGGCGATGGCCGTTGGCAATTGTGGACCGCGCAAGGCGATGGCCAGACCTCGCCGCGCATCATCAGCGGGCCGAGTACCACCTGGTCCAGCCGTGAGGCGGCCCTGGCGGCGGGGCAGGTGTGGTTGGCCACCGGCAACATGCCTGGCCCTGATTGAGCACACAGACTGGCGGTCCACGGCCACTTTGCATGATCGCCATAAGCCTTCTATAGTTTCGGCCTGATCCCATCACCGAGGTATTGGTCCGATGCGCCATTGATGCCGCCGTCCGCATGGACGGCCAATTTCCACCGCCCCCCACCTGGCTGTACCGGCGCGGGCGAGTCATTGGCATCACTGGAGTCACGCATGACCCATTCCTGCATCACGCTGCAAGGCGTTGGCTGGGCGCTGCCGGACGGCACGCCTTTGTTTTCCGACCTTAACGAACAGTTCGACTCACGCCACACCGCCCTGGTGGGACGCAATGGCGTGGGCAAAAGTGTGCTGGCGCGCATCCTCGCCGGCCTGGTGCAGCCTACCCGTGGCCACTGCACCCGCCAGGGGCGTGTGCATTACCTGGCGCAGCAGATCACCCCGGCAGCGGATGCCAGCGTGTCCAGTCTGGCCGGTGTGCAGCACACACTGGACGCCTTGGCACGTATCGAACAAGGCAGCTGCGCGGTCGAGGATTTCGAGGCCGTGGGCGACGCCTGGGACATCCGCCAGCGATTGCAACAGGCCCTGCATGCCCATGGCCTGGGCCATCTTGACGCTGACAGGCCGGCCAGTACCCTGAGCGGCGGGCAGGCCATGCGTGTGGCGCTGATCGGTGCGGCGCTGGCGCAGGCGGACTTTCTGATTCTCGATGAGCCCAGCAATCACCTGGATCAACCTGCCCGGCAGGCGCTGATCGAGCAATTGCAGGCCTGGCCACACGGGTTGCTGGTCATCAGCCACGACCGCGCATTGCTGGAGGTGATGCAACGCACGGTCGAACTGTCATCGCTGGGCTTGCGCAGCTATGGCGGCCCCTACCGTTTTTATGCGCAGTGCAAGGCGCAGGAGCAGCACAGCGCGTTGCTGGCGCTCGAGCACAGCAAACTGCAACGACGGCGCGACGAGCAGGCCATGCGCCAGCAGCATGAACGCCAGGAGCGGCGCCAGGCGCATGGCCGGCAGCAAGGCCGGCACGCCAATCAGGCGGCCATTATCCAGGGCCGACAGAAAGAGCGCAGCGAGGGCTCGGCCGGCCGGTTGCGCCAGCAGCACACGGTGGCGCAACACCGTCTCGACCAGCAGGTGCGCGAAGCGGCGCTACAGGTCGAGGACTCTGCCCTGATTGCCTTGCAGGCGTTGCCGACCCCTCTGGTGACCCGTCGGTGTGTGGCAACACTCGAGGCTGTGACGCTGCCCTTTGTCAGTCTCGCCCTGCAGCGCATTGACCTGCTGCTGGGCGGCCAGCAGCGGATCGGTGTGGTCGGCGCCAATGGTTGTGGCAAATCCACCCTGCTCAAGGTATTGGCCGGCCACCTCATGCCCTTGGCCGGCACATGCCATGTCACGCCTGACACTGTTTATCTGGACCAGCAACTGACCCCGCTGGACCCGGCGCGCACGGTGCTGGAGCAACTACAGAGCGTCAACCGCCAGGCAAGTGTCAGTGAGCTGCGCACCCGCCTGGCGCAGCTTGGCCTGGGTGCGCGTAAGGCCGAGTCGCCCAGCGGCCGGCTCAGTGGCGGGGAGCGACTGAAAGCTGCGCTGGCCTGCGTGCTGTATGCCGACCCGGTGCCACAACTGGTGTTGCTGGATGAGCCGGGCAACCACCTGGACCTGCCTTCGATCCAGGCGCTGGAAATCCTGCTGCGCGGCTATCAGGGCGCGTTGGTGGTGGTGTCCCATGATCAGGCGCTGCTGGACAACCTCGGGTTGACCCATTGCTTGCTGGCGAGCGAACAAGGGTGGCGGCTTGACGCGTGGCAGGGAGCGTCGACCGCATGACATGAGGAGTGAGATAAAAGAGCGTGATCCCGGATACTGCTGCACGGACTCAACCCTGAGGCAGCCCGTCATGTTCGCCGAGTCGCTGGTGCCTGGCCGTCAGCGCCTGTTTGAACAGCGCATCGGCGCATTCCATCAACAGCCGCGCCAGATCGCTCAACGCGACCTCATCGCCTTTGTTCACGGCGGCCAGATCGATAACTTGCGTACGCCGGGTACGCTCGGACAGGGCTTCCCAACTGCGCATGACGCCGGCGTATAGCGCATTGGCCATGAACTGCTTGTCCTGCGCCTCATGTGCCTGGGCATTGTTGATGGGGCGTGAATGGGGAAGACGACGGCGTTGGATCAGGCGACATTTCCGGCACAGCGTTTTCAGCGGTGCAAGAGGGCGCTTGTGCCCGTTGGTCGGGGGAGGCTTGCGAATCATGAGCGTATCCAGTCCTTGCGACGGTGCCGTTGATGCAGCATGGGATAAACGCCTGCATTCAAGTGAACGCTATAGCGTGTAGTGCGATTGTACCCATTCAAGTGAAAACCCTTTGTTTTGTAAAGGGTCGCGTCATGGAGCTGAGCAAGGCAATTGGTATGGCGCTCAAAGAGGCCAGAGATACCAACAAGCTCACCCAGGAAGACTTTGTCGGCGTCAGCGGCCGGACCTACCTGTCTGAAATCGAACGAGGGCTGAAAAGCCCGACCCTTGAAAAACTCGATCAACTGGCCAGGCACATCGGTATTCATCCGCTGGAATTGCTGGTGGCCTGTTATGCCCGGGGCGACATCCTGGCGGCGACACAAGCGCTGAAACTGTGCCGGATCCGTGTGCTGTTACAGGGCCCTTTCCAGATTCATCGGCGTTGCTTGCTGCAACGTTGCAGGATTGATCTGGCGTTGAGCATTTACTGGCCTTGAGGGCAATGCCCTCGCACCGGGCGCCGTGTTCTGCTCCTGATGTCGACCGCATCACACAGGGCGATCAGGCACTGCCTGATCCCCCGGCCATGTCGCTTCAATGCGTCAGCATCAACACCTGATCAAGCTTGCACGAGGAAACCTGCCCGTCCAGGCCCCAGTGATCACAGGTATAGGTGCCGCTGCGCAGTGCCTTGCCTTCGTCGTCATGGACCGCGATCACGGCATTCCACAATGAGGCTTTCGGCGCTTCGCTTGCCGGGTCAAGGCAGAGCAGGTGAGTGGGCTGGTAGACGCCTTCAAGCTCATAACCCTGATGCCCGACGACCATCAACCAGTGTCCCTCAAGCTTTGACCAGCTCACGCTGAGCAAGGGAACGGCATGGTTCTCGATGGCCTCCTGTATGGCGGTCACCAGTTCGCGCTTGTTGCCCTTGACCAGCTCTGGCGCAATGCCTTCGGCACGAAAGTGCCAGCTCAGGTTGATCAGGTCTTCTGTAGAGGTGCCTTGAGAAATCAGCGCGCCGTGTTCCAGCAGCGCATTGCGGAAACGGCCCACACGGCTACGCCCATCCGAACTGCCCATATTGGCGACATCTTCGCGCTCCAGCGCTCCCAAGGTGATCAGCCCCATCATCAGGGCGTAAGGACCACAGGCCCCATCGGCGTCGCCCTGGCGCATGTGTACCAGCCCTGAGCCTTCTGCGGCACAGGTGGTGGGACCTTCGGGTGATACCAGCAGCCAGGGACTGACGAACATCGTGTTCATGAGCAATATCCTTGTTTCATCGTCTCGAGAAGAAATTCTGCCGGCCTCGGAAACACCACTGGCCGGGTGTTTTCCGGACCTTGTCCTTACGTCCTGAACACACTCAACCCGCCCTTGAGCGCCCGCGCGGTACTGCCCAGCGCCGTGGCCGAGTCATGGATTGCGGCAATGCCCTGATGGGTGTGCTCGAAGGTTTCGTGCATGCCGCCCAGGCGGCCCGAGATATCAGTGACGGCGTGCTGGATCTCTTCGCTGCTGGCCAGGGCGCGATCCATCGTGTCACTGACCTGGCCCATCTGCTGCACCAGTCCGTCAATCACATCCAGGGCGCCATCGGAAGTCACCGCCAGGGCGCGCGACTGTTCGGCCGTACTGCCCATGCGCTGGGCGATCTGGCGGATACCGTTGGTGACGGCATTGATCACCTGATTGGCATCGTTGAGCACGCGCTGGGTTTGTGCGGCCAGCGTGCGCACCTCGTCGGCGACCACGGCAAAACCACGTCCGGCTTCGCCGGCACGAGCGGCTTCGATGGCCGCGTTGAGGGCCAGCAGGTTGGTCTGGTCGGAAATGGCCGCGACCATCTGCAGCACCTTGCTGATCTGCTCGGCTTCACCGCTCAGGCGACTCAGGTCGCCGGCCAGTTCGATGTTGGCCGAGGTGCTTTGATGCACATCGCTGATCAACCGCTGCAGTTCCTTGTGGGTACGGCTCAGTTCGCCGATCGCCGACTCCAGGTCGACCCGTACCGTACCGGCCAGGCTGGAGGATTGCTCGGCGGACTGGCGGATCGAGTGGCCATCCTGGTTGATTTCGGCCAGTTGGCCACCGGCCTGCTGGATGCGCCGGGCAGTGGCATCGGCCAGTTGCAGGAAGGTGTCGGCCAACTGTTGATTGTTGTCAGCCATGCCCGAGGCACTGCCCAGGGTCTGGCGCAGGTCCTGCAACAGGCTGGAGAGGTGCTGGCCCATGCGGCCCATTTCGTCGCCGGTGAGCACTGTCACTGTGGTGGACAAGTCGCGCTGCTCGGCGATGTGGTTGAGCTGGCCGGTGAGATGGTTGATGCCATACACCAGCATGCGCGCTGCCAGCCACGACAGCAGTAAACCGACGATAAAGGTGGCCGCACCGATCAGCAGCAGGCTATTGAGGCTGTCACTGATCGCCTGCGCCAGCGCCGCAAGCGTCACATCCACGCCCACGACATAAGCCTGGCCGCTGGCGCTGCGCAGAGGCAGGAAAATCGAGCGGAAGCTGCCGTAGCTGTCGGTGTATTCATCAAATTGCACCTGCCCGCTGCGCGCGGCCTTGATCACGGCGGGGCTGGCGTCCTTGTAATGCTCCATGTGCTTTGAATAGGTGCCGCTGGCAATGTCCTGGGCACTGGCACCGTCGGCCAGGTAAAACACCCGGTCCTGATCATCGACCATCAGGCTGTAGGCGAACTTCAGGTCCACCTCGGCTGCATAGGCGCCCAGGTTGCGCACCTGGGCCAGGTATTCACCGTCCTTCAGCCCTGCGGTCTTGCGCGTACGCTCAAGGTAATCCTCTCCCAGCAGACGTGGCACCGCATAGGCGGCGGTGCGCAAGCGGCTATCGATCTGCTGGCGGATATCCTGGGACTTGGCGTACTGGGCGTAACTGATGAAGGAGGCAATGCTGATCAGATTGACCACGGTAAGCGCGAGCAACAGCTTGGTTTGCAAACGAACGTTACGCAAAAACATGGCGGTGAGATCCAATGGGTGCCTGGCAGTCCGAGCTGGGCAATTGTCATTGTGTCGTGCCGTTGATCGGAAACTTTAATGGCACTTTGCCAATATCCGGTTGTCGTGTCGTTTTGAGTGAGAATCAGCACTGTTTGCGACAGTTTCCTGATGCCGCCGATCGTGTCGGTGTGAGTATGGCGAACCTGGCCACCGTATTCATGGATGGCCTATGCGCTGAAGTTTCCGGGCCTGCCCGGTGTTGGCATCTTGCCGAGAGCGGCTTGTACGCGCCTGCGCCGGGCCGTATCGTGGCCCCCTCGATGACTGCCCGACAGGAAGGACCCATGACTGTGCCCCATCGGCTCAACGCACCGGATCGGGATGAGCTGGAGACCCTCGCGCATCGACTGGCCAACGAGGCCGGCACGACCTTTATCGTTCAGTTTTCTTCGCCAGAGCAGTACCCGGCGGATGTGCTGCATCTGCTGGATGATCTGTGTGCACGTTACGCCGAACGTATCGATGTGCGTTTCTACGGACACTATGCGGATGCCTGCTTTGACGGCCACACCTTGCAGGCGTTGCCGCATGTGCGTGTCCTGACGCTCGACTGCCTGTATCAGTTCACCGGGCTTGAGGCGATCAAGGCGCTTGCGCACCTGAGCAGCCTGGCCATCGGCGTCGAGAAATTCGACCTGAACCCTGTCGTGGCTTTCGAGAACCTGCAAACGCTGTGTGAGCTCAGGCTTTCGCAATTCACCGGTCCCAAACTGGACCTTGCGCCGGTCAGCACTATGTCACGCCTGCATGCCTTGCACCTGAGCGCGCCTGCGCAAGGGCTTGAGCCGCTGCGCCAGCATGCCGCCCTGGCCACGCTGAGCCTGTATCGGCAGCCCGCGACCATGACATTCGAGGGGGTATCGACCCTGGCCGGTCTCAAAGACCTGTCGATTGGTTTCGGCAGCCGCAAAGCCATGCCGGAACTGTGCAGTGACAGCGTTGAGCGGATGTCGCTGCTGCGGGTTCGCGGCCTGGGCCAGTTCGATCCTGGCCGGTTTCCCGGGCTGCAGGCACTGGAGATCGAAGACCAGCCGCACCTTCAGGACCTGGTGATCGAGCACACCCCTGGCTTGCACACGCTGAAACTGTCCAATCTCAAGGCTTTGTCGAACCTGCAGGGCCTGGGCCAGTCGTCGCTGGCACACCTTGAGGTCTACAAGACACCGGCACTGGATCTGCTGGGGCTGCTGAACGGTCCGCTGCCCGCACTGGAGTCGCTCAAACTGATCTCAGGCAAGCGCAAGCTCGACGAGCAGATCATGGCCCGGCAGAACGCACTCGGTATCCCCAGGCCGGTGTTCGGCCCTGCCTGAGCCTGTTTGCACCACGACTCGCCAGCTGATGCAGGCCCGCCCGGCACAGCCCCAGGCCGCCTGCTGACCTGCGGAAAATGGCGGATTGCCGGTAAATTTTACGCCGAATTTACAGAGTCTCCGGAGCAGGCATCCGATACTGGGCGGTCATGATCTGAAATGCTCTGTTATGTCCCTCGCCGCACTTCGGCTTATCGGTTTTATCCTGGGTATTTTTCTGATCACGCTGTCCATCAGCATGGTTGTTCCCCTGATCACGCTTGTGGTCCATGCGCGTAGCGACGACGTGTCGGCCTTTCTCTGGTCCGGTCTGATTACGCTCATCTGTGGGCTCCTGCTGATCGTGCGGGGGCGCCCGCAGAGCGGCCAGCTTCGTCCGCGGGATATGTACCTGCTGACCACTGGCAGTTGGGTGGTGGTGTGCACCTTCGCGGCATTACCCATGGTGTTCATCAGTGATATCAGCTACACCGATGCATTCTTTGAAACCATGTCCGGCATCACGACCACCGGCTCGACGGTGCTCACCGGCCTGGATAGCGCTTCTCCGGGCTTGTTGATCTGGCGCTCCATGCTGCATTGGTTGGGAGGCATCGGTTTTATCGGCATGGCGGTCGCGATCCTTCCCCTGTTGCGGGTGGGCGGCATGCGTCTGTTCCAGACAGAGTCTTCTGACTGGTCCGAGAAAGTGACGCCGCGCTCGCATGTGGCCGCCAAGTACATCCTGCTGCTGTATCTGGGGCTGACCGGTATCGGTACCCTGGCGCTGTGGCTCGCGGGCATGACGCCGTTTGAGGCGGTCAACCACGCCATGTCGTTGATCTCGACCGGGGGCTTCTCGACGTCGGACGCCTCGCTTGGGCATTGGACGCAACCCTCGATTCACTGGGTGGCCGTGGCAATCATGATCCTGGGCAGCCTGCCATTCACCTTGTACGTCGCGACGCTGCGTGGCCATCGGCGCGCGCTGATCAACGATCACCAGGTGCGCGGGTTCCTCGGGTTCTTGCTCGTTACGTCGCTGGCGGTGGGAACCTGGCTGTGTGTCCATAGCGATTACGGATGGTGGGATGCGTTTCGTATCGTGGCTGTCAATGTGACCTCGGTCGTCACCACCACGGGCATTGCTGTTGGCGACTACACCTTGTGGGGCAGCTTCTCGGTCTTGCTGTTTTTCTATCTGACCTTTGTGGGCGGCTGTTCCGGCTCTACGGCGGGCGGTCTGAAAATCTTTCGCTTTCAGCTTGCTGGCGCGCTGCTGGTCAGCAGCTTGAAGCAATTGATCCACCCCCGTGCGGTGATTCAGAAAAAATACAACGGTCATCCCATCGACGAGGAGGTCTTGCGCTCGCTTTTGACCTTCTCGTTTTTCTTTACCATCACCATTGCCGTCATTGCCTTGGGCCTGGCCCTCATCGGGCTCGACTGGACCACCGCCTTGAGCGGTGCCGCCACGGCGGTGTGTAACGTCGGGCCGGGGCTTGGGACGATCATCGGGCCGGCCGGTAATTTCTCGACACTGCCCGATGCAGCCAAATGGCTGCTGACCGTGGGCATGTTGCTGGGGCGGCTGGAAATCCTGACGGTGCTGGTGCTCATCACGCCGGTTTTCTGGAGGTATTGAGCCTGCTTGTCGCATGCAGGCGCGTCCGGCGACGGCCCGTCCAGGCCGTTACTGCGCGCTGTGCACCACCACCAGCAACTCGGCCTGTTCGTCTGAAACGGTGCGCAGCCGGTGGGATTTCTGCGCATTGAAATGCAATGCGTCGCCCTCATCCAGCGTCTGTCGCTCGTGACCAAAGTCGATTTCGACACGGCCTTTGACCACGTAAATGAATTCCTCGCCGAGGTGTTCCTTGAACGCCGAATGGCCAAACGAGCGGGGCGGATAGACCAGAAACGGCAACAGCGCCCGATGGCCGATATGGCGCGCCAGCGGTACATGAGCCGGTGATACCCCCGCATCATTGGGCTCACGCTGCTGGCGACGCACCAGGCTGTAACCTTCGGCCGGCAAGGCTTCGGTGCTGAACAGTTCCTCGGCCTGAGCGTTCAGCGCCTTGGCCAGCCTGAGCGCCACCGCAATGGACGGCGAGCTCAAGCCTCTCTCCACCTTGGACAGGTAACTCTTGGTCAGCCCGGTCTGCTCGGCCAGTTGCTCCAGGGTCATGCCCATCTTCTTACGCAAGATTCTCAGCTGTACCGCCATCCAACGCAGTTCCTTGAAAAATGACACAAGGGTTGTATATGACACAAAGTGTCATTATGATTGTTTTGTGTCCTGAGCAGTCGTTGCCGCGACTGCCCGGAAATTGTGACTTGCCTCGATCAGGTACTGACCATGTCCACGACCTTGCAAACCCCAAAAGACCAACTCGTCAAACACGCAGAACAACAGATGCAGAGCGCGCTGGTCGACAACGATTACAGCGTAAGACAAAAGCTTGCACTGACTTGTCGGATTCTGTTCGACGGCGGCCATGATTCGGGACTGGCCGGCCAGATTACTGCGCGGGCCGAGACGGCCGGGACCTATTATACGCAGCGCCTGGGCCTGGGCTTTGACGAGATTTCAGGCTCCAGTCTGCTGGTGGTCGATGAAGACCTCCAGGTGCTCAAGGGCCAGGGCATGGCCAACCCGGCCAATCGCTTTCACAGCTGGCTGTACCGCGCCCGTCCGGACGTGAACTGCATTATCCACACGCATCCGCTGCACAGCGCCACGCTGTCGATGCTGGAGGTGCCGCTCGCCATTTCCCACATGGACACCTGCCCGCTGTTCGATGACTGCGCCTTTCTCAAGGACTGGCCGGGCATTCCGGTGGGTAACGAAGAGGGCGAAATCATTTCCAGGGCCATCGGCGACAAGCGCGCCATCCTGCTGGCTCACCACGGCTTGCTGATTGCGGGCGGCTCGGTCGAGGAAGCCTGTGTGCTGGCCTTGTTGTTCGAGCGCGCCGCCAGAATGCAGTTGCTGGCCATGGGTGCGGGGGAGATCCGTCCCATCCCCGAGGCATTGGGCCAGGAAGCTCACGACTGGATCTCCACCGCCAAACGTCACGGCGCCGCCTTCAACTACTACGCGCGGCGCGCACTGCGTGCCCACGGTGATTGCCTGGCCTGATTCCTCTCTACTCACTGATCAAAATGACCAAGGTGCCTGCATGTCTACTTCCGTAATTCGTGGCGTTATCGGCTACACCATCACCCCGTTCAAGGCCGATGGTTCACTTGATCTGCCTGCCCTGGGGTTGTCCATCGACACACTGATCGCTTCTGGCGTGCATGCCATTGCGCCTCTGGGCAGCACCGGGGAGGGGGCTTACCTGTCGGACGCCGAATGGGAATCGGTCGTGCGTTTCAGCCTGGAGATCGTGGCCGGCCGCGTCCCGACCGTCGTCAGCGTTTCAGACCTGACCACGGCGCGCACCGTACAGCGCGCCCGCTTGGCCGAATCCTGCGGTGCCACAGCGGTCATGGTGCTGCCGGTGTCGTACTGGAAGCTGACCGACGCGGAAATCGTCGATCACTACAAGGCCATCGGCGCGGCCATCGAGCTTCCGATCATGCTCTACAACAACCCGGGCACCAGCGGCACTGACCTGTCGGTGGACCTGATCCTGCGCATTGTGCGTGAAGTGAGCAATGTCACCATGGTCAAGGAAAGCACAGGCGACATTCAGCGCATGCACCGCCTGTTCAAGGCTACGAACGGTGAGGTGGCCTTTTATAACGGTTGCAACCCGTTGACGCTCGAAGCGCTGGTGGCCGGCGCGACCGGGTGGTGCACGGCGGCGCCCAACCTTATCCCCGAGTTGAACCTGGCACTGTGGGAGGCGGTTCAGAGCGGCCAGATGGAACAGGCGCGGACGCTGTTCTACCGCCAGTACGACATGCTGGAGTACATCACGCGCCGCGGTTTGCCGACCACGATCAAGGCCGGTCTGAAGATGCAGGGCCTTGAGGTCGGTGCTCCGCGCCTGCCACTGCAACCGCTCGATGCTCAAGGGTGTGGCTTGCTCAAGGGGTTGCTGGACGAGTTGGCGTCGCAAGTCTGATGAACCTGAATCGGCAAGCGAGGGTAAAACCGTGAACGTCCATTTCGTGATGCATGAATCGTTTGAAGCGCCCGGTGCTTTTGCAGACTGGGTCAGTGCCCGAGGCTTCCAGGCGAGTTATTCGCGTGTTTATCAGGGCGATGCACTGCCCGGTGATGCCGGCTCGTTTGATTTGCTGGTGGTGCTGGGCGGTCCGCAAAGCCCGGCCACGACGCAGGCGCAGTGCCCGCACTTCAATGCCTTTGCCGAACGTGAGCTTATCAACAAGGCCATCGCGGCAGGCCGGATCGTTATCGGGGTCTGCCTGGGAGCGCAGTTGATCGGTGAAGCACTGGGGGCCGCGTTCAGCCACAGCCCTGAAAAGGAGATTGGCAAGTTCCCGATCTTCCTGACCGAGGAGGGCCTGGCTGACCCGAAGTGTTCACACTTCGGGAAGACCCTGGACGTCGGCCACTGGCACAGCGACATGCCAGGGCTTACGCCGGACGCCAGGATCATTGCATACAGTGAGGGGTGTCCGCGCCAGATCATCGCTTACAGTGATCGGGTGTACGGTTTTCAGTGCCATATGGAGCTCACCCGGCCTGTCGTGGAACGGTTGATCCAGGCGTCTGGCCACGAATGGCTGACATCAAGGCACGCACGTTTCGTACAGCAGCCAGAGGCACTGCGGGCCAATGATTACGCGCAAATGAATCAGAAGCTGTTTGTCTTTCTCGACAGGCTGGTCGAGCAGTCCCGGGCGGTATGAAGCGACCGGCACCTCTCGACGGCGTGTGCCCGGTTTCAAGTCACAGCGGGCTGCCTCACCTTGCGACTCAAGCCGGGCGTGTTGCCCGTAATGCGCTTGAATGCACGGCTGAAAGCAGCCTGGGAGGTATAGCCCAAACGCTGCGCTACCTCTTCGATCGGGAGCCTTTCGAGGGTCAGCCACTGGCTTGCAAGCCGCATTCGAAGTTCGGTGACATAGCGCAGCGGGGCCATGCCAATCGTCATCTGGAAGCGGTCCGCGAAGGCCGAGCGTGAGGTATTGCAGTGCTCTGCCAACTGCGCAACGGTCCAGTCGCGGCCCGGTTGTTGATGCAGCGCCAGCAGTGCACCGGCCAGGCGTGGATCGCGCAAGGCGGCGACCAGTCCAGAAGCATTCCCGCAGGCGCACTCCACCCAGCCGCGCACAACCATGGCGGCCACCACGTCGGCCAGACGCGCAAGGATACCGGCGAAGCCGATACGTGCAGCGCTTACCTCGCGTTCCATGGTGGCCAGGATCGGCACCAGCCCGGGGTAACGCTGGCCACCGGCATCAATCAGCATCAGGCCCGGCATCAGCCTGCCAAGGCCGTGGATACTGCCCAGTTCAAATTCCATACAAGCACTGAACAAAAGGGTACTCGGCGTGGGGCTGGCATCGGTTCCGGTCTCCACCGCGCTGACGGTGTCACCGAGGGGGGCGCCGTCCAGATCGTCGATGTCTTGAACAGGCTGGTCTGCATGAGAAAACAGCTGATGGGCCGCGCCGTGGGAGATAAACACGGCGTTGCCGGCAGACAGCGCGTAGGTGGTGTCGTCCTCCATTCGCAGCACCGCATTGCCAATGGCCATGAAGTGGAACCAGGCATGCCCGGGTTTTTCCGTGAAGCCCAGACCGAAGGCAGGGCCCGCCTGGATACGCCGGTACTGGACACCACGCAGGCGCATGCCGCGCAACAGTTCGTTGATGAGATCCGAGGAGAGAGCAAATTGATCATCAGGCATCGGTCAGGTGTTTCGGTCAAAAACCAGAGATTTTCGATCATAGATCATCCAGCTTTCGGCGCCTAGACTTCGGTTCGCAATGAAGATTGGGAGATTCGTGCAATGACCGATTGTGTATGTAATGCCGTACCCGACCGCCATCCCGGCATCGATTCGGATGTAGAGCCTGCAACCCCCGCGTGGATGGCCGTCTTCTCGTTGGCCTTGGGGGTGTTCGGATTACTGACCGCTGAGTACCTGCCAGCCAGTTTGTTGACGCTGATGGCGACTGACCTGGGCGTGTCCGAAGCGCTGGCTGGCCAGGCGGTAACGGTAACGGCAGTGGTAGCGCTGTTCGCCGGCTTGTTGGTGCCAGGCCTGACCCGCGGCATCGACCGACGTTGGGTGTTGCTGGGATTTTCCATGTTGATGGTCGCGTCCAATCTGTTGGTCGCCATTTCCTCCAGTTTCGCGGTGCTGTTGCTGATGCGCATCTTGCTGGGTATCGCCCTTGGCGGGTTCTGGAGCATGGCGGCGGCGGTCGCGATGCGTTTGGTGCCGAGTGCTCTATTGCCCCGGGCGCTATCGATCATTTTCAGCGGCATTGCCGTCGGGACGGTCGTGGCAGTGCCGCTGGGCAGCTATCTGGGCGGGCTGTATGGCTGGCGCAGCGCATTCTTTGCAGCGGCGGCGGTGGGCATGGTGACCCTGGTGTTCCAGTCGCTCACGCTGCCGCGCCTGGCGCCGCGCCGGCCGGCAAGACTGCGCACTGTTTTTGAGGTGTTGCAGCGCCCAGGCATCGCCATGGGGATGTTCGGTTGTGTGCTGGTGCACAGCGGGCACTTTGCGATGTTCACCTATGTTCGGCCCTTCCTTGAAGGGACTACCGGCATTGGCCCGCAAGGACTGTCACTGATGTTGCTGGGGTTCGGGGTGGCGAACTTCGTCGGCACGCTGTTGGCCGGGAAGCTGCTGGAGCGCCACCCGCTGGCCACGCTGGTGTTGATGCCCGCCCTGGTCGGCGTTGCAGCCCTGGCGCTGGTGCTGTTGCCGGCCTCGCTGCCAGGGCAGGCGCTCCTGCTGGCGATCTGGGGCCTGGCCTTTGGTGGTGTGCCGGTCGCGTGGTCGAACTGGGTCGCCAGCGCGGTACCTGATCAGGCGGAAAGTGCCGGAGGCATGGTGGTGGCATCGGTGCAGTCGGCCATCGCCACGGGCGCCGCCGCAGGCGGTGCACTGTTCAGCCTCGGTGGCAGCACAGGCGTATTTATAGCGGCGGCTGTGCTGATGCTGCTGGCCGCGTTGCTGATTGCGCTGCGCGTCCGCGTCCCGGCCCCTTCTGTCCAGGGGGCTCACCCGCCCAAGCCCGCGTTGCACGTTTGATCCGGTTGGTCCAACCGCTTCGATCCCGTCACCAGGAGATACTCCATGAACAATACGACGTCTCATCAAGGACGCCTCAAGTCGTTGCGCGCAGCCGGTATCGGCAATGCGCTTGAATGGTTCGACTGGACCCTGTACGCCACCTTTTCGGTGTACCTGGCCCGCAATCTGTTCGACAAGACCGATGCGCGCTCGGCGATGCTCGCGACGCTTGCGGTGTTTGCGGTTGGCTTTGTCGCACGCCCTGTCGGCGGATGGTTGTTTGGCCGACTGAGCGACCGACTGGGGCGCCGGACCATCATGGTGCTCACCATGCTGCTGCTTGCGATCAGCAGCCTGGGTATCGCGCTGATCCCTGACTATCAAAGCATCGGCCTGTATGCCTCGGTCGCGTTGCTGTTTTTTCGGCTTATGCAGGGGCTCGCCCATGGTGGCGAGACCGGCGTCTCCTACACCTATGTCGCCGAGATCGCTCCAAGCAAACACCGGGGATTATGGTCGAGTTCGGTCTATGTGGGGGTGACGCTCGGGGTGATGGCGGCGACGGCCGTGGCGGCGACACTCACCTGGCTGCTGGGTGCGCAGGCCATGGGCGACTACGGCTGGAGGATTGGCTTCGCCATTGGTGGCGTACTTGGCATTTATGCGCTGTTTCTGCGCCGCAGTGCGCAGGAATCCGATGTGTTCGTCGCGCAGCAGGGGCAAGCGCAGCCGTCGCGCAAGCTGACCACCGCAGAGGTGCTACGCGTCGCGCGTAACATCGTCATGCTGGCAGCCGCAGCCAATGTCACTTACTACGCCTGGGTCACGTTCGGCGCTTCGACCGCGATTGCGCAGGGCATGGACGCCACGGGTGCTTATGTCGCCAGTCTTCTCGCACAGATCCTCTGTGTGTGCTGGTTGCCGGTCTGCGGCATGTTGTCCGATCGGGTAGGCCGCCGACCCATGGTCATTGCCTGGGGGCTGGGCGTGATCGTGCTGACCTATCCACTCTCGATCATGGTGACCACTGAGCCCTGGACGCTGTTCCTGGCCCAGGTGCTGGGGCTTGGTGCCTGGTCGTTGATCGCGGCGATTTTCCCTGCGGTGCTGTCCGAGCAGGTCCCTACCCAGGCACGGGCCCAGGGCGTCGGCTTGGTCTCGTCGGTGTCCGTGGCGATCTTTGGCGGCACGGCCCCCTATCTGCACAACTATCTGGGTGGCGCCGACCTTGGCTATCTGTACGTCAGCTATGTCATCGGGTTGGGCGTAGTCACCGTCCTGGCAGGGGTGCTGATCGACGAAACGGCGGGCATCGATCTTGCGCAGATCAAGGCGCCTGGTACTCGACTCAGCGTAAACCCATTGGCTTGTCGAGCCGCAGAATCAGCCGATCAAGGGAGTGCACATTAATGAACGCAACCGACCTGAAAAAAGCCGCTGCGCGAGGTGAGCGACCGGGCGCCGGCGTGACGGTCAGCCAGATTTCAGGACCGCGCCAGGCCGCACGCGAGACCTGGGTTGAAGTCCCTTCAGCGTCCGGCCCGGCGGCCGCCTGGTGCTACTCGGATCGCCGCGCCTATAGCCCGGGTGATTCGGTTTGCCTGTATCTGTCGTCGAACTGCCCGCAAGTGAGGCTCAGGATCTATCGCGATGGCGCCATTGCCCGCACGCTGCACACCACCGACAGCCTTGATGCGCGATTCCACCCCCTGCCTGAACGGGCCTATGAGCATGGCTGCCAGTGGCCCGTCTTCATGCAATGGTCAATCCCGGCGGATGCCGAGCAGGGCGGCTATATAGTGGAAGTTCAGGACGGTACTGGCAGCGTCCTGGGGCATCATCTGTTTATCGTCAAGGCGCTGCGCAAGCGTATCGATGCCTTGGTGCTCGTCGCGGCCACATCGACGTGGGCCGCTTATAACGACTGGGGCGGTGCCAATCATTACTTTGGCCTTCACCCCGGTACGCCGCGCGGCCGCTCACCCTTGCTGTCGGCACAGCGTCCCTGGGCGCGAGGGCAGGTGTGGCTGCCTGAGGATGCACCACGTTGCGTCAACGCGAACCGGCCCCGCCAGCCAGGCCCGGCGCGCTATGAATTCATCGAGTGGGCGGGCCTTAACGGCTACGCCAAGTACTACGCGCTGGCGGGGTGGGCGTCTTACGAGAGGCCCTTTCTGATCTGGGCCGAACAGCAAGGTTATCCGGTGCATATCCTGACCCAGGACGACTTGCATCATGATCCGCATGCGCTTGAGGGCTACGCCTGTGCCGTCTTCGTCGGGCACGATGAGTACTGGACGCGGGAAATGCGCGACCATGTCGATGCCTTTGTCGAGGAGGGCGGCAAGGTCGCGCGCTTCGCCGGCAATTTCATGTGGCAGATTCGCCTGGAGGATGAGGGGCGCCGGCAAGTGGCCTACAAGTACGATGCCGGTGCGCTCGATCCTGTGGCGGCTACCGAGCCTCACCGGCTGACGGGGGCCTGGGAAGATCCGAGGGTCAATGACCCCGGGGCAACGACTTTCGGGGTGAATGCGCTGCGCGGGATATACGGCAGCTTTGGGGGCATGGCGCCGCGCAACCCGCGCGGGTACACGGTCTTCAGGCCTGGGCACTGGGCGTTCATGGGGACGGGCCTCGGCTACGCGGACATGTTCGGAGACGAAGCCAACATTTTTGGCTATGAGGTCGATGGCCTGGAATACACCTTCATCAACGGCCTCCCGGAACCGCTCGGCACAGACGGGGCGCCCTGCGGGTTGCAAATTCTCGCCATGGGCTGGGCGACCAATGCCGAGCATGGCCGGTCCGAGGATGTCTATTCATTCATGCTCGGCGATGGCGATGCTAGGTTTCGTGCGTCCATCCTGGCGCCCGACCTGAGCGACGCCAGCATCGATGTGCATAGCCGCGGGGCCGGCATGGTGGTGCACTTTCACAAAGGTCGAGGTGAAGTCTTCACCGCCGCCACGTGCGAATGGGTACATGGGCTCAAGCAGGCAGACGTTTACACGGTGACGATCACAAAAAATGTGCTTGAGCGTTTCTTGCGTACTGCACAGGAGGTCCGCTGAACACCTTGAATCCGAGCCACGGGGCCTGAATGGGTGAGCGGCCTGGGCCTGAAACGAAAGGCGCTGCCCTGAAACAGTAAAACCGCGCAAAGGCGCGGTTTTACTTGGGGTTCTCAGTGTTTCAGAACACACCCTGAAACTTGATGGACCGATCAGACGTTGAAACGGAAGTGCAACACGTCACCGTCCTTGACGATGTAGTCCTTACCTTCCAGACGCCATTTACCGGCTTCTTTGGCCCCGGCCTCACCCTTGAACTGGATGAAGTCGTTGTACGCCACGCATTCGGCGCGGATGAAGCCTTTCTCGAAGTCGGTGTGGATCACACCGGCTGCCTGTGGCGCGGTGGCGCCGACCTTGACGGTCCAGGCGCGTACTTCTTCAACGCCAGCGGTGAAGTAGGTCTGCAGGTTGAGCATTTCGTAACCGGCGCGAATCACCCGGTTCAGGCCAGGCTCTTCCAGGCCCAGGGCTTCCAGGAACATGTCCTTTTCTTCGCCGTCATCGAGTTCGGCGATTTCCGCCTCGATCTTGTTGCACACCGGCACCAGCATCGCGCCTTCTTCTTCGGCGATGGCGCGAACCACATCCAGCAACGGGTTGTTCTCGAAACCGTCTTCGGCGACGTTGGCGATGTACATGACCGGTTTGGTGGTCAGCAGGTGGAAGCCGCGGATGACGGCTTTCTCGTCAGCGCTCATGTGCTTCATCAGGCTGCGCGCAGGCTTGCCTTCGGTGAAGTGGGCGATCAACTGTTCCAGCAGGCCTTTCTGGACCACGGCTTCCTTGTCGCCGCCCTTGGCGTTGCGCGTGACTTTCTGCAGTTGCTTCTCGCAGCTGTCGAGGTCGGCGAAGATCAGCTCAAGGTCGATGATCTCGATGTCGCGCTTGGGGTCGACGCTGTTGGAAACGTGAATCACGTTCTCGTCTTCGAAGCAGCGCACCACGTGGGCGATGGCATCGGTTTCGCGGATGTTGGCCAGAAACTTGTTGCCCAGGCCTTCACCTTTGGACGCGCCAGCCACAAGACCTGCGATGTCGACGAATTCCATGGTGGTCGGCAGGATGCGCTTGGGGTTGACGATCGCCGCCAGGGCCGCCAGGCGTGGGTCCGGCATAGGCACGATGCCGCTGTTCGGTTCGATGGTGCAGAAGGGAAAGTTCTCTGCCGCGATGCCGGATTTGGTCAGGGCATTGAACAGGGTGGACTTGCCGACGTTAGGCAGGCCGACGATGCCGCAATTGAATCCCATGGTGTTCCCCTCGTGTGATGTCAGGCCTTCTGGCTGTGCAGGTTTTTCATCGCGCGGTTCCATTCACCGGCGAGGATGTCCGGCAGCACGCCGAGGGCAAAGTCGATACTGGCGTCGATTTTTTCCTGTTCGGCGCGTGGCGCACGACCCAGGACAAAACCGGACACCTTGCTCGCATCGCCCGGGTGGCCGATGCCGACCCGCAAGCGATGGAAAGTATTCTGGTTACCGAGCTGCGCGATGATGTCGCGCAGGCCGTTGTGGCCGCCATGACCGCCGCCAACCTTCAGTTTGGCAACGCCTGGGGGGAGATCGAGTTCGTCGTGGGCCACCAGGATTTCATCGAGACCGATGCGGTAGAAGCCGGCAAGGGCTGCCACGGCCTGGCCGCTGCGGTTCATGTAGGTGGTGGGGATCAACAGACGAACATCCTGACCCTGGTGCGAGAAGCGCCCGGTCAGGCCAAAGAATTTGCGCTCGGCGACGAGATTGACCCGTTCAGCCGCAGCCATACGCTCAACGAAAAAAGCCCCTGCGTTATGCCGGGTCTGTTCGTATTCGGCGCCTGGATTTCCCAGGCCAACGATCAGTTTTATGGCGCTCACGACAGGGGCTCTTCCTTGGAGTTGTGGATAACATCGGCCGCGCGGGGCGGCGGTGGACAAAAATGGCTCATTTACCGGTGTAAACGCTGCGATTCAGGCCCGCGATGTTATCAGAGCAACTCGGCGTTACCAGGTAATGAAAATTACTCGGCAGCGCCTTCTTCACCTGCTTCTTCTTCAGCAGCAACACGTGGCGCGTGAACGTTGGCGATTGCCAGGTCGGTGCCGTGTGCCAGTGCTACGAACTCGACGCCTTTAGGGGCCTTGAGGTCGGACAGGTGAATGATGGTGCCGATTTCAGCGTTGCCCAGGTCAACTTCGATGAACTCAGGCAGGTCTTTCGGCAGAACGCTCACTTCCAGCTCGGTGGTAGTGTGCGAGATCTCGCCGCCTTTCTTGACCGGGGCTTCTTCGTTGATGAAGTGAACCGGAACCAGAGCGGTCAGTTTCTGACCGGCAACGACGCGGACGAAGTCAGCGTGCAGTACGTGACCCTTGGCCGGGTGACGTTGCAGGGCCTTGATCACGATGTCCTGCTTCTTGCCGCCGACGTTCAGCGAGATAACGTGGCTGAAAGCAGCTTCGTTCTCGATCAGTTTGGCGAGTTCCTTGGCCAGCAGGCTGATGGACTCAGGGGCCTTGTCACCACCGTAGATAACGGCAGGAACCTGGCTGGCGAGACGACGCAGGCGGCGGCTCGCACCTTTCCCCAGGTCGGAACGCACTTCAGCATTCAGAGTAAAATCGTTCATGTTGTATCTCCAAAATAGCCATATTCACCCTGGCGTTTGCGACCAGCGCCAGGGCGATACGGGCAAAAAAGCCCCGCCCTGACCGAATGTCAGGGCGGGGCGCTTTTCGAGGCGGGATGCAGGCTTCGGGCAGGGCCCTTAGCGGAACATCGCGCTGATCGATTCTTCGTTGCTGATGCGGCGAACCGCTTCAGCAACTACCGGCGCGATATCCAGTTGACGGATACGGCTGCAGGCTTGTGCGGCGGCGGACAACGGGATGGTGTTGGTCACCACCAGTTCGTCGAGCACGGAATTTTCGATGTTCTCGATCGCACGGCCCGACAGCACAGGGTGTGTGCAGTAGGCGAAGACCTTGGCCGCGCCATGCTCTTTCAGAGCCTTGGCGGCATGGCACAGGGTACCGGCAGTGTCGACCATGTCGTCGACCAGGATACAGGTGCGCCCTTCGACGTCGCCGATGATATGCATCACTTCGGAGTGATTGGCTTTCTCACGGCGTTTGTCGATGATCCCGAGATCGACACCCAGTGACTTGGCAACAGCACGTGCACGCACGACGCCACCAATGTCCGGGGAGACAATCATCAGGTTTTCAAAGCGCTGGTCTTCGATGTCGTCGACCAGTACGGGCGAACCGTAGATGTTGTCGACCGGGATATCGAAGAAACCCTGGATCTGGTCAGCGTGCAGATCAACCGTGAGCACACGATCGATCCCCACCACGGTGAGCATGTCAGCAACCACTTTGGCGCTGATGGCAACACGTGCGGAACGCGGGCGGCGATCCTGGCGGGCATAACCGAAGTAGGGAATCACAGCAGTGATCCGGGACGCTGATGAACGGCGGAAGGCATCTGCCATCACGACGAGTTCCATCAGGTTATCGTTGGTCGGTGCGCAAGTCGGCTGGATGATGAAGACGTCTTTACCGCGAACGTTTTCATTGATCTCAGCGCTGATTTCGCCGTCGGAGAACTTGCTGACGGAGACATCACCCAGAGGGATATGCAGCTGACGTACTACACGCCGAGCCAGATCGGGGTTGGCATTCCCCGTAAAGACCATCATCTTGGACACGCGCAGTACCTGGAGGCTGAGGGTAACCTGGATGAGTATAGAGAAAATGGCAGGGGCGGCTGGATTCGAACCAACGCATGGCAGGATCAAAACCTGCTGCCTTACCGCTTGGCGACGCCCCTGTAGGTGATGCTGATGAGTGCCTGGCACTCTGTTCCTGTTACAAATTTTGCAGTGTCCGGTGCAATAACGAAGTATTGCTGCCTTTGGCTACAAACCCTGTAAGGGTATCTGCAAGAAGGGCCGAGACTTTATCAGCTTCAGCTTTGTTTGGGAAGGCCCCAAACACACAACTTCCAGTTCCAGTCAGTTTTGCATCGGTATATTTACCGAGCTGTTTCAATGCGTTAGACACTTCTGGATAACGCCTTTCAACCACTGCCTGACAGTCATTTCGACCGTTTCCCTCGGGAACGGGGCGCACTTTAATGGGCTTGGAATCACGTGTCAACAAAGGATCTGAAAATATTTCTGCAGTACTTACAGCCACTTGTGGCACCAGTACCAGATACCACGGTTCTTCGGGGGTTACCGGGGTCAGGATTTCGCCCACGCCTTCGGCAAAGGCGGCCTGCCCGCGAATGAACACCGGCACGTCTGCTCCCAGGCTCAGGCCCAGTGCAGCGAGGCGGTTTTCATCCCAGCCCAGTTGCCACAGATGATTGAGGGCGAGCAGGGTGGTGGCGGCATCCGAGCTGCCGCCACCGATGCCGCCGCCCATGGGCAGGCGCTTGTCGAGCCAGATGTCGATGCCCTGTGTGCAGCCCGATTGCTGTTGCAGGGCACGGGCGGCGCGCACGATCAGGTTGCTGTCGTGGGCTACGCCTGCGATGTCGCTGTGCAGGACCACCTGGTCGTCTTCACGCAGGGCAAAGCCCAGTTCGTCGCCATGGTCGAGAAACTGGAAGATCGTCTGCAGCTCGTGGTAACCGTCGGTACGACGGCCGAGGATGTGAAGCATCAGGTTCAGCTTGGCCGGGGCCGGCAGGATCAGTTGCGGTGCAGCCATGCTCATTGCCCCAGCTTGCGCGGTTGCCAGTCCTTGACCACCAGGGTCACGTCCAGGTCCTGGCCATGCAGCTTGACCCGCTCGGGCAGCCAGTAGCCGTTCTGCTCGATATAGCTCAGGTATTCGACCTGCCAGCCATCCTGCTCAAGGCTGGCCAGGCGACTGTCGTCGTCCAGTGTCAGGCGGCTTTTGCTGTCGGGGGCCGGCAGCCCGCGAATCCACCACACCAGGTGCGAGACGGGCAGTTTCCAGCCCAGTTGCGCTTCAAGCAGGCTTTCCGGGGTGGTGGCTTCAAAGCGGCCCTGGTTGGCCACTTCCAGGCTCACTGCGCCTTCACGGCCGGTGAGGCGGGCGGCGCCGCGACCCAGGGGGCCGGACAGGCGAATATCGTAGTACTCCTGGCGCTGCAGCCAGAACAGCGTGCCGCTGCCGGAGTCTTTCGGCGCACGGATGCCGACCTTGCCGTTGATCTGCCAGCCGTCCAGGCCTGTCAGTTGCTGTTTGTGCACCCGCCATTGCGCGGGGTCGCCCTTGCCTTGCAGGGCTTCGCGAGAGCCCAGGCCGGTACAGCCGGCGAGCAGGGCAATGAGGGTGACAACGATGAAGTGGCGCAAATACATGGATTCAAAGGGTCTCTGAGCCGGTCAGGCGCAGCAGGGTACTGCGCAGGATCGGGCTGTCGGGTTGTTCTTCAAGGGCCTTGGCCCAGACCTTGCGGGCTTCGCGCTGTTGACCTTTGGCCCACAGCACTTCGCCCAGGTGGGCGGCCACTTCATGGTCGGGGAAACGTTCCAGCGCCATGCGCAGCAGGCGTTCGGCTTCGTCCAGGTTGCCCAGCCGGTAGTTGACCCAGCCCAGGCTGTCGAGCACGGCCGGGTCATCGGGGTTGAGCTGATGGGCTTTTTCGATCAGGTCGCGGGCTTCGGCATAGCGGGTGGTGCGATCGGACAGGGTATAGCCCAGGGCGTTGAGGGCCATGGCGTTTTCCGGCTCACGCGCCAGGATCGCGCGCAGGTCGGTCTCCATCTGCTTCAGATCGTCACGCTTTTCCGCCAGCATGGCGCGGGTGTACAGCAGGTTCAGGTCGTCCGGGTACTGCTTGAGCGCCTTGTTCAGCACTTGCCAGCCACGGTCGGCGAGGTTGTTGGCGGTCAGGGTCTCGGCTTCGATCAGGTACAGCTGAATGGCGAACTCCGGCTGTGCGTCACGGGCTTCACCCAGGCGGCGCGAGGCTTCGGCGGCGTTGCCGTTGCTGATCAGAATGTCGCTCTGACGCAGTTGTGCCGGCAGAAAGTCCGTGCCGGGGCCGACCTGCTCGTACTCGTTCAGCGCGCCCTGCGGATCATTGCGCTCTTCCTGGATGCGGCCAAGGTTCAGGTGTGCGGTGTCGACATGTGCATCGCGTGCCACCAGTTCCTCAAGATAACCGGCGGCCTCGTCCCAGGCCCTGGCTTCCAGGCAGACCAGGGCCAGCGACAGGCGCAGGTCATCGTCGTCCGGGTATTGCTTGAGCAGGTTGGCGAACTGGATCTTGGCGTCATTCATGCGGTCCTGTTCGACCAGCATGCGTGCATACGTCAGGCGCAAGCGCTTGTCGTCGGGGTATTTCCTGATGCTTTTTTCCAGGATCGGCAAGCCTTCGTCGCCGCGCCCCAGGCTTTGCAGCAGGCGGGTGCGCAGCAGGATCGGTGCGATCTCGCCCTCTTTGGGCGGGTTGTCTTCCAGCAGCTTGAGCGATTGCTCGGACTCGCCGTTCTGTTGCAGCAACAGAGCCTTGCCGAAGATCAACTGGCCGTTACTGGGGTACTTGGCCAGCAGGCGGTCGAAGCTCTTGATCAGGCCGTTGCGGGTGCCGGTGTCGGTTTCGGCGGCCGCCAGGGCGAGAAAGTCGAAGTGCGTGTCGCCCTGGCCTTGCAGGACGCGCTCCATGTACAGCATCGAGTCGTCGTAGCGGCCGGCACGGGCCAACTGGATGGCAGCCGCGCGCTGCGACTCGAGGTTACCCGGATCGTTGCGGGCCCAGATCAGGGCGGTGTCGAGTGCGGCCTGGTCGGCGCCCAGGTATTCGGCAATGCGAAAGGCCCGCTCGGAGACCGCCGGGTCTTGCGTATTGACCGCCTGGGTCACGTAATTGTCCAGGGCGATGTCAAAACGATTGCGTTGGCCGGCCAGCTCCGCACTCAGCAGGCTGAACATGGCCTCCTGGGTGAACGAGCCGTAGACCGTCGGCTTGGCTTCGGGCGCTGGAGTCGAGTCTTTCTGGGCCTGCGCCGGCGTTTCGGGTGTGGCCATGGACTGGCAACCGCCGAGCAGAACGAGGGCGAGGAACAGCGCTGAAGATCTAGTCATATAAGGAGGAGCGGCTACCTGCGGTTTGGCGCATCATGACACAAGGCTGTCGGCAAAACCCACAGCCGCCTGAAAATCTGCTGGTGGGACCGGCGAGCGGCGTTGCGGGTGCCATCAGCTGTGCCATCCGGCCCCGATTCTAGTGGGACAATAATATGCGGTGGTTGTTCTAAGTCTATCGAAGTAGGACAATTGCCGGCTTCATGTCACAACCAGCGACCCTGAATGGCCTTCCTTGCACTTGGTATCAACCATAAGACTGCCTCGGTAGACGTCCGCGAGCGCGTGGCCTTTACGCCCGAGCAGTTGGTTGAGGCTCTGCAACAGCTTTGCCGCCGCACCCACAGCCGGGAAGCGGCGATCCTGTCGACCTGCAACCGCAGCGAACTGTATATCGAGCACGAGCACCTGGCCCCTGATGCGATCCTGGCCTGGCTGGCCGATTATCACCAGCTCAGCCTTGAAGAGTTGCGCGCCAGTGCCTACGTGCATGAAGACGACGCCGCCGTGCGGCATATGATGCGCGTGGCCTCGGGGCTCGACTCGCTGGTGCTGGGCGAGCCGCAGATCCTGGGGCAGATGAAATCGGCCTATGCGGTTGCCCGTGAGGCCGGTACGGTGGGACCCTTGCTGGGGCGTCTGTTCCAGGCCACGTTCAGTTCGGCCAAGCAGGTGCGCACGGACACGGCCATTGGCGAGAACCCGGTGTCGGTGGCGTTTGCCGCCGTCAGCCTGGCCAAGCAGATCTTCAGCGACCTGCAACGCAGCCAGGCGCTGCTGATCGGGGCCGGTGAAACCATCACGCTGGTGGCGCGGCACCTGCACGACCTGGGGGTCAAGCGCATCGTGGTCGCCAACCGCACGCTCGAACGCGCCAGCATCCTGGCGGCCGAGTTCGGTGCCCATGCGGTGCTGCTGTCGGATATTCCGGCCGAGCTGGTCAACAGCGATATCGTGATCAGCTCCACGGCCAGCCAGTTGCCGATCCTGGGCAAGGGCGCGGTCGAGAGCGCGCTCAAGCTGCGCAAGCACAAGCCCATTTTCATGGTCGACATTGCCGTACCGCGCGATATCGAGTCCGAAGTCGGCGAACTGGACGACGTTTACCTGTACACCGTCGACGACCTGCATGAAGTGGTCGCCGAGAACCTCAAGTCCCGCCAGGGCGCTGCCCTGGCCGCCGAGGCGCTGGTCGAGGTCGGTGCCGGCGAATTCATGTCGCGCCTGCGCGAACTGGCTGCGGTGGATGTCCTCAAGGCCTACCGCCAACAGAGCGAACGGCTGCGCGACGATGAGCTGAGCAAGGCCCAGCGCCTGCTGGCCAACGGCGCCAATGCCGAGGATGTGCTGGTCCAGCTGGCGCGTGGCCTGACCAACAAATTGCTGCATGCCCCCAGCGTGCAGCTCAAGAAACTGTCTGCCGAGGGCCGCGTCGATGCGCTGGCCATGGCCCAGGAACTATTTGCCCTCGGTGAGGGCTCGACGGATAAACCCCCGCAATGAAAGCTTCACTGCTCAATAAACTGGATGTGCTCAGCGACCGCTTCGAGGAACTGACCGCGCTGTTGGGTGACGCGGAAGTGATCAGCGACCAGACGAAATTTCGTGCCTATTCGCGCGAATACGCCGAGGTCGAGCCGGTCATCGAAGTCTACCGGCAACGCGTCAAGGTCCAGGCCGACCTGGAGGGCGCCCAGGCGCTGCTCAAGGACAACGACCCGGACATGCGCGAGATGGCCGCCGAGGAAGTGCGCGAGGCCAGACAGCAACTGCAGGCGCTTGAAGCGGATCTGCAACGCATGCTGCTGCCCAGGGACCCCAACGACGGTCGCAACGTGTTCCTGGAAATCCGTGCCGGCACCGGCGGTGACGAGGCGGCGATCTTTTCCGGCGACCTGTTTCGCATGTACTCGCGCTACGCCGAGCGACGGGGCTGGCGGGTCGAGGTGCTGTCGGAGAACGAAGGCGAGCACGGTGGCTATAAAGAGATCATTGCCCGGGTCGAAGGCGACAGTGTCTATGGCAAGCTCAAGTTCGAGTCCGGCGCCCACCGCGTGCAGCGCGTGCCGGAAACCGAATCCCAGGGCCGGGTGCACACCTCGGCCTGCACCGTGGCGGTTTTGCCCGAGCCCGATGAACAGCAGGCCATCGAGATCAACCCGTCCGACCTGCGGGTCGACACCTATCGGGCGTCGGGCGCCGGTGGCCAGCACATCAACAAGACCGACTCGGCGATCCGCATCACGCACTTGCCCACCGGCATTGTCGTGGAATGCCAGGAAGAGCGTTCACAACACAAGAACCGCGCCCGTGCGATGTCCTGGCTGTCTGCCAAACTCAACGACATCCAGACCAGTGCGGCGGCCAATGCCATTGCCTCCGAGCGCAAGCTGCTGGTGGGCTCGGGCGACCGTTCCGAGCGCATTCGTACCTATAACTACTCCCAAGGGCGAGTGACGGATCACCGCATCAACCTGACCCTGTATTCGCTGGATGAAGTCCTGAGCGGTGGTGTCGATGCAGTGATAGAGCCGCTGCTGGCCGAATATCAGGCAGATCAACTTGCGGCACTGGGTGAATAAATGACGATCATTGCCAGCCTGTTAAGAAGCGCCGAGCTTCCCGATTCACCGACCGCGCGCCTGGATGCCGAGCTGCTGCTGGCCGCCGCGCTGGGCAAGCCGCGCAGCTTCCTGCACACCTGGCCCGAGCGCATCGTCAGCACCGAGGCGGCCCTGGCCTTTTCCGGCTACCTGGCGCGGCGGCGCAACGGTGAGCCGGTGGCTTACATTCTGGGCCTGCAAGGCTTCTGGAAGCTTGACCTGGAAGTGGCGCCGCATACCTTGATTCCGCGCCCCGAGACCGAAATGCTGGTCGAAGCGGCCCTGGAGCACGTGCCGGGCTTTGCCGCAGCGCGGGTGCTGGACCTGGGCACCGGCACAGGCGCCATCGCCCTGGCCCTGGCCCATGAGAAAAGCACCTGGCAGGTGACCGCCGTGGACCGCGTGCCGGAAGCGGTGGCCCTGGCCGAGCGCAATCGCCAGCGCCTGCGCCTGGACAATGCCCGGGTGCTGCAAAGCCATTGGTTCGACGCCCTGCAAGGTGAGCGTTTCGACCTGATCCTGAGCAACCCGCCGTACATTGCCGACACCGATCCGCACCTGAGCCAGGGCGATGTGCGCTTCGAGCCCAGCAGTGCGCTGGTGGCCGGTCGCGATGGCCTGGACGATCTGCGCCTGATCATCGAGCAGGCGCCCGGCTACCTGAAGGCCGGCGGCTGGCTGATGCTCGAACACGGTTACGACCAGGGGGCGGCCGTGCGAGCGCTGCTGTTGCGCCATGGCTACGAGCGTATCCAGACTCGCCGCGACCTGGGCGATCACGAGCGCATCACCTTCGGGAGCCTGCCGTGCTGAGTGACGAGGAACTGCTGCGTTACAGCCGGCAGATCCTGCTGCAACACATCGATATCGACGGCCAGTTGCGCCTCAAGGCCAGCCGCGTGCTGATCGTCGGCCTGGGCGGGCTCGGCTCGCCGGTGGCGCTGTATCTGGCCGCCGCCGGGGTCGGGGAACTGCACCTGGCCGACTTCGACAGCGTCGACCTGACCAACCTGCAACGCCAGGTCGTGCATGACAGCCACAGCGTCGGCCGGCCCAAGGTCGACTCGGCGATGACCCGGCTGGCGGCGCTCAATCCCGAGGTGCGCCTGGTGGCGCACCGGCAAGCGCTGGATGCCGACTCCCTGGCCGCGGCCGTGGCGGCGGTCGACCTGGTGCTCGATTGCTGCGACAACTTCTCGACCCGTGAGGCGGTAAATGCGGCCTGCGTCGCGGCACGCAAGCCTCTGGTCAGCGGCGCGGCGATTCGCCTGGAAGGGCAGTTGTCGGTATTCGACCCCAGGCAGGCGCACAGTCCTTGTTATCACTGCCTCTACGGGCATGGTGTCGAGGCTGAATTGACCTGCAGCGAGGCGGGCGTGGTGGGGCCGCTGGTCGGGCTGGTGGGCAGCCTGCAAGCCCTGGAAGCCTTGAAATTACTGGCCGGATTCGGTGAGCCCATGGTGGGTCGGTTGTTGCTGATCGACGCCCTGGGCACCCGTTTCCGGGAACTGAAAGTACGCCGTGACCCGGCCTGTGCAGTGTGTGGCGGAGTGTCCTGAATTCATGACCGACGTGCAGATGAGCCATGGCCGCGAAGCGCCGGTGGCGGTGTTCGATTCCGGTGTCGGCGGGTTGTCGGTGCTGGCCGAGATTGGCCGGCAACTGCCGGCCGAATCGCTGTGCTATCTCTCCGATGGCGGGCATGTTCCGTACGGCGAAAAAACGCCGGATTTCATCATTCAGCGCTGCATGGCCATTGCCGGTTTCTTTCATGCCCAGGGTGCCAAGGCGCTGGTGCTGGCTTGCAACACGGCCACGGCAGCGGCCGCAGCCCCACTGCGCGAGCGCTACCCTGATTGGCCGATCGTGGCCATGGAACCTGCGGTCAAACCGGCGGCCGAAGCCACGCGCAGCGGCATCGTCGGTGTACTGGCGACCACTGGCACCTTGCAGAGCGCACGGTTTGCCGCCTTGCTCGACCGGTTTGCCGCCGATGTCCGGGTAATCACCCAGCCTTGCCCCGGGCTGGTCGAACTGATCGAGACCGGCGACCTGCACAGCCCGGCCATCCGGCAATTGCTTCAGGGCTATGTCGAGCCCCTGTTGGCCCAAGGTTGCGACACGCTGATTCTGGGCTGTACCCACTATCCCTTCCTCAAGCCCCTGCTGCGCCAGATGGTGCCCGACAGCGTGACGCTCATCGACACCGGTGCCGCTGTGGCCCGGCAACTGCAACGGTTGCTGGCTCAGCGTGATCTGGCAGCCAGTGGGCCTGCGCGGGACACGCTGTTCTGGACGAGCGCCGATGTAGAAAATTTCAGAAAAATCCTACCGACTCTGTGGAAAAGTTCTGACAGTGTGCGAAGCTTCGATTTGTAAAAAAAATGTGAAATTCTTTGCACGAACTTGAACTAATGTTCTGTAACAGATTTCTATAAATCCGTGGTGAGCAAGCTTCAAAACTATAACGGTGTGATCGATACAGGGTGTTTCTGATGAAGCGACTTTTTTGCGTGGCTGCGTTTGTGGCCGCAACGATGGGGCAGGTCGCCGCAGCACAGGCTGACGGTGTAGAGTTTTCGGTAGGTCAAACGAGCGATTCGACCATGACGTATCGTCTGGGCGTGCAGTTTGACTGGGACAAGAGCTGGCTGCAGAGCGACGTGGGTCGCCTGACCGGCTACTGGGATGCGGCCTATACCTTCTGGGAAGGTGACAAGACCTCCAGTAACCATTCGCTGTCGTTCTCGCCAGTCTTTGTCTACGAGTTTGCCGGTGACAGCGTGAAGCCTTACATCGAGGCCGGTATTGGTGTATCCGCCTTTGCCAATACGCAGCTTGAAGATA
Organism: Pseudomonas sp. Leaf127; assembly: GCF_001423155.1. Classification (NCBI taxonomy): domain Bacteria; kingdom Pseudomonadati; phylum Pseudomonadota; class Gammaproteobacteria; order Pseudomonadales; family Pseudomonadaceae; genus Pseudomonas; species Pseudomonas sp. Leaf127. The sequence goes on along the minus strand of NZ_LMOA01000024.1, from coordinate 196,683 downwards.
ACAAGCTGGGCAGTTCGTTCAACTTCGAAGACCGTATCGGTTTCGGCCTGCGCTTCAAGGGCGGCCACGAAGTGGGCATCCGTGCCACTCACTACTCCAATGCCGGCATCAAGCAGCCCAATGACGGCGCTGAAAGCTTTGCCCTGCATTACAAGATGCCGTTCTGAAGCACCTTTTGCAGGTATCCCCGTAGGAGCGCGCTTGCCCGCGACCGAGTGCGGAGCGCTCGCAAAAATGTGTGAAACGCTGAAATTTTACGACTGCTGACGCAGCCGGTCGCGGGCAAGCGCGCTCCTACAAATCGGGTGTTTGCTATGCGACGGCGCCGCGCCTGGAGTGCGTAGCGCTCGCAAAAATGTGTGAAACGCTGAAATTTTACGACTGCTGACGCAGCCGGTCGCGGGCAAGCGCGCTCCTACAGATCGGGTGTTTGCTGTGCGACGGCGCCGCGCCTGGAGTGCGTAGCGCTCGCAAAAATGTGTGAAACGCTGAAATTTTACGACTGCTGACGCAGCCGGTCGCGGGCAAGCGCGCTCCTACAGATCGGGTGTTTGCTGTGCGACGGCGCCGCGCCTGGAGTGCGGAGCGCTCGCAAAAATGTGTGAAACGCTGAAATTTTACGACTGCTGACGCAGCCGGTCGCGGGCAAGCGCGCTCCTNAGCGCTCGCAAAAATGTGTGAAACGCTGAAATTTTACGACTGCTGACGCAGCCGGTCGCGGGCAAGCGCGCTCCTACAGATCGGGTGTTTGCTGTGCGACGGCGCCGCGCCTGGGCAGGTTCTTGAATGCCTCCAATGCCCGGGCGCGGCTCGCGCTCAGGTCGACGATGGGGCGCGGATAGCCCTCTACACCGAACAACCCGCCATTTGCAGACGGGTCATGCACTTCCTTCTTGTTCAGCCCCGCCAGTTCCGGCAGCCACTGCTTGATGAAGCGGCCTTCAGGGTCGAAGCGTTGTGACTGTGACAAAGGGTTGAAAATGCGGAAGTAAGGCACCGAGTCGGTGCCGGTCGAAGAGCTCCATTGCCAGCCGCCATTGTTGGCCGCCAGGTCGCCGTCGATCAGGTGACGCATGAAAAAGCGCTCGCCTTCACGCCAGTCGATCAACAGGTTCTTGGTCAGGAACATGGCCACGACCATGCGCAGGCGGTTGTGCATCCAGCCGGTTTCCAGCAACTGGCGCATGGCCGCGTCGATGATCGGCAGTCCCGTGCGCGCCTCCTGCCAGGCTTGCAGGTCCTTGGGCGCATCACGCCAGCGCATGGCTTCGGTTTCACTGCGAAACGCCCGGTGCATCGACACCCGCGGGTAACCGACCAGCGTGTGTTTATAGAATTCACGCCACAACAGCTCGTTGATCCAGGTCACGCTGCCAGTGTTGCCGCTGTCGAATTCGCCCTGGTTGCTGTTCAGCGCGGCGTGCAGGCACTGGCGCGGCGAAATCACCCCGGCGGCAAGGTAAGCCGAAAGCTGGCTGGTGCCCGCCTTGGCCGGAAAGTCGCGCTCGGTCTCGTAATAATGAATCGGTTCGTCGACAAAGGCGTCCAGGCGCCTTTTGGCTTCGGCTTCACCGGCAGGCCACAGCGCGCGCAACGTCTCGCTGGGTGCGTCGAAGCCCTTCACGGTGGCCGGTACCTGGTCGCTTTTGATCGACAGCGCTGCCTGGGCGCCGTGCAGCCGCTGCGGGTGTGGCGTTGCCGTGTGCAAGCGCGAATAGCAGACCTTGCGGAACTGGCTGTAGACCTGAAAGTACTGGTCGCTCTTGGTCAGGATGCTGCCGGGCGGGAACAGCAACTGATCCAGGTGGCTGTGCCAGTGGATACCAGCCTTTTCCAGTGCTTGCTGCACGGCCTGGTCGCGGCGGGTTTCGTTGACGCCGTATTCTTCATTGACGTGCAGCGCTTCGACCTTCAGTTCATGGCACAGCGCGCCCAGGACGCCGGGGGCCTTGTCCCAGGTATCCGCTTCGCGGATCAGCAACGGCACATTGAGCTTGCCCAGGGCCTTTTCCAGCGCTGCCAGGTTGCGCAACCAGAAGTCGACCTTGCAGGCTGCATCATCATGGCGTTGCCACTGGGCCGGGCTGAGCAGGTACACCGCCACGGTCGGCCCTTTGCCAAGGGCGGCGTTCAGGGCGGTATTGTCGTGTATGCGCAAGTCGCTGCGCAGCCAAAGCAATTGCATGGGCGGTGGGGTCCTTGGGTCAGATGATCCCGAGTCTGTTCAGCTCGCTCTGCGCTTCAAGCGGGTCGCGGGTCAGGCTCAGGTTGGCAATCGTGCCGATGCAATCAGGCAGTTCGTCATGATGGATCATCACCGCCGGGCCGCTGATCACGATCGGGCAATGGATATTGCTCAGCAGCCTGGGCAACTGGCCGAGGTTAAGAGCTTTGCTGGCATACAACAGGACCGCACGCGGGGCGAGGTATTCGGCCGCCAGCGCCAGTTCGCCTGTCGGCAGCGGTCCATCGAACACTTCGACCGGGCAATCGGCGCTGCTGATCAGCCAGGCCGCCAGCCACAGGTGCGGCTCAAAAGGCAGGTCGGACTGATTGACCAGCAGCAGCGGTGCGCCACTGAGCTGGCGGTTGTTGTGATAGATCCGGGCGCCGAATTTGCTGCGCAGCCAACCGTGGAAAAACAGCCGTTCCATCTGGCTGCCGAACTGGTTCTGCCAGCGCAGGTCCAGCTCGGCCAGCAGAGGCATCAATAATTGCTCACACAGGGTGCGGGGCGGGTAAAGGGACATGGCCTGGTTGAAGAGATCGTCCACACGGCGTTCGGCCAGCGCGGTGATGGCTTGCAGCAATGACTGGCGCAACTGGTCCCAGTCGCTGCCGGGTGCCAGCGGGATGACGCTGTCGGTGTTGTCCAGCAGGGCCTTGACCTGGCTGACCGAGACGCCACGGTTGAGCCAGGTCAGGATTTTCATGACCCGCTGCACGTGCTCGTCGGAATACAGGCGATGTCCCTTGGCGGTGCGGTGCGGGACGATCAGCCCGTAGCGGCGTTCCCAGGCACGCAGGGTCACAGCGTTGACGCCGGTCTGGCGGGCGACCTCGCGGATCGGCAGCCAGCCGTCTGGCAGGGTGTAAGGAAGAGCGGGGTCCTGAGGTTCAGGTGCCGCTTTGTAGGCTGGGTTCATGTTCAGATCGCATTTCGCAGGCTGAGAGGTTCCGGGTGCGGCTGCATGTAGACCTGCAAGGCCACATAAGGGTCTGGATGATGACGGAAATGGTGCTTGAGCAAGGTCAATGGCACGACCAGCGGTACGATGCCGTTTCGGTATTGAGTAATCAACGCCTGCAATTCCTGTTTGTCATCACTGCTGAGGGTCTGCTTGAGGTAGCCACTCAGATGGTGCAGCACATTGGTATGCCCGCGCCGTGTGGCGCATTTCTTCAGTGCCTGCATCAGCTGGCTGAAATAGACCGGGGCGACCTCATTCGGATCGTCGCGTCCCATGCTGCCCAACAGCTTGCCCAGTGCATGGTATTGAACCACGTCGCTGGCCATCACCTGGTATTTATAGCGTGAATGAAATTCGGTCAGGGCACGACGGGTGATGCCGGTCTTGAGCAAACGTTGCCAGGCAGCGTAGGCATAGACACGGGTAATGAAATTTTCGCGCAGCACCGGGTCGTTGAGGCGGCCGTCTTCCTCGACGGGCAGGTCGGGGTGGCGCGCACAGAACGCCTGCGCGTAGATGCCCCGGCCGCCACTCTCGAACGGCACGCCGTTGTCGCGGTACACCTTGACCCGCTCCAGGCCGCAGGAGGGTGACTTCTGCATGAAGATATAACCGCTGATGCCGCCCAGCGCACCGGCCATGTGCTCGCCGTAATCGGCCAGGGCCTGGGTTACATCCAGGTCGGGACGCACGGTTCCCACCGCCCTGGGATGATCGACATCGCCCACCAGCCGGATCGGCTCACGGGGAATGCCCATGCCGATTGCCACTTCAGGGCAGGTGGGAATGAAATCGAAGTAGGTGTCCAGGGACTGGGTGCAGAGGTCGGACTGCTTGTGCCCGCCATTGAAGCGGACCTCAATGCCCATGAGGCAGGCACTGACGGCCAGTTTGGGCTTTTCGATCACGGGCTGGAGCATTGCACACCTCGGTTCAGGAACTTGTACAGATGACCATCGTTGTACAATTGAAGTTCATGATAGATGCGAGGTTGTACAAGTCAATTTTTTTGTACAAGGCTGTTCAGTGGGTGTGAGCCTTATTTCCAGCCCATCCGCCAGCAGTCGGCATCCTGCAATGCCTGCCAGGCGAGCCGCTCGTTGCGACCGGTCAATACGGCCTGCAATTCGATCTCCAACACCACGCCTTCGTCGTCGCAAAACAGTTCGGTCACCAGGAAGTGCTTTTCGCGGTTTTTCGGCACCGCCGCTGTCCATTTCGACAGCAGCAGTTTCCTGGGGTTGAGGCGGTTCAATTGAGGTGCTCGAGCAGGCGGCGTGCGGCTTGCTGGCCGCTGAGCCAGGCGCCTTCCACGCGCCCTGACAGGCACCAGTCGCCGCAGGCATAGATGCCCAGGTCGGCGTCCGACAGCACGCCCCACTCGTGGGCGCCGGCCGGGCGGGCATAGAGCCAGCGGTGGGCCAGGCTGAACGCTGGCGCCGGCATGCTGCAGTCGAGCAGTTCGGCAAAGGCGCCGTGCAGGTGTTCGATAACCGTTTCTCTGGGCAGGTCCACATGCTCGCGGCTCCAGGCGCTGGTGGCATGCAGCACCCAGGTGTCGAGGGCGCCATCACGCCCCGGTTTGCTGCGGTTGCAGGCCAGCCAGTCGAGCGCACTGTCCTGGACGAAGCAGCCTTGCATCGAGGTCTGCAACGGCGTGCTGAACGCCAGGGCCACCGCCCAGGTCGGGTCCATCTTGACGCCTGCGGCCACCGCCGCCAGTTTGGGCGCAGCGGCCAGCAAGGTGGTGGCCTGGGGCGCCGGCGTGGCGACGATGACGTGGCTGAACGGCCCGTGACCCTGGCCTTCGGCATCCTGCAGGTGCCAGTGCTCGGCCCCGCGGAAGACTTCGGTGATGCGGCACGAGAAGGTCACCGGCAGGTCGCCCAGCATGGCACGGGTAATGGCGCTCATGCCCGGGGTGCCGACGTAGCGAACCTGTTCGTCCGGCGAAGGGCTGAGCCGCCCGCCCTGGTAGTTGTACAGCGACGGCGTCCACTCAGCCACCCAGCCACTGGCCTGCCATTGGTTGACGGTGGTCACGAAACGACGATCACGGGCGGTGAAGTATTGCGCGCCCATGTCCAGCGAGCCTGCGTCGCTGCGCTTGCTGGACATGCGTCCGCCGCTGCCGCGACTCTTGTCGAAAAGATGAACAGTGTGGCCGGCGGTGGTCAGCGCCTGGGCCGCGGAGAGTCCGGCGATACCGGTACCGATGATTGCGATGGGTACAGTCATAGGGGCCTCGTTACCTTGTCTGCACAGACTACGCCGTCCTTAAAACCTGTACAATCTTGTTCTTCGGTATAAGTTGCAGTCGTTCACATTCCCGCGATGAAGGGGGGCTGCAACTCGTACGGTCCATGACGGTCAGTCTTTAGCTGATAGACAATGGGGCCAGTTGCCCGGTTTGGGCAGCTGGGCTCCAAATATGTTCAGGTGTGGCCTATGTTTCAGCTAAGGGTCTCGCTTGACGGATAAGCACAACCTGCAACAAATAGACTACTCATTGGCCGCAAACGCCACTCAAGGATACCTGCCATGCACATCTTGCTGACCGGCGGTACAGGGTTGATCGGTAAAGCGCTTTGCCAGTTCTGGCAGGACCAGGGGCATCAATTGACGGTGTGGAGCCGTCACCCTGATCAGGTGCAACGACACTGTGGCGCGCACGTACATGCCGTCGCCTCACTGGCGCAACTGGACGGCCAGGCGGTGGATGCCGTGGTCAATCTGGCCGGTGCGCCAATTGCCGACCGGCCCTGGACCCGCAAGCGCCGCCTGCTGTTGTGGGAAAGCCGGATCAACCTCACCGAGCAATTGCTGGCCTGGATCGAGCGCCAGCCGCAACGACCCCGGGTGCTGCTGTCCGGCTCGGCGGTAGGTTGGTACGGCGACGGTGGCGAGCGCGAGCTGGACGAGACTGCCCAGCCGGTAAAAGAGGACTTTGCCAGCCACCTGTGCCTGGCCTGGGAGGAAACCGCCCAGCGCGCCGAAGCCCTGGGTGTGCGGGTCGTGCTGCTGCGCACCGGTCTGGTGTTGTCTGGCCAGGGCGGTATGCTCCAGCGCCTGTTGCCACCGTTTCGCTTTGGTCTGGGTGGGCCGATCGGCAATGGCCGGCAATGGATGCCGTGGGTGCACATCGATGATCAGGTCGGTGCGATCGATTTCCTGCTGAACCACAGCGAGGCGCGCGGCCCCTACAACCTGTGCGCCCCTCATCCTGTACGCAATCGCGAACTGGCCAAGACCCTGGGCCGTGCGCTGCACCGGCCGGCGATCATGCCGCTGCCGGGCCTGGCGCTGCGCATCATGCTCGGCGAAATGTCCGGCCTGCTGCTGGGCGGCCAGCGTGCCCGGCCGGTGCGCCTGCAAGAGGCTGGCTACACCTTCCGCTTTACCGAATTGCACGACGCCCTGCGCAACGTGCTGGGCTCCCACTGAAATAGGATCTTGCATGACCGATCATGCGCTGTTGCTGATCAATCTGGGCTCGCCCGCGTCTACCAGCGTCGCGGACGTGCGCCGTTACCTCAATCAGTTTTTGATGGACCCGTATGTCATCGACCTGCCGTGGCCGGTGCGCCGCTTGCTGGTGTCGCTGATCCTGATCAAGCGCCCCGAGCAGTCGGCCCATGCCTACGCCTCGATCTGGTGGGAGGAGGGCTCGCCGCTGGTCGAGATCAGCCGCCGCCTGCAGACGCAGATGCATGCGCAGTGGACGCAAGGGCCGGTAGAACTGGCCATGCGCTACGGTCAGCCCTCCATCGAGTCGGCACTGCAGCGTCTGGCCGGGCAGGGCATTCGCAAGGTCACCCTGGCGCCGTTGTACCCGCAGTTTGCCGACAGTACGGTCACCACGGTGATCGAGGAAGCCCGGCGCGTGGTGCGCAAGCATGGGCTGGACATGCAGTTTTCACGGGTCCAGCCGTTCTATGACCAGCCTGAATACCTCGACGCGCTGGTGCAGAGCGTGCGCCCGCACCTGGAAAAGCCATACGATCATTTATTGCTGAGTTTTCACGGCTTGCCGGAGCGGCATTTGCGCAAGCTCGACCCGACCGGCAGTTGCTGCCTGCAAAGCGATGATTGCTGCCTCAAGGCCCCGCCCGAAGTCGTCGCCACCTGCTACCGTGCGCAGTGCATCCAGTCAGCGGCGGCCTTTGCCCGGCTCATGGGGCTGCCTGATGGCAAGTGGTCGGTGTCGTTCCAGTCGCGCCTGGGCCGGGCCAAGTGGATCGAGCCCTACACCGAACAGCGCCTGGACGAACTGGCCGCCCAGGGCGTCAAGCGCCTGCTGGTGATGTGCCCGGCGTTCGTCGCCGACTGCATCGAGACGCTGGAGGAGATTGGCGATCGCGGTGCCGAACAGTTCAAGGAAGCCGGTGGCCATGAACTGGTGCTGGTGCCCTGCCTGAACGACGACCCGAACTGGGCCGCCGCGCTCAATACTCTCTGCGAGCGCGCGCCAGCGCTCTAGGGCACCTCTAAAAACTACCTGCGTTGTCATTGCTGCGTTAAAAACAGGCTCGGAATGCTCATTGACAACCAGTCAACTCCGCTTCCTCGCCTGTTTTTGCCTTGCACTGACTGCCTCGCCTACGTTTTTAGAGGCACCCTTCAGAACATGGTGTAGGTATCATCCAGAGCATCACCTAGGCATCATCGGCCTGCTTGTGCTTCCACCCGTCATTGCCCGGCAGAATCAGGTTCAGGGCAATGGCGGTGATGGCGCACAAGGCAATGCCTTTGAGGCCGAAGTCATCGGGCCCGGTGCCGGTGCCGATCAACACGCCGCCGATGCCGAATACCAGCGTGACCGAGACGATCACCAGATTGCGCGCCTCGCTCAGGTCTACCTTGTGGCGGATCATGGTGTTCAAGCCTACCGCGGCGATAGAGCCGAACAGCAGGCACAGGATGCCGCCCATCACCGGCACCGGAATGCTTTGCAGCAAGGCACCGAACTTGCCGACAAACGCCAGGCTGATGGCGAAGATCGACGCCCAGGTCATGATTTTCGGGTTGTAGTTCTTGGTCAGCATCACCGCCCCGGTGACCTCGGCATAGGTGGTGTTGGGCGGACCGCCGAACAGACCGGCCGTGGTGGTGGCGATGCCATCGCCCAACAGCGTGCGATGCAGGCCGGGTTTTTTCAGGTAGTCACGGCCCGTCACGCTGCCCACCGCAATCACGCCGCCGATGTGCTCGATGGCCGGTGCCAGTGCCACCGGCACAATGAACAGAATGGCCTGCCAGTTGAATTCCGGTGCCGTGAAGTTCGGCATCGCCAGCCAAGGGGCGGCAGCGATTTTGGCCGTGTCGACCACGCCAAACCAGAACGCCATGCCAAAGCCCACCAGCACGCCGGAAATGATTGGCACCAGCTTGAAGATGCCACGGCCGAATACGGCCACCACCAGCGTGGTGAGCAGTGCAGGCATGGAGATCCACATGGCGGTCTGATAGGGTATCAGTTCGGCACCGTCGCCGGATTTGCCCATCGCCATGTTCGCCGCAATCGGTGCCATGGCCAGGCCGATGGAAATCACCACCGGGCCGATGACCACTGGCGGCAACAGGCGGTCGATGAAGCCGGTGCCCTTGATCTTCACCGCCAGCCCCAGGAAGGTGTAGACAAAGCCCGCCGCCATGATGCCGCCCATGGTCGCGGCCAGGCCGAACTGGCCCTTGGCAAGAATGATCGGGGTGATGAAGGCAAAGCTGGAGGCCAGGAACACCGGCACCTGACGGCCCGTCACCACCTGGAACAGCAAGGTGCCCAGGCCTGCCGTGAACAGCGCGACATTGGGGTCAAGCCCGGTGATCAGCGGCATCAATACCAGCGCGCCGAACGCCACGAACAGCATCTGCGCCCCTGACAGCACCGTGCGCCACAGAGGATCGTTGAACTCGTCGGGCTTCATCGGATCAGGCGTCCTTCTGCTTGGTGCCGAAGATCTTGTCACCGGCATCGCCCAGGCCCGGAATGATGTAGCCGTGTTCGTTCAGACGTTCGTCGATGGACGCGGTGTAGACCTGCACGTCCGGGTGCGCCTTTTCCACGGCGGCAATGCCTTCGGGTGCAGCCACCAGGACCATGGCGCGGATTTCCCGGCAACCGGCTTTCTTGAGCAGGTCGATGGTGGCAACCATGGAACTGCCGGTGGCCAGCATCGGGTCGATGATCATGGCCAGGCGTTCGTTGATTTCCGGTACCAGCTTTTCCAGGTAGGTGTGGGCCTGCAGGGTTTCTTCGTTGCGCGCCACGCCCACGGCGCTGACCTTGGCACCCGGGATCAGGCTGAGCACGCCGTCGAGCATGCCGATACCGGCGCGCAGGATGGGCACCACGGTGATTTTCTTGCCGGCGATTTTCTCGACCTGCACGCTGCCGGCCCAGCCCTGGATTTCGTAGTTCTCCAGCGGCAGGTCGGCGGTGGCCTCATAGGTCAGCAGCGCGCCGACTTCCTGCGCCAGCTCACGGAAATTCTTGGTGCTGATATCGGCGCGGCGCATCAGGCCGAGCTTGTGGCGAATCAACGGATGACGGATTTCACGGACGGGCATGGGCAAGGACTCCTGGGATACGGGCAAAAAACGGCCTAGATTAATCGATTGTCCGATAACTGTCCCGCGGGCACTGCGCCTGACTGCCAGCACGGTACAATCGCGCAGCCAGCACCGCGCCTGCATCAGCCATACTGGCAACGTTAGTCCATATCCACTTGCCCTGAGTGCAACGGATGCGTACCTTTGCCGGTTTTTCCCACGTTACCTGGAGTCACTGATGTCCGCTGATCTCGAGCATATCCGTCAAATCATGCACGAGGCTGACTGCCTGTATACCGACGCCGAAGTCGAGGCGGCCATTGCCCGTGTCGGCGCCCAGATCAATGCCACGCTGGCCGACCGCAACCCGGTGGTGTTCTGCGTGATGAATGGCGGCCTGATCTTTTCCGGCAAGCTGTTGACCCACCTGAACTTCCCGCTGGAAGCGTCCTACCTGCACGCCACACGCTATCGCAACGAAACCAGTGGTGGCGAGCTGTTCTGGAAGGCCAAGCCGGAAGTGTCGTTCATCGATCGCGACGTGCTGATCATCGACGACATCCTCGATGAAGGCCATACCCTGGGGGCGATCATCGATTTCTGTCGCCACGCCGGTGCCCGTGCAGTACACACCGCGGTGCTGATCAACAAGGAACACGACCGCAAGGCGCGTCCTGATCTCAAGGCCGACTATGTGGGCCTGCCCTGCATCGACCGCTTCATCTTTGGCTACGGCATGGACTACAAAGGCTACTGGCGCAATGCAGCCGGTATCTTCGCGGTCAAAGGCATGTAACAGTCGTCCTGCGGCAAGCACGCCCGGCAGGCTCATGGAATGGGATAGTGGTGTTGATGAAAGCATTGATGATACCCGGCGCCCTGGCGCTGGCCCTGTCGGGCGAGGCGGCCCTGGCCGGGCCGATGCACGAGCAATACCTGCCGGCTGACGAGCAGAACCTGCGCGTCGGCGCACCAGAGCAGCAACAGCTGCTGCTGGTGACCGAGTATTCGGTGGTGGTCGGCAACCAGCGGCCCTCCAACCTGCAGCCGATTCCGGTCACCTCGCCGTTGTCGATCCTGCTCAAGGGCAAGCCGCTCAACAAGGGCGCGACCGTCACCCAGGTACAGATTCACTTCGATGGCGCTGAAAGCAAGAGCCTGAAAAAGCCCGGTTATGATGACGCCAGCCGGACCTTGACGCTGTACTACCCGCAGTCGCATTACCCGGTGCTGGTCGACCTGCTGCGCAATGAAAAGGTCTATTGCCAGTTCCTGACCTACGCCAATGGCCACGTCTGGGCCGACCTGCACACCGCCGGCTCAAAGCCGCGTTGAGCTGACCGGGCACTGGCGATAGACTGCCCGACCCTGATGAGTGACCGCGACCCGCTGGAGTCCGTAATGCGTAAAGACAAGAAGCAGATCATTGGCGATGAGATCGGCGACGATCAGATCAAGCTGTTCCTGGCGTTCGAGCCGGTCGACGCCACCTCGCCGTCGCTGCACAAGCTGATCAAGGCTTACCGCGGCCTGCGCATCGATGATTTCGAGCGTTTCCTGGGGTTCTTCCTGGAGGCCGGCCATGACCTTGATGGCCAGGACGAGAAGGGCAACACCTTCGTGACCCTGATCAAGGACCAGCGCAATGCCGAAGACTACATTGCGCTGATCGAACAGGCTCGCAGCAAGGCCTGACATCGCAGGAGCGACCCTCGGTCGCGAAGGCTTCGGCACAGGCACCACAGGTGTGCCGGCCTGACTGGCCTCTTCGCGACCGTTGGTCGCTCCCACGGGATGTCGGGCTTACTGCCGTGGCTGGTACGCCTTGCCGTAATGCCGCTCCATGCGCGCCTGCAGCAGTTCCAGGCCGATCGACATGATCCAGTACAACACCGCTGCGGTGGTCAGCATCTCGATGTAGCGGTAGCTGGAGCGCCCATACGATTGCGCCAGGAACATTACCTCCCAGACCCCCATCACGGAAATCAGTGACGAGTCCTTGAGCATCGAGATGAACTGGTTGGTGGTCGGCGGGATGATCGTGCGCATCGCTTGCGGCAGGGTCACCAGCCAGAACACCTGCACCGGACGCAGGGCCATGGCCATGGCCGCTTCACGCTGCCCGGCCGCCACGCCGATGATGCCGGCGCGAAAGATCTCGCTCAGGTAGGCACCGTAGTTCAGCGACAGGGCAATGATGCCGGCGACGATCGCGCCCGGCACCACGCCGATCTGCGGCAGGCCCAGGTAGATCAGCAGAATCTGGATCAACAGCGGCGTGCCCCGAAAGAACGAGGCATAGAAGCTGGCGATGCCAAACGCCACCGCACTGCGCGACAGGCGCGCCAGGGCGGCGACAAAGCCCAGTAGCACTGACACCCCGATCGAGCACAGGCACACGAACAAGGTGAGCGCGGCGCCCTGGAGAAAGCCGTTGGGCGCCAGGTGCAGGCCCACCAGGTTGGGCAGCTTGTCGAGGATGATCGAGAACTTCAGGTCAAAGCTCAGGAAAAACCCGGCAAACAAGGCGAACATGGCCGCCCACGTCAGGTACAGCCGGGTGCGAAAGCCGAACACGCGCTTGAGCAGACTGGCCCTGGCCGGCGCCGGTGGACGTTGTGAAGGAGTGCCGGTCATTTGCTGATGTCGGCGCCGATCCACTTCTGCGACAGCGTGCTCAGGGTGCCGTCCTTCTTGAGTTCGGCGAACACTTCACGCACTTTGGCGTTCCACTCGGCATCGCCTTTTTCCACGGTCACAAAGTTCGGTTCTTCGTACAGCGAAGCACCCGCCAGCTTGAAGCGCTTGTCCTGGTCCAGGCGAGGCTGGGCGGTGACCAGGTTGGTCAGTACCGCATCCAGGCGCTTGCCGGCGCCCAGGCCCAGGTCCTGGAAAGCCACGTTGTCATTGTCGTAAGGCGCGATCTGTACATTGTCGAACGGGTACTCCAGCGGCTTGCCGGTAGCGCCCTCGATCACCAGGTTCTTGTTCAGGTAACTTTCGTAGCTTGAGGCGCTGGTCAGGCCGACTTTCTTGCCGCTCAGGTCCTTGGCCGACTGGATGCGATCGTCCTTGGCATTGACCACGATCACCGCTGGCGAAGCGTAGTACTCGACCGGGAAATCGAACACTTCGGCACGCGACTGGCTTGGCGTCATCGAGCAGATGCAGATGTCGTAGCGCCCGCTCCAGCGACCGGCGGCGATCACATCCCATGACGGTGTTTCCAGGCGCAGCTTGACGCCCAGCTTGGCGGCAACGGCCTTGGCCACGTCGACGTCGAAGCCGTCGAGCTGGTTCTGGTCATTGAGGAACGAGAAGGGCGGGTAGCTTTCCATCAGGACGTTGACCAGCTCTTTTTTCTCTTCCACCCGTTGCAGAGTGGCGCCCGCCAGGGCCTGGCTGGAAACAGTCAAAGCAAACAGGCCAAGGCCCAAAAGCGCACGAATTTTCACTTCACATCCTCGAAAAATCTGTTGTAGTGGGGCCAAAGGGGCGTATTTAATACGTTATATAAGACTCAATTCTAATGAGTCTTTTTCATATGTATATAAGTAGACCGAATATGACTCAGAAAACAACGGTAATCCTCGATGGTGGTATGGGCCGAGAACTGCAGCGCAGAGGCGCGCCGTTCCGCCAGCCGGAGTGGTCGGCGCTGGCGCTGACCGAGGCGCCCGAGGCCGTTATTGCCGTGCATGCCGCCTACATCCAGAGCGGCGCGCAGATAATTACCAGCAACAGCTACGCCGTGGTGCCGTTCCATATTGGTGAAGAACGCTTTGCCCGCGAAGGCGAGGCCCTGGCCGCCACCGCCGGCCAACTGGCGCGCCAGGCCGCCGATGCCCAGGGTTCGGGTGTGCAAGTGGCCGGTTCGCTGCCGCCGCTGTTCGGTTCCTACCGCCCCGACCTGTTCGATGCCGAACGCGCCGGGCAAATCCTGGCACCGCTGGTGCGCGGCCTGGCGGCCCATGTCGACCTGTGGCTGGCCGAGACCCAGAGCAGCATCGTCGAGGCGCAGACCATTCGTGCCGGCCTGCCCAACGATGGCAAGCCGTTCTGGCTGTCCTTCACCTTGCAGGATGAAGAAGTCGATGCGACCCCACGCCTGCGCTCGGGCGAGACCGTAGCCGACGCCGCCCGTGCCGCGGCCGAACTGGGTGCTGCAACATTGCTGTTCAACTGCAGCCAGCCTGAGGTGATCGGTGCGGCCATCGATGCGGCCCGTGCCGTATTTGCCGAGCTGCACGTGGACATCGGCGTGGGGGCCTACGCCAACGCCTTCCCGCCCCAACCCAAGGACGCCAAGGCCAACGACGGCCTGGACGAACTGCGCGAAGACCTCGATCCCGAAGGCTACCTGCAGTGGGCGGCCAACTGGGTGCAACGCGGCGCCAGCCACATCGGCGGCTGCTGCGGCATCGGGCCCGAGCACATTGCAGTGCTGGCCAAGGGGCTCTGATTGATTGGATTCACTCCCCGGGGGTAGGAGCGCGCTTGCCGGTATGCCGGACCACCGCGACCGGCTGCGTTAGCAGTCGTAAATTTGTGGCGTTTCCGAGATTTCTGCGAGCGCTACGCACTCGGTCGCGGGCAAGCGCGCTCCTACACCGGTCCTGTGTTGGGGGGGCTACAGCAATCGGGTTGATGCGGTAAAAATAAAACCCCGTGGCTTTGCAAGCCCACGGGGTTTTTGTTTATCCGCCGTTCAGGGCATCAGGCGATGCTTTGTGCCGCATTCTGCGGGTGCTCGGCCAGGCCGAGGTTTTCGTCGCTCTGGCTGCTGATGCGCTGGTACAGCTGCGCGTCGGTGGCCAGGGCCTTTTCACGGGCCGGGAAGATTTCGTCGAGCTTGGCGGCCCACTGACCCTTGGTCTGTTCCGGGAAGCAGCGCTCGATCAGTTCCAGCATGATCGACACGGTTACCGAGGCGCCCGGAGAGGCCCCCAGCAAAGCCGCCAGCGAACCATCGGCGGACGAGACCAGCTCGGTACCGAATTGCAGTACGCCGCCCTTCTTGGCGTCTTTCTTGATGATCTGCACGCGCTGGCCGGCAATCTCCAGGCGCCAGTCCTCGGCCTTGGCCTCGGGGTAGAAGCGACGCAGCGAGTTCAGGCGCTGCTCCATCGACTGACGCACTTCACTGACCAGGTACTTGGTCAGGTCCATGTTGTCGCGGGCCACGGCCAGCATCGGTTTGATATTGCCCAGGCGCACCGAGAACGGCAGGTCCAGGAACGAGCCGTGCTTGAGAAACTTGGTGGTAAAACCGGCGTACGGTCCGAACAGCAGGGATTTCTTGCCATCAACCACGCGGGTGTCCAGGTGCGGCACCGACATCGGCGGCGAGCCCACGGCGGCCTGGCTGTAGACCTTGGCCTGGTGACGCTTGACCACCTCGGGGTTGTCGCAACGCAGCCACTGGCCGCTGACCGGGAAGCCGCCAAAGCCCTTGCTCTCGTCGATGCCCGACATCTGCAGCAGCGGCAGGGCCGCGCCGCCGGCACCGAGGAATACGAAGCGGGCGTCGATATCTCGGCTGCTGCCGCTGTTGACGTCCTTGATGGTCACGGTCCAGCCCTTGCCGTTGCGGGCAAGACCGGTCACGCGCTTGTTGTACTTGACCTGCGAGTCGGGCGTGCTGGCCAGGTGCTTGAGCAACTGGTTGGTCAGGGCGCCGAAGTTGACGTCGGTGCCGTTGCTCATGAAGGTGGCGGCCAGCTTTTCGTCGGGCTTGCGGCCGGACATCATCAGCGGCATCCACTCGGCCAGCGTGGCCTTGTCCTCGGTGTACTGCATGGCTGCAAAGGCGTGGTGCTGGCGCAGGGTTTCGAAGCGCGCCTTGAGGAACGACATGTCCTTCTCGCCCTGTACATAACTCAGGTGCGGGACGGGATTGATGAATGTACGTGTCGTTTCGAAGCTGCCCTTGCGCACCAGATAAGCCCAGAATTGCTTCGAGACTTCGAACTGGGTATTGATGTGCACGGCTTTCTTGATGTCGACGGAACCGTCGGCTGCCTGCGGCGTGTAGTTCAGCTCGCACAGGCCGGCGTGACCGGTGCCGGCGTTGTTCCAGGGGTTGGAACTCTCTGCGGCACCGGAATCCATCAGCTCGACGACTTCCAGCTTCAGGCTGGGGTCAAGCTCTTTGAGCAGTACTGCCAGGGTGGCACTCATGATGCCTGCCCCGACCAATACCACGTCGACTGCTTCGTTATGCGCCATTAACGCGTCTCCAAAATCTGCAGCACCCAATTGACGGCCTGCGATCCCGAGGCTGGATGCCAGTGTGCGGGGGGTGGATCAAGGTTATACCCCACAGTGTCTGGCCGGGATCGAGTGTCCGATTCTTCGCAATGTTTTGCATCTCAAGCGCAGGTCCGGTCGGGCTGTTCAAGGGTTCATCAGTCTGTCATGAACGCATTTTGCAGCCCGCAGGGCCATTCGACCATCGTCAGGACGATGGCCCGGGCTCAGCTCCTGGACGTTGCGCCGCGACGTTCGACCCTGCCGGGTGAAGCCGATGGGGACACCAAGGGTGCATCTTCAAACCTATTCATGTGCTCGCCACACTCTTGTGAAGTTGTGAAACCCGTTATTTCGCGCTCTTTTGGACACGCGAACCAAACCTCAAAAAGGGCTGCAATGCAGCTCTGGCCAGTGCTGTCTTCATGGGTAGGCGTCGAGGGTCGGCAAAGGTTCGCCCGGATGCGAGCGATCGCACACCGTCCATCGAAAACTGCATGAAGCAGACTGCGTGGGCGGCTCTCTGTGGGCATGGCGGGGAGCTAATTTCGTGGATTAGCGATGCTGCGAGGCCCGATCAGGAGACGTCCTTATAATCGGGGGGAGATTATAGCGATGAAATATCAGGAATTGATCGGCTTGATTGACTTTTATTCGCGAAGAAATCACGCAGCCAGCATTGGACGCAGGCGAGAACGTGATGCACGCGGCGCAATCCGGGCGCTGGCGGGCAGTGGCTGGCCGAGCCAGGCGAGGCGTTGTTCGGTGACCTGGACCCAGTCTTTACCCTCCGGGGCCTGGCGGCAGTGCTTGAATGCGCGGCAGACACCGGCCTGATCGAGGCGGGCGTAGTGGCAAAGTGCATGACGTGCGCTGAAGAGCGAGCGGAGAAATTCCATGACAGGGCTCCTGTACCGTTGATGCGCCCAGCTTGAGCGGCACAGGTGACACCCTGATTACAACCCGGGCCTGGCTGAACCATCACAGCCTGCCAATGGTCGGATTTTCAGCTAGTGAGGTGGTCAGCGTCGCCGCTATACTGCCGCCCATCGAGTGCCTGGCCCATGGAGAATTGAGCATGCTGCGTCGCGTTTTGTTTGGTCTGCTTGCTGTAAGCAGTTTGACTCTGGTCGGTTGTGCCCACAGCCCGCAACAACTGAGCCCGCAACCGCGGCTTACCGCGCAACTGGCGCCGGTCGGTCATGGCCAGCCGGTGGTGGTGCGTGTGGTCGATGGTCGTCCGGGCCCTACACTGGGCACCCGCGGTGGCCTGTACCCGGAAACGAGTGCCATCAGCGTCAATGGCGCCGACCTGCTGCCCAAGCTGCAGGCCCAGGCCGAAGCGGCGGTGCGCCTGCTGGGCTTCACGCCTTCCCAGGGCGGCAACGCGCCGCAGCTGACCGTGACCCTGGCCGAACTGCGTTACCAGTCGCCCAAGGAAGGCATGTACGTCACCGAAGCCACCATCAGCTCGACCTTCCGCGCCGATGTGCGCAACAACGGGCGTACCTACAGCGGCCGCTATGCGGCTTCCCTGGACCAGCGCTTCGGCATGGCGCCCAACCAGGAAACCAACACCAAGCTGGTCGGCGATGTCCTGAGCGATGCGCTGACCCGCGTGTTCCAGGACCAGACCGTCGCCACCACCCTGGCGCAGTAAACCTGGCGCCAACAAAAAGCCCGGCTTGCAGGCCGGGCTTTTTGTTGTCTGCTGTTGGCCAATGGCGGGTCAGGCCACCTGCTGGGAAAAATCCAGGAAACTCAGGCCGGTGTCGGGGTCCTGCTCAGGCAGGTCCTGATGCTGATGGCCGCCCAGCGCGCAGTAGACCAGCCAGCGACGGTCGTGGACATTGAAGGCCAGCGCGTCGATGAGGTCTTGCTGTTCTTCGTTCTGGGCAATCAGGTAAAGACGGTCCTGGTTATTGGCGTGCAGCATGGTGGCTCCGCAATGTGGGCGATCCTTGCAAGCTGTGGCAGCGCTGCTGCGCTGCCACACTCCGTTCGAGGAGCCATACAATGCCCGGACATCATGACGATCGCGTGACGACAGGCGCCGGTCAAGGCAGGGCCAGGCCGGCCTTGATGCGGTACTGGTTGCGCACCGGCGTGGCGTACTGCTGGATCAGATAGGGGCGGTGCTCGGCCGGGCAGCCGGCCAGGCGGCTTTCCCACTCGGCCTGGGCCTTGTCCAGCTCCTGGGTGCCGAACAACTCGCTGGCGGTGGGCACATTGAGGCTGGCATCGGCTTCGCTCCACTGTGCCCAGGCCAGGTAGTGCACCGGAAACAAGCGATAGCCACGCAGGATCTGCCGGTCCATTTCCTGGGCCAGCAGCTTGGTGTCTTCGAAGTGTCCAGTGATCGGTGGTGCAAAGTTGATATGCACCCGGCCTTTGTAGCCTGTGATGCCCAGCGCGATACTGATGTCGTCTTCGCCCTCGGTCTTGGTGTAGCCGCCGGTAGTGGCGCGGATGTACAGCTCACGGGCCTTGGCGTGGTCGCAGGGGTCGTATTCGTAGCTGATCGACACCGGGGTCAGGTTCAGCGAACGGATCACCTCGGCGAACGGCTCGTCCTTGCGGCTCATGTGAAACATCTTGAGGATCGCCGATTCGGTACGGTCGTCACCATCCTTGGCGCGGCCTTCGGCCTGGGCGATCCAGATTGATTGCCCGTCCTGGGTGATGGAATGATTGATGTACGCTGAAAGCAACTGGTAGGCGGCCAGTTTTTCCCGGCGGCCGCTGAGCGAGCGGTGCACAATGAAGCTCTTGTTCAGGCGCATCAGGTCGCTGACGAAGGGCTTTTGCAGCAGGTTGTCGCCAATGGCAATGCGCGGGGTCGGCAGGCCGGCATGGTACACCGCATAGTTGACGAAGGCCGGGTCCATGACGATGTCGCGGTGGTTGGCCAGAAGCAGATAGGCGCTGCCGGACTTGAATTGCTCGACGCCGGTGTAGGTCACGCCGTCGGTGGCGCGCTCGATGGTGTGGTCGACGTAGACCTCGACCTTGTCCTGCAGGCTGGCGACCGAGTCGATGCCTGTAAACTCCCGGCGCAGCTTGCGCGCCAGGGCCGGTTGCAGAAACCAGCCCAGGGTACCGGCCAGGCGCGGGAAACGAAACTTGGTCAAAGTGGCAAGGAAGGCCTTGTCGCTGAGCAGGCGTGCCAGCACAGCGGGGACTTCTGCATCGTTGTAAGGTCGGATGGCATCGAATTCGCCCATCATGCTCTCTTGTAGGGAACGGATAGAGTTAAGGGAAGGCCGGTCTGAAATAAGACGGATAGCAGATTCCGGTTTCAGCAAAAAGGCTCGGCCTTCGAACAGGCGGCCGATTATACGCAAAAACATCAGAGGCAGACCCGATGCAGGAATTACAGGATTATCAATGCCCGTATTGTGGCGAATCAGTCGAGACCCTGCTGGACCTGTCCGGTGGCGATCAGCAGTACATAGAGGATTGCCAGGTGTGTTGCCGACCCATCGTGTTCGACCTGCGCACCGACGGCGAACAATGGAGCCTGGATGTACGCAGCGAGAACGAATGATGCAACGAATCTACGAGCCCGAACACCTGCTTGAAGGCGAACTGCTGCTGGCCATGCTGGCCAGCGAAGGGGTCCAGGCGCACCTGACCGGGCAGGACCTGCTGGGCGGCATGGGGCATTTGCCGGTGAGCGGCCTGCTGGGCATCGTGGTCGACGATGCTCAGGTCGACCGGGCGCTGGCGCTGATCAGCGCGTACAATGCCGCCCTGCCTGTGGACGGCGATGAGCCGGACAGTTATCCCGATGTACTGGTGTGCTGAACAATGTGTGGACGTTATGCGCTGTTTCGCTGGACCCCCGAGTTTGCCGCCTTGCCGGGCTTCCCGCAGGGCCAGCGGGCGCAATGGAATATCTGCCCGGCCGACTGGGTGCTGATGCTGCGCAGTGTCGAGGGCGAGCAGAGCCTGGCGCGAGCCCGCTGGGGCCTGACGCCGCCCTGGCTGACCGACCTGACGCGCACACCGGCCCATGCCCGCGCTGAAACCGTCGCCGAACAACCGATGTTTCGCGAGGCGTTCAACCTGCGGCGCTGCCTGTTGCCGGCCAACGGCTTCTACGAATGGCGCGGCGGGGTGCGCAAGCGGCCTTTCTGGCTGAGCCCGGGTGAGGGCGGGACGCTGCATTTCGCCGCGATCTGGGAAGCGTACCCGGTGCAGGAACAGATCTGGCTGAGCGTGGCGCTGGTGACCCAGCCGGCCATGGACCAGCGCCGGCCGCTGATGCTCGATGCGCAAGGCCAGCAAACCTGGCTTGACCCGAAAGCTGGCGAGGAGGCCCTGCAGGCACTGCTGGTCTCACGGCAGATCCCGCTGCGCGAACGGCCGTTGAGCAACCTGGTCAACGACCCGACCCTCAACGGCCCGCAATGCCTGACGCCCTTGTAAGTCAAACCCGCCGTTTCACGTCCGACGTCGACCACTCAAGCGTTGGTGCGAACGTGCAGGTCATGCATGGCCTGCAGATACCTGTCGGAGCACTGCCCGCTGTGGGAGGCACTGCTGGCGATGGCTGTGTGACAGGCGCAGCAGGTGTATGGGCCTTGCTGGCCTCATCGCCGGCAAGCCGCCTCCCACCGGATTGATGTCGCCCAGAATCTCGTGCCTGGCACCAGACTGTGGGAGGCAGCTCTGCTGGCGATGGCGATGGCGATGGCTATGGAGCAGGTGCAGCAGATGTGTTGGCCTTGCTGGCCTCATCGCCGGCAAGCTGCCTCCCACGGGATTGATGTCGCCCAGAATCTCGTGCCTGGCACCAGACTGTGGGAGGCAGCTCTGCTGGCGATGGCTATGGAGCAGGCGCAGCAGATGTGTTGGCCYTGCTGGCCTCATCGCCGGCAAGCCGCCTCCCACRGGATTGATGTTGTTCTGGATCTCKTGCCTGGCACCAGACTGTGGGAGGCAGCTCTGCTGGCGATGGCTATGGAGCAGGCGCAGCAGATGTGTTGGCCTTGCTGGCCTCATCGCCGGCAAGCCGCCTCCCACGGGATYGCCTCCCACGGGATTGATGTTGTTCTGGATCTCKTGCCTGGCACCAGACTGTGGGAGGCAGCTCTGCTGGCGATGGCTATGGAGCAGACGCAGCAGATAGATCGGCCTTGCCGGCCTTATCGTCGGATCGCCGCCCGGAGCAAAGCCCCCCTCCCACCCGTCAGATGTGCGGCTCAAGAGAAGCGTATGGGCTTTACACCCGGAACTGATTGATCAGGCGGCGCTGCTGTTCGGCCAGGCGTGTCAGTTCGGCGCTGGCCTGGCTGGCTTCGTCGGCACCGCCGGCGACTTCCCGGGCCACTTCGCCGATATTGATCACGTTGCGGTTGATGTCGTCGGCCACTGCGCTCTGTTCTTCGGCAGCGCTGGCAATCTGGGTATTCATGTCGTTGATCACCGACACTGCCTGAGTAATGCTCCCCAGTGCTTCGGCGGCCTGGGTGGCATGGGTAACGCTTTCGTCCGTCCGGTTCTGGCTGTCCTGCATGACCTGCACCACCTGGCGGGTGCCGGATTGCAACTGCTGGATCATGCTCTGGATTTCCTGGGTGGCCTGCTGGGTCTTCTGCGCCAGGTTGCGCACCTCGTCGGCAACCACGGCAAAGCCGCGACCCTGCTCACCGGCGCGTGCCGCCTCGATGGCAGCGTTCAGGGCCAGCAGGTTGGTCTGCTCGGCAATGCCACGGATGGTGGTCAGGATGGCGTTGATGTTCTCGCTGTCGCGCGACAGGGTCTGCACCACTTCCACGGCATGCCCGATCTCCCGTGCCAGGTGGCTGATCGAATCGGAGGTTTCCTGCACGATGCTCATGCCCTGGTGCGCGGCACTGTCGGCATGGCTGGCGGCCTGTGCGGCCTGGGTGGCGTTGCGCGCCACGTCCTGGGCGGTGGCGGTCATTTCCTGCACCGCCGTGGCCACCTGGTCGATCTCGGCCAGCTGTTTCTGAATGCCCTGGTGCGTGCGGATGGCAATGTCGGCGCTGTGCTCCGAAGAATCGCTGACCTTCTGCACCGAGCTGACCACCTGGCTGATCATGGTCTGCAGCTTGCCCAGAAACGTATTGAAGCCCAGCGCGATGCTGCCCAGTTCGTCGGCGCGGTCGCTGTGCAGGCGACGGGTCAGGTCGCCTTCACCCTGGGCGATGTCATCGAGCATGGCAACCATCTGCTTGAGCGGCCGGGCAATGCCACGCGCCGTCAGCCAGATCACCAGCAGGCCGACCGCGGCGATCAACAGGCCGACCAGGGTCATGGCGAAGATGTCACTGCTGCGTTGTGCCTGCAGGTCCTGCTGGAGTTTTTCCTGGTCAGCCATCACGGCACTGAGCGGCAGTTGCATCATCAGCGTCCAGCGGGCATTGGTGGCGCCAATGTTGAAGGGCATGTATACCTCGATATGCCCGTGTTCTTCGTCCAGGTCATAGCTGACCTGATCAGTGACCAGCTTGCTCAGGTTGGCGACTTCGTTGGCGTCCAGCAG
This sequence comes from Pseudomonas sp. Leaf127, assembly GCF_001423155.1. NCBI lineage: Bacteria > Pseudomonadati > Pseudomonadota > Gammaproteobacteria > Pseudomonadales > Pseudomonadaceae > Pseudomonas > Pseudomonas sp. Leaf127. The sequence goes on along the minus strand of NZ_LMOA01000024.1, from coordinate 174,177 downwards.
CTTGCTGGCCTTCTGGCCCAGCAGGCTCTTGTCCTTGGTGTAGGCCACCACGCCACCATTGTTGGCAATCAGTGCGATTTCGCCGGCACCGTCATACAGGCTGCGATCGACGGTTTCGAGCATTTCCTGGACGAAGTCCACCGACAGGTCGGCCCCGACAATGCCCTGGAAGGTGCCGTTGACCATGATCGGCGCGATGAACGACGACAGCATGATGGTGCGGTTGCCGATCGGGTAGGGTGCCGGGTCCACCACGCAGCCCTTGCCGGTCTCCTTGGCGCACTGGTAGTACTCGTTGGCGCGCACGCCAGTCGGCAACAGGGCGCTGTTGTCCAGGTCGGTGAGCTTGTCCAGCGACAGGCTGCCATCAGCGTTGCGGAACCACAGCGGGATGAAGCGCCCGTTCGTGTCCATCCCGACCTGGCCGCTGTTGGCATATTGAGCGTCATTGCGCTGCAGGCCGTTGGGTTCCCAGCCGACGTAGGCGTCGACCAGTTTGGGATTCTTGTCCAGCACATCGCGGGTCAGGTTGATCATGTCTTCACGGCTCATCTGCAGCGCCGCACGCCCCTGGCTGTCGGTCGTGCCGAGCAGGGCGTTGGTCTGGGCCAGGCTGGTGGCCGCTTGCAGCGGCAGCTCCAGCGCCTGGCGAATCGCACTGGCCTGGCTCTGGGCCAGCGCTTCGAGACGCTGACGCACAGCGATTTCCGACTGCTGGCGAGTGCGCTGCTCGACCAGCGCCTGGGTCCGGGCCCCGGAATACAGGGCATAGCCGATCAGGGCCGCGGCCACACCCAGCACGATCGTGCCGGCCAGAAACGCAATGGAGAACTGGATCGACTTGAATTTCATACCGGCTCCGGACAGAAAGAAGGCTCGCTCTATAGAGCGCTATCGCCCGCAATCCGAAAATCATGAGCCGCTTGAAGCGACAGGATTGGGAGGATTGCAAGAACATGGCATGACGGTCTTTGTTGCCGGCAGGGAACCCGGGGCGCTCGACAGGGACCAACAAGGCGCTTGCAGTGCGGCTGCAAGGTTCAGGATGACCATCACTTTCAGAAGGAGCGCGCCGTGTTGCGTCAGATGTGGGTTGCAGGTGTGTTCAGTGCCGTTTTGCTGGTAGGCGGTTGCCATACGAATACGATCGATGTCAATCAGGTGTATGCCCGCACCTATCAGCAAACGCTGGATGAAGCAGCCAGCCGTCAGGCGCTGGACACCACCAGCCCCAGTGCCCGACGGGTGCAGGGCATTGCCGAGCGACTGATGACCCAGGCACCGAAGTTGTACCCCGATGCCGCACAGTGGCAGTGGCAGGTCAGCCTGATCAAGGACGATGAACTCAACGCCAAGGGCGGACCGGGTGGCAAGGTCATGATTCATACCGGAGTGCTCGATCAGCTTCAACCGACCGATGATGAGCTGGCGGCAATTATTGCCGGTGTCATTGCCCGTGCCGATAGCCCGCAGAGCCATGAAGCGATACGCAGGCGCCATGCCCCGGCGGTTATACCCGCGACGTCGAGAGCCCTGGGCATGAACGAGGCCGGCATGGCCTTGGCCGAGCAAGTGACTGAAGCCAAAAGCCAGGCGCGGATGGAAGCGCGGGTCGATGTGCAAAGTCTGGAATGGCTTGCCAGGTCAGGCTATAACCCCAATGCGGCGGTGACGATACTGGAAAAAATGTTGCAACGTGAAGGGCTCTCGGCCACTGAGCTCAATGGACTGCGCCGGCTGGTCGAGCCCCGGACCCAACGCCTGCGCGAAGCGATTCCCAAGGTCATGCCACTGTATGAGCAGGCCAGCAAGCCTTGACTACCACTGGCCAGGGAACCAAGGCCCTGCAATGATGACCAATAGCTCGAATCGGCCGGTCTCTGGCGCAGGATTGCTGCAGGACCTGGCATGACCGCCACGTTTTTAAGGAGTGTCCCGTGATGCGCCAGTATTTTGCTTTATCTGCCTTGAGCGCCACTTTATTGCTGGCTGGCTGCCAGGCGGTCAATACCACCACAGGCGACTCGGTGGGTGTTGAACGCAAGCAGTACATGTTCAGCATGCTGTCGACTGAGCAAGTCAACCAGATGTATGCCCAGTCTTATCAGAAGACCGTGGGCGAGGCGACCAGCCAGGGCGTGCTTGACACCACCAGCAACAACGCCAAGCGCGTGCGTGCGATTGCCAATCGGCTGATTGCCCAGGCGCCCAAGCTGCGTCCTGACGCCGCGCAGTGGCAATGGGAAGTGAACCTGATCAAGAGTGATGAACTCAACGCCAATTGCGGTCCTGGCGGCAAGATCATTGTCTATTCCGGGCTGATCGATCAGCTCAAGCTCAGCGATGATGAGCTTGCGGCCGTCATGGGCCATGAGATCGCCCATGCCCTGCGCGAGCACGGCCGCGAAGCGATGTCCAAGGCCTATGGCCTTGAAATGGGCAAGCAGGGCGCGAGCGCCTTGTTCGGCCTGGGCGAGACCAGCCTGGCGATGGCCGACACCGTGGTCAACTACGCCATGACCCTGCCCAACAGCCGCAGCAACGAAAACGAAGCCGACCTGCTGGGCCTGGAACTGGCCGCCCGCGCCGGCTACAACCCCAATGCCGCGATCACCCTGTGGCAGAAGATGACCCAGCAATCGGGTGGCTCGCCGCCTGAGTTCATGAGCACCCACCCGGCCTCGCAGAGTCGCATCGCGTCGCTGGAAGCGGCGATTCCGAAAGTCATGCCGCTGTATCAGCAGGCCCCCAAGACCTGAGGCCATTCGCACCGCAAGCGCGAGCAAGCTCGCCAATGCAGTCTGTCAGGCACTGAAGTTTTTGCATGCATCCTGCTTGCGCTACACCCAGCCGCTGACCTGCATGGCCTTGTAGACTGCCACCAGCGCCAGCACGAAAAAGGCGCTGGCGGCCAGGCGGCGGATCAGGGTCAGCGGCAGTTTGTCGGCGGCGAAGTTGCCAGCCAGCACCACCGGCACGTTGGCAATCAGCATGCCGACCGTGGTGCCGATGATCACCAGCCACAGGTGACTGTACTGCGCGGCCAGCATGACCGTGGCGATCTGGGTCTTGTCGCCGATCTCGGCAATGAAAAACGTGATCAGCGTGGTCATGAACGGGCCGAACTTGCGGGCCGTGCTCGCCTCATCCTCATCCATCTTGTCGGGCACCAGCGTCCACAACGCAGTGGCGGTAAAGCTGGCAGCCAGCACCCAGTGCAGCACCACATCCGAAAAGAACTGGCTGAACCAGGCGCCCACGGCACCGGCGGCGGCATGGTTGGCCAGTGTGGCGGCCACGATACCGGCGATGATCGGCCAGGGCTTGCGAAAGCGGGCCGCCAGAATGAGCGCCAACAGTTGGGTCTTGTCGCCGATTTCGGCGAGCGCCACGACGGCGGTAGGGATAAGCAATGATTCCAGCATCAGGTTTCCTGGGGGCGGGTCGACACGGCTATGACACGTACAGCCTTCCCGCCCGGTAAGGTGTGCGTGTCATAGGTCTGGTCAAACCGCTGATCCGTCTGATGCGGATTCCGGGTCGCACGCACCATGGCCTGTTGGCCAAGTATGTTGATGCATGCCGCTCGAGCAGGGTGCTCGTGGGAGACTACTCCCCTAGGACGGGGCGGATTCTGCCTTCACCAAACGCTTTGGGCAAGCGCTTATTTTCAACTGCGCCGGGCCTTGTAGATCTTGAAGCCATTGCCTTGGGCCAGGACGTCACAGCTGCCGAACTGGCTTTCGATTACCGGTTGATAGCGCAGGAAGTTGTTGGCTACCAGGCGCAGTTCGCCACCGGATCGCAGATGTTCGCGTGATTTTTTCAGCAGGTTTTCCGTGGCCTTGTAGTCGGTGTGCACCCCGACATGAAACGGCGGGTTGCTCAGGATCGTACTCAGGCCCTTGGGGGCGGCATCAATGCCGTCGCCGGTGATCACCTGCGCCTGCAAGCCATTGGCGGCCAGTGTCAGCACCGAACTGGCGGTGGCGAACGCATCCACGTCGAGCATGACCACGTCGGTCTGCGGGTTGCGACGCTTGATCGCCGCGCCAAGCACACCGGCACCGCAGCCAAAATCCAGCAGCGAACCGCCCGGCAGTTTGTCCAGGTGCTCCAGCAACAATGCCGTGCCGCGATCAAGCCGGCCGTGGCTGAAGACACCGGGCAGGCTGATCACAGTCAGTGGACCGTCAGCCAGGGCGATTTCATAGGTCTTGGCCAGGTCGTTCAGGGCGGTGGCCTGGGGGGCCTGCTCCACGCTCACCTGCCAGAGCTGGCAATGCCGGGCGCTGTCGAGCTTGCGTGGCCTGCCGAAGGGGTGCAACTGCTTGGCCGCCGCCTCAATCCCGCCGCGTTTTTCGCCGACCAGGAACAGCTCGCGCCCAGCCAGGCGCGAGGCCAGGGCATTGAGCAGGTAGTCAGTCAGGTCGCGGGCCTTGGGCAGAAACAGCACCACGGCCTCGAAGTCATCGGCCGGATGCTCGACGCCAAAATGCGTGCGGCCTTCGAAACGCGCCTCCAGCGTAGCCGACTCGCCGGCATGCCAGGACCAGCCATGCGCATCGGGCAGCTTGCCCATCAGGTCATCGGCGGGCAGGCCGGCCAGCAGGACCTTGCCCTGAAACAGCTCGGCCTGCCGGAGTATCACTTCACTGCGCGGGTCCATGTCCTGGCTCCTGAAAAAAGGGCGCAGTCTAACAGGGGGACAGGTGTAGGAGCGCGCTCTGCCCGCGACCGGCTGCGTAGCAGTCGTAAAATTGCAGCGTTTCGCCAATTCTGAAAGCGTTCGCAGTCATGATTTTGTGGCGTCTCGACAATTTTGCGAGCGCTACGCACTCGGTCGCGGGCAGAGCGCGCTCCTACGGGCCCTGTGTCTGTTATGTGTCAGCGCGCCATTTCATTCAGGTCACGACACGCTTGGGCGTACCGTCAGCGAACGCCTGGGCATTTTCGGTGATCTGGCCGACAATCCGTTGCCGGGCTTCGCGGGCGCCCCAGGCGCTGTGCGGGGTGACGATCAGGCGCGGGATGTCGCCGGCCAGCAACGGGTTGCCGTTGGCCGGCGGCTCGACACTGAGCACATCGGTCGCCGCGCCGCCCAGGTGGCCATTGCGCAGGGCCTCAGCCAAAGCCTGTTCATCGATCAAGCCGCCGCGGGCGGTGTTGACCACCAGCACATGGGGCTTGAGCAGGCCCAGTTCGCGGGCGCCGATCATGTGCCGGGTCTGTTCGTTGAGCGGGCAGTGCAGGGTCAGGGCATCGACCTGTGGCAGCAGCGCCTCCAGCGGCAGACGATCGGCGCGGGCCGGACGGCCCGGAATCTGGCCGATCAATACGCGCATGCCGAACGCCTCGGCCAGTCGCGCCACGGCACCGCCCAGTTCGCCATGACCGAGCAGCCCCAGGGTCTTGCCCTCCAGCTCCATGATCGGAAAGTCGAGCAGGCAGAACTGCGCCGATTTCTGCCACAGCCCTTGCTGCACCGCACGCTGGTAATCGGGCAGGCGTGTGGCCAGTGCCAGCAGCAACAGCAGCGTGTGCTGGGCCACCGAGGCGGTGCCGTAGCCCTGGCAGTTGCACACCGTCACGCCATGCTCGCGGGCCGACACCAGGTCGACGTTATTGGTGCCGGTGGCCGCGACCAGCACCAGCTTGAGTTGCGGGCAGGCCGCGAAGGTCGCCGCATCGATCCGTACCTTGTTGGTGATTGCGACCTGCGCGCCCTGCAGACGCTCGCTGACCTGATCGGCCGGCGTGCCGGCATGCAGCACCAACTCGGCAAAGCTGCCTTGCAGGGGGCTCAGGTCGAGGTCGCCCAGGTCCAGCGAGGTGTGATCAAGAAAAACTGCTCTGCCGACATTGCTCATCGCTGTACCTTTCAGGGGGAGAAGAGGGGTTGTATGTTTAGAGGCCTTTTTTCTATCACAGCCTGTGCGTGACGCAGACAGTTTTTGTCAGCTGGCGCCAGACTGCCTGCCCCCGGAGAACCTCATGTACTGGGCTGAATTTCTGACCGTCGCACTGATTCACCTGCTGGCCGTGGCCAGCCCCGGCCCTGACTTTGCCGTGGTGGTGCGCGAGAGCGTGACCCACGGGCGCAAGGCCGGCACCTGGGCGGCGCTGGGCGTGGGCTCGGCCATTTTCGTGCACGTTGGCTACTCGCTGCTGGGCATCGGCATCATCGTTTCCCAGTCCATCATGTTGTTCAATGCGCTGAAATGGGCCGCGGCCGCTTACCTGCTGTACATCGGCATCAAGGCCCTGCGCGCCAAACCGGCCAGTGCTTCGCCTGAGGCGATCAAGGGCCAGGCTGTCGAACGTTCGGCGCGCGGCGCCTACGTCAGCGGGTTCGTCACTAACGGCCTGAACCCCAAGGCGACGCTGTTTTTCCTGTCGTTGTTCACCGTGGTCATCGACCCGCACACCCCGTTGCTGGTGCAGGGTGGCTATGGCGTGTACCTGGCCATCGCCACGGCGCTGTGGTTCTGTCTGGTGGCGCGGCTGTTCAGCCAGACGCGTGTGCGCGAAGGTTTTGCCCGCATGGGCCATTGGTTTGATCGTGCCATGGGCGCGGTGCTGGTCGCCCTGGGCGTCAAACTGGCGTTTACCCAGGCCGGTTGAGTCACCGGCAGCCTGTACGGGCGTGCAAGGCGCCCGTGCACCGGTCGGCAAATCGTCCCTTTGACCGATGCAACTGGCGAGACGGCAGATCAACGTCCATATTGGTGCTTCGCCTGTGAACTCTGGAAAGGGACTCTTATGTTGCAGACTCGCGTTCTTGCGCCAGCCGAAGGCGCCTATCGGTATCCGCTGTTGATCAAAAGCCTGCTGGTTTCCGGCAGCCGCTATGAAAGAACCCGCGAGATCGTGTACCGCGATTCAGTCCGCTATGACTATCCCACCCTCAACCAGCGCGTACGCCGCCTGGCCAATGTCCTCACCGAAGCCGGGGTCAAGGCCGGCGATACCGTGGCGGTCATGGACTGGGACAGCCACCGCTACCTTGAGTGCATGTTTGCCATCCCGATGATCGGTGCGGTGGTGCACACCATCAACGTGCGCCTGTCGCCAGAGCAGATCGTCTACACCATGAACCACGCCGATGACCGCGTGGTGCTGGTCAACAGCGAGTTTGCCGCGTTGTACCAGGGCATCGCCCCGCACCTGAGCACGGTCGAAAAGACCCTGCTGTTGACCGACACCCCCGACCAGCCTGTCGAGCTGCCCGACCTGATCGGCGAGTACGAAGCGCTGCTGGCCGCCGCCAGCCCCGAATACGAATTCGCCGACTTCGACGAGCACTCGGTGGCCACCACCTTCTACACCACCGGCACCACCGGCAACCCCAAGGGCGTGTACTTCACCCATCGGCAACTGGTGCTGCACACCCTGGGCGTGGCCACCATCATGGGCAGCATCGACAGTGTGCGGCTGCTGGGCACCAATGATGTCTACATGCCCATCACGCCGATGTTCCATGTGCATGCCTGGGGTGTGCCCTATGCTGCGACCATGCTGGGCATCAAGCAGGTCTATCCGGGGCGCTACGACCCCGAGATGCTGGTGCGCCTCTGGGAAACGGAAAAGGTCACCTTTTCGCACTGCGTGCCGACCATCCTGCAGATGCTGCTCAATGCCAAGGGTGCCAGGGACAAGGATTTCGGTGGCTGGAAGATCATCATCGGCGGCAGCTCGCTCAATCGCAGCCTGTACCTGGCCGCCAAGGCCAAGGGCATCCAGTTGACCGCCGCCTATGGCATGTCGGAAACCGGCCCGCTGATTTCCGTTGCCCATATCAACGAAGAGCTGCTGGCCAGCTCCGAGGACGAGCGCATTCGCTACCGGATCAAGGCCGGGGTGCCGGGCATGCTGGTTGATGCCGCCATCGTCGACGAACAGGGCAACTTCCTGCCCGCCGACGGCCAGACCCAGGGCGAACTGGTGCTGCGTGCGCCGTGGCTGACCGAAAGCTATTTCCGCGAACCGGAAAAGGGCCGTGAACTGTGGGCTGGCGGCTGGCTGCACACCGGTGATGTGGCGACCCTGGACGGTTATGGTTTCATCGATATTCGCGACCGTATCAAGGACGTGATCAAGACCGGCGGCGAGTGGCTGTCCTCGCTGGCGCTCGAAGACCTGTGCAGTCGTCATGCGGCGGTGCGCGAAGTGGCGGTGGTGGGCATTCCCGATGCGCAATGGGGCGAGCGCCCCTTTGCCCTGGTGGTGGCGCACGAAGGTCAGCATTTCGATGCCGCCACGCTCAAGGAACATCTGACGCCGTTCGTCGAGCAGGGGCACCTCAACAAGTGGGCGATCCCGCAACAGATTGCCGTGGTGCCCGAGATTCCCAAGACCAGTGTCGGCAAGCTCGACAAGAAGCGCATGCGTGTGGATATTGCCGAATGGCAAAGCAGTAATAGCGTTTTGCTGTCTACACTCTGATTGAGCACTCTGTCGCGTTCCTGGAACGCGACAGATTTTTCTGTCGGACAGGTCCTGTGTCCGGCTTGCCAAATCGCCAGATTCAGCCATTCTCCCTCGAAGCCTGTCGCGCTTTCGAGCGGGAATGGGCGAGCCAGAGCATCTGTTTGTTTATTCAAGAGGAATCAGACGTTAAAGATTGCTGACTTGAGTCGGCACCATGACCTGGCACTACGTGTTCATCAGGCGTGCGGTGGAGCCCGCGCAGTCGCCCGGTGAAGACGGCCAACCGGTTTTGTCTGGAACACCGGCGTCCTGAGTGCCATAACAATAAAAGCACACGGAGTAGCGACGATGACCACAGCAACCCCCTTCTGGCGGCGGGCACGCTTGCCCCTGGCTGTCAGCCTTGCCTCGACCCTTGCCGGCCCTGCCTTTGCCGTCAGTTTCAACATCGGTGAAATCGAAGGCAGTTTCGACTCTTCGCTCTCCATCGGCGCGAGCTGGTCGACGGCCAACCCTGACAAGAACCTGATCGGCGCCAACAATGGCGGTCGCGGCCTGTCGCAGACCTCCGATGACGGTCGCCTGAATTTCAAGCGCGGCGAGACCTTTTCCAAGGTGTTCAAGGGCATTCATGACCTTGAGCTCAAGTACGGCGACACCGGGGTCTTCCTGCGCGGCAAGTACTGGTATGACTTTGAACTGAAGGATGAGGGGCGTGAGTTCAAGGACATCAGCGACTCCAACCGCAAGGAAGGCGCCAAGTCGTCCGGCGCGCAATTGCTCGATGCCTTTGTCTATCACCGCTACACAGTCGGCGACGAGCCGGGCACCGTGCGCTTCGGCAAGCAGGTGGTCAGTTGGGGTGAAAGCACGTTCATCGGCGGCGGCATCAACAGCGTCAACCCCATTGATGTCTCGGCCTTTCGCCGGCCCGGCTCGGAGATCAAGGAAGGCCTGATCCCGGTCAACATGTTCTACCTGTCGCAAGGCCTGACCCAGGACCTGTCCGTCGAAGGCTTCTATCAGCTCGAGTGGGACCAGACGGTGGTCGACAACTGCGGCACGTTCTTCTCGCAACCGGACGTGATCGCCGATGGTTGCAACAGCAACCTGGCGGTACTGCGCAGCCAGAGCGGCCTGAACTCGGCCCTGACTGCTGCCGGCCTGCCTGCGGCGGCCCGTGGCGCGGCGTTCAATGCGCTGGCCCAGCAGGGCGCCACGTTCGGGTCCCCGGATGAAGGCGTGATCGTGCGCCGCGGGCCGGATCGCGACGCCCGGGACAGTGGCCAGTTCGGCTTTGCGATGCGCTATAACTTTGCCCCGCTGGACACCGAGTTCGGTGCCTACATGATGAATTATCACAGCCGCCTGCCGATCTTCAGTGGTCGTGGCGGCCCGGCCAGTGCCTACAGCGCCTCTTCGCTGGTCGGCTCGCTGGTGCGCAACGGACTGCCGGCCGGCACCGCTGCGGCCCTGGCCCCGACCCTGTTGCCCGTAGTGGTGGCAGGCAACTCCAGCTACTACGTCGAATACCCTGAAGACATCCGCCTGTACGGCCTGAGCTTCTCCACCACCTTGCCCACCGGCACGGCCTGGAGCGGGGAAATCAGCTACCGGCCCAATGCCCCGGTGCAGCTCAACACCACCGACATCCTGTACTCGGGCCTGTCGCCGCTCAACCCCAGCGTCTCGGTGCTCAACGGCCGGCCCGACACCGACCAGCCCGGTTACCGGCGCAAGGAAGTCACCCAGCTGCAGACCACCTTCACGCATTTCTTCGACCAGGTCATGGGCGCCGAGCGCATGACAGTGGTGGGCGAGGTGGGCTGGACCCATGTCGGCGGGCTGGAAAGCAACGCCGAGCTGCGCTATGGCCGCGACCCGGTGTATGGCCCGGGACCTTTGCCAAACGGCCAGTGCGCAGCGCTCAATGCCGGCTCGCTGACCGGCACGGCGCAGAACAACCTGAGCCGTTACTGCGAAAACGACGGCTTCACCACCAGCAACTCCTGGGGCTATCGCGCCCGGGCGATCTGGGATTACAACAACGTACTGGCCGGGGTCAACCTGCGGCCCAGCGTGGCCTGGTCGCATGACGTCAAGGGTTACTCGCCAGGTCCTGGCGCCAACTTCGAAGAAGGCCGCAAGGCGGTCAGCCTGGGGCTCGATGCCGAGTACCAGAACACCTACACCGCCAGCCTGTTCTACACCAACTTCTTCGACGGCAAGTACACCACGGTCGATGACCGTGACTTCGTGGCGCTCAGCTTCGGCGTGAACTTCTAACGCATCGGTTCTCAGGACGACGAATATGAAAAAGACCAAAGGCCTGTTGCAGGCCGGTGTATTGGGGTTGTCGCTGCTGGCAACCGGCGTGATGGCGGCGGTGTCGGAATCGGAGGCCGCGAAACTGGGCACCTCGCTGACGCCCATGGGCGCCGAGAAAGCCGGCAATGCCGACAACAGCATCCCGGCCTGGAGCCCGATGCCGAAGACTGCCGGCGCCGTGGATGCCAAGGGTTTCCTGGCCAACCCCTATGCCAGTGAAAAGCCGCTGTTTGTCATCACCGCCAGCAACGTCGAGCAATACAAGAACAAGCTGGCGCCGGGGCAGTACGCCATGTTCAAGCGTTACCCGGACAGCTACCGGATTCCGGTCTACACCAGCCATCGTGGGGCGACGGTGCCAGACAACGTGCTGGCCGCCATCAAGCGCAATGCCATCCAGACCAGACTGACCGATGGGGGCAATGGCCTGGAAAACTTCGAGACGGCCATTCCGTTTCCGATACCCACCAGTGGCGTGGAAGTGGTCTGGAACCACATCACCCGTTATCGCGGCGGCACCGTCAGGCGCCTGATTACCCAGGCCACGCCACAGCCCAACGGCTCTTACCAGATCGTGAAGTTCAACGACGAGTTTGTATTCCGTGACCGGATGAAGGACTACGATCCGAAGAACCCGGGCAATATCCTGTTCTACTTCAAGCAGCAAGTGACCGCGCCAGCACGCCTGGCCGGCAGCGCGCTGCTGGTTCACGAGACCCTCAATCAGGTCAAGGAACCACGCTCTGCCTGGGTCTACAACACCGGCCAGCGTCGCGTGCGCAAGGCGCCGGAAGTGGCCTATGACGGACCGGGCACCGCCTCCGACGGTACCCGTACTTCCGATAACCTCGACATGTACAACGGCGCGCCGGACCGCTATGACCTCAAGCTCATCGGCAAGCAGGAAATGTACATCCCGGCCAACAGCCACAAGCTTGACGACACCTCGATCAAATACGCCGATGTCGTCAAGGCCGGGCATATCAATCCCGACCTGACTCGCTATGAACTGCGCCGCGTCTGGCATGTGACCGCCACGCTCAAGTCCGGGCAGCGGCATATCTACGCCAGGCGTGACTTCTTCATCGACGAAGACACCTGGCAGGCAGCGGTCATCGACCACTACGATGGCCGCAACCAGCTGTGGCGCGTGGCCGAGGCGCATGCGGTCAACTACTACGACAAGCAAGTGCCGTGGTACGTGATCGAAACGCTCTACGACCTGCAGTCGGGGCGCTACATGGCCCTGGGGATGAAAAACGAAGAAGCACGGGCCTATGAGTTCGGCTTTGAAGCCAACACCAGCGAATTTACTGCCAATGCCTTGCGCCAGGGTGGGGTGCGCTGATCCTGTAGAGGGCAGGGCTGCGTGCTTGGCGCAGCCCTGCCGCTGTCGAACTGTTCATCGAGTGCTGCGTGCGGTCACCGGTTACCGACGAGGAGCGGGTCGAATAGAGACCCTCAATGCGTCGTAGCCCCTGTCCATGCCTCATTGACATTATCCAGGCCCCAGTCGCCGGGACATTCAATCCTGACGATGCTGTCGGCTTCCCGGCATTTACCCAGTTGAATGACCCGCGGTTCGATGGGCTTGCGAGTGCGCACTGACATGAGCACCTTGACCTTGGGCATCAGCAGCGACTGTTCGCCCTGCTCCATGACCACCGCCAGGCGCTCGCTTTCCAGACGCACCAGCGCGCCCACCGGATAAATGCCCACGGTCTTGACGAAGTGCTGGAAGATCCGCTCATCGAAGTGGCCTTTCCAGGACGCCATTTCGCGAATGGCCTGCGCCGCTTCCCAGGCTTTCTTGTAGGGCCGGTCGCTGGTCACGGCATCGTAGACATCGCAGACTGCGCTCATGCGTGCCATCAGGCTGATCTGCTCGCCTGCCAGGCCATGCGGGTAGCCCGAGCCGTCGAACTTCTCATGGTGATGCAGGCACACATCCAGCACGGCCGTGATCACTTGATGGTTCTGTTGAAGAATCTTCAGCCCGGCTTCGGGATGAGCCTTGATGGCCATGAACTCCTCGTCGGTCAGGCGTCCGGGCTTGTTGAGGATCTCGGGGTCCATCAGCATCTTGCCGACATCGTGCATGAGCCCGGCGACGCCCGCGTCACGCACCTGCTCTTCATTCAGGTTCATGCGCCTGGCCAGGGCCACCATCAGCGCGCAGACCGCGACTGAATGCATGTAGGTGTATTCGTCGGAATTTTTCAGGCGTGACAGGCTGATCAGCGCATGCGGGTGGCGCAGGATCGAATTGGAAATCTCCTCGACCATCAGCCCGACATTGGCCATGTCCATGGCCCGCCCCATCTTCGCTTCGCCGAACATGGTCATCACGGCCTGCTTGGCACGCCCGCAAATCAGCCGTGCACGGTGCAGCTCCTGTTCCAGGCTGGTGGGCGCGGTGTCCTGGTCCGGGGCGCTGACGACACTGCCGGGCGCCTTGCCCTGGCAGGTGTCGATCCAGACTTCACGGGTGTCGGAGCGCTGGATGCGCTCCAGGACCTGAGGGTCATGCAAGACGGATTCGACATGGGCAATCCAGAAGGGATCATCACCCTTGGGGCAACAGAATTTGTGAATGTGCATGCCCAGGGCAAGCTCGCCAACCGTTATTTTTCTTAGCATGGTCGGTCACCGCTTTATTGTTCGAAAGGTGCGCTGGCAATCCTTGCCAGACCAGTAATGAGTGAGGCGGGGAAAACGCAGTCGGTGAGCGGGAGGGCAGTGTTGGGCATGGTGTCGACCTCTGGAGCGGCATCAGGGAAGCGCTGATGTGGTAAGGCCAGTATAGGGCGCACGTTTGTCATCGTGCATGACATTAAAAAAGCGTCATTAACCTGTTGTGCGGGCTTTTTTCAGGCAAATCAGGTTGTTGGGGTTTTGCGCTTTTTTGACGCCGGAAATGGATTTAAAAAATATTTCATTACGGTCTTTCAAGGCCTGTTTTAAGGTGGCGGGCAAGCCGTAACGCTTATTTGCCTGGAGGTGTCCTGTCCATAAAACCGGACGCCTGAACAGGCACTTCTTCGGCAGGGCGTGACAGGGCAGCGCCGGGGCAAGGAATTTTTGCCGCTATCGACGCTCTATAATGGCCATGAGCGTTCATTGAAATCAGGAGTTCCTCCCATGTTGACCTCGCCCCGTCTGATTATTGCGGCCACAGCCGTCGCTTTGCTGGCCGGCTGCGCCTCGCCCAACCCGTATGACAATCAGGGCCAGGGAGGCTATGGCAATAACGAGCAACAAGGCATCAGCCGTACCGCCAAATACGGAGGCCTGGGGGCGCTGGCCGGTGCCGTGGCCGGTGCCGCCATCGACCATAACAACCGGGGCAAGGGCGCGCTGATCGGCGCTGCCGTGGTGGGGGCTGCTTCAGCCGGCTATGGCTACTACGCTGACCGCCAGGAAGCTGAACTGCGCGCCAAGATGGCCAATACCGGTGTCGAAGTGCAGCGTCAGGGCGATCAGATCAAGCTGATCATGCCGGGCAACATCACCTTCGCCACCGACTCGGCCGCCATCTCCAGCAGCTTCTATACGCCGCTGAACAACCTGGCCGGTTCCCTGCGTCAGTTCAACCAGAACAACATCGAGATCATCGGCTACACCGACAGTACCGGCAGCCGCCAGCACAACATGGACCTGTCGCAGCAACGTGCGCAGAGCGTGGCCACTTACCTGACCTCGCAGGGCGTCGACCAGAGCCACCTGTCCGTGCGCGGCGCAGGCCCCGACCAGCCCATTGCCAGCAACGCCGACGCCAATGGCCGTGCGCAAAACCGTCGGGTAGAAGTCAACCTCAAGCCGATTCCAGGTCAGCAGTACTGAGTTTGTCGCTCTCATCAAGTCCAAGATAAGTTACTGATTTACCGAATATTAAATCCACCACTTGTAGGAGCGCGCTTGCCCGCGACCGGCTGCGTTAGCAGTCGTAAAATTGTGGCGTTTCATCTATTTCTGCGAGCGCTACGCACTCGGTCGCGGTGGTCCGGCATTCCGGCAAGCGCGCTCCTACCCAGCCTCGTGTTTGCTGCGCGTTTCTACGTCTTCAACTGGTCCAGCAGCTGGTCTTTCTCTTCCCACCGGGTATTGATCCACTGCTGGAATTCCCGGCGGTACGCCTCGTCCTGGTCGTAGTTCTTGCCGATGAACTGCACCGGGATACGGATTTCCTCGATGTGCGCCACGACTTCGTTCAGTTCGCCGCTCAGCAGGGTCCAGAAGCCTGGACGCCCTTGCGGGTAGTGCAGCGTGACGTTGACAATCGACTCCAGTTGTTCGCCCATCGCATCGAGCACGAACGCAATGCCGCCGGCCTTGGGCTTGAGCAAATGGCGAAAGGGCGACTGCTGCTCGGCATGCTTGGCCGGTGTGAAGCGCGTGCCTTCGGCAAAGTTGAAAATGCTCACCGGGTTGTCACGAAAGCGCGCACAGGTACGCCGCGTGGTTTCCAGGTCCTTGCCGCGCTTTTCCGGGTGTTTGGCCAGGTAGGCCTTGGAGTAGCGCTTCATGAACGGAAAACCCAGTGCCCACCAGGCCAGGCCGATCACTGGCACCCAGATCAGCTCCTGCTTGAGAAAAAACTTCAGCGGGCGGATTTTGCGGTTGAGCAGGTATTGCAGGACGATGATGTCGACCCAGCTCTGGTGGTTGCTGGTCACCAGGTACGAATGCTGATAGTCCAGTTTTTCCAGGCCGCTGACCTGCCAGCGGGTGCGGCCCAGCAAACGGATCCAGAGACCGTTGTTGCTGATCCAGGTTTCCTGGATGTGGCTCATCAGCCAGTCGCTCAGGCGCCTGGCGGCGGGGAAGGGCAGGCACAGCTTGAACAGGGTGACCACAAACAGCGGAATGCAGCAGGCCACTGTGTTGAGCGCCAACAGCAGCGAAGCGATAACGCCGCGCAAGGGAGCAGGCAAAAAAGCCATGACGGTGAATGACTCCAGGTAATGGAAAGTGCCGGGCCTTGGCCCGGCAGCGACAAGGGTATCAGGACAGTGTGTCGGCCTGAATCGCGGTCAGCGCAATGGTGTGCACGATGTCGTCGACCTGTGCGCCGCGTGGCAGGTCGTTTACCGGCTTGCGCAGGCCCTGCAGCATCGGCCCCAGGGTGACGCAGTCGGCACTGCGTTGCACCGCCTTGTAGGTGGTGTTGCCGGTGTTCAGGTCGGGGAACACGAACACCGTGGCGCGGCCGGCCACCTGGCTGTCGGGAGCCAGTTGCCGGGCGTCATTCTCGTTGGCGGCTGCATCGTACTGCAGCGGTCCGTCGATCAGCAGGCCACGGCGTGCCTCGCGTGCCAGCTGGGTGGCTTCGCGCACCTTTTCCACTTCTTCATCGCTGTGGTCGGCATGGCTGCTGGAGTAGCTGATCATGGCCACCCGGGGGGCGATGCCGAAGGCCTGCGCGGAGTCGGCGCTCTGCAGGGCGATTTCCGCCAGTGCCTGCGCATCGGGGTGCGGGTTCATGATGCAATCGCCGTAGATCAGCACCTGCTCGGGGAACAGCATGAAAAACACCGATGACACCAGTTGGCAACCGGGTGCGGTCTTGATCAGTTGCAGGGCCGGGCGAATGGTATTGGCCGTGGAGTGCACCAGGCCCGAGACCAGGCCATCGACTTCATCAAGCGCCAGCATCATGGTGCCGATCACCACCGGGTCTTCCAGTTGCTGCTCGGCCATCGGCGCATTGAGGCTCTTGCTCTTGCGCAACTCGACCATGGGCGCGACGTAGCGTTCGCGCACCAGGTCGGGGTCGATGATCTCCAGGCCCGGTGGCAGGACAATGTCCTGTGCCTTGGCCACCGCATGAACCTCTTCGGGCCGGGCCAGCAAGACACAGCGGGCAATGCCGCGTGCCTGGCAGATGGCGGCGGCCTGGATGATCAGCGGTTCGCTGCCTTCGGGCAGCACGATGCGTTTGTTGGCGGCCTGGGCGCGCTGGATCAGTTGGTAGCGGAAGACCGCGGGTGAAAGGCGCAGCTCGCGGGGGGTGCCGCAGCGCTGGTGCAGCCAGTCGGCATCCAGGTGCCCGGCCACGAAGTCGGTGATGATCTGCGCCCGCTCGCGGTCGTCGACCGGAATTTCCTTGTTGAGTTGATTGAGGCGGTTGGCGGTGTCGTAGGTGCCGGTGGTGACCGCCATGACCGGCAGGCCGGCCTGCAGGGCGCCCTTGCACAGCTCCATGATGCGCGGGTCCGGCACGATTTCGCTGGTCAGCAGCAGGCCGGCCAGGGGCACGCCGTTCATGCTCGCCAGGCTCACGGCCAGGATGATGTCGTCGCGGTCACCCGGCGTCACCACCAGCACCCCGGGCTTGAGCAGGTGCACGGTGTTCACCACGGTGCGCGCACAGATGATGATCTTCGACATGCGCCGTTGTTCGTAATCGCCGGCGTTGAGTACCTCGGCCCCCAGCAGCTCGGCCACATCGCGGGTGCGCGGGGCGTTGAGGTCGGCCTGGTAGGGAATGCAGCCCAGCAGGCGGAAGTCGCCGCTGCGCAGCAAGGGCGAATGCTCTTTGAGGCGCGCGGCGAAGTTCTGCATGCTTTCATCGGTGCGCACCTTGTTGAGGATCACTCCCAGCACCTTGGGGTCCTTGGGACCGCCAAACATTTGTGCCTGCAGCTCGACGCGTCCTGACAGCTCGGTCAGCACTTCGTTTTCCGGCGCCGACACCAGGATGACCTCGGCATCCAGGCTTTTGGCCAGGTGCAGATTGACCCGTGCCGCGTAGCTGGCGCTGCGCGTGGGCACCATGCCTTCGACGATCAGCACGTCCTTGCCCACCGCCGCTTCCTGGTAAAGGCTGATGATTTCTTCGAGCAACTCGTCAAGCTGGCCGTCGCCCAGCATGCGTTCGACATGGGCCAGGGCCAGTGGTTTGGGCGGCTTGAGTCCGTGGGTGCGGGCGATCAGCTCGGTCGAGCGCTCAGGACCGGTATCGCCCGGATGGGGCTGGGCGATGGGCTTGAAAAAACCGACCTTGAGGCCTGCGTGTTCCAGGGTGCGGACCAGGCCAAGGCTGATGGAGGTCAGGCCCACACCAAAATCTGTGGGCGCAATGAAAAAAGTCTGCATGCGGGCTTCCGAAATGAGCAGTGCAAGGGTCGGCATGGTGCGGCTACAGCGCCTGGCCACCGGCTGACCGTTGAAAACAGGGCGCTGTCTGTGGCAGCGCCTCAACTGCGCTCAAGACTATCGCTATCGATGCCCTTTGCGCACCATCCGCAATCAAAGGGCTGGCCAATTTTTTTCAGGCGCAGCTCAGGGTCCAGCACCCAGGCGCGCGATTGCCAGGGCGGCTGGTGGCGCAGGTGCTGGGTGTGGCCACAGGCCAGGACGGCGACCCAGTGGCCGTCCTCATCCTGGCGCCAGCCGATCAGGGTTGTCGCATGCACAGGGGCCACCGGTCGGTGTTGCGTTCGCTTTCGGGCGATGGCTTGGTTAGACTTGCCCATTCATTCATATCAAGCAAAGGTTTTGCCCTCATGCCTATCGCTGCCAAAAAGGCTGTCTCCATCGACTATACCCTGACCAACGATGCTGGTGAGGTCATCGACAGCTCGTCCGGCGGCGCGCCGCTGGTGTACCTGCACGGTGCCGGCAACATCATCCCGGGTCTGGAAAAGGCGCTGGAGGGCAAGGACATCGGCGATGAGCTGAACGTTTCCATCGAGCCTGAAGATGCCTACGGCGAGTACTCCGCCGAACTGGTCAGCACCCTGAGCCGCAGCATGTTCGAAGGCGTCGACGAGCTCGAAGTCGGCATGCAGTTCCACGCCTCCGGCCCTGATGGCAGCATGCAGATCGTGACCATCCGCGATCTGGACGGCGACGATGTCACCATTGACGGCAACCATCCCCTGGCCGGCCAGCGCCTGACCTTCCAGGTCAAGGTCGTGGCGATCCGTGAAGCCAGCGAAGAAGAAATTGCCCATGGCCACGTCCATGGCGAAGGTGGCCATCACCATTGATTTGTGTCCGGCAGCGATCCGCTGCTAGGCTCGAATAACCGCCAGGGCGTCCAGGCGAGTCTGCGTAATGCGCAGCTTGTCGGGCGCCTTTTTTTGCGGCCATGGTCTGAAGGGGGTGAGACATGAGTGCTTTTCACGGCATTAAGCTGAACGGGCTGGATGGCAAGGAACTGCCATTGGCGCCGCTCAAGGACAAAGTGGTGCTGGTGGTCAACGTTGCATCCAAATGCGGCCTGACACCCCAGTACGCAGCACTTGAAAGCCTGTACAAGCAGTACAAGGACCGAGGGTTCAGTATTCTGGGGCTACCCTGCAATCAGTTTGCAGGCCAGGAACCGGGCAGTGAGCAGGAGATCCAGTCGTTCTGCGAGCTCAATTACGGCGTGACTTTCCCGCTGGGCGAAAAACTCGACGTCAATGGCCCGCATCGTCACAAGCTCTATGTGCAACTGGCCGGCGAGGGGGCCGAGTTTCCCGGCGATATCACCTGGAATTTCGAAAAATTCCTGATAGGTCGCAATGGTGCCGTCATCCACCGGTTTTCGCCGCGTACCACCCCGGATGATCCGGCCATCATTGCGGCGATCGAAAAGGCGCTGGGCTGATAACCGGTGCTGTACCGGGTTGGTTGTTTTCAGGCGGGCACACCGCGTACAGCTGCCGCTCGAACTGCTCGATGATGCTGTTCCAGCCCTGGCGGCTGGCGTGTTGCCTGGCATTGAGCCGCACCCGGCGCAGGGTTTCGCTGTCCTCGAGCAGCCAGCGGGCGGCATCGATGAACGCCTCTTCATCACCGGGCATGGCCAGCGCACCGTTGTGGCCATGACGGATGTGCTGCCCGGCGGCGGCTTCGTCGTAGGCCACCACCGCCAGCCCTGACGCCAGTGCTTCAAGTACCACGTTGCCAAAGGTTTCGGTCAGGCTGGGAAACAGAAACAGGTCGCCTGAGGCGTAATGGGTCGCCAGCACCTCGCCGCGCTGTATCCCGCAAAAGATCGCCTCGGGCAACTGCGCCTGCAATGTGGCCCGCTGGGGCCCGTCGCCCACCACGATCAATTTCAGACGATGCTGCGGGTAGCTGTCGCTCAACGCTTCGAAGCTGCTTTTAAGCAGTCCCAGATTCTTTTCCGATGCCAGCCGGCCAACATGCAGCACGGCGATTTCATCCGCGTGCAGCCCCCAGTGTTCACGCAAGGCCTGGGAGCGTTTTGACGGCGTGAACAACTGGCTGTCCACCCCTCGCGACAACAGCTCGACGCGCTCGAAGCCGCGGCGCTCCAGTTCCAGTTTCTGACTGACACTGGGCACCAGCGTGGTCCGCGAACGATTGTGAAACCAGCGCAGGTAATGGGTCAGCAGACGCGTCACGAAGCCCATGCCGTACTGCTGGCTGTATTGCGGGAAGTTGGTATGAAAGCCACTGATGACCGCAATCCCCAGCCGCCGCGCCGCCCGCAATGCCGACAGTCCCAAGGGCCCCTCGGTGGCGATGTACAACACATCGGGCCGGCGTCGCTGCCAGCGTCGCAGCAACTTGTGCATCGACGCCTGGCCCCATTGCAGGCCCGGATACCCGGGGATCGGCCAGCCACGGCACAGCATCAGATCCTGCGGCGCCTCGGGCGCCGGCTCATTGCCCTGGCGCGGACGAATCAACTCCACCGTATGCCCGCGCAGCCGTAACCCATCGCACAACCGCCCCAGCGTGTTGGCGACGCCATTGATCTCGGGGCCATAGGTTTCAGTGATCAGGGTGACATGCAGGAATGTGCTCATGAAAACCAGTGTCGGCAGGAAGGGTTGCGGTTGCGTGGCGGTTTTGTGATGGGTTTGTGACGCAGAGGGGCGTTGGCGCAACAGGTTACTTTGATAGGCGGCATGACGGGTGGAGGTGCATGGCGTGCACGTTAAACATCATGCCGGTCTGAGCAAGGGACAAACGCTTTGTTACTTCCAATGAAGGTTGATTGTCTCAAGCGCGGCAGGTGCAGGCACAAAGTCCGGCGCCTGCACGGCTGACGTTCGTTGTTCAGCGCTCATGGTGGGAATGAACACTTCCCCGCGCTGTAACTGCAAAGGTGCCAATGTGGCCGCTGCAGGTTGGGGGGCAACGGCAGGTTCGGTTGTGTTCAGGTTTCTCAGGATCTGGCTGAAACCGGCTGCACGGGAAATGGGGGCAGCTTCAAGAGCGGCGGGGAGGCGAGAAGCGGGGGCAGGCAGAGTGGTGATATTCATGGCATTGCGCTCTGGTTTGTTTCTACTGCAAGAGCAAGCGAGATGCCAATAATTGAAATCAGGCCTGGGTTGACCGTCAAGGCCCGTAATGGCTGGGGTGAGAAACTTATTCTTCTGGCCGGCTTTCCGCGCGTTAAATACGATAAAAGGCAACGTGTTACCGGTTGAGGAAATCGATGGCCGGTGCGCATTTAAAATGAATAAAGCATGTTTCTTTTATGTTTGTAGGAGATTTCTTTAAACTCTGCTTTTCATGGCAATTAGTTGTCAAGTGTGCGGGGTAAAGATAGAAAGTCTTTCCCCGCTTTATTAACATTCAACCCCGCACGCCCGCCACTTCTTGCGCGCCTCGCTCGCGCACCCAGAACAGCGTGGCCCCGGCCACCGCCGCCGGCATCATGAAGATATTGACGAAGGGCACCAGCAATGCGGCATACACGCAACCGCCGAAGCTCAGGCTGGCCCAGCGCTTGCTGCGCAGCCAGGCGAGCATGTCCTGCCAGCTCATCTTGTGGTTGTCGGCCGGGTAGTCGATGTACTGGATCGCCATCATCCACACCCCGAACAACAGCCAGAGCGGTGCGGCGATGATATTGACCACCGGGATGAACGACAGGATGAACAGGGCGATCATCCGCGGCAGCATGTAGCCCAGCTTGCGCAGTTCACGCGACAGGGTACGCGGGATCATGGCCAGCAGTTCGGCCCAACTGAACGGTGGCGAGTCGTCGATGCCACGCACCACCGCTTCGACTTTTTCGGACAGAAAACCGTTGAACGGCGCAGCAATGATGTTGGCCAGCATCGTGAAGGTGAAGAACACCATCAGCAGCACCAGCACCACGAACAGCGGCCAGAGGATATAGCTGAGAAAGCTCAGCCAGTGCGGCAGGGTCGGCATGAAGGTGTCGACCCACATACTGAACTGGTGCAGCGACAGATAGACCAGGCCGCTGAACAGCAGCAGGTTGATGCTCAGGGGCAACAGCACGAACAGGCGCAGGCCCGGACGCATGATCAATTGCAAGCCTTGAACCAGGTATTGCGGGCCGGTGAGGGCAGGTGCGGGCATTATGCTCTCCGAAAGGTGCAGACCGTTTGACCTTACCGGCTTTGGCAGTGCGGTAAAAGGGGTACACACATGACCCTGACCACTCGTTGATAGCCATTCGCGATTGCTGCGCGCCTGGCGTAAAATGATGCTTCGGCGTTTTGTGCATAGGCGAAGTCTATGAGGTGGATTGTGAAACGAAATTTCCTTAATCTTCGCCACCCCGATAGGCTAGCGATCACTTTCCTCTCCTAGCCTTCCCACTTCTGATTTGGAGCCCATCATGAGCGTACTGGTCAACAAGCAAGCCCCTGATTTCGATGCCGCCGCTGTTCTGGGTGACGGTTCGATCGTCGACAGCTTTACCCTGTCTTCGCTGCGCGGCAAATACGTCGTGCTGTTCTTCTGGCCGCTGGACTTCACCTTTGTCTGCCCGTCGGAAATCATTGCTCACAACAACCGCATCGCCAAGTTCCGCGAGCTGGGTGTTGAAGTGGTCGGCGTGTCCATCGACTCGCAGTTCACCCACCACGCCTGGCGCAGCACGCCGGTCGAGAAGGGCGGCATCGGCGAAGTCGAATTCACCATGGTTGCCGACGTCAAGCACGAGATCACTCGCGCCTATGGCATCGAGCACGACGCCGGCGTGGCCCTGCGTGCCTCGTTCCTGATCGACAAGGCCGGTGTGGTTCAGCACCAGGTGGTCAACAACCTGCCACTGGGTCGTGATGTCGACGAGATGGTCCGTCTGGTCGAAGCGCTGCAGTTCACCGAAGAGCACGGCGAAGTCTGCCCTGCCGGCTGGCGTCCGGGCCAGAAAGGCATGAAGGCCGACGCCCAGGGCGTCGCCGACTACCTGGCCTCCAACGCCACCGCCTTGTAAGGCCTGCGGCTGCGGTAACGACCGCAGCCGCCCCATTTTGCGATCCGCGCACAGGCTGCGCGGGTCCATCCCGCTAAACCGTTGCGACGTCGGCGTAAATGGCCGGTCGCCAGGAGTGTGTCATGTCTGATGTACGTCATTCCCGAGTGATTATTCTCGGCTCCGGCCCTGCCGGCTACAGTGCGGCGGTCTACGCTGCCCGCGCCAACCTCAAGCCGCTGCTGATCACCGGCATGCAGGCAGGCGGTCAATTGACCACCACCACCGAAGTCGACAACTGGCCGGGCGACCCCCATGGCCTGACCGGTCCTGCTTTGATGGAGCGCATGCGCGAGCACGCCGAGCGTTTCGAGACTGAAATCGTCTTCGACCACATCAACTCCGTGGACCTGGCCGGCAAGCCGTTCAGCCTCAAGGGCGACAGCGCGACCTACACCTGTGACGCGCTGATCATCGCCACCGGTGCCAGCGCCCGTTACCTGGGCCTGCCCTCGGAAGAGGCGTTCATGGGCAAGGGCGTTTCGGCGTGCGCTACCTGTGACGGTTTCTTCTACCGCAACAAGCCGGTCGCCGTGGTTGGCGGTGGCAACACCGCAGTGGAAGAGGCACTGTACCTGGCCAACATCGCCAGCAAGGTGACCCTGGTGCACCGCCGCGAGACCTTCCGCGCCGAGAAGATCCTGATCGACAAGCTGCATGCCCGCGTGGCCGAAGGCAAGATCGAACTCAAGCTCAATGCCACGCTCGATGAAGTGCTGGGCGACAACATGGGCGTGACCGGCGCGCGCCTGAAGAACAACGATGGCAGCAGCGACGAGCTGAAAGTCGACGGCGTGTTCATCGCCATCGGCCACACCCCGAACACCACGCTGTTCGAAGGCCAACTGGCGCTCAA
Source organism: Pseudomonas sp. Leaf127 (assembly GCF_001423155.1). Lineage (NCBI taxonomy): Bacteria > Pseudomonadati > Pseudomonadota > Gammaproteobacteria > Pseudomonadales > Pseudomonadaceae > Pseudomonas > Pseudomonas sp. Leaf127. The sequence goes on along the minus strand of NZ_LMOA01000024.1, from coordinate 150,361 downwards.
GGACGGCTACATGGTCGTGCAGGGTGGCCGTGAAGGCAACGCCACCGCCACCAGCGTGGACGGCGTGTTCGCCGCCGGCGACGTGGCCGACCACGTCTACCGCCAGGCCATCACCTCGGCCGGCGCCGGTTGCATGGCGGCCCTGGACGTCGAGCGTTACCTGGACGGCCTGGCCAACGCCTCGTTCTGATAGCGTTCCATGCCCAACAAAAAACCGGCCTCGGCCGGTTTTTTGTTGGGTCAGGCTTGGCGTTTACACGCGCACCAGCGGCTCAGCCTCGAATTTCACGCCGGCCAGGCCATGCTTGATCAAGGCACGAATGTTGGCGTGGTCATGGCCTTCAGGCGTGGCCTGAACCGAGCGGTAGTGCTCGCCGAAGGCCAGCAGCGCTTCTTCGTCGCTCAGGCCTTCAAGCAGGGCCAGGCCCAGGGTCTTGCACGAGCCTTCGTTCTGGCCGGCGGCGTTATCCACCTCACCGTTGCGAAAGGCTTGCGGTTGGTACGCATACCCCTGGGCAATAAAGGCCAGGGTATCGGCAAAGGCGTGTTGGCCACTGCGCAGGCTGGCGCGCAGGGTGGTCAGGTCAGTCATGCTTGGGTTCCTTGAAGGCGGCCAGTTGCTCGGCGCTGGCTTCTTTCTGGTAGAGCGATTTCCACTCGTTGTAGGGCATGCCGTAGACGACTTCGCGGGCGTCGTCGAGGCTGACGTCGATCTGGCGCTCGTCGGCGGCGGCCTTGTACCACTTCGACAAGCAATTGCGGCAGAAGCCGGACAGGTTCATCAGGTCGATGTTCTGCACGTCCTTGCGGCTGTCCAGGTGCGCAACCAGTCGGCGAAAAGCGGCAGCTTCAAGTTCCAGGCGTTGTTGGTCGGTCATCTCAAATGCTCGCTCGATGCGTTGGGGCTTGCCATGATAAAGCGGTTCAACGCTGGGCGGCGAGGGTGATCGACACCGACTCGGCGAAGCGCAAGGCATGCGGCTTGTCGACTTCGACCTCGGCGTAGGTCACCGCCGTGTGGCTCATGACCAGGTCGAGCACTTCCTGGGTCAGGCGTTCCAGCAGCGCGAAGCGATTGCCTTCGACATGCTGGATGATGGCCTTGGTGATGGTGCGGTAGTTCAGGGCGTGATCGATGTCGTTATCGCGCACCGCCTCTTGGGCGGCATAGCAGATCGTCAGGTTGATCAGCACATCCTGCTTGTTGAGGATCTCGTCTTCATTGATGCCGATAAACGTGCGCAGGCGCAGGTCCTTGACCCGAATGCGCGCAGTACCTGGTTCAAGCTTGGCCATTAACCCTTGCTCCGTCCGATCAGTTGCAGAAATTCCATGCGCGTGGTGCTCGATTCACGGAACGCGCCCAGCATCACCGAGGTGTTCATGGTCGAATTCTGCTTTTCGACACCGCGCATCATCATGCACATGTGCTTGGCTTCGATGACCACCGCCACGCCGGCGGCCTGGGTCACGCCCTGGATGGCCTCGGCGATCTGCCGGGTCAGGTTCTCCTGGATCTGCAGGCGGCGGGCAAACATGTCGACCACCCGGGCGATCTTCGACAGCCCCAGCACCTTGCCGGTCGGAATATAGGCCACATGCGCCTTGCCAATGAACGGCAACAGGTGATGCTCGCACAGCGAATACAATTCGATGTCCTGGACGATCACCATCTCGTCGCTGTCGGAGGAGAACAGGGCGCCGTTGACGATTTCATCAAGGCTCTGCTTATAGCCGTGACACAGGTATTGCATGGCCTTGGCAGCGCGCTTGGGGGTGTCCAGCAGACCTTCGCGCTCTGGATCTTCACCCAGACCCACGAGAATGTCTCGGTATTGCTGTGGCAGGGATTCGCTCATTATCGGGATCCTCGGGGGCGGCCTACTTGAGATGCCGTCCACCGTTTACGGTCAGGGTTGTGCCGGTCACATAAGGTGTGTCGAGCAGGTAGCGCAGGCTCTGGTAGATCACCTCGGCACCGGGCTCGATCCCCAGTGCCGACTTGGCCAGGGTCTTGGCGCGGTACGCCGCGTCGTCGTCGGGTTGGAACATCAGCAGGGCCGGGGCGATGCCATTGACCTTGATGCGCGGCGCCAGGCGCGCAGCGAACGACAGGGTCAGGCTTTCCAGGCCGGCCTTGCTGGCGCAATAGGCGGTGTGTTTGCTGCTGCCCTTGCGGATCACGTCATCGCTGATATGCACAATGTCGGCAACCTGGCTGCGTTGCAGCAGTTCGGCACCGTGCAGGTTGATCAAATAGGGCGCCAGCATGTGGATACTGAACATCCGGGTAAAGACTTCTGCTTCATGGCCCGGGGTCTCCGCCAACCATTCAGAGGCGTTGTGCACGATGGCGCGCAGGCAGTCAGTGTGCGCTTTCAATTGGTCGATAAATGCCATGATCCCGGCTTCGCTGGCAAAGTCGGCAGGCAGGGCGATGGCGCCCGCCGCGCGCAGTTGTTCAACGCCAGGGCGCAGGGTGCGGTAACTGATGATCACCGGCTGGCCTTCTTCGAGCAGGCGCTGCGCACAGTGCAGGCCGACGCGCTGGCTGGCGCCGGTGATCAGGATCGGTGCAGGGCTGGAGGCCATCGACAGTTCACGAATTCAATCAGGCGGGAAAATGGGAACAGCTTCCTGATACGTGCAGGAAGTCGGCAATCAGTGGCAAAGTTATACCAATGCCGAACGCTGTACAACCTTGGCACCGCGTGTCGAGCGAGGGGCCGAGATCTGTTGCCGGTATCGGATCCGATACCGGCCAGATGAGCGCTGTCAGCGTGGAGAGGCTGGCTCGGTACGATTGCGCGGCAGGGAGGGCGTGGCGTTCAGCCAGGGTGCCAGCAGGCGGGTCGACAGCGGGATGAACAGGTACACCATCAACGGGGTGAGAATCAGCGTACTGAACATGATGCGGGGCATCAGCTCCAGTTGGCTGAGGAGCGGCCCCAGGATGAAATTGAACAGCAGCGACACCGGAAAGAACGCCAGCCAGATGGCCACCGCCTGCTTCCAGCGTGGCGGACGTGAACCGGCCGCGCCAAACCAGCCGGCAATGCCGCTGGCACGATGCTCCGAGGGTTGGTCGAACAGGCCATTGCCACGCACCAACCAGGCGCGTCGTGAAGCCGAATGCTCCCAGGCGTGCAAGGTGTGCGCATCGGCAAAGCGGAAAATCATCTGGAATTCGTTATCGCCAGGCGGTGGGGCCAATACACCCGAGCCCAGATAACCGGGAAAGTCGGTGGCAAGGCGTTCGCCTTCATGCAGCCAGGCAAGGAGTTCCTGATAGCGGCCGTGGGCAACACGGCGGGCCACCAGCAAGGTGACAGGAGCGGTAGACATTGTGTATCTCCATGGCGGTATGAGGCTCCCGGGTAGGGAACTCATCAGGCACGGCGCCGGGGTGGTGGCAACGTGTCAGCTTCGGACAGGAAGCAAGCAAGGATTATTCCTGAAATCCTGCAACAAGCCATGAAAATTTAAATGCCCGGCCAGAAACAGCCTGTATCAACCCACTAGCGTATGCACGGCCGGGTGCAGCCGGCGATGTTCGCCCAGCATGTACTGGCGCAGGCGCTCGCTGTCTTCGGGGTATTTTTCACTGAGGTGATAGGCCGCCATGCCTTTTTCGGTCATGCGTTCAAGGCGCCCGCGCATGGCGATGGGTGGATGGCCTGCCGGATTGAACCAGGCCGAGAAGTGCCGTGGCGGGTTGCCCTTGCGGCGGTACTCGATCAGGACGCCCTTGAACGACACCTCATGCACCCACAGGGCGGTCAGCACACCCTCGTCGGTTTCCAGCGGAATCGGCGTGGGCAGCACCAGGCGCCAGGGACGAATCTGCGGGCCTTCTTCATAGATGCTGGGCGTGCCGACCTGCAAACGCTGGGCATGAAACTCATCCTCCACCATTTGCAGTGGAAAGCTGATTTTCTGATTGTTGAACCGGGCCTGGATCGTCACCTGTTCACTGGCCGCCAGCCGGGCCAGCAGGTCCTGGATCTGGATGCCGCCGTTGACGACCAGGTTGCGTGTCGAGTCGCGCACGTTCAACTGGGGGTTACGCTGCATGCCCAGAATGAAATCCAGTTCGTCCTGGGTCAGAATTGTTTCAGGCTGCATGATGAAACCCGGATCGATCCGTAAGATGGGAAAGAGACCACGAAATGACGATCATGTTAGAACCGTTGGTCATTTTGTCACGGCGATTTTTCAAGACATGCGCTTCGGCCCAGGGGGCGCGATGTACAGGCATGTGCACCGCTGCCGTGGCGGATCATCCTGTTGCACGAGCCGGTCAGGCGAATGGTGCATAATATGCCTCAATTTTTAGCCTGGCACGGGAATCCTCAATGAAAATCGCCATCCTTTCCGGCACTGTCTTTGGCTCGGCAGAAGATGTCGCCCGGCATGCCGGCGCGCTGCTGCGCAAGGCCGGTCACGACGTGTTATTCAACACGCGCCTGACCCAGGCCGAGCTGCTGGCTTTCGAGCCCCAGGCGTTGCTGGCGGTGACGTCGACCACCGGCATGGGCGAGCTGCCCGATAATCTGCAGCCGCTGTACTACCAGTTGCGCGACACCCTGCCGGCCGCGCTGCGCGGTTTGCCCGGCGGCGTGATCGCCCTGGGCGACTCCAGTTACGACGACACTTTCTGCGGCGGCGGCGCGCTGATGCGCGAACTGTTCGGCGAACTCGGCATAAACGAAGTGCAGGCCATGCTGCGCCTGGACGCCAGCGAGAGCGTCACCCCGGACACCGACGCCGAGCCCTGGCTGGCCGGGTTCATCGCCGCGCTCGGCTGAGGCTGACCGAATCAGGGCCTGCGCACCCGGCCCTGGGTTTTCATTTTCATGAACAGGTAGTCGAACAGGGTGAGCAGGCGGGGCCTGGCGGGTTTGCCGCCGATCAGGCCTTCGAAGGGGTTGCTGGAGGCTTTTGGTTCGGTCGTATTTTCGGGTGTTTTCTCGATCTGTTCCGGGATACCGGTGACAGGGTTCATGACATAGCCTGCGGCTTTGCCGGTGGCGGTAATCGTCCAGACGCCTTGCCGGTTAATGAGCACAGGCTCCTCACGTGGCTGAAGCCTTATCGTCTCGCAAGCGTGGACGATCTTGTCTGTGACTTTGGGGTCTCGGGTATAGGTTTTGAAGCGCGTGTCGAGCGCGTAGTCTTCGCCAGTGTCGGCGGAGAATTTCATTACCATGGCTTCAAGAAAGCCGGGGTCACCGCTATAGCTGTAGGGACGAAAGCCCGGATCAAGAGTGAAGCGCACAAATCCCTTGTCCAGCAACGTGCTGTTAATCGCCGTGCCGCCCAATACGCGCTGGGCAGTGGTGGCATGGGCTGCGGTGAAGGTAACGCTTAATTGTCGGCCCTCACCATCGTACCTGTGACCATCATTCATGTTACGCAGAACACTGCCATTGTCATGCCTGCGATAAACAGCAATATCCCTGGCCAGGTCGTCGACATACCTTAAGTCTGCACCTTGTACCTGAGCGTAAGCGTATACATGAGAAATCAGACGACGATCCAGTAAGGTAAGAAAATCGACGTCCGGATGACTGATGTTTTCCAGAAGATAACCGTCCGCCTTATCGCGCACCGGACCTTCGTGTGCGTCGTACAGACGTGAGACCAAGAGGTCATGGCCCGCCTGATTCATGTCATCTGTAAGAAGGCTTGTTCGATGCGGGGTGTTCGCTATCTGGAGCGCCTGCCAGGCCGCCCGGCGTTCATTGACCGTAAAGGTATTGTTGGCATCAAAGGCAATCAGAGTCAGTTGATCCACTGGCATGGCTTTGAATGGGTTGCTGTCCAGACCATTACTGAAATCAGTGGCCTGTCTGGCACGGGCTAGCAAACCGATATCTTGAGTGGCAGGTTGCTCTGCGTCATGCCGGGCCTTGTTGGCTTGATAGCGGTCGCCTGTGAGTTGTTCCAGTAATGCAGCCCGCTCATCGAGGCTCAACGCTGTGTCACGGACGGCGGCGCGAGTAGAGGCCTTGCTCATTTGAAGTGCTGTGGCAGAGAGTGATTCTTGAGGGGCAGGAACGTTTTTTTCTGTGCCGGAAGGACTGGCGACAGGAGGACGTGTGACCTGTGAGAGACCAGGGGCAGGCAGAGTATTGCGGTTGGTAATAATCATGGATTTTTCATCCGCGTTATTGAATGCTTCCAGGAACCTGAAGGATTCATGTAGGCCCAAAGGCACTCCCATCTTGGTATGAGCAAGGAGTGCCCGGCGTCATTGATAAGCAATACGGAGCGAGATCATGTCGTTGCCAGCAGGGCTGATGGTTTGTCGATCCCCCTGAATTTTATGGATAATCTGGACAGTCGACTCATGGCCAAACCGTAATGAATTGAATTTGCTGGATGTTCCTGCTGCGCCCGGGAGTGCATCGTCACAGATTTTTACTTGGCCTCTTCCTTCCCCATAGGGGTAATAGCACACCTCTAGTTGTTCAGTAACGTTCGCGTAAGGGTAGCGTGTAGCGTTCCAGCTTAGCTGCTCAAGCTTCATAGGGGCAGCCGATAGCGTTCTTGGCAAGTCTGCGAACTTCACCCGGAAATAAGAAGCTGCGCTGTCATGATTGACGAGTCGAATCGTTCTCGGCGCAGAGACTTCGTCGATAGTAATTTCCTGCCCATGGCTATAGGCAGATACCAGAATGAGTGCGGTGCAGAGTAAAGCTTTCATGATGTATTCCTTTTTTGTTTTTGGCTTTTTTCGCAAAGCGACGGGCCTGGTTTCAATCCATGACACTGATGTGTCTACGCATTGGAAAACTTTAAGCATACTCTTGGTGACTTTGCTGTAGGTCTTGAGCTGAAAGTTATGTAGGATTATTCAAAGGGGCTTCTGGGCGTGAGCTACTGTTGTTATGTCGAAAAATTTCGATGCTGTACCTCTTTGTGTTAAAAAATCTTAAGGGCATTCGGTCAGGTTTGTTGTAGTCCCTACTCCGTAAGTGGTATGGGAATCTTCTGTTTGTTCATGGGTTTTGAACGGGTCATCATCGTAGCGCTTGGCTGATGCCGACTGAATCAAGGCCTGCGCACCCGGCCGTGGGTTTTCATTTTCATGAACAGGTAGTCGAACAGGGTGAGCAGGCGGGGCCTGGCAGGTTTGCCGCCGATCAGTCCTTCGAAGGGGTTGCTGGGGATTTTGGGTTTGGCGGGTGTTTCGACGGCGCTTTCGATCTTTTCCGGAATGCCGGTCACTCGGTTCAATACATAGCCTTCAGCCTTGCCGGTGGCGGTGATTGTCCAGACGCCCTCTTTATTGATCAGCGCAGGCTCCCCTCGTGGCTGGAATCTTATTGTCTCGCAGGCGTGCACGACCTTGTCCTTGATTTTGGGGTCTCGGGTGTAAGTCTTGAAACGACTGTCAAGTACGTGCTCTTCGCCGTCTGTGCCGGAGAACTTGAGGATCATCTGCTCCAGAAAGCCCGGATCGCCCCCATTGTGGTAAGGCCAGATACTCGGGTCGAGGTTATAGCGTACAAACCCCTTGTCCAGCAGCGTGACGTTGATCGCAGCGCCTCCCAGCACGCGCTGGGCGATGGCAGCATTGGGGGCGGTAAAGCTGAAGCTCAATTGGCGACCCTGTTCATCATAGCTGTGCCCTCCATTGCTGTTGGCCAGGACACGCCCATCGTCATGCCGGCGATAGTCGGCAAGATCCCAGGCCAGATCATCCACGTACTTCAAGTGCGCACCTTGTTCCTGGGCATAGGCATACATGTGGGAAAGCAGGTAGCGATCCTGGCGTGTCAGAAAATCAACGTCGGGAACACTGATGGTTTCTCTGAGCAGGCCATGGGTCTTGTCGCGCTCGGGTCCTTCATGCCCGTAGAACAGGCGTGAGACCAGCACATCATGACCCTGCTGATGCTTGCGGGTCGTGAGATTTTCTCGAGGCAGCGTGTCGTTGGGCTCAAGGGCCTGCCAGGCCGCCCTGCGCTCGTTGACGGTAAAGGTGCTGCTGTCGTCATGGGCAATCAGCTTCAATTGATCCGGTGCCATGTTCTTGAACGGATTGACGGCCAGTCCGTTACTGAAGTCGGTGGCCTGCCTCGCACGGGCCAGCAGGCCACTGTCCTGTGTGTCAGGTTGCTCGGCATCATGCAGGGTCTTGCGGGATTGATAGGCCGCGCCTGTGAGTGGCCGTAATGTCGCAGTGATTCGCGAGTTCCGTTCATCAAGTGTTGCCGTCTTGTCACGTTCAGCCGCACGAACGGCGGCTTCGCTCAGTTGCTGAGCCGTAGCAGAGAAGTTTTCGGTGACCACGGGTGTTGTGGTGTGAGGCAGCAGGGATGTTTTCGCACTCGCGTCTGGCGATACGGCGGGCAAAGAAGAAACGACAGGCAAGGTAGAGCCAGAGGTGATAAGCATAGAGTTTCTTCATCCTTTAATTGGATCTTCAGGAAGACTGATCGAACAAGCAGAATGCCGTGATATCCAGGGCACTCCGATGGCTCGGGAGTGCCCTGTGTTATCAATAACTGAAACGGATGGTTTTCCAGCTGATGTTTTCAACTTTCATGGGGGGCGACAGCGGCACCACTGGCAAGTCCGAGAATTTTACATGGAAATAGGGGGCTGCATTGTCATGGTTGACGAGCCTGATGGTTCTGGGTGCAGAGGATTTTTCAAACATGGACTCTCCCGCATAACTGCAAGCAGAAGCCAGAATGAGTGCGGTGCAAAGCAAGGTTTTCATGATCTATTCCTTTTTGTTCGGGATGGCCTTTTACGCGCAGCGTAAGGCCTGGGTTTCAAAAGGCGACACCAAGGTTCGGCGTATTAATAAACCTTTAAGCATGTCTGAAAGTTTTTGTTGTAGGGGCTGCGCTGAAAAGTGTGTAGGAATATTCTTTGCGGATGATAAGTGTGCGCTATTTGGCTTTTTAAGCGGCGTGGTGGGCTGTCTGGTCTCTATACGAAGTGGGCGTAAGCCGGGCAATTAATTGTTGTTCAGGGTGGGGTGTGTAGGTGTTTTCTTTTTGTTTTGTAGGTTTCGTATGGTTTTTGGTTTCGCCATTAATTAGTTCGAAGAATCTCCGATAGTCCTGATTGCCATCCGCGTATTCATCAGGAGTCATCACCATGTCAAAACCCCTCTGGGGCGATCTTCCGCCCGTGCTTATCAAATCATCCTCAGTCAAGAAAAGCCCCGTCATGCCCTCCAGCGGACAAGCTCTGCAAGTGCTCAGTGAAGTAGGCGAAAACGCCATTGCGCTCAATGCGCAGGCCATGGAAAAGCTGAACATGAAGCCCCTGTTCAAGGGTTTCAATCCCGAGCACATCACGCCCCGGGATCTCAGCCGGGCAGGGATGCTGTTGTACAAGTCCGGCTTCATCGACAATCTCACCGCCGATCTCATGAGCCGCACCGGCGCCGAGTTCGACCCGAGCGGCAAGGTCATCAATGCCGATGAGCCGATCAATGCACTGGAGTTTCTCGCCAACCAGATCGTGGTCATGAAAGAGAAGGGGTTATGGGGCGACGCGTATGCGCAGACATTGATGCCTGATTACGTGCGCGCTATCCATGTCATCCAGAACCTGCAGGTCTTCGCCCAGTCTGGCGACAGTTATGAAATGCAGAAGGCCAGGATGGCCCAGAGAAACGGCACCGCCTAGCGGGTGCCTCAGTGCAGCGCACGGCTGCCGGGTAACTGGCTCAGCCGGGCACTCAGCCGCAGGCGCTGCAACGGGTCGTCGCTCAGCAGCAGGGCGTGTTCGAGGTCGAAGCGTTCGGCCTGGGGACAGTCGAGGGTCTGGTACAGGCTGGCGCGGGCCATGTGGTCGCTGCTGGTGGCTTCGCCGAGTTCGACGATGCGGTTGGCGTCCTTGAGCGCCGAGAGAAAGTCGTCGTTGATCTGGTGCAGATGACGCAGGTTGCGCGACATGCGCTGCAGCAGGCTCAAGGGGCTGGCGCGCTGCATGTGTTCGACGCGCAAGGTCATGTCGGGGCCGTACTGGCGCACCAGCAGTTCACGGCAGTCCCTGGGGTACAGGCGCCGGCCGCTGCAGGGGTCCAGTACATGATCGGCGCCGGGCACGCGCAAGAGGAAATGGCCCGGAAAATTCACCCCCTCCATGGGAATGTCCAGGCGCCTGGCAAGTTCCATGGCCACCAGCGCCAGGCCCAGCGGCTGGCCGCGACGGCGCTGGACGATCTTGTGCAACAGGGCTGATTCGGGCCTGGGCGGGTTCCACTCATCCTGCTGAAAGCCCAGGCTGCTCAGTTCACGCAGCAATGGCTGGGCCAGTTCGGTGACCGGCAGCACGGGCAACCGGGCGTTGATCTGGCGGTGCAGCCGGTCCATGTCTTCATGGATGTGCGGTGGGCTGAAGCTGGAATCGTGCTCGGCACCGATCCATAGCGCGGCTTCGAATACAGCCATTGGCGTGCGTTGCGCACAGGCCAGGCATTGTTGACGTGGAGTCATGATTTGCCCCCGCTCTTTCCCTGTTCAAACCACTGTCAAGTCGACACGCTCATGTTGTAGCCCTCTGGCCGGGTTTCGTCCAGCGCTGGCCGTATCGGCATGTGTACAGCTCTGTTCAAGCCACATACACGTCAGCCAGGCCGGGCATATTTTTTGAACCCGGCTACGATTGACAGAAGGTCCATGGCCAATCTCGGGCGCACCTGGTGCTTATCCATGCCACGCGTTCGAGCCCTGGCAAAGAGTCCCTTGAATGTCGGCCAGCGCACCATTATCCGGTGCCGCCCGGCGGTTCCATGCAGCCACAAGCTGCGAACCATGAGATCACGCCCCCTGCGTGTCTGGAGTCGGTAATGCCCAATAACAACAATGAGCTTGCGTACACCCGCTACCTGGCCCCCGATGGCCGCCTTATCGGACCGCTGCCCGGCTGGGCCGATGATTTCAACCTGCTCACCCGGCTGTATCGGCACATGGTGCTGACCCGGCTGTTCGACCAGAAAACCGTCGCCCTGCAACGCACCGGCCGCATCGGCACCTTTGCCCCGACCCTGGGCCAGGAAGCGATTGGCGTGGCCATCGGCAGCCTGATGCAGGCCGAAGACGTGCTGGTGCCTTACTACCGCGACACCGCCGTGCAATTGATGCGCGGCGTGCGCATGGACGAGATCCTGCTCTATTGGGGCGGCGACGAGCGTGGCAGTGCCTACGCCGAGCCTGCGGTGGCCCAGGATTTCCCGCTGTGCGTGCCCATTGCGACCCAGGCCTTGCATGCCTGCGGCGTGGCCAGTGCCTTCAAGGTGCGCGGTGAGCACCGGGTGGCGGTCACCACCTGTGGCGACGGCGCGACCAGCAAGGGCGACTTTCTTGAAGCGCTCAACGTCGCCGGCGCCTGGCAGTTGCCGGTGGTGTTCGTGATCAACAACAACCAGTGGGCCATTTCCGTGCCGCGGCGCATCCAGTGCGGTGCCCCGACCCTGGCGCAGAAGGCCATCGGCGCCGGCTTTCATGGCGAGCAGGTCGATGGCAACGACATCCTGGCTGTCTACGACCGCATGCGCATTGCCCTGGACCGGGCCCGCAAGGGCAAGGGGCCGGTGTTGCTCGAATGCCTGAGCTACCGGCTGGGCGACCACACCACTGCCGACGATGCGACCCGCTATCGCTCGGCCGAAGAAGTGCGCCAGGCCTGGCAGGAAGAGCCGATCAAACGCCTGCAAAGCTTCATGGCCAGCCAGGGCATCTGGGACGAGGGGCGCGAACAGGCGCTGATCGCCGAGTGCCAGGCCCAGGTGCAGGACGCCGTCAGTGCTTACGAAAGCCGCGCCCCTCAGCCACCCGAATCGGCCATGGACCATGTCTATGCCCAATGGCCGGCCGCCCTGGCCGAGCAGCGCGAGTGGTTCATGGAACGGGTCGCACGGCGTGAAGGGGGGCAGTCGTATGAACAATGACAAGATCACCTTGCTCGAAGCGGTCAATATGGCCTTGCACCGGGCCATGGCCGAAGACGAAAACGTGGTGGTGCTGGGCGAGGATGTCGGGGTCAACGGCGGGGTGTTCCGGGCCACCCAGGGGTTGCGCGACAGTTTCGGCTTCAAGCGGGTGATTGACTCGCCGCTGGCCGAAACCATGCTCGGCGGCCTGGCGGTCGGCATGGCTGCCCAGGGCCTGAAACCGGTCATGGAAATCCAGTTCCTGGGCTTTATCTATGCGGCCATGGAGCACCTGGTGTCACACGCCAGCCGGCTGCGTAACCGCACCCGTGGCCGCCTGACTTGCCCGATGGTACTGCGTGCGCCGATGGGCGCCGGCATTCGCGCGCCCGAGCATCACAGTGAAAGCACCGAAGCGCTGTTTGCCCATATCCCGGGTCTGCGCGTGGTCATTCCCTCATCGCCGGCCCGGGCCTATGGCCTGCTGCTGGCGTCCATCGACGACCCGGACCCGGTGATTTTCCTCGAGCCGACCCGGCTCTACCGCATGAACCCGCAACCGCTGCTCGACGATGGCAAGCGCCTGCCGCTGGACACCTGCTTCACCTTGCGTGAAGGCAGCGATATCACCCTGATCAGTTGGGGCGCCAGCGTGCACGAAACCCTGCAGGCGGCCCAGGCGCTGGCCGAGCGGGGCATTTCGGCAGAAGTCATCGACGTCGCCTGCATCAAGCCACTCGACCTCGACACCCTCGAGGCCTCAGTGCGCAAGACCGGGCGTTGCGTGATCGTCCACGAAGCGCCGCGCTCGTGCGGGGTGGGTGCCGAAATCGCCGCCAGCCTGTACGAGCGCGCCTTGCTCGACCTGCAGGCGCCGATCCAGCGCGTGACCGCCCCGGACATCCCGCCGCCGCTGTACCGGCTGGAGCAGCTGTACATGCCCGGCGTCGAAGACATTCTGCACGCCTGCGATACCGCGCTGGACTACGCCTGAACCCGAGGAGGTTGCAATGAAATTTTTCAAACTGCCCGACCTGGGCGAAGGCCTGCAAGAAGCTGAAGTGGTGCAATGGCACGTCAAGGCCGGCGACAGCGTCAAGGCCGACCAGTTGCTGGTGTCGGTCGAAACGGCCAAGGCCCTGGTCGATATTCCCGCGCCGTATGACGGGGTGGTGGCCAAGCTGTTCGGCAGCGACGGAGAAGTCCTGCATGTGGGCGAACCGTTGATTGCCTTCGAAGGCGAGGGCGACAACGGCACGGTGGTCGGCAAGCTCGAAGGCGGTGGCAGCCATGCAGACCAGTTCTTCGTGGGCGCGGCGCCCTCGACCCGCGAACACCTGGCCGCCCGTGCCACGCCAGCGGTGCGGCAACTGGCGCGCCAACTGGGGGTTGAACTCAATGGCCTGAGCGGCTCGGGCAGCGACGGGCTGATCACGCGCAGCGACGTGGAGGGTGCCGCCCAGGCCGAGCGTGATCGTTTTGGCGGCCAGAAGCTGCGCGGGGTGCGGCGCAGTATGGCCATCAACATGGCTCGCTCGCATGCCGAAGTGGTGCCGGTCACCCTGTTTGCCGATGCCGACCTGCACGCCTGGGGCCAGGCCCGCGACCCGCTGATCCGCATCGGCAAGGCCATGGCCGAGGCGTGCAAGGTCGAGCCGGTGCTCAACAGTTGGTTCGAAGGCAAGTCGCTGTCGATTCGTCAGCACGAAAAGCTGGACCTGGGCATTGCCGTGGACACGCCCGACGGCTTGTTCGTGCCGGTGCTGCGCGACGTTGGCAATCGCAGTGCGCAGGACCTCAAGGACGGCCTGAACCGGTTGCGCAACGATGTAAAGGCCCGCTCCATTCCACCGCAAGAGATGATGGGCGCGACCATTACCCTGTCTAACTTCGGCACGTTGTTCGGGCGTTATGCCAATCCGGTGGTGGTGCCGCCGCAAGTGGCGATTCTCGGTGCCGGTGGCATTCGTGACGAGCCGGTGGCGGTCAACGGCGAAGTGGTGATTCATCCCATCCTGCCGTTGTCCCTGACCTTCGATCACCGGGCGGTGACCGGCGGCGAGGCGGCGCGCTTCTTCAAGGCACTGGTGCAGGCCCTGGAACAACCCGAGTAAAGGCGGGCGAGGTGCAGCTGTCGGGTGTGCAGGTTCGACAGCTGCGCGGGTCACGCCCCCCACCACGGCGGATTCGTCCAGTTTCGGCAACAGACCTGGACAGAATCCGGCGTTTTTCAGCGCGCCTGTTTTCTCTACGCTCACCCGTCTGAACAATGCGACGCCTTACCTAGGGTCGCTCAAGACCATTGAAAGGGTGAAGCCTGTGCAAAATCCGCCTGCTCGACTGCCTGAACCGCTGCACATCAACTACCTGTTCGATCCGCTGTGCGGCTGGTGCTACGGCGCCTCTCCGGTGCTTGAGCAACTTGTCGGCCTGCCGGGCTTGACGGTCGAATTCTGCCCGACAGGCCTGTTTGCCGACCGGCAGTCACGCGAGATGAATGCAGGCTTTGCCGACTATGCCTGGTCGAACGATCAGCGCATTGCCCGGCTGACCGGGCAGCGTTTTACCGAGGCGTATCGGAGCCAGGTGCTGGCCGATCACGCCACGCGGTTCGACTCGGGGCCTGCGACACGGGCATTGACCGCCGTGGCGGTTACGGCACCGGCGTTTGAATATGCGGCCTTGAACGCCATCCAGCAGGCGCGTTATGTCGACGGGCTGGATATCACCCGGGAGAAGGTACTGGTTCAGGTGCTCAATGAGCTGGGGCTGATGCAGGCGGCCGACCTGTTGTGCACGCAGGCCGATACGCTGTTGACGCTCAACGCGGCACGCCTGGCGAAGGGCCGCTCGATCATGACCACGCTGGGCATCAATGGTGTGCCGGCACTGGTGGTCGGCCAGGGCGAAAACCTGCGAGCGGTGGACACCAGCGGGCTGTTTACCCGCCTGGAGGCCGTGCTGGAGACCCTGGCTGTGAGCAGTGGATCGGCAGGGCCCGCGCTTATCAGACACACCGTATGATCGGCCTGGAATCACTCCCATAGGCGCGACCAGCGGTCGCGAATGCAATCTTTCAGGCCCTGACGATTTTGCATGAACCAGCCCTTTCGCGACCGCGAAATTGTCACTCGGCTTTGGCACCATTGATCAGCTCGTTCAAGGCATCGGGCTGGCTCTTGAATGCACGGGCGAAGACATCGCGGTTCTTGGCCATGTAGATCCCGGCCTCTTCAAGCTGCTCTTCGCTTAACGAAGGTACGGCGTTTTTCAGGACTGATCCAAGCAACTCGGCGAGTTCCAGCATCTTGTCATGACGGTCAGCTTCGGCTTTATCCATGAACAAACGCTCCAGATCTCGGCTGCTGCGGTATACCACTTCGACGGCCATTCACCACCTCACAAGCCTTCCAGATGAAAATACGATAACTGTGTTTTTATACAGTGCCGAGCATACGCCATTCTGCCCCCCCATGCATAGTGGCTCATGAGGTTCTTTTCAGTGGCGAGGGTGCCCTTGCGACAACTGGCCGCGCCTGCGGCACTGGATCTGGCCTTGATCCTGCTTTACAAACCCCGCACGAATCAGGGTCTTGAGGAAACAGAAAATGAAGTGGGCAAACAACAGCCGCAAGCGCATGCACGATGGCGCCAATTCCATCGGGAACCTGCTGGTCGAGGGGTTTCACTATATGGGGCTGTTTGCCATTGGCGGGGTCACCGCCTGGGCCTCGGTCATGGCCTTCATGGAGATGCTCGACAAGGGGCATGCCAGTATTGATGACATCCTGCTGCTGTTCATCTACCTGGAGCTGGGGGCGATGGTGGGGATCTATTTCAAGACCAACCACCTCCCGATCCGCTTTTTGCTGTACATCGCCATCACCGCGCTGACCCGCTACCTGATCGGTGATGTCTCGCACCACAAGGCACCGGAAGTGGGCCTGCTGTATATGTGCGGCGGGATCTTCCTGCTAGCGCTGTCGGTCGTGGCAGTGCGCTATGCCTCGTACAAGTTTCCGTCCAGCAAGGCGATCGACTCGACCGGCGAGTACGTCGGCGATAACGTCTCGGAAAAATGAGGGCGGGGTGAGTCACTGCGCCAGATAACAAAATGCCCCGTCATTGTGCGGGGCATTTTTGTCTGTGCGGCGTGTTCAGTCAGAGACCGGCCGCCAGGTTGGGGCGGCTGCGCAGCCACTGGTGCGGCGTGGCAGGGACGGTCAACTGTTTGATCCGGTCGCTGTCGGTCATGGCCGCCAGGAGGCTCACGGCGCTGTGCCCTTGCTCTATCGCAATGCCGAACTGCACGCTCTCGATCAGGCGGCGCAAGCGCTTGGGTTCATTGCGCTGCTCGGGGCTGATCAGCCGTTTGGCGACCACGCCGGCATCGTTGGACAACGTCAGCATGATGCTGCCGTCCAGTCCTTGAATACTGAGGTTCACCCGGTAGTCGGGGTGAAAGGTGTCAGTGATCATCTGAAAAGGATTGTCCGGGTTGTCCATGGTTGATACCTGCTCATGAGTTCTGCATAACGTAGGTTCTGCATAAGTTGACCGGGTACTGCTCCCTTTGGTTCTCGATGGCAGATAAGCGGTCACGGATGGATCGGGTTCGATACAGCGTAGTCGTCCGGCTCGTGTTGCGGTGGTACATCCGCGACGGTTGTGGCGTCAGGGGCGACGTCAGGGTTCATGCACGCTTCAGGCCACAGCTGGCTTTACAAACACCCGGACACAAAAAAGCGGGCCATCAAGGCCCGCTTTTGTCAGTACTCAGGGATGCAGATCAAACCAGGCGTGCGACTTCCTGCTCCTGCTCTTTTTCCAGAAATTCTTCTTCCAGCAGCGCGTCGGCGCTCTCGACCTGAATGTCATCGGCCGGGGTCAGCGCGACATTACGTTGCTTGTCGCGCAGCTTGCCGACCAGATGCTCCAGGGCGTGGTCCATCTTGACTGCTGCGCCGTCGATGGCCAGTTCAAGCGTGTCAGCCTTGTGGGTCACCGAGATCGGCTGGTGGCCTTTGGGGCGGGCTTCAAGCTGGCAACGAATATCGTTCGGGCCGGTTTTGTCGCCGTTTTCGTCGCGCAGATAGACTTCAACGCGGGTCAGGTAATCGTCATAACGTTCGAGCGTGCTTTCAAGGGTACTACGAACCCAATTCTCCAGTCGGATGCTGCTTTCGATGTGGTTATCGCTGTTGACCTGGATTTGCATAATTAATCCTTACTAAGGCTTGGCTCGTTCGAGGGAAGACGCAGGGCTCCTGAGCAGCCCAGGCGTTTATTTCCCCTCTCGATTACAGTGTTGGCGCCAAACGTTTGATATTTCAAGCCCCCTCATGGAAGAAATATTTCGCAGTAAAAATTTCATATCCTCATTCGTAGAAGCGGCTTCAGCCGCGAAAATCGGTGAAAAAGCCTGTTTCGCGGCTAAAGCCGCTCCTACGGTGGCGAATGGCATGCATCAAAATGCCACAGAGGTCTGCACATAAATGGTGCGTGGCTCGCCCACATATTTACCTTTGTTGTTGTCATCGAACGAGCGGGTGAAGTATTCGCGGTTAAACATGTTCTTCACCCCGACCGCCACATTCAGGTCCGACAGCTGGGGGCCGAAATCGTAGGCGGCACGTGTGCCGACGACCATGTAGCCCGGAATCTTGCCGGTGCTGCCGTCGGCGCTTTCGGCGCGGGTGTTGGCATTGTCGGCGAACTGAGCGCTCTGGAAGGCGCTGTCGAGGTTGAGCTTCCAGGGTCCTTCGGTGTAGCTCACGCCCAGCGTGCCCTTGTGGCGGGACGAGAAGGGCACGCGGTTGCCCTTGTTTGGACCGTCTTCGCGAATGGTCGCATCGACAAAGGCATAGCTGGCGTACACATCGAAGCCGGTCAAGACCGGGCTCAGGCCGTCCAGGGCGTAGTTGATGCTGGTCTCGACGCCCTGGTGCCGGGTTTCGCCGCGGGCAATCACGCTGTCATTGGTCTGATTGCTTTCGTACTGATTGTCGAAGTTGATCAGGAACACGCCGATTTCGGCGCGCAGGCCGCCATTGTCGTAGCGCGTGCCCAGTTCCCAGGTGCGGGCCTTCTCGGGTTTGACTTCGCCGCCGCTGACCCGGTTGGGCATCTGGCTGTACTGCACGCTGCCGAACGAGCCTTCGGTGTTGGCGTACAGGTTCCAGCTGTCGGTCAGGTGATACAGCACGTTGAGCGCCGGCAGGGCGGTGGTGTAGTCGCCCTGGTACTTGACGTTGGTCAGGTTGTTGTTCTGCGCGGTGTCGATCATCTCGTAGCGAACGCCCGGGGTGATGGTCCATTTGCCGATGTCGATGCGGTCGTCGATATAGAACGCATGGGCCTCGGTGGCGCCACGGGTGTCGCGGTCGTTGCGGCTGGCCGTGGTCGGCAAGTCGCCGGTGACCGGCTCGCGAAAGCGCAGTTCATGACCTGCTTCATTGATGTAGCGGTAGCCCATGCCGACTTCGTGCCAGCTTTCACCCAGCGCAAACCCCTGCGAGAAGCGGGTTTCCAGGCCGCGCACCCAGTATTCGCGTGGCGACAGCGACACGAACGACGCCTGGTCCAGGTAACCGCTGCGCAGGGTCTTGGTGAAGAAGGTGTTGGCGGTGAACACCCGGGCGTCCTGTTCGTAGCGGTAACCGAAGTTCACCAGCGTACGCCGGCCCCAGAACTTGTCTTTCGGGCGCGTGGACTGGTACGGGTCTTCCTTGTAGGCAGCCACGCTCAGGCCGCCGGGCATGTCGGCTTCGCCCTCGTAATACTGGGCCATGGCATTGAGGCTGTTGGCCTCGTCGATCTGGTATTTGCCCTTGAGAATCAAATCGTCGATCTGCGTGTCGCTGTGCTCGCGCCAGTCACCGCCGCGCACGCCGGAGTACAGGATAGCGCCGCCCAGACCGTTGTCGGCGGTGCCGCCGGCCAGCAGGTTGCCGGTGCTCTTGAAGCCGTCCTGGCTGGACGACGGGCTGACCTGGGTCTGCACGCTGCCCTTGACGGTCGGCTCATCGGGGATGGCGCGGGTCACGAAGTTGACCACGCCGCCGACGTTCTGCGGGCCGTAGCGCACCGCGCCACCGCCGCGCACCACATCCACCGCGTCCATGTTGCCCAGGCTGAGCGGCGCCAGCGACAACTGCGGCTGGCCGTAGGGGGCGAAGGGCACCGGGATGCCATCCATCAGCACCGTGGAGCGCGACGCCAGGCGCGGGTTGAGACCCCGGATGCCGAAATTCAGCGCCATGTCATGGCTGCCGGTGCCGTTGTTTTCCGGGGCGTTGACGCCTGGAATACGATTGAGCACGTCGCGCGCGCTGCTGGCGCCTGAGCGCTCGAATTCTTCACGGCGGATCACATCACGGGCGCCGGGGTGTTCAAAAACGTTGTCCTGCTTGGCCTCGCCCAGCCAGTCACCGACGATGCTCGAAGCGCCCAGCTCGATCGGTGCGCTGACCGCCGTGCTGGCGACCGGCTGCAGGGTGAAGCCTTCCTGGCCATCGGCGCGGGCCTGCAGGCCGGTGCCTTCCAGCAGCGCCGCCAGGCCTTGCTCGGGGGTGTACTGGCCTTGCAGGCCGCGGCTGCGCAAGCCCTGGGTCAGTTGCGAGCCATAGGAAATCAGCACGCCCGACTCGCGCCCGAACTGGTTCAGCGCCGCTTCCAGCTCGCTGGGGGCAATCTGGTACGCCTTGACCGCCTGGGCATCGGCCTGTGCCAGCGGCAGGCCGGCCAGCGACAGGCCGCCGGCAAAGATGACATGGCGCAGGGTGCGGACCAACGGCGACAAGTGAAGAGGGCGAGCAGACATTCGGGCGTCCTTTGACGTAAGGGGAGAGGTGCTTTTCCTGTCTGTCACGCGAGCGAGGCAAAACGGCTCAGCAAATGTGAAAAATGTTTACCGTCCGCCGGTGGTTGCTGCCAGGGCAGCCAGTCATTACCGTGAAGGCCGTTGCCCCGTGCACATCAAACCCCGAGGACGCATGCCCCGTATCGAACGCCTGACCTTGTCCAATGGCCTGAACCTGATGCTCTGCCACGCACCGTGGCTGACCCGCAGTGCGGCGGCGCTGCGGGTGATGGCGGGCAGTCATGATGCACCACCGGCCTGGCCTGGGCTGGCGCATTTTCTCGAGCATCTGCTGTTTCTCGGCACCGAGCGATTCAGTCGCGAGGACGGTTTGATGGCCTTTGTGCAGCGCCACGGCGGGCAGCTCAACGCCAGCACCCGCGAACGCGCCACCGACTATTTCTTTGAGCTGGCGCCTGCCGTGTTCGAGCCGGGCCTTGAGCGTTTGTGCGACATGCTCGCCCACCCGCGCCTGGCCGTGGCCGAGCAGTGTCGCGAACGCGAAGTGCTGCATGCCGAGTTCATCGCCTGGGCACGCGACGCCGAGTCATGTCATCAGCATCACCTGCTGCAACCGCTCAACCCGGCCCACCCGCTGCGCGGCTTCCATGCCGGCAACCGTTATAGCCTGCCGGTGCCGAACCCGGCCTTCCAGCGCGACCTGTGGGCTTTTCATCGGCAGTTCTATCAAGGCGCACAGATGACCCTGTGCCTGAGCGGCCCGCAGTCATTGGCAACGCTGCGCCGGCTGGGCGAGCGCTACGGTGCGCTGTTCGCCATCGGTACGCGCGGCCTGCAACGGCCAGCGCCGCCATTGCTCGGCCACACCTCAGTACCGTGTTCGCCGCCGGACCCGCAACGCCTGCACCTGCTGTTTGCCTGCGAAGACCTGCCCGTTGGCAGCGATGAAGCGGTGGCGTTTCTCTGCCATTGGTTGCACGGCATCGAAGGCTTCAAGGCCACGGCACGCTATCACTTCCAGGGCCAGTTACTGCTGGAGATCGAATGCCATCCGGCGAGCGCTGATACCGCCGCGCGCTTTTTCGATTGGCTGAGGTTTTTTGCCGGGCACTGGCCGCAGCGGGTCGAGCAATACCGCCTGCTGCACCAGCGCCAGTGGCAGACCGGCAGCGCCCTGACCCTGGCCCGGCACTTGAGCGAACGCCAGCCGGCTGACTTGAGTGAGCCCGGCCAACAAGCCTTGCGCGTACTGCTCGGAAAACTGAGCCCCGATGTGCTGTTATGGCCTGTGCCGCTGGTAACGGTGCCCGCCAGCGACTGGCCTCTGCCGCTCGCCAATCCGTTTCTGAATATCCCGATTATCGACCACCGATCTGTCAGTCTCTACCTGCACTGGCGCTTGTCCGGCGCGCACCCGGCGCTGTGGCGCAGGCTCGACGCCGGTCTTGAAGGCTTGCGCGAACAGGCCCGCCAGGCCGGGGTGCGCTTGCAATTCAGCGCCGAGGCCGACAGCTGGCAACTGCGGCTTGGCGGTTTGCAGGCGCCGCTGCTCGCCGTGGCCCGGCAAGCGCTGGATAACCTGCGCTCCGCCGATAGCGTCGCCCGGCCGGCACCGGCATTGATGCCCATCCGCCAGTTGCTCAAACGCTTGCCCGAGCTTTACCCCGACGCGCGCCCATCGCCGGCCGGCGATGACGTGCAAGCGCTGTGGTCAGCCTCACGCTGGACCTCTCTGGCACTGGACCTGAATGACCACAAGGCGCTCGGCGAACTGCTCCGGCACATGCCCGGCCAGCCGGCCGCTGCGCCTCATGCCGTGCCCGCGCCACGGCCCGGGCAGCATTGGCACGTTGAGCCATGCGAATCATCAGAACACGCGCTGCTGCTGTTTTGCCCGACGCCTTCGTCCACCCTGCGCGACGAAGCGGCCTGGCGTCTGCTCGCCCACCTGTTGCAAGCGCCTTTTTACCAGCGCCTGCGGGTCGATCTGCAACTGGGTTATGCGGTGTTCAGCAGCCTGCGGCAACTGGACGGGCACACCGGCCTGCTGTTCGGCGTGCAGTCACCCGCCACTCCGGTCGCTGAACTGCGGGTCCATATCCAGGCGTTCATCCACGACCTGCCCGCCTTGATCATGGCCGCCGATCTGCCTGCCCAACGCCAGGCGCTGCTCGATCAACTGGGCATGGATGACGAGCAGACCCGCGAGTGGCAATGGCAGGCGCACCTGGCGGGGCGCGGGGCCGGCTATCTTGATGAGTTGGCTCTGGCGCTGGACGCGCTGGACAGCGATGCCTTGGTCCATGCCGCCGGGCAGTTGCGCAGGGGTGATGGCGGTGCATGGGTCATCGCCAGTCAGGTCATATCAAAACATTACCGAGCATGAACGTCTGCGCCAATCAGCGGACTAAACCTTACGACACCCACCCCAACCAAGGAGTCTGTTATGTGGACCAAGCCTGCCTACACTGATCTGCGCATCGGTTTCGAAGTCACCATGTACTTCGCCAACCGTTGAGTCTGTGCTTCAACAAGCCTCGGTTCGCCGGGGCTTTTTCGTTTTCCTGATGGCCCGGAACCTCCATGTTCATCCAGATTCTAGGATCGGCCGCCGGTGGCGGCTTTCCCCAGTGGAACTGCAACTGCGCCAATTGCGCCGGCTTTCGCGATGGCAGCCTGCGGGCCACGGCGCGCACCCAGTCGTCGATTGCCTTGTCCGATGACGGGGTCAACTGGGTGCTGTGCAACGCCTCGCCGGATATCCGCGCGCAACTGCAGGGTTTTGCCCCGATGCAACCGGGCCGGGCGCTGCGCGACACCGGCATCAGCGCCATCGTCTTGATGGACAGCCAGATCGACCACACGACGGGGCTTTTGAGCCTGCGCGAGGGCTGCCCGCATCAGGTGTGGTGCACCGAGATGGTTCATCAGGACCTGAGCACCGGTTTCCCGCTGTTCGAAATGCTCAAGCACTGGAACGGCGGCCTGCAATGGCACCGCATCGACTTGCAGGCCCCGTTCACCATCCCGGCCTGCCCGAACCTGCGCTTCAAGCCGTTTGCCCTGCGCAGCGCCGCACCGCCGTATTCGCCGCACCGTTTCGACCCGCACCCCGGTGACAACATCGGCCTGCTGGTCGAGGACGTCCGTACCGGCGGCACGCTGTTCTATGCGCCGGGCCTGGGCCAGGTGGATGCGGCGCTGCGCGAGAAGATGCACAGCGCCGACTGCCTGCTGGTCGATGGCACGCTGTGGCACGACGACGAGATGCAACAGCGCGGCGTCGGCACCCGCACCGGTCGCGAAATGGGCCACCTGGCCCAGAGCGGTCCGGGCGGCATGCTGGAGGTGCTTGAAGGCTTCCCGCAGCAGCGCAAGGTGCTGATCCACATCAACAACACCAACCCGATCCTCGACGAAGACTCGCCACAGCGCGCCGAACTGGCACGGCGCCAGGTAGAGGTCGCATTCGACGGCATGAGCCTCGCGCTTTAGGACATGACCATGACCCAGGCCACGGCCCTGACCCCCGCTGAATTCGAACAGGCCCTGCGTGCCAAGGGCGCCTACTACCACATTCATCACCCTTACCATGTGGCGATGTACGAAGGCCGTGCCAGCCGCGAGCAGATCCAGGGCTGGGTTGCCAATCGCTTTTACTACCAGGTGAATATTCCGCTCAAGGATGCGGCGATCCTCGCCAATTGCCCGGACCGCGAAATACGCCGCGAGTGGATCCAGCGCTTGCTCGACCACGACGGCGCACCCGGCGAAGACGGCGGTATCGAAGCCTGGCTGCGCCTGGGCCAGGCGGTGGGGCTGGACCCGGACCAGTTGCGCTCGCAAGAACTGGTGCTGCCCGGCGTGCGCTTTGCGGTCGATGCCTACGTCAACTTCGCCCGCCGCGCCAGTTGGCAGGAAGCGGCCAGCAGTTCGCTGACCGAACTGTTCGCGCCGCAGATCCACCAGTCACGCCTGGACAGCTGGCCGGCGCATTACCCGTGGATCGACCCGGCCGGCTATGACTACTTTCGCACCCGCCTGGGCCAGGCCCGCCGCGATGTCGAGCACGGGCTGGCCATTACGCTTGAGCACTACACCACTTGGGAAGGGCAGCAGCACATGCTGGAAATCCTGCAGTTCAAGCTCGACATCCAGTGGAGCATGCTCGACGCCATGAGCATGGCCTATGAGCTCAAGCGCCCGCCCTATCACAGCGTCACCCATCAACGTGTCTGGCATAAAGGGATCGCCCCATGAGTGACGCATCGTTCGATCGCAGCCTCACGCCGCACTGGCAGCGCGGCTATCGGTTCCAGTACGAGCCGGCGCAAAAAGGCCATGTGCTGCTGTACCCTGAAGGCATGATCAAGCTCAACGAAAGCGCCGGCCTGATCGGCGAACAGGTCGATGGCCAGCGCACGGTCGCCGACATCATCCAGGCCTTGCAGGCGCGCTTCCCCGACGTGCCCGAACTGGGCACCGACGTGGTGGAGTTCATGCAGGTGGCCGAGCACAAGCACTGGATCACCCTTGACTGACCTCAGGCCGGATGTACCGCCCACGCCCCCGGTGGGCCTGCCGCTGTGGCTGCTGGCCGAGCTGACCTACCGCTGCCCGCTGCAATGCCCGTACTGCTCCAACCCGCTGGATTTTGCCCGGCAAGGTGAGGAATTGAGCACCACGCAGTGGTTCAAGGTCATGGCCGAGGCCCGCGAGATGGGCGCCGCGCAGATCGGCTTTTCCGGCGGTGAGCCGCTGGTGCGTCAGGACCTCGCCGAACTGATCGCCGAGGCGCGCCGGCTGGGCTATTACACCAACCTGATCACCTCGGGCATTGGCCTGACCGAGCAGAAGATCATCGACTTCAAGCAGGCCGGGCTCGACCATATCCAGATCAGTTTCCAGGCCAGTGACGAGCAGGTGAACAACATGCTCGCAGGTTCCAGGAAAGCCTTCGCGCAGAAGCTGGACATGGCCCGTGCGGTGAAGAAGCACGGCTACCCGATGGTGCTGAACTTCGTCACCCACCGGCATAACATCGACCGCACCGACCGCATCATCGAGCTGTGCCTGGCCCTGGAAGCCGACTTCGTCGAGCTGGCGACCTGTCAGTTCTATGGCTGGGCACAACTGAATCGTGTCGGCCTGCTGCCGACCAAGGCACAACTGGTGCGTGCCGAAGCGGTCACCAATGAGTACCGCGCCCGCCTGCAAGCCGAAAACCATCCGTGCAAGCTGATCTTTGTCACCCCCGACTACTATGAAGAGCGTCCCAAGGCGTGCATGAACGGCTGGGGCAATCTGTTTCTGACCGTGACCCCGGACGGCACCGCGTTGCCGTGCCATGGCGCACGACAGATGCCGATCGCTTTTCCCAACGTGCGCGAGCACAGCCTGCAGCACATCTGGTATGAGTCGTTCGGCTTCAACCGCTTCCGTGGCTACGAATGGATGCCCGAGCCGTGCCGCTCCTGTGACGAGAAAGAAAAGGACTTCGGCGGCTGTCGCTGCCAGGCCTTCATGCTCACCGGCGACGCCAGCAATGCTGACCCGGTGTGCAGCAAGTCGGCGCATCACGGGCTTATCACCCAGGCCCGGGACGACGCCGAGACCACCTCCCTGACCATCGAGCAACTGGCCTTTCGCAATGAACGAAATTCTCGCCTCATCGCCCGCTCATCCTGAACCGCTCAGCGCCGCACAGGCGGTCGCTGCCGGTATCGACTTCGCTGAACTGGAGGTCAACGCGCACGGCGTGTTCTGGATTCAACTGCACCCTGAAGACGGCACCTGTCGCCTCTGGCGCCGGCACGCCGGGCAGACGCATTGCCTTACACCGCCGGGTTTCAGCGTGCGCAGCCGGGTCTATGAATACGGCGGCGGCGCCTTCTGCCTGGCCGCTGACAGCGCGATATTCGTCAATGACCGCGACCAGCAGCTATATCGCCAACCCCTCGATGACAGCGCCCCGCAGGCCCTGACCCAAGGCGAACGGCGTTATGGCGGGCTGTCCTTCGCACACGGCCAGGTGCTGGCGGTGGAAGAGGAGGGCGCGGTGCATCGAATCGTCGCCTTGGGCCTGCCTGCCGGTGAGCGTCAGGTGCTGGCCGAAGGCGTTGATTTCTATGCCGCGCCGGTTGTCAGTGTCGATGGCAGGCGCCTGGCCTGGGTCGAGTGGCAGCGCCCGCATCAGCCGTGGACCTGCACCCGGCTGATGGTCGCCAAGCGTGGCGATGACGGCCAATGGTCAGCGCCACGCTGCATCGCCGGTGATCACGATGACCAATCCCTGCAACAGCCGCGCTTCGATGCCCGGGGTGTACTGCATTGCCTGAGCGACCTGAATGGGTTCTGGCAGCCGTGGGGCGAGTCTGGCTCGGGGTTTGTGCCCTTGCCGGCGGTCGAGGCCGACCATGCGTCCGCGCCCTGGCAATTGGGCAGTTGCACCTGGCTGCCGCTGGACGGCGGTTACCTGGCCTGCTGCCTGGATAACGGTGCAGGGCAACTGCGCCGGCAGTTTGCTGATGGCACGAGCGCAGACCTCAGTGGCGAGTTCAGCCGTTTCCGCAACCTGGCGCTCGACGAGGCATTTATCTATTGCATCGCGGCTTCAGGCACGCGACCGTCGGCGGTGCTGGCCATTTCGCGTGCCGATCAGGCGGTGCAGGTGCTGGCCGGCGGGGTCTCGCCGTTACCCGCAGCGGCGATCAGCCGTCCGCAGGCGATGAGCTATCCCAGCGGCGGTGCCCAGGCCCATGCGTTCTTCTATCCGGCGCTGAACGCCGAGGGCCCGGCGCCGTTGCTGGTGTTCGTGCATGGCGGTCCGACCTCGGCCTGTTATCCGGTGTTCGAACCACGGATCCAGTTCTGGACCCAGCGCGGCTTTGCCGTGGTCGACCTTAACTACCGCGGCAGCAGTGGCTATGGCCGCGCTTATCGACAAAGCCTGCACGCGCAATGGGGCGTGGCGGACGTCGAGGATGCCTGCGCCGTGGTGGGTCATCTGGCCGGGCAGGGCCTGATCGACCCGCAACGGGCGTTTATCCGCGGCGGCAGTGCCGGTGGCTACACGGTGCTGTGCGCCCTGGCGTTCCATAAGGTGTTTCGCGCTGGCGCCAGCCATTACGGTGTCAGCGACCCGCTGGCCTTGAGCAGGGCCACACACAAGTTCGAAGGCGATTACCTGGACTGGCTGATCGGCGACCCGCACACCGAGGTCGAGCGTTACCACGCCCGCACGCCGTTGCTGCATGCCGGGCGCATCAAGGTGCCGGTGATTTTCTTCCAGGGTGAACTGGACGCGGTGGTGGTGCCGGCCCAGACCCGCGACATGCTCGACGCCGTGCAGGCGCAGAGCATTGCCGCCGAAGGGCACTTCTACCCCGATGAGCGCCACGGCTTTCGCCAGCCGGCCAACCAGGCCGATGCGCTGGAAAAGGAATGGCAGTTCTACCGAAACATCATGGCGCCGAGGCCTTGAGCAACCCATCAGGTCCACTACGGATTGCAAGGACAGCGGGGTCACTCGGAGCGCGCTTGCCGGAATGCCGGACCACCGCGACCGAGTGCGTAGCGCTCGCAAAATCTGCGAAACGCCACAAATTTACGACTGCTGCGCAGCCGGTCGCCGGCAAGCGGGCTCCTACGGGTGTGAATTTTAAATCCAGTAAAACCGATAACTTGCTTTGTGCTTGATGAGCGAAAGGGCCGGTGCAGACTCAACACCTCTTGCGTAGGCCCTACGCCCTGGCCTGCACCGTCACCCAATACCGGGTCAGGCGCTGCACCTTCACCGGCAAGGCCACTTCCAGCATGTCCAGGATGCGCTCGCTGTCGGCCAGCGGGTAGCTGCCGGAAATCAGCAGGTCGGCGACCCGGTCATCGCATTTCAGGCGGCCATGGCGATAACGGCCCAGTTCTTGAAGAAAGTCCGCCAAGCGCATGCGCGAGGCCACCAGCAGGCCGTCGGTCCAGGCACCGCTGCCGGCATCCAGCGCTTGCACGCGGTCCCAGGCATGGCGGTCGAAGCTCACCTGCTGGCGCGCTTGCAGCACCAGCGCGGCGCCGGTGTGTGCCGCCGGTTGCAACTGCACAGTGCCTTCCAGCAGCGCCAGGTGCGTGCGGCCTTGCAGCTGGCGCAGGTTGAAACGGCTGGCCGTGCTGCCCGCCTGAATCCGGCCTTCGCCGGTCAGCAGCTCGAGCGGACGCGGGTCAGCGGCGGCGGTCATGAGGATTTCGCCCTGCAGCAGGCGAATCAAACGCTGTTGGCCGTCGAAGCGCACATCCACGGCGCTGGCGGTATTGAGTTGCAGCCGGCTGCCGTCGTCCAGCGCCACCTGGCGTCGCTCGCCCACGCCGCTGCTGTAGTCGGCCAGCAACGATTGCATGGCCTGCTCGTCGCGCAGATTCCAGCCCAGCGTACCGCCCACCCCCAGCAGCACCAGCAATTTGACAGCATGTCGACGCCCGGCCGACTTGGGGGCGCCGAGTGCCGCATGGGCCAACGGCGAAGACAGACCGCTCAGGCGTTGATTGACCCGCTGGATATGCGCCCACGCCCGCTGGTGCTCGGCATGGCCGTTCAACCATTGCTGCCAGGCGTGCTGGCGCGAGGCGCTGAGGGTGCCTTCCTGCATCTCGATCAGCCAGGCCACGGCCTGACGCGCCACGGCAGGGGCGATATCGGATTTGTTCAGCGACTCGTTCATGACCGGTTCACAGGGCGAAATAGCAACGCAGAGCGGCCTTGTTCAGATGGCGCTTGACCGTGGCGATGGAGATCCCCAGTTGCGCAGCAATTTCGCCGTGGCTGAGGCCATCGACCTGCGACAGCACAAAAGCCCGCTTGACCGGCAGGGGCAAGCCGTCGAGCAAGCGGTCCAGCTCGACCAGGGTCTCGAAGATGATCGCCCGCTCCTCTTCGGACGGCGCCACGCTTTCAGGCAGCTCGGCCAGGGCCTGATACCAGGCGCGCTCCAGGTCCTGACGGCGGTAATGGTTGCTCAGCACCCGCTTGGCGATGGTGGTCAGGAACGCCCGTGGCTCGATCAACTGCGGCGTATCACGCGCCATCAGCACCTTGACGAAGGTGTCCTGCGCCAGGTCAGCGGCGTTGTCGGGGCAGCCCAGGCGCCGGCGCAGCCAGGTGGTCAGCCAGGAATGATGCGCCTGATACAGGCCTTCGACGGTCGGGTACACGGCAGGCTGGGCGGTGGGCATGGCGGGGTGCGATCCACGACGTGGGTAGAAGAGGGCGCCAATTCTGGCAGAGTCTTTTGCGCGTGAGAATATTTATCATTACTATTGGCGTCACTTTCTTCCTTTTCTGATTGTCAATCGCGAGTCTCCCGATGGACGGCACGGTTACCCCTTCTTCTACATCCTCTACGGGTCGCAAGCCCAAGGTCAGGCCAGCGGGTGTTTCGCTGGCCTATCGCCTGGCCGTGGCCTCGCGTTTCATGGCCGCCACCTTCGGGGGCTACCTGCTGGCTTCGCTGTTCAGCGTGTGCATCACCCGGTGGGTGCCGTTGCCGCGTGCCGAGGCGGTGATGACCGGCATGATGCTGTCGTTCCTGGCCTACCTGGGGGCGTTTATCTGGTGTTTTGCCTGCCGCACGGCCTGGCGGGCCTGGAGTGGTGTGTTGCTGCCCTGCGCCTTGCTGGGCGCCGCCTACGGCTGTGACCGGTGGCTGCCATGAAAGAGGGCTTTCGCCAGGCGATGGCCTGGCTGCACACCTGGCTGGGGCTGATCTTCGGCTGGTTGCTGTTTGCCATTTTCCTGACCGGCACACTGTCGTACTTCAGGGCCGAGATCACCCACTGGATGACCCCGGAAGTCACCGCCCATACGCTGGATGCGCAAAACAGCGTGCGCCTGGCCCAGGACTACCTGCAACGCAACGCGCCCACCGCTTCACGCTGGGTCATCAACCTGCCCGATGCCCGCGAGCCGGGCCTCGGGGTCATCTCGATGATGCCGGGCAAGCCGGGCGAGCGCGGCAAGTTCGAGCGCAAGACCCTGGATGCCCGCACCGGGGCCGAGGTCGAGGCGCGCAAGACCCGGGGCGGTGATTTCTTCTACCGCTTTCATTACCAGCTGGAAATGCCGTACCCCTGGGGGCGCTGGCTGGCCACGATCGCGGCCATGGTCATGTTCATCGCGCTGATCACCGGCATCATTGTGCACAAGAAGGTTTTCAAGGAGTTCTTCACCTTCCGGCCGGGCAAGGGCCAGCGTTCATGGCTGGACGGGCATAACGCGCTGGGCATCCTGGTCTTGCCGTTCCACCTGATGATTACCTACAGCAGCCTGCTGTTCTTCATGTCGATGGTCATGCCGGCGAGCCTGCTGAGCACCTACGGCAGCGACACACGGGCTTATTACGACGAACTCTATCCGTCCCTTGTAAACCCGAAACCACAGAACGTACCGGCACCCATGGTCGCCTTCGACTCACTGGTGCCGCAGGCCGACGAGCGCTGGGGTGAAAACCGGATCGGGCGGCTCATCATCAACAACCCCGGCGATGCCAGTGCCTCGGTGCTGATCTACCGCGACACCCACGACCGTGTGGTCAGGCCCAGCGGCGACATCCTGACCTTCAGCGCCAGCAGCGGTGCACTGCAATCGGACAGCTCGCCGGACAAGGCGGTGCCTGCGGTGGTGACCGAGGCTTTCTACGACCTGCACATGGGCCAGTTCGCCGGACCGCTGCTGCGCTGGCTGTACTTCATTTTCGGCATCGCCGGCACGGCCATGATCGGTACCGGGCTGGTGATGTGGCTGGGCAAGCGGGCGCTCAAGCATGCCAAGGCCGGTGTACTGCCGTTCGAGTTGCGCCTGGTGCAGGTGCTGAACATCGCCAGCATGGCCGGGCTGATGATGGCTGTGGCCGCCGTGTTCTGGGCCAACCGCCTGCTGCCGGCGGGCCTGGCCGGGCGCGAGCACTGGGAGGTGCGGGCGTTCTTCGTGGTCTGGGGGCTGTCGGTGCTGCATGCGCTGCTGCGCAAGGGGCAGACAGCCTGGCGTGAACAGTTGGGCAGTGGCGCGCTGTTGTTCGCCGGCCTGCCGGTGCTGGACCTGCTCACCAGTCGGGAGTACCTGATGGCATCACTGCGCGCCGGCGACTGGGTGCTGGCCAGCTTCGACCTGACCGCACTCGGCACCGGATTGCTGCTGGGCCGGGCTGCCTGGAAATTTCGCCAGCGACCGGTTGTGGTCAAGCCGACCCGCAAAGAGGTCCAGGACAATGCCACCCAGGTGACTGTGCAGGAGGTCAACTGATGCTGCTGCCTGCCCTGTTGTGCTATGGCGGTTTTACCGCGCTGTGCCTGTCGATGGAGCGCCACTACAGCGACCTGCTGGCCGGCAAGCCGAGCCTGCGCCGCCGGCGTGTGCTCAAGGTCGTTGGCTGGCTGCTGCTGTGCGTATCGGCCTGGGCGGCGGTCAGTGCCGAAGGCTGGACCTTAGGCCTGGTGAAGTGGAGCGCGGTGCTGATGGCCAGTGCGGTATTGCTGGTGTTCCTGCTGCCTTACCGACCGCGCTGGGTGCTGGGCCTGGCCGGTGCCGCGCTGCTGCTCAGCCCGCTGGCGGCGTGGCTGTGAACACGCCGCGATAGTCCCCCGGTGTGGCGCCCATGTGCTGGCGAAAACGATTGGTGAAATGACTGGCGCTGGCAAATCCGCACTCCAGGGCAATGTCGCCCAACGGCTGCAGCGTCTCGCGCAGCAACTGGCGAGCACGCTCCAGCCGCCGGGCCAGCACATAGCGGTGTGGCGGCAGGCCGAAGCTTTCACGGAACATCCGGGCAAAATGGTATTCCGACAAGGCGCACAGCCCGGCCAGTTGACCCAGGCTCAGGGCTTCACTCAGGTTGGCCTCGATGAACGCCACCAGCCGCCGCCTTGCATGCGGCGCCAGGCCACCCTTGAGGCGCAGGCCGTCGCGCAGCCCGACCTGACTGAGCAGGGCATGGCTGAGCATTTCATGGGCCAGGCTGCTGGTCAGCAGGCGCTCGCCCGGTTCATGCCAGTTGAGGTTGATCAGGTGGCGAAAACGCTCGGTCTGGCGGGCATCGTCCAGAAAGGTGTTTTCCCGCAATTGCAACTCGCGAGGCTCGCGGTCGAGCAGGGTGACGCAGCCCTGGGCGAACTGCTCGGGACTGACGTACAGGTGCGCCAGGCGGATTTCCCCGTTGATGACCCACGCCGATTCGTGCCCGGCCGGCAGCACGCACAGCTTGCCGGGTGCGCCTTTCTGGTCGGGCTGGTCGCGGCGGAACGTACCGGTGCCGTCGGCGATGTAGCACGACAGGGTGTGGTGTGTGGGCGAGTGGTATTCACGAATGTCGTGATGGTTGTTCCACTGCGCGGCGATCAGACCATCACCCAGCAGGGCGCTCTGCTCCAGGCGGGCGTGGGGTGAGCTGTTCAGGCATTGGAAGACCTGGATGGATTCGAGCGCGGACATGGTGGTTCCTCTGACGGCTCCATCCTACGCCGCCAAAGGCCGTTTGCCAGCGCTGCCCGGTGCAAATGCGCAAGATTGTGCAAGCGGCCGGGCAGGCGGCGCAGCAGACTCAAGGCTCATCAGGAGCCGCATCATGAACCTCTCGCTTTATCTGCTTACTGTCGTGATCTGGGGCACCACCTGGATTGCCCTGAAACTGCAACTGGGCGAAGTCGCCATTGCGCTGTCGATCGCCTACCGTTTCGGCCTGGCGGCGCTGGTGCTGTTTGTGGCGCTGTTGCTTACCCGCCAGCTGCAACCGATGAACCGGCGTGGCCAGCTTATCTGCATGGCGCAGGGCCTGTGCCTGTTCTGCCTGAACTTCCTGTGCTTCTACACGGCCAGCCAGTGGATTCCCAGCGGCCTGATCGCCGTGGTGTTTTCCACCTCCACGCTGTGGAATGCGCTCAATGCCCGGGTGTTCTTCGGCCAGCGTATCGCCCGCAATGTCCTGCTCGGCGCCGCCCTCGGCATGGCCGGGCTGGCGTGCCTGTTCTGGCCGGAACTGGCCGGCCACACCGCCAGTCGCGAAACCCTGCTGGGCCTTGGCCTGGCACTGATCGGCACGCTGTGTTTCTCGGCTGGCAACCTGCTGTCGAGCCTGCAACAGAAAGCCGGCCTGCGGCCGCTGACCACCAATGCCTGGGGCATGCTCTACGGCGCACTGCTGTTGAGCCTGTATTGCCTGGTCAGTGACGTGCCGCTGCAGTTTGAATGGAACACCCGTTATGTCGGCTCGCTGCTGTACCTGGTCATCCCCGGTTCAGTGATTGCCTTCACCGCCTACCTGACGCTGGTCGGGCGCATGGGCCCGGAACGCGCGGCCTACTGCACCGTGCTGTTTCCGGTGGTGGCGCTGAATATCTCGGTGTTTGTCGAAGGCTACCAATGGACACTGCCGGCACTGTTCGGGCTGGTGCTGGTGATGCTGGGCAATGTGCTGGTGTTCAGAAAACCGCGTGCACTGCCGCAAACCGGACAAGGAAAACTGGCGTAATGACGACGGCCCTGCGTAGGAGCGCGCTTGCCCGCGACCGGCTGCGTTAGCAGTCGTAAAATTGTGGCGTTTCGCAGAGCTCTGAAGGTATTCACAGTCATCAATCTGTGGCGTTGCACAGATTTTGCGAGCGCTACGCACTCGGTCGCGGGCAAGCGCGCTCCTACACCAGGCAAGCGCGCGCCGGCACCGGGCAGCGCGCTTGCCAACCGGTGAATCAGCCTTTCCAGGCCTGGGTGTTGACCAGGTTCTGCGGGCGCTCGCCCAGCAGGGCGCTGCGCAGGTTGGTGCAGGCCAGGTCCGCCATTGCCTGACGGGTTTCATGGGTGGCCGAGCCGATGTGCGGCAGGGTCACGGCGTTGCTGAGCTGGAACAGCGGCGAGTCGGACAGCGGCTCTTTTTCGTACACATCCAGGCCGGCGCCGCGAATCGTGCCGTTCTGCAAGGCCTGGATCAGGGCCGGCTCGTCGACCACCGGGCCACGGGAAATATTGACCAGGATGGCGCCAGGCTTCATCAGCGCCAGTTCGCGCGCGCCGATCAGGTGATGGGTCTTATCGCTCAACGGCACCACCAGGCAGACAAAATCAGCCTCGGCCAGCAGTTGCTCCAGGCTGCGGAACTGCGCGCCCAGTTCCTGTTCCAGCGCGGTCTTGCGGCTGTTGCCGCTGTACAGGATCGGCATGTTGAAACCCAGGCGGCCGCGACGGGCCACGGCGGCGCCGATATTGCCCATGCCGACGATGCCCAGGGTCTTGCCGTAAACGTCGGTGCCAAAATGCGGCGGCTCGATGCTGCGTTTCCAGTTGCCGGCCTTGGTGTAGGCGTCCAGCTCAGCGACGCGGCGGGCACTGCTCATGATCAGCGAAAAGCCCAGGTCAGCGGTGCTTTCGGTCAGCACGTCCGGGGTGTTGGTCAGCAGGATGCCGCGCTCGGTGAGGTAGTCGACATCGTAGTTGTCGTAGCCTACCGAAATGCTTGAAACCACTTCGAGGTGCTTCGCGCCGGCCAGTTGCTCGCGGCCCAGCTTGCGGCCCGAGCCGATCAGTCCGTGGGACTCGGGTAGCGCTTCGTTGAACTGCGCGTTGATGTCGCCATGCTTCGGATCGGGCACGATCACGTTGAAGTCCTGCGCCAGGCGCTCAGCCATTTGCGGATTGACACGGCTGAAGGCGAGTACGGTTTTTTTCATTGTGCTGTCACTCTTGACCGGATGAATGAGTAGCACGCTAACATTTCGCTCCTGATCGGTCAGCCGTTTTCTTGTCGTACAACTGTCCAGGCCAGGCTATGCAAGGGTGTGCGCCTGCAGGTCGGCTTCATCGGCGGCGAGGATGTCCGGCAGGGTGCTGCGCAGGTATTCGACCCAGGTCTTGATCTTGGCATCCAGGTACTGGCGCGACGGGTACACCGCATACAGGTTCAGTTCCTGGAAGCGATAGCGCGGCAGCACCCGCACCAGCGTGCCGTCGCGCAGGCCGTCGATGGCCGAATAGATCGGCAGGATGCCGACACCCATGCCGCTGGCAATGGCGGTCTTCATCGCTTCGGCGGAGTTGACCAGGAACGGCGAATGGTTGAGGGTCACGGTTTCCTGGCCTTCGGGGCCGTTGAACTGCCATTTGTCCAGCGGGAACACTGGACTGACCAGGCGCAGGCAGGCGTGCGTCAGCAATTCGGCCGGCTTGTGCGCCATGCCGCGGGCCTTGATGTAGGACGGCGAGGCACAGACGATGCTGTAGGTGATGCCCAGGCGCTGCGACACAAAGCCCGAGTCGGGCAGTTCGCTGGCCAGCACGATGGACACGTCATAGCCGTCTTCGAGCAGGTCCGGCACCCGGTTGGTCAGCGTCAGGTCGAACGACACATCCTGGTGCTCGCTGCGGTAGCGGGCGATGGCATCGATCACGTAATGCTGGCCGACTCCCGGCATCGAATGCACCTTGAGCTGCCCGGCCGGGCGCGCATGGGCGTCGCTGGCCTCGGCCTCGGCTTCTTCGACATACGCCAGGATCTGCTCGCAGCGTTGCAGGTAGCGCTTGCCGGCCTCGGTCAGGGCAATGCGCCGTGTGGTGCGGTTGAGCAGGCGGGTCTGCAGGTGCGCCTCCAGATTGGAGACGGCTCGCGAGATATTGGCAGTGGTGGTGTCCAGTTGTATGGCAGCCGCAGTAAAACTGCCTGCTTGCGCCACACAACTGAAGGCGCGCATGTTTTGCAGGGTGTCCATGGTGATCTCTGGAGGGTACGACGGTCACGGTTGGCAAATTGTGACATGAAGTTACCGCTCCCTGTCCATCCCGACGACAGCGATTATCTCTGAATCTGTAACAAAGATTCACATTCGGCCCCGCTTATCGCCACCTTGGGCGCCGCCTAGAATCGCAGCACTTCTAGCCGCGTCATTGCCTTCGGGAACCTGCAACCGTGCTGCGTCGCATCATCAGGGGGGCCAAGGCCCTCAGTGTCCTGGCAATCTCCATCTTGATCGGCGGCTGTATTTCCCAACGGGGCATTGCGCCTCATACCGAGCATTTGCCCACGCAAGACCTGGCCATCGAACTGGCGCAGCGCGACGCCGGCTGGCCACGTGTGCAGTGGTGGCGTGCCTATGGCGATCCGCAACTCGATGCCTGGGTCGAACGGGCCGGGCAGGGCAGCCCGAGCCTGGCCGCCGCTGCCGCCCGTGTGCGTGAAGCGCAGGCCATGGCCGGCCGGGTCGAGTCGCGCGAGGCGTTGCAGGTTGACGCCAGTGGCCGGGCCGCACGCCGCCAGTGGCCTGACGACGGTTTTTATGGCCCCGGCGACCTGGCCGAGAGCCGCACCTGGGACAACAGTGCCGGGCTGGCCCTGAGCCTGGACCTGGACCTGTGGGGGCGCGAACGCAGCGCCAGTGAGCAGGCCATGGACCTGGCGCACCAGCGTGCCGCCGAACAGCGCCAGGCGCAACTGGCCTTGCAGGCCAATGTGGTGCGCGCCTATATCCAGCTGGCCCTGCAGCATGCCCGGCTGGACATTCTCGAATCGACCCTTGAGCAACAGACGCAGATCCTTGAACTGGCCCGGCGGCGCCTGGCGGCGGGCATCGGCACCCAACTGGAGGTCAGCCAGGCCCAGGCACCCTTGCCGGAAACCCATCGGCAGATCGATGCGCTGCATGAGGCGATCACCCTGCACCAACATCAACTGGCAGCCCTGGCCGGGCTGGCACCGCAACAGGGCGAACAGCTCCAGCGTCCGGCCCTGGCCTTGCAGCAGCCGCTCTCTTTGCCGGCCGCCCTGCCGGCGCAATGGCTGGGTCAGCGCCCGGATGTGGTCGCCAGCCGCTGGCAGGTGGCGGCCCAGGCCCGGGGCATCGAGGTGGCACAGGCCGGCTTCTACCCCAATGTCGACCTGACCGCCAGCCTCGGCTACATGGCCACCGGCGGCAACCTGCTGGGGTTTCTGGCTGGGCGCAAGCTGGCCTGGAACGCCGGCCCCGCCTTGAGCCTGCCGCTATTGGACGGCGGTCGCCTGCGTGCCGAACTCGGTCAGGCCAGCGCCGGCTATGACCTGGCCGTGGCGCATTACCAGCAGACGCTGGTCAGCGCGCTGCAAGACGTTGCCGATCAACTGCTGCGTCGCCAATCGCTGGACACCCAGCAGGCCCTGGCCCGTGAGTCGGTGGCCGCCGCCCACAACAATTGCGAACTGGCGCGCCTGGCCTGGCAGCGTGGGCTGGTCGACTACCTGGACGTGCTCCAGGCACAGACCCAACTGTGGCGCCAGCAGGACATCCAGCAACAGGTCGAAGCGGCGCGGTTGCAAGCCTATGCCGGGCTGGTGGTGGCGCTGGGCGGCGGCTTGCAGGCGGGCGCCGACACCCCGCCCGAACCGACCCTGCAACCCCGGTAGGAGCGCGCTTGCCGGTGTGTGTTTTGCGACAGCGGGTGATTTTTCTACGGAGAGCACACATGAACCTTGCCCTGCAACGCCTGATCACCTTGCCCTGGCGGCGTGAGTACCAGGCCTGGCTGCGCAGCGATGGCGTGACCTGGGTGTACATCGCCAAGGTCCTGCTGGCGGCCTTCACCACCTATTGGCTGGCCTTGCGCCTGGAGCTGCCGCAGCCGCGGATCGCAGTGATCACCGTGGTGCTGGTCATGCAGCCGCAAAGCGGGCAGGTGTTCGCCAAGAGCTTCTATCGTTTGCTCGGCACCCTGGCCGGCTCGACGATGATGGTGCAGCTAATGGCCTTGTTCGGCCAGGACTCGGTGCCGTTTCTCGGCTGCCTGGCGCTGTGGGTGGGCCTGTGTGCAGCGGGCGCGGCGCGGTTTCGCAACTTTCGCGCCTATGCCTTCGTGCTTGCCGGCTACACCGCCGCCCTGATCGGCCTGCCGGCGCTGGCGCACCCTGAGGGTGCCTTCATGGCGGCGGTATGGCGGGTGCTGGAAATCGCACTCGGCATCGCCTGCGCCACTGTCGTCAGCGCCGCGATCCTGCCGCAGAGCGCCAGTGCCGCGATGCGCAACACGCTGTTCCAGCGCTTCGGCCGCTATGCGCGGTTTGTGGTCGACGGCTTGCGCGCCGGCCATCCACAGTCGGCCTTTGAAGCCTGCAACCTGCAGTTCGTCGCCGAGGCCATTGGCCTTGAAGGGCTGCGCAGCGTCACCCTGTTCGAAGACCCGTCCATGCGCCGGCGCAATGGCCGGCTCAATCGCCTCAACAGCGAATTCATGGCCATCACCACGCGTTTCAATGCGCTGCATCAGTTGCTTGAAAGGCTGCGCAGCCAGCCCCCGCAACGGGTGTTGCAACAGCTTGAACCAGGGTTGGCCAGCCTGGTGTCCGTGCTGGAGCACTGCGCCGACCACGCCTTGAACCTGGAAGATGCCGCGCGTCTGGCGCTGCGTCTGGAACACTGGAAAAACCAGTGGCCGCCCCTGGTGCGCCAGTGGCGCCGAACGCTGGAAGAGGGCGGCCCCAGTGACGCCGAGCGCCTGGATTTTCATACCACGTTCGAGCTGCTGTACCGGCTGGCCTGCGAGCTGCACAACTACGCGCTGACCCATGCGTCGCTCGCCGATCACAACCATGTACGCGAACAATGGGAAGAGCCTTTCGTCAACCGCACCCATGGCATGGCCGTGCTCGGCGCCGGGGTGCGCGCCACGCTGGTGGTGGGGTTGATGAGCGCCTGGTGGGTGCTGACCGCCTGGCCCAGTGGTGCCACGATGATTCTGGTGTCGGCAATCACCGTGGCCCTGTCGTCGATGAATGCCAACCCGTGGCGCATGTCGTTGCAGATGGCCGGCGGCACACTGCTCGCGGCCCTGTTCGGTTTTGTCGAAACCTTTGTGATCTACCCGCGTATCGACGGCTTTCCCTTGCTGTGCCTGGTGCTGGCGCCGGTGTTGGTGGTCGGCACCTTCCTGTCCTCAAGGGCGCGCTGGGCCGGCTATGGGCTGGGGCTGATGCTGTTTTTCTGCATGGGCGCGCTGCCGGACAACCTCACCCGCTACGACCCGAGCCTGTTCATCAACGAATACCTGTCGATGGTCATCGGCATGCTGCTGTGCGCCGCTGCCGGGGCCATCATCCTGCCGCCCAACAGCCGCTGGATGTGGCGGCACCTGGAGGCTGACCTGCGTCGCCAGGTGGTGTTTGCCATCAGCGCGCCATTGGCACGGCTGGGATCGAGTTTCGAAAGCCAGACCCGCGACGTGATGCACCAGGCCGACACGCTGGCCGCCGGCCAGCCCGAGGTGCAGCGTCAGGTGCTGCGCTGGATGTTCGTGGTGCTGGAAATCGGCCACGCCATCATCGAGCTACGCCGTGAGCAGGCCCTGCTGCCGGTGCACCCCAGCTATGCCGAACACCGCGCCTGGCGGGTGTCGATCCGGGTCATGGGCCGCTCGTTGATCCGTCTGTTCATCCAGCCCGATACGCGCAATCTCAGGCGCAGCCAGGCCGCCGTCGAACGGGCCATCGGCCGGGTGCGCCAGACCGAAGAGCCCTTTGCCTCGCACTTCGATACCTCGCCGTTGCGCCGGGTCGAGAGCTACCTGCACTTCATCCGTACCTGCCTGCTGGACCCGCAGTCGCCACTGGCGGCCTGTGGCACGAAGGCACGAGGAGACGCCGCGCATGCCGCGTGAAATAGCCATTCACGGCCTGTACCTGCCGACCATGAGCCTGATGTTTGTATTGGCCCTGCTGCTGGCCTGGGCGCTGGACCGGCTGTTGTCGGGCCTGGACCTGTACCGCCTGTTCTGGCACCCGGCGTTGTTGCGCCTGAGTCTTTTTGTCTGCCTATTCAGCGCCCTGGCGCTGCCCCTTTACCGTTGAGAGTGCGTGGATGAAAAAGCTGTTCAGTGTGGGCGCGACCTTGTTGATTCTGGCGCTGGCGATCTTTCTGGGGCACAGCTTGTGGGTGCATTACATGGACACCCCCTGGACCCGCGATGGGCGGGTGCGCGCCGACATCATCAACGTTGCACCGGAAGTGGCCGGTACGGTCATCAACGTTGCCGTGCGTGACAATCAGCAGGTCAGCAAAGGCGACCTGCTGTTGCAGATCGACCCGGAGCACTACCGGTTGGCGGTCAAGCAGGCCAGGGCTGATCTTGCGGCGCGCCAGGCCGCCTGGCAGATGCGCGCCAGCAACGCCAGGCGCCGCGCCGACATGGACACACGGGTGATCTCGGCCGAGAACCGCGACGACGCCGGGCACCTGGCGCTGGCCGCCCAGGCGGACTATCAACTGGCCCAGGCGCGCCTGGAAAGTGCCGAACTGGATCTTGCGCGCACCCGCGTGCTGGCCTCGGTGGACGGCTACGTCACCAACCTCAACGTGCACCGCGGCGACTACGCGCACATTGGCGAGGCAAAGCTGGCCGTGGTCGATATGAACTCGTTCTGGGTCTATGGCTTTTTCGAAGAAACCAAATTGCCGCACCTGCGCATCGGTGATGCCGCCGAGCTGCAATTGATGAGCGGCCAACGTATCACCGGCCAGGTCGACAGCATCGCCCGTGGCATCTACGACCGCGACAACCCTGAAAGCCGCGAACTGCTGGCCGACGTCAACCCGACCTTCAACTGGGTACGCCTGGCCCAGCGCGTGCCGGTGCGTATCCGGCTCGATCCGCTGCCGGACGGGGTGCTGCTGGCGGCGGGAATGACGTGTACGGTGGTGGTGAGGGCGGGGTTGTGATGAAGCGGCAACAGACCCTATAGGGTCAGATTCAAACCAAAACGCTTTTTCAACACCCTGTCCAGCACCCCCTTGGGCACCAGCCACGCCACCAGTGGCATCAGCCGCGAGCCGTTGCCCAGGCGCAGC
The DNA here is from genome assembly GCF_001423155.1 of Pseudomonas sp. Leaf127. Taxonomy (NCBI): domain Bacteria; kingdom Pseudomonadati; phylum Pseudomonadota; class Gammaproteobacteria; order Pseudomonadales; family Pseudomonadaceae; genus Pseudomonas; species Pseudomonas sp. Leaf127. Next base: position 109,805 of record NZ_LMOA01000024.1, on the reverse strand, counting down.
AGGCGCGGTGGGCGTTGCAGGGCGGCGACCACCTCCCGGGCAAACTCCTCGGCCGAGGTCGGGTTGTCCTGCGAGGCGCGGGCACGGGCGCGGATGCCGTCGCGGATCGGCCACCAGGGTGAGGTTTGATCGAGCAACTGTTCGGCCTCCTGCGTGGCGTGGCTGGCAAAGCGTGAGGCGATGGCGCCCGGCTGGACTTCCATCACCCGGATGCCGAAGGGCGCAAGCTCCAGGCGCAGCGCTTCGCTCAGCGCATGCACGGCAGCCTTGGAGGCGCAGTAGGCGCCGGCGAACGGGGTGACCAGCACGCCGGACACGCTGCCGATATTGACCACCAGTCCCTTGTTGCGGCGCAGGGCCGGGAACAGGGCGCGGGTGACGCCGATCACGGCAAAGACGTTGGTTTCGAACTGGCGTTGCAGGGCCGGCACGCCGCCGTCTAGCAAGGGCCCCATGGCACCGTAGCCGGCGTTGTTGATCAGCATATCCAGCCCGATCGGCGCCAGGCGCTGGCCCAGTTGCTCAAGGGCGACGCTGTCGTTGACGTCCAGTTGTACGGCCGTGAAGCCGGCGGCACTGAGCGCGGCGACATCCTCGGCCTTGCGGGCCGTGGCCCAGACCTCATGGTCGGCGGCGCGCAAGGCGTCGGCCAGGGCGCGGCCGATGCCGCTGGAACAGCCGGTGATCAGGGTGACGGGCATGAAGGCTCCTTGGGGAAGAAACAGCTTTGATTGCACGGCTGTACGGTTAAGGGCAACGCGATCCTGGGGCGCAAGCTTGCACCAGGCGGCGATCTTTTTCAGTTGCGGTGCGGGCTTCTTCGCGGTTGAGGCCGCGCTCATCAAACACAAAATAACTTACTGACTTTATTGGCTATTGAATTCACCGCTTGTAGGAGCGAGCTTGCCGGAATGCCGGACCACCGCGACCGGCTGCGTTAGCAGTCGTAAATTTTCAGCGTTTCCGAGATTTTGCGAGCGCTACGCACTCGGTCGCGGGCAAGCGCGCTCCTACAACCTCCCGGCGGTTATCAAACGTGGTTCAGTTGGAAAAACGGCCTTGCAGGTGTTCGGCGCGAAACTCCAGGGTCCCGGGACGGTAGCCGCTGCGCAGGGCCGGCAGCGGCAGGCATTCCTGCCAGGTGGCACCGGCCTGCAGTTCACCGGGGCCGCGATAGCGCGCCGAGGTGTAAGTATTGTCCGCCAGGTTCACCGTGTCGCCGGGTACATACGCCGCCACGCGCCAACGCAATTCCAGCAGCGGCACCGCATTGGTGTTGGTCAGGCTGACCTGCAAGGGCCGGTCGGCCGGGCAGGTCTGTGGGGCATGGCTCAGGCGCAGGTCCAGGCGTTCGAGCTGGCGGGTTTCGCGGCTGTCCTGCCAGATCACAAAGGTGGCGACCAGGCCCAGCGCCACGGCAGCCACCAGCGAGACCGGCAGGGCCTTGGCCGGGTAGCGCAGCAGCAGGATCAGCCAGGTAAGGACAAGCAGGATGCCGATCAGCATAGGGTGAATGCTCCGCGTAAAGATGCGCGTCATCCTACCCCAAAGCGAACCAGACCTGCCCGTGCCCGAAGTTTTCAGAAACTGTACAGGTCCGAGTCAGGCGCCATGACCCAGCGATCCTTGTCGTGTCGATGCAGGTAAGCCCTGGCACAGGCCTGCATCTGTCGATCAAAGGGGCACATCAGGTGCTGATTGTTGAAGTGCGCCTGTGTCGGCTTGCCATGCTTGAACCTGGCTTCCTTGATGGCCCAGGCCCGCAACTGGGTGCCTTCGGTGCAGACCAGGGCCAGGACCACGGCATCGTAGTATCGGCTGTTCAAAGCCGGCAGTTCGACACAGAAGGGGGCGTCCAGGTCGATGACCTGTTCGTGGCTTTCAACGACACAGGGTGCCGGTAGCGACGCGTCCACCTGGGCAAGCAGAATGCTCATCTCGACTCCTCACTGACATCGTTGCTGGCAATCGTCGACTTTAGTCACGCCAGGAAGTGGGTATCTACTGTCATTTATGACAGGTGCAGACCAATGGTCATGGCTTCCGATTCAGATAACAGAAGGGAGCAGATACCTGGGCAACGATGGCGTGCAACAGGCTGTTCTATCAGTGAAATGTTTATTCGGCTACTGGTAGATCTACGAGTGGTGTGACGGATCAAACGCTTTATAGTCGAGGCGACACGGAAGTTTTTATCGCATGAAAAAAGGAGTTATGTCATGAGTCAAGACAATCAGTCATCTGGCCTCCAGGAAAAGCGCTTCGTTGTAACAGTCTCTGCCGAGGTGGACAGTCAGTTGCCAGCCCCCTATGCGAAGGACGCGACATCAGACAACAAACTCAAGGTCGGCCAGGAAGCGTTCACTCTGGTATTGCCTGGCCTGGAAAGTGACAGGTACGGACACGTTCTGATGCATATGCAAACCGAAAACTTGAGCAGTCAGACCGAGGCCAAAATCAAAAAGTTCATCAGCGGGAAAGATACGGGGGCCTCGTTTGAAATAATCCCCAATAAGCCCTTCAAGGAGGGTGATGTCGCCACAATAACAGCCGCCGTCTATGCCCCATCGCTTGATCGGTGGTTTTTCGCGCCAGAATCCTTGAAGTACACCTTTGAAGCGCCATGAGCAAGTTGCAACACCTGTACTGAACCGACAACCCTGTTCCCCACAGGGTTGTCGTCGTTCCAGCTACCTCTTCAACGCGCCAGCGTCTGGGTCTTCACGCCGGCCTCAATGGGCCCGGAACGCCCATAGACATCCTCGAAGCGCTCGATATCGTCTTCGCCCAGGTAGCTGCCCGACTGCACCTCGATGATTTCCAGCGGGATCTTGCCGGGGTTTTTCAGGCGGTGCACCGAGGCGATGGGGATGTAGGTCGACTGGTTCTCGGTGAGCAGAAACACGTTCTCGTCGCAGGTCACCTGCGCGGTGCCGGACACCACGATCCAGTGCTCGGCGCGGTGATGGTGCATTTGCAGCGACAGGCTGGCGCCGGGCTTGACCGAGATGCGCTTGACCTGGAAACGCCCGCCCATGTCCACCGAGTCGTAGGAGCCCCACGGGCGGTAGACCTCCAGATGATTCTGGGTCTCACTGCGGCCCTGGGTGGTGAGGGTGTTGACCATCTGCTTGACGCCCTGGACCTTGTCCTTGTGCGCGATCAGCATCGCATCCTTGGTTTCGACCACCACGATGTTGTCCAGGCCAATCACCGACACCAGCTTGCCGTTGCCGTGGATCATGCAGTTGCGGCTGTCTTGCAGCACCACATCGCCCTTGGTCACATTGCCGTCGGTGTCCTTGTCATGCACCGCCCACAGCGAGGCCCAGCAGCCCACGTCGCTCCAGCCGGCGCTGAGTGGCACCACGCAGGCGCGCTGGGTCTTTTCCATGACCGCGTAGTCTATCGAGTCATCCGGGCAGCAGGCGAACGTGGCCTGGTCAATGTCAACGGTGCCGTCTTCCTGCAGGCTGCGTTCCAGGGTCAGCAGGCAGGTGTCGTAGATGTCCGGATCGTGTTTTTTCAGCTCTTCGAGGTAACGGCTAGCGCGGAACAGGCACATGCCGCTGTTCCAGAAGTAACCACCGTCCTCGACGAACTCGACCGCGCGTTTTTCATCGGGTTTTTCGACAAAACTCTGCACCCGCTGCACACCCTCGGGCAGCAGCGAGTCGGGGCCTGACTTGATGTAGCCGTAGCCGGTTTCCGGGCGGGTCGCCGGCACGCCGAACAGCACCATTTCGCCACGCTCGGCGGCCACGGTGGCCAGGGCCAGGGCGCGTTGCAGGGCCTTCTGGTCGTCGATCACATGATCGGCCGGCAGCACCAGCAACAGCGGGTCATTGCCCTGGTTGACCTGCGTCATCGCCGCCAGCGCCACGGCCGGGGCCGTGTTGCGCCCGAATGGCTCCATGATGATGGCCTGGGTGTCCAGCTTCAGCGCGCTCAACTGCTCGTTGACGATAAAGCGATGATCCTTGTTGCACACCACGATGGGTGCCTGCATGCCGTCGAACGCCAGGCGTTGCAGGGTCTGCTGGAACAGCGTGTGCTCGCCGGTCAGGGCCAGGAACTGCTTGGGAAACTGCTTGCGCGACAGAGGCCAGAGTCGAGAACCGCTACCGCCTGACAGGATTACCGGGATCATGTTGTGTCTCCAATCGTTTTCAATAAGGGCTGCAGGGCGTGGCTGACGCGTTGTGCGTCGTGGGCCGGTACTGCGTCGTGTCGTCATGGGTGTTGCTCCTCATCGCACGACCGTGAGGCCGCCGATCGGTCTTGCTCAGTTGTTCGCCTGGGGCTTGACCCACACCGGCGACAGGTTGCTGCCGGTGCCGGTGACATACAGCACCGCAGCCTCGCCGCGCTCCAGGGCAATGGGCTTGAGGTCGCTGACTTTCTTGTCGCCGCTGTACAGCGCCAGCCCGACCTTCACCGGGTTGACCTCACGCTCGCCGGTGCCCTTGGCCGCCACGGTCTTGACCACCTCGGCACTGCCGTCGGCGGTTTTCAGGCTCAGCGCCTGGTCGCTGAGGTTCTGCACGCGCACCAGGGATTTCTGCTTGTTCTTGAACGGTGCTTCCTCGACCAGTTGCGGCTTGCCATTGGCAGGGTTGACCAGGGTGTAGTAGTGATCGCTGGCCAGCTTGACCGGCAGGCTCTGGCTGCCCAGCCGGGCGGTGTAGTCGCCCTGGGGCATGAAGCTGAACGCGGTGCTGCCCAGGGGCGCGACGTCCTTGAGGTTGGTGTTGCCGACGGTCGCGCTGATTTCGCTGTTGCTGGCGTTGTAGACCCGGATGAAGGTCGAACCCTTTGGTGCGGTCGGGTACAGCGCGGCATCGCCGGCGGCCATGACCTGCAGCGAAGCCATGCCCAGGCCCAGCGCCAGGGCGGCGCTTTTGAGCAGGCGATTGGCAGTCGAACGAGTGGCAGTGTTCAGTAGGGTCATAAGGCAGTCCTCTTTCAGGGGTGCGCCCGCACGGGCGACTCGGATGATCCAGCCGTCGCGGCCAGGTTCTCTTGGGTGTTGCGGGGTTTCTTCAACCCGGCGATCCACTGGGCGTCGAATTCGCCCAGGTCGTTGTGCACCGGCAGGTAGCGCTCGGGAAATTCCCAGATCACCACCGACGGCGGGTTGTGCTTGAAGCCTTCGCTCTGCAGGTACTTGAGCATCGGCAAGAGCGGCCCGTGGCCGTCCTCGGCGTAATTGACAACATCGCTGTGCAGCGCCTGCTTGAGGGCACCGGCAAAGTTCCAGTTGGGGTTGGCGCTGTAGCTGGTGCCGACCAGGCCCACGGCAATCTCGGCGTCGGCAAACAGAGCGTCGTCGCTTTCTGTGCCCGTGCCTGCCGCTTCGGTGCTGCGTTTTTGCAGGGTGTCGGGCCGGGGCAGCAGGTGGCTGAACAGCGGGTCCAGGGGCAGGAAGTTGGTCAGGTCGCCCTTGTAGTCCGAGGTGCCAAGATCCGCGGTGACAAATGCCTGCGGCTCGACGTTCAGCGGCGCCTGGCGGGCAATGCTCTGACTGAGTTGCTGAGCGACCACTTCCGCGCCCAGCGGCGTCCAGTGGGTGTCGGTGCGCAGGAACACCTGGCCGCGTTGTTTGGCCTGTTGCAGCGGGGTGAGCAGGTCCGGCGCGACGATCCCGGCCTGCGCCACTTGTTGATGAAAACGCTGGTACAGGTCGCGGTGCAGACGCGCCGGGGTGTGTTCGCCGATATGCTCGGGGTACAGGCGGGTCTTGGCCGGGACAATCGCCAGCACCAGGCGCGAACCTTGCGTGCGCAGCGCTTCCTGTACGCCGCGCACCAGGGCCAGGTTCTCCTGCAGGTTGTGCTCGCCGCCGGCAATGGCGTCGAACTCCTCATCGCTGAACAGCCACTGGTCTTCACCGACCACCACGCCGGGGCGGCCTTCGTTGAACAACTGGTAGTCCAGCGCCGCCCACAGGTTGGTGCCCAGGCGCTTGATCGGGAACTCATCGTCGTAATGGGTCTCGGCCGCCTTGGTCCATTTGCCGTCGAGCACCGTAGTGCCGGGCGGGGGCGAAAAGTGCATGAAGCTGCGCAGCGACCAGAGGCCCAGCACCAGCAACAGGCCCATGAACACGGCGATGTAGAGGATGCGTAATGAACGGGTCATCTCGGGCGCCTCAGAACTGGAAGTACAGGAATGGCGAGAAACTCTGCGCCGACAGTTTCAGGATCGAGGCCACGAACAGCAGCAGGATCAGCCCGCGCATGGCATAGCGTGGCCAGTCGGCCTGCCAGTACGCCGGTTGCACCTGCGCTTCGCGGCCCACGGTGTAGCCGGGCTGATGCAGGCTGCCGGGGGCATCACCCGGTACGGCCTTGAGCGTGCCGGGCTGATCGCTGGCCGGGCCGTCGGCACAGGTTGTGGCCGGCCGTGCCGGGCGCCGGGTGTAGAAGTCGCGCAGGCCGAAGAACGCCAGGGTCGCGTAGGCCAGCGCCAGGGTGGCCACTTGCAGGCCGGTGAGGTTGGCGCGGGTCAGTTCCGACAGCTGCCAGTCGCCGAAGCTGAACATGGCGCCATACATGCGCATCGCCACGTGCAGGTTTTCGGCGCGGAAGATGACCCAGCCGATCACCACCAGCAGAAAGGTCAGCGCCCAGCGAACGGGGTTGAATACCCAGGGTTTTGTATTGATGCCCACGGCTTTTTCGATGGCCAGCCAGAGGCCGTGCCAGGCGCCCCAGATCACGTAGGTGATATTGGCGCCATGCCACAGCCCGCCCAGCAGCATGGTCAGGAACAGGTTGCGGTAGGTGGCGAACTGGCCACCGCGGTTGCCGCCCAGGGTGATGTACAGGTAGTCGCGCAGCCAGGTCGACAGGCTGATGTGCCAGCGCCGCCAGAACTCGGTGATCGACTGGCTGATGTAGGGCTGCTGGAAGTTTTCCATGAAGCGAAAGCCCATCATCAACCCCAGGCCGATGGCCATGTCGCTGTAGCCGGAGAAATCGAAATACAGCTGCGCGGTGTAGGCCAGTGCGCCCAGCCAGGCGTCGCCCGTGGTGGGGTTTTGCAGGGCAAAACAGTGGTCGGCGACCACCGCCAGGGTGTCGGCGATGAACACTTTCTTGATGAAGCCCTGCATGAAGCGCGTGCAGCCTTCGGAGAACTTGTCCAGCGTGTGGGTGCGGTTGTTGAACTGGTCGACCAGGTCGCGAAAGCGCAGCACGGGACCGGCGATGAGGTGCGGGAAGATCGCCACGAACGCTGCGAAATCGATCAGGTTGCGGGTGGCCGGGGTGTCGCCGCGATAGACATCGATGATGTAGCTGATGGACTCGAAAATGTAGAACGAGATGCCGATCGGCAGCAGCACATGGGTCAGGATGAAGGGCTCCAGGCCCATCGAGGTCATGATCGCGTTGAGGCTGTCGACGCCGAAGTTGGCGTACTTGAAATAGCCCAGGATGCCCAGGTCGACCGCCACGCCCAGCAACAGCCAGCGCTGGGCCGGTCGGGTGCGCACGCCAGCGGCGCCCACCTTCAGGCCGATCCAGTAGTTCCACACGGTGACCGCAATGAACAGCGCGAGGAAATCGACCCGCCACCAGGCGTAGAAGAGGTAGCTGGCCAACAGCAGCAACAGGTTGCGATAGCGTTGCCCGCTCAGGTAGTACAAGCCGAGAAAGACCGGCAGGAACAGAAACAGGAACACATTGGATGAAAAGACCATGTCTTTGTCTCCGAGGGTGCAACAAACATCCAAGGGCCAAAGCCCCCCCAAACCCCCCCACGCAAATGGGGGGTTGAAACTCACTCGCTGCGTAGGAGCGCGCTTGCCCGCGACCGGCTGCGTTAGCAGTCGTAAATTTTCAGCGTTTCCAAAATCTTGAATGTGTTCACAGTCAAAATTTTCAGCGTTTCCGAGATTTTGCGAGCGCTGCGCACTCGGTCGCGGGCAGAGCGCGCTCCTACCTATCGTCGCGGTCGTGACGGGGGTCGTAGACCCGGGTCAGGTCGCCGCCCAGGCGAAAGGTCTTGAACGGTTGTTTCTCGTGCTTCTTTTCCAGCACCCGGGCATCACAGGTGTAGAGCGAGCAGTACGGTTCCAGCCAGGCGAATTTCGGGTCCTTTTTCAGGTCGGTCATGTCCTGCTTCTGGCCGCCGCGCTCGGCGAAGGCGTCCGGGTCCTCGACGCCGGCCAGTACCCGGTCGCCCAGGCGCTTGAGCGCGCCGTTGTTTTCCGGGCGCAGGTCGACACCGTTGGCCTGGGCGAAGCTGGCGATCATGGCCAGCGGTGGCAGGGCGTAGTTGTGATACGCCAGGGCACGCTCACGGCGCTTGAGTTCGTTGGGCAAGAAGCCCTCGGCGTCCACTTGGTGGGCGGCGACCTTGAACTCCTGCACCGACCAGTCGAACAGGTCGCGGCGGTTGGTGGCCACGGCGGTGGCCATGACCGACCAGGCGGCCCAGTAGGAGTGGTTGTTGATCTTCTCCAGCGGCAGGTTGCTCCAGTCGCGCACCACTTGGTCGGCCAGCGTGCTGAACCAGGCTTCGATCTCGGCCGCTTGCTGGGTGTGGTTGGCCAAGGGGCGCGAGTCGGAAAACTTCAGGCGCAGGTAAGCGGCCGACAGGCTGCCCAGTGCCCATTTGCGCATCGACTTGCCGGTGTGGTTGTACTGCTGCGACTCCAGCGCCCCGGCCCGTGCCCAGGCGGTGAGCATGTTCAGCGAGCAGTCCAGCTGTTCCGGCCGGCCGTCGCGCATGTATTGCATCACCACCTTGCTGATGCCGCGTTCCAGGTCGGTGATGTCCTGGGTGGCCGAGCGGAAGGCCTTCTCGGCCACTTCGTTGAGGGTCGAGCGGGCCTTGTCCGAGCCTTCGTACTTGCTGCGAAACACCAGCTCGCCGGTATAGGGCGTGGGGATCGGGGCGCAGTTGAACGTATGTTCGCCGGTCTTCATCTGCTCGATCGGTGCCGAATAGCCGGCCGGCGGGCTCAACGCCGGCGCTGCGCCCCCGTTCCAGGCGTGGGCGGGCAGCGAGGCCGACGCCAGCAAGGCCAGCGACAGCAGGGCAGGGCCCAGGGTTTTGCGCGTCTGCATAAAAGTCCTCATTGTCCGGCTTGCGCCGTCTGTTGCGCAGGGCTGGCGAAGCCGTTGCGTTTGCACACCTGGGCCTTGATCTTCTGGGCCGGCGTACCAGGGTTCGGTCCCTGGATTTCCACCGCCAGCAATTGCTGGTCGGCCCAGTCTTCGTCTTCGCGCAACTGGAAGGCGAAGCGGCCGTCGGTGTCGGTGGTCTCGGGTTTTTCAAGCTTCAGGTCTTCGTGGCGGCCGTTCATGTACCAGAGGCGCGCCTGCAATACCTTGACCGAAGGGTCTTCGAAGCGGATGTCGATCTGGTTGTCGCCGTTGCGAATGGTCTTGATGCCATGGGTGCCGTTGACCAGCACTTCATTGTTGCCGGGCTTGAGGCTCATCTGGCGGCTGAGCAGCGCCGGCCTGTCTTCGCAGCCGTTGTCGAGCAGCGCGAGCATCTGCCGCCAGACGCTTTCCTGGTCCAGGCGGTACAGCGGCGAAAACTCCCAGATGAGTACCTTGGGCGGGTTGTTGCGAAACTCCTCGCTGCCCAGGTACTGGATCATCGAACCTTCCAGGCCGCCGCCGGGGAATGCCACGTTGAGCACGTCGGCGCTCAGGTACTCCTGCAGGAAACCGCCGAAGTTGTAGTTCTTGCCACTGTGGCTGGTGCCCACCAGGGTGATCTCGGGGTTGCCGCCATCGCCGAACAGATCGCTGTCGCCGGCCTCGCCCTTGGGTTCGGTGGCGAACTGGTCCATGTACTGGATCGCGTAGCTGGTGCCGCACAACTGGCCGGCCATGTTATGCAGGGTGCCGGTCTTGCCCATGCGCCCGGATTTGCTGCTCTCGAACTCACGCTTGGGAATGTCGGCGTAGGCCGGGATCTGCTTCACAGTCTCGGCCACTCGCCTGGCGGTGCGCTGGGCGCCATAGGGAGTCCAATGCTGGTCGCCGCGAAAGTAGAAATCGTGGGCTTCGTTTTCATTGGCCAGCGGCGACAGGTCCGGCACCCAGTAGCCCATCTTGCTAAAGCGCCCGAGCATGGCCTGGTAGTTTTTCAATGCGGTGTCGTAGGCGAACTTCTCGCGGTCGGCCGGCAGCAGCTTGTTGCGGTCTACCAGCCCGCGCGTGGGCTGGTAGACCACCACCAGTTCGACGCCCCGGCGCTTGAACGCACGTTGCAACTGTTGCAGGCGCTTGTAGCCCAGCGCGCTGGTGTCGAAATCAGTGCGCAGGTCTTCACGGGTGCGAAACAGCCAGTCGCCTTCGGCCTGGATCAGTGTGGTGAAGTTCTGCTGGTAGCGGGTGGTGTAGTTTCTGGCGTCATGGGCGGCCGGGCACAGCTGGCAGCAGGGCTCTGCGGTAAAGGCCGGCACCTGGGCATCGGCCCGGGCGCTGCCGGCGGCCGCCAGCAGCGCTGCAGTCAGGCCCGACAGGCCGAGCCATTTGATCAATGGGGTGTGCATGACAATTCCTCGGCTCATTCGCGCAGCTCGGTCTGGTTTTCAACGGGGTCGATCAACACGGCTTTTTTCTGGCGCACCAGCAGGTCGAGAATCTGCGCCTGGTTCTCGCCCAGGATGCCGTTGAGGGTGATGCCGTTGGCCTTGGTCGGCGCCAGCATGGCCACGTCGTAAAGCTCGATGCTCAGCGGCGAGTCGATCGACAGGGGGCCTGAGCCATTGCCGGCCAGTTCGCCGCCGACCACCAGCAACGACACCTGGGTGTCGAACGGGTCCAGCTGGATGTCACGGTCGGTGTCGCTCAGGTCCTTGATGTGGCCATAGACACCCACCAGGCCGTTGCCCATGGCGAAGTTGTTGTAGAGCTTGATATTGGTGCTGTTGCGCACGCGGATGCCGTGGCGGCGGTTGGCAACGACACGATTGCCCCACAGCAGGTTGTCGCCGCTTTCGTACAGGGTGATGCCGTCGGTGTGATTCTGGTAAATATCGTTGTCGGCCACGATGTTGTTGACGCTGTTGCGGTCGAGCATGACGCCGGAGAGCTGGTTGTCGTAGCTCTTGTTGCGAAAGATGAAACTGTCGTTCACCTCGCGCGAGACGATGATCCCGTGCTTCTTTTTCGTGCCGTGCACGGTGTTCTCGGCAATGATCAGGCCGTGCGAGCGGTCGTGCGGGTCGATGCCGTAGACGATGTTGTCGCGGTAGGTATTGCCCTTGATGACGAACCCCTGGGTTTCATAGCAGTAGAAGCCGTACCACAGGTCGACAAACTCCGAATCGACGATCCAGCCGGTGGGCTCGGGGCGCTTGAGCACCCTGGCGGCATTGGGGGTGTATTGCGAAATGCTGACCCCGTAGGACTTGCTCTGGTCGTAGCCGAGGCTGGTCATGCGGGTGCTGGCGATCCAGGTGTGCGAACCGCCCCAGGCCAGCAGGAACGGCCGGAATTCCCGGGGTTTGCGCCAGGTCGCCAGCGCATTGCGGGTTTCGTTCCAGCCATTGATCTGTGAGCGGGTGACCAGCAGCTTGCCTTCGTTGACGATGAACGCGCCGCGCTCCTGCGACAGGCGCAGCTCGCGGGTGCGTTGGTCGATCTCCAGGGTGCCGGTGTCCTTGACCAGGATCGGCACACGGGCGATGAACACGCCGGGCGACACTTCGCTGAGCAGGTGCTTCGGCACCTGGCGCGCCACGTCCTGCAGGCTGGCATAACCGTCCTGCACCACGATGATCTGCGGAATGCCGCGCTGGCGCGTCACCCACTCGGCCATCTTGTTGTCGCCGCCGACAAACTCTTTCATGCCGTTGGCTTCTTCCATCATCCGCGTGACCCGCACCTTGCCCGGCGTGCTGCGCTGGATCTGTTGCAGGGCCGCCTCGGTGGTGTAGCCGGACAGGTCAGGCAGCACCGGCTTGCGCAGGGCCAAGGGTTCCACCGGCGGGCTACTGATGGTGTAGGTCTTGGCCTGTTGCAGTTCCTTGGCCACCGCCTTGGCAGGCTCCGACACGGCAGGGGTGCTCGCCAGCGCCACGCCGGCCATCAGCAGCGCGCTGCCCAGCACGGCGCTTTCGAGCAGGGCCTGCGACCAGGGCCGGTGACGGGCATTGCTTGGGTGACTGTTCATCTCATCGCACTCCTTGGAGACCGCTGGCATCAGAAGCGCCAGATGACATCGACGATGGCCCGGTGCATGTAGCTGTCCACATCGCTGTGGTAGGCATCGCCCGGTTTGAACACCCCGGCGCGCAGGCGGATCAGTGCCGAAGGCTCATCGACCGACTGACTGATGGCCGCCGGCAACAGGCCCTGCTTGAAGTACTTGGTGACCACCAGGTCCATCTCTTGGCCGAGGTCCTTGCGCCCGTCTTCAAGGGGCAGCGAACTGAAGGTGTTGGTCGGGAGGCCGCTGGCATCGAACTGTTCCTGGGTCGGATTGATCCCGGCGCCGCCGATCCGTGCATGGCCGTCGACGCGGCGGAACTTGTGGTAGATCAGCGAGGCGTCGTACTCGTCATTCATCTGCCAGGAGGCGAACAGCGAGCCGGTCTCGACGTTGGCCATTTCGCCCTGGAAGGCTTCGCCGAAGCGATGCACCCGCGAGCGCGTGCCGGTCCAGTTCGAGCGGTTGCTTTCCAGGCCGGTCTGCTCATAGTGCTTGCTGGCCCGCGAGTAGGCCGCGCCGACCTGCCATTGGGGGTCCAGGCGCAGGCGCAGGCCCAGGTCGGTGGCCCAGCCATCGACGTTGCGGCTGCGTTTGTCACCGGCCAGGTACTGGTCGGTGTTGGCGTCATAGGTGGCGCCGATTTCGTCGCGGTCGCCGGTCAGCCAGGTCAGGCTGCCCCAGTAGTTGAGGGTGTGAGTGTTGCGGTGGTTGAAGGCGTCGCTGTCAGCCTGCAGGCCCAGCCAGGTCAGGTCGCCATTGGCGGTCTTGTCCAGGTCGTCGAGCACTTCACCGCTGCGCTTGAGCTTGCCGTCGTCATGGCTGTGGTGCGCGCGAATGCCGGCCCAGTGCCCCGGTGTCCACTGGTAGCTGGCCGAGCCGAACAGGTGCTGGCGGTCTTCGTCTTCCGGGGCCAGTTCGGTCAGGTCGGTGCGGTACTCACTGAAGCGTTGGGCAGCGCCGAGGTCGGCGCGCAGCAAGGTGGTGTCGAAGGTCCAGTTGATGGCCTCGATGTTTACGTCGCGCCACTGGCCGTCGTCGTTGCGCAGGCGCTGGCGACCGACCTTGAGGATCTCGCCGGGGTAGGGGGTCAAGCCGCTGTAGCCGACCCAGAACTCGCGCAGGGCGGCGTAGCTCTTGTCGACCTCGCGCTCGCTGGCGTTGCCACGGGCCACTTGCGTGCCTATCTGGCCGCGGCTGTTGGTGGCGGTCTGCTCCAGCGGGTCGGTCTGGATGGTGTCGGTGGCGGTCACCAACTGGCCCATCGCATAGCCGCTCCAGGCGCCACGCTCGCCATACACCCACGGGCGCAGATCCAGGCCGATGCCGTTGACGTCACCGCCTGAGCGGGTGCCCAGGTCGCGGTCGTCTTCGCTTTGTGCGGTGATCTTGGCTTCCAGGCCGACGTTCTGTTCTTCGGTCAGGGCGGCCAGGGTCGGGCACGCCCAGAGCAGGGTAAAGCCAAGACCCATGCCGGCAGCCATCAGGGGGTTGAGCTTCATAGGGCTTCCTCAGCGTTGTCGTTTTGCAGGGTTTGCAGGACCAGCGCGCTCTGGCTGGCGGTCGCACCCCGGACGTTCTGTTCGCGTTCGAGCAAGGCTTGGGCTGTGGCGAGGCGTTCCGGTGGCAGTTGCTGGTTGATGTGCTGGATCAGTTCGCTGTCGGGCGCCGTGCCACGGGCCAGGGCCAGTTGACTGAAGACCCAGGCGTTGACCGGATCGGGGCGGATGCCACGGCCCTGCGAGAACAACTGCGCCAGGGCGTAGTCGGCGCTGGTCTGGCCGCCACGGGCGGCGATCAGCAGTTCGTCCACGGCTTTTTGCGGGGCGACCCGGCCCAGGTAACCGCGCCGGTACAGTTGCCCCAAGTAGTAGTGCGCCGAGATCTCGGTGGCGGTGGCCTTGATGAGGTGCTGCTCGGCCTTGGCGGCATCGGCCGGCAACCACTTGCCTTCGTAGTAGAGCCGTCCCAACAGCAGTTCGGCTCGTGGCTGGTCGGCAGCGCGGCCGTTGTCCAGGTACTCCATCAGTGTGTCGACGTCACCCAGCTCGGGAAAGTCGTAGACCAGTTTGGCCAGTGTCACCCATGAGGCCGGGTAGCCGGGCGCGATGCCTTCGAGCAGTTGCTGGGCGCCTTGCGGGTCAGGCGTGCCGATCTCGGCATCGCCCAGCACTCGCGCCACGCTGTCGACCCGCTGGGCGTCGACGCGGCCGGCGGCGTGGGCGCGGCGCAACTGTTCGAGCAGCGCTTTTTGCGGCTCGGCCTGGCCACGGGTCTGGTACACAGTGGCCAGCTCGACATAACACGTGTCGGCGCTGGCCAGCGCCGGCTTGCAGATGCCTTCGATTTCGTCCAGATGCTGGGCGTAGGTGCCCTGGGTGCGGTACAGGGCAATCTGCGCCAGGCCCGCCTCGGCGTAGCCTTGCTCGCGCCACTGGCTGATCTGCTGCTGCACATCGATATCGGGAAAGCTCTGCGGCGATTGCAGGTAGAGCGTGGCCAGGGCCATCAGCGCGCCGGATTCCCCGTGGGCAAAGGCTTGCTTGAGCAGGCGTTCGGCTTCCTGGTGTTCGGCCTGGGTGGCCGCCGGCTTGGCCACCAGCAGGCGGCCCAGGCGCGACTGGGCGCGGGGCAGCCTGGCCGCCGCCTCGCGGTAGGTGGCTTCGGCCTGCACAAGCGCCGCCGGCTCACGGCTGGCGACCTGGATATCGGCCAGCCCGACCTTGGCCTCGTCATAGCCCAGGTCGGCCAGTTGCCGGTAATTGTGCTCGGCCAGGGTGGTGTTGCCGTTTTGCAGGGCCTCGTTGGCCAGGCGCAGATCGGGCAGGCCGACGCAGCCGCTCAGGCCCAGGCTCAAGGCGACGGCCAGGCCCAGCGTCGAAGGGGGTAGCCAGGTAGGAGTCGACGGACGTCGAGGCGCACGGTTCATGATTACAGACCTGCGGCCATGGCTTTGTCGATCAGCCAGTTCATGGACGGGCCGCGATCGCTGATCACGTCCACCGGACGGCCTGCCAGCGCGCTGCTGAGGGCCTCGTCAGGCTTGATCTGCACGCGAATGTCGCTCGACAGTTCGGTGTTGGTCAGGTTGCTGCTGCTGACTACGCGGCCGGTGCGCATGCGCTCCTCACCGGCCACCTGGAAGCTGACCGGCATGCCGGGCTTGACGTCCTTGAACTGGCGATAGGTGAAGCGCGCCTCGACACTGGCCTGGGTGTCGCGCGGCACCAACTGGAAGATCACCTGGCCCTTGGCGGCATACTGGCCGTCGGCAACCAGCTGGCGGGCCACGATGCAATCGCACGGGCTGGTCAGGGTGCCGCTCATCTGCCGGCCGTACAGCTGTTCGATCCTGGCCGGGTCCAGGTCTTCGCCGGTCAGGCCGCCCTTGAGCATTTCCAGCATGTTGGTGTTGAACGAGGCCAGGGGCGCGCCTTTTTGTACCGCCTGTTCAGACGCCACCAGGCTTTGCAGCGTGCCTTCGCGGGGCATGGTCACTTCCATGCCCGGTACGCTGACCAGGCCGGCGGTGGCATGGCTGACGAAGTACAGGTCGTACACGGTCTTGAGCACGAAACCGGCGGCGCCCAGGCCGACGATGAAAATCCCCAGGCTGAAAGTCACTGCCCGCAGCCGGCCGAACACACCCATGCCGCTGTCGCCGGCCTTGTGCTTGCGTGCCTGGGTGAAGTTGTCACGCTGCAGGGTGGCCAGCACTTCACCGACACTGACAATGTCGCCGGCCAGGTGCGAGGTGATCAGGTGCCGCAGGGTGGCGATGTCCCGGGGTTCGAGGTTCTGGAACTGACAGCCGACGCGGTGGGTGGCGGGATTGATCGAGCGGATCTGCAGCTCGACGTCCATGGCCAGCCCCAGGTTGTCGATCAGAAACTGCAGGCGCGCCTTGATCACTTCGCCGACCTTCAGTTTCTCGCAGGCGGGTGCGATGTAGCTCAGGCCACCGGCCGACAAGTCTTCGACGCGCACCAGGGGCGCATTGGGGGCACCGTTGAGCAGGCGCAGCCTGGCCGGCAGCTTGACCCGGGCGTGTTGGCGCTGAGCTTCGGATTCATGCACGACGTTGGCATTCACGGCTGTATTCATGGTGAGGCTTCCTGATTGATCGATGGCTTCAGAGGTCCGGTCAGACCATGGTCAGCAGCACGGCGACAAAAATGCTGCCGGCCGAAAAGGTCATCGTTCGCGATGACCAGGTGTTGAACCAGCCTTGAAAGCTGGCCATGTCGCGGCTGAGCCGGGTGTCCTGACGCGTCCAGGACTGGCGGTCGAGGCGGAAGAACACGTAGATCTTCATCAGCGCGCCGACGATCTGGTTGTAATAGAGAATCAGCGGGTAGGCCGGGCCGATCCGGTGCCCCGAACAGGCCAGCAGCAGGGTGAGGATCAGGCGCGTGATGCCGATCCACAGCAGGTACACCAGCAGGAAGGTGCCGCCGTACTTGAGGCTGGCGAGGATCGCCACGGTCAGGCCCAGCAGCGAGGTCCACATCGACACGCGCTGGTCGAACAGCACCACGCTGGTGAACAGCCCGAGGCGATTGACCCCCAGGCCCAGGGCTCGGGAGTTCTGCCGCAGGTTGTTGCCGTACCAGCGGTACATCAGTTTGCGGCTGGCCTTGAAAAAGCTCTTTTCCGGCGGGTGCTCGACGGTATTGATCGCCGCATCCGGCACATAGAAGGTGTCGTAGCCCAGGCGCATGAGGCTGAACCAGCTGGACTTGTCGTCACCGGTCAGAAAACGGAAGGTGCCCAGGCGCCAGTGGTGCAGTGAGTCGCTTTCGACGTCGGCGATGAACTCCGGGTTGGTGACCACCGAGGCGCGAAACACCGACATCCGTCCGGTCATGGTCAGCACCCGGCGCGACAGGGCCATCGAGCACATGTTGATGTGCCGCTGGGCGAAGCGCAGCTTGTGCCATTCGCTCATGATGTAGCCGCCGCGCACTTCGCAGAACTCGTTGGTGGTCAGGCCACCAACGCTGTCGAACAGCTGGAACCACGGCACGGTCTTGTTGACCACCCCTTCACTGAGCACGGTGTCGCCATCGATCACCGCCACCACGGCGCGCGCGTCGGGCATGTGTCGGGAGATGGCGCGAAAGCCATAGGCCAGGCCGTCGCGCTTGCCGGTGCCGGGAATGCGCACGAAATCCAGGCTGACCCGCCCGGGTGGGTTCATGCGTGCCCACAGGCTCTTGACCAGCAGTTCGTCGCTCATTTCCACCAGCGAGCAGACCACTGTGGTCGGCAGGCCACAGTCGATCGCCTCGCGGATCACCGAGCTGTAGACCTGGGCGGTGGTCAGCGCGTCGATACGAAAGCTGGTGACCATCAGGAACACATGCGACGGATCGGCTGCGCGACCCAGCTTGCGCACCTTGCGTCGCAGGTGCGGGTACACCACATAGAGAAACAGCATGCCGCGCACAAAGTGCGTGGCGCCCATCGAGTAGCGCCAGAGGCCGACGATACCGATCAGGAAAATGAAGTGCTTCGATTGCGAATCGAAAATACTGGCGGGCAACACGGTGACCAGTGCCAACAGCAAGGTCAGGTAAAACAGCCAACCGGCGGCCTGCAGCAAGCCGTACTTGAGCCTTTGCATAATCCACATCCTTGAATCAGTTGCAAGCTGCAAGTAGAAGCACCATGGCTTGAACTTGCAGCTTGCCGCTTGCCGCTGCTTACCAGCAGATGCCTTCGCTGCGACCGCTTTGCGCGGTGGCCCGGGTCATGAAACCCACCAGGTCGACGACGTGCTTGCCTTCCGGGGCCTTGTCGGCCAGGGCGCGGAAGCGCTCGTCACGATTGCCCAGGATGATCACGTCCGAGTGGTCGATGACCTGGTCGAAGTCGGCATTGAGCAACGAGGACACGTGGGGGATCTTCGACTCGATGTACTCCTTGTTGGCGCCGTGCATGCGAGCGTATTCGACATTGCTGTCGTAGATGCTCAGTTCGAAGCCCTTGCCGATCAGCATTTCGGCCAGCTCCACCAGCGGGCTTTCGCGCAGGTCATCGGTGCCGGCCTTGAAGCTCAGGCCCAGCAGGGCGACCTTGCGGGTATCGTGACTGGCGACGATGTTGAAGGCGTTCTGCACCTGTTCGCCGTTGCTGCGCATCAGCGAGTTGAGCAGCGGCGCCTCGACATCCAGGCTGCTGGCGCGGTAGGTCAGGGCGCGCACGTCCTTGGGCAGGCAGGAGCCGCCAAAGGCGAAGCCGGGGCGCATGTAGTACTGCGAGAGATTGAGGGTCTTGTCCTGGCAGACCACATTCATCACCTCGCGGCCGTCGACGCCCACCGCCTTGGCAATGTTGCCGATCTCGTTGGCGAAGGTCACCTTGGTGGCGTGCCAGACGTTGCAGGTGTACTTGATCATCTCGGCCACGGCGATGTCCTTGCGGATGATCGGGGCGTCGAGTTCGGCATACAGCGACTGCAGCAGGTCGCCGGAGAGCGTGTCGTATTCGCCGATGACGGTCATCGGTGGGTGGTCATAATCACTGATGGCCGTGCTTTCACGCAGGAACTCCGGGTTGACCGCCACGCCGAAGTCGACGCCGGCCTTCTTGCCCGAGCAGTCTTCGAGCACCGGAATGACCACATTGGCCACCGTGCCGGGCAGCACCGTGCTGCGCACCACGACCGTGTGGCGTGAGGTCTTGTCACGCAGGACAAAGCCGATTTCGCGGCACACCGATTCGATGTAGTCCAGTTCCAGGTCGCCGTTTTTCTTGCTGGGGGTGCCGACGCAGATCATCGACAGGTCGGTGGCACGGATGGCCTCGGCAAAGTCGGTGGTGCCGCGCAATTTTCCGGTGGCGATGCCCTGTTGCAAAAGGCCCTCCAGGCCCGGTTCGACGATGGGTGATCGACCGCTGTTGATCAAGGCAATCTTGTCGGCGGAAATATCCACGCCGACCACATCATGACCCCGTGCAGACAGGCAACCGGCACACACGGCACCGACATAACCCAAACCAAAAATACTGATCCGCATCGTACTCTCCTCGAACATTACGACTGACGCCACAGAGGGCGGAATATAAATAGGGCTCGCAGTTTTCTGCGTCAGTCAGTGCCGGTTTTTATGCGCGGCTGCCTAACTAACGAACGTCTGTTTAATGTAATGAGTTGCCAAATACAGGGAGGGCTAACTCAGTTTAAGTCTGATACAGATGGCAAGTTGCCTGCCCTTGAAGGCGGCGCTTGTTCCGGGCGTTCTGTATCACTGCTGAACCGCGCTCAGTGGCAGGCGTGATCACGCACGGCAAGGCGCATGGCCTTGTCCTGTCACGGTCTGGCTGAAACAGCCGGGTCAGTGCTTTCCCTTGTGGCTTTGATGAGAAGGTTCATTAACTACCTACAGCATTGGTCATCCCAGAGACCAAACTTCGTTGTGGTAACGCCCTTTACCAACCTGCTTTATTCTTACCCTGTACGTCATGCCTTACACAGTGACCGTCATTTGTTACGGGATGTAGGAACATACTTGCAACACAATAGTTCCGGTCCATTCATCTTGTTGTGTTCAGGGTGATAATTGATTTTCCCTGTGTCCGGTAGTTGCACAATGATAGCGATTCTCATGGCCGCCTTTATATTCGGGCACTCAACCTGTTTATAGCCTTAATGGCAATTACCCATAAGCGGCAAGGTGCCATCGGTTAAAAAAACATTTATTTTTTCGTCGGTCGGTAACTGCAAGGAAGTGTATGTCCTAACTGCCGATATTTCGACGCCATTTATCTGACTGTTTCGGGCGCTTGCTTGACAGGGGCGATGCTGCCGCCGCTTCGCTGCAGCCTGGGAGTGGGTTTTTGCCGTTTCAGCACGGCTCGTACTGAAACGGCAACAGCCCCTGTGGGGTATCACTCAGGTGGGGTGTCGCGCAAAAAAACCAGTTTGTCCGGTGCCGAGTGGTCGGCGCTGTAATAGTAGCCCTGGGCATCGAACTGTTTGAGGGCTTCAGGGGCGTTGATCCGTTCGTCGATGACGAAGCGGCTCATCATGCCGCGCGCTTTTTTCGCGTAGAAGCTGATGATCTTGTACTGGCCGTTCTTGTAATCCTTGAACTCGGTGTTAATGATCCGTGCTTGCAAGGCGCTGCGCTTGACCGCTGAGAAGTATTCGGTCGAGGCCAGGTTGAGCAGCAGGTCGTCGCCCTGGTCGGCCAGTGCCTGGTTCAACCATTCGCTGAGGCGCGTGCCCCAGAAGGCGTACAGGTCCTTGCCACGCGCGTTGGCCAGTTTTGTACCCATCTCCAGGCGATACGGCTGCATCAGGTCCAGCGGGCGCAACAGGCCGTACAGGCCCGACAGCATGCGCAGGTGCTGCTGGGCGTAGTCAAGCCCGGCCTGGTCGAGGGTCTCGGCCGCCAGGCCGGTGTACACATCACCCTTGAAGGCCAGCAAGGCCTGCTTGGCGTTGTCCGGGGTAAAGTCCGGCGTCCAGCTGCCAAAGCGTGCAGCATTCAGGCCGGCCAGCTTGTCAGACAGGTGCATCAGTTCGGCGATCTGCTGGGGTGCCAGTGCGCGAAGCTGGGTGATCAGCGCTTGTGAGTGGTCCAGATACTGCGGCAGGGTGTGGCGGGTGGTCGTGGGCGGGGTCTCGAAGTCGAGGGTCTTGGCGGGGGAAATCACCATCAGCATGCGCGTGTCTCCTGAAGTCGTGGCGCGATTCTAGGGGGTCATGGCAGATCACTCCAGCAAACAAGGCAGTCAGTTGCAGGGCAAGGCATAAGGCAGCAGGGTGATCGGCTATAGTGCCGGCTCGCCCCGGACAGGGATCGGTAGAGAAGGAGCATCGGGTTTGCGTATCGTTCTGGCAGTGTGCATGTGTCTGTTGGGGTTCAAGGTGCAGGCGGCCGTGCCGCCGGTGGCGACGGTCGATCGCAGCCTGTGGCCTGAGCGCCTGGAAAATCCGGCACTGTTCGATGTCGCCTCGCGTGCCGAGATCCTGGCATTTGCCCATGCCCTGTGGGCCAGCGAACAGCTCGATGAAGACAGCCTCAAGCGGCGCCTGGGGCTGCGCTACATCAACGTGGCCTCGCTCAACCTGGTGCGCAACCGTCTGTGGGAGCGCCTGCTGGTCAACTTTCGTCATGCGCGCAAGAGCTGCACCGAGGATGCCAACTTCTGTGTCTATGCCAGGGACATGGAGCAACTGCGCCAGCGCGCCGAGGAATTCAGGATCGGCGATGATTCGTTCTATGCCGCCTGGGCCGCGCCCAGCGCCATCTTCCACAAGCTGTACCTGGACGAGCTGCTGTACAAGGCCGCGTTGTTCCCGCAGACCAGCAGTGAGATCGCCCGCTACAACTCCGATGAAATGAGCGGCGACGAACTGCCCGACCGCACTTTCATGCTCAACTTCGAAGGCGGCCCGAGTGCGGCCAATGGAGACACCGACTGGCTGGCCGATTTCATGCGCCAGCAGAACATGACCGCGACCTTCTTCGTGCTGGGCAAGGCCTTGCAGGCGCGCCTGGACGGCAGCTCCACCGGGGCGATCCAGAACCTGTACCGCCAGCAGTGTGTCGGCATCCAGGGCTGGGAATACCGCTCGCACAGCCAATGGCGCGACTGGCAAGGCTCGGTGCAGCGCAGCGCCGCACTGGTCGAGCGGCTGCTGCCGGACAATCTGGTGCCGCTGTTTCGCCCGCCCTACGGGCATCGACGTGCCGACAGCGGCGAGTTTTTCCGCTCACACAACCTTCGCGTGTCGCTGTGGACCATCGACGCCCATGACCAGTTGCCGCGCATGACCTCGGCACAGATCAGTGACCGTGTGCAGACCCTGATGCTGCTGTGGCGCCGGGGCACGGTGGTGTTTCACGATTCCGGCGCGCAGGCGCAGTCGGCGCTGCCGCTGTTACTGGCCAACAGCGCCCAGAGCGAGCTGACCTGGGAAGACTGCCGTAACCTGTCGCGTGAACCGGAGCCCGAGCTGGAACCCGAGCCTGAACCCGAGCCCGTGAATGAACCCGAGCCGACGCCGGAGCCTGAGCCGCAGGACGGGCAGCCATCCACGCAGCAAGAAGGCGTGCAGGAACCGGCGCCACAACCGTCTGCGCCTGAGCAGGAAAATGCGCCGAAAACCGAGTCAATGAAGGCGCCCGAGGCGGCGCAGCCAGTACAGCGCGTGGACCCTGCGCAGTTGCAGGAGCCGGAAAATCAGGAGGAGCCCGAGGCAGGCAATTAATGAATGTAAACGTGCTTGCACCGACCGCCAAGCGCTATTCGTCATACTGTGAAATAAACTTCAAAAAACTGTCAAAGTGCTTTTTTCTGTCATCTGTTTTGCGGTATTACCTGAGTCAGACCGCCGAAACCTGCAACACAGGTGGCGTCGCACAAGACCCACCTTGAGCCCCGGCTCCCCTGCCTCAAGGGAAGCCCCCGGCGGTCCCCCAGTGGCACGGATCTCAATGATGCCGTGTCCAGGCTTCTACAAAGGTGAGCGAGTATGGATGACCACGGACGCAGCCCCTCCACCAACCAGCCTATCCTTTACGTGCTCGATACCAATGTATTGATCCATGATCCCAATGCACTGCTGAATTTCGAAGAACACCACGTTGCCATTCCGATGACGGTCCTGGAGGAGCTGGACAAACTCAAGGATGGCAAGCACTCGGTCGCCGCCGAATGCCGCCAGGCCATTCGCCTGATTGACAAGACCCTGGGCGAGGCCTGCCCTGAAGACGTCGAGCAGGGCGTGCCCATCGACCGCGGCACCGGCGTGTTCAAGGGCTATCTGTCGATCCTGATGAGCAAGCGCCAGGAACCGACCAGCCTGCTGCCCGAACACCTCAACGACAACATCATCATCAACCAGTTGATCGACCTGCACGCCCGCCAGAAAGACCGTGCCGTCGTGCTGGTGACCAAAGACATCAACATGCGCCTCAAGGCGCGCGCCTGCGGCATTGCCGCCGAGGACTACAGCACCGACCAGTTGGTCGATGACGTCTCGCTGCTGTCGCGTGGCTATCACGAGATGACCGGCTCGTTCTGGGACCGGGTCAACAAGGTCGACACCCGTCAGGACCACGGCCGCACCTGGCACCGTGTGCAGTTGAATGAAAACATTCCCGCGGTGCACCTGAACGAATTCATCATCGATGAGCAGGGCTTCGTCGGCTGGGTCAAGGGCGTCAAGAACGACGAGCTGATCATTCTCGACATGCACCAGGAGCCCTTGCTGCACCAGGAAGCCTGGGGCCTCAAGCCACGCGACATCCATCAGGCCCTGGCCCTGTTCGCCTTGCTCGACCCGGACATTCACCTGGTCAACCTGACCGGCGCGGCCGGTTCCGGCAAGACCATCCTGGCGCTGGCCGCCGCCATCGAGCAGACCATGGTCAGCAAGCGCTACCGGCGCATCATCGCAACCCGCAGCGTGCAGGGCCTGGACCAGGAGATCGGTTTTCTGCCCGGTACCGAAGCGGAGAAGATGGAGCCCTGGCTGGGGGCGATCACCGACAACCTCGAAGCCTTGCACATGGATGACGAAAACACCCATGGCAGCGTCGACTACATCCTCAGCAAGGTGCCGTTGCAGTTCAAGTCGCTCAACTACATTCGCGGGCGCAGCTTCCAGCAAAGCCTGATCCTGATCGATGAATGCCAGAACCTGACGCCGCACCAGATCAAGACCATCATCACCCGCGCCGGCGCAGGCTCCAAGGTGGTCTGCCTGGGTAACCTGGCGCAGATCGACACCCCCTACCTGTCGGCCACCAGTTCCGGGCTGACCTACCTGACGGAGCGCTTCAAGGACTTCCCCAACGGCGTGCACATCACCCTGCAGGGCGTGCCACGCTCCATCCTGGCCGAATACGCCGAGGGCCATCTGTAGCTGCAGGACAGGGTCAACATCGCCATTTGCGTTTACAATCGTGCTCCTGCAAAGGAGTAACGATTGTGCTGACTCATCTCGATTCCCAGGGCCGCGCCAATATGGTCGATGTGACCGACAAGGCCGTGACCTTCCGCGAAGCGGTGGCCCAGGCGCGGGTGCGCATGTTGCCCACCACCCTGCAAATGATCGTCGCCGGCGGCCACCCCAAAGGCGATGTGTTTGCTGTGGCGCGCATTGCCGGCATCCAGGCCGCCAAGAAGACCAGTGACCTGATTCCGCTGTGCCATCCGCTGATGCTGACCGGCGTCAAGGTCGAACTGACGGCCGAGGGCGATGACGCGGTGCTGATCACCTCGCGCTGCAAACTGTCCGGGCAGACCGGCGTGGAAATGGAAGCGCTGACCGCTGCCAGTGTCGCGGCGCTGACAATCTACGACATGTGCAAGGCCGTTGACCGCGGCATGGTCATCGAGTCGGTGCGCCTGCTGGAAAAACTCGGCGGCAAGAGCGGCCACTACCAGGCCGATGCCGAGGAGGGCGCCCCATGCGCCTGACCGTGCAGTATTTTGCCCGTTACCGTGAAGTGCTGGGCCTGGACAGCGAGTCGCTGGAGGGTACGTTCAGCCACCTGGACGACGTGCGTCAACTGTTGCTGGGGCGGGGCGAGGCCTGGCAAGTGCTGGCCGAGCAGGGCTTGATGTGCGCGCGCAACCAGGCACTGTGCACGCTGGCCGAGCCGGTCGAGAGCGGTGATGAGGTGGCCTTCTTTCCACCGGTGACCGGAGGATGAGCATGAACGTTCGGGTCCAGGTCGCCGCCTTCGATGCCGGCGCCGAGGTCAACGCCCTGCATGCGGCCAACCGCGGTGTCGGGGCGGTCGTGAGTTTTGTCGGCTATGTGCGCGACTTCAATGACGGCCAGCCGGTGTCAGGCATGTTTCTGGAGCATTATCCGGGCATGACTGAAAAGGCGCTGGGCACGATCATCGACCAGGCCGGCGAGCGCTGGCCGTTGCTGGGTGTCGAGGTGCTGCACCGGGTGGGTCACCTGGCGCCGGGCGAGCCGATCGTGTTCGTGGGGGTGACCAGCGCGCACCGGCAGGCCGCGTTCGAGGCCTGCGAGTTCATCATGGATTACCTCAAGACCCGCGCACCGTTCTGGAAGCGCGAGGACACCCCCGAAGGCCCCCGCTGGGTCGAAGGCCGCACCAGCGACCAGCAAGCGGCCCGGCGTTGGGATTGATCCTGGGCAGAGGCATGATCGGCGGGGGCTGAAAAGGCCGAATGTGCCGGCCCTTTCGCGACCGTTGGTCGCTCCCACGGGTGTGCCGCACCCTTGCAGGAGCGACCAGCGGTCGCGAAGGCAGGTCTCTCAGGTGCGCTTGCGTTCCACCGGGCGCAACAGGACGGTCGGTGGCATTTCGCAGCTGATCTTGCGCCCCAGCTTCTCTTCGATGGCCGGCAACTGGTAGGAATCGTCTTCGCCGGCAAAGCTGATCGACACGCCGTCGGCACCGGCCCGACCGGTACGGCCGATACGGTGAACATAGTCGTCGGGCATTTCCGGCAGGGTGAAGTTGATCACATGGCTGATGCCGTCGATGTGGATCCCGCGCCCGGCCACGTCGGTGGCCACCAGCACGCGGATCTTGCCTTCGCGAAAGCCTTCCAGGGTCTTGATGCGCTTGTGCTGCGGCACGTCGCCTGACAGCTGAGCGGCATTTACGCCGTCGCGTACCAGGCGTTCCTCGATGCGCCGCACCTCGTCCTTGCGGTTGGCAAAGACCATGACCCGCTCCCAGCCGTTGTCGTTGACCAGGTTGTACAGCAACCGGTACTTGTCGGCCGAAGCCACGGCATAGATGTGCTGTTCGACATTGGCGTTGGCCAGGCCCTCGGCCTCGATCTCGACAATGGCCGGGTCTGTGGTCCACTGCTTGGCCAGGTTCATCACGTCTTCGGTGAAGGTGGCCGAGAACAGCAGGGTCTGGCGCTCGCCCTTGTGCGGGGTCTGGCGGATGATCTGGCGCACCTGCGGAATGAAACCCATGTCGAGCATGCGGTCGGCTTCGTCCAGCACCATCACCTCGACCATGTCCAGGTGCACTTCGCCGCGCTGGTTGAAGTCCAGCAGGCGGCCCGGCGTGGCCACCAGAATGTCGCAGTAGCGCGCTTCGAGGTGCTTGAGCTGCTTGTCGAAGTCCATGCCACCGACGAAGCTCATCACGTTCAGGCCGGTGTAGCGGGTCAGGTCGGCGGCGTCCTTGGCGATCTGCACCACCAGTTCGCGGGTCGGGGCGATGATCAGTGCCCGCGGCTCGCCCATGTAGCGCTCGGCGGGCGGCGGGGTCTGCAGCAACTGGGTGATGGTCGAAATCAGAAAGGCCGCGGTCTTGCCGGTGCCGGTCTGCGCCCGGCCGATGGCGTCGCGGCCCTTGAGGGTGTAACCCAGCACGCCGGCCTGGATCGGCGTGCAATAAGGAAAGCCCAGGTCGTGGATGGCATGCATCACCGACGGTGCAAGGTTGAAATCATGAAAGCGGGTCTTGCCTTCCTGGGGCTCGACGCTGAAGTCTTCGGGCTTCCAGGTGTCGACCGGTCTGGGCGGGCGTTCGCGGCGCGGGCGTTCGGCCCGGGGCGGCTTGGCCTGAGGCGTCTCTGCCAGTGCAGAGGGTTCGCTGGTCGTCGGCAGGGGTGAAACAGAAGGCGGTGTCGCAGCCACGGGCTGGACGGGGAGGGTGTCGTCGGTCATCACTGGAGCGGGGGTCGATGCAGTCGGAAGGGGCGCGAGCGGCTCGGCCTCGTCTTTACCGAACATCTTCTTGAGTGCTTTGAGCACGGTCATCTCGTCAATTGGTCAAGGAATGTACGCCGAGCAGTGTAAAGCAAGTTTCATGCTCGGCGTAGTGTCATCCATACAGGGCTACAAGACCTGGGGATAAATGCGCAAGCACGGGTGTTACCGCAGCTTGTCGCCGAGCCAGGTCCTGATGTCGGAAATCTCCTGGGGTAACACTTGGTGACCCATGGGGTATTCCTGCCACTGCACGTCGACGCCCAGCGACTTGAGGTACTCATAGACGGTACGGCCCATGGCATTGAGCACCACTTCGTCGTGATAGCCATGCAGGCAATAGGCCGGAATGCGCTGCTGGCTGGCCGACAGGGTCATCTGGTCGGTGAAGGTCGGCGCGTAGGTCGACAGCGCCAGGACCCCGCCCAGCGGCCCCTGCCAGCGGCGGTAGGCGGTGTGCAGCACCACGGCGCCACCTTGCGAGAACCCGGCCAGGAAGATCCGCGCCGGATCGATGCCGCTGTCGCGCTGGGCTTCGATCAGGTCGAGTACGGTCTGTGCCGATGCCTCGAGTTCTTCATGGCTGATGGCCCGCGCCGGGCTCATGGCGATGATGTCGTACCAGCTTGGCATCTGATAGCCGCCATTGATGGTGACAGCGCGCATGGGCGCCTGCGGTAACACGAAGCGGGTGGTGGTCAGCGTGGTCTGCAAGGCTTCGGCAACCGGCTCGAAATCAGTGCGGTCGGCGCCCAGGCCATGCAGCCAGATCACACAGGCATCGGCGTCTTTGGTGGGCTCAAGTATCAATGGGTGGGTCATGGTTGCTCCAATCTGGTGCGCTACGGTATCAACCGTGCATTCAATAAGTGCCGGGCCTGGCGCGGCCCATTCAAATCTGAACGAAGATGTCGCAAGGGTACAACTTTTGCGCTTGACCTGTAGGTTTATCGAATCAGCCAGCAGTCTGGTACGCGCTTTGCTATGGAACAAGCGGAGTCAGAGCGCTCACGTCGTCCGGTAACACTATTTGGCTATCACCGGTCGGCGCAGCACGCGAATCCCAGCTACAGGATTCACGGCACGATTCATTCCGTCACTCAAGATACGGAAAAATCATGGGGCTTTGGTTCGCGAGGCGAGGGGGTAACCGTTACAAGCGGGCAACAGGAGGATCCTGGGCCCGTTTAATGAACAGACCCAACGTCGCATGACCCAAAAAAATGCCAGCACGGGTCGTTGATGCCCCACAAGGGTGCGGCGTGACTAAAGCTCCCACACAACAAAGAGCAAACTGGAGGTTATGAATGAAGATGTTGAAATCCACCCTGGCCGTAGTGACCGCTTTCGCTGCACTGGGCATCACCAGTGTCGCCAATGCCGGCGCAACGCTTGATGCAGTCCAGAAGAAGGGCTTTGTCCAGTGCGGCGTCAGCGACGGTTTGCCAGGCTTCTCCGTTCCAGATGCCAAGGGCACCATCACCGGTATCGACGCTGACGTCTGCCGCGCCGTAGCCGCCGCTGTCTTCGGTGACGCCACCAAGATCAAGTTCAGCCAGCTGAACGCCAAGGAGCGCTTCACCGCACTGCAATCGGGCGAAATCGACGTGCTGTCGCGCAACACCACCTGGACCAGCTCGCGTGACTCGGGCATGGGCCTGACCTTTGCCGGCGTGACCTACTATGACGGCATCGGCTTCCTGGTAAACAACAAGCTGGGCGTCAAGAGCGCCAAGGAACTGGACGGCGCCACCGTGTGCATCCAGGCCGGTACCACCACCGAGCTGAACGTTTCCGACTACTTCCGCGCCAATGGCCTCAAGTACACCCCGATTACCTTCGACACCTCCGACGAAAGCGCCAAGTCGCTGGAAAGCGGCCGTTGCGACGTACTGACCTCCGACCAGTCGCAGCTCTACGCACAGCGCAGCAAGCTGGCCAACCCGGACTCCTACGTCGTTCTGCCGGAAGTGATCTCCAAGGAGCCACTGGGCCCGGTCGTGCGTAAAGGCGACGAAGAATGGCTGGCCATCGTCAAGTGGACCCTGTTCGCCATGCTCAACGCCGAAGAAGCGGGCGTGACCTCCAAGAACGTCGAAGCCGAAGCCAAGTCGACCAAGAACCCTGACGTGGCCCGTATGCTCGGCGCCGACGGCGAATACGGCAAGGACCTGAAGCTGCCGAAGGACTGGGTCGTGAAGATCGTCAAGCAAGTGGGTAACTACGGCGAAGTCTTCGACCGTAACCTGGGCGAAACCACTCCTCTGAAAATCAAGCGTGGCCTGAACGCACTGTGGAACAACGGCGGCATTCAGTACGCTCCTCCGATTCGCTGATCTGACCCTGCGCCGGGCGGCCTGAACGGGCCGCCCGGCGTTTTGCACGGTTCCATCTTTTCCGGGGCATTTCATGCAAAAACATATCGACGCACCCAAACAAAAGCTCACCCTGAGCGACCCCAAAGTGCGCGCCTGGCTATTCCAGATCATCACCATCGTGGCGGTGATCTCTCTGGGCTGGTTCCTGTACGACAACACCCAGACCAACCTTGAACATCGCGGCATCACCTCCGGTTTCGACTTTCTCGAGCGCAGTGCAGGCTTCGGTATCGCCCAGCACCTGATCGACTACACCGAAGCCGACAGCTATGCCCGTGTCTTTCTGATCGGCTTGCTCAACACCTTGCTGGTGTCGTTCATCGGCATCATCCTGGCGACCCTGCTGGGCTTCAGCATCGGTATTGCCCGCTTGTCGTCCAACTGGATGATCAACAAGCTGGCGACCGTCTACGTCGAGGTATTTCGTAATATCCCGCCGTTGCTGCAGATCCTGTTCTGGTACTTTGCCGTCTTCCTGACGCTCCCTGGTCCACGCAACGCCCATGGCTACCTCGACATGTTCTATGTCAGCAGCCGCGGCGTGAACATGCCCCGGGCGATGGCTGCCGAAGGCCTGACTGCGTTCCTGGTCAGCCTGGTGGTCGCGGTGATTGCCACTGTGCTCATGACCCGCTGGGCCAACAAGCGCTTCGAGGCCACCGGCGAGCCGTTCCACAAGTTCTGGGCAGGCCTGGCCCTGATGCTGGTGATCCCGGCGTTGAGCATCCTGGTCGCCGGTGCCCCCGTGCACTGGGAAATGCCCGAGCTGCGCGGTTTCAACTTCGTCGGCGGCTGGGTACTGATCCCTGAACTGCTGGCGCTGACCCTGGCCCTGACGGTGTACACCGCGGCGTTCATCGCCGAGATCGTGCGTTCCGGCATCAAGTCGGTCAGCCACGGCCAGACCGAGGCGGCTCGCTCGCTGGGCCTGCGCCAGGGGCCGACCCTGCGCAAGGTCATCATTCCGCAGGCCTTGCGGGTGATCATTCCGCCACTGACCAGCCAATACCTGAACCTGGTGAAGAACTCTTCCCTGGCCGCCGGTATCGGTTATCCGGAAATGGTTTCGCTGTTCGCCGGCACCGTGCTCAACCAGACTGGCCAGGCTATTGAAGTCATTGCCATCACCATGAGCGTGTACCTGGCAATCAGCATCAGCATTTCCCTGTTGATGAACTGGTACAACAAGCGCATTGCGCTGATCGAGCGGTGAGGAAACGCGCATGAGTACACATACGTTCAAACCCAATCTGGCGCCGCCGAAATCCACCGTGGGTGTGGTCGGCTGGATGCGCAGCAACCTGTTCTCCGGCTGGTTCAACACCGTACTGACCCTGTTTTCGTTGTATCTGGTCTGGCTGATTCTGCCACCGATCATCAACTGGGCCATTCTGGATGCGAACTGGATCGGCACCACCCGCGCCGACTGCACCAAGGCCGGCGCGTGCTGGGTGTTCATCGAGCAGCGCTTCGGCCAGTTCATGTACGGCTACTTCCCCGGCGACCAACGCTGGCGTGTCGACCTGACCGTGATCCTGGCCATCGTCGGCATTGCACCGCTGTTCATCAAGGCCTTCGAGCGCAAGGTCGCCTACGGCCTGAGCTTCCTGGTGCTGTACCCGATCATCGCGTTCTACCTGCTGCATGGTGGCGCGTTCGGCCTGACCACCGTGGCCACCAGCCAATGGGGCGGCCTGATGCTGACGCTGGTCATCGCCACCGTCGGTATCGCCGGCGCCTTGCCGCTGGGGATCCTGCTGGCACTGGGACGGCGTTCGAACATGCCGGCGGTGAAGGTGGTCTGCGTGACCTTCATCGAGTTCTGGCGCGGCGTGCCGCTGATCACCGTGCTGTTCATGTCCTCGGTCATGCTGCCGCTGTTCCTGCCCGAAGGCATGAACTTCGACAAGCTGCTGCGGGCGTTGATCGGCGTGATCCTGTTCCAGTCGGCCTACATCGCCGAAGTGGTGCGTGGCGGCATGCAGGCCATCCCCAAGGGCCAGTACGAAGCCGCTGCGGCCATGGGCCTGGGCTACTGGCGCTCGATGGGCCTGGTGATCCTGCCGCAAGCCCTGAAGCTGGTGATCCCCGGTATCGTCAACACCTTCATTGCCTTGTTCAAGGACACCAGCCTGGTGATCATCATCGGCCTGTTCGACCTGCTCAACAGCGTCAAGCAGGCTGCGGCCGACCCGACCTGGCTGGGCATGGCCACCGAAGGCTATGTCTTCGCGGCCCTGGTGTTCTGGATTTTCTGTTTCGGTATGTCCCGCTACTCCATGCATCTGGAGCGCAAGCTGGACACTGGCCACAAGCGTTAGGAGTTTCGTGATGAGTGAAGCAGTCAAAAAGCCGCTGGGCGCCGAAGGCATGATCCGTCTGGAAGGCGTACACAAGTGGTACGGCCAGTTCCATGTGCTCAAGGACATCAACCTCAACGTGCGTCAGGGTGAGCGTATCGTGCTGTGCGGGCCTTCGGGCTCGGGCAAATCGACCACCATCCGTTGCATCAACCGCCTGGAAGAGCACCAGCAGGGGCGCATCATTGTCGATGGCACCGAGCTGACCTCCGACCTGCGGCAGATCGAGACCATCCGCCGTGAAGTGGGCATGGTGTTCCAGCACTTCAACCTGTTCCCGCACCTGACCATTCTGCAGAACTGCACCCTGGCGCCCATGTGGGTGCGCAAGATGCCGAAGAAGCAGGCCGAAGAAATCGCCATGCACTACCTGGAACGTGTGCGCATTCCGGAGCAGGCCAACAAGTACCCAGGCCAGCTGTCTGGTGGCCAGCAGCAGCGGGTGGCGATTGCCCGTGCGCTGTGCATGAAGCCCAAGATCATGCTGTTCGACGAGCCGACCTCGGCCCTGGACCCGGAAATGGTCAAGGAAGTGCTCGACACCATGGTCAGCCTGGCTGAAGAGGGCATGACCATGCTGTGCGTGACCCACGAAATGGGCTTTGCCCGTACCGTGGCCAACCGCGTGATCTTCATGGACAAGGGCGAAATCGTCGAGCAGGCCGCGCCAAACGACTTCTTCGACAATCCGCAAAGCGACCGCACCCGGCTGTTCCTCAGCCAGATCATTCATTGATCGGGTTGCTGCTTTAAAGAAATAATCAGGCCTTGTGTCTAATGCCAGTCAGTCAAGCTGACTGGCATTTTCATTTTCGGCAGGGGTACTTTGCCGCTTTCGGAAACGATCGATCAGGCAGGGACGGCCCATAAGCGGCGGCCCCCTGAGTAATGCCGGAAGGAGGGAACCCCGAAGGGGCCGGAATCAGGAGCAAACGGTTTGCGCCACTTTGCCAAGACAAAGTGGCCCGGCCCGAAGAGGGTCGCAACCTCTATCACAGGCTACCCCGGCCCGCAGGAACACCTCGGTCTGGCGGGTACAGCCGATCGCGGGCAGAGCCCCCTCCCACATTCGATTGCGTTTCAAGCCGGCATGGGCGAACCCCGTCTTGACTGACTGGCACGAATACGTGAGGTCCACGCCACTCGCTTGCAGCAGGCTGAACCTTGTAATCCCCGGGCGTCTCCAACAGGATATTCGGCCCTCCCTGCGACGAGGGCGATACCTGATACCTGAGGACCCAATGACTGCCAAGGCACCGCGCGACCCTTCACCTTCCAATGACACCTTGATCCACTCCCCGGATGGCCCTGCACCGGCGCGCCTGCGTACCTGGCTGTTGCTGCTGGGCCTGGTGCTGGTGGCCATCAATCTGCGTCCGGCGCTGTCGAGCGTGGCGCCGCTGCTCAATGACGTCTCGAGGGCGCTGGGGCTTTCGGCAGCGCAAGCCGGCCTGTTGACCACCCTGCCAGTGCTGTGCCTGGGGCTGTTTGCACCGTTGGCACCCTGGCTGGCCCGACGCTTTGGCAGTGAGCGGGTGGTGCTGGGCATTCTGTTCGTCCTGGCGCTGGGCATCGGCCTGCGCAGCACCCTGGGCACTGTCGGGCTGTTTGCCGGCAGCCTGCTGGCCGGAGCCAGTATCGGCGTGATCGGCGTGTTGTTGCCCGGTATCGTCAAGCGCGACTTTGCGGCCCAGGCCGGCGCGATGACCGGGGTCTACACCATGGCGTTGTGCCTGGGCGCGGCCCTGGCAGCCGGGGCCAGCGTGCCGCTGAGTCAGCTGTTCGGCGACCGCTGGGATGCCAGCCTGGCGTTCTGGGCAGTTCCAGCCTTGCTGGCGGCGCTGTTCTGGTGGCCACAGGCGCGTCCGTCCCACGATACGCAGCGCACACAAGTACGTGTGCGCGGCCTGCTGCGTGATCCGCTGGCCTGGCAAGTGACCCTGTACATGGGCCTGCAATCGTCGCTGTCGTACATCGTGTTTGGCTGGCTGCCCTCGATCCTGATCGGTCGCGGCCTGGAGCCGACCGAGGCCGGCCTGCTGCTGTCCGGTTCGATCATCTGCCAGCTCATCAGCGCCTTGAGCGCGCCCTGGCTGGCCACCCGTGGCAAGGATCAGCGCCTGGCGATCGTGGTGGTCATGGGCATGACCCTGACCGGCCTGTTCGGTTGCCTGTATGCCCCGGTCGAAGGCTTGTGGGGCTGGGCGATCATTCTGGGTATTGGCCAGGGCGGGACTTTCAGCCTGGCCCTGGCGCTGATCGTGCTGCGCTCCAGCGACTCGCACGTGGCCTCGAACCTGTCGGGCATGGCCCAGGGCATCGGCTACACGGTCGCCTCTATCGGGCCGTTTGCCGTAGGTGTGGTGCATGACGTCACCGGCACCTGGGGGCCGATCGGCTGGATTTTCGGCCTGCTGGGCCTGGGTGCGGTCATCGCCGGTCTTGGAGCGGGACGGGCGCGGCAGGTTCAGGTCACCCGCGATACGCCCTGAGCAACAGTCCTGAGCCGCAAGGGCTGCATGAGGCAGTTGGCAAGCAGGCCGTTTGCCGCTTATCGTGCAGCCACCTTTCCGCCAGGACGTCTGCCCGCATGGACTACGAAGAACAAAGCCAGCTCAACAGTGCCGTGATCAGCC
This sequence comes from Pseudomonas sp. Leaf127, assembly GCF_001423155.1. NCBI lineage: Bacteria > Pseudomonadati > Pseudomonadota > Gammaproteobacteria > Pseudomonadales > Pseudomonadaceae > Pseudomonas > Pseudomonas sp. Leaf127. The sequence goes on along the minus strand of NZ_LMOA01000024.1, from coordinate 75,568 downwards.
GTTTCTACGAGGCTTTCCAGCGCCTCGATGCCGAGGCCATGGCCGAGTGCTACAGCGAGGATGTGCTGTTCAGCGACCCGGTGTTCGGCACCCTGCGCGGCGCCCAGGCCGGCGACATGTGGCGCATGCTCACCGCCCGTGCCCAGAACTTCTCGGTAACCTTTGATCAGGTCCGTGCCGACGACCGCACCGGCAGCGCGCACTGGGTGGCGACTTATCTGTTCAGCCAGACCGGACGCACCGTGGTCAACGCCATTCAGGCGCGCTTTGTGCTGCGCGACGGCAAGATCTGCGAACACCACGACCATTTCGACCTGTGGCGCTGGTCACGCCAGGCACTGGGCTTCAAGGGCCTGTTGCTGGGCTGGTCGCCCCTGGTGCAGAACGCCATTCGTGCCCAGGCGCACAAGGGCCTCAAGGCGTTTGGCGAGAAACGGCGTGGCTGAGGTCACGCCCGAGGACGTGCCGGCAAAACCCTGGTACGTCTATCTGGTGCGCGCGGCCAACGGCTCGTTGTACTGCGGCATCAGCAACGACCCTTATCGCCGGTTTCTCATGCACCAGAGCGGCAAGGGCGCGCGCTATTTCCACTCCAGCCCGGCGGTGGCACTGGTGTACGTGGAAGCCTGGCCGAGCAAAGGCGAGGCGTTGCGCCACGAGCGGCTGATCAAGAAGCTGCGCAAGCGTGCCAAGGAAGCCTTGGCCGACTCTGCGGGGCTTTTGGCCATTTCCGGGACCGCAGCAGAGGCGTACTGAGATCGCGGTAGGCGCGGCTGTTGTGCACGCGCTAAGCTCAGGACTTTTCCACGCAAGGAATCGATCCATGTCCGAGCTGATCCTGCACCATTACCCGGCCTCGCCCTTCGCTGAAAAAGCCCGCCTGATGCTGGGCTACAAGGGCCTGTCGTGGCGTTCGGTATTCATCCCGGCGGTCATGCCCAAGCCCGACCTGACCGCGCTGACCGGCGGTTACCGCAAGACCCCGGTGCTGCAGGTGGGCGCAGACATCTACTGTGACACCGCGCTGATCGCCCGGCGCCTGGAACAGGAAAAAGCCTCGCCGGCGTTCTACCCCGAAGGCCAGGAATTTGCCGTCACCGCCCTGGCCGCCTGGGCCGATGCGACCCTGTTCCAGCACGCGGTCAGCCAGGTGTTCCAGCCCGAGTCGATCGCCCTGCGGTTCGCCAAGCTGTCACCTGAAGCGGTAGAAGCCTTCAAGGCCGACCGCGCTGCGCTGTTTGCCGGTGGCGCAGCCTCGCGACTGCCCTTGCAGCAGTCGTTGCACCAGTGGCCGACCTTCATGGCGCGCCTTGAGCAACAGCTGCAGCGTCATGGCGACTACCTGTTTGGCGAACCATCGATTGCCGACTTCGCCGTGGCTCACCCCATGTGGTTCCTGCGCCAGACCCCGGTGACGGCACCGGCGGTGGATAAATACCCGGCCGTGGTGGCATGGCTCAAGCGCGTCGAAGGGTTTGGCCACGGTGCCGCCAGCCCCATGAGCGCAGAAGACGCCATTCAGGCTGCTTTCAATACCACCCCTATTGAATTGCCGACTGAAGAATTCAACGATCCCAACGGTTTCAAGGCGGGTGATCAGGTCATGATTTCTGCTGTTGATTACGGTGTGGACGGGGTGGAAGGGCAACTGGTGCATGCCGGCACTGAAGAACTGATCCTGCGCCGCGAAGATGATCGCGCAGGCACCGTGCATGTGCACTTCCCGCGGCTGGGGTTCAGGATCGAGAAGCGCTAGACGCGTTGTCGCGCAGCAAACATGGGGCTTGTGTAGGCGCGCGTTTACCGGAATGCCGGACCACCGCGACCGGCTGTGCAGCAGTCATAAATTTGCAGCGATTTCTGCGAGCGCTTCGCGCTTAATCGCCGGCAAGCCGCCTCCCACAAGTAGTGAATTTTAAACTTAATAAAATCGATAATTTATTTTGCGTTTGAAGGGCGCGCTCCTGCATCGGGCAAGTGTTGGCTGCGCGCCAGGTCACTGCAATGCCGCTTCGATTTGCTGGTCGGAAAAGTCGCGCAGCAGGGTGCCGTTGACATCGAGCAGCGGGATGCCACGCCCGCCCAGTGCTTCATAGGCCTGGCGGCCTTCGGCGCTGGTTTCGATGTCGTATTCTTTGAAGGCAATCCCTTTGCTGTCGAGCAGGCGCCGTGCCTGCTTGCAGTAGCCGCACCAACTGGTCGAGTACATCACCACCCGCGCCTGGCTGTAGCGCTGCGCCTGCTGGGCCGTGGGCGGGTTGATGAAGTGCTCGATCTGCCCCCGGTTCTGGTAGATGACCACCACCAGCAGAATCAGCGCGACCTTCTTGAGGGTCCGTTGCAGCATCGGTTCAGCGTCGTTTCAACTGGTCGGTGAGCTGGGTGGGCAGGCCCTTGATGATCAGGGTGCCGGCTTCCTCGTCGTACTCGACCTTGTCACCCAACAGATGGGCTTCAAAGCTGATCGACAGGCCCTCGGCACGGCCGGTGAAGCGGCGGAACTGGCTCAGGGTGCGTTTGTCGGCCGGGATCTCCGGCGACAGGCCGTAGTCCTTGTTGCGGATATGGTCGTAGAACGCCTTGGGGCGTTCCTCGTCGATCAGTTCGGACAGCTCGTCCAGGGCGATGGGCTCGCCCAGCTTGCTCTGGCTGGTGGCATAGCTCACCAGGGCCTTGGTCTTTTCGCGGGTGGCTTCTTCGGGCAGGTCTTCGCTTTCGACGAAGTCGCTGAAGGCCTTGAGCAGCGTGCGGGTTTCGCCGGGGCCGTCGACGCCTTCCTGGCAGCCGATGAAGTCACGGAAGTACTCCGAGACCTTCTTGCCGTTCTTGCCCTTGATGAACGAGATGTACTGTTTAGACTGCTTGTTGTTCTGCCACTCGGAGATATTGATGCGCGCCGCCAGGTGCAACTGGCCCAGGTCCAGATGCCGCGACGGGGTGACATCGAGCGAGTCGGTCACCGCCACGCCTTCGCTGTGGTGCAGCAAGGCAATGGCCAGGTACTCGGTCATGCCTTGTTGGTAGTGGGCGAACAGCACGTGGCCGCCGACTGACAGGTTGGATTCTTCCATCAGCTTTTGCAGGTGCTCGACCGCGGTGCGGGTAAAGGCGGTGAAGTCCTTGCTGGTCTCCAGGTACTCTTTCAGCCAGCCGCTGAACGGGTAGGCCCCGGACTCGGGATGAAACAGCCCCCAGGCTTTGCCCTGTTTGGCGTTGTAGCTTTCGTTGAGGTCGGCCAGCAGGTTTTCGATGGCAGCGGATTCGGCCAGTTCGCTGTCGCGCGCATGCAGCACTGCAGGCGTGCCGTCGGGTTTCTTGTCGATCAGGTGGACGATGCAATGACGGATCGGCATGGATTTCTCGGCTCGTGAAAGTGAAGAGCGGTGCGGCTCGTGGCAAGGCCGCCAGTGTACCGCAGGGTCGGCGCGAATGGCCGATGCGGCTGTTTTTCGTCCAACCAGCGATTTTCAATCGCTTTTTTTGCGCCAAAGTCCGCAAAACCTGACCAAAAGGATAGGCAGAGGCGGATATTTGCCCGGCTCTGTGCTAGTTTTGCGCGGTCCTGCGCACTCCAGCGCGTCAGGCATGCAGTTTGTGCGCGTGCTGGCGAACCAAATCATGGTTTCAGTATCTACAACTTCGCGATTGATCGTGGCTGCCAATGGCCGACGTTGCACTCTGCAATCCATATGAATTTTATAGGGAAGGAACACTACATGGCTCTTACCAAAGACCAGTTGATCGCCGATATCGCAGAAGCTATCGACGCGCCGAAATCCACCGCGCGTAGCGCCCTGGAGCAATTGGGCCAGATCGTTGCTGATCAACTGGAAAACGGCGCTGAAATCACCCTGCCAGGTATTGGCAAGCTGAAAGTCACCGAGCGTCCAGCGCGTACCGGCCGCAACCCTTCGACTGGCGCTGCCATCGAAATCGCTGCCAAGAAAGTGGTCAAGTTCGTTCCAGCCAAAGTGCTGACCGACTCGATCAACAAGTAAGCTCACGCTTGCTTGAAAAAGCCGTGTACGGGTTCACCCGACACGGTTTTTTTATGCCTGCTGTCCGGCCCTCAGGCCTGGATCCAGCGCCCGGCGCGCCACGCAGCCTGCTCGGCGGCATCATGAAAGGTCCAGGCGACAAAGCGGCTCTGCTTCTGCCCCTGGCCCATCTCTACCACTCGCACCTCGAAGGCGCCGCTCTTTTTCAGGCGTTGCTGGATCTCGGGCAGGTTCGCAGCCTTGGACACCAAGGTGCTGAACCACAGCACTTGCTCAGGCAGTTGCGCGCTTTCGTCGATCAGGCGGGTGACAAAGCCGATCTCTCCACCCTCGCACCACAGTTCCTGCGCCTGGCCGCCGAAATTGAGCACCGGCAGTTTGCGCTTGGGGTCGGCCTTGCCCAGGGCCCGCCATTTGCGCTGGCTGCCGCGCGTGGCTTCGTCCAGCGAGGCATGGAAGGGTGGGTTGCACAGGCTCAGGTCAAAGCGTTCGGTACTGTCGAGCAGGCCGTGCAGGATGTGCTGGCGGTTGCCTTGCTGGCGCAGGCTGATGGCCTTGTCCAGACCGTTGGCCTTGACGATGGTGGTGGCGGCCGCCAGGGCCTTGGCGTCGATCTCCGAACCCAAGAAGTGCCAGCCGTAGTCGGCATGCCCCAGCAGCGGGTAGATGCAGTTGGCGCCAGTGCCGACGTCCAGCACCTTGACCGCGGCACCGCGTGGAATCACCTGCTGGTTATGCTCGGCCAGCAGATCGGCGAGAAAGTGCAGGTAGTCGGCGCGTCCCGGAATCGGTGGACACAGGTAGTCGGCCGGGATGTCCCAGTGTTTGATGCGGTAGTGCGCCTTGAGCAGCGCCCGGTTGAACACCCGTACCGCTTGTGGGTTGGCAAAGTCGATGCTCTGCTTGCCATAGGGGTTGAGGATGACGAATTCGGCCAGCTCCGGGCTGCTTTTGATCAGCGCCGGGAAGTCATAGCGACCCTGGTGGCGGTTGCGCGGGTGCAGGGTGGCTTTTTCTTTAGGCGCGGCCGGCTTGGCCGGGCGTTGGGGTTTCTTGCGTGCAGGCTTGGGCGTGTCGGTCATGGCCGTATCCGATGGCAATTGGTACGTGCATAAAAAAGCCAGCCCGCGAACGGGCTGGCTGATCGTAACGCCGCTTCAGAGGCTGCTGATGCGGGCGTGTTGCTCGGCCAGCTTGCCCAGCGCCTGTTCGGCTTCAGTCAGCTTGGCGCGTTCCTTGGCGATCACCTCAGGCGGCGCCTTGTCGACGAAGGCGGCGTTGGACAGCTTGCCGCCCACGCGCTGCACTTCGCCTTGCAGGCGCTGGATTTCCTTGTCCAGGCGTGCCAGTTCCGCGCCCTTGTCGATCAGGCCGGCCATCGGCACCAGCACTTGCATCTCGCCCACCAGGCCGGTGGCCGACAGCGGCGCCTCGGCACCCGGCGCCAGGACGGTGATCGATTCGAGTTTGGCCAGCTTCTTGAGCAGGTGCTCGTTGTCGCCCAGGCGGCGCACGTCTTCGGCACTGGCGTTGTTGAGGAACAGTTGCAGCGGCTTGCCTGGGCCGATGTTCATTTCGCCACGAATGTTGCGTACCGCCAGCATCAGGCCCTTGAGCCATTCGATATCGCCTTCGGCGGCTTCATCGATACGGGCTTCGTTGGCCACCGGCCACGGTTGCAGCATGATGGTCTTGCCTTCGGCACCGGCCAGCGGCGCCAGGCGCTGCCAGATTTCCTCGGTGATGAACGGCATGAACGGGTGAGCCAGGCGCAGGGCGACTTCCAGCACGCGCACCAGGGTGCGACGGGTGCCGCGCTGGCGCTCGACCGGAGCGTTCTCGTCCCACAGCACCGGCTTGGACAGCTCCAGGTACCAGTCGCAGTACTGGTTCCAGATGAACTCGTACAGGGCCTGGGCGGCCAGGTCGAAGCGGAACTGGTCCAGTTGGCGGGTCACTTCGGCTTCGGTGCGTTGCAGCTGCGAGATGATCCAGCGATCCGGCAGCGACAGCTCATAGGCTTCGCCGTTCTGGCCGCAGTCCTCGCCCTTGTCCAGCACGTAGCGGGCGGCGTTCCAGATTTTGTTGCAGAAATTGCGATAGCCTTCGACGCGGCCCATGTCGAACTTGATGTCGCGGCCGGTGGAGGCCAGCGAGCAGAACGTAAAGCGCAGGGCGTCGGTGCCGTAGCTGGCGATGCCTTCGGCGAACTCCTGGCGGGTCTGTTTCTCGATCTTCTTGGCCAGTTGCGGTTGCAGCAGGCCGGTGGTGCGTTTCTGCACCAGGGTTTCCAGGTCGATGCCGTCGACGATGTCCAGCGGGTCCAGGACATTGCCCTTGGACTTGGACATTTTCTGGCCCTGGCCGTCGCGGACCAGGCCGTGCACGTACACGGTCTTGAACGGCACTTGCGGGGTGCCGTCTTCATTTTTCACCAGGTGCATGGTGAGCATGATCATCCGGGCGACCCAGAAGAAAATGATGTCGAAGCCGGTGACCAGCACGTCGGTGGAGTGGAAGGTCTTGAGCGCTTCGGTCTTTTCCGGCCAGCCCAGGGTGGAGAAGGTCCACAGGCCCGAGCTGAACCAGGTGTCCAGTACGTCATTGTCCTGTTGCAACGCCACGTCGCTGCCCAGGTTGTGCTTGGCGCGCACTTCGGCTTCGTCGCGACCGACATAGACCTTGCCCGAGGCGTCGTACCAGGCCGGGATGCGGTGGCCCCACCACAGCTGACGGCTGATGCACCAGTCCTGGATGTCGCGCATCCACGAGAAGTACATGTTTTCGTATTGCTTGGGCACGAAGGCGATACGGCCGTCTTCGACCGCGGCAATGGCAGGCTCGGCCAGCGGCTTGGTCGACACGTACCACTGGTCGGTCAGCCACGGCTCGATGATGGTGCCGGAGCGGTCGCCCTTCGGCACTTTCAGGGCGTGGTCGTCCACGCTGACCAGCAGGCCGGCGGCGTCGAACGCGGCGACGATGCGCTTGCGTGCCTCGAAACGGTCCAGGCCGGCGTACTCGGCCGGCCATTGACCGTCGACGTCTGTATTGAGCGTGCCGTCGAGGTTGAACACCTGGGCGGCCGGCAGCACGGCAGCGTTCTTGTCGAAGATATTGAGCAGTGGCAGGTTGTGGCGCTTGCCGACTTCATAGTCGTTGAAGTCGTGGGCCGGGGTGATCTTCACGCAGCCGGTGCCGAACTCGGGGTCGCAGTAGTCATCGGCGATGATCGGAATGCGGCGACCCACCAGCGGCAGCTCGACGAATTTGCCGATCAGGGCCTTGTAGCGTTCATCTTCAGGGTTCACGGCCACGGCCGCATCACCGAGCATGGTTTCCGGGCGGGTGGTGGCCACGACCAGGTAGCCATTGCCTTCGGCGGTGGTGGCGCCGTCAGCCAGCGGGTAGCGCAGGTTCCACAGGTGGCCTTTCTCGTCGTGGTTCTCGACTTCCAGGTCAGAAATGGCCGTGTGCAGCTTGGTGTCCCAGTTGACCAGGCGCTTGCCGCGATAGATCAGGCCGTCTTCGTGCAGGCGCACGAAGGCTTCCTGCACGGCGGCCGACATGCCGTCGTCCATCGTGAAGCGCTCGCGGCTCCAGTCCACCGAGGAGCCCAGGCGGCGAATCTGGCGACTGATATTGCCACCGGACTCGGCCTTCCATTCCCAGACCTTGTCCAGGAACTGCTCGCGGCCCAGGTCATGGCGGCTCAGGCCCTGGGCCTCGATGCGACGCTCGACCAGCATCTGGGTGGCGATGCCGGCGTGGTCGGTGCCCGGTTGCCACAGGGTATTGCGACCTTGCATGCGCCGGAAACGGATCAGGGCGTCCATGATCGCGTTGTTGAAGCCGTGGCCCATGTGCAGGCTGCCGGTCACGTTTGGTGGCGGAATCATGATGGTGTACGAGTCACCTGCGCCTTGCGGAGCGAAGTAGTTCTCGGACTCCCAGGTCTGGTACCAGGAAGTTTCGATGGCGTGCGGCTGGTAAGTCTTGTCCATGCGCGGCGGGAACCCTGTGACATTGATTCGGAAACCGGCAAGTATAGCCCTGCCGACCTGCGACAAGCCATAAGTGCCACGCGACAGGTTCGGCGGACCTCGCAGATCTGTTAGTTGGCGGCCGACAGGCGAGGGGGGATCATGCGGTGCATGAGCATGTTTACCGAGGCTGCACCATGAGCACTCTTGCTTCTACCATGACTGCTTACTGTCAGTATCGCTATGACGCGCTGGACCGTCTGGCCAGTACCGCAATAGAGGCACAGGCGCCGGTATGGCCGTTCTATCAAAGAAGCCGCTTGAGCGTCGAGATACAAGGCGCGCTGCACCGGCGCGTAGTCCGTGTTCAGGACCGGTTACTGGCCGAGCAGCATGTTGATGGTTCGGTGGGTCAGGTGGTTTTACTTGGCACTGACGTGCAAGACAGTGTGTTGCAGGCGCTGGATGGGCACGGTTCACAGCCGTTCGGCTACAGCCCTTATGGGCATCGGCCGCCGGCAAATACGTTTCTGGGTTTTAACGGAGAGCGTCCTGATCCGTTGACCGGGCATTACTGGCTGGGCAATGGTTATCGTGCGTTCAATCCGGTGTTGATGCGTTTTAACCAGCCGGACAGTCTGAGTCCGTTTGGGCGGGGTGGGCTGAATGCGTATGCGTATTGCCTGGGGAATCCGGTTAACCGGCGTGATCCAGAAGGACATGTGTCCCTGGCGCTGTATGACCTGCCAGACGTGGTGCTTTCAAACATATTCAAGTCGCTTTCCATGTCCGATGTAAGCAATTTGAGGTACGTGTCGGTGCGCCTGAATGATCGCGTGATGGGGCTGTCGAAAATCCCCGACCTTGATATCAATAATTCAGGGGCGCTTGCGCAAGTAAAACGGCATTTACAAGGTTGGACACACAATGTTTTACCCCATGCACTCAGGCGTCACGATGGGTATAAAGCCGCATTTGAGCGGCTTGCACAACATCGAAAAACTGAAGCGGCTCTCAAGGTCAGGAATGCTGAAGCTCGCATGCAATCAATCATTGAACGTGTTGCGGGTAAAGGTGCAGACGTTCTTAAATTCGATCGTTATATCCAGGATGCCATGCAGATAAACGCAGGATCCCCTGGCACCTTGGGTGACATTGCGGCAGTAAAAAAAACCTACAACGATTCCTTTTCTGAGCATTACCAGTTGAGGGTGGCTCAAGAGAATTTGAAATCCGATATCCGTGCGATCCGCTTCAACCTGAATCGTTGAGTCGCGACTATCAGTTCATGTTCAGGCAGCATGACGGGGGTGGCTTAAAGCTTGTTGCCTGAAGCCGCGATGATTCTTTCAAGCCGCGCCTCAAGCCGCCGCTTGATCTCGGTCTCGATATGCGGCGCAAAGTCGTTGATCACATCCTGCATGATCAGTTGCGCGGCCGAGCGCAGTTCGGTGTCCAGGTGCAGGAGGGCATCGACACTGGGCGCTGCAGGTTTTGCCGGTGCCGGTGCAGCAGCCACGGGCGGTGGTGCGAGCTGGGCAACCGGTGCGGGCGCCGGAGCCGGTTGTGGCGAGCGTTCGACCTTGTCGGACAGCATCGGGATCTGCGTGTCGCTGAGCACCGTTTCGGTCAACAGCGGCGGTTGCAGGTTTTCATCTTCCAGCAGCCTGCGGATCGATTCAAGGTCGTTCAACAGGTGTGCCGATTCTGCTTTTTTTGAAGTGTCCATCGTGTGCTCAAAGACGCTGTAGTCGGTGATCTTGCGGAGCATAGCCTTGTTTGCGGTATTCCCGGAAGCTCTCGCGGGCCGCCAGGCGGATCGTCGGTTCTTCGGTCACCACTTCGGCCACGCGGGCAAAACGCTTGAAAAAAGGGGCGATGCGTAGGTCGAGGTTGATCAGCAGATCCTGATGCGCGCCCGGATCATCGCCCAGGCCCAACACCACAGGGGCGTGTGCGTCGGTTTCGGCATCGCCGTGCGGCACGAAGCTTTCACCCTTGAAGCGCCACAGCCGGGCGTCGAGGTCGGCACGCTGGGCGGCGTCGCTGCAATGCAGGTAGACCCGGTGGCCGAGGCGCCAGGCTTTCTCGGTGAGCTTGCAGGCAAAGTCCAGCCGCGCCTCGAGGGTGGGGCTGGGCAGGATATAGAAGTCGATCTGGGTCATAGGCGGTTACCGGCTGCGCCTTGCCGGCCAGGCAAGGCGCAGTGCGCGGTCAGGCTCCGGCGCGGTCGAGCAGGTACTGGGTCAGCAACGGCACCGGACGGCCCGTGGCGCCCTTGTCCTTGCCGCCGCTGAGCCAGGCGGTGCCGGCGATGTCCAGGTGCGCCCAGTCATAGGCCTTGGTGAAGCGCGACAGGAAGCACGCCGCCGTGATGGTGCCGGCCTTCGGGCCGCCGATGTTGCCGAGGTCGGCGAACGGGCTGTCCAGTTGCTCCTGGTATTCGTCGAACAACGGCAGTTGCCAGGCGCGGTCGTCGGCTTGCTTGCCGGCGTCGAGCAACTGGTTGATCAGCGCATCGTTGTTGCCCAGCAGGCCCGAGGTATGGGCGCCCAGGGCCACGACGCAGGCGCCGGTCAGGGTGGCGATGTCGATCACCGCCTGTGGCTTGAAGCGCTCGGCATAGGTCAGGGCATCGCACAGGACCAGGCGGCCTTCGGCGTCGGTGTTGAGGATCTCGACCGTCAGGCCGTTCATGGTGGTGACAATATCGCCCGGGCGGGTTGCGGTGCCGCTGGGCATGTTCTCGGCGGCGGCGATGATGCACACCAGGTTGATCGGTAATTGCAGCTCCAGCACCGCACGCAGGGTGCCGAACACACTGGCCGCGCCGCACATGTCGAATTTCATTTCGTCCATGCCGGCGGCCGGCTTGATGCTGATGCCGCCGGTGTCGAAGGTGATGCCCTTGCCGACCAGCACGTAAGGCTTCTCGCTCTTTTTGCCGCCCTGATACTGCATGACGATCAGGCGCGGTGGCTGGGCGCTGCCCTGGGCCACGGCCAGGAACGAGCCCATGCCCAGTTCCTTGAGTTTCTTCTCGTCGTGCACCTCGACCTTGAGGTTCTTGTGCGCCTTGCCCAGCGCCTTGGCCTGTTCGCCCAGGTAGGTGGGGTGGCAGATGTTCGGCGGCAGGTTGCCCAGGTCGCGGGTCAGGGCCATGCCGGTGGCGATGCCACGGGCGTGAGTGACGGCGCTTTCGACTTCGGCGGTGCTGGCCTTGGCGGTCAGCAGGGTGATTTTCTTCAGGGCCGAAACCGGTGCCTTGGTGGTCTTGAACTGGTCGAAGACGTATTCGCCGTCGAGCAGGGTCTCGGCCAGCAGGCGGGTCTTGCCATAGGTTTCACGCTGCTTGACCCGTACTTCGTCCAGCGCGATGGCCGCATCGCTGCCACCCAGGCCCTTGAGGCTGGACAGGATGCCCGCGATGACTTTCTTGAACTGGCGATCAGACAGCTCTTCGTCCTTGCCCACGCCCACCAGCAGCACGCGTTCGGCCTTGAGGTTGGGCAGGCTGTGCAGCAGCAGGCTCTGGCCGACCTTGCCGGCCAGGTCGCCACGCTTGAGCACCGCTGTCAGGGCGCCGCCGCTCAGGGTATCGACGCTTTTGGCCGCTGCACCCAGCGTGCGGCCTTCGCCGACGGCCAGGATCAGGGTGGCGGTTTTCAAGGTTTCTGGGCTGACGCTTTTAACAACCAATTCCATGTAGGGTCCCCGAATGACTGTGAGCTTTGCAATTGCATGAATGAAGGATCAGCGCGCGGCAGGGCCGGGCGGGTTCCAGGCATATGCAAGCGACTGCATTTGCACAGGCCTGGATTGAAGTCGACCCGCAGTTTGACCCTGTGCGGCAACGGCTGACAACCCCGATCGAGTGCTGTAGGACATGGATGTGAGAACTATCCGGGCCGCGCAGTGACAGAAGCAGTCAATCACAGGATAATGCCGCATCTTTTTCGCCTGTACCGTGGCTCGTCTTTTCCCTTGTCCGGCCAAGTGCGCCTGGCAAACCTGGAGTGTCTGGTTTGATTGTCTTTCGTTATCTGTCCCGGGAAGTGCTGGTCACATTGAGTGCGGTCAGCGCCGTGCTGCTGGTCATCATCATGAGCGGGCGCTTCATCAAGTACCTGGCCCAGGCGGCCTCGGGTGCGCTCGACCCTGGCGTACTGTTCCTGATCATGGGCTTTCGCCTGCCGGGCTTTCTGCAACTGATCCTGCCGCTGGGGCTGTTTCTCGGCATCCTGCTGGCGTACGGCCGGCTGTACCTGGAAAGCGAGATGACCGTGCTGGCGGCCACCGGCATGAGCCAGCAGCGCCTGCTGGCCATTACCCTGGCGCCGGCGGCGCTGATCGCCCTGCTGGTGGCCTGGCTGAGTTTCAGCCTGGCACCGCAGGGGGCTGCGCAGTTCTCGGTGCTGATCAACAAGCAGGATTCGCTGACCGAGTTCGACACCCTGGTGCCCGGACGTTTCCAGGCGCTGCGTGACGGTACCCGCGTGACCTACACCCAGCAATTGTCCGAAGACCGTACCCAACTGGGCGGCATCTTCATTTCCGAGCGGCGCCTGTCCGGCGACAAGAGCAAGGAGAGCGGCATCACCGTGCTGGTCGCCGAGAAGGGCCGCCAGGAAGTGCGTCCCGACGGCAGCCGCTTCTTGGTGCTGGAAAACGGCTATCGCTACGACGGCAACCCGGGCGAGGCCAATTACCGGGCCATCCAGTACGACACCTACGGTGCCCTGCTGCCCAAGCCTGAAATCAGCGCCGAAGTCACCGAGCGCGATGCGATCCCCACCGCCGAGCTGTTCGGCAACGACACCCCGCGTTACCAGGCCGAACTGCACTGGCGCATGTCGCTGCCGATCCTGGTGTTCATCGTGACCCTGATGGCCGTGCCCCTGTCGCGGGTCAACCCGCGCCAGGGCCGTTATCTGAAACTCTTGCCGGCGATTCTTCTGTACATGGCCTACCTGACGATTCTGATTGCCGTGCGCGGCGCCCTGGAGAAGGGCAAGCTGCCCATGGCCCTGGGCATGTGGTGGGTTCATGGGCTGTTCCTGGCGATCGGCCTGCTGCTGCTGTACTGGGAGCCGCTGCGCCTGAAGCGGGCGGCTCGCCGCAGCGCAGGGGAGGTGGCTCATGGGAATGCTTGATCGCTACATCGGCAAGAGCGTCTTCGTGGCGATCCTGGCCGTGCTGGGCATCATCCTCGGGCTGGCGTCGCTGTTTGCGCTGATCGACGAGATGGGCGACATCAGCGACAGCTACACGTTGATGGACGCCGGCGCCTTCGTGCTGCTTACCGCCCCGCGCCGGGTCTACGAAATGCTGCCGATGGCCGCACTGATCGGCTGCCTGATCGGCCTGGGCAGCCTGGCCAGCAGCAGCGAGCTGACCATCATGCGCGCCGCCGGCGTGTCCATCGGCCGCATTGTCTGGGCGGTGATGAAGCCGATGCTGGTGCTGATGCTGGTCGGTGTGCTGGTGGGCGAGTACGTGGCGCCGGCCGCGGAGAACAAGGGCCAGGCCGACCGCTCGCTGGCCCAGGGCACCGGCGAGTCACAAAGCGCCAAGCATGGCCTGTGGCACCGCCAGGGTGATGAGTTCATCCATATCAACAGCGTGCAGCCCAACGGGCTGATGTACGGCGTGACCCGCTACCGTTTCGACGAGCAGCGCCACATGCTGACTTCCAGCTTTGCCCGGCAGGCCAACTACCAGCAGGATTACTGGGAGCTGAGCGATATCACGACCACGCATTTCCGCAATGGCCAGACCGATATCGTCAAGACACCGACCGAGCGCTGGGACGTCTCCCTGAGCCCGCAGTTGCTGAGCACGGTGATCATGCCGCCGGAATCGTTGTCGATCACCGGCCTGTGGAGCTATGCCCATTACCTGGGTGACCAGGGCCTGAACAACGGCCGCTACTGGCTGGCGTTCTGGACCAAGGTGCTGCAGCCGTTGGTGACCGTGGCGCTGGTGCTGATGGCCATTTCGTTCATCTTCGGCCCGCTGCGTTCGGTGACCCTGGGCCAGCGCGTATTCACCGGCGTTCTGGTGGGCTTCATCTTCCGCATCGCCCAGGACCTGCTGGGGCCTTCGAGCCTGGTGTTCGGCTTCTCGCCACTGTTCGCCGTGCTGGTGCCGGCCGGCATCTGTGCCGTGGCCGGAGTGCTGCTGCTGCGCCGGGCCGGGTAAGGAATCTGTTGGAGCGACCAACGGTCGCGAATGCCCCACTGCGGGTCTTTTCGCGACCGTTGGTCGCTCCTACGGGCACGCCAATCATGCGTTGTGTTTGATCAGCGGCGCTTCGCTTCAGCCGCGAGCAGGCAAGCGCACCAGCACGCTGTTGGAATACCGGTCGTGCCAGGTGCGACCCTGTCGGTCGTACAGGCTCCAGAAGAATCCCGCGCCAAAGCACAACGCCGAAGCGATGGCGACCATGAAGCGCAGCAGCGCCTGAGTCAGGCTGATGGCGCTGCCATCGGCGTTCTGCACCCTTACGCCCCAGGCTTGCATGCCCAGCGTCTGGCCGCTGCGGGTCCAGAACCCGCCATAAAAGGCAAAGGCCGCCAGCAACAGCAACGTCGACAGCACCGGGTCGCCATCCATGGCGCCTGAATCGCTCAACTGGCGCAGGCGCGCCTGACCGACAAAGACCATCCAGATCAATTTATAGATAAAAGCCGTGACGATCAGGATCGCCAGGCACAGCAGCAGGTCATAGCCGGCAGCGGCCAGGCGTCGCAACAGCGGGGCGGGGGCAAAGGCACCTTGCGGCTGGAGCAGGTGTGTGGGCATGGCGGAGCCTCGTTGAATCAGGCCGGTGGCGCGACATGACGCCCACAAAAAAGCCCCTGATAACTGAATATCAGGGGCTTTCGGCGATCACGCAGTGATCAGGCTTCGGCTTGTACTTCGTCAGCCTGCAGGCCTTTCTGGCCTTGAACAGCGACGAAAGTCACTTTCTGGCCTTCTTTCAGGCTCTTGAAGCCGTTGCCCTGAATCGCGCGGAAGTGCACGAACAGATCCGGACCGCTTTCAGGAGTGATAAAACCAAAACCTTTTTCGTCGTTGAACCACTTGACGGTACCGCTCTGACGTTGAGACATGTTCTTATTTCCTTGACGCTTGAATTTAATGACAGACTCTTTCGACGGGTTAATGGAAGTCGAAAAAGTACTGGGGCTGGTTGCAGGAAGTAAGAAACGTAGAGCGGGATGTAGCGATACTTAGAGCTACTGCCCAGGTCCCGATTCAGCGACCTTTGCAAACACAGTTCGAGAACTCTACGCCAACTCTCGTTACAAAAACAAGCCCCGCAGAGCCCCTATTTCAAAGGGGTTGAGCAATGCCCAATGATTGTTCATGGCGCAAGGGTTTATCCCGGCGCCGGCCTGCCCGTGCACTTTGTCAGTGCAGTGTGTCAGGCGATCGAGACCGCATTGCCGCCTGATGAAAAAAGACCGACCACGCTGTTTTTTTGCCATCAGGCGGAATATTGACGTCGGTCGTCAGCCCCGGAAGTAACGCGGTGCCACGAAAGGCATTTTGCTGACTCGCAGGGGGACTTTCTTGCCCCTGACCAGCGCAAAGACCTCGCTGTCCAGCGCACTGAAACGGCTCTCTACATAACCCATCGCCAAGGGGCCGCCCAGGCTTGGTCCGAAGCCACCGCTGGTGACTTCGCCGACAGGGTGGTCGTGCTCATCGACGATCACTGCCCCTTCACGCACAGGCGTTCTTTCCTGTGGCAACAGGCCGACCCGTTTACGTTGAGTGCCCTCCTGCTGCCGGGCGAAAATGCGTTCGGCGCCCGGGAAGCCACCGGCTCGCGCGCCGTCGACGCGACGGGCCTTGGAAATGGCCCAGAGCAGGCTCGCTTCCACAGGAGAAGTGTCACCATTCATGTCATGGCCATACAGGCACAGGCCTGCTTCCAGACGCAACGAGTCACGGGCACCCAGGCCGATGGCCTCGACTTCCGGCTCTGCCAGCAGGCGCCGCGCCAGGGCATCGGCCTCGGCGGCCGGCACGGAAATTTCGAAGCCGTCTTCACCGGTGTAGCCGGAGCGGCTGACGAAGCAGTCGCTGCCCTGGATCGATACACGGGCGAACTGCATGAAGGTCATGCCGGCCACGCTCGGCGCCAGCCGGGTCAGCACTGCAGCGGCCTGGGGACCTTGCAGGGCGAGCAGGGCGCGCTCTGCGAACAGCGATTCGATCTTGCACTGCCCGGCCAGGTGCTGACACAGGTGCGCCAGGTCCTGGTCCTTGCAGGCGGCGTTGACCACCAGCAACCACTGCTCGTCGCCAAGCCTGGCCACCATCAGGTCATCAAGGATGCCGCCCTCGGCGTTGGTGAACAGCGCATAGCGCTGCATGCCCACCGGCAGGTCGATGATGTCCACCGGCACCAGGGTTTCCAGGGCGCTGGCCGCATCGGGACCGCTGAGCAGGATCTGGCCCATGTGCGAGACATCGAACAGTCCGGCCTGGGCACGGGTGTGCAGGTGTTCCTTCATGACCCCGAGCGGGTATTGCACAGGCATGTCGTAACCGGCGAACGGCACCATCCTGGCCCCCAGTTCGCGGTGCAGGGCGTGCAGCGGTGTAACCTGCAAAGATTCGTCAGACATGGTCGATTCCTTGGACATAAGGCGTACGAGATGTACGAGAGGCCCGGCCCCGGCATCGGGGCGGACCTGGCAAGAGGGGGATCAGGCAGCGATCAAGCCTGCTGATAGCTCTCGATGGACGGGCAGGCGCATACCAGGTTGCGGTCGCCATACACGTTGTCGACACGACCCACCGGCGGCCAGTACTTGCCCTCGACCAGCGAGGCCACCGGATAGACCGCCTGTTCGCGGCTGTACGGGTGTTCCCAGTGGCCGGCCAGTTCGGCAGCGGTGTGCGGGGCGTTCTTGAGCGGGTTGTCGTCCTTGTCCAGCGTGCCGTTTTCCACCGCGCGGATTTCTTCACGGATGGTGATCATGGCCTCGCAGAAGCGGTCCAGCTCTTCCTTGGCTTCACTCTCGGTCGGCTCGATCATCAGCGTGCCGGCCACCGGGAAGGACATGGTCGGGGCGTGGAAGCCAAAGTCGATCAGGCGCTTGGCCACGTCATCGACGGTGATGCCGCTGCTGTCCTTGAGCGGGCGCAGGTCCAGGATGCACTCGTGGGCCACCAGGCCGTTGCTGCCGCTGTAGAGCACCGGGTAATGCTCTTCGAGGCGCCGGGCAATGTAGTTGGCATTGAGGATCGCGATCTGCGAGGCGCGCTTGAGACCTTCGCCGCCCATCATGCGGATATACATCCAAGTGATTGGCAGGATGCTGGCGCTGCCGAATGGCGCCGCGCACACCGCGCCTTCCTGGCGGTCCATGTTGCGATGGCCGGGCAGGAAGGGCGCCAGGTGCGACTTGACGCCGATCGGGCCGACGCCCGGACCGCCACCGCCGTGGGGGATGCAGAAGGTCTTGTGCAGGTTGAGGTGCGAGACGTCGCCGCCGAACTTGCCCGGTGCGCACAGGCCGACCATGGCGTTCATGTTGGCGCCGTCGATATACACCTGGCCGCCGTTGTCATGGACGATGGCGCAGATTTCGCGAATGCCTTCCTCGAACACGCCGTGGGTCGACGGGTAGGTGATCATCAACGCGGCCAGTTGCTCGCTGTGCTGCAGGGCCTTGGCGCGCAGGTCGTCGATGTCGACGTTGCCACGGGCATCGCAGGCAGTGACCACCACACGCATGCCGGCCATCTGCGCGGTGGCCGGGTTGGTGCCGTGCGCCGAGGACGGGATCAGGCACACGTCGCGGTGCGTGTCGCCACGGCTCTGGTGGTAGGCGCGAATGGCCAGCAGGCCCGCGTACTCGCCCTGGGAGCCGGCGTTGGGCTGCAGCGACACGGCGTCATAGCCGGTGGCGGCGCACAGCATCGCTTCCAGTTCTTCGGTCAGCAACTGGTAGCCTGCGCTTTGCCCGGCAGGGGCGAACGGGTGCAGGTTGCCGAACTCGGCCCAGGTCACCGGGATCATTTCGCTGGCGGCATTGAGCTTCATGGTGCACGAGCCCAGCGGGATCATGCTGCGGTCCAGCGCCAGGTCCTTGTCGGCCAGCTTGCGCAGGTAGCGCATCAGCTCGGTTTCGGAGTGATAGCGGTTGAACACCGGGTGTTCCAGGATCGCCGACTGGCGCAGCAGGCCGTGCGGCAAGCGCGAGGGTGTGCCGGTGGCCAGGGCCTCGAAGTCCGGCAGGTCCTGGCCGTCGCTGACCAGCACGGCCCACAGGGCCTTGATGGCATCGGGCGAGGTGGTCTCGTCGAACGACACCCCGAGGCGCTCGTCGTCGATGACCCGCAGGTTGATCTGGTGGGCGCGGGCCCTGGCATGCAGTTCGGCGGTGCGGCTGCCGGTGGCCAGGGTCAGGCTGTCGAAGAAGAATGCCTGCTCGGCCTTCAGGCCCAGCAGGCGCAGGCCTTCGGCGAAGATAGCGGTCAGGCGATGGGTGCGTTGGGCGATGCGGGTCAGGCCTTCAGGGCCGTGGTACACGGCGTACATGCTGGCGATGTTGGCCAGCAGCACCTGGGCGGTGCAGATGTTGCTGGTGGCCTTCTCGCGGCGGATGTGCTGTTCGCGGGTCTGCATGGCCAGGCGCAGGGCCTGCTTGCCATGGCGGTCGACCGACACGCCGACCAGGCGGCCCGGCATGTCGCGCTTGAACGCATCGCGGGTCGAGAAATAGGCGGCATGCGGGCCGCCAAAGCCCAGCGGCACGCCAAAGCGCTGCGCGGTGCCGATGGCCACGTCGGCACCGAATTCGCCCGGTGGTGTGAGCAGGGTCAGGGCCAGCAGGTCGGCGGCCACAGCCACCAGTGCATGGGCGCCATGGAAGCGCTCGATCAGCTCGGCATAGTCGAACACGTCGCCGTTGCTGGCCGGGTATTGCAGCAGGGCGCCGAAGTAGTCGCTGACATCGCCCAGCTCGGCTTCATCGGCCACCACCACCTCGATACCCAGCGGCTCTGCGCGGGTGCGCAGCACATCCAGGGTCTGCGGGTGGCAATGGGCCGAGGCGAAGAACTGCTGGCTGCCCTTGTTCTTGCTCAGGCGCTTGCAGAAGGTCATGGCTTCGGCGGCGGCAGTGGCCTCGTCGAGCAACGAGGCGTTGGCAATCGGCAGGCCGGTCAGGTCGCTGATCAGGGTCTGGAAATTCAGCAGCGCCTCGAGGCGGCCCTGGGAGATTTCTGGTTGATACGGCGTGTAGGCGGTGTACCAGGCCGGGTTTTCCAGCAGGTTGCGCAGGATCGGCGCCGGGGTGTGGGTGTTGTAGTAGCCCTGGCCGATGTAGCTCTTGAACAGCTGGTTCTGGCTGGCGATGGCCTTGATCGAAGCCAGGGCGTCGGCTTCGCTTTGTCCGGCCGACAGGCCGAGCACGCTGGTGCCCTTGATGCTTTCAGGGATGACGCTGGCGGTCAGGGTGTCGAGCGAATCGAAGCCCAGGGTCTGCAGCATGGCGTGTTCGTCCGCCGCACGCGGGCCGATGTGCCGGGCGATGAATTCATTGGCGGTATCAAGCTCGATACGATCGGTCATGGCGCGCTCCTCAGGCTTGGTCATTGGCTTGGATCAGGCGGTCATAGGCGTCCTGATCGAGCAAGGTGGCGATGGCACCGGCGTCGGCGGGTACGAAGCGGAAAAACCAGCCGGCGCCCAGCGCATCCTCGTTGACCAGCTCAGGCGTGTCGGCCAGGGCGTTGTTGACCTCGACCACTTCGCCTTCAAGGGGCATGTACAGGCTGCTGGCGGCTTTTACCGATTCCACGACCGATACTTCGGCGTGTTGAGTGTAGGCCTGTAATTCGGGAAGCTGGACAAACACCACATCACCGAGCGAGTTCTGGGCGTAAGGCGTGATGCCGACGGTGTAGCTGCCATCGGCTTCGGCTTTCAGCCATTCGTGTTCCACGGTGAATCGCAACTCGCTCATAAAGACTCCTCAGGGGATCGGGATGGGCCGCCAGGGCGCGCCGTATGCAAAGTCCTTAGCAAGTTTGTGGCCAAGTCCATTTTTCCCTTTATTTATCAGGTGGTTGCAGGGTTTTCCGGCTTTTGTGAAAGTGACGTGTGTAACGAATTCGCTACGGTAATCCAGGGGGGTATTCGCCACCTGGGTGGCAAAGCCTTGCAGGGCGCCTTGCACAGTGGCTTGTAGTGAAATCGTTACGATGGAACGAAATCGCTACATGAAATGGCGTGCGCGGCGATCAGGGCTTTGCGCCGATGCCATACTTGCGCAAGCGATGGGCAATGGCCGTGTGTGAGGTGTGCAGGCGAGCGGCCAGCAGGCGGGTCGAAGGGTGCTTGGCATACAGCCGTGTCAGCAGGTCGCGCTCGAAGTCCTCGACCGCCTGCTCCAGGCTGTCGACCACGTCATTGGGCTGGCGCGCCAGGGCGGTGCCGGCAATGTCCAGGTCGGCAACCCCCACCTGGGTGCCTTCGCTGACGGCGGCGGCGCGGAAGATCACGTTCTGCAACTGGCGTACATTACCCGGCCAGCGGTAGCTCAACAGGCTGGCATGGGTGCCGGGTGCCAGATGGCACAGCGGGCGCTGGATCTGTGTGCAGGCCTGCTGCATGAAAAACCGTGCCAGCAGCATGATGTCCTGGCCGCGCTCGCGCAGGGGCGGCACCGACAGGTTGAGCACATTGAGGCGGTAGAACAGGTCTTCACGAAAGCTGCCCTCAGCGACCATCTTTTCCAGGTCGCGGTGGGTGGCGCTGATGATGCGCACATTGACCTTCACTTCGCGCTCACCCCCCACCCGGCGAAAGCTGCCATCGTTGAGAAAGCGCAGCAGCTTGGCTTGCAGGTACGGCGACATTTCGCCGATTTCGTCGAGAAACACCGTGCCCTTGTCGGCCATTTCCATCAGCCCTGGCTTGCCGCCGCGCTGGGCGCCGGTAAAGGCCCCGGGCGCATAGCCGAACAGTTCGCTCTCGGCCAGGCTTTCGGGCAGGGCGGCGCAGTTGAGAGCCAGGAACGGCTCACCATGCCGGGCACTACTGGTGTGACAGGCGCGGGCGACCAGTTCCTTGCCGGTGCCGGTCTCGCCACGAATCAGCAGCGGGGCGTCCAGGGTAGCGATGCGCTGGGCGCGGACCTTGAGGGTATTGATGGCGGGCGATTCGCCCAGCAAGGCATCGAAGCCTTCGGCGTGGTCGTGGTGCAGCGCCGACAGGCGCTCGCCGATCCGGCTCGGCGGATAGAGGGTCAGCAGCGCACCGGCCTCGGTGATCGGGGTGGCTTCGAGCAACAGCGGCTGGCCGTCAAGGGTGATCTCGCGCAGCGGCAGGCGAAAGCCGTTGTCCAGCAAGGTGGTCTGCAAGTCCGGGTCGGCCAGAAGCTCGCCCACCGGTTCCCCGGCCGGCTCCCGGCCGATCAAGGCCACCAGCGCCGGGTTGGCCAGCAGCACCAGGCCTGCACTGTCCAGCGCCAGCACCGGGTCGGTCATGGCCGCCAGCAAGGCATCGAGTTGCAGGTGCCGGCGCTGGCCGGGGAGAATGTCGACCACGGTGATCGCCACCACGCCGCGCACCCGGAACAGCGCATCCTTGAGCTCTTCGAGCATCCTGGGACTCAGGGTCGGCGCATCGATATACACGTTCGGCGGCACCATCTCCACGGCATCGAGGTTCAGGTTGCGGCTGCCGAGTATCGCCAGCACTTCTTGGGTGATACCGACGCGGTCGATGAAGCAGACATGGATGCGCATGGTGAAGAGACAGGTCTGGAAAGAGGTCGCCAGTATGCCTCATGGCCGCTGAAGCTGCGCGCCGGGCCGTTCTTCGCAAGGCGGCCAGGCGTTTCAGTCGCGGTGGGGGCGTTCCCGGCTGAAGCCGGTCCTACACCAGGTGTTCGGGCTTTATCGGTTCGCCGGACCTGGCGTCCAGTTGCTCGCGGATGTCCTCGAACATGCGGTCGTAGTCCTTGTGCTGGGCAAGGGGCAGTCCTGCGGTATTGGGCAGGCCGTGCTTGATGGCGATACGGCTGGCATCGTGGGCAAAGTTGAAAGCCAGGTCGCGGGGCAGCTGGAAGCTGTCGCTGAAAGCCTTGCCGTCGATTTCGCCCTGCATGTCGAAGTTCATGCCGGTGCCATGCGCCGGGTCTTCGGTGCGTTGGTAGCGAATGTGAATATCGAAGCTGTGATCGGTTTTTTGCAGTGCGCTATGCGTGATGTGCAGATGGCCGGGCTCGAACATGGGAAGCACTCCAGCAAATGAGGGTGTGTGCGGATAGACCCTGCCACGTTGCGCCGGTTCAGCCCTTGTCGTCGGTCAAGGCGGGCGCGCTTTCGGGCTCGGGGCGTGACCACAGCCACAGATTGCCCAGGGCCATGCCGGCCAGCGCCAGGTACAGCCACCAGATATGGTGGAACAGGCTGAGCATGACAATGGCGCACACCAGCATGCTCACCGTCGCGCTGATCTTGGCCTTGCGCGCCACCCGCCGGCCATTGCGCCAGTTGTAGAGCATCGGCCCGAACACCCGGTGGTTTTCCAGCCAGGCATTGAGCCGCGGCGAGCTGCGCGTGGCCGCCCAGGCCGCCAGTAGAATGAACTCGGTGGTCGGCAGGCCGGGAATGAAAATCGCAGCGATGCCAATGCCCAGGCTCGTGTAGGCGAGCAGGCCATAGAGCAGGCGAGAGAGTCGTGAGCCGGGTGGTCTGTAGGTCATGGCCATGCTTGAGGGGATCGAAAGCACGGCCAGCTTAACAGGCGAGCGGCCAGCTACAAGCAACAAGCTGCAAGAAAGAGCCAGGTAATGTGAACCTGACCGCGAGGTTCACACCACTCTTTATTGCTGCCTGAGGCGGATTGCTTGCCGTTACCGAGCGACGTCAGGCCGCGCGGTGCAGTGCCAGGCAGTTGTCCAGCATGCGGTTGGAGAACGCCCATTCGTTGTCGTACCAGGCCAGCACCTTGAGCAGCTTGCCGCTGACCTTGGTGTGGTTGGCGTCGAAGATCGACGACAGCGGGTTGTGGTTGAAGTCATGGGAAACCAGCGGCAGTTGGTTGTAGCCCAGTACCCTGGAATGCTGGCTGGCCTGTTTCATCAAGGCATTGACCTCGTCGGCCGTGGCTTCACGCTTGAGCTGCACGGTGAGGTCGACCAGCGACACGTTGATCACCGGCACGCGCACGGCCATGCCGGTCAGCTTGCCGGCCAGTTCCGGCAGCACCAGGCCGACCGCTTCGGCGGCTCCGGTCTTGCTCGGGATCATCGACTGGGTGGCCGAGCGGGCGCGGTACGGGTCGGTGTGGTAGACGTCGATCAGGTTCTGGTCGTTGGTGTAGGCGTGGATGGTGGTCATCAGCCCGCTTTCGATGCCCAGTTCGCGATGCAGCACCTGGGCCACCGGCGCCAGGCAGTTGGTGGTGCACGACGCGTTGGAAATGATCTGGTGCGAAGCGCGCAGGATGTCATGGTTGACGCCATACACCACCGTGGCATCGGCACCGCTGGCCGGGGCGGAGATGATCACCTTGCCAGCGCCGGCCACCAGGTGGGCAGCGGCCTTCTCGCGGCTGGTGAACAGCCCGGTGCATTCGAACACCACATCGACCTGCTGGGCCTTCCACGGCAGGTCGGCCGGGTTGCGGATGGCGCTGACGGCAATGCGGTCACCGTTGACGGTCAGGCTCTCGCTGTCGCACTCGACGCTGCCGTCGAACGGCCCGTGCACCGTGTCGAAGCGCAGCAGGTGCGCGTTCATCTCACTGTCGCCCAGGTCGTTGATGGCGACGACCTGCAGGTCTTGCCTATACCCTTGGGTATAGAGTGCGCGCAGGACATTGCGGCCGATGCGGCCGAAACCGTTGATTGCGATGCGAAGCGTCATACAGCCGTCCTCGGTAAAAAATTTGTTGTTGGAATTACAAGATTATTCTCATAAAAATAGAAAACAAGCCTTTTTAGTGGCAATATTTTCTTAAACCTACAAATACAATCCTGAAAGTCCTGACGTTTTGATCAAGGTCACATGGTTTCAATACAGGTTGATGACCCTGATCGTTCAGTGCCTTTACGGGTGACCATAGACCTTAGCCTGGAGTTCACCACATGCATCCCCGCATCCTAGAGGTCACCGAGCGGCTGATCGAACGCAGTCGCCCGACCCGTGAACGCTACCTGCAACTGATCCGCGATGCCGCCAGCGACGGCCCGATGCGCGGCAAGCTGCAGTGCGCCAACTTCGCCCACGGCGTGGCCGCCTGCGGCCCCGAAGACAAGCAGACGCTGCGGCTGATGAATGCCGCCAACGTCGCAATTGTTTCGTCATATAACGACATGCTCTCGGCGCACCAGCCCTACGAGCAGTTTCCCGAGCGCATCAAGCAGGCCCTGCGTGAGATCGGCTCGGTGGGGCAGTTCGCCGGTGGCGTGCCGGCCATGTGCGATGGCGTCACCCAGGGCGAACCGGGCATGGAGCTGGCCATTGCCAGCCGTGAAGTGATCGCCATGTCGACGGCGGTGGCGCTGTCGCACAACATGTTCGACGGTGCGCTGATGCTCGGCATCTGCGACAAGATCGTGCCGGGGCTGATGATGGGCGCGCTGCGCTTCGGTCATTTGCCCACCGTGTTTGTGCCCGGCGGGCCGATGGTCTCGGGGTTGTCGAACAAGGAAAAGGCCGATGTGCGCCAGCGCTACGCCGAGGGCAAGGCCAGCCGCGAGGAGCTGCTGGACTCGGAAATGAAGTCCTACCACGGCCCGGGCACCTGCACCTTCTACGGCACCGCCAACACCAACCAACTGGTAATGGAAGTCATGGGCCTGCACCTGCCAGGTGCTTCGTTCGTCAACCCCTACACGCCGTTGCGTGACGCGCTGACCGACGAAGCTGCCCGCCAGGTGACACGCATGACCCGCCAGAGCGGCCAGTACATGCCGCTGGGCGAAATCGTCGACGAGCGCTCGATCATCAACTCCATCGTGGCCCTGCACGCCACCGGCGGCTCGACCAACCACACCCTGCACATGCCGGCCATTGCCCGTGCCGCCGGCATCCTGCTGACCTGGCAGGACATGGCCGAGCTGTCGGACGTGGTGCCGACCCTGAGTCACGTCTACCCCAACGGCAAGGCCGACATCAACCACTTCCAGGCCGCAGGCGGCATGTCGTTCCTGATCCGCGAACTGCTCGGCGCCGGGCTGTTGCACGACGACGTCAACACCGTGGCCGGGCGCGGCCTGAGCCTCTACACCCGCGAGCCGTTCCTGGACAACGGCCAACTGGTCTGGCGCGAAGGTCCGTTGCAAAGCCTGGATGAAAACATCCTGCGTCCGGTGGCGCGGCCGTTCTCGCCCGAGGGCGGGCTGCGGGTGATGGAAGGCAACCTGGGCCGTGGCGTGATGAAGGTTTCGGCGGTCTCCCCTGAGCACCAGGTGGTCGAGGCTCCGGCGCGGGTGTTCGAAGACCAGCAGGCGCTGGCCGATGCGTTCAAGGCCGGCGAGCTGGAATGCGATTTCGTTGCCGTAATGCGTTTTCAGGGCCCGCGTTGCAATGGCATGCCCGAGCTGCACAAAATGACGCCTTTCCTGGGCGTGTTGCAGGACCGTGGCTTCAAGGTCGCGCTGGTGACCGACGGGCGCATGTCCGGGGCCTCGGGCAAGGTACCGGCCGCCATCCATGTATGCCCGGAAGCGTTCGATGGTGGCCCTCTGGCCCGCGTGCGCGATGGCGATATGATCCGCGTGGATGGCGTCAAAGGCACGTTACAAGTGCGGCTGGAACCGGCAGAATTGGCCGCCAGGGAATTGGCAACCGTGCAGATCGACAGCAGCGCAGGCTGTGGTCGTGAATTGTTCGGTTTCATGCGCCAGGCTTTCAGCTCCGCCGAGCAGGGGGCCAGCGCCTTTACTGCAAGTCTGGAGGGGCTCAAGTGAAATTGGCTTTGGTCGGTGATATTGGCGGCACCAACGCGCGCTTCGCGATCTGGGAAGATAACCAGCTGCATTCGATCGAGGTCTTCCCGACCGTCGACTACACCGGCCCCCAGCAGGCGATCGAGGTCTACTTGCAGAACCTCGACCTGCAACGCGGCGATGTCAGCCATGCCTGTCTCGCTGTGGCCGGCCCCGTCGACGGCGATGAATTCCAGTTCACCAACAGTCACTGGACGTTCAGCCGCTCGCGTTTCTGCACCGACCTCAAGATCGAGCACCTGCTGCTGATCAACGATTTCAGCGCCATGGCGCTGGGCATGACCCGCCTGCAGGACGATGAATACCTGACGGTGTGCCATGGCCTGGGCCAGCCCGAGCGGCCGCGTGCGGTCATCGGTCCCGGCACCGGCCTTGGGGTCGGGACCCTGATCAGCAGCGGAGCCAATCACTGGACGGCGCTGCCGGGTGAGGGCGGACATGTCAACCTGCCGATCGGCACCGCCCGCGAGGCGCTGCTGTGGACACGGCTGATGGCCGAGCATGAGCATGTCAGCGCCGAAACCGTGCTCAGCGGCGCCGGGCTGCTGTTGCTGTACCGGGTCAGTTGCGAGCTCGACGGTCTTGAGCCGGTGCTCAAGTCGCCGGCGGCGATCACCCAGGCGGCACAGGGCGGCGACCCGGTGGCCTGCGCGGTGCTGGAACAGTTCTGCGTGTTTCTGGGCCGTGTGGCTGGCAACAATGTGTTGACCCTGGGCGCGTTGGGCGGGGTGTACATTGCCGGTGGCGTGGTGCCGCGCTTTGTCGATTTCTTCATGAACAGCGGTTTCAAACGCGCCCTCAAGGAAAAGGGCGTGATGAGCGATTACTTCGACGACCTGCCGGTGTGGCTGGTAACGGCCGAATACCCGGGCCTCAATGGCGCAGGCGTGGCGCTGCAACAGGCGTTTGGCGCGTAGGAGCGCGCTCTGCCGGAATGCCGGACCACCGCGACCGGCTGCGTTAGCAGTCGTAAATTTGTGGCGTTTCGCAGATTTTGCGAGCGCTACGCACTCGGTCGCGGGCAGAGCGCGCTCCTACAGGGGGGAATTTAAAAACCAATAAAGTCAGTCATTTATTTTGTGTTTGATGAGAGCGATTTTAACCGCGAAGGGCGCTTTACGGGCTGAAGCCGGTTGCGCCTCATCCGTCCCATAACAATAAAGATCCACTGCACAAGGACGACCCGCGTGAGTGCTGCCAACAAGACCATCCTGCTGGTCGATGACGATCAGGACATCTGCGAGTTGCTCGACGCCTACCTGAGCCGCGCCGGTTTTCAGGTGCGCGCCACGTGCAACGGTGCGCAGTTTCGCCAGGCGTTCAATGAAACACCGGTCGACCTGTTGATTCTCGATGTGATGCTGCCCGACGAAGATGGCTTCAGCTTGTGCCGCTGGGTGCGTCAGCATCCGCGCCAGCCGCATGTGCCGATCATCATGCTCACTGCCAGCTCCGACGAAACCGACCGGGTCATCGGCCTGGAGCTGGGCTCGGACGACTACCTTGGAAAACCCTTCAGCCCCCGTGAACTGCTGGCCAGGATCAAGGCCCTGTTGCGCCGTGCGCAGTTCGGCCAGGAGCGTTCGGGCAGTGGCGAGGTGTGGCAGTTCGACGAGTGGCGGCTGGACATGGTCAGCCACCGCTTGTTTCACCTCGATGGCGAAGAAGTGATCCTGTCGGGCGCCGACTTTGCCCTGCTCAAGCTGTTTCTCGATCATCCACAGCAGATTCTCGACCGCGACACCATTGGCAATGCCACCCGTGGCCGCGAGCTGATGCCGCTGGAGCGCATCGTCGACATGGCGGTCAGTCGCCTGCGCCAGCGCCTGCGCGACACCGGCAAATCGCCAAGGCTGATCCGCACCGTGCGCGGCAGTGGCTACCTGCTGGCGGCCAGCGTCAACACCCGTGGGGAGTCGGCGTATTAAGCGCCAGGGCAAGCGGCGCGTGCCGCTGCCCCGTTCCCTGCTGGGCAGGATGCTACTGCTGACGCTACTGGCCATCCTGCTGGGCCAGGCCCTGTCCAGCGTCATCTGGGTGGCGCAATTGCGGGCCACGCAGATGGAGGGGCTGGTCAACAGCGCCCGCAGCCTGGCCTATTCGATGTCGGCCAGTGTCAGTTACTTTCGCTCGCTGCCGGTCACCTACCGGCCCCTGGTGCTGGACCAGTTGCGCAGCATGGGTGGCACCCGCTTTGTGGTTTCGCTCAACGACCATCCGTTGCAGATGCAACTGCTCGACCTCACGCCGCGCAAGCAGGCGGTGGTGGAGGCGGTGGGCGAGGTGTTGCGCAAGTACCTGGGTGACGAGCCGCAGATCGCCGTGTGGTTCGTGCGCCCCGATGACCTGCGCATCTTCAACAGCGGCCTGAAGCTCGATGAGCTGCCGCGTTCCTGGGCGCACTACGCCCTGACCCTGGAGCCGGTCGACCCGCCGGTGCTGGTGACCCAGATCGAACTGGCGCCGGGCGAATGGCTGTACATCGCCTCGCTGCTGCCCGAACCCTACACCACCCTCGAAGAGCCGCAATTGCCGGTGCAACAGGTGTGGGCGATTGCCCTGACCAGCGCGTTCCTGTTGCTGTTCATCGGCCTGCTGGTGCACTGGCAGAGCCGGCCGCTCAAGCGCCTGGCCCGTGCCGCGCGTAACCTGTCGCTGGACGGCGACAGTGAGCCGCTGCTTGAAAGCGGCAGCAGCGAAGTGCAGGAAGTCAGCCGCGCCTTCAACAGCATGCGCATTCGCATCAGCCGCTACCTGACCGAGCGCGGGCAACTGTTCAGCGCCATTTCCCACGACCTGCGCACGCCCATCACCCGCTTGCGGCTGCGCGTCGAACTGCTCGAAGACCCGGCCCTGCAACGGCGTTTCGAGCGCGACCTGGACGAGCTGGAACTGCTGGTCAAGGGTGCGCTGCAATGCGTCAAGGACACCGATATTCACGAAAACATCGAGCCGGTAGACCTCAATTACCTGCTCGACTGTCTGGTCGAGCCCTACGTGTTGCCCGGCGGCGACGGGCGGGTGACCCAGTATGGCGTGGCCGAGGCGCCGTATCCGGGCAAGGCCCTGGCATTGCGGCGCTGCATCGGCAACCTGATCGACAATGCCCTCAAGTACGGCCATCGCGCGCACCTGCGTATCGAAGACAGTCGTCTGGCGTTCGTCCTGCATGTGGACGATGAAGGGCCGGGCGTGCCGCAGCAACGCATGGAGGAGGTGTTCGAACCCAATGTGCGCCTGGCCGGCAGCGAGCGCCAGGGCTACGGCCTGGGCCTGGGCATCGCCCGCAATATCGCCCACAGCCACGGCGGCGAAGTGACGATGCAGAACCTGCGCGACGGCGGCCTGCGCGTGACCCTGCATCTGCCACGCACAACAGCGTAGGCGCTCAAAACACAACGCATGATCGTCATGGGAATCAGCCCTGCGTAGGAGCGCGCTCTGCCGGAATGCCGGACCACCGCGACCGGCTGCGTTAGCAGTCGTAAATTTGTGGCGTTCACACATTTTTCGGTCATTCGCTGCAGATTTTCAGCGTTTCCGAGATTTTGCGAGCGCTGCGCACTCGGTCGCGGTGGTCCGGCATTCCGGCAAGCGCGCTCCTACCGGGGCCCAGGTTTGTCGGGTGAAGATGCCATTGCATTGCTACTGAATGTCACCAGTCTGTGACCAATCAGCATCCCTTCGTTACCGAGCAACCATCGGGCTTGGTTATGCTGCTTTCAAGCGCAGGCATCAGACCTGCAATGCACCCCATAACAACAAGAAGGTTTTATCGATGAATGCTCTGTCACCGCTCGCTGTGATTATCTCCCTCGCTTCGTTACTCCCTCTTGCCGCGGTTGCCGATGAGTCCAAAGGCTCGGTCGAAGTCGTGCACTGGTGGACGTCCGGTGGCGAAAAGGCGGCAGTCGATGTGCTCAAGGCGCAGGTCGAAAAAGATGGCTTTGCCTGGAAGGACGGCGCCGTGGCCGGTGGGGGCGGTGCGACAGCCATGACCGTGCTCAAGAGCCGTGCGGTGTCCGGCAACCCGCCGGGTGTGGCGCAGATCAAGGGCCCGGACATTCAGGATTGGGGCTCCACCGGCCTGCTCGGCACCGATGTCCTGAAGGACGTCGCCAAGCAGGAAAAGTGGGATGAACTGCTGGACAAGAAAGTCTCCGACATCGTCAAGTTCGACGGTGACTATGTGGCCGTGCCGGTCAATGTCCACCGGGTCAACTGGCTGTGGGTCAACCCCGAGGTCCTGAAAAAGGCCGGGGTCGCCCAGGCACCGACCACCCTCGAAGAGTTCTATGCCGCCGCCGACAAACTCAAGGCCGCCGGCTTCATCGCCCTGGCCCATGGCGGCCAGCCATGGCAGGACAGCACCGTGTTCGAGAACGTGGTGCTCTCGGTCATGGGCCCCAAGGGCTACCAGCAAGCGTTCGTCGAGCTGGACGAAAAAACCCTGACCGGTCCCGAAATGGTCAAGTCTTTCGAGGCACTCAAGAAAGTCGCCACCTACATGGATGCCAACCGCGCCGGGCGCGACTGGAACATCGCCGCAGCCGATGTCATCAACGGCAAGGCCGGCATGCAGATCATGGGTGACTGGGCCAAGAGTGAATGGACCGCAGCCAAAAAGGTGGCCGGCAAGGATTACCAGTGCGTGCCTTTCCCGGGCACGGCCAACGCCTTTACCTACAACGTCGACTCGCTGGCCGTGTTCAAGCTCAATGCCGATCGCAAGGGTGACATCGCCGCCCAGCAGGACCTGGCCAAGGTCGCGCTGGGTGAGGACTTCCAGAAGGTCTTCAGCATCAACAAGGGGTCCATCCCGGTGCGCAAGGACATGCAGGCCAACATGGAAAAGTACGGTTTCGACGCCTGCGCCCAAGCCTCGGCCAAGGACTTCCTGAAAGATGCCGGCAATGGCGGCCTGCAACCGAGCATGGCGCACAACATGGCCACCTCGCTGGCCGTGCAGGGCGCCATCTTCGATGTGGTGACCAACTACATCAACGACCCGCAGGCCGACCCGGCCAAGGCGGCGCAACGGCTGAACTCGGCGATCAAGTCCGCCAAGTAAGACCCTGACCTGGCCGCCCGCACGGGCGGCACTGCCCGCCGTGCATGCCGATGAAACCCGATAACGGTTTCACGGCGCCCTGCGGCCCGAATTCGACCCGACTGGATGCTTACAATGAGTTCTGTCGCAGTTTTCACCAAGGCCTCGCCCTTCGATGCCCTGCAGCGCTGGCTGCCCAGGCTGGTGCTGGCGCCGAGCATGCTCATCGTACTGGTGGGCTTCTACGGCTACATCCTCTGGACGCTGGTGCTGTCGTTCACCCGCTCCACCTTCCTGCCCAACTACCAGTGGGCGGGGCTGAGCCAGTACGCCCGGCTCATGGACAACGACCGTTGGTGGGTGGCAAGCAAGAACCTGCTGGTGTTCGGCGGCTTGTTCATCGTCATCAGCCTGGTCATCGGCGTGATCCTGGCGGTGCTGCTCGACCAGCGCATTCGCCGCGAAGGGGCGATCCGCACCATTTACCTGTACCCCATGGCCCTGTCGATGATCGTCACCGGCACCGCCTGGAAGTGGCTGCTCAACCCTGGCCTGGGCCTGGACAAGATGCTGCGCGACTGGGGCTGGGAAGGCTTTCGCATGGACTGGCTGGTCGATCCCGACCGGGTGGTCTACTGCCTGGTGATCGCGGCGGTGTGGCAGTCATCCGGGTTTGTGATGGCGCTGTTTCTGGCCGGCCTGCGCAGCGTCGACCAGTCGATCATCCGCGCCGCACAAATGGATGGCGCCAGCCTGCCGCTGATCTACTGGCGGGTGGTGCTGCCCAGCCTGCGGCCGGTGTTTTTCAGTGCGGTGATGATCCTGGCGCACATCGCCATCAAGAGCTTCGACCTGGTGTCGGCGATGACCGCCGGTGGCCCCGGCTACGCCTCGGACCTGCCGGCGCTGTTCATGTACGCCTTTACCTTCAGCCGCGGGCAGATGGGCATGGGCTCGGCCAGCGCCATGCTGATGCTGGGCGCCATCCTGGCGATCCTGGTGCCGTACCTGTATTCCGAACTGAGGACCAAACGCAATGGCTAACCCTGTCGGATTCAATTCAGGCTTGAGTGCCAGCCGCGTGTTGATCCATGCCGTGCTGCTGCTGGCCTGCCTGGTTTACCTGGTGCCGCTGGTGGTCATGCTGCTGACCAGCCTCAAGACCCCTGAAGACATCGGCAGCGGCAACCTGCTGAGCTGGCCGACGGTGGTCACGGTGATCGGCTGGATCAAGGCCTGGGACATCGTCGATGGCTACTTCTGGAACTCGATGCGCATCACCATTCCGGCGGTGATCATTTCCACCGCCATCGGCGCGCTCAATGGTTATGTGCTGTCGATGTGGCGCTTTCGCGGCTCGCAGCTGTTTTTCGGCCTGCTGCTGTTCGGCTGCTTCCTGCCGTTCCAGACCGTGCTGCTGCCGGCGTCCTTCACGTTGGGCAAGATGGGCCTGGCCAACACCACCACGGGCCTGGTGTTCATCCATGTGGTGTATGGCCTGGCCTTTACCACGCTGTTCTTCCGCAACTTCTACGTGACCGTGCCCCAGGCGCTGGTCAGCGCGGCGCGACTCGATGGCGCGGGGTTCTTCACCATCTTCTGGCGCATCGTGCTGCCGATGTCGACGCCGATCATCATGGTCTGCCTGATCTGGCAGTTCACCCAGATCTGGAACGATTTCCTGTTCGGCGTGGTGTTCTCCAGTGGCGATTCGCAGCCCATCACCGTGGCCCTGAACAATCTGGTCAACACCAGCACCGGGGCCAAGGAATACAACGTAGACATGGCAGCGGCGATGATCGCCGGGCTGCCGACACTGCTGGTCTACATCCTGGCCGGCAAGTATTTCCTGCGTGGGCTCACAGCCGGCGCGGTCAAGGGCTGAATCAAGGGATCAACCATGGCGACTCTCGAACTTCGAAATGTAAACAAGACCTACGGTGCCAGCCTGCCGGACACCCTGAAAAACATCGAACTGAAAATCAGGGACGGCGAGTTCCTGATCCTGGTCGGCCCGTCCGGGTGTGGCAAGTCGACCCTGATGAACTGCATCGCCGGGCTGGAAGGCATCAGTGGCGGGGCGATCCTGATCGACGGCCAGGACGTCAGCAACACCAGCCCCAAGGATCGTGACATCGCCATGGTGTTCCAGTCCTATGCGCTGTACCCGACCATGAGCGTGCGCGAGAACATCGAGTTCGGCTTGAAGATCCGCAAGCTGCCCAAGGCCGAGATCGATGAAGAAGTCAGCCGCGTGGCGCGCCTGTTGCAGATCGAGCACCTGCTCGAACGCAAGCCCGGTCAGTTGTCCGGTGGCCAGCAACAGCGCGTGGCCATGGGCCGGGCCCTGGCGCGGCGGCCGAAGATCTACCTGTTCGACGAACCGTTGTCCAACCTCGATGCCAAGCTGCGGGTCGAGATGCGCACCGAAATGAAACTGATGCACCAGCGCCTCAAGACCACCACGGTGTATGTCACCCACGACCAGATCGAGGCCATGACCCTGGGCGACAAGGTGGCGGTGATGAAGGACGGCATCGTCCAGCAGTTCGGCACCCCGCGTGAGATCTACAACGACCCGGCCAACCAGTTCGTGGCCAGCTTCATCGGCTCGCCGCCGATGAACTTCATCCCCCTGCGCCTGCAACGTCGCGACGGGCGCCTGATCGCGCTGCTCGACAGTGGCCAGGCGCGTTGCGAGCTGCCCCTGGCGTTCAATGAGCCGGGGCTTGAAGACCGCGAAGTGATTCTGGGTGTGCGGCCCGAGCAGATCGCCCTGGCCGGCAGCGAGACCAACGGGCAGCCCGGCATTCGTGCCGAAGTGCAAGTGGTCGAGCCCACCGGACCTGACACCCTGGTGTTCATCACGCTCAACCAGACCAAGGTCTGCTGCCGCCTGGCCCCGGATCAGGCACCCCTGCCTGGCGAGAGCCTGGACCTGCAGTTCGATCCGTCGCGGGTGTTGCTGTTCGACGCCGCCACCGGCGAGCGCCTGGGCGCGTTGGGCGCGCCGGCCGCTGCCGAGCGCGCCGGCAACGTGACCCAGTTGAACCGCAAGTGATTGTTGCGCTGCCGGGCAGTGCCTGCTCTGCCCGGCAGTGACGTCGAGCAAGTCTGTCGAACGTTGTAAACCTAAAAAAGCCAATAACAATAAATCGAGGATCGAAGGGATGAAGAACATCAACACAGCCGCGCGCTCGCGACTCTATTGGGCCTGCAAACTGTCGGTGCTGGGCACGCTGGCCCTGGCCGGCAGCGCCCAGGCGGCCGGTGCCTTCAGCGCCGACTCGCCATGGATGACCGGCGACTGGGGCGGGCTGCGTACGGAGTTGCTCGACAAGGGCTATGACCTGTCGCTGGAGTACGTCAGCGAAACGGCCAGCAATATCAACGGCGGCTATAACGATGATGTCACTGCACGCTATGCCGATCAGTTTGCCTTTGGCCTGAAGGTCGACCTGCAAAAGGCCTTTGGCTGGCAGGGCGCCGAGTTCAAGCTGGCGATCACCGAGCGTAGTGGCCGTAACATTTCCAATGACCGCATCGGCGACCCGCGTGCCGGCACCCTCAGCTCGTCGCAGGAAGTCTGGGGGCGTGGCCAGACCTGGCGCCTGACCCAGATGTGGATCAAGCAGAAGCTGTTCGATGGTGCCCTGGACGTCAAGTTCGGCCGCTTCGGGCCGGGTGAAGAGTTTGCCTCGGCACCGTGCGACTTCCAGAACCTGACCCTGTGCGGCGCGCAGCCGGCCAACTACGTCAGTACCTGGTACAACTGGCCGGTCAGCCAGTGGGCACTGAGCGCCAAGTACAACATCACGCCGGAGTTCTTTGCCCAGATCGGGGTCTTCGAGCAGAACCCGTCCAACCTGGAAATCGGCAACGGCTTCAAGCTCAGCGGCAGTGGCAGCCAGGGCACCATCGTGCCGGTCGAAGTGGTCTGGAGTCCGAAGGTCAACTCGCTGCCCGGCGAGTACCGCCTGGGTTACTACCACAGCAGCCCGGACGCCGACGATGTCTACGAAGGTGCCAACGGCCAGCCGCAGCCGATCAGCGGCGGGGCCTTCAAGTCGCATGGCA
Source organism: Pseudomonas sp. Leaf127 (assembly GCF_001423155.1). Lineage (NCBI taxonomy): Bacteria > Pseudomonadati > Pseudomonadota > Gammaproteobacteria > Pseudomonadales > Pseudomonadaceae > Pseudomonas > Pseudomonas sp. Leaf127. The sequence goes on along the minus strand of NZ_LMOA01000024.1, from coordinate 40,467 downwards.
GCAAGCACGGTGGCTGGATCATGGCGACCCAGCAACTGACCGCGCACAACGGCGATGCCTCGCGCGGCCTGACCGTGTTTGCCGCGGCCACCGTGCACGACAAGGACACCAACTACATCGATAACTTCCAGCAGATCGGCCTGGTCTACAAAGGCCCGTTCGACTCGCGACCCAAGGATGACATCGGCATCGGTGTGGCGCGTATCCATGTCAACGACGACGCCCAGGACCGCCGCCGGCTGGTCAACCAGCTCAATAACATCAACGATTACGACAACCCGGCCTTCCTGCCCGTGCAGGACACCGAGTACAACTCTGAAATCTACTACGGCTTCCATGTCACCAACTGGCTGACCGTGCGTCCCAACCTGCAATACATCCGTCATCCGGGCGGTGTCGACAAGGTGGACGATGCGCTGGTGGCCGGCCTGAAGATCCAGACCAAATTCTGATCGGGTCGTGTGTGCTTTGCGGGCAGCCAGGCTGCCCGTTTTTTTTGGCTGCCAATATTTCCGGTTCAGGTCATGCTATGAACCATTCGATGGCCTGATGCGTCATGTTGATCAAGGAAGTGCCGATGCACGAGCATCCATTGCAGCGGTTTTTCACGGCGCAGCGTCCGCGTGCGACCTTTGAATGGGAACGCTTTCAGGCGCGTGAGGTGCTGGTGATCGAGCACCCGCATTGCCAGGCGGTGTTCAGCCGCCAGGGTGCGCAATTGCTGCATTTTCAACCGCGTGGGCAAAAGCCGTGGTTGTGGTGTGCGGCGCAATGGCCGCAAGTCGGGGCAATTCGTGGCGGTGTGCCGGTGTGCTGGCCCTGGTACGGACGACACCCGGAGGAGGGCGGCTGGCCGGCGCATGGCTGGGCGCGTCTGCTGAACTGGACACTCATCGACAGCCAGAGCGATGAAGACTGCGTGCAGATGCACTGGCAATTGCAGCTATGGGACTGGCAGGTGGATCTGCATGCCGAGCTGGGCCAGGGCATGAACCTGCGCCTGAGTACCCGTCATCAGGACAGCGAGCCCTGTCATTTCAGCCATGCGCTGCATGCCTACTGGCAGATCAGTGATGTGGCTGAAGTCGCCCTGCAAGGCCTGGACGGTGCGCAAGGCTACGATCAATTGCGGCGTCAGGCGTGCCGGCAGCATGGCGAACTGCGTGTGCTGGGCGGCTGTGAGCGATTGTTCGAGCATGAAGGCGCGGTGCAGCTTCAGGACCTGGCCTGGCAGCGCCGGTTGAACATCGACACCGGCAGCAGCGCCGGCACCGCTGTCTGGCACCCCGGCAGCCGCCCGCTGCTGGGCGTCAGTGGTATTGAAAGCACAGGTTTCGTCAGGGTCGAAGCGGTGTGCGGCTCCGGCGAAGGCCAGGGCCTGCGCCCCGGCCAGCAGGCCAGCCTGAGCCTGCAGGCACAACTGGCGCACTGAACTCCACGGGCGCCGCCTTGGCGCGCCGCAACCCCCTGATCTGGCAACACCCTGATCTGTAGGAGCGCGCTTGCCGGAATGCCGGACCACCGCGACCGAGTGCGAAGCGCTCGCAAAATTTCGGAAACGCCACAAATGTATGACTGCTAACCCATCCGGGATCTATGAAACGCCACAATTTTGCGAGCGCTAGCGCACTCGGTCGCGGGCAGAGCGCGCTCCTACACCGCAGGGATACCGATCATGGGGTCCCGGCCAAAGCCGGTCCTACCCTTGGTCATCCAGCGGGTAGCGGCTGTCGTTGAGGCTTTCCTTGATCTTGCGCAAATGCGGCTGGAAGTCCACGCCACGGCGCAGGGTCATGCCGGTGGCAAGCACGTCCAGCACGGTGAGCTGGATGATGCGCGAGGTCATGGGCATGTAGATGTCGGTGTCTTCGGGCAGCGGGATGTGCAGGCTGACGCTGCACGCCTGGGCCAGCGGCGAGCCGGCGGCAGTCAGGCCCAGCACCGAGGCGCCGCTGCTGCGTGCCAGGCGGGCGACTTCGACCAGATCACGGGTGCGGCCGGTGTAGGAGATGATCACGAACAGATCGCCCGTGTGCGCCACCGAGGCCAGCATGCGCTGCATCAGCACGTCGGCATGGGCGCTGACCGCCAGGTTGAAGCGGAAGAACTTGTGCTGGGCATCCAGCGCCACCGGCGCCGAGGCGCCCAGGCCGAAAAAGTGGATCTGCCGGGCCTGGATCAGCATGTCCACGGCGCGGCTGATCTGCGCCGGATCCAGTTGCTGGCAGGCGCTGTCGAGCGAGGCGATGGCACTGCCGAAAATCTTCTGGGTGTAGGCTTCCGGATTGTCATCGGGCTCGACCGCACGGCTGACATAGGCCGCACCACTGGCCAGGCTCTGGGCCAGTTGCAGCTTGAGTTCAGGGTAACCGCTGACGCTGAACGAACGGCAGAAACGATTGACCGTCGGTTCGCTGACCTTGGCCGCCTGGGCCAGGGCGGCAATGCTCAGTCGGGTGGCCATCTGCGGGTTGAGCAGGATGACTTCGGCGACCTTGCGCTCGGCCTTGTTCAATTCCAGGAGTCGGTTCTGGATCTGCTCCAGCAAATTTCGTGTGCGGTCCATTCCTGATCCTTGTGGGGGCTAGCGGGCAGCGTTTTGTACAGGGGACTCCAAATGCCCCCTTTAGCCTGTAGCAAAGGTGGCCTATCGTACTCAGAGGCTGTGTGAATCACCACTGGTATGAGGTTTTCGATAAAATGTTGTGGTTATTACTACATATGGCCTTGAGAAACGCCTTTAAAAAAGGTATTTGTAGTCTAACTTGATAAAAGAACCAACATTATGCCCCTGATTACGGTTGAACCGTGCACATTCGCCTTGTTTGGTGCCCTTGGCGACCTGGCTGTGCGCAAACTGTTCCCGGCTCTTTATCAGCTCGACCGTGCCGGCCTGTTGCATGAAGACACCCGCATCATCGCCCTGGCGCGCGAGGCTGGCGAGCCGGCCTCGCACCTGGCCGCCATCCATGAGGCCATGCGCCGCTTCATTCCCGATGCCGAACTTGAAGGCGAGCATGTCACCCGTTTTCTGGCGCGCCTGAGCTACTTGCACCTGGACTTTCTCAAGGTCGAGGGCTATCACGACCTGGCCGGGCAGGTGGCCGATGTCGACACCCTGATCGCCTACTTCGCCACGCCCGCGGCGGTCTATGGTGCCATCTGCGAAAACCTGGATGCCGTGGGTCTGAGCGCCCGCACCCGCGCCGTGCTGGAGAAGCCCATCGGTCATGACCTGGCCTCGTCCAAGCGGGTCAACGATGCCGTGGCGCGGTTCTTCCCGGAGAACCGTGTCTACCGTATCGATCACTACCTGGGCAAGGACACGGTGCAGAACCTGATCGCCCTGCGCTTTGCCAACAGCCTGTTCGAAACCCAGTGGAACCAGAACCACATCTCCCACGTGGAAATCACCGTGGCCGAGAAAGTCGGCATCGAGGGGCGCTGGGGCTATTTCGACCAGGCCGGCCAGTTGCGCGACATGATCCAGAATCACCTGTTGCAGTTGCTGTGCCTGATCGCCATGGACCCGCCCAGCGACCTGTCGGCCGACAGCATTCGTGACGAAAAGGTCAAGGTGCTCAAGGCCCTGGCGCCGTTCACGCCCGAGCGCCTGGCGACCCAGGTGGTGCGTGGCCAGTACGCCGCCGGCTACAGCGAAGGCAAATCGGTGCCCGGTTACCTGGAGGAAGAAAACTCCAACACCGAGAGTGACACCGAGACCTTCGTCGCGCTGCGCGCCGACATTCGCAACTGGCGCTGGTCGGGCACGCCGTTCTACCTGCGTACCGGCAAGCGCATGCCGCAGAAGTTGTCGCAGATCGTGATCCACTTCAAGGAGCCGCCGCACTACATCTTTGCCCCCGAGCAGCGCCTGCAGATCAGCAACCGGCTGATCATCCGCCTGCAGCCCGACGAGGGCATTTCTCTGCAGGTGATGACCAAGGACCAGGGCCTGGACAAGGGCATGCAGCTGCGCAGCGGCCCGTTGAACCTGAATTTTTCCGACACCTACCGCAGCGCGCGGGTGCCCGATGCCTACGAGCGGTTGTTGCTGGAAGTGATGCGCGGCAACCAGAACCTGTTCGTGCGCAAGGATGAAATCGAATACGCCTGGCAGTGGTGCGATCAACTGATCGCCGGCTGGAAGAAAGCGGGCGATGCGCCCAAGCCCTACGCCGCCGGGTCCTGGGGACCGATGAGTTCCATAGCCCTTATTACGCGAGACGGGAGATCCTGGTATGGCGATATGTGAATTGCAACTGCCGGCGGGCCTGACAGCCCACGACTTCGACACCCCCCAGCAACTGGCGCAAGCCCTGGCGCTCAATGTCGCCGAGCGCCTGCGTACCGCCATTGCCCAGAACGGCACGGCCACCCTGGTGGTGTCCGGCGGGCGCAGTCCGGTGGCCTTTTTCGAGCACCTGGCCGTGCAACCGCTGGACTGGGCGCGGGTGGTGATCAGCCTGGCCGATGAGCGCTGGGTGCCGGTCGAGCACCCCGACAGCAATGCCGCTTTGGTGCAGCGTCACCTGCTGCAAGGCGCGGCGGCCGAGGCCAGATTCATCGGCCTGTATAACGTGGCGCCCAACCTTGAGGTCGCCGCCGAGCAGGCCGACCGCCTGCTGGCCGAACTGCCGCCGATCGATGTCCTGGTGCTGGGCATGGGCGATGACGGCCATACCGCCTCGCTGTTCCCCGGCAGCCCGAACCTGGCCGAAGCGCTGGACGAGCAGGGCGAGCGTCGCTGCCTGCCCATGCTGGCGCCGAGCGTACCGCACCAGCGCCTGACCCTGACCCGTCGCCTGCTGGCCTCGGCCCGTGCACCGATCCTGTCGGTGTCCGGCAAATCCAAGCTCCACACCCTGCGCGTGGCGCTCGACGGCACTGACCTGGCGCAAATGCCGGTACGTGCCTTTCTTAACCTGTCCCTAGAGATCTATTGGTGCCCGTAGGGCCTGAGGAAACCATCGCCATGACCCATTATGAAAACAATCAGCCGCTTGACAGCATGGCGAGCAAGACGGCCCGGATCGATGCACTGTGCGCCAAGGCCAAAATCCTGCCGGTGATCACCATCGCCCGTGCGCAGGATGTCCTGCCGCTGGCCGATGCGCTGGCCGCCGGTGGCCTGACGGTGCTGGAAGTGACCCTGCGTTCGGCCTTCGGCCTGGACGCCATTCGCGTGCTGCGCGAGCAACGCCCTGAACTGATCGTCGGTGCCGGGACCATTCTGGACCGTCATTCGCTGGCCGAGGCCGAGGCGGCCGGTGCGCAGTTCATCGTGACCCCTGGCAGCACGCTGGAGCTGTTGCAAGCGTCGGTGCCAAGCACGGTGCCCCTGTTGCCGGGTATCAGCAGTGCCTCGGACATCATGATCGGCTATGGCCTGGGTTACCGGCGCTTCAAGCTGTTCCCGGCCGAAGTCAGCGGCGGCGTGGCCGCGCTCAAGGCCTTGGGCGGTCCTTTCAACGAAGTGCGCTTCTGCCCGACCGGCGGGGTCAATGCCCAGAACCTGAAGAACTACATCGCCCAGCCCAACGTCATGTGCGTGGGCGGCAGCTGGATGATCGACAACGCCTGGGTGAAGAATGGTGACTGGGGCCGGATTCAGGAAGCCACGGCAGAGGCGGTGGCGTTGTTCGCCTGAACCTTGTTGGCCCCTCCCGGGATATTGCCCGCCGCCAAGGCGGCGCGCCAAGTCGGCACGCCAAGGCGGCGCGCTGTCTGTAGGAGCGACCAACGGTCGCGAATGCCGCTGTGAATCAGGCGGCCCTTTTCGCGACCGTTGGCCGCTCCTGCGGAGGTGATTTCCATGTCGCTCGCACGTCTGTTTTCTTCTGCGGCTTACGGGCCGAATTGCCGGGGGCGGGTGCGCAGGGGGTCGAGCAGTTCGCTCAGGCCGTTGTGGTCGATCTCCTGCATCAGCGCCAGCAGCGCGCCCAGCTCGCCCTTGGGAAAGCCTTCGCGGGCAAACCAGTTCAGGTAATGCCCCGGCAGGTCGGCCAACAGCCGGCCCTTGTATTTGCCGAAGGGCATTTCACGGGTGACCAGCAGTTTGAGTGTTTCCGGGTTCATGCTTCAGGTTCCTGGCAAAACGAAAAACGGTAGGGCTTATCCAGTGACACGACGTCGATGGCAATCCTGCGGCGCCAGCCGCTTGCCGTCGACAGACCTGACTTCAAGGCGGGTCACCGGCTGGTCACTGTCCTTGTCCAGCAGCACCGAGTGGGTTTCACCGGCCTTGAACAGGTGCTGTTCGCCCCACTGGCGCAGGCCCACCACAATCGGGAAAACAGCCCGGCCACGCTCGGTCAGCACGTATTCCTTGTAGGCACTGCCGTCCGAGGCCGGACAGATCTCGAAGATTCCCAATTCAACCAGCACTTTCAGGCGTGCGGCCAGGATGTTTTTGGCCAGGCCCAGGCTTTTCTGAAAATCACCGAAGCGGCGAATGTCGTCGAACGCGTCGCGGATGATCAACAGTGTCCAGCGCTCGCCAATCGCTTCCAGGGTCCTTGCTACAGGGCATTCGCTGGTCTGCAGCGTCGCTTGCCGGGCCATGCACATCACCTTGGCTTGAAAAAACAGGTTGCAGATTAAAACCGGAAACGATAGAAATCAAATAACCGGTTTTAAAATGAAACCACATTTTCATTCAGAGACGAATGCATGACGGCCCGCCATGAGTTCCAGCCCCCCACCCGTGTCACACCTGAACAGTCCGGACCTGCACTTTCACGCGCACTGACCTGGCTGTTCTCGGTCACCTGCGCACTGGCTGTGGCCAATGTGTATTTCGCCCAGCCGCTGCTCGCGTCAATGGCCCGCAGCCTGGCCGTCAGCCCCGGCCTGATCGGCGTTGTCGTCACTGTCACCCAGATCGGCTATGCCGCCGGCCTGTTATTGATTGTGCCGTTGGGTGACCGGCTCGATCGCAGGACGCTGATCCTCGGCCAGTTGCTGCTGTCGGCGGCGGCACTGACGGTCGTGGCGTTGGCGCAGCACTGGACGATACTGCTGGGGGCGATGCTGCTGGTCGGCCTGTTGGCCGTGGTGGTTCAGGTGGTGGTCGCGTGTGCAGCGACCCTGGCTGAGCCTGCGCAACGTGGCCAGGCGGTGGGCACGGTCACCAGCGGCGTGGTGCTGGGCATCCTGCTGGCGCGCTTTACCAGTGGCGTGATTGCCGACCTGGCCGGCTGGCGGGCGGTGTATGGGGTGTCGGCAGGGCTGATGCTGGTCATGGCTGCGGTGCTGTACAAAAAGCTGCCAGTTACCGCCGCCGCGCCCGTCAGGCACTCCTGGTGGGGGCTGGTGGCATCGACCTGCAGGTTGTTCATCTCCGAGCCGATGCTGCGTACGCGTGGGGTGTTCGCCTTGCTGATCTTTGCCGCCTTCAGTGTCCTGTGGACCGCGATGGTCCTGCCGCTGAGTGCGCCGCCGCTGTCGTTCTCGCACACCCAGGTCGGTCTGTTCGGCCTGGCGGGCCTTGCCGGCGCGCTGGCGGCCAGTCGTGCCGGGCGCTGGGCCGATCAAGGACTGGGGCAGCGGGTGACCGGTCTTTCTCTGGTGCTGCTGTTGTTGTCGTGGCTACCCACGGCCTGGGCCGAAACCTCGTGGCTGGCGCTGGTGGCAGGGGTTATCCTGCTCGACTTTGCCGTGCAGGCCGTGCATGTGACCAATCAGAGCCTGATCCTCGCCGTCCGCCCCGAGGCGCAGAGTCGCCTGGTGGGTGCGTACATGTGCTTTTATTCAACCGGCAGCGCGCTGGGTGCAGTCACCGCCACCCAGGTCTACGCGTTGTGGGGCTGGCTTGCGGTGTGCCTGCTGGGCGCGGCCATCAGTGCCGCTGCCCTGGTGTTCTGGTGGCATGACGCTGGCCGAAGCCGATAAAAACAATGAGTCACTGACCAACGTTTCATGACCTGACGTGCGGAAAAAGCCCTTATGAAAGTGCACCACTTGCTGCTTGCCATCCTGATCACTGCCCTGTGGGGGCTGAATTTCTCCATCATCAAGCTGGGCCTGGCCACGGTCGATCCGTTCATCCTGGCCGGGCTGCGCTTCACACTCTGTGCCGTGCCGGCCATCCTGTTCATTCCAAGGCCCGATGTGCCGTGGCGCTACCTCATCGGCTACGGCCTGATATTCGGCACCGGCATGTGGGGGACGGTGAACCTGGCCATTCAACTGGGGTTGTCGGCGGGTATTGCTTCGCTGGTGCTGCAGTTCAGCGCCTTCTTTACCTTGCTGCTGGGCGGCTGGGTGTTCAAGGAGCGCGTCAGCCGTTATCAACTGGCCGGTATCGTCATCGCCCTGGGCGGCTTGCTGAGCATCATTTTCGTGGCTGACGGTTCGGTGACCCTCCTTGGCCTGCTGCTGGTACTGCTGGGCGCCTTTGCCTGGAGCATCACCAATATCATCATCAAGAAGGCCGGAACCACCCAGGTGCTGGCCTTTCTGGTCTGGTCCTGCGCCTTCGCGCCCCTGCCGCTGTTCCTGCTCGACTACCTGGTCAATGGCACCCAGGGGTACGTGATGCTGGTCAATCACATCGACCGGACGACGGTGCTGTCGATCCTGTTCCAGGTGTACCCCAACACCCTGTTCGCCTACTGGGTATGGAACTCGCTGCTGCGCCAGTACCCGGTCTCTACCGTGGCGCCGTTGTCGCTGCTGGTGCCCATCTTCGGCATGCTGGGCTCGATGCTGATGTTCGGCGAACAGTTGTCGACGACAAAAGTGATGGCCGTGATTCTGATCCTCTCGGGCCTGGCCACAGGTCTGTACGGGGCGCGACTGGCGAGCGTGCTCAAGCGACGGATACGTCCGTTGGCCTGACCCTGCCACCGACTTGCATTCTGCATGCAGGCAAAACGACACTTCATGCAGAACGCAACGCCAGGTTTTTTTATTTGTTTTATAAATGATTGATTAATAAGAGAAATATTATTTCCTTAAAGCTGGCACGGGCGCTGCAATTGATACCTCAGTTGCAAACATTGGTATCAACTGCCTAGGAAGGAAATGGAAAATGACTGACATCAACAAAGAATCGATCGACCTGCTCAACGACCTGATCGAGACCAGCAAGGATGGTCAGAAAGGCTTTGAGACCAGCGCCGAAGACCTGAAAAACCCTGAACTGAAGCGCTTCTTCCAGGCCCACGCCGCCGATTGCGCCACTGCGGTACGTGAGCTGCAAGCCGAAGTGCGCGCCTTGGGCGGCGATCCGGAAACCTCGTCCAGCGTCAGTGGCACCCTGCACCGCGCCTGGGTCGACCTGAAATCCCTGGTCACCGGCAAGAGCGACGAGGCTATCCTGAACGAAGTCGAGCGCGGTGAAGACCACGCCCTGAAGGCCTACCGTGAAGCACTGGTCAAGGCGCAGGAAAAAGCCCTGCCGCATAACGTGACCAGCCTGATCCAGAAACAACTGGACGGTACCCAGCGCAACCACGACCAGGTCAAGGCACTGCGCGACCAGGTTCGCGCTCAGTCCTGAGACTGGCCTGAGACTTGTAAGCAGCGCCTGACAGACGCCTGAGCCGTTCTCTCAAGCGCGCTTCAAGATAGCAATGAAAACCGCCAGCCGCTTATGCAGGGCTGGCGGTCTGCGTTTGTGCGTACTCAAGAAACTCGACCCGGTTGCGGCCACGGTTTTTTGCGCTGTACAACGCCTTGTCAGCCGCTTCGATCAGCGATTCGAGGGTGTCGCCCTTGCCGACCCGGCCGGTGGTCACACCGATGCTGACGGTGAGGGCCTGTTGTTCGTGCTCGAAGGTGGGCAGTTGCATGACGGTCTGGCGAATGGCCTCGGCCATCGCGTGTGCGCTGGCGTGATCGGTGTCGGGCAGCAACACGGCAAACTCCTCACCGCCATAGCGCGCTGCCAGGTCGCTGGTACGACGTACATGGGCGGCAATGCTGTCGGCCACCTGACGCAGGGCCTGGTCACCGCCCAGGTGGCCGTGACGTTCGTTGAAGCGACGGAAATGATCGACATCCAGCAACAGCAGCGACAGCGGCTCGCCCGAGCGCTGGGCCCGTGCCCATTCGATGGCCAGGGTGCGGTCGAGCTGGCGGCGGTTGGGCAGGCCGGTCAGCCCGTCGGTGGCCGCCAGGTTGGCCAGGACGCCCTCCGCTTGCTGGCGGCGGCGCAACTCGCCAATCAGCAGAAAGGTCAGCCACAGGATGCCCAGGCACAGAGCACCGGTGGCGCTGCCGACCAGCAGGGCATTGCGCCGCCAGGTGGCATAGACCTCCGACACCGGTTGGGCGATGACCACGATCAGCGGCAAACCCGAGACCCGGGAAAAGGTATAGAGCCGCTCACTCTCGAACTTCATCGACAGCCCGACAAAGCTGCCTTCAGGCAACTCGAGAATGTGCTGGAAGTTGGCCAACTGGCTCAAATCGACACCGGTCTGGTCGAGTGGGCTCAGTTGCGGTTCGCGCACCAGCAGGATGCCGCTGGCATTGATCAGGCTGATGCTGCTGTCGCGGTCCAGCGACTGGCTTCTGAACAAGGGCCTGAAGTACGCCAGGCGCATGGCGGCGATGGCGACCCCCCGAAACTCGCCGTTGGGGCCCGACAGCCGTCGGCTGAAACCCAGGTTCCAGTCATTGAAGCCCCAGCGTGCCTTGAACGGCTCGCTGATGTACAGGCCGGGCAGGGGGCTGTCGCGGTGGTGCATGAAAAAACGGCGGTCGGCAAAGTTGTCCTGGCGCGCCGTGCCGGGCAGCGGGTCGGCCAGTACATCGCCCTGGGCGTCCAGCAAGGCCACATCACCTTTGTAGGGCGCGGCACTGGCACGGTCGAACAGCAGTCGTTGGCGCAGTGCCGGCGACAGTAATGGCAGGTCCGGGCTGTTCCAGGCGCTGAGCATGCCGGTCAACGAGGCGTCATACAGTTCGACGTTGCGCTGTATGTCGGCCTCGATCAGCTTGATGGTGTTAGTGGCCGCCCGCGCGGCGCTCTGCATGGCATCGTTGCGTTCACGGGCCAGCAGGTACACGACAATGCACAGGATCGCCAGCATCGACAACAGGCTGCCGCCGATCAGCAGGCGTTCGGAGCTTGTCCATCCAGATGAGGTTGAAGACTGGGCTGCGGGAGCGTTCATGACTGCACTCTGGGGCCGATGACAAAGACCCTTTATGACCTGCGGCGTTTGGTTTTGTCCTCAAGGGTATAACAGGTTTTCCTTCGCACGGCGGCTAACGTTGCGAACCTGACCGGTCCTGAATGCATTCAGGGGCGTGGCAGGTTGATGCCAAACGTATTGCAACCGCCCCGGCTGTCGACGAAGACCGTACCGCCGTGCATCAGGGCGATGGCCTTGACGATGGCCAGGCCCAGGCCATGGTTGGCGCCGCTGTTGCTGCGCGAGGCATCGACCCGGTAGAAGCGCTCGAACAGTTGCGGCAGGTGTTCGGCGGCGATGGGCGGGCCCGGGTTGCTCACGCCGATGCGCACCTGTTGTCCAAGGCTGTCGATGGCCACCTGGATCGTCTGACCGGGCGCGGTGTGTTGCACGGCGTTGTGCAGCAGGTTGATCAGGGCACGACGCAACTGGGCTTTCTCGATGGGCATATGGGCATCACCGTGCACCTGCACCTCGACCTGGGCGTCTTCGAGAATGAAATCCAGGTAATCCAGGGTGGTGGCGACTTCTTCGGCCAGTGAAGCGCAGGTCAGGGGCGTGGCCTTGCTGCCCTGGTCGGCGCTGGCCAGAAACAGCATGTCGTTGATGATCGAGCGCAGGCGTTCCAGTTCTTCAAGGTTCGATTGCAGCACTTCGAAATAGTGCTCGGCCGAACGCCCGCGGGTCAGCGCCACCTGGGTCTGGCCGATCAGGTTGGTCAGTGGCGAGCGCAGTTCGTGGGCGACGTCGGCATTGAACGACTCCAGCCGCGAATACGCCTGTTCGACCCGGCCCAGGGTCGAGTTGAAGGCGGTCACGAATTGCGCCAGTTCCGGCGGCAACGGCGAGAGCTGCAAGCGCCCGGACAGGCGCGGTGGCGACAGCTTGTGTGCTTCCAGCGACAGCTGGGTCAGGGGCCGCAGGCCGATACGCGCCACCCAGTAACCCAGCACCGACGCCAGCAGGATGCCGATGATCGCCAGGCTGATCAGCGCGACCAGCAAGGCATGCTGGGTCTGCCTGAATGTCTCGGTGTCGATGCCGATCAGAAAGCGCAGGGCAGGGCGCTGATCCCTGGCGATAAACTCACTGATCAGCACCTTGTACGGGAACGGCTCGCCGGGCAACAGCAGGTCGCGCATGCCCGGCGCACCCTGAGCAAAGCGGCGTATCTCGGGGCCGGGGTTGCCGTATTCATAGGCGGGGTCTGCACTGACCACCCAGAAGCGAATGCGTTTGTCTTCCTCGCTGAGCAGGTGCAGCTTGTTCCTGATCTTGCCCCAGTGCTCGGCATTGCCAAAGCGGTTGACGGTCGATTCCAGCACGCTGTAGCGCGCCTCGACTTCGGCTTCCGGCAGCAGGTCCAGGTGCTTGTCGACCTGCAGGTACAGCGCCCAGCCGATCAACAGGAACACCCCGGAGGCCACCAGCGCAAACAGACCGGCCAGGCGCCAGGCAATCGAATCAGTGCGCACGCCGGTCTTCCAGCACGTAGCCCATGCCACGGATGGTGTGCAGCAGCTTGTGTTCATGCGGGCCGTCGAGCTTGGCGCGCAGGCGCTTGATGGCCACCTCCACGACATTGGTGTCGCTGTCGAAATTGATGTCCCAGACCTGCTCGGCAATCGAGGTCTTGGACAGAATATCGCCCTGACGGCGGGCCAGCAGGCTGAGCAGTGAAAACTCCTTGGCCGTCAGCTCCAGGCGTATGCCGGCACGGCTGGCCTTGCGACTGATCAGGTCGACCCAGAGGTCGGCAATGCCGATCTGCACCGGCTCCTGGGCGGCGCTGCGCCGGGTCAGGGCCTGCAGGCGGGCAACCAGTTCGAGAAACGAGAAGGGTTTGCCCAGGTAGTCATCGGCCCCTTCGCGCAGGCCGCGGATGCGGTCGTCGACCTGCTCGCGGGCGGTCAGCATGATCACCGGGGTCTGCTTGCGCGCCCGCAAGGCCCGCAGCACGCCGAAGCCATCCAGGCCCGGCAGCATCACATCGAGGATGATCACCGCGTACTCGTTTTCCAGCCCCAGGTGCAGGCCCTCGATACCGTCGGCGGCCAGGTCCACGCTGTAGCCCTGTTCGCTGAGGCCGCGGTGCAGGTAGTCGGCGGTTTTCTGTTCGTCTTCGATAATCAGCACGCGCATGCGAAAGGCCTCATGTGGGAATTGCCTGGCGAGTGGCAGGCGCCTTCTGGCGGCGGTGGAACAGGTGCTCCAGTTGCAGGTAGATCACCGGCGTGGTGAACAGGGTCAGCACCTGGCTGACCAGCAGGCCGCCCACCACGGCGATGCCCAGCGGCTGGCGCAACTCGGCCCCGACACCGTAGCCGAGCATCAGCGGCAAGGCGCCGAACAGCGCTGCCAGGGTGGTCATCATGATCGGCCGAAAGCGTGTCAGGCAGGCTTCGTAGATGGCTTCGTCGGGGCTCAGCCCCTGGCTGCGCTGGGCCTCCAGGGCGAAGTCGACCAGCAGGATACCGTTCTTCTTGACGATGCCGATCAACAGCACCACGCCGATCAACGCCATGATCGAGAAGTCCTGGCCCATCAGCCACAGCAGCAACAAGGCGCCGATGCCGGCCGAGGGCAGGGTCGAGATAATCGTCAGCGGATGGACGAAGCTCTCGTAGAGCACGCCAAGGATGATGTACACCGCCACCAGCGCGGCGAGGATCAGCCACGGCTGGTTGGCCAGCGAGCTCTGGAAGGCCTGGGCGGCGCCCTGGAAGCTGCCGATGATGGCCGCCGGCATGCCGATCTCTTCCTTGGCCTGGTCGAGCATGCGCACCGCATCGCCCAGTGCCACGCCGGAGGCCAGGTTGAACGACAGGTTGGCGGCCGGGAACATGCCGTCATGGCTGATCGACAGCGGGCCCATGGTCGGCGCGCTGACGCGGGCCAGGGCCGACAGCGGCACCATCTCGTTGGTCAGGGGCGAGCGCAGGTAGAAGTACGCCAGGCTTTCGGCGCGCCCGCGCTGACGGGCATCGAGTTCGAGGATGACTTTGTACTGGTTGGTCTCGGTCTGGTACTCGCTGATCTGCCGCTGGCCGAAGGCGTCGTACAACGCTTGGTCGACATCGGCAGTGGTCAGTCCGAAGCGCGCCGCAGCGCGTCGGTCGATATCGATATGGGTGACGCTGCCGCCCAGTTGCAGGTCGTTGGACAGGTCGCGAAACGAAGGGTTGCTGCGCAGTTTGTCGGTCAGGCGCTGGGTCCAGGTATTGAGCAGGTCGCCGTCGTTGCTCTTGAGCACGTACTGGTACTGGCTGCGGCTGGGACCGGGGCTGAGGTTGATGTCCTGCCCGGCACGCAGGTACAGGGCGATGCCGGGAAGGGTGCTGACCTGCGGGCGCAGGCGGTCGATGAATTCGCTGGCCGACACATCGCGCTCAGCGCGTGGCTTGAGCGAAATCCAGAAGCGCCCGCTGGCCAGGGTCTGGTTGGTGCCCGAGGCGCCCACCGAGTGCGAGAACGCCTGCACGGCCGGGTCGGCATTGATGATCTTCGCCAGTGCCTTGTGTTTCTCGACCATGTCCGGGTACGAGATATCGGCCGCCGCATCGCTGGTGCCCAGCACCATGCCGGTGTCCTGCACCGGAAAGAAGCCCTTGGGAATCAGCACGTAGCCGGCCACCGCCATGGCCAGGGTCAGGCCGAACACGCCCAGTGTCAGGCGCTGATGCGCCAGCGCCTTGCGCAGGCCGCGTTCATAGACGTTGAGCAAGCGCTCGCCAAAACCGGGCTTGCCGTGGCTGCCATGGTTGGGCGCACGCATGAACATCGCAGCCAGGGTGGGGGCGAGCGTCAGCGAGACCACCACCGAAATCAGAATGGTGGCCGTGGCGGTCAGGGCAAATTCCTTGAACAGTCGGCCGACCACACCGCCCATGAACAGCAGCGGGATAAAGGCGGCCACCAGCGAGAAGCTGATCGAGACCACGGTAAAGCCGATTTCCGAGGCGCCCTTGATTGCCGCCTCGCGCATGCCCTGGCCGGCCTCAAGATGGCGGTGGATGTTTTCCACCACCACAATGGCATCGTCGACCACAAAGCCCACCGCCACGACAATGGCCACCAGGGTCAGGTTATTGAGGCTGAAGCCAAACAGGTACATCAACGCGAAGGTGGCCACCAGCGACACCCCCAGTACGGCCGTGACGATCAGGGTCGCCGACCATTGGCGCAAAAACAGCGCCATCACCGCGACCACCAGCAGCACGGCAATGCCCAGGGTCAGTTCCACCTCATGCAGCGAGGCGCGAATGGTGCGCGTGCGGTCGTTGAGCACCGAGACTTCCACCGAGGCCGGCAGCATGGCGGTCAGGCGCGGCAACTGGCCGAGTACCCGGTCGACGGTGTCGACGATATTGGCCCCCGGCTGGCGGAACACCACCAGGTTCACGCCCTGTTGCTGGCCGGTCCAGGCCTGGACGTAAGCGTTTTCTGCGCCATTGATGACCCGCGCCACATCACTTAGGTGTACCGGCGCGCCGTCCTTGTAGCTGACGATCAGTTTGGCGTAGTCCTGTGGCTTGAACAGCTGGTCGTTGGCCGACAGGGTCGAGACGCTGTCCTTGCCATACAGCGCGCCCTTGGCCAGGTTGAGGCTGGTCTGTTGCACGGCCTGGCGGATATCAGCCAGGGTAAGGCCCAGGGCTGCAAGTTTTTCCGGCGCGGCCTGGACGCGAATGGCCGGGCGCTGCTGGCCGACCAGGAAAACCTGGCCAACCCCTTCGATCTGGCTGAGCTGGCGAGCCACCAGGGTTTCGGTCAGGTCGCTCAGTTCGGTGCCGGGTATCAGCCCGGAGCTGACGCTGAGGATCAGCACCGGGCTGTCGGCCGGATTAATCTTGCGCCAGGTCGGCAGGTTCGGCATGTCGGCCGGCAGCCGGCCGGCGGCGGTATTGATCGCCGCCTGCACTTCTTGTGCGGCGGTGTCGATGCTTTTGGTCAGGGCGAACTGCAGGGTCAGGTTGGTCGAGCCCAGCGCGCTGCTGGAGGTCATCTGGGTCATGCCGGGGATGGCACTGAACTGCACTTCCAGCGGCGTGGCCACCGAGGAGGCCATGGTCTTGGGGCTGGCGCCGGGCAACTGCGCGCTGACCTGGATGGTGGGGAATTCCGCCTCCGGCAGCGGCGCCACCGGCAGGCGGGTAAAGGCGATCATCCCCAGCAGCACCAGGGCAAAGGTCAGCAGCAGGGTGGCCACCGGGTGATCGATGCACCAGGCCGAGAGCGAGCCCTTGCCCTTGTGCGCCGGGCTGTTCATGGGGGGCTTTGGCTGGGAAGCGTCATTCATGGTTGCACCGTCGCCTGGACCGTGTCCGGCGTCTGCGCGGGCACCGGAGTGATTTCGACCCGGCTGCCGGCCTTGAGCCGCGACTGGCCGTCCTGGACCAGCACATCGCCGGGCGCCGGGCCGCTGATCAGGGTCATGTCACTGTCCTGGTACAGCACCTTGACCGGCACCACCTCGGCCTTGTTGTCGCGGATGCGAAACACGAAATGCTGGTCCATGCCGCGTTGCACCACTTGCGGCGGGACTTTGAGTGCGTTGCGCTCAAGGCCGGTCTGGATTTTCACCGTCACCAGCTGACCTGGCCACAGGATGTGCGCCGGGTTGTCGAAATGTGCCTTGGCACGAATGGTGCCGGTGGTCGGCGACACCTGATTGTCGATCAGGCTCAGCCGGCCTTCGCCCAGCAGCGTGCCATTGTCGTCATCACCCAGCCATGCCTGTACGGCCGCCTGATCGGTTTGCGCGGTGAGTTTCTGTAACAGGGGCAGCATCTGTTGCGGCAACGAGAACTCGACCGCCACCGGATCGATGCGGGTGACTGTGAACAGCCCGTCGGCATCGTTGACTCGCAGGAAATTGCCCTCATCGACATTGCGAATGCCGACCCGGCCGGTCACCGGCGACTGGATGCGGGTATAGGACAGTTGCACCTGGGCCGCTTCAAGGGTGGCCTTGTTGCCCTGGACGGTAGCGCCCAGTTGCACGACCTGCGCCTGTTGTTGATCGTAGGTCTGGCGGGAAATGCCGTTGTCGCGGGTCAGTTCCTTGTAGCGCGCCAGGTCCAGGCGGGCCAGGTCCAGTTGCGCCTGGCTTTGCGCCAGTTGCGCACGGGCCTGTTCCATGGCCGCGCGGATCGCCCGGTCGTCGAGGGTGGCGAGCAGATCTCCGGCCTTGACCTGCTGGCCTTCGACGACATGCACCTTGTTGAGGATGCCGTCGACCTGCGCGCGAATGACCACGCTTTGCAGCGACTGCACGGTGCCGATGCCGGTGACAAAGCGCGGCACATCGGCGCTCTGGAGACTGACCACCTTGACCGGGATGGCCGCCGCTGCTGCCACCGGCCTGGCCGCAGGACGCTTGAGCTGCCAGAAGGCGCCAGCGGCCAGCAGCACCATGCAAAGAATGGCCAGAACGATTCGAGTCGATGTACGCATGCGATGGAAACGCCGAAGGGTCATGGAAGGAAGAACAGCAATCGTGGGCGTCTTTATAGCCGGTTGGCCGGGTCAGCAGAATGACGTCTCGCTGTCAAAATTGTCAGCAAAGCTTGCGCCAGTTGGCAACGCCAACACTCAACCTTGAGCCGCTATCAAGAAACGCTCCACCCCGGCGATAGCCCGTTGACGGTCGGACGTTGGACGGCAGGCACGCAATATAGCGTGTGCTGGCAGGCATCAGTGCAAACTTCTAGGAAATGTCCTACAGAAGTTGTAGGCAAGTTCTGGCGAATATTCCTACGCTCGACTTAACTTTGCAGAGTGATCCCGATGTAACGGAGCAAGGCGATGAGCAGCGATACGTCAAGGTGGGAAACACGAGCCAGCCATTCGGTAAAGCGGGTTGCGGGGCAATTGATCGTGTTGTGGGTTACCGCTATCACGCCCATGCAGGCCATGGCACAAGAAGGTGTACTGGTTTTTCGCGGGCAAGTGGTTAATTCAACCTGTGATATGAAACAGTCGAGGCGACAAGGCGCGTCCGGCACGATGTTTCAAGTCCAGGTGCAACCGGGTGTATTCCTGGATGTGAATACGCAAGACAACGCCTGCACCGGTGAAGCGGTGCCGTTTACCACGCATTTCCAGGCACTGCCCCACGCCAAGGACGCTCCGCGCACGCTGTCCACCAGCCCGGCCGGGGTGGTCACCATTACCTATCAATAAGGCTGTCACAGCCCCGGCCTTCATGCCGTGACTTGAATTTGCAGCGTGAAGGTCGACACTTTACGTGCAGGTCCGCCACGACCTCGGTGTAAGGTTTACTTGAGCTTTTTACTCGGTCTTTCTAGGAAAGTTCACCAATTCAAGAGGTTAAGCGTCTGGCATTTTCTTCTTACAGAAATATCCTGCAATTTATATTGCTGATTCTGTCACGGCAAATGGAAGCGCCTGACATCGGTTATAGAGTCCGGGCTCTATAGTGCTCGCCGTCCACTAGCGGGCACACACGAAATAACACAAGGAACGTTGTTAACATGAAAAAGCTGTCTATTACTCTGGCCGTCTTGGGCGCACTGGGTTTGACGGGTGCTGCCAATGCCGCCAACAACGGCAAGCTGATCTTCAATGGCACCCTGACCAACATGACGTGTGATGTGGCGCCGGGTACGGGTGTCAGCCCGGGTACCAATCCAGGTGAGATCAATGTCGATCTGGGCAATGTATCGTTTTCCGATATTGGTCTGTCGAGCGAAGGCAAACTGCAAACGGCCACGCCGATTCAGTTGCTGGTCAATTGCAGCGCCGGTGCCGATCAATACAACACCGTCAAGATGCGCTTTGCCGCCCGCAACGGCAGCGGGCTGGACAATAACGATCAAAGCCTGTTGCGCACTACGGGGGCTGCCGATGGTGTGGGCATCGGCCTGATCAATGCAGCCAACCGGCTCATGGATCTGTCCGGCGTCGAAACCATCGACAAGCCACTGGTCAAGGACGGGGTGGGCGGCGCCACGGCGCAGCTCGACTTTGCGGCGGTCTATGTGCTCAACGGCACGGCCACCAACCCGGGCAATGCTGACGGCTTCATGCCTTTTGTAATGGACTACGAGTAACACCCCAGGCAGGGCGGGCCTGCTCGCCCTGCCGTTTCCAGCCGAGGCCCATGCCAGCATGCTTGTTCTTTTTTTTCGCAGTGCGCTGCTCGCGCTCGGGTGCCTGTCTGTCTTCAGCGCCCAGGCCGGTATCGTGCTCAATACCACGCGCGTGATCTATCAGGGCAAGGACAAGGAAGTCAGCCTGGGCGTGCACAACAGTGGCGCCGGCGAGATTCTGCTGCAGTCCTGGCTCGAACCGTACGACCCCACCGGCGTCAGTGCGCAGCCGCAAGACAGCGACCTGCCGTTCATGGTCACTCCACCGCTGGCGCACCTGCAAGGTGATGGCAAGCAACTGGTGCGCATCATCCATGCCGGCCACGGCATGCCGTCCGAGCGAGAATCGGTGCTGTGGCTCAATGTCCAGGAAATCCCCCGCAGCGCGGCGGAAAACACCCTGCAGATTGCCGTGCGCCAGCGTATCAAGCTGTTTTTCAGGCCGGCCGGCCTGAGCGGCGATCCCGCCCTGGCCGCCCGGCAATTGCAATGGCAATGGCTGCCCGGTGGCGAGCTTGAAGTGTTCAACCCAGGGCCGTTTCACGTGTCGATGCTGCGCATCGGCGCGCACCAGGGTGCCAGGGAGCTGGCCAGCCAGGACAGCCGCATGGTCGCCCCCGGGCAACGCTGGCGCCTGCCCCTCAAGTCGCCCTCGACCAGTGCACCGTTGGAGCTGCGCTTTACCAGCATCAACGATTTTGGCGGTCAGGAAACGTACCGGGCCACGTTGAAAGGGGCGCAGGCGGTGTCGGCCAGTCTGGTCGATTCGCCCTAGGCGCTGTACGTAAAGGGACTGCGCTCGGCCATGCTGCGTTAAAAAGCGACTCGCAATGCTCATTGACACGTGTCAACTGCGCTTGCTCGCCGCTTTTTGCCTTGCCTGACCTTCGCTCACCGACTTTTCGTACAGAGCCTGGCCGTCGGTTGCCCGTACCCAGGCACCCACTCGCTGAACCTCGTATGTGCGAGGGCTCGGCCGTCATGCGTTGTGCAAAGGAGTGCGCGACGCGCCAGAGACACCAAGTAGAGTAAAAACAGCTAATGGAATGGCTTATAAAAAACAACAAGGGATTCAGGGCCCGGGCCGCTCGCTGCCCGGGCAAACGCCTGGCCGGGTCTATTGCCGCAGGATCGTTTGCATCGCATCGGCTGCCGTGGGGGGTCGGCCTGGGGTTGAGCCTGTCGGTCAGTGCCCTGGGCGCGCAGGCGGCCGGCAATCACGAGACCGGGGCCGGACGTTTCAATACCGCGTTCATCCAAGGCAGCGACCAGCCGCCGGACCTGGAAGAATTCCTGCGCGCCAGCGCTGTGCTGCCGGGCGTCTATCGGGTGGACATTCATGTCAATCGATCGCTGGGCGGGCGCCGCGATGTCGAGTTTGTGCGCAACACGCATACCGGCCGGGTCGAACCCTGCCTGAGCCTGGACATGCTGCGCGAACTGGGCCTGGACCTGCAGAAGCTGCCACAACAGACCGAACCTTTGCCTGGCTGTTTCGACCTGGCCGCACAGGTCGAGTTTGCCCGTGTCGAGTACCAGCCCGGCGCCTTGCGCCTGAATATCAGCGTGCCCCAGGCGCTGATGGCACGCAGTGCCCGGGGTTATGTGTCGCCGCAGCTGTGGGATCAGGGCGAGACCGCAGGCTTCATCAACTACAGCTTCAACAGTGGCCTGCGCACCCAGCGCGGCCAGCGTCACGAACAGCACTATCTGGGGTTGCGCAACGGCTTGAACCTGGGCGCGTGGCGGTTGCGCAACGAGTCTTCGCTGGTGCAGGGCGACGACCAGCCCTACCGCTTTCGCAGCAACCGCACCTTTGTGCAGCGTGATATCACAACGCTCAAGAGTCAGTTGACCCTTGGCGAGACCTTCAGCGACGGGCAGATCTTCGACAGCGTGCGCTTCAAGGGTGCGGCCCTGATGTCGGACGACGGCATGCTGCCCGACAGCGAGCGCAACTATGTACCGGTGGTGCGTGGCATCGCCGAAACCAACGCGACCGTGGAGGTGCGCCAGAACGGCTTTTTGCTTTACAGCGGTAACGTTTCGCCAGGCCCGTTCGAGGTCACCGATATTTACCCCAGTGGCTCCAACGGCGACCTGCTGGTCACCGTCATCGAGGCCGACGGTCGGCGTCGCAGCTTTACCCAGGCGTATGCCTCGTTGCCAATCATGCTGCCGGCCGGTGCCTTTCGCTACAGCCTCAGCGGTGGCCAGGTGGATGACAACGAGGGGGCTTACCGAACGACCCGTTTTCTCAGCGGCGCCTGGATCCACGGGTTAGGCGAAAACCTCACCGACTTTGGCGGTGTGCAGTTGGCCAAGGACTACCAGGCTGTCAACCTCGGTGCGGGGATCAATACCGGCCTTGGCGCGCTGTCGGCCGACCTGACCCATTCGAGCAGTGAGCTGCGTGGCCAGCGCCGGGGCGGGCAAAGCCTGCGGCTGCGCTATGCCAACACCCTGGACCTGACCCACACCACGCTGGCCGTGGCAGGGTATCGCTATTCCACCGCGCAGTACCGC
Source organism: Pseudomonas sp. Leaf127 (assembly GCF_001423155.1). Lineage (NCBI taxonomy): Bacteria > Pseudomonadati > Pseudomonadota > Gammaproteobacteria > Pseudomonadales > Pseudomonadaceae > Pseudomonas > Pseudomonas sp. Leaf127. Next base: position 18,680 of record NZ_LMOA01000024.1, on the reverse strand, counting down.
ACGCTGGGTCAGCATGTCGAGGCGTCCGACGAGCGCGAGGGCGTGTCGATCGTTGGCCGCGCCCGTGACCGGGTTGAAATCAACGTGACCCAGACCCTGGCCGACCAGGCGGCCTCGCTGAGCCTGACCGCCTCCGAGCAGCGCTACTGGAACCTGCCGGGCAAGACCCGCCAGGCCTACCTGTCGTGGAATTCGATGTGGGGGCGGCTGACCTACAGCCTGTCGATCGAGCGCAACCAGAGCTATAGCCGTTCTGGTGAAAGCAGTGCCGACAACCGCGTGGTCCTGAGCCTGACCCTGCCGCTGGGCGAGACGGCCAGTGCCTCGCGGCTGTTTTTCAATGCCGTGCGTGACAGCCAGGGTGGCTACAACCTGCAAAGCGGGCTCAATGGGCAGGTTCTGGATCAGCGCGACAGCTTCTACTCGGTGCAGGCCGGCCACGACAGCCAGTCTGGCAGCTTTGGCGCCGGCAAGCTCAATACCGTGGTGCCGTACGGGCGCTTCGAGGCCGGCTACAGCCAGGGCCGCGATTACCGCAGCCTGCAATTGGGCGGCACCGGATCGCTGGTGGCACATGCGGGCGGGGTCAACTTCGGCCAGCCGCTGGGCGAAACCTTCGCCCTGGTCCAGGTGCCCGAGGTGCGCGGTGCAAGCCTGGCCACGTATCGCCAGGTCGAGACCGCCGGCAACGGCTATGCCGTGCTGCCGTTTGCCCAGCCCTACCGCAGCAACTGGATCAGCCTGGACACCCGGCAACTGGGTGCCGATGTCGAACTGGACAATGCCGTCGGCCAGGTGGTGCCTCGGCGCGGAGCGATGCCGGTGTTGCGCTTCAAGGCGGCGGTCGGGCGTCGGGTGCAGTTTTCGCTGGTGCGCCCCGATGCCGGCAGGCTGCCACTGGGGGCGACGGTCGAGGATGCCCAGGGCAAGGTGCTGGCCACGGTCGACCCGACCAGCCAGGCACTGGTGCTCAGTGAACAGGACAGCGGCATGCTGTATGTGCGCTGGGCCGATCAACGCTGCGCCGCGCCGTTCCAGTTGCCACCCCGCGATCCCTCGCGCGCTTATGAGCGGCTCAGGGTGGTGTGCCAATGAAGCGTTTGTACCGATTGGCCGTATGGATGCTGGCGATGGTCGGCATGGCCTGTGCCCAGGCCGCCGTGTCGCTGGGCGGCACGCGCCTGGTGTTTCCCGGTGCCTTCAGCGAGGTGGCCATTGAAGTCAGCAATAGCAGCGGACGCGAGGTGCTGCTCCAGGCCTGGCTGGGCACGCCGGGGGACGACGACGATCCGGCCAGCACGCAACCGCGTGTCGAGCTGCCGTTTGTGGTCACCCCGGCGCTGGTGCGGTTGCCGGCGCAAGGGCGGCAGGTGCTGCGGGTGCTCTATCACGGCGTCGGCATGCCGACCGGGCACGAGTCGCTGGTGCACTTGTACGTGCTGGAGGTGCCGCCGCGCAGCGAGGCCGGGCAGCAACTGAATATCGCGGTGCGCCAGCGCATCAACGTGTTCTATCGCCCCGCCGGGTTGCCCGGCGATCCGGCCGGGGCCGCTGCTGCATTGCGCTGGTCGTTGCGCCAGGTGCCTTTGGAGGGCCTGCGTCTGCAGGTCAGCAACCCGACTGCGTTCCATGTCGCGTTGCAAGCCTTGCGCCTGGACCAGCAGGTTGTGAGCGATCACCTGTTGCTGGCGCCGGGGGCGCGATTTGAATGGCCGGTGACCGTCGACCGGCCCCGGCGCTTGTCATTCGAGGCGCTGACCGATTACGGCGGCCAGCGGGCTTATTGCGCGCCCGCCACAGGGCAGGGGCCATTTTCGGCGCGCCTGCTGGACACTTTATCGATTGCGGAATCCTGCTGATGTTCGACTTCATGCTCCTGCTCAAACGGCTCTCGGCCGTGTTGCTTTTATGGCTGTCGGGGCCTGCCACCTGCTTTGCCCTGGTCTGTTCGGTGCAGGGTTCCGCCGAACAGGTGCTGCGCGGTGACCTGGGCAGCACGGTGGCGATTCCGGCGTCCTTGCCCAACGGCGAGGTGGTCTGGCGCTCCGAGCGCCACACGGTACAGGTCGAGTGCGCGCGCGAAGGGCAACAGGCCATTGCCCAGGAAGTGTTCGTGTACCTCAATCCGGACAACCTCAGTATCGGCCAGGGTATCCGGGCTGGCCTGACCCTGGAAGGCGTCGATCATTTTGCCGGGCGGATCCCGACCGGACAGGTGCTACCGGTCTGCCATGAAGGCGACAGCAACATTGAGGCCTGTCCGAGGGTGCGCTTCACCCTGGGCTTTTCGGTGTTTATCCAGAAATTCGGCGCTACACCGCCTTCGGGGATGCCGGGCGAGTTGCCGGACTACCGCATGTTCCAGCTGGGCGGCAGCGCGCCCGGTCCGTTGCCCGGGCGCAGCTTGAGCTATGTGATCAATAACCTGCGCGGGCTGCGTTTCATCGCGTGTGATGCCGAGTTGCAGGTCAGCCCTGAAACCCTTGAATTTGGCGGCTTGCCGATTCGCCAGGTGGTGGTCGGCAAGGTGTTCGAGCGTCGGCCGTTCACATTGACCACCCGGCGCACCTGCGACTCGCCCTTCAGCCTGGACGCACGCTTTCGGCCCGTGACCGGCAGCCTGGAACGTGAATTGCTGGTGCCCACGGCCAACCCTTCGCTGGGTATTCGTATCGTGCGGACGGCCAATAACGAAATCGTGCGCTACAACCAGCTCTTTCACCTGGCCGACCTGCCCGGCGACACGCCGACGGCCACGGCCGAGTTCAGTGCCGAGCTGCTGTGGCAGACTACTCGCACCGTGCCTGGCCCTTTCGACGCCGATGTCATGATCGACCTGTATTACAAATGATCAGGCTTGTTGCAGCGGGATGAACAGGTAAGGCGGTGCCTCGCTGCCGGTCAGGCGTGCGCCGGCCTGCTGCAAGGTGTCGACCACCTGCTCACCGGCGACATGAAACGTCCACTGGGCAGTGGAGGGCAGAGTCCGCGGTGCGCTCAGGGCGGCACCGAAGGCGGTCATGTCGGGTAGGTAGGCAACAAAACCATTGCCCTTGAGCGCGGTGGTATGAATGCCCAGTTGCTGGCAGATGGACTCTTTGGCCGCGATATCATCGCGGTCAGCCTGGCGCGACTGCTCGATCAGGTCGCGTAGCGCAGGATCGGCCACGGCATTACCGACAATCAGCAGCGGGCCCTGGTCCCAGGATTCGGGCGGGCAGTCCTTGGCCTGCGGACGCAACGGAATGTGCGGATTGATTTCCATCGGGTAGATACGACAGACCAGCGGCCGACGCTCATAGATGCGGCACAGCTTGTCGGCGTCAAGATTCCGGCAAGGGCCGACGTTATAGGCGGCAAAAGTGATCGCCACCCAGGCGACGGCCTGGCCGCTGGCCACCCGGATGGAACGGCGAGTGGCATGCTGCAGCTGCTCGGGGGGAACGCCATAGCCCGTGTCGAGAAAGGCTTCGGTCAACACGATGATGCTGCCACCATCGGCCGCCCACTGCACGGCTTCGCTGAGGGTCAGGGGCACGTGATGGTCGGTGCAGCATCCGCCGCAACCGACGCAGTTAAACCGGGTATTCATTGTCTTGGGGGCTCATCCATGTCAGCGCAAGATTGCCTGTTTCTTGACCTTGCCGGTCAGGAACGAGAGCGACGCAAGACATGTGCCAGCGTCGATTCAACGCGGCTGGATGCTGTCCCATTCGGTGACGCTGGCGGTGCCGGTCTTGCGCTCATAGAGGCACAGCTCACGGCCCTGACGGTTGTTCATGTGCTTTTGCGGGTAATGTCCTTGCAACAGCACGGCATCGAACCCTGTGCGGTCATCGAAGCGGGCACTGTTGCCGACAGGCTTTACGTCCTTGAGCTGGCTGGCTTTCAGGCAGCCGGCCAGGACGGCCTTGTCGAGGTCTTTCCAGGCTTGTGCGCTGGACGCCTGGGCCTGGCCGATGGCGCAGGCGGCGGTCAGCAATACGACAAAGGCGGTTTTCATTGCAGTCTCCATGCACGGTCTATGGAGGGTGATGGTAACCCGGTGTGGGTGGGGCGAATACCGAGAACTGTAGCGATAAGACTTCCGGCTAAAGCGGATCGCCACCCGCAGCAGAGCAGCCTCCCAGAGGTTTGATGTGACCCTGAATTTCGGGCCTGGCACCAGGCTGTGGTAGGCGGCTTGCCGGCGATGGCTGTGTGACAGGCGCAGCAGGTGTATGGATCTTGCTGGCCTCATCGTCGGATCGCCGCCCGCAGCAGAGCAGCCTCCCACCCAGATTGATGTCGCCCAAGGTCTCGGGCCTGGCACCAGACTGTGGTAGGCAGCTTGCTGGCGATGACTATGGGGCAGACGCAGCAGGTGTATGGTCCTTGCTGGCCTCATCGTCGGATCGCCGCCCGCAGCAGAGCAGCCTCCCACCCCAGATTGATGTCGCCCAGAATATCGGGCCTGACACCGGACTGTGGGAGGCGGCTTGCCGGCGATGGCGATGGGACAGGCGCAGAAGATGGTTTGGCCTTGCCTTATCGTCGGATCGCCGACCGGCCCCGCCCACACGTTCAGCATTCGACCAGATTTGGCTTGACTGATTCGGCGTCAGTCCTGCCGTGCAGCCGTTATGCGTCGGCCTGCACGGCGCGTGCGGCCTCGACCAGGCAGCGGGTCAGTTCCGGTGACGAAAACTTGGTCAGGACCGCATCGGCCCCGGCCGCCCGGGCCTTTTCACTGTTCATGGCGCTGTTGAGCGAGGTGTGCAACAGGATGTACAGGTCCTGGAAGTCCGGGGTTTCACGCAAGGTGCGGGTCAGCGCGTAGCCGTCCATCTCGGACATTTCGATGTCCGAAACCAGAATGTTGATCTGGCCGGGTGTGCCTTGCAGTTCCAGCAATACATCCATGGCCTCGCGCGCACTGCGCGCGGTGTGGCATTCGATGCCCAGTGTGCGCAGCGTAAGGATCGATTGCTGCAGCGCGACCTGGCTGTCGTCGACCACCAGGATGCGCGCCGTGTTCAGCAGTTCGGTTTCTTCGCTGCTCAACTGGTCCGGCTCGGCGATGATCTGCGCCGGCGAGATGCCATGGATCACTTTCTCGATGTCCAGTACCTGCACGAGGACGCCATCGACCTGGGTGACACCGGTGATGAAGGAGCGATTGCTGGAGCCATAGGGCGGGGGGCGAATGTCGGTGCTCAGGCAATGGACAATGCGCACCACAGCCTGCACATGCAGGCCTTGTTTGCTGCGACTCACATCGGTAACGATCAGGCAGCCGGCATCCGGGTCGGCCAGCGGTTGGCCGCCAATGGCACGGCTCAGGTCGATCACCGACAGTGAGACACCGCGCAGAATGGCGATGCCTTTGACGTGAGGGTGCGACTCGGGCAGGTGGGTCAGGGGAGGACAGGGGATGATCTCGCTGACCTTGAGCAGGTTGATTGCCATCAGCTTGCCGCTACGCAAGGTGAACAGCAGCAACGAGAGAGAGTCTGCCCGCACGTTCCTGGTGGACATAAGAACCTTCTGAATGGAGTGGCGTCGACCACGGGATAACGGCTGCAGGCAGGAAATACATCTCTGCGCAGCTGACCGTGGGCCATGGACTGAGAATAGCGGGTTGGCATGATTTGGCCCGCGAGCCGGTTCACGCTTTTGGCACAGGTCGGTGGCGCAGGTCGACAAAAATGTAGATCTATACTGGCAGTTTGGCTTTGTTGACGTCAAATCCAGTGCCGATATCAACGTTCCGGTGTGGCAAAAGATCGCAGGCTTCTTTATAAAGGCAGGCCTGCGACAAATGACCACGCGCCGTTCGGGGTGCAAAACCTGCGGCAAATCACCGCATCCTTCATAGGGTCGGGTGTGCGACAAATCAGCGCATTAAGGCCTTTATAAGGGGTGTGCGACAAAAGGCCGCAGCCTTCTATATATAAGGAAGAAATCTGCGTCCGATGGTCGCACCCAAAAGGGCGCCAACTGCGGTGCCATCCAGCCGGAAAAAGCGCCCGCAGAGCGCCCAACCCCTTGAGTTGTCGGCAGATGACGCCGATCATCGCGGCCAACACCGCACTCCAATTCGAAAGGTAAGTGAATGAGCGACAACATGTTGTACCTGAGGCGCGAGAAACGCTTTCTGGTTCTGCTGGGAATCATCTGCCTGTCGCTGATCGGCGGCGCCCTGTACATGCAGGTGGTGCTTGGCGAAGCGCCTTGCCCGCTGTGTATCCTGCAGCGCTACGCCTTGCTGGGCATCGCCTTGTTCGCCTTCATCGGTGCGGCAATGCCCGGCCGACGCAGCCTGACGCTGCTCGAAACGCTGGTCGTGCTCAGTGCCATCGGCGGCATTGCGGCAGCTGGCCGGCATGTCTGGGTGCTGGCCAATCCGGCGGTCAGTTGTGGTATCGACACCCTGCAACCGATCGTGGATGGTCTACCCTTGGCTTCAATGTTTCCGTTGGGGTTTCAGGTCAGCGGCTTCTGCTCCACACCCTATCCGCCAGTTCTGGGACTGTCCCTGGCGCAGTGGGCTCTGGTAGCATTCGTTCTGACGGCTGTGCTGGTTCCCTTGGGGATCATTCGTAACCGGCGTAAGCCTTATGGTTTACAAGGACTTTAGTCAGGAATGCCCCGTTTGACGGGGCGTTTTACCAGGCTCGGAGACAACAATATGTTGCAATTGTTACCGTGCCTGAGATTAACTGTTACAAAATAAGGCATAGTCAATAAAAACTTACATATCTACAATCGCCCGCAGTTATCGTCCGGCCCGGCTTGGCGATTAGCTGTTTTTGAGGCCCGGAGCGCCGCTGTGTACCCTACAGGCCGCGCAACGCTTGCCTCAGAGCGCACCGAATGGCCGCGCTGAAGAAGACTGTCGTGCACCACAGGCAGCCTTCAGCCATTCAGGATAAGAGACTCCAAGCTAAAACCGGATTTGTCGTTTCGCTACCGCGTTCTGGCAGGCCCTTGTTCAATTTTAAAAAATATGCCGGCACTGGCAGGGTGAAGTGTTGGCGGTCGAAACCCAACAGCACCGCGCAAGCTGCTTTTAGAGGTCGTGAGATGAGTAAAAATAGGTACCCCAGGTTTTTTGGCTACTTGGCCCTGTTGAGTATGCTTTTACTCAGTGGTTGTGAAGGCTTCCCGCTGCTCGACCCGAAAGGGCAGGTGGGTATCGAGCAACGCAACCTGATCGTTATCGCCACGTTGCTGATGCTGATCGTGGTCATCCCGGTCATTTTCATGACCTTCATCTTCGCCTGGAAATACCGCGCCACCAACAAGGCTGCCAAGTACACGCCTGACTGGTCGCACTCCACCAAGATCGAAGTGGCTGTCTGGGGCGTGCCGATCATCCTGCTGATCTTCCTGGGCTATTTCACCTACGTGTCGACGCACAAGCTCGATCCGTACCGTCCTCTGGATTCCGACGTCAAGCCGGTGGTCATCCAGGCCATCTCGCTGGACTGGAAATGGCTGTTCGTCTACCCGGAACTGGGCATTGCCACGGTCAACAAGATCGTCTTCCCGGCCAATACCCCGATCAATTTCCAGGTCACTTCCGACAGCGTGATGAACTCGTTCTTCATCCCGGGTCTGGGCGGCCAGATCTACGCGATGGCGGGCATGCACACCAAGTTGCACCTGATCGCCAACGAAAACCACGAGTTCAACGGTATCTCGGCCAACTACAGTGGCGCGGGCTTCACCGGCATGAAGTTCAAGGCTATCGCAACCAGCCAGGCTGATTACGAGGCCTGGATCAACGAAGTCAAGAATTCACCTAAACAGCTTGACTCGGCTGAATACGCAGCATTGCTCAAACCTAGCGAGCGCAACCCTGTCGAACTCTACTCCACTGTCACGCCTGGTCTGTTCCAGATCATCATCGACAAGTATGAGGGGATGAACCACGGGCCAAGCAAGCAGAGCATCCGTGACCAGAAACAGGTCACCGGTACCGATGGTGCGGTCAAGAGCGAACGTTCAGCTGCCGGGGCAGAGGAGTAAACAATGTTAGGCAAATTAAGTCTGGAATCAGTACCGTTCCACGAGCCGATAGTCATGGTGACCCTTGCCATGATCGCTCTGGGCGGTCTGGCCGTGGTCGGTGCAATCACCTACTTCAAGAAGTGGAACTACCTGTGGACCGAGTGGCTGACGTCGGTCGACCACAAGAAAATCGGCGTGATGTACATCATCGTGGCCATGGTCATGCTGCTGCGCGGCTTTGCCGACGCCATCATGATGCGTACCCAGCTGGCGATGGCGCAGAACGGCGCCGAAGGCTTCCTGCCGCCTGAGCACTATGACCAGATCTTCACCGCCCACGGTGTGATCATGATCATCTTCATGGCGATGCCTTTCTTCACCGGCCTGATGAACATCGTCCTGCCACTGCAGATCGGTGCGCGTGACGTTGCCTTCCCGTTCCTGAACTCCCTGAGCTTCTGGCTGCTGGTCGCCGGCATGCTGCTGATCAACATCTCCCTGGGTGTCGGTGAGTTCGCCAAGACGGGCTGGGTCGCCTATCCACCGCTGTCGGGCCTGCAATACAGTCCTGGCGTGGGGGTTGACTACTACATCTGGGCGCTACAGCTATCCGGACTGGGTACGACACTGACGGGTGTGAACTTCCTGGTCACCGTTCTGAAGATGCGTACGCCTGGCATGAAACTGATGGACATGCCGATCTTCACCTGGACCTGCACCTTCGCCAACGTCCTGATCGTGGCTTCGTTCCCGATCCTGACCGCGTGTCTGGCCCTGCTGACCCTCGACCGTTACCTGGACTTCCACATCTTCACGAACGAGTTGGGCGGTAACCCGATGATGTACGTGAACCTGTTCTGGGCATGGGGTCACCCTGAGGTGTACATCCTGGTCCTGCCAGCGTTCGGTGTGTTCTCCGAGGTCATCTCGACGTTCACCGGCAAGCGCCTGTTCGGCCACAAGTCGATGATCTTCGCGTCCGGCGGTATCTGCGTACTGGGCTTTGTGGTCTGGCTGCACCACTTCTTCACCATGGGCGCCGGCGCCAACGTCAACGCCTTCTTCGGCCTGGCGACGATGCTCATCGCGATCCCGACGGGTGTGAAGTTGTTCAACTGGCTGTTCACCATGTACCAGGGCCGTCTGCGCTTTACCGCGCCGGTCATGTGGACCCTGGGCTTCATGGTGACCTTCTCGATCGGCGGCATGACCGGCGTTCTGCTGGCCATTCCGGGTGCTGACTTCGTTCTGCACAACAGCCTGTTCGTGATTGCCCACTTCCACAACGTGATCATCGGCGGTGCGGTCTTCGGTTACATCGCAGGTTTCGCGTTCTGGTTCCCGAAAGCGTTCGGCTTCAAGCTGCACGAAGGCTGGGGCAAGTCCGCGTTCTGGTTCTGGATCGTCGGCTTCTTCGTTGCGTTCATGCCGCTGTACGCCCTGGGCTTCCTGGGCATGACCCGTCGCCTGAACGCGACCGACATGCCAGAGTGGAACGTCTACCTGGACATCGCGCTGTTCGGTGCCGTGCTGATTGCCTGTGGTATCGCTTCGCAACTGATCCAGCTGTTCGTCAGTATCCGCGACCGCCACAAGAACCCGGACGTCACCGGCGACCCATGGAATGGCCACACCCTGGAGTGGTCCACTTCGTCGCCACCGCCGTTCTACAACTTCGCCGTGCTGCCTGAAGCCAAGGACATCGATGCCTTCACCGATGCCAAGCGCGCAGGTACTGCGTACCAGGTTCCGGCCAAGTATTCGGCGATCCATATGCCGAACAACACGCCGACCGGCATGTACATGGGTCTGCTGCTGACCGTCTTCGGTTTCGCATTCATCTGGCACATCTGGTGGCTGGTGGGCGCAAGCCTGGTGGCAACCATCGCAGTCTTCGTTGCTCACGCTGCGCGTGACGACCAGGGCTACATGGTGCCGGCCGAAGAGGTTGCACGTATCGAAGGTGAGCATCACAAGGTCCTGGCGGCCAACGGTGCCTACACTCCTGTCAAGTCTCCGCTGGAACAGGTTTAAACAATGTCTAATACCGCTATTCACTCCGGAGCCCATGGTCACGACCACGATGACCACGGGCATGACGATCACCACGACAGTGGTGGCATGACGGTCTACGGCTTCTGGCTGTACCTGATGACCGACTGCGTGCTGTTTGCCTCGTTCTTCGCGGTCTATGCCGTGATGGTAAACAGCGTCGCCGGTGGCCCGTCGGGCCAGGACATCTTCCTGCTGCCATTCGTGGCCGTGGAAACCGCGTTCCTGCTGGTCAGCTCGATCACCTACGGCTTTGCCATGCTGGCACTGTACAAGGGCAACAAGAGCCAGGTCCTGGCCTGGCTGGCCCTGACGTTCGTGTGCGGTGCGGCGTTCATCGCCATGGAAGTCTACGAGTTCCATCACCTGATCCACGAAGGCTACGGTCCAAGCAAGAGCGGCTTCCTGTCAGCCTTCTTCTCGCTGGTCGGCCTGCACGGCGTCCACGTGACCAGTGGTCTGATCTGGATGGGCATCATGATGTATCAGGTCCAGAAAAAGGGCCTGACCAACACCAACAAGACCCGCCTGAGCTGCCTGAGCCTGTTCTGGCACTTCCTGGACGTGGTCTGGATTGGCGTGTTCACCATCGTTTATCTGCTGGGGGCGCTGTAAATGGCTAATCCACATAACTCTGCCGGTGATCACGGCCACGCCGACGATCACAGCCACGGCTCGGTGAAGTCGTACATGATCGGCTTCGTACTGTCGATCATCCTGACGGCCATACCGTTCGCGCTGGTGATGTCTCCGGTTCTGCCGAAAGACACTACCATCATGATCATCATGGCCTTCGCGATCATCCAGATCCTAGTGCACCTGCATTACTTCCTGCACCTGGACTTCAGCAACACGCAGCGCAACAACGTGACGGCATTTGTCTTCACCGCGTTGGTGATCGTGTTCCTGGTCGGCCTGTCGCTGTGGATCATCTTCAGCATCCACCGTGAAATGATGGCGCAGTGAGGAAATCCTGATGTCGCTGAAGCACTTTATCCAAATCACCAAACCGGGGATCATTTTCGGTAATGTGCTTTCGGTGGCAGGTGGCTTTTTCCTGGCTTCCAAGGGGGATATCGATCTAGTCGTGCTTCTGGCGGCGATCATCGGGACCTCGCTGGTCGTAGCCTCCGGTTGCGTGTTCAACAACTGCATCGACCGTGACATCGACCAGCGCATGGAGCGTACGCGCAACCGTGTGCTGGTCCAGGGCCTGGTTTCATTGAAACTGGCCCTGCTGTACGGAACGATTCTCGGCGTGGCGGGCGTGGGGTTGCTGTACACCTACGCCAACCCGCTGTCGGCGCTGCTGGTGGTGATCGGCTTCGTGGTCTACGTCGGTCTCTACAGCCTGTACTTCAAGCGCAAGTCGGTGCACGGCACGCTGATCGGCAGCCTGTCGGGGGCCATGCCTCCGGTGGTCGGCTATTGCGCCGTGAGCAACAGCTTCGACTTTGCGGCCCTGACGCTGCTGGTGATGTTCAGCCTGTGGCAGATGCCGCACTCGTATGCCATTGCGATCTTCCGCTTCAACGACTATCGCGCGGCGAAGATTCCGGTCCTGCCGGTCGAGCGTGGCATCCTGGTCACCAAACGCCATATCCTGCTGTACATCCTGGCGTTCCTGGTGGCGACCCTGATGCTGACGTTCGGCGGCTATGCCGGTCTGAACTACCTCGCCGTGGCCGCCGGCATGGGCATGTACTGGCTGTACATGGCCTGGAAAGGCTACAAGGCCGCTGACGATACCGTCTGGGCGCGCAAGCTGTTCGTGTTCTCCATCGTCACCATCACCGCCCTGAGCGTGATGATGTCGGTGGACTTTCAGGTGACCGAGGAGTTGATGGTGACCTACGCGTTCTGAGGCCTGCCTGAGCGGTACCCAAAAGCCCTGTTCTGTGAACAGGGCTTTTTTATTGGTAACGATTTGTTAGATTGCTTTCAAAGCCGTGCATCACAGCCCGATAATCGCGGCACGCCACACGTCGTGAATCCGTACCTTGCGGCTTCAAGGTGTTTACATGTACAAGCGCTGTGTTGAAGTATCAGGGAATGGACAAGGATTTGCTTTTTGCAAGGAGTGCTTCAACGTCGTGCACTCACTTTTTTCGGGCTGCAGTTATCCTTGATGATGTGTGACTTACCATGATGTCAAATCAACAACAGGCCGCCACCCAAGCGCCGCTCGTCTCCATCATTGCTCCCTGCTACAACGCCGGGAAATACCTTGATTGTGCCATCGACAGCATTTTTGCCCAGGACTATGCACACTTCGAAGTCATCATCGTCGATGATGGCTCTACCGATGACAGCTACGCCAGGCTGCAGGCCCTTCAGGCCAGGTATCCTTTCCAGCTCTACCGCCAGCCCAATCAGGGCGTCAGTGCCGCGCTCAATCATGGCTTGCGCCATGCCCGTGGCGAGTACGTGGCCACGCCGGACCTGGACGACATCATGCTGCCGTTTTCGGTGCGTATTCGCGCCGAGTACCTGGACCAGCATCCGCAGGTCGGCATTGTCGGGGCATTGATCACCTACATGGACTGCGACGGCAAGGACCTCAAGTGCCAGCACCGCGATGAAGTCGAGTGCCTGCATTTCGATGAGGTGGTGCGCGGCGCCGTGGTGGTCGGCGCGCCGGTGGCGCTGTACCGCATGCAGGCGCTGCGCGACGCCGGCGGCTATGATCCGGCCATCAAGGTCCAGGACTTCCAGATCACCCTGCGTATTGCCGCCAAGGGTTATCGCATCGATGTGCTGCCGGTGAAGGTTACCCGTTACCGGCGCCATCCCAATAACCTGTCGCGCAAGTACAAGGTACTGCTCGATGCCGACCTGCAGGCGCTCTCGCCCTATGTCGATCATCCCGATTATCCCAGCGCCAAGGCCCGTGCGCTGCACAAGGCCCTCAAGTACGCGGTGGTCAGCGATAAGCCCTACGCGTGGAAACTCTTGCGCGACATTCCTTTCAAATACATGAACACCACCACCTGGCGTCGCTTCAAACGCCTGGTACTGCATCGCTGAGCCTCTTGTTCACTATCCGGAGTCCCATGAAATTCCTTGAGCTGTTGAAAGAACGAAAAACAAGAAAGCATCTGCGGCGCATGGACAAACTGGAGCGTTCGGCCGAAAAGATCAGGTTGCGGTATCCGCGCTATACGGTCGGTGTAGGGACGTACGGTATTCCCGAAGTGCTGGAGTTCGGCGATGACACGGTCCTGCGCATTGGCTCCTATACGTCCATCGCCGAAGGAGTGCGCATTCTGCTGGGCGGCGAGCATCGCACCGACTGGCTGACCACCTACCCGTTTCCGGCCATGGTCGACAACCTCGACGATATCAAGGACTACGCCCCCAGCAAGGGTGATGTAGTGATCGGCAGCGACTGCTGGATCTGCGCCGGGGCGACCATTCTCTCCGGGGTGACCATCGGTCATGGCGCGATCGTCGCGGCCGGTGCCATGGTTGCCCGTGACGTGGCCCCGTATTCGGTGGTCGGCGGCAATCCCTGCAAGTTCATCCGCTGGCGCTTTGACGAGGCCATGCGCGAAGAGCTGCTGCAGGCGGCCTGGTGGGACTGGCCGATGGACGAGGTCAAATCCATCGCCCGCGACCTGTGTACCCGCGACCCTGAAAGCTTCCTGACCTACATGCGCCAGCGACAGGCTGCCCAGGCCGTTCCGGTTGGTTGAGGCTGCGTGATTTCAGACTCAGAACGCTAATCATCTGGCAGAATACGGTCTTGGCCTGACTCATCCAGGCAGTCTGCTAAAAAGAAAGAGGGCGTTATGAGTCAAGAAAGCATCAACTGGGACAATCTGGGTTTCGACTACATCAAGACCGACAAGCGCTTTCTGTCCTACTGGCGCAACGGCGCCTGGGAACAGGGTTCGTTGACCGAAGACAACGTCTTGCACATCAGTGAGGGCTCCACGGCCCTGCACTATGGCCAGCAGTGCTTCGAAGGCCTCAAGGCCTACCGTTGCAAGGATGGTTCGATCAACCTGTTCCGTCCCGACCAGAATGCCCAGCGCATGCAGCGCAGCTGCGCACGCCTGTTGATGCCGCAAGTCCCGACCGATGCCTTCATCGAGGCCTGCAAAGAGGTGGTGAAGGCCAACGAGCGTTTCATCCCGCCGTACGGTTCCGGTGGCGCGCTGTACCTGCGCCCGTTCGTGATCGGCGTGGGTGACAACATCGGCGTGCGCACCGCACCCGAGTTCATCTTCTCGATCTTCTGCATTCCGGTCGGCGCCTACTTCAAGGGCGGCCTGAAGCCGAACAACTTCGTGATCTCCGGCTACGACCGCGCCGCCCCCAACGGCACCGGTGCCGCCAAGGTCGGCGGCAACTACGCCGCCAGCCTGCTGCCGGGTTCCGAAGCCAAGAAAAACAGCTTCGCCGACTGCATCTACCTCGACCCGCAGACCCATTCGAAGATCGAGGAAGTCGGCTCGGCCAACTTCTTCGCCATCACCCACGACGACAAGTTCCTGACCCCGCGCTCGCCGTCGGTCCTGCCAGGCATCACCCGCCTGTCGCTGATCGAACTGGCCGCCAGCCGCCTGGGCCTGACGGTCGAAGAGGGCGATGTGTTCATCGACCAGCTCGACACCTTCAAGGAAGCCGGCGCTTGTGGCACCGCCGCGGTGATCACACCGATCGGCGGCATTTCCTACAAGGACAAGCTGCACGTGTTCTACAGCGAGACCGAAGTCGGTCCTGTGACCCAGCGGCTGTACAAGGAGCTGACCGGCGTGCAGAAAGGTGATGTCGAGGCGCCACAAGGCTGGATCGTCAAGGTCTGACCCCTCCGCTGTCGACGCATGGAAAAGGCAAGCATGGCTTGATGTCGATCAGCTAAGTCTCGATGCATACCTGTGGGAGGCAGCTGCTGGCGATAGCTGTGTGACAGACGCAGCAGGTGTGTTGGCCTTGCCGGCCTCATCGTCGGCTCGCCGCCCGCAGCAAGCCGCCTCCCACAGGATTGATGTCGCCCGGAATCTTGAGCCTGACACGGGACTGTGGGAGGCGGCTTGCCGGCGATGGCGATGGAGCAGACGCAGCAGACATATCGGCCTTGCCGGCCTCATCGTCGGCTCGCTGCCTGCAGCAGAGGCCCCTCCCACAATGCAGAATGGCGTCCTTCTTTCACTCTTCGGCAGATGCCGCGTCCTCCCTGGCCGGCCCGAGCACAATCGCCAAATGCCGCAGGTCATCGACCTCCAGGCTAAGGCTCTTGCCCGAAGGGCTCATGACCAGGTTGCCCAGAGCAAAAAAAGTGAAGAACTTCACTTCATCGGCGTGGCTGAGCAGTTCGTTGATGTAGCGGCTGGAGCGATAGGCCTGCATCCTCGCCGGCGAGACGTACAGGCTGACCCGCTTGCCGTCGATGCGATCGAAAAACACGAACTTGAAGCCGACACCATAACGCTCCACCAGTCCGCCACCGAACATCACCCGGTCCTTATCGCCGGCCTGCGCATACTTGATATGCCGAAAGTACGAACGCAGCGTGACCTCGCCTTGCCCTGCAACCCGTAGCGTCAGGTGCTTGAAATCCTCAGGCGACAGCTCGGCCCTGGCCTGACGGTAGAAATCCACCAGGCGCTCCAGGTTATTGGTGCGGGTCTCGCTGTAGCGCGGCGTGGCCGGCTCCCTGGGTGGCAGCACGAGGCCTGCGGGGGCAGGCTGTTCTGACGGTTTACCAACCATCTCGCGCGTCGCGGCTTCCTTGACCGGCTCCTTCGGGTTCGGATCGAAGACATCGATGGCATCGTCGAGCTTGCGCTTGAGCTGGCGTAGCCGGGTCTGCGGATCGCTTGAGGATGTCAGTTCGGTCTCAGGGTCGCTGTCATCGACCCATTCGCAATCGGCGTGGTGGTCATAATGTGGATTGGCACGGAAGTGCGCCGAGACAAATGTCGGGTTGTCCTGGGGTTTGACGTCGTAACGCACCCCGGTGACCTTTACGCCCTGCGCGCGGCACGGCTCGCTTGAGCACAGAAACTCAAAGCGGGCGCGGGGTGGTTCCTGGGAGAAGTATTCACGCCGCGCAGCGACAATCGACAGCTCCTGCTGCAGTTCGACACAAAAGGCGCGGGTGATGGGCTTTGTGGGTTTCATACGATACATCCCTGATGCCGTGTGCGTTGACAGCTTACTGGTTCTCGATATGGGACAAGTGATTTCAAGAGATGATGCATTGAGAGCGAGGGGAGGATAGGCGTTTGATTACCGGTGCCTGTATCAGGCGTCTTGGGCCTCTGGAGTGAGTGGGTTGGTCAACGGCATTTTTGGCGGGTAAGACCCTCTTTTTGGGGTGAAAGCCTGGCCCATATAAATCAAAGGGTTAGGCGTGTGAAAGAAAAATGGTTAATTAGATGAAAAGGAGTATTTTTCTTTTAAAACGAGAGGTTGTCGAGCAAAGTGTCTACTTCACTGCCGTATAGGCAGCTCAGAAAGTGAATGGCGCCGCAATATCCACGCCGCTCTGCTTCACTGCCGTATAGGCAGCTCAGAAAAGGAGCTGGTGAATAACCGCCTCAAAAAGGGCCTTCACTGCCGTATACGCAGCTCAGAAAATGAAGTCGCAGCGAGCAGGGCCGCAAGCAAAACTCCACTGCCGCACAGGCAGCTTAGGGTGTGCCGACCGGATGAAGGTGGCAGCGTATGAAGCAATATTCATACACCGCCCCATCCTTTACTGAATCACACCACATGCCGCACGATCGCCGCCACCACCCAAGGGTTTGGGGTGGTCCGAGTGGTTATCGCCGCCTGCATGAATCATCAGTGCGTGTCCCTTGATTTGCGAAAGCTCTTTAATGCGGGGTGCCAGCACCGGGTAGTCGGCCGTGCCGTCTGCGTTCACGTAGATTGCCGGCAAGTCGCCCAAGTGGCCGTCCTTGTCATAAGGTCCCAGATGCTTTCCGGTCTTCTCTGGATCGAAGTGACCGCCTGCTGCCAGCGCGGCAACTTTGGCGCCGTCTTTAGTGCCAGCATCGCAACTGCCATTTTCGTGCACGTGAAAGCCATGCACTCCAGGCGGCAGCCCGGTCAGTTTTGGCGTGAAAACCAAGCCATAAGCCGTTTCTTCGATATTGACGCTACCAATCGATTTCGGCGCTCCGTCGGCACTGACCAGATTGACAGGCACATTCAATGACGCCGCATGAGCGTTGAGCGAAAATGCGCCGAGAAGGCCGAGCCAGAGAGTTTTGTTAAATATCATTCAACACATCCTGTCGTTTTCTGATTCGAAGTGAGAAGCAATCAAGAGTAGGCGTCTGCAGTGATGCCGTCCATCGTCCGCTACCCGTTGCATTCATGATTCTGGCAACGTTCGGAGCGTGTGGTTCCACTCGTCCTGCTGTCGCATAGCGTGTGCATCTGGAGGACAAAGCTGCAGAGCCTTGACTATTCTCAGATCAATCATTTGTGCTGTAGATCGATCCAACCTTTTGATGAGTGCAGCGGGCGTACCATGAAAGACCCCTACGCCTATGGTTTTTACAGCGCTTGCCTTGCGTTGACCGTCCTTGTGTTCGCTGCTTTTTTCAGCGTCAAAGTCGGTGCGGTGCAAGCCTGGCAAATCATTCAATCGACTTCGGCATTGCTTGAAGCACTGGCTGCAATCGGCATTGCTGGCGTGGCTTTCGCAGCGTACAGCACTTGGAAGCATGACGTTCGCCAGCAAAAAACCTTGAGCATCGTTTGGGATGCGAGCGTGGCCTTTCGTGAGATCGAAATTGGTTTCAGCGAGTGGTTTTTTGGTCCTGATGCGGAACAAAGAGCGGGCTCTGACAGTGAGCGGCTCAATGCCCAGCTCAGTACCAGCTCTCTAGGCCTGGCCATACGAGCATTCAGGAAACAGTGCATGCTGATTGATAAAGTCGTGTTGAGGCACAACTGGCGGTGGATCAATTATGCATCTGAGCTGGATATGCTTGTGCATGCATTGACTCGTCAGATTTTCGAGAAGACCAATAAAGATCGAGTCAGCTCAGGAATTGTCGATTTTCTTTACAGTGCCAAAGGGGGACAGCAATGTACTCAAGCACAATGGGAGGCTTTGCTGAGTGTTATTGAGCAAGAGCTCACAGCTCTAGAGGAGTTGTACGCGTAGCCTCTTTAATGCGGTCTGTACAGAATGAAAGGATGGGATGACGCAAGTAAAAGCTGCCCGTGCGGCAGTGAAGGAGCTGCATTGCAGCTACGCTGTAACTCTATTTTTTAAGCTGTCTACACGGCAGTGAAGTCGCATCAGTGTGTGACAGTGCCGCTCAACACCTTTCTGAGCTGCCTGCACGGCAGTGAAGGCCACGGAAGATGCTTTCCGCGACATGCTCAATTTCTGAGCTGCCTACACGGCAGTGAAGGCGAAGACGATAGCCAGCCTGGACGCGACGATTTTCTGAGCTGCCTACACGGCAGTGAAGCAGACCCTAAAACCGGCGTCCCGGATCGTGTCCCAGGAAGTGGTGTAACTCATCATGGCTCTGGCCACTGAGTTTGCCGTTTAGTTGATCACGGCCGACAGCTTGGCCTGCGGATTATCGCTGACTGCCTCGAAGGCCTCCAGTTGCATGTAGCGCCGTTGCAGGCACCACTCGTCGTTCTGTTCCAGC
>NZ_LMOA01000023.1:347139-821127 GCF_001423155.1 Pseudomonas sp. Leaf127 | reverse complement strand
CGCCGATTTCTTATCCAACTCATTGATATTCAAGGAGTTTTCAGTTTCTTCCGCGGCGGGAATGGTGCGCATTATAGAGCGCTGAGACAGGGCGTCAACACTTATTTTGAACTTTCTTCCAGGTTCAAGGTAATGCGTGCAAAAGCCTTCTTGCCAGCCTGGCACACATGGGTCGCCCCTACCTTGAATATAAAGGTGCGATCAACCACCTCACCATCTATACGCACACTGCCCGCTGCCAGCAGATCGCGCGCACCGGCAGCATTCTTGACCAGGCCTGCCTTATTAAGCACAGCACCTACAGGAATGTCCTGGTCGGAAGTGACCACGATCTCGGGCAGGTCCTCAGGCAGCTCGCCTTCCTTCATGCGGTTGCCCGCCGAACGATGCGCAGTGGCCGCCGCTTCTTCACCATGGAAGCGCGCAACGATCTCTTCGGCCAGCTTGATCTTGATATCACGCGGATTGGCGCCGGCTTCGCAATCAGCCTTCAGGGCATTGATCTCTTCCATCGAGCGGAAGCTCAACAGCTCGAAGTAGCGCCACATCAACGAATCGGGAATAGACACCAGCTTGTTATAGATGACGCCGGGCGCTTCCTGGATGCCGACGTAGTTGCCCAGAGACTTGGACATCTTCTTCACGCCATCAAGACCTTCAAGCAATGGCATGGTCAGGATGCACTGCGCTTCCTGGCCATACGCACGCTGCAACTCGCGCCCCATCAGCAGGTTGAACTTCTGATCGGTGCCGCCCAGCTCGACATCGGCACGCAAGGCCACCGAGTCATAGCCCTGTACCAGCGGGTAGAGAAACTCGTGAATGGCAATCGGCTGGTTGCTGGTGTAGCGCTTGTCGAAGTCATCGCGCTCGAGCATGCGCGCCACGGTGTAGTTCGAGGACAGACGAATGAAGTCGGCAGGACTGAGCTTGTCCATCCAGGTGGAGTTGAACGCCACCTCGGTCTTGGCCGGATCCAGGATCTTGAACACCTGAGCCTTGTAGGTCTCGGCATAGGCCAGCACCTGCTCACGGGTCAGCGGAGGACGCGTCGCACTCTTGCCGCTTGGGTCGCCGATCATGCCGGTGAAGTCACCAATCAGGAAGATGACCTGATGCCCCAGCTCCTGGAACTGACGCAGCTTATTAATAAGCACCGTGTGCCCAAGGTGCAGATCGGGCGCGGTCGGGTCGAAACCGGCCTTGATTCGCAGTGGCTGGCCACGCTTGAGCTTTTCGACCAACTCAGCCTCGACCAGAAGCTCATCCGCGCCGCGCTTGATCAGCGCCAACTGCTCTTCAACCGACTTCATATCACCCCCGACTCAAAGGGAACCAACCATACAAGATCAGCGCCCAATTACAAGTTTTTGCCCGGCGCACAGCCATTGCTCCCGACCGCCTCTCGGCCAGGGTTGCTTCGCGCTGGATTTGGTTATATTTTATACAGTTATTTCATCTTCATCATGTCATTCATCTTTTCCTTTTCACCTTTTTTCAAAGTCAAAATTACCTATGATCGACACACCGCCTAAAGCGCCCCCGCTTTATCCGAAGAGCCACCTGCTGGCCGCCAGCGGCATTGCCGCCCTGCTCAGCCTCGCTCTTCTGGTCTTTCCTTCCAGTGAAGTAGAGGCCAAGCGCACCAATCTCAACCTTGATCTGGAGATGTCTGCCGAGCAGCACACACAGGATCAAGACGCTCAAGACACCGCCCAGGCCACACCGCAGGACGCGCCATCGCCGTTTGCGCAGATCGACGCACCTGAAGACAGCACCGAGCAAACTGCGGCGGCCGAACCTGAAGCCGAGGCCGCCAAGCAAGCTGCGGCACCAGCAGCGGCCAAGAATCCCAATCATCGTGAAGTGGTCGTGACCAAGGGCGACACCTTGTCGACCCTGTTCGAGAAAGTCGGTCTGCCAGCTACAGCGGTGCATGACGTGATTGCCGGCGACAAGCAGGCCAGGCAGTTCACCAAACTGCAGAACGGCCAGATCCTGCAGTTCGAACTGTCCCAGGATGGCCAGCTCAACAAACTGCACAGCAAGCTCAGCGACCTGGAGTCGATCAGCCTGTCAAAGGGTGCCAGCGGCTATACCTTCAGCCGTGAAACGAGCAAGCCCGACACCCGCAACGCCTACGTGCATGGTGTGATCAACAGCTCGCTGTCGGTCTCGGCCCAGCGTGCAGGCCTGGCCCACAGCATGACCATGCAGATGGCCGATATCTTCGGCTACGACATCGACTTTGCCCAGGACCTGCGCAAGGGCGACGAATTCGACGTGGTGTATGAACAGAAGGTCGTCAACGGCAAGACCGTCGGCACCGGCAATATCCTCGCGGCCCGCTTCACCAACCGCGGCAAGACCTACACGGCGGTGCGCTACGTCAACAAGTCGGGCAACACCAACTACTACACCGCCGAAGGCAACAGCATGCGCAAGGCGTTCATCCGCACGCCGGTTGACTTCGCCCGCATCAGTTCGGTGTTCTCGATGGGCCGCAAGCACCCGATCCTGAACAAGATCCGTGCCCACAAGGGCGTCGACTATGCCGCACCGCGCGGCACCCCGATCAAGGCCACCGGCGACGGCAAGGTGCTGCTGGCCGGGCGTCGTGGCGGCTACGGCAACACCGTGATCATCCAGCACGGTGACACCTATCGCACCCTTTACGGCCACATGCAGGGTTTCGCCAAGGGCGTACAGACCGGCGGCAGCGTCAAGCAGGGCCAGGTCATCGGCTATATTGGTACGACCGGCCTTTCGACAGGTCCGCATTTGCACTACGAATTCCAGGTCAACGGCGTACACGTAGACCCACTGGGTCAAAAGCTGCCAATGGCTGAACCGATTGCCAAAGCCGAAAAACAGCGCTTCATGCAGATGAGCCAGCCGTTGATGGCGCGCATGGATCAGGACAAGGCCACCAAACTGGCCTCCAATAAAAGGTAATCCATGGCCTTCTTCTATATCGGTGTCATGTCCGGCACCAGCCTCGATGGGTTCGATATCGCCCTGGTGAAACAGGACGATCGTCCCAGGTTGCTGGCAACGCACTACATCCCCATGCCGCAGGACCTGCATGTCGAACTGCTCGACCTGTGCGCCAGCGGCCATGACGAGCTGGCCCGTGCGGCGATTGCAGAACAGAAGTGGGTCCGGCTGGTGGCCGAGGGTGTCCTGGCGCTGTTGAAGGATAACAACATGGTGGCCGGTCAGATCCGCGCCATCGGCAGCCACGGTCAGACCATCCGTCACGAGCCGGCACGTGGCTTCAGTATCCAGATCGGTAACCCGGCGCTGCTGGCCGAACTGACCGAAATCACGGTCGTGACCGACTTCCGCCGTCGTGATGTCGCGGCCGGCGGCCAGGGTGCGCCTCTGGTGCCGGCGTTTCACGAAGCGCTCTTTGACGACAACAAGGACCGCCGGGCGGTGCTCAACGTGGGCGGTTTTACCAACCTGAGCCTGATCGAATCGGATCGGCCGGTTTCCGGCTTCGACTGTGGCCCGGGCAACGTGCTGCTCGACGCCTGGATCCAGTCACGACGCAAGCTGCCCTTTGACCGTGACGGTGAATGGGCTGCCAGCGGCCAGGTCAGCGAAGCCTTGCTCAACGCCCTGCTCAGCGACCCGTTCTTCAACACTCGCGGACCGAAAAGCACGGGACGCGAGGTGTTTAACCTGACCTGGCTGCACCAGCATCTGCGGCCATTTGCCAGTCTGCCCGACCAGGATGTCCAGGCCACGCTGCTGGAGCTGACGGCACTGAGCATCACCCAGTCGCTGCAGGCGGCGCAGTCAAGCACCACCGAACTGCTGGTGTGCGGTGGCGGTGCTCATAACCTGACACTGATGAACCGCCTGGCCGCCTTGTTACCGGGCACACGCGTCAGCAGCACGGCAAAATTCGGTGTCGACCCGGACTGGGTCGAAGCGATGGCCTTTGCCTGGCTGGCCCATTGCTGCCTGGAAGGCGTCCCGGCCAACCGCCCAACCGTGACCGGCGCGCGCGGCCTGCGGGTGCTGGGCGCGATCTATCCGGCCTGACGGTCTACGGCTCGCCCAATGCAAAACGCCGCGCATCAGCGCGGCGTTTTGCATTGAAGCACGGCAATCAGATCGAGAACGACGAGCCGCAACCGCAGGTCGTGGTCGCGTTAGGGTTCTTGATAACGAAGCGCGAACCCTCCAGACCTTCCTGATAGTCGACTTCGGCGCCGGCCAGGTACTGGAAACTCATCGGATCGACCACCAGGCTTACGCCCTCACGCTCGACGATGGTG
This sequence comes from Pseudomonas sp. Leaf127, assembly GCF_001423155.1. Classification (NCBI taxonomy): domain Bacteria; kingdom Pseudomonadati; phylum Pseudomonadota; class Gammaproteobacteria; order Pseudomonadales; family Pseudomonadaceae; genus Pseudomonas; species Pseudomonas sp. Leaf127. The sequence continues at coordinate 816,838 of NZ_LMOA01000023.1, read as the reverse complement.
TCATCCTCGGCCACATCTTCATCAAAGGTAAAGCCGTACTGGAAGCCCGAGCAACCGCCGCCGGTTACGAAGACACGCAGCTTCAGACGATCATTGCCCTCTTCATCGACCAGGGTTTTCACCTTGTGCGCAGCACCAGGGGTGAATTCCAGAGCCACTGGAGTGAAGGATTCAACGCTCATGTCAGATATCTCCCGGCGTCAGCCGTCGTAATGCGTAATGACGGGCATTATCCGCTTGTCCGAGAAAATAGGTCAACTATTAGGCCGATCGGTGACCGGGCCTGATCAGGCCCGGTCGTCGCACGCCTTACGGCATCATGCCGGCATGTGACAGGCCCAGGCGTTCGTCCAGGCCGAACATGATGTTCAGGTTCTGGATCGCCTGGCCCGACGCGCCCTTGACCAGGTTATCGATGACCGACAAGACCACCACCAGATCGCCACCCTGCGGACGGTGCACCGCGATCCGGCACACATTGGCACCGCGTACGCTGCGGGTTTCCGGGTGGCTGCCGGCGGGCAATACGTCGACGAACGGCTCATCCGCGTAGCGTTTTTCGAACAGCGCCTGCAGGTCGACAGACCGATCCACGACCGTTGCGTAGAGCGTGGCGTGAATCCCGCGAACCATCGGCGTCAGGTGTGGCACAAAGGTCAGGCCCACATCGCCACCGGCAGCACGGCGCAGCCCCTGGCTGATTTCCGGCAGGTGCCGGTGCCCCTTGACGGCGTAGGCCTTGAAGCTTTCAGTGGCTTCGGAGAACAGCGAACCGACGCTCAGGCCACGCCCGGCACCGCTGACGCCCGACTTGCAGTCGGCAATCAGGCGACTGTTGTCGGCCAGACCCGCTTCCAGCAGCGGCAGGAAACCCAACTGTGTCGCGGTGGGATAGCAGCCCGGCACAGCAATCAGGCGCGCACTCTTGATCTGCTCGCGATTGACCTCCGGCAAGCCGTAGACAGCGTCCTTGAGCAACTCCGGGGCACCATGCGGCTGGCCGTACCACTTGGCCCACTCGGCAGCGTCCTGCAGGCGAAAGTCCGCCGACAGGTCGATGACCCGGGTACCCGCCGCCAGCAATTCCCCGGCCAGCGCATGCGCAACGCCATGCGGCGTGGCAAAGAACACCACGTCGCAGGCGCCCAGGGTCTTGATGTCCGGAACGCTGAACGCCAGGCCGTCGTAATGGCCTCGCAGGTTCGGGTACATGTCGGCAACGGCCACGCCGGCCTCGGAGCGAGAAGTAATGACTTCCACCTGCGCCTGCGGGTGCTGCGCCAACAAGCGCAGCAGCTCAACCCCGGTGTAACCCGTGCCGCCGACGATACCGACCTTGACCATAACCTGTCCTCAACGAAACAACTGGAAAGCCCACGATGATAGGGCGGCCGGACCGATGCGACAACCGACAACGTGACGTAAGGGCCCAAGGCCCCTACTATTCGGCCACCGTGAACCTGAAGGATGTCCCGATGCTCTATCTATGGATCAAAGCGCTGCACATTGTCGCTCTCGTGTGCTGGTTTGCCGGCCTGTTCTACCTGCCGCGCCTGTTCGTCTACCACGCCATGAGCGAAGACGCCCCCAGCCGCGAGCGCTTCTGTGTGATGGAGCGCAAGCTGTACCGCGGCATCATGGGCCCGGCGATGATCGCCACCTTGCTGTTTGGCGGCTGGCTGGCCTGGCTCAACCCGGCCTGGTTCACCCAAGGCTGGATGCACGCCAAGCTGACCCTGGTCGTGCTGCTGATCGGCTACCACCATGTGTGCGGCGCACAGGTCAAACGCTTCGCGCGTGGCGAAAAAGGTCGCAGCCACGTGTTTTATCGCTGGTTCAATGAAATTCCCGTGGTGATACTGCTGGCCATCGTCATTCTGGTCGTGGTCAAACCGTTCTAGCTCCAGACAAGGAAGCCTTGCATGCCCGACACTCACTTCAAGCTCGTATTCGAAGGACAACTGCGCGAAGGCGTGAGCCTGGAAACCGCCAAGCTCAACCTCGCCCAGCTGTTCAAGAGCGACGTGTCGGCCATCGACCGGCTGTTCAACGGCCAGCCCGTGGCTCTCAAGCGCGGGCTGATCCAGAGCGAGGCCGATCGCTACCTCAAGGCCCTGCACGAGGCCGGTATCGATGCACGCCTCGAACCGGACCCGGCCATCAGCCTGAGCCTTGAAGAAGTCGGCGAGCCGGCCCCTTATCGCACCCCGGCAGATCCACTGGAGGCCTCACCCTACGCGCCGCCCAAGGCCGTGGTAGACAGGCCTGCAGTGAGCCGTGAGTTGAAGGTCTTCAGCATTCACGGCCGCATCGGCCGTCTGCGCTACCTGGCCTGGTCTTTGGTACTGGTCGGTGCCGGCCTGCTGGTCGCCTTGCTCTGCGCTGCCGTCATGAGCGTCTCACTGGTGGCCGGTGGGCTGCTGAGCACCGTAGCGGTGATCGCCCTGGCGGTGGTAAGTGTGCAGATGGGCGTGCAACGGCTGCACGACATCGGCTGGTCCGGCTGGTTTCTGCTGCTCAACCTGGTGCCGTTCCTGGGCAGCTTCTTTCCCTTCGTCATGGTGCTCATGCCAGGCAATGCCGGGGTCAATGCCTACGGGGCGCCGCCGCCGCCCAACACACAAGCAGTCAAAGTGCTATCAGGGCTGTGGCTGGTGGTCATCATCCTGTTTATCCTGTTGACCGTATTCAGCGGCATCGCCGCCATGACCCGCGAGCTGCAAAGCACCGTCGAGCTCTATGAGCAGTCATTGCCCTACGACGACAACAGCCAGAGCGACAATGCCAGGCCCGCTCCGGGTACTTTTTTCAAAGGCGAACGAAGCTTGTAGTACCCCGGCCACCCATGACCGGGCGCACGACGTTCAATGGAGACCTGCATGACCCGTTACGCACTGATCACCGGTGCCTCCAGCGGCATTGGCCTGGCGATGGCCGAAGCGCTGGCGCGCCGGGGTCGCAATCTGATCCTGGTGGCCCGCCAGCGTGAGCACCTCGAGCCCATCGCACTGGAACTGACCCAGCGCTTCGGCGTGGAAGTGCTGTTCCGTGCCTGCGATCTGGGCGAGCCGTTGCGCCTGTCGGGATTCCTGCTGGAGCTTGAAGACGGCGAACACAGCATCGACCTGCTGGTCAACAGCGCGGGCATCGGCACCTGTGGCCCGTTTCTGGGCCAGGAATGGGCGGCCGAACAGGACCTGATCGACCTGAACATCCTGGCCCTGACCCGCCTGTGCCATACCGTGGGCAACCTGATGGCCCTGCAGGGCGGCGGGCAGATCCTCAACATCGCCTCGGTGGCCGCCTTCAAACCGGGGCCGTGGATGAGCACCTACGCCGCCAGCAAGGCCTATGTGCTGCATTTTTCCGAAGCGTTGCGTGAAGAAGGCCGCAATAACGGCGTCAAGGTCTCGGTGCTCTGCCCTGGCCCGACGCGCACGCCCTTCTGGCGCACCGCCCAGGTCAACATCGACGAGCGTCATATGATGAGCCCCGAAGAGCTGGCACTGCATACCGTGCGCGCCCTGGCCCGCAACCGCGCGGTCATCGTGCCCGGCTGGGGCAATAAATGGCGAACCTTCGCTCCGCGGCTGGGCTCGCGCTGGCTGACCCGGCGACTCAGCGGCCTGATCAACAAAAGGCGTTGCCCCTGAGCGTTAAAAGCGGTGGGCGAGCCCGGCACGGCTCAGTACACTGCTGGCGGTCCCCACCTCAAGGAGCAAACGGCTGTGGATACTTTGTTCACCAAGATCATCAACCGGGAAATCCCGGCCAATATCATTTACGAAGACGATCAGGTCCTGGCCTTCCACGACATCGCCCCGCAGGCGCCCGTGCACTTCCTGGTCATTCCGAAAAAGCCCATCGCCACCCTCAACGACCTGACCGAAGAGGACAAGGCGCTGGCCGGCCATATCCTGTTCACGGCACAGCGCCTGGCGATCGAGCAAGGCTGCGAGGAAGGCTTTCGCGTGGTCATGAACTGCAATGAACTGGGTGGGCAGACCGTCTATCACATTCATATGCATGTGCTGGGCAAGCGCCAGATGACCTGGCCGCCGGGCTGATCAAGCTTTTCAACGACTTAGCCAGGTCAGCCTGCCCGTCACCGCACCGGCAGTGCTGACCTGCCCCATGCCTCAGCGACACGTTTGCATTAGACTGGGGCCAATGGATATCACCGGAGGTGCCCATGGCAACCGAACGTCATTACTCGGTCATCGACAAGCTGCTGCTACAGGCCGACAGCGCAATGCGCACACTGCTGCCTTCCAGCGGCCATTCCCAGCGCCCATCCCCGGCCATCGTGCACGCCGAGCATACGATGAGCGAAACCGAGACACGTCACATTGCCGGCCTGATGCGCATCAATCACACCGGCGAAGTCTGCGCCCAGGCGCTGTACCAAGGGCAATCGCTGACCGCCCGGCTGCCCGATGTACGCAAGGCCATGGAGCACGCTGCCGACGAAGAAATCGACCATCTGGTCTGGTGCGAGCAGCGCCTGCACCAGCTGGGCAGCCATACCAGCGTGTTCAACCCGCTGTTCTATGGCCTGTCGTTCGGCATTGGCGCCGCTGCCGGCCTGATCAGTGACAAGGTCAGCCTGGGTTTTGTCGCCGCCACTGAAGATCAGGTCTGCAAGCACCTGGACGAGCACCTGGAACAAATCCCTGCCGCCGACGAGAAATCCCGGGCCATCCTCGAACAGATGCGCCTCGATGAAGCGCACCATGCCGAAACCGCACTGGAGGCCGGCGGCTTCCGCTTCCCGGCGCCGGTCAAGTTCGGCATGAGCCTGATGGCCAAGGTCATGACCAGGACCACCTACCGGATCTGAAGCCGAGGGCTCTGTAGAAAAGGCGCCTTTCGGGCGCCTTTTCCATGTGTGCAGGCGATCGCTCAACCCAGCTCGACGATCTCGTAATCATGGGTGATCTTCACCCCGGCGTTGCCCAGCATGATCGAGGCCGAACAGTACTTCTCGGCCGACAGCTCGATGGCACGCTTGACCTGCGCTTCCTTGAGGCCACGCCCCTTGACCACGAAATGCAGGTGAATGCTGGTAAACACCTTGGGGTCTTCGGTGGCGCGCTCGGCCTCCAGAAACGCCTCGCAGCTTTCGACCGGCTGGCGCGACTTCTTGAGAATGCTCACCACATCGAAGTTGCTGCAGCCACCCAGGCCGATCAGCACCATCTCCATGGGCCTCACACCCAGGTTGCGGCCACCGCTCTCGGGCGGGCCATCCATCACCACGACATGGCCGCTTCCCGACTCGCCGAGGAACATGGCTTCGCCAGCCCATTGAATGCGTGCTTTCATCGCCAGACTCCACTGCTGAAAAAAAGGTCGTCAGATTAGGGGGTCTTGCCGTTCCAGCGCAAGCCGGGATGCAAGACGCGTGGAGGCACGTCTTGACGACTGCTATTTACAGGGCTCATGTAGGAAACTTCTTAAATGACGCCAACTTTTCGTCAAAGGCTGGCGAGAACGGTTCGACAGCCGATACCTTAGGCAAGCCATTTGGCGAAACCATTTTTGGGATGCACGCATGTTCGCTATAGCCCTCAATTCAAGAACAAAGAGCATCGACAAGCTTCTCATTCACGCACAACGCCACCGCTACCCTGTGCGGGGCAATATCATTTGCGCGGGTGACAAGGCGCACTCACTGTTTTTCATCATCAAGGGTTCGGTCACCATTTCCATTGACGACAGCGACGGTCGCGAAATGATTGTCGCCTACCTCAACAGCGGGGATTTCTTTGGTGAGCTTGGTCTGTTTGAACCACCGGGCCAGGAGTCATTGCGCAGTGCCTGGGTCCGGAGCAAGAGCGAATGCGAAGTTGCAGAAATTTCCTACGAGAAGTTTCGTGAACTGAGCCATCAAGAGCCGGACATTCTTTATACCTTGAGCACGCAGATGGCCGAACGGCTGCGCAATACCACGCGCAAGGTCGGCGACCTGGCCTTTCTGGATGTCACCGGCCGCGTGGCCCGTACACTTCTGGACCTGTGCAAGCAGCCCGACGCCATGACCCACCCCGATGGCATGCAGATCAAGATCACCCGCCAGGAAATCGGGCGTATCGTCGGTTGTTCGCGGGAAATGGTCGGCCGGGTACTCAAGTCACTGGAAGAGCAGAACCTGGTGAACGTCAAGGGCAAGACGATGGTGGTGTTTGGCACCCGCTGAAGACGGCTCAGAGTCCGTTCAGCAGGTGCTCGTAGGCCACGAACAGACGCTCGAGCACGTCGTGTTCCGGGAACACCTCATTGAGGGCGACATGGCTGCTTGCCCGCACCCGTGACGGCAGATTGCAACAGGCATAAAAGCGATTGACCGCCGCCACCATGTCCTCACGCTGGTTATCCAGCAGCAAGGCACCGTGCGCCAGTACCACCGGCCGAGCGCCACCTTGTGCCTGGCGCCAGCGCTGCGCAGTGCCGACCAGTTTGCGACCGTCGAGGTTGACGTTATAGCGGCCATCACAGAAGGCACCGTCCACCTCGCCCAGCGACGCACGGCCGCCAAACGATGCCAGCACATCAAGCAACGGCTGGCACAAGCGTCGATAGGCCGTTTCGATCCGGTCTCGGTCCACATCACCCGAGGGCTGCGCATACACCAACGCAATGTTCACGGTTGCCGGCGATTGCGGTACTGGCTCGCCCCCGCTTTCACGCAGCAGCACCGGCCAGCCACTGTCGGCCAGCGCCTCACTGGCCTGGTCGAACCCGGCCAGCCGGTTCATCCGTCGCGGCATGACCAGCGCCTGCTCGTTGGGTCGCCAGAACAGCAACCCATGCCCGGTCTCACCGGCGCACACCGCCGCCAGCAACGCCTGTTCGGCCTGCAAGCCTTGCTCGACACCGGTCTCGACGATCACCGTCGCGCTCACAAAGTGCCTTAACCGATAACGGGCGCGCTGCTGATCAGCGCCCCGCGTTCCGGAAAGAACAGCCGCTGCAACTCGGCCCCCGGCTGCTCGGCGCGCATGAACGCCTCACCGACCAGGAACGAGTAGACGTCGTTGATTTCCATCAGCTCGACATCGGCACGGTTGAGAATGCCGCTTTCGGTAATCACCAACCGGTCACGCGGAATACGAGGCAGCAGATCCAGCGTGGCCTCAAGGCTGACCTCAAAGGTGTGCAGGTTACGGTTGTTGACCCCCACCAGCGGGGTATCGAGGATCTTGAGGGCACGCTCCAGCTCATCACTATCATGAACCTCGACCAGCACGTCCAGCCCGACACCTTTGGCAGTGGCCGCCAGCTCCGCCATGCGCCCGTCGTCCAGCGCCGAGACAATCAGCAGAATGCAGTCGGCGCCCAAGGCACGCGCCTCGACCACCTGGTAGGGGTCGATCATGAAATCCTTGCGGATCACCGGCAACGTGCAGGCCGCTCGAGCTTGCTGCAGGTAGACATCGGCCCCCATGAAGAAGTCGATGTCGGTCAGCACCGACAGGCAGGTCGCGCCACCGCTGGCGTAACTCACGGCAATCTCGGCCGGGTTGAAATGCTCGCGGATCACGCCTTTGCTGGGCGACGCCTTCTTGATCTCGGCGATCACCGCCGGCTGCTTGCGCCGTGCCTGCTCCAGCAGGGCCGCGGCAAAGCCTCGCGGCGCATCGGCCAGGGCGGCCTGGCGCTCCAGTTCGGCCAGGCTCACCCGGGTACGGCGGGCAGCCACTTCCTCGGCCTTGCGGGCCAGAATCTTTTCCAGAACCGTTGGCACGCTCATCCTTCGTTCTCCTGCTTGAATACAGCGGTAAAGGCGCCCAGTTCTTCGAGCTTTTCCCGGGCCAGGCCGGTGTGCAAGGCATCGTGCGCCAGCTCGACGCCTTCCTTGAGGCTCGAGGCATAATCTGCAGCATAGAGCGCAGCACCGGCATTGAGCACGATCATTTCAGCGGCTTTTTGCCCGCTTTCGGTCTTGCGCTTGCCCAGCGCATCGCGAATCAGGGTCAGCGACGCCTGCGGGCTGTCGACCACCAGGCCATACAGGCTCTGGCTCTTCATGCCCAGGTCCTCCGGCTGGACCCAGTATTCGCGGATCTCGCCTTTATGCAGCTCGGCCACGTAAGTAGGGGCGGCCAGGCTGAATTCGTCCAGGCCGTCCTGGGAATGCACCACCAGCACATGCTGGCTGCCCAGGCGTTGCAGCACCTCGGCCAGTGGACGGCACAAGGCCTGGCTGAACACGCCCACGACCTGGTGACGGACACCGGCCGGGTTGGTCAGGGGACCCAGCATATTGAACAGGGTGCGCAGGCCCAGGTCGCGGCGCGGTGCAGCAGCGTATTTCATGGCGCCGTGATGCACCTGGGCAAACATGAAGCCGATGCCCACGCTGTCGATACAGCGTGCCACTTGCACCGGTGTCAGGTTCAGGTAGATACCGGCCGCCTCAAGCAGGTCGGCACTGCCGCTCTTGCCCGACACCGCGCGGTTACCGTGCTTGGCCACCGTGCAACCGGCGGCTGAAATCACCAGCGAAGCGGCCGTCGAGACATTGAAAATATTGGCGCCATCACCGCCGGTGCCGACAATGTCGACCACCCGGTCCAGCGTCTGCAACTCGACCTTGCCAGCCAGCTCGCGCATCACCGACACCGCCCCGACGATTTCGTCGATGCTCTCGCTCTTCATGCGCATGCCCATCATGAAGGCGCCGATCTGCGCCTCGCTGCACTGGCCGGTCATGATGTCGCGCATCACCTGGCTCATCTCGTCGGTGCTCAGGTCAAGATGATTGACCACCCGGTCCAGGGCGGCCTTGATCGTAATGGGGGTGCTCATGCAGAAAGTCCTTGTACCTGACGCGTGCCGCCGGTCTGTTTGAGGAAGTTGGCGAACAGCTCATGACCTTGCTCGGTCAGGATCGACTCGGGGTGAAACTGCACCCCCTCGACGTTCAGCGTCTTGTGCCGCAGGCCCATGATCTCGTCCACCGAACCATCGGCGTGGGTGGTCCAGGCCGTGATTTCCAGGCAGTCGGGCAAGGTTTCGCGCTTGACCACCAGCGAGTGATAGCGGGTCACCACCAACGGCTGGTTCAGGTCGGCGAACACGCCCTGGTCTTCATGGGTCACAGGGCTGGTCTTGCCGTGCATCACCTGCCGGGCGCGGACCACATCGCCGCCAAAGGCCTGGCCGATGGACTGATGCCCCAGGCAGACACCCAGGATTGGCAGCTTGCCGGCAAAATGCCGGATCACGTCCAGCGACACACCCGCTTCGTTAGGCGTGCAAGGACCGGGCGAAACCACGATGCGCTCAGGCGCAAGCGCTTCGATTTCGGCCAGGGTCAATTCGTCGTTGCGGATCACCTTGACGTCGGCACCCAGCTCACCCAGGTACTGCACGACGTTATAGGTAAAAGAGTCATAGTTATCGATCATCAGCAACATGGGCTCACCTCTTGAATCGCTGACTTTGAATATGATCCCCGCATGATTTTGTCGCTCACTCATCTCCCGCCGCCGGGCACGAACAGCATCCGGTTGGGAAAAGGCAGCAACAAGCGGGGTACATCGTTACGAGACCGGCAGGGCCGGCAGGAGAAAAGTCAGGCGCGCCAACGCCAACGGGCGTGAGCCTTGATAACGCGCATCAAGAGTTTGCTGACAGTTGTCACGGAAGGAGTCTCATCTGAACGTTTCGGGACATTAGCGTACCGGCTTGAACGGCGCAATGATTGTACGCGATAAAACCGACGCAATATCCGATCAGAAACCGGCGGTTAAAACGCATCAGCGCTCTGATATCGGCCCGACAGGCCGTCTGCAAACAACGCTGTATGCCCTTGAGCGCCGTCACTGTCGGCAGTGATCGCGTGATTGATCGAGGTTCTCGAACGGTTCGTCGACACCCCCAATAAGCGGCACTGGCGCTGCTGGAGAGGGTTGCTAGGGTCAGTGGACACCACCACACGAGAACCCCCTGATGCAGTTCCCCCCTGCCACGCCCCTGCGCCTGCTGCTCAAGCCATTGACCGCCTGCCTGCTGACCCTGACCTGTCTGGCCCCACCGGCCCTGTCGGCGCCCTACTCGACCCTGTTCGTCTTTGGCGACAGCCTGCTGGATGCCGGCCAGTTCCCCGACCTGAACGGCCCGCCGGGCGCCACCCTGCGCTTCACCAACCGAACAGGACCCGACTACCACGACGGCAGTGGCGAACTGACCGGCCTCACCTCCTCCCTGTTGCTGGGCCGTTTGCTCGGAATCTCGCCGCACGACCTGGCCGCGTCAACCTCGCCGGTGAACGCCGCACTGGGGCAAGCCGACGGCAACAACTGGGCCGTGGGCGGCTACCGCACCGACCAGATCCTGGATTCGATCACCGGGCAGTCGAACGTCACGCTGGAGGACACCAACATCGTGCTGCGCAACCGCCCGGGCTATCTGCCCGGTAACGCCGGGCGTGCCGACCCAGACGCCTTGTACTACCTGTCCGGCGGCGCCAACGACTTTCGCCTGGGCCTGGTCCTGAACCACGCCGACGCCCGCCAGGCCGCCGGACGCCTGGCCGACAGCGCCCAGGCTCTGCAACAGGCCGGGGCACGCTACCTGATGGTCTGGCTGCTGCCGGACATCGGCCAGACGCCCGTATACAGCGCCAGCCCCGTGCAACCGGTGATTTCCGACCTCAGCGCGGTCTTCAACGAGCGCCTGGTCGAACGGCTCGGGCAACTGGACGCCGAGGTGATCGGCCTGAACATCCCTCTGCTGATCAGCGAAGCCCTGAGCGATCCTGCGCGTTTCGGCTTTGCCGCCGACATCGACCTGATCGGCACCTGCTTCAATGGCGACGGTTGCCGGCAGAACCCGGTCTACGGACTGGACGGCAGCCGCCCGGACCCTGACCGGCTGTTCTTCAATGACCGCGTGCACCCGACCACGGCCGCGCAGCGCCTGCTGGCCGATTACGCCTACTCGATCCTGGCCGCGCCGCAGGAACTGACCCTGCTGCCGGAAATGGCCCACACCACCCTGCGTGCCCAGCAAGACACATTGCGCAACCAATGGCTGGCCGACCTGGGGGCCTGGCAAGCGGTCGGGCACTGGCGAACCCTGCTGGATGCAGGCGGCCAGGCGCTCGACATCGACGCTCAAGGCAGCGGCGCCAAGGCCGACGGGCAGGGTGCCAACCTGACCCTGGGCGGCAGCTATCGCCTGGCCGAACACTGGCGTACCGGGTTCGTGGCGGGCGCCTACCGGCAGAGCCTCAAGGCCGGCGAACAGGACTCGCACTACCGGCTGGGCAGCTACATTGCCAGCATTTTCATGCAGTATCAGGCCCGTCAGTGGTGGGCGGACATATCGGCCTCCGTCGGGCAACTGGATTACGACAAGGCCGAGCGCCGGTTCGCCCTGGGCATCAGCGAACGGCAGGAAAAAGGCGATACCGACGGCCATCTGTGGGCGTGGAGTGCGCGGCTGGGCCATGACCTCTCCGGCGGCCATCGCGCGTGGCACCTGTCGCCGTTCATCAGCGCCGACCAGGCCAGGGTCAGCGTCGATGGCTACCGTGAACGCGGCCAGAGCTCGAGCGCACTGAGCGTCGACGACCAGCAGCGCACCTCGCGCCGGCTGGGTGCTGGCCTGCTGGGCAAATGGCAGCTTGCGCCGGCCACCCAGGTGTCTGGCGAATTCGCCCACGAACGTGAATTCGAGACCGATGCCCGGCCGGTGCGCCTGGCCCTCAACAGCCTGCCGTCGCTCGACTTTGCCTTGCAAGGCTATGCCCCACAGCGCAACCTCAACCGCGCCAGCCTCGGCCTGAGCCAGCAACTGACCCGCGACCTCAACCTGCGCGCCGGCTACACCTGGCGCAAGAACGACGCGCTGACCCAGCAAGGAGTCAACCTCGACATAAGCCTGGATTTTTGATGACGACGTAGGTACCGGTACATCTCAGTAGGAGCGCGCTCTGCCCGCGACCGAGTGCGAAGCGCTCGCAAAATCTGAGAAACGCCACAAAATTACGCCTGCTAACCCATCAGGGATCTATGAAACGCTGAAAATTTACGACTGCTAGCGCAGCCGGTCGCGGGCAAGCGCGCTCCTACAGGCCGGCAGTTGCTTATGACTGCTCGGCCAGCGCCACGGCGCGGAACATGGCGCGGCGCTTGTTGATGGTCTCTTCCCATTCCAAGGCCGGCACCGAATCGGCGACGATGCCGCCACCGGCCTGCACATGCAACTCGCCGTCCTTGATCACCGCCGTGCGAATGGCGATGGCGGTGTCCATGTTGCCGTTCCAGGCCATGTAACCCACGGCGCCGCCATAGACGCCACGCTTGACCGGCTCCAGCTCGTCGATGATTTCCATCGCACGGATCTTCGGCGCACCCGACAAGGTGCCCGCCGGCAGGATGGCACGCAAGGCGTCCATGGCCGTCAGCCCGCTTTTCAACTGGCCGGTGACGTTGGAGACGATGTGCATGACGTTGGAATAACGCTCGATGACCATCTTCTCGGTCAGTTTCACCGAGCCGATTTCCGACACCCGGCCGGTGTCGTTGCGGCCAAGGTCGATGAGCATCAGGTGCTCGGCGATTTCCTTGTCATCGGACAGCAGGTCTTCTTCCAGCGCACGGTCGGCTTCTTCGGTCGCCCCGCGTGGACGGGTGCCGGCAATGGGGCGGACGGTGACCAGGTTGTCCTCGACACGCACCAGCACCTCCGGTGAACTGCCGACCACATGGAAGTCGCCGAAGTTGAAGAAGTACATGTACGGCGTCGGGTTGAAGCAACGCAGCGCGCGGTACAGGTCGATGGGCGCGGCCTTGAAATCGATGGACATCCGTTGCGACGGCACCACCTGCATCACATCACCCGCCAGGATGTACTGCTTGACGGTGTCCACCGCCCGCTCGTAATCGTCCTGGGTAAAGCTGGAACGGAACGCCGGCTCGCTGGCCGGTGGCCGCGTCAGGTCCAGGCCACGGCGCGGCGTGAGCGGCTGGCGCAGCTTGTCCATCAGTTCGTCGAGCTGCGCCAGGCCCTGCTCGTAGGCCTGCGGCTGCGACGGGTCGGCCAGCACGATGGCGTGCATCTTGCCGGCCAGGTTGTCGAACACCACCACCGCGTCCGACACCATCAGCAGGATGTCCGGCACGCCCAGCGGGTCGGGGTTCGGACAGTTGGCCAGGCGTTTCTCGACATAGCGCACGCAGTCATAGCCGAAATAGCCCACCAGGCCACCGTTGAAGCGCGGCAGCCCCGGCAGGGTCGGCACGTTGTAGCGGGCCTTGAAGGTTTCGACGAAGGCCAGCGGGTCTTCGACCTGCAGGCTTTCGGTCTCGATGCCATCGCACGTCACGCTGACCTGATAGCCATGCACACGCAACACGGTACGGCACGGCAGGCCGATGATCGAGTAACGACCCCATTTCTCGCCGCCCTGCACCGACTCCAGCAGATAGGAGTTGGGCTGGTCGGCCAGTTTCAGGTAGATCGACAGCGGCGTATCGAAGTCGGCCAGGGTGTCGATGGCCAGCGGGATGCGGTTGTAGCCTTCAGCGGCCAAACGCAGGAATTCTTCACGGTTCATGAGTCGCCTCGTGGTTTGAGGATAAAAACGGTCAGTCAGGCAAACGGGCCGCAGGCGGCCGGAGCAAAAGTCAGGCGCGCCAGCGCCAGCGGGCCAGGGCCTTGATGACTTTCATCCAGAGTTTGTGAGTGACCACCACGATGGAATCTCTATGGGAGGGGCGTTCGATGTGCGGCAACAGTATCTCAGCGCCCTGATCCAGGCAACCGGGAATCAGCTTGCGCAAATCATCCAGCACCAGCGTCGGTGATTCTTCGGCAATCGGCCGCCCATGGTTATAGCCATAGCTCAAGCCTACACACGCCACACCCGCGGCCTTGGCCGCCTGCACATCACTGCGCGAGTCGCCCACGAACAGCGCCTGGGCCGGCGGTACACCGGCCATTTTCATCACGAACAGCAAGGCGGCCGGGTCAGGCTTTTTCTGCGGCAGGGTGTCGCCACCAATAATCCAGCGAAAAAACCGCCCCAGCTTCATCTCATCCAGCAACGGCGCGATGAAGCGCTCGGGCTTGTTGGTGATCAGGGCCATTTCCACGCCCTTTTTCTGCAACCACTTGAGGGTTTCGCGCACGCCAGGGTAGACCACGGTGAATTCGTGCTTCTCGGCGTAGGCTTGCATGAACAGCTCCAGGCCCCGCTCGGCCAGCGCGTCATCGACGCCACTGTGCTCCAGATCGCCCGCCAGGGCGCGGCGCACCAGCACCGGTGCGCCATTGCCGACCCAGGCGCGGACCGCCTCGAGACCGGCCGCCGGGCGACCCAGGGCCAGCAGCATCGTGTCGACGGCCACGGCCAGATCAGGCACCGAGTCGACCAGGGTGCCGTCCAGATCGAACATGATCAGCCTGGGCAACTGGTCGCCAAAGAGCTGCTCAAGGCTGCTCATGAGCGGGCGGCCGCCAGCTCACTGCGCATTTTATCGATCACCTGCTTGTAGTCAGGGGTGTTGAAGATTGCCGAGCCGGCGACGAAGGTGTCGGCTCCGGCAGCGGCGATGTCACGAATGTTCTGCACGTTCACGCCGCCGTCGATCTCCAGGCGAATCTCGCGACCCGAGGCCTCGATCAGCGCACGGGCCTGGCGCAGCTTGTCCAGGGTGCCGGGGATGAACTTCTGCCCGCCAAAGCCCGGGTTGACGCTCATGAGCAGGATCATGTCGACCTTGTCCATGACGTATTCGAGCAGGTTCAGCGGGGTCGCCGGGTTGAACACCAGGCCGGCCTTGCAGCCGCCGTCACGGATCAGTTGCAGCGAACGATCGACGTGCTGGGTGGCCTCGGGGTGAAAGGTGATGTAGGTGGCGCCCGCTTCGACGAAGTCGCCGATGATGCGATCCACCGGACTGACCATCAGGTGCACATCGATGGGCGCCGTCACGCCGTACTTGCGCAGCGCCGCGCAGACCATCGGACCGATGGTCAGGTTGGGGACGTAGTGGTTGTCCATGACATCGAAGTGGACAAAGTCGGCACCGGCGGCCAGCACGGTGTCGACTTCCTCGCCCAGACGGGCGAAATCGGCGGAAAGGATTGATGGAGCAATAACGAAGGGCTGCATGGCGCACCTGTCTGGACTGAATCACGGTGGCGCGCATTGTACGCTAACGTTTCGCAATATTGCGCAGCACCGGCTTCAGACGGGAATGGCGTTGCGCCCCTCGCGGTTGAAACCGCCCTCATTCAAACACAAAGTAACTTATTGATTTTCTTGGCTATAAAATTCACACCTGTAGGAGCCCGCTTGCCGGCGACCGAGTGCGAAGCGCTCGCAAAATTGATTAAACGCTGAAAATTTACGACTGCTAACGCAGCCGGTCGCGGGCAGAGCTCCTACATCATGGTCCAGAATCATTAGACCGCAACAGCTTGCCGGCGACCGAGTGCGAAGCGCTCGCAGAAATCTCGGAAACGCCACAATTTTACGACTGCTAACGCAGCCGGTCGCGGGCAAGCGCGCTCCTACACCGGGTCCATGTTTGCTTGCCAGTGGCACAGGATGATCTCCTACAGATCGGGGGGATGCGGCGGCCCTATTCCGCCTGCACCCGCAGTTTCTCGCTGCGTCCGCGCAGCCATTCCAGCACCAGCAATAGCACCACCGAAAAGGCGATCAGCAAGGTCGCCGCCGCGGCGATGGTCGGGCTGAGGTTCTCGCGAATGCCGCTGAACATCTGCCGTGGCAGCGTGGCCTGCTCGGGACCGGCCAGGAACAGGGTCACCACCACTTCGTCGAACGAGGTGGCAAAGGCAAACAGCGCACCGCTGATCACCCCCGGCGCAATCAATGGCAGGGTCACCCGGCGAAACGCCGTCAGTGGCGAAGCGCCCAGGCTGGCAGCGGCCCGCACCAGGTTATGGTTGAAGCCCTGC
Organism: Pseudomonas sp. Leaf127; assembly: GCF_001423155.1. Lineage (NCBI taxonomy): Bacteria > Pseudomonadati > Pseudomonadota > Gammaproteobacteria > Pseudomonadales > Pseudomonadaceae > Pseudomonas > Pseudomonas sp. Leaf127. The sequence goes on along the minus strand of NZ_LMOA01000023.1, from coordinate 800,896 downwards.
AGGGTTGCCGACACGGTGATGATCACGAACGGTACGCCCAGCACCGCATGCACCAGGATCAATGAGGTGTAGCTGTTACCCAGCCCCAGCGGGGCAAAAAACAGATAACTGGCCACACCGACGATCACCACCGGCACCACCATTGGCGAGATCACCAGCGCCATCACCAGCGCCTTGCCGGGAAAATTGCCGCGCGTCAGGCCGATCGAGGCCAGGGTGCCGAACACCATGGCCAGGAAGGTCGCCGCCGGGGCGACGATCATGCTGTTCTTCAGCGCCCGCATCCACTCGGCCGACTGAAAGAAATTCTCGTACCACTGCATCGAGAACCCTTGCAGCGGGTAGACCAGGAAACTGCCGGAGTTGAACGACAGCGGTATGATCACCAGGACCGGCAGTACCAGAAACAGCAGCACCAGCGCGCAGATGATGCGCAAGGCGTAGTACCAGATTCGCTCGATGGGCGAGGTGTAAGGGCTCAGCATGATGATTCTCCTCAGCTCAGGCGCAGGCGGCTGGCGCCGACCAGCCAGCTATAGATCAGGTACAGCACGATGGTCGCCAACAGCAGCAGGCCGCCCAATGCCGTGGCCATGCCCCAGTTGATGCTGGTGTTGGTGTAGAAGGCCACGAAATAGCTGACCATCTGATCGTTCGGGCTGCCCAGCAGCGCCGGCGTGATGTAGTAGCCGATCGACAGGATGAACACCAGCAGGCAACCGGCACCGATGCCGGCGTAAGTCTGCGGGAAATACACCCGCCAGAAGCTGGCGAACGGATGGCAACCCAGGGAAATCGCCGCGCGCATGTAGCTGGGCGAAATGTTCTTCATCACGCTGTAGATCGGCAGGATCATGAACGGCAGCATGATGTGCACCATCGAGATGTAGACCCCGACCCGGTTGAAGACCAGCTCCAGCGGTTTATCGATGATGCCCATCGCCAGCAGCGCACTGTTGATCAGCCCGCTCGATTGCAACAACACGATCCAGGCGGCGACCCGCACCAGGATCGAGGTCCAGAACGGCAACAGCACCAGGATCATCAACAGGTTGCTCTGCCGCGCCGGCAGGCTGGCCAGCAGGTAGGCCAGCGGGTACGCCAGCACCAGGCAGATGACGGTGATCACCAGGCCCATCCAGAAGGTGCGGGCAAAGATGTCCAGGTAGATCGCCTGGTCAGGCGAGGCCGCGGCCACTTCACCGACATCGTCGATGCGATGGTCGACCGAGGCCAGCAGGTAATAGGGGGTGATGCTGCTGGTGTTGCGACGGATCGCCTGCCAGTAGGCCGGGTCGCCCCAGCGTTCATCCATGGCTTCGAGCGCGTCTTTATAAGAGGCCGGTTCCGCCGGCAGCGGCAAGGCCCGTGCGGTCTTGGTCAGCAGGCTGCGGTAGCCGGCCAACTCCATGTTCAGGCGTTTGGACAAGTCGCCCAGGGTCGAATTCTTGCGGGCATCGGCCAGGTCGCGGCTCAGGGCCACGTATGCGGCCTCTGGCGGCAGGCCCTTGCCATCCCATTTCTGCACCTCGACGATGGTGGTCGGCAAGGCGTTGACCACTTCCGGGTTGTTCACGCTCTTGAACAGCAGCGCGGCAATGGGCACCAGAAAGACCAGCAACAGAAAAATAACCAACGGCGCGATCAATGCCTGAGCCTTGAAGCGGTTGACCCGCTCGGCACGGGCCAGACGTTGCTTGAGAGTGGGGCTGGCGCCTTCAGGCAGGGGCACGGCGGTGGCCATAGGAACTCCGGAAATCTTTGAACAAGGCGTGTGACGAGAGAAGCGTTCCATTGCCGGAACGCCCCTCGGTCCGAGGCAGGGTCAGGCGCTTACTTGGCAGCCCAGGCAGTGAAACGCTGCTCCAGGGACTCGCCGTTGTCGGTCCAGAACGCGACGTTCATCTGCACCTGGTTCTTGATGTTTTCCGGTGTGGTCGGCATGTCGCTCAGGATGTTCTTGTCCAGCAACGGTACCGCCTGGGTGTTGGCCGGGCCGTAGGCGATGTTTTCCGAGTAGATCTTCTGCTGGCCGGGCTGCAGGGTGTAGGCGATGAACTTCTTCGCCGCTTCCGCATTTTTCGAGCCCTTCGGGATCGCCCAGGCATCGAAGTCGTACACGCCGCCGTTCCACACCACTTTCAGGTTGCTTTCTTTCTGCACGGCAGCGATGCGGCCGTTGTAGGCCGAGCTCATGACCACGTCACCCGAGGCCAGGTACTGCGGCGGCTGGGCACCGGCTTCCCACCACTGGATGTTCGGCTTGAGTTCGTCGAGCTTCTTGAAGGCGCGGTCCTGACCGTCCTTGCTGGCCAGCACCTTGTAGACGTCGGCCGGGGCCACGCCGTCGGCCATCAGGGCGAATTCCAGGGTGTACTTGGCGCCCTTGCGCAGGCCGCGCTTGCCGGGGAATTTCTTGGTGTCCCAGAAATCGGCCCAGCTGGTCGGTGCGGTGGTGACCTTGTCGGCGTTATAGGCCAGCACGGTGGACCACACGAAGAAGCCCGCGCCGCAGGTGCTCAGGGCACCGGGTACGAAATCTTCCTTCTTGCCGAACAGCGCAGGGTCGAGCTCTTCGAACATGTCTTCGTCACAGCCGCGCGACAGCTCGGGCGACTCGACTTCGACCAGGTCCCACGAGACGCTCTTGGTGTCGACCATGGTCTTGACCTTGGCCATTTCACCGTTGTACTCACCGGCGATGATCTTGCCGTTGCCCGCCTTTTCCCACGGGGCATAGAACGCCTTTTCCTGGGCTGCCTTGTTGGCGCCACCGAAGGAAATGACAGTCAGGTCGGTTGCCATGGCGTGCGCTGCACACATCATCCCCAGCGTAATAGCGGTGAACTTCAATGGTTTGAGCATTTATTCTTCTCTCCACGGGCAGTGTTGGTTTAGCAATGAGTAGGACGATTGTTCCGTCTCTGAAGGTTAAGCGATGCCTTATTGCACTTGCTGCAGCGGGTCGAGCGCGCGGGCGTGCTCGGTCTGCCAGCCGATCGGCACGACATCGCCCACGCGCATGGCAGGGTCGAGTTCGGCAATCGGTTGTTTAACGAAGAAGTCGGTCTTGCCGGCCACTTCCATACGCACCCGGACGTGGTCGCCCAGGTAGATGAACTCGGCTACACGGCCCGAGAAGCGGTTGGCGCAATGTTCGCTGTGACCGTTGAGGCTGATGCGCTCGGGGCGAATCGACAACGTCACCGGATCACCGTTGCGCCCGACATTGACCGCCAGCGCCTGGACCTGCTCGCCACGGCCCAGCTCGACCACGCAGTGCTCGCCTTGCTGGCTGACCAGCCGGCCATTGAGACGGTTGTTCTCGCCAATGAAGTTGGCCACGAACGTGTTCTTCGGCGCTTCGTACAGGATGCGCGGGGCGTCGATCTGCTGGATCTCGCCCTGGTGGAACACCGCCACCCGGTCCGACATGGTCAGGGCTTCGCCCTGATCGTGGGTCACATAGACCACGGTCACGCCCAGGCGCTGGTGCAGGTGCTTGATTTCCATCTGCATGTGTTCGCGCAATTGCTTGTCGAGGGCGCCCAGCGGCTCGTCCATCAGCACCAGTTGCGGCTCGAACACCAGCGCCCGCGCCAGGGCCACGCGCTGCTGCTGGCCGCCGGACATTTGTGCCGGATAACGATGGGCAAAGGCGTCGAGCTGGACCATGCCCAGCGCACGCTTGACCTTCTCACCGACGTCGGTCTTGCTCAGGCCCCGCACCGTCAGCGGGAACGCCAGGTTCTCGGCCACGGTCATGTGCGGGAACAAGGCGTAGTTCTGGAACACCATGCCGATGTCGCGCTTGTGCGGCGGCACGTTGTTGATGGCCCGGCCACCCAGCAGGATCTGCCCGGCGGTGGGGGTCTCGAAACCGGCCAGCATCATCAGGCTGGTGGTCTTGCCCGAGCCGGACGGACCGAGCAGGGTCAGGAACTCGCCCTTGCGAATGTCCAGGTTCAGGTCTTTGACGATCAGCGATTCGCCGTCGTAGCTTTTTTGTACACCACGAAAGCTGACCAGAACGTCATTGGTTCCAGCGCTTGAATCGACGTCGCTCATTGCCCACACCTTTGTTATGTCTGCGTGGGCTCAAGCCTAGTGCAGGCCGCAGCCCGCGCAAATCGGGCGCCGGGAGAGATTGGCCTAGGCGCACTGGAAGGGTGCGTGTAGGGATCGCCCTACACCGATGACGCAATTGGACACCCCCCACCCCCCCCCGGCACGGCCCGTAGGAGCGCGCTTGCCCGCGACCGAGTGCGAAGCGCTCGCAAAGATCTCGGAAACGCCACTATTTTACGACTGCTAACGCAGCCGGTCGCGGGCAAGCGCGCTCCTACCCCAGAGATCAGGCATGTCGCAATCAGGCATGTCGCCCGTTCAGAGCAGCTTGTGCTCCATGGCATATTTCACCAGGTCCGCCAGCGAATGAATGTTCAGCTTCTGCATCAGGCGCGCCTTGTGGGTGCTGATGGTCTTGCTGCTCAAGCCCAGTTGCTGGGCGATGTCGTTGACGTTGGCGCCTTGGGCCAGGCGTTCGAACACCGAAAACTCGCGCTCCGACAACAGTGAATGCAGCGGCCGGTTATCCGTGAGCCCCACTTCGAACACCATGCGGTCGGCCAGGTCCGGATCGATATAGCGCCCACCGGCGGCCACGCGGCGAATCGCGGTCAGCAGCAGCGCAGGGTCGCTGTCCTTGGTGGCATAGCCGGCCGCACCGACCTTCAGCGCCCGCGCCGCCATCTGCGCCTCGTCGTGCATCGACAGCACCAGAATGGCCGGCGGGTTGCTCAGGGCGCGGATACGCGGGATGGCCTCCAGGCCGTTGACGCCGGGCATCGAGATGTCCAGCAGCACCACCTCGCAGGGCACATGGCGCAAGGTCTCGAGCAACTGCTCGCCATTGCACGCCTCGCCCACCACTTGCAGGTCCTTGGCCAGGCCGATGAGCTGCTTGATGCCCTCGCGCACAATGGTGTGATCTTCAGCTACCAGGACACGAATCACGCGCTCACTCCTACCGGATCCAATGGAATATAAATATGCAGGGCCGTGCCCTCGCCCGGCTCGCTGTCCAGCTCCAGCCGGCCACCGAGCATCAGCACCCGCTCGCGCATGCCCACCAGCCCGAACGAAGTGGGGCGCGCGGCCAGCGGATCAAAACCCTGGCCATCATCGGCAATGCTCAGGCACACCAGGTTATCGGCCAGGGTCAGGCTGATCTGAACCGAATGCGCCGCCGCGTGGCGCATGACGTTGGTCAGCGCCTCTTGCAGGATACGGAACAGGCCGATCGCCCGGGCATCGCTGAGCGCCGGCAGGTTGTCGGGCACCAGCACCAGGCAAGGAATCTGCGTGCGCTCCTCGAACCGCCGGGCCTGCCATTCGATGGCCGACGCAATGCCGGCGTCCAGAATCGGCGGCCGCAGGGCCGTGGCCACATCGCGCACCAGCTGGAACAGCTGCGCAATCAGGCGTTTCATGCTGTTGAGCCGGTCACTCAACCCCGGATCGAGGTCGGCATAGGCCAGCTCGCACATCGACGTCTCCAGCTTGAGCACGGTCAGCATCTGGCCCAGCTCGTCATGCACCTCGCGGGCAATACGGGCCTTTTCTTCCTCGCGCACGCTTTCCAGGTGCGCCGACAGTTCGCGCAACTGCTCATGGGCCCGACGCCGCTCGCTGACATCGCTGAGAAACACCACCAGGTATTCGGCGTCACGAAAACGCAGGAAACTCAGCGACACATCGGTGGGCAGCCTGCTGCCGTCGGCGCGCAGGCAATTGGTCTCGAACACCTGGGGGCCATCTTCGCTGGAACGTGCATTGCGCCACAGGTTCAGCCAGCGATCCATGTGCAGGCCGGGTTCGAAGTCAATCAGCGGTCGGTCGACCACCGCGCCTTGCGGATAACCGAGCATGGCTTCAGCGGCCCGGTTGGCATAGCGCACCCGGCTGTCCCAGTTGACCCACAAAATGCCGACCGTGCTCTGGTCGATGGAAAACTGCGCCAGGCGCAACGCCTCCTCGCCCGCCAGGCGCCGGGCAATGTCCTCACGCGCATCCAGCAACTGCTGCTCCAGGGTCTGCTGCATGCGCCGCTGCCAGATGACAATCGCCAGGCAAGCCAGGAGCATCACCAGCAACAACAGGCACAGGTTCTTCCACAACGCCGTCGACTCGCTGAAACGTGACGAGGTCAGCGGCATCCAGCGCGCATGCAACTGGTCCAGTTCCTTGGCCGGGATCGCCAGCAAGGCGTCGCCGAGCATGGCCGCCAGCTCCGGCGCATCACGACGCGAGGCAATGCGCAGCAACTGCGGCAGGCCGATGTCGCCGACAATGGCCAGCCCGGCGAACTCCGGCTCGCGAAACAACCGGCTCAGTTGTGCTTCATCGACAACGGCATAACGCGCCTGCTGGCTGAGCAGCAGTTGCAACGCCTGGCGCTCCAGCGGCACGCCTTGCAGGTTCAGGTGCGGAAAATTGGTGCGCAGGTAATCGGCCGTGGCACCGGGCATGCGCACCACCACCCGCGACAATGAGTCGAGGGTTTCCAGGTCGACCGTGCCGCCACCGTCGCGCTCGCCCACCAGCAGTTGCGACACCCGTAGATAAGGGTCGGAAAACAGCCACAGGCGCAGCCCGGCCGGGGTCTGCATCAGGCCGGGCGCCAGGTCCAGCTCGCCGGCGACCAGCGCCTTTTCCAGCGCCGCCTGGTCGGTGTAGGTGCGCCATGACAAATCGGCCTTCAGCGCCGACGCCACCGCATTCATCAGGTCGATGTTGGCCCCCGACAACTGCTGCAGGCGCTGATCGAACTGCGCATAAGGCGCACGCAGCACCACACCGACGCGCAAAGGCCCATGCTGGTCGAGCCAGCGCCGTTGCTCCTGGCCAAGGCTCATCTGCACCGAGGACTGCGCCTGTTCGGCCCGGGCCCCGACGGCGACCAGCATCAAGAGCGCCGCCAGGCTGCCGATAAAAAGTCCACGTACAACCGCTATCATCAAGGCATGCTTCTCATCTGTTGCACTGCTCATTCGCCACCCTTGCCGGCACTGATCAAATCGCCAGCACGGATTCTGATCTGGAATATCCGATGTCCTTGACCCTTCGCGCAATGTTTCCTGCATTACTGCTGTCATTGAGCCTGACCCAGACCCTGCCAGCGGTGGCTGCCGATACGGCACCCGCAACGCCTGCAGCGGACACGCCGGTCGAGCGTCCGCCGCTGCTGTCACGCGAGCAGGAAGAGGCCCAGGCCCTGGAACGGCGCCTGCCCGCCCAGGACCTGCAGCAGTTGCAAGCTGGCGACACGCCGTTTCTGGCCCTGTGGCAACCCGCCAACAGCGACGATCCGCAAGGCGCGGTGATCATCGTCGCCGGTGCCGGCGAATCAGCCGACTGGCCGCAAGTCGTGGGCCCGTTGCGGCGCAAATTTCCCGATATAGGCTGGGCCACCCTGAGCCTGCCACTGCCCGACACCCAGGACCCGGCGTTGCTGGCCCGCGAAACCGAGCCCGCGCCCGACGCGGCTGCGCCCGCCAAGGACGCCACCAGCGAAGCCAGCCCGGACGCCGCCAGCCCGCCCCCCGACGCAGTGGCCAACCAGGCAGCCGCCAATCGGGCACTGGCGCAGGCCGAAGCCGAGCAGATCTTTGCCCGCATCGACAGCGCAATTGCCTTTGCCCTGCAGAACAAGGCGCGCAGCATCGTGTTGCTCGGCCACAACAGTGGCGCGTACTGGGCCACCCGTTTTGCCAACGAGCGCGCCGATGCCAAAGTCCAGAAGCTGGTGCTGGTGGCCGCACGCGAGCCGCAGGATGCCGTGCCTTCACTGCTGGAGCTGATCCCGAACCTCAAGGTCAAGACCGCCGACTTCGTCTACAAGAACCGCCAGGGCGGCAATGCCGAGCAACGCCTGCAAACCAGCAAGCGCACCAAGGGCCCGGGCTATACCCAGATCGGCCTGGTCGACATCGCCGGCAATGCCGAAGCCGAACAGGAACAGATCTTCCGCCGCATCCGCGGCTGGGTGCAGGCTGAATAACACCCTCCAGGAACAGCCGTAGGAGCGGCTTTAGCCGCGAAGGCCCCGCCGTAGATTCGGGCCGGCCGGGCCTGCGCCTACCGGAACCCGCGCCGGGCCTTGATCAGCGCATAGGCGCTGTGCAGCTCACGCGTCTTTTCGGTGGCTTCGCGCACGCTTGCGGCGCTGGCCCCGGCGCCGGTCAGCTTGTCCGGGTGATGACGGCTGAGCAAGCGCCGGTAGGCGCGCTTGATTGCCTGGGGCTCGGCGTCGGCCTGCACGCCCAGCAACGACAGGGCACCGCGGTAACCATCGGCAATGGCAGGAGCCTGGGGCTTGAGCGGGTCATGCTCGGCGCCCAGCGCATCGATCCTGGCCGGCGACCAGCCCAGCCACTGCCCCCAGGTGCCGATCAGCTCGCGCTCGATGGGCGTCACCTTGCCGTCGGCCCAGGCCATGCGCCAACAGGCCTGCAGCAGCGCCTCCCCGGCCACGGAGTCAGCGCGCCAATAACGCAGGTAACCGCGCAAGCCTTCACGCCCGTCACGCCCCCGATTGAAGGCGGCCACCGCCCGCGCACGCGCAGGCTCGTCCAGCCCCAGCACCTTCATGTGCACCCGCGCCTGATGAATATGCACCGGCAGCACCCGCCCGTTGCTCTTGGCCAGCCGGCCGAGCAAGACGAACGGCAGTTCATCGTCGCCAATGGCCGCCCGGCCGCCCAGCCGCTCGCGCAACTGCTGCCAGTTGCGCAGTTGCAGGCGCCGGTCCACCACCTGCCCCAACAGTGTGCCGAGCAACGCGCCTGGAATACTGGCCACCGCATAACCGACGCCCGCCCCGATCAAGGTGCCCGGCCACAACATCAGTGGGGCTCCGCCAGCAAGCGCTCGACCTCGGCCAGCCGCTCATGAGTCCCCACGTCCACCCAGCGACCCTCGAAATGCTCGCCGCTCACCTGCCCCTGGCGCATGGCCTGGCGCAACAGGGTGGCCAGCTTGAAGGCTCCGGGCTCGCAGCCTGCAAACAGCCCGGGGTCCAGAATCGAGAGGCCGCTGTAGGTCAGGCGCGGCGCGGCCGCGTCATCATCACGCACCTGACCGCTCACCAGCGCAAAGTCGCCTGTGGGGTGATGCGCCGGGTTATCGATCATCACCAGGTGCGCCTGAGCCGCCAGCGGCCTGCGCAGCCGGGCGAAGTCGTAGTCGGTCCAGACATCGGCGCTGATCACCACGAACGGCTGATCGCCCAGCAGCGGCAAGGCACGAAAGATCCCGCCACCGGTTTCCAGCGGCTCGCCCTCGGGCGAATAACGGATACTCAGGCCAAAGCGCCGGCCATCGCCCAGATGGTCTTCGACCTGTTGCCCCAGCCAGGCATGGTTGATCACCACCTCCTCGAAACCTGCCGCCTGCAAGGCCTTGAGGTGGTACTCGATCAACGGTACACCGGCAACGCGCACCAGCGGCTTGGGTGTAGTCAGCGTCAACGGACGCATACGCTCGCCTTTGCCGGCGGCGAGAATCATCGCTTTCATTCAAGCCTCATGAAATCAGGTAAACGGTGCGGCCCTCAGGCCGGCACCTCGACAGCCTGCTCCAGGCTGCTCAACAGCTGCCCCAGCACGGCCAGCTCCGGACGCCGGGCCAGCACGGTTTCTATATAAGAGAAGAAGCGCGGCACGTCGCCCAGGTAACGCGGCTTGCCGTCGCGGTGACAGATGCGCGCGAAGATACCGATGACCTTCAGGTGACGCTGCACGCCCATCAGGTCACTGGCACGCTGGAATTCGGCGAAGTCGGCCTGCACGGCGATACCGGCGTCCCGCGCCTGATCCCAGTACTGCTTCTGCCATTGCGCCACCCGCGCCTCGGGCCAGCTCAGGAAGGCATCCTTGAACAGGCACGTGATGTCGTAGGTGACCGGCCCATACACCGCATCCTGAAAATCCAGCACGCCCGGGTTCGGCTCGCTGAGCATCAGGTTGCGGGGCATGAAGTCACGGTGCACCAAGACCTTGGGCTGGGCCAGGGCGCTGTCGATCAACAGGCTGCTGGCTTGCTGCCAGAGCGCTTGCTGTTCCGGGCTCAACGCCAGGCCCAGATGACGCTGCACGTACCACTCGGGAAACAGCTCCAGCTCGCGGCGCAGCAACGCCACGTCGTAGCTGGGCAAGGGCGCCTCCATCGGCAATTGCTGATAGGCGATCAAGGCATCGATGGCGTCGCTGAACAGCGCGTCGGCGTTCTCGGCATGGATCACGTCCAGGTACGTCTGCCGACCCAGGTCGTTGAGCAGCAGAAAGCCCTGTTCCAGGTCCTGGGCGTGGATCACCGGTACATTGATGCCACGGGTGGCCAACAGGTGTGCAATGTCCACGAAAGGCCGGCAGTTTTCCTGCGGCGGCGGGGCATCCATGACGATCAGCGTGCGCCCGGCGCCTTCCCAGCGAAAGTAACGCCGAAAACTGGCGTCGCTGCTGGCGGCGGTCAATGTGGCCGCGGGCACGGCGCCCCAGTTCTGGCGCGCAAACAGCGCTGGCAATTGCTCATCGAGCCAAACCTGGAGTTTTTTCAAGCGTATATCGTGGTCTTGCATTACAAGGGTCTCCGACGGCCCTAGCCGTCAAGCGGGTCATGCTTTATGATCCGGGATCTTTTTCAGCCCATCGAAAGGCGTGCGGCCCCCCGCGGGCAGATGGCGCGCAGGAAGCCCGGACTAATAAGATGGCATTGAAATCCCCCGCGTTTCGTAAAAAATTTCCGTTGCTGGTAACCGGCAGTCTGCTGGCGATGCAACCCCTGGCCATTCCGTTCGCGGTTGCCGCCGAACAGTATGACTGTTCAGTGTCTGCTTCGGGAGCCTGGAACTGCGCGCCGAAATCCAGCGAAGCGCAGTTGCCGCCTCGTCCGGTGCACAGCGGCACGGCCGGAACCGAAGGCTCGCAGGACGCAGGCGGCGCCTCGTCGACCGAGTCCGGGCAACGTCCCGTGCTGGTCACCGAAGCCAAGGGCAAGGGCCTCAAGTCGCGCAGCGCCGACTACAGTCACCTCGACTGGGTGCCGCGTGAACAGCTCAGTGCCGCCCAGTTGGCCGAAACCGCGCCTTACTGCTCCGGTGCCTATGTCGAGCCACTGCGCCCCGGCATGGACGACACCACGCCCATGGACGAGTCGCCGATGTTCATCGGTGCCAAGGCCTCGCGCTACCAGCAGGAAGAACAGATTGCGACCCTGGCCGGTGACGTGGTCATCCGCCAGGGCAGCATGCAGGTCCAGGCCCAGGAGGCTTCCCTGCACCAGGCCGAGAACCGTGGCGAGCTCAATGGTGACGTGCGCCTGCGCGACAAGGGTGCCCTGATCGTCGGCGACCGCGCCGAGGTGCAACTCGACACCGGCGAGGCCCAGGTCGACAACGCCGAGTACGTGCTGCACAAGTCGAACATCCGCGGCAACGCGCTGTACGCCAAGCGCGCCGAAAACGCGATCATCCGCCTCAAGGACGGTACCTACACCTCCTGCGAGCCGGGCAACAACGCCTGGTCGCTCAAGGGCAACAACATCACGCTGAACCCGGCCACCGGTTTCGGCACCGCGACCAACGTCACCCTGCGGGTCAAGGACATACCGGTACTCTACACGCCGTATATCTACTTCCCGATCGACGACCGTCGCCAGTCGGGCTTCCTGCCGCCGACCATCGCCAGCGGCAGCGACACCGGCTTCATGCTGGTCACCCCGTACTACTTCAACCTGGCGCCCAACTACGACGCCACGCTCTACCCGCGCTACATGACCAAGCGCGGCCTGTTGATGGAAGGCGAATTCCGCTACCTCACCAAGAGCAGCGAAGGCCAGTTCGGCGGCGCGTACCTCAACGACGAGAACGATGATCGCAAGCTGCAGAGCGATTACGACAAGACGCGCTGGATGCTCAACTGGCAGCACAAGGGCGGCCTGGACTCGCGCCTGATGACCCAGGTGGACTACACCGACATCAGCGACCCGTACTACTTCCAGGACCTGCAGACCGACCAGATCGGCATCTCCAAGACCGACTTCATCAACCAGCAGGGCTCCGTGACCTGGCGTGGCGACAGCTACACCGCCCGGCTCAATGCCCAGGCTTACAAGCTGGCGACCGTGGCCAACATCACGCCGTACAACCGCCTGCCGCAGTTGACCCTGGACGGCACCCTGCCGTACAACCCGGGTGGCCTGAAGTTCGACTATCAGACCGAGCTGGTGCGTTTCGACCGTGACCTGCGCAATGGCAGCTTTGTCGATGAAGACGGCAATGTCAGCCCGCGCCTGGACAACAACGTCCAGGGCCTGGCACGTGCCAACGGCGACCGCCTGAACCTGGCGCCGTCGATCAGCCTGCCGATGAATTCGACCTACGGCTTCCTGACGCCCAAGCTCAAGTACGTCTATACGCAGTACGACCTGGATCTGGATGGCCGGGGCCAGAGCACCTTGCTCGCCGGCGAGGATTACAAGAGCAGCCAGAACCGCAGCGTGCCGATCTTCAGCGTCGACAGCGGCCTGTACTTCGACCGTGATACCCAGTGGTTCGGCAAGGATTACCGTCAGACCCTGGAGCCGCGCCTGTTCTATCTCTATGTACCGGAGAAGGACCAGAACGACATCCCGGTGTTCGACAGCTCGGAAACCACCTTCAACTACGCCTCGCTGTTTCGCGACAACCGCTTCGTCGGCTCCGACCGTATCGGCGACGAGAACAAGCTGTCGCTGGGCGTGACCAACCGCTGGATCGAGGAAAACGGCTTCGAGCGCCAGCGCTTCAGCATCGGCCAGGCCCTGTACTTCGAAGATCGCAAGGTGCAACTGCCCGGCGTGGTCTTCGCTGACCGCGACGATGCGCGGGCCAATGTCTCGCCCATCGGCATGGAATACGAGTTCCGCTTCAACCGCGACTGGCGCCTGAACTCCGATTTCAACTGGGACCCGGACAGCCACAGCACCCGCTCCGGCAGCGCGATGTTCCATTACCAGCCTGAGGACAACCCGGGCAAGATCATCAACGTCGGCTACCGCTACCGTAACGACGTGGTGCGCTATGACCAGACCTCCGGCAAGTGGAGCGTGGGCGGCGGTGACTACGGCACCCCTGGCCAGCCTGGCTACGTGAAGGACTACTACAAGATCCAGCAGCACGACTTCTCGGTCATCTGGCCGATCGTGCCGCAGTGGAGCCTGATCAGCCGCTGGCAGTATGACTACAACCGCGCCCGCACCCTGGAAGCCTTCGGTGGTTTCGAGTACGACAGCTGCTGCTGGAAACTGCGCCTGGTCAGCCGCTACTGGGTCGACTACGACGAATACAGCCAGGAAGCGCCTCAGAACGAAAAAGGCGACCGCGGCGTATTCCTACAAATTGTGTTGAAGGGCCTCGGTGGCGTGACTGGCGCCAAGGTAGAGAGTTTCCTCGACAACGGCATTCAAGGTTATCGTGAACGTGAAGACAAAGCTTTGTAACGGCCTGCGCCCGCTGATGCTGGGCGCGCTTCTCCTGAGCGGTGCGGTCCACGCGGCCGTCCAGCCGCTGGACAGCGTAGTGGCCATCGTCGATAACGATGTCATTATGAAAAGCCAGATGGACCAGCGCGTGCGCGAAGTCCAGCAGACCATCGCCAAGCGCGGCGGCGGCACACCGCCTGCCGAAGCGCTGCAAAGCCAGGTCCTGGATCGCCTGATCCTGGAAAACCTGCAACTGCAGATGGGCGATCGTTCCGGCATTCGTATCGGTGACGAAGAACTCAACCAGGCGCTGGAAACCATTGCCCAGCGCAACGGCATGAGCCTGGCCCAGTTCCGTGCTGCGCTGGCCCATGACGGCCTGTCGTATGACGATGCCCGCGAGCAGGTGCGTCGCGAGATGATCATCAGCCGTGTGCGCCAGCGTCGCGTGGCCGAGCGCATCCAGGTCACCGAACAGGAAGTGAAGAACTTCCTGGCCTCGGACATGGGCAAGGCGCAGCTGTCCGAAGAGTTCCACCTGGCCAATATCCTGATCCCGACCTCGGACAGCGCATCGTCCAGCGAGATCCAGAAAGCGGCCAGCCAGGCCCAGGACATCTACAACCAGCTGAAAAAAGGCGCTGACTTCGCCCAGATCGCCGTCGCGCGTTCGGCCAGCGAAAGCGCCCTGGACGGCGGTGACATGGGCTGGCGCAAAGCAGCTCAGCTGCCACCGCCGTTCGGCGACCTGCTCAGTTCCATGCCGGTAGGCGATGTCACCCCTCCAGCGCGCACGCCCGGCGGTTTCATCATCCTCAAGCTGCTGGAAAAACGCGGTGGCCAGGGCCAGGCACAGATGCGCGACGAAGTGCATGTACGCCACATCCTGATCAAGCCGAGCGAGATCCGCAGCGAAGCCGAGACCCAGCGCCTGGCGACCAAGCTGTACGAGCGCATCCAGAACGGCGACAACTTCGCCGACCTGGCGAAGAGCTTCTCGGAAGACCCGGGCTCGGCACTCAATGGCGGCGACCTGAACTGGGTCGACCCCAACTCGCTGGTGCCGGAATTCCGCGAAGCCATGAACGAGACGCCACAAGGCGTATTGTCCAAGCCGTTCAAGACCAACTACGGCTGGCATATCCTGGAAGTGCTGGGTCGTCGGGCCACCGACACCACCACCCAGGCGCGTGACCAGCAAGCCCTGACCGTGCTGCGCAACCGCAAGTACGATGAAGAGCTGCAAACCTGGCTGCGTCAGATCCGTGACGAAGCCTACGTCGAAATCAAGCTTCCTGGCGCCGCCCAGGCACCCCAGTGAAGCCCAGGCGTTTCGCACTGACGCCCGGCGAACCGGCCGGCATAGGTCCTGACCTGTGCCTGCTGCTCGCCGCGCAGCCCCAGCCACACCCCCTGATCGCCATTACCAGCCACGACCTGCTCCTTGAGCGGGCCGTGCAACTGGGCGTGGCCGTCGACCTGCTGCCGGTCGGCCCGGATGCCTTTCCGGAGGTGCCGGCACCGGCCGGCAGCCTGTATGTCTGGGACACGCCGTTGCAGGCGCCCGTGGTGGCCGGCACACTGGACAAGGCCAATGCGGCCTTTGTGCTGCAGACCCTGACCCGTGCAGGCAAAGGCTGCCTGGACGGACAGTTCGCCGGCATGATCACCGCCCCGGTGCACAAGGGCGTGATCAACGAAGGCGGCATCGCCTTTTCCGGGCACACCGAATTTCTGGCCGAACTGACCCACACCGAACAGGTGGTCATGATGCTGGCCACCGGTGACCTGCGCGTGGCGCTGGTAACCACGCACCTGCCGCTGCGCGAGGTGGCCGACGCCATCACCGCCGAGCGCCTGGAGCGTGTCACCCGCATCCTGCACGCCGATCTGGTCGGCAAGTTCGGCATCCGGCACCCGCGCATCCTGGTCTGCGGGCTGAATCCCCACGCCGGCGAAAGCGGGCACTTGGGCCGCGAAGAAATCGACATCATCGAACCCACCCTGGAGCGTCTGCGCGGCGAAGGCCTGGACCTGCGCGGCCCGTTGCCCGCCGACACTCTGTTTACCCCCAAATACCTGGAGCACTGCGACGCGGTGCTGGCGATGTATCACGACCAGGGCCTGCCGGTACTCAAGTACAAGGGCTTTGGCGCGGCGGTCAATGTGACCCTGGGCCTGCCGATCGTCCGCACCTCGGTCGACCACGGCACCGCACTGGACCTGGCCGGTACCGGCAAGGTCGATACCGGCAGCCTGCAGGTCGCCCTGCAAACCGCCTACCAGATGGCCGAGACCCCCTAATGACCGAGCAATACCAACACCGGGCGCGCAAGCGTTTCGGCCAGAACTTCCTGCACGACGCCGGCGTCATCGACCGCATCCTGCGCGCCATCCGCGCCCGCCCCGAAGACCGCCTGCTGGAAATCGGCCCGGGCCAGGGCGCCCTGACCGAAGGCTTGCTGGGCAGTGGCGCCCAGCTGGACGTGGTTGAACTGGACAAGGACCTGATCCCGATCCTCAACAGCCAGTTCGCCGGCAAGCCGAACTTCAGCCTGCACCAGGGCGACGCCCTCAAGTTCGACTTCACCAGCCTGAATGCCGCACCCAACAGCCTGCGCGTGGTCGGCAACCTGCCCTACAACATCTCGACGCCGCTGATCTTCCACCTGCTGAGCAATGCCGGCCTGATCCGCGACATGCACTTCATGCTGCAAAAGGAAGTGGTCGAGCGCCTGGCGGCCGGCCCCGGTGGCGGTGACTGGGGTCGCCTGTCGATCATGGTCCAGTACCACTGCCGCGTGGAACACCTGTTCAACGTAGGGCCCGGCGCGTTCAATCCGCCGCCCAAGGTCGACTCGGCCATCGTGCGCCTGGTGCCACACGAAACCCTGCCGCACCCGGCCAAGGATCATCGCCTGCTCGAGCGCGTGGTGCGCGAAGCGTTCAACCAGCGACGCAAGACCCTGCGCAACACCCTCAAGCTGCTGCTGACCAGCGACGAGATCGAGGCTGCTGGCGTGGACGGCAGCCTGCGCCCTGAACAGCTTGACCTTGCTGCGTTTGTCCGGCTGGCGGACCAGCTCAGCGAAAAGCCCCCCGTTCAATGACCGGCCAGGTCATCCGGAAAACGTCATGTTCAATGATTGTTCCTGGATGGCCTAGACTGAGCCGGTGCTTGCGTCCTTTCCGCTTTCGATTTCAAGGCCTTCCGCATGTCCGATTCCCGTTATCAGGTTGATGTCAGCGTCGTTACGCGCTATCTCGCCGAACAATCGAGCCCAGAGCACGACCGCTTCGCCTTCGCCTACACCATCACCGTGCACAACAACGGCGAGCTGCCGGCCAGGTTGCTGTCGCGTCACTGGGTCATCACCGACGGCAACGGCCAGGTCGAAGAAGTGCGCGGCGACGGCGTGGTCGGCCAGCAACCGTTGATTGCCGCCGGCCAGAGCCACACTTACAGCAGCGGCACGGTCATGCCCACCAGGGTCGGCAACATGCAGGGCAGCTATCAGATGCTGGCCGAGGACGGCAAACGCTTCGACGCCATCATCGCGCCCTTCCGCCTGGCCGTGCCGGGCGCCCTGCACTGATGGCGGTGTACGCCGTCGGCGACCTGCAGGGTTGCCTGGAACCGCTCAAGTGTCTGCTGGACGAGGTCCGCTTCACCCCAGGCACTGATCGCCTGTGGCTGGTCGGCGACCTGATCAACCGGGGTCCGCAATCGCTGGAGACCCTGCGCTTTCTGTACGGCATCCGCGACTCGCTGACCTGCGTGCTGGGCAATCACGACCTGCACCTGCTGGCCGCCTCCCGACACGTCGAGCGCCTGAAGAAATCCGACACCTTGCGCGAGATCATCGAGGCACCCGACTGCCCGGTATTGCTCGACTGGCTGCGCCGGCAGAAACTGATGCACTACGACGCCGAGCGCAATATCGCCATGACCCATGCCGGCATCCCGCCCCAGTGGTCGCTGAAAAAGGCCCTGAAGCTGGCCGGCGAAGTCGAGCAGGCGCTGCAGGACGACAAGCTGTACGAGCGTTTCCTGAACAACATGTACGGCAACGAACCTGCGCGGTGGGATAACGACCTGCAAGGCACCACTCGCCTGCGGGTCATCACCAACTATTTCACCCGCATGCGCTTCTGCACCAGCGATGGCCGGCTGGACCTCAAGGGCAAGGAAGGCATCGAGACCGCCATGCCCGGCTATGCGCCCTGGTTCAGCCACCCGCAGCGCAAGACCCGCGACCTGAAGATCATCTTCGGTCACTGGGCCGCCCTTGAAGGCCGTTGCGACGAGCCCGGCGTCTTCGCCCTGGACAGCGGTTGTGTCTGGGGTGGCAGCATGACGCTGCTCAATGTCGACACCCTGCAACGCCACCACTGCAATTGCACCCCCGATGGCCGGGCCGCTGACCGGCGCCCGACCGGCGCTCAACCCGCCTGATCCATATTCAGCCCAGGAGTTTTCAGCATGACCGACTTCAAACGCATCGCCCCCGACCAGGCCCATGCCCTGCGCGAACAGGGTGCCGTGCTGGTCGACATCCGCGACCCGCAGACCTTTGCCAACCAGCACATCAGCGGCTCGCGGCACCTGGACAACCATTCGATCGCCGACTTCATCGCCCAGGCCGACCTCGACAAGCCCCTGGTCGTGGTCTGCTACCACGGCAACTCCAGCCAGAGCGCGGCAGCCTATCTGGTGGGCCAGGGTTTCTCGGAGGTGTACAGCCTCGACGGCGGTTTCGAGCTGTGGCGCGCCACTTACCCCGATGACACCACGCAAGGCTGAGTACAAAAAAATTTCATCCAGGCTCAAGCCGCGTACGGCGCGGGTTTGAGCCTGAATCCGATGAACGGTTGCGCAGACTATTTTCACATCCCTTCTTTATCTTCCCGAAAGCCATCTATTCTTACCCACAGGCCATCCGTAATCAGGGGAGAGCCGGTACACCGGCGCGTGGGTCATCGGTAGTTACTTTCATGGTGTTTGGGGGGTAACGGCATCTGGATACTCAGCTGCTGCCAGCATCGACTGACGATCCGCCGCCGGCTCAACGTATCGAGCGAGGTGACGTCATGAGTATTTTTAGCCACTTCCAACAACGCTTCGAAACCACACGCCAGGAAGAGCTCTCACTACAGGAGTACCTTGAGCTCTGCAAACGTGACCGAAGCGCCTATGCCTCTGCAGCAGAACGCCTGTTGCTGGCCATAGGAGAACCCGAGTTGGTGGACACGTCCGTCAACCCGCGGTTGTCGCGAATCTTTTCCAACAAGGTCATCCGCCGCTACCCGGCCTTTGCGGATTTCCATGGCATGGAAGAGTGCATCGAGCAGATCGTTTCGTATTTCCGCCATGCCGCCCAGGGCCTGGAGGAAAAGAAACAGATCCTCTATCTGCTTGGCCCGGTAGGGGGCGGTAAATCCTCCCTGGCTGAAAAACTCAAGCAACTGATCCAGAAGGTCCCGTTTTACGCCATCAAGGGCTCGCCGGTCTTCGAGTCGCCACTGGGCCTGTTCAACGCCGCCGAGGATGGCGACATCCTCGAAGAAGACTTCGGCATCTCGCGACGCTATCTCAGCACCATCATGTCGCCCTGGGCCACCAAGCGCCTGGCCGAGTTCGGCGGTGATATCAGCCAGTTCAAGGTGGTCAAGCTCTACCCTTCGATCCTCAACCAGATCGCGGTGGCCAAGACCGAACCCGGCGACGAGAACAACCAGGACATTTCGGCACTGGTGGGCAAGGTCGATATCCGCAAGCTCGAAGAATTCCCGCAGAACGACGCGGACGCCTACAGCTACTCGGGCGCACTGTGCCGGGCCAACCAGGGCCTGATGGAATTTGTCGAGATGTTCAAGGCGCCGATCAAGGTCCTGCACCCCTTGCTCACCGCCACCCAGGAAGGCAACTACAACAGCACCGAGGGCCTGGGCGCCATTCCGTTCACCGGCATCCTGCTGGCGCACTCCAACGAATCGGAGTGGCACACCTTCCGCAACAACAAGAACAACGAGGCCTTCATCGACCGGATCTACATCGTCAAGGTGCCGTACTGCCTGCGTGTCAGCGATGAGATCAAGATCTATGAAAAACTGCTGATCAACAGCTCGCTGTCCAAGGCCCACTGCGCGCCCGACACCCTGAAGATGCTGGCGCAGTTCACCACGCTGTCGCGTCTCAAGGAGCCGGACAACTCCAATATCTACTCCAAGATGCGCGTGTACGACGGCGAAAACCTCAAGGACACCGATCCCAAGGCCAAGTCGATCCAGGAATACCGCGACAGTGCCGGTGTCGACGAGGGCATGACCGGTCTGTCGACCCGCTTTGCGTTCAAGATCCTCTCCAAGGTCTTCAACTTCGACCCGCACGAAATCGCCGCCAACCCGGTGCACCTGCTGTATGTGCTGGAACAGCAGATCGAGCAGGAACAATTCCCGGCCGAGACCCGCGAGCGCTACCTGCGCTTCATCAAGGAGTACCTGGCACCGCGCTATATCGAGTTCATCGGCAAGGAGATCCAGACCGCGTACCTGGAGTCCTACAGCGAATACGGGCAGAACATTTTCGACCGCTACGTGCTGTACGCCGATTTCTGGATTCAGGATCAGGAATACCGCGACCCGGAAACCGGCGAGATCCTCAACCGGGTGGCCCTGAACGAAGAGCTCGAGAAAATCGAGAAACCGGCCGGCATCAGCAATCCGAAGGACTTCCGCAACGAAATCGTCAATTTCGTGCTGCGCGCCCGGGCCAACAACAACGGCAAGAACCCGACCTGGCTGAGCTACGAGAAACTGCGGGTGGTGATCGAGAAGAAAATGTTCTCCAACACCGAGGACCTGTTGCCGGTCATCAGTTTCAATGCCAAGGCCAGCAAGGAAGACCAGCAGAAGCACAACGACTTCGTCACCAGGATGGTCGAACGGGGCTACACCGACAAACAGGTGCGTCTACTCTCCGAATGGTACCTGCGCGTACGCAAATCGCAGTAAGGCAGCGACAAGCGGCAAGCTTCAAGCGGCAAGTCGATCAGCGTGTTGCCTTGTATCGAGGGCAACACGCCGATTGGTGCGCCCATGAAGCCGGCGTTTCGATAGTCAAACTTGCAGCTTGTAGCTTGGAGCTAGCAGCTCCCCGAAGGGGCCCTTATGAGCTATGTGATCGACCGACGCCTCAATGGCAAGAACAAAAGCACGGTGAATCGCCAGCGTTTTTTGCGGCGCTACCGTGATCACATCAAGAAGGCGGTGGAAGAAGCCGTCGGCCGGCGTTCCATTACCGATATGGAGCACGGCGAGCAGATCAGCATCCCCGGCCGCGACATCGACGAGCCGGTCCTGCATCATGGCCGCGGAGGCAAGCAGACCGTAGTCCATCCCGGCAACAAGGAATTCACCACCGGTGAGCGCATCCCTCGCCCACAAGGCGGCGGAGGCGGCAAAGGGCCTGGCAAGGCGAGCAACTCCGGCGAAGGCATGGACGAGTTCGTGTTCCAGATCACCCAGGAAGAGTTTCTCGAATTCATGTTCGAGGACCTGGAGCTGCCCAACCTGGTCAAGCGCAACCTGGTCGGCACCGACACCTTCAAAACGGTACGCGCCGGCATCAGCAACGAGGGCAACCCCTCGCGCATCAACATCATCCGCACCCTGCGCTCGGCCCATGCCCGGCGCATCGCACTGTCGGGCAGCAGCCGCGCCAAGCTGCGCGAGGCCACGGCAGAACTTGAGCGCATCAAGCGTGAAGAACCGGACAACTTCGGCGATATCCAGGAACTGGAAGGCGAAATCGAGCGCCTCAAGGCGCGCATTCGTCGTGTGCCCTACCTGGACACCTTCGACCTCAAGTACAACCTTCTGGTCAAGCAACCCAACCCCAGCTCCAAGGCGGTCATGTTCTGCCTGATGGACGTTTCCGGCTCCATGACCCAGGCCACCAAGGATGTCGCCAAGCGCTTCTTCATCCTGCTGTACCTGTTTCTCAAGCGAAACTACGACAAGATCGAAGTCGTGTTCATTCGCCACCACACCAGCGCCCGGGAAGTCGACGAAGAAGAGTTTTTCTATTCACGCGAAACCGGCGGCACCATCGTCTCCAGCGCCCTGAAACTGATGCAGGAGATCATGGCCGAGCGCTATCCGGCCAACGACTGGAATATCTATGCCGCGCAGGCCTCCGATGGCGACAACTGGAACGACGACTCGCCGATCTGCCGCGAGATCCTGACCAAGCAGATCATGCCGTTCGTGCAGTACTACACCTATGTCGAAATCACCCCGCGCGAGCACCAGGCCCTGTGGTTCGAATACGAGCGCATCGGTGAGCAATTCGCTGACACCTTTGCCCAGCAGCAGCTGGTGTCTTCCGGTGACATCTACCCGGTATTCCGAGAACTCTTCCAGCGCAGGTTAGCCACATGACCGCCAGAGACCAGAAACGCCAGCCCCTCTCCACCGGGTCAGAGTGGACCTTTGAACTGATCCAGGCGTACGACCGCGAAATCAGCCGCATCGCCGAGCGCTATGCCCTGGACACCTATCCCAATCAGATCGAGGTCATTACCGCTGAACAGATGATGGATGCCTACGCCTCGGTCGGCATGCCGCTGGGCTATCACCACTGGTCCTACGGCAAGCAGTTCCTGAGCACCGAAAAATCCTACTCCCGCGGGCAGATGGGCCTGGCCTACGAGATCGTCATCAACTCCGACCCGTGCATCGCCTACCTGATGGAAGAAAACACCATGTGCATGCAGGCACTGGTGGTGGCGCACGCCTGCTATGGGCACAACAGCTTCTTCAAGGGCAACTACCTGTTCCGTACCTGGACCGACGCCAGCTCGATCATCGATTACCTGGTGTTCGCCAAGCAGTACATCACCCAGTGTGAAGAACGCCACGGCATCGACGCCGTGGAAGACCTGATCGACTCCTGCCACGCCCTGATGAACTACGGCGTGGACCGCTACAAGCGCCCCTACCCGATTTCCGCCGAAGAAGAGCGCCGCCGGCAGAAGGATCGCGAAGAACACCTGCAGCGGCAGATCAATGACCTGTGGCGCACCATCCCGAAAAGCGCCGGCAAAGGCAGCAAGGAAGACAACGCCCGCTTTCCGGCAGAGCCGCAGGAAAACATCCTGTACTTCATCGAGAAACACGCCCCGCTGCTGGAGCCCTGGCAGCGCGAGGTGGTGCGCATCGTGCGCAAGATCGCCCAGTACTTCTACCCGCAGCGCCAGACCCAGGTGATGAACGAAGGCTGGGCGACCTTCTGGCACTACACGCTGATGAACGACCTCTACGACGAGGGCCTGGTGACCGACGGCTTCATGTTCGAATTCATCCAGTCGCACACCAGCGTGATCTACCAGCCCGGCTTCGACAGTCCCTACTACAGCGGCATCAACCCCTATACCCTGGGCTTTTCGATGTTCCAGGACATCCGCCGCATCTGCGAGCATCCCACCGACGAAGACCGCCACTGGTTCCCCGACATCGCCGGCAGCGACTGGCTGAGCACGATCAAGTTCGCCATGAGCAGCTTCAAGGACGAAAGCTTCATCCTCCAGTACCTGTCGCCCAAGGTCATTCGTGACCTTAAGCTGTTCAGCATCATGGACGATGACCAGAAAGACGAACTGCTGGTGCCGGCCATCCATGACGAAGCGGGTTACCGCACGGTGCGTGAAACCCTGTCGGCCCAGTACAACCTGGGCAACCGCGAACCCAACGTACAGATCTACAGCATCGACCGCCGCGGCGACCGCTCGCTCACCCTGCGCCACCAGCAGCACAACCGCAAACCGCTGGGCGAGTCCACCGAAGAGGTGCTCAAGCACCTGCACCGCCTCTGGGGCTTCGACGTGCACCTTGAAAGCCTGCAAGGCGATCAACTGGTCAAGACCCATCACGTTCCGCCCCGGGGTGAGCACGCCGACGGCGACTATCCACGGCTCGACATGGGGGTGGTTCACCACCTCTGACCCGCATTCTTCATGCAGTTTTAGCCTCCGCAGGCATCGCAAGGTTTATCCTGTCGCGCTTACGGAGGTTTTTTATGCAGATTTATAAAGTGGGCGGCGCCGTACGCGACCGCCTTCTGGGGCAACCGGTCACCGACATCGACTGGGTCGTGGTCGGCGCCACCGGCGATGAAATGCTGGTCAAGGGCTATCGCCCGGTCGGCACCGACTTCCCGGTGTTTCTTCACCCGCTGACAGGTGAGGAATACGCACTGGCACGCACCGAACGCAAAAGCGGGGTCGGCTATGGCGGCTTCGTTTTTCATGCCAGCCCCGAAGTGACACTGGAGCAGGACCTGATCCGCCGCGACCTGACCATCAATGCCATTGCCGAAGACAAGGACGGCAACCTGACCGACCCCTACGGCGGCCAGCATGATCTTGAAGCGCGCATCTTGCGTCACGTATCACCGGCATTTGCCGAAGACCCCCTCAGGGTGCTGCGCGTGGCCCGCTTTGCCGCTCGCTATGCGCCGCGCGGTTTCAGCGTGGCGCCCGAGACCCTGGCGCTGATGCGCCAGCTCAGCGAGTCCGGCGAACTCAAGGCCTTGACGCCCGAGCGCTGCTGGAAGGAAATCTCCCGCGCCTTGATGGAAGAACGTCCAGATGTATTCATTCGTGTACTGCATGAATGCGGCGCGCTGAAAGAATTGATGCCGGAAATCGAAGCGTTGTTTGGCGAATCCGCCCCTGCAACCGACACCGGCGAGCATGCCCTGACCACCCTTCACCTGAGTGCCAGGCACCAGCAACCCTTGAGCGTGCGCTGGGCCGGCCTGCTGCACGACCTGAACCAGGCCTCGATCAAGGCGATCAATGAGCGCTTTCGCGCCCCGCGTGAATGCCAGGAACTGGCGCAACTGGTCGGCCAGCACCTGGCTCACGGGCACCAGGCCCTGACGCTTGAGCCATCGGTCCTGCTGGAGCTGCTGCACAGCTTCGACGTCTATCGCCGCCCGCAACGCTTTGAGGAGTTCATTGCCGCCTGCGAGATGGACGCCCGCGCGCGCCCAGGCTGTGAGGATCAGCTTTATCAACAGGCCGCTTACCTGCAAGGTGCCGCCAACGCCGCCCGCACGGTGCCTGTGCAGCCGCTGCTGGAAAAGGGCCTCAAGGGCCAGAACCTGGGCAACGCCCTCAAGGACGCACGCCTGCACGCCTTGCAGGCCTACAAGGCGGATACCGCACTTAACCGATAGACGCCCCCGTAGGAGCGCGCTTGCCCGCGACCGAGTGCGCAGCGCTCGCAAAATTTGTGCAACGCCACAAATGCTGGACTGTGGACGTGTTCAAGATCTATGAAACGCCACAAATTTACGACTGCTACGCAGCCGGTCGCGGGCAAGCGCGCTCCTACAACAACCCCGGCGGGGTCAGGTCCTGGCCGCGCCACTGGAATGCCACTGGCCACAGTTGCTGGTCGATCTGCGCATGGGCCCACAGGTCGGCAAACGACTCGCCCACGCCTGGGTGCAGGCACTCTGGCGCAATCAGCGCCAGGGGCCGCAACACAAAGGCATTCCTGAGAATTTCAGAACGCGGCAGCACCAGGCCATCGAAGGTGCCCACCTGCTCGCCGTACAGCAGCACATCGATGTCCAGCGGCAGGCCCTTGCGATCCGGCGCATAGCGGCCGTTGTCGGCCTCGATGAACTTCAAGCGTCGGTCCAGCGCCATCAATGGCAGGTCGGTCAGGGCCGAGACCACCAGATTGAAGAACGGACCACTCTTGATGCCCACCGGGTGGCTTTCGAATACCGGCGAGCAGTGCAGGTCGAGTAACAAACCATCGAGTGCTTCAAGCCCTGCCTGCAGGTGCTTTTCGCGATCGATATTGCTGCCCAGCCCCAGGAAAATCCGGGTTAGCGACATCCGCGCTCGATCTCCACACCCACGCCCTTGGCGGCAGCGACTGCGCCGGGCTTGGTCAGTTTGATATGCAGCCAGGGGATATGGAATTCCTGCATCAGCACCTCGGCCAGTCGCTCGGCAAAGGTTTCCACCAACTGGAACTGCGTTTGCGCCGCAAAGGCCTGGATGCGCTCGCTGACACTGGCGTAATCGAGCGCCTTGCCCAGGTCGTCACCGGCCGCCGCCGGCCGGTTATCCCAAGCAAAACTCAGGTCCAGGCGCAGGCACTGGCGAATGCCACGCTCCCAGTCATAGGCGCCGATCACCGTCTCGACTTCCAGCCCCTCGATGAACACTCTGTCCAAGCACTACTCTCCACTGCACGACAAGGGCGCGATGCGCCGTTAGAATCAAAGGCATCCTAGCCCGGAATGGTCAGCATGTTTTGGTTACTGGTGATCTTCGCCTACCTGCTCGGTTCACTGTCCTTTGCCATCTTGCTCAGCCAGTTCACCGGCACCCCTGACCCACGTCACAGTGGCTCGGGCAATGCCGGCGCCACCAATATGCTGCGCCTGGCCGGCAAGAAACTCGCCATCCTGACGCTGCTGGGCGACCTTTGCAAAGGCCTGGTGCCGGTCCTGGTGGCCAACGCCTATGGCCTTGGCCACCAGGACCAGGCCTGGATAGGCGTCAGTGCCGTGATCGGCCACATGCTGCCGCTGTACTTCAAGTTTCGCGGTGGCAAGGGCGTGGCCACGGCTGCCGGCATGCTACTGGGCCTGTACCCTCCTGCAGCCGCCCTGGCCATTGCCATCTGGGCACTGACCGCCTACCTGACCCGCACCAGCTCACTGGCCGCCCTGATTGCCACCCCGCTGACCCTGCCATTGCTGGCCTGGCAGGAGCCCCGGGCATTGCTGCCGGTGAGTATCCTGACCCTGCTGATCGTCTGGCGTCATCGCAGCAACCTGCGCGACCTGTTGTCTGGACGCGAACGGCACTTCTAAAGAGGATGCCGTCCTGTTCGCAACCATTCGCGCCATGATCAGCGCTTAAATGGCCGGCAACTGTTCCATCGGCCAACGGGCCTGAACACTGATGGCCAACCCTTCTTTCTGCCCTGCCAGCAACCGCTGGCAGCCGGCGTAGGCAATCATCGCCCCGTTGTCGGTGCAGAATTCGGGGCGGGCGTAATACACCTGACCCTGTAACTGCCCCAGCATGGCCTCAAGCGACACACGCAACGCCTTGTTGGCACTCACGCCACCGGCGATCACCAGGCTGTTGAGGCCGGCCTGCTTGAGGGCGCGCTTGCATTTGATGGTCAGAGTCTCCACCACGGCATGCTGGAAGGCCAGCGCGATGTCGCAACGGGTTTGCTCGCTGTCGTCGCCAGACGCCTGGCACTGCTGCCAGGCATTGAGCGCTGCAGTCTTGAGGCCGCTGAAACTGAAATCCAGGCCTGGTCGATCCGTCATCGGCTTGGGGAACACAAAGCGTCCCGGCACTCCGTCGACCGCCAGTCGGGAAATCTCCGGACCGCCGGGATAGCGCAGGCCCATCATCTTGGCGGTCTTGTCGAACGCTTCACCGGCCGCATCGTCCAGGGTCTCGCCCAGCACTTCGTACTGACCGATGCCATCGACGCGCACCAGCTGGGTATGGCCGCCGGACACCAACAAAGCGACGAACGGAAATTCGGGCGGTTGCGCCTCCAGCATGGGGGCCAGCAAATGCCCTTCCATGTGGTGCACGCCCAGCGCCGGGATGTCCCAGGCAAAGGCCAGCGCCTGGGCGCAGGAAGCCCCGACCAGCAAGGCCCCGACCAGGCCGGGGCCGGCTGTGTACGCGATGGCATCAATGTCGGTGGCGACCCGGTCGGCCTCGGCCAGCGCCTGGCGAATCAACGGCAGCATGCGCTTGACGTGATCGCGTGAAGCCAGCTCGGGCACCACACCGCCATACGCGCGGTGCAGGTCGATCTGACTGAACAGCGCATCGGCCAGAAGGCCGTCTTCACTGTCGTAAAGCGCAACGCCGGTTTCGTCGCAGGAAGTTTCCAGTCCCAGTACTAGCATAGGGTGCGCCTTTGTCAGGGGGGCGGATTCGAAGGCGCGCATCATAGTCGCCGCTCATGACGCCGGCCAACCCTTTTCGATCAGAGGCTTTGCATTCCGCTTCGCGAAGGGGTAACATCCGCAACCCTTAAAAACCGACGTATTTCAGTGCGTTTTTGCACGAAACGTTGACCCCGGTAATGAATGAAGGTAGCTCTGGATGCCAGCCGTCAAAGTTAAAGAGAACGAACCCTTCGACGTAGCTCTGCGTCGTTTCAAGCGCTCCTGCGAAAAAGCCGGTGTTCTGGCTGAGGTTCGTAGCCGCGAATTCTATGAAAAACCAACTTCTGAGCGTAAGCGCAAAGCAGCAGCTGCTGTGAAGCGTCACGCCAAGAAAGTTCAGCGCGAACAGCGCCGCGCCGTTCGTCTGTACTGATTACAGACTGACGTCGCAAGCGAATGCCTTGCCCGGCCCAAAGCCGGGCTGTCGGCATTTGCAGTTCACGCTACACGCTGCATGTTTCATTGACAGAGACCGCCCAAAGCGCTTGCTCGCCCAGGGCGCTCCGTCAACACAACCCTGCCTGTTTCACGGGCCACATTATTCGCCTCCCCCCAGAGCGCGGATCAGCGTGCATGAAAGACCTGCCTTGACCCTTTCAACCGAAATTCAAGCAGGACACCGCCGCGCAACCGGTTTGCCGACGACATTGCACCACTCATGCTGCACACCCTTGCGTTGCCAGGCCCTAACGGACCCTGGACAGACAGACGCCACGGATGCACGACAATGACCCATACTGACTCATCGCATTGCGCCTGACGAGAACGCCATGGCCGGGCTGATCCCCCAGAGTTTCATTGACGACCTGCTGAACCGCACCGACATCGTCGATGTGGTGAGCTCGCGCGTGCAACTCAAGAAAGCCGGCAAGAACCACGTCGCCTGCTGCCCGTTCCACAAGGAGAAGACCCCGTCGTTCAGCGTCAGCCCCGACAAGCAGTTCTACTACTGCTTCGGTTGTGGTGCCGGCGGCAACGCCCTGGGCTTCATCATGGACCACGACAACCTGGATTTCCCCCAGGCGGTCGAGGAACTGGCCAAGGCCGCCGGCATGGAAGTGCCGCGCGAGCAAGGCGGACGCGGCCAGAAGGCCCGCCAGCCCACCGATTCGCCGCTGTATCCACTGCTGGAGGCAGCCGCCGAATTCTATCGTCAGGCGCTCAAGAACCACCCGGCGCGCAAGGCCGCCGTGGACTACCTCAAGGGCCGCGGCCTGTCCGGCGAAATCGCTCGCGATTTCGGCCTGGGCTTTGCCCCGCCGGGCTGGGACAACCTGTACAAGCACCTGAGCAGCGATACCCTGCAGCAAAAGGTGATGATCGACGCCGGCCTGCTGATCGAGAACACCGAGACCGGCAAGCGCTACGACCGCTTCCGCGACCGGGTGATGTTCCCGATCCGCGACAGCCGTGGCCGGGTGATTGCCTTTGGCGGACGGGTACTGGGTGACGACAAGCCCAAGTACCTGAACTCGCCTGAAACACCGGTGTTCCACAAGGGCCAGGAGCTGTACGGCCTGTTCGAGGCGCGCAAATTCAATCGCAACCTTGACGAGATCATCGTTGTCGAAGGCTACATGGACGTCATTGCCCTGGCCCAACAAGGCCTGCGCAATGCCGTTGCCACCTTGGGCACGGCCACCAGCGAAGAACACCTCAAGCGGCTGTTTCGCGTGGTGCCCAGCGTGTTGTTCTGTTTTGACGGCGACCAGGCCGGCCGTAATGCCGCCTGGCGCGCCCTGGAAGCGACCTTGTCGAGCCTGCAGGACGGACGCCGTGCGCGCTTTCTGTTTCTGCCCGAAGGCGAAGACCCGGACACGCTGGTGCGCTCGGAAGGCACCGACGCCTTCAAGGCGCGCATCAACCAGCATGCCCAGCCGCTGGCCGATTACTTTTTTGAACAGTTATCCCTTGAGGCCGACCCGCGCTCACTGGAAGGCAAGGCCCACCTGGCCACACTGGCAGCGCCCCTGATCGAAAAGGTCCCCGGCGCCAACCTGCGGACCCTGATGCGCCAGCGCCTGAGCGAGATCACCGGCCTGAGTGGCGAGGCCATGAGCCAGCTGGCGCAAAGCGCGCCGGCACCGGCCAGCCAGGGCGGGCATGCCGACTATGACGGCATGCCCGACTTTGCCGACTATCCGCCGCCGGCCGGCGATTATCAGGGCTTCGACGAGCCCCCACAGTGGACGCCGCCGAAAAGCGCTGGCCCGGCCGGCCGTCAGGGCAAGCAACAATGGGACAAGAAGCCGTGGGACAAGAAGGGCCCGCGTCGCGACTTCGAACCCCGGCAGCCGCGTACGCCGGTGTCCGTCGAGCAACCGATGCAGACCGCGCTGCGGACCCTGCTGCATCACCCGGAGCTGGCTGAAAAGGTCGACAATGCCAGCCAGTTTGCCGATGAAGAGAACCTGCCGACCCAGCTTCTGGTGGCTTTGATCGAAGCCCGGCAAAAGAATCCGGGGTTGCGGTCGTTACAGTTGATAGCGCGCTGGCATGGCACCGAACAGGGCCGCTTGCTCAGGGCGCTGGCCGAAAAGGAATGGCTGATCGAAGCCGGCAACCTTGAACAACAGTTTTTCGACACTATAACTAGGTTAACCGCCCGCCAACGCGAGCGAAGCCTCGACCGTTTGATTACCAAAGAAAAGCAGACAGGGCTGACTGCAGACGAAAAAACCCAGCTCTTAAGCTTGCTCTGCCGTAAACAGCAGACACAAAACCCGACCTCAACTGGCGCGTGAGGTCCTAGCTCGGGTATAATCCTCGGCTTGTTTTTTGCCCGCCAAGACCTTCAGTGGATAGGGTGTTATGTCCGGAAAAGCGCAACAGCAGTCTCGTATCAAAGAGTTGATCACCCTGGGTCGTGAGCAGAAGTATCTGACTTACGCAGAGGTCAACGACCATTTGCCTGAGGATATTTCAGATCCCGAGCAGGTGGAAGACATCATCCGCATGATCAACGACATGGGGATCCCGGTCCACGAGAGTGCTCCGGATGCAGACGCCCTGATGTTGGCCGACACCGACACCGACGAGGCCGCCGCTGAAGAAGCGGCCGCAGCGTTGGCGGCGGTCGAAACCGACATCGGTCGTACCACCGATCCGGTGCGCATGTACATGCGTGAAATGGGCACGGTCGAGCTTCTGACCCGTGAAGGCGAAATCGAAATCGCCAAGCGTATCGAAGAGGGCATCCGCGAAGTGATGGGGGCGATCTCCCACTTCCCTGGCACCGTCGACTACATCCTGTCCGAATACAACCGTGTTGTCACCGAAGGCGGCCGTCTGTCGGACGTCCTCAGCGGCTATATCGATCCGGACGACGGCATCGCGCCGCCGGCTGAAGTCCCCCCGCCGATCGACGAGAAAGTGGCCAAGGCCGCCGGTGACGACGACGAGGAAGAGGCCGACAGCACCGACGACGAAGACGAAGTCGAAAGCGGTCCGGACCCGGTCCTGGCCCAGCAGCGCTTTGGGGCGGTGGCCGATCAACTGGCAATCACCCTCAAGGCCCTGAAAAAAGGTCGCAACGACAAGGACGCCATCGCCCAGATGCAGGCCTTGGGCGACCTGTTCATGCCGATCAAGCTGGTGCCCAAGCAGTTCGAAGTGCTGGTCGAGCGCGTTCGTGGCGCCCTGGAGCGCCTGCGTGCCCAGGAACGCGCCATCATGCAGTTGTGTGTGCGTGATGCCCGCATGCCGCGTGCCGAGTTCCTGCGCCAGTTCCCGGGCAACGAAGTCGACCTGAGCTGGACCGACTCGCTGGCCAAGGGCAAGAGCAAGCACGCCGAAGCCATCGTGCGCTTCCAGCCTGACATTCAGCGTTGCCAGCAGAAGCTGCGCGACCTGGAAGAAGAATCCGGTCTGACCGTCGCTGAAATCAAGGACATCAACCGTCGCATGTCCATCGGCGAGGCCAAGGCCCGCCGCGCCAAGAAGGAAATGGTCGAGGCCAACCTGCGTCTGGTGATCTCCATCGCCAAGAAGTACACCAACCGCGGCCTGCAATTTCTCGACCTCATCCAGGAAGGCAACATCGGCCTGATGAAGGCGGTGGACAAGTTCGAATACCGCCGTGGCTACAAGTTCTCGACCTACGCCACCTGGTGGATCCGTCAGGCCATCACCCGGTCGATTGCCGACCAGGCGCGCACCATCCGTATTCCGGTGCACATGATCGAGACGATCAACAAGCTCAACCGTATTTCCCGGCAGATGCTGCAGGAAATGGGTCGCGAACCGACCCCGGAAGAGCTGGGCGAGCGCATGGAAATGCCTGAGGACAAGATCCGCAAGGTACTGAAGATCGCCAAAGAGCCGATCTCCATGGAAACCCCGATCGGCGACGACGAAGATTCGCACCTGGGCGACTTCATCGAGGACTCCACCATGCAGTCGCCGATTGACGTCGCGACGGTCGAGAGCCTCAAGGAAGCCACCCGCGAAGTGCTGTCGGGTCTCACCGCCCGCGAAGCCAAGGTCCTGCGCATGCGCTTCGGTATCGACATGAATACCGACCATACGCTGGAAGAAGTCGGCAAGCAGTTCGACGTGACCCGTGAGCGTATCCGTCAGATCGAAGCCAAGGCGCTGCGCAAGCTGCGTCACCCGACCCGTAGCGAGCACCTGCGCTCGTTCCTGGACGAATAAGCTTCAGCGCTTGAACACAACCCCCGGCCTGCCGGGGGTTTTGCGTTTAAGGCCCCGGCACTTTTTTTCAGCCCGTATGCCCTGCCCCGCACCTTCCAGCCGTCATTTACCCTGCACGCTCGCCGAATCTGACCTACAACTGTGTACGCAACGGGTGTAAAAAATCGCCCGCTTCGCTCCGGTTTCCTGTTGTAGCCGGCCCGCTGATGCCGCCATCAGCCCGCGCCAACATGAAAGTGAGCCCCATGCATGGATTAATGCCCGACCTCATCGATAGCCATGCCAGCGCGCACAAGCGCCACTGGGCCAGCCTGGCCATCGAACACACCCATATCGGCGTGATGATTACCGACGCCCGGCAACGCATCCATGTCATCAACCACGCCTTCAGCCACATCACCGGCTACAGCGAACAGGACGCGCTCGGCAAGACCCCGCGCCTGCTCGCCTCCGGCCAGCACGACAGCGCCTTCTACGCCGCGCTCTGGCACCGCCTCAACGCCGAAGGCCACTGGCAGGGCGAGGTCTGCAACCGGCGCAAGAACGGCGACCTCTGGCCCTGCTGGCTGACTGTCAGCGCCGTGCGCGACAATAACGGCAAGTGCTCGCACTTCGTGGCGCTGCTTGCCGACATCTCCAGCCTCAAGCACGCCCACGCCCGCCTGGACCACCAGGCCCACCACGACCCGCTGACCGGCCTGCCCAACCGCCTGCTGTTCGAAACACGCCTGCACAAGGCGCTGCAACACAGCCAGGAAACCGGCAGCCTGGGCGCCGTGCTGTTTCTCGACCTCGACCGTTTCAAACACATCAACGACAGCCTCGGTCATGCCACCGGCGACCTGCTGCTCAAGGCCATCGCCCAGCGGCTCAAGGACCACCTGCGCGACATCGACACCGTGGCGCGCCTGGGTGGCGACGAATTCGTCATTCTTTTGCCGGGCCTTGCACACCCCAGCGATGCCCACAGCATCGCGCGCAAACTGCTGGGCAGCTTCAACACACCACTGCAGGCCGGCGAACACCGGTTGATCGTGCACACCAGCATAGGGAGCTGCCTGTTCCCCGAGGACGGCCTGGACGCCGCCACACTGATCAAGCACGCCGACGCCGCCATGTATCGCTCCAAGGCCAAGGGCCGCAACCGCATCGAAGCCTACACCTGCGACCTCGGCACCCGGCTGGGCGAACGCCTGACGCTGGAGCGCGAATTACGCCATGCCCTGGAGCGCAACCAGCTCAGCCTGCACTACCAGCCCGTGTTCAGCCTGCCGGAACAACGCCTGGTCGGCGCCGAAGCGCTGCTGCGCTGGCACCACCCCCGCCTCGGCGAAGTCCCGCCCGAACACTTCATCGCCCTGGCCGAAGAAAGCGGCAGCCTGCTGGCCATCGGTGACTGGGTACTGGAAAACGCCTGCCGCCAGTTGCAGCAATGGCGCCAGCACGCCCCGGCCTTCGGGCCGCTGTCGATCAACGTCACCGGCGCCCAGCTGCGCCAGCCACAGTGGGTTGAGCGCATGCAGCAACGGCTGGCCGATTACCAACTGACACCGGGCAGCCTGCAACTGGAAATCACCGAACACTGCATCATGGGCCAGACCGAGCACACCCTGAACGTGCTCAACGCGCTCAGGCAACTGGGCATCCAGCTGGCCATCGACAGCTTCGGCACCGGCTATTCCTCGTTGGGCTACCTCAAGCGCCTGCCGCTGCACGCCCTGAAGATCGACCGCGCCTTCACCCGCGGCCTGCCCGACGCGGCACACGAAACCGCCATCGTCCACGCCATCATCGCCCTGGGCCGCAGCCTGCAACTGACCGTGGTGGCCAAAGGCGTCGAAACCCTGGAACAGCAACACTGGCTGCAAGCCGCCGGCTGCCAGCACCTGCAAGGCCACCTGCTCAGCCCGGCGCTGCCGGCAAAGGAATTTGAGGAAAAGTACCTTCGTACACGCCTTTCGGATTTTTCAGATAGCACAGCCGGGCAACCCCCGTTATAATCCGCGACCTGCAAAAGGGCCTATAGCTCAGTTGGTTAGAGCAGAGGACTCATAATCCTTTGGTCCACGGTTCGAGTCCGTGTGGGCCCACCAGATCAGAGAAAAGGCCAGCCTTCGAGCTGGCCTTTTTCTTGCGCAAGATTCGGCAAAACAGCCTTGCCCATCCCCGCGTCACAAAACCCAATGTGGGAGGCGGCTCTCATTAGGCCGTGAGCCGAATAGACTGGCTAATCGGCTCACACCTGAGCAAGCGTAATGAGTTCCCCCTTATGGATCTGGCAAAACCCCGAATGGCCGCACTTCACCTGGCAAGCTGAACAGTTTGCCTCGCTGCTGCGTGCCTGCATCCATGCACAGGGTGGCCTGCAGGCCATGCCGGAGAACATCGTCACCTCGTCGGCTATCGAAGGTGAACCATTGAATGTCGGCTCGGTGCGCGCTTCACTGCCCGCGACTGCCGGGGTGCAAACGCAGCAGATGCACTGGATTCACTGACGCTATCGCGGGCAGAGCCCCCTCCCACAGGTTCAGCGTCAATCAGAAACAGGTAAATTTCATCTGAACGACCCGCTGCAACGGCGAGCGCTGCCTATGCCCCTGAATACGCGATCCATGTGGGAGGCGGCTTGCCGGCGATGGCGGCGGCACAGACCCAGTAGATACTTCGGTTTTACTGGCCCCGTGGACTTTCAGCCGAGCAAGCTTCTATCCCCTGCAGTTCCAGCCCGGGTAAACGCAAGCCGAACAGACCGGCCAATCGGCTCATGCCCCGGCAAGCACAATAAACACCCTTACCTTACGTTTGCTCCAATCAAAGCGGACTCACCTGTCCACACTCAATCGCCGCCTCCCCCGTCGTAAGCCAAAGCGCGTACTTCCTGAACCGCTCGTGATTGGCAACCTTCAAAAAAGGCTGCAATCCCATCTCGGTAATCCCCGCCTCATACTTCTTCCAGCTACTGATGCTGATTCCTACCACCTCGCAAAACTCCCCTTGCGTGAGCCCTTCCCGTGCACGGATGGCTTTCATCTTTGCTGGCAGATCCACTCTCAGATTTCCCTGTTGACAGGTTCCAACAAAGGAACCTTACTCAAATAAGCTTTCGCCAGAGATTACCAGAACACAGCTCGCCCCCGACACGACCTCCGTGATCACGCCTGCATGCTCTGTTCATCTCACCTGAGCGCAGCCAGCATCTTTAACCCACAAACCAGCAGACCACACCATGAAAACTCAAAACGACGCTCAGCCGTCAACGGGATCGGCTTGCCCAAAGAAAGCCCACACCCCCGACCTCATCAACCAGCCAGGGATGGCAACCATGAGCGACGCCACAACCGCACTCACCTTCGACCGCTTGCCCAACCTCTCCCCTCGCCCCGAAAACGCCGCCGATCACACCGGCAAACGGCGTGGTCGCATGACCGCGATTGCCTGGTGCCGTCCAAGCCGTTCGGGCAAAGGCACGGTCTGGGTGTGCCGCTGCGATTGCGGGCTGTTCGAATATCGCCGGCCAGGCACTTGGGCCAGCAAGCCGTTCCCCGAGGACAGGTGTCGCACCTGCCTGCATACGGGGCCTAACGCCAGTGACACCGCACCGGTGCGTTTGCAGCGGTGGGTTGATGGGCTTCGTCGTCTTGGGCTGACCGAGGCGGAAATTGTCCGGGTTCAGGCCTTGGGGACAAAAGTGGAAACCCGAGACAAGACGGCGACGCAGATACGTGCGCAGATCTCGTAGGAGCCCGCTCTGCCGGCGACCGGCTGCGCCAGCAGTCGTAAATGTGTGGCGTTTCGCAGATCTTGCGAGCACTACGCACTCGGTCGCGATGGTCCGGCATTCCGGCATTCCGGCATTCCGGCATTCCGGCAAGCGTGCTCCTTCGATCCTTTTTGCTGCGCGACAGCGTACCGCCTTGCGGCGGTACCAAGGCCATGATTATCGGCGGCTTGACCTCAAGTCCACTTGAACCCGCACAGTGACTCATCGCCCTTTGAAACGGCCAGGAGTCGCCCATGCAAACCCCCTCATCTCGCTTGCAGAACACCCTGCTGATCGCTGCACTGGCCGGCTCGATCATGCTGGCGGCGCTGGGCATCAGTATCGCTACCGTGGCGCTGCCCAGCCTGGCCAGGGCCTTTTCGACAGACGTGCAGGCGCTGCAGTGGGTGGTGTTGTCCTACCTGCTGACGGTCACGGCGGCCATCGTGGTGGTCGCGCGCCTGGGTGATGTCTATGGCAACCACCGTGTGCTCGTCGTTGGCGTTGCGCTGTTTACCCTGGCCTCTGCCAGTTGCGCATTGGCCCCTGGCTTGGGCTGGCTGATCACGGGCCGTGTGGTGCAGGGCCTGGGGGCGGCGATTCTGATGTCGTTGCCGCTGTCCATGGCCAAGGCGTTGGTGGCCAAAGAGCGGTTGGGTGCGGCGATGGGGTTGCTTGGCACCCTGTCCGCCGTAGGAACGGCATTGGGGCCGGCGCTGGGCGGCGCACTGGTCGGTGTGTATGGCTGGCGTTCTGTGTTCACGCTGTTGACCTTGTGTGGCGCCGGCCTGCTGGCACTGCTCCTGAGCGGCCTGCTCAAGGCCGAAAGCACCGGTCCTTCTGCCAGCCGTATCGATTGGGCGGGCAGCTTCTGGCTGTCGACGGCGCTGGCCGGCCTGGGGCTGTCTGCGGCCGGTGGGCAGCTGGGTGTGAGGGTTCAGCCCTGGATGCTGATGACGCTGGCCGCCGTGGCGCTGCTGATGTTCATCCGCACCGAACTGACCGTCGCCAACCCGCTTGTTCCCGTGGCCTTGGTGCGTGGCCGCGTGATCGCCCTTTCACTGTCGATGAACCTGCTGGTGGGAATGCTCATGATGGCCACGCTGGTGGTCGGCCCGTTTTTCCTGTCGTTCGGGCTTGGCCTGAGCGATGCTGAAACCGGCCTGGTGATGGCCGCAGGGCCGATCGCCGCGGCGCTGTCAGGCGTGCCGGCGGGGCGGGCCGTGGATCGCTTTGGCGCAGACCGGGCATTGATGGCCGGCCTGCTGCTCACCCTCGTGGGCCTGGCCGCCTTTGCCACGCTGGCGCCCCTGGCCGGTGTCCGGGGCTACGTGATGGCCTTGTTGTTGATGACCCCGGGCTTTCAACTGTTCCTGGCTGCCAACAACACCGTGGTGATGGTCCAGGCCGACCCTGAGCACCGGGGCCTGTTGGCCGGGCTGCTGGGGTTGTCGCGCAATCTCGGGCTCATTGCAGGCGCCTCCCTGCCGCCCCTGCTGTTTGCCTCGGTGCTGGGCCAGCATGGCCTGGCCGAGAGTCCGGCACCGGTCATCGGCCACGCGTTCCGTGTAACCTTCATGGCCGCAGCGGGCCTGGCGGTGCTGGCCCTGCTGCTTGCCGCGCTGAAGAAAGCCTGACGAAGCAGGCCTTACGCCTGACGACTGGTACTGCGCGCATAGGCGGCCAGCACCGTGCGCTCCGACTGCACCAGATATGCCTCAAGCATGGCAGCCGCGTCCTCTGCACGGCCCTCTTCAACGCACGCGAGAATCGCAGCGTTCATGTCGAGAAACGGCAGGTGGATGAATTGCGGGTCATCGAGCAAGCCAAAGGCCAGGCGCAGCTCGGCCGAGATCTGCTGGTAAAACATCACCAGCCGTGGACTGTCCGCGAGTTCGACAATGGACTTGTGGAAGATCATGTTGGCCGTGCCGACCGCTACCCAGTCCTTGGCTTCACGGGCACGCTGGCCCAGCTCGACGGCCTGGCGCATGTGCAGCGCGCCAGGGTGCTGGGGATACCCCTGGCCTATCGCCTTGCACTCGATGAAACGGCGGACCCTGTAGATGTCGATGATCGACGCCATGTCGGGCTCGATGACGGTGACGCCGCGGTTGGGTTCATGCTTGAGCAGGCCTTCGCGCGTCAGCACCCGGAACGCCTCTCGCAAGGTATTGCGCGAGATCTCCAGGCTTTCGGCCAAGGCGGCCTCCGACAAGCGCTGGCCAGGCGCGAGTTCGCCTTCGACCAGCATTCGGCGAATCTCCTGGGTGATGGTCTCGCCCAGGGTGCGGGGAGGGGGCGGCGCGTGGTCGTTCATGAAGGTTCCCGAGGGCGAAGAGGCGGCGATATTCCACCAGAGCCTGGTCTGGGGGACAAGAAAGAAGCGCAGGGTGCTTCAATAAGTAGCATCACAGGGTATCTGAGTAACAATCTGGTGCACATTAACCCATACATCAATCATCATTGTTGAACAATAAAACCATCTGGAATCAACAACCGAGCGCATTTAGCCCTATATGGCACAGTGATTGCGTTACACCCTGCAGACCCTATCCAGACGCGAGGAGTGTTCCATGCAAGCCCAGACCACCAGTGAGTTCGTCCAGTCACGCCGCTCCTCCTTAATCGGGGCCATCTTTCTGATGGCCACCTCGGCCATCGGCCCGGGCTTCATCACCCAGACCGCCACATTCACCACCACCATGGGCGCTGCGTTCGCATTCGGCATCCTGGCGTCGATCCTGATCGACTTCGTGGTGCAACTGAATGTCTGGCGCATCGTCAGCCTGACCCGCATGCGCGCTTCCGATCTGGCCAACGCGGCCATTCCCGGCAGCGGCTACCTGCTGGCGGTGCTGGTGATCTTCGGTGGCCTGGTCTTCAACGTCGGTAATATTGCCGGGGCCGGCATGGGGCTCAACGCCTTGTTGGGGCTCGATCCGAAATGGGGCGGAGCCTTGAGCGCCCTGGCCGGCATCGGCATCTTCCTTTCGCACCGGGCCGGGCTGGCCGTCGATCGCATGATCGTGGTGCTGGGCCTGCTGAT
Source organism: Pseudomonas sp. Leaf127 (assembly GCF_001423155.1). Classification (NCBI taxonomy): domain Bacteria; kingdom Pseudomonadati; phylum Pseudomonadota; class Gammaproteobacteria; order Pseudomonadales; family Pseudomonadaceae; genus Pseudomonas; species Pseudomonas sp. Leaf127. Next base: position 761,896 of record NZ_LMOA01000023.1, on the reverse strand, counting down.
GATCGGGCTTACCGTGTTCGTCGCCTACGCTTCCAATCCGCCGCTCGGCGAGGCGTTGCGCCAGACGGTATGGCCTGACCAGATCAACTTCGCCACCATCACCACCATCGTTGGCGGCACGGTCGGCGGCTACATCACCTATGCCGGCGCCCACCGCCTGCTGGATCGCGGCCTGGTCGGCGAAGAACATATGAAAGAGGTCACGCGTGCAGCACTGAGCGGCATTCTGGTCACCGGCATCATGCGCTACGTCTTGTTCCTGGCGATTCTGGGCGTGGTGGCCAGCGGCGTGGTCATTGACCTGTCGGGCAAGGGCGCCAACCCGGCCGCCCAGGCGTTCCAGGCGGCGGCAGGACAATTCGGCTTGCGCGCCTTCGGCCTGATCCTGTGGGCGGCGGCCATCACCAGCGTGATCGGCGCGGCGTACACCTCGATGTCGTTCATCACCGTGTTCCGCCCGTCCCTGGATGAGCGCAGTCGCAACCGGGCAACCGTAGTGTTCATCACCCTGTCGCTGCTGATCTACCTCTCGCTCGGCACTGCCCCGGCGGCGCTGCTGGTGTTTGCCGGCGGCTTCAATGGCCTGATCCTGCCGCTCGGCCTGAGCATCTTTGTCTATGTGGGCTGGCGCCGGGCCGACCTCATGAATAACTACCACTACCCACGCTGGCTGCTGGTGCTGGGCGCCATTACCTGTGCCCTGACCTGGTACATGGCGGCCAAATCGGTCGGTCCGATCTTCGCCTTTCTCAACGTGGTCTGACTGCCAATTCTGGCTGTCTCAAGCGACGCTCACGGCCACAACCCTGCCGCGTTCGAGATGGCCTGTAAACCGCGTCTGGCACCCCAGGCGCCATGCCCTTGCAACCGCTACCGGAGATCCCTCATGAATGCTTTCGAACGCGCCCGTCAAGCGGCCATTGCTGCGGCACAGGAGGCGCGCACGGCCTACCGCGACGGTCTGGTCACGCCTACCGCCGGCATCGCGCCAGGCATGACCCAGGCCAACCTGATCGCCCTGCCGCGCGACTGGGCCTATGATTTTCTGCTTTACGCCCAACGCAACCCCAAGGCCTGCCCGATCCTCGACGTCACCGATGCCGGCAGTCCGCACACGGTGCTGGCCGAGGGCGCCGACCTGCGCACCGACATTCCCCTGTACCGCGTCTGGCGTGATGGCAAATTGGCGGAGGAAGTCACCGACGCCACCCGGGCCTGGGCCGAACACGACGACATGGTGGCTTTTCTGATTGGCTGCAGTTTCACCTTCGAGACGGCGTTGCAGGAAGCCGGCATCGAAGTGCGGCATATTGCTGATGGCAGCAACGTGCCGATGTACCGCACCAACCGTGCCTGTCGTCCGGCCGGTCGCCTGCAAGGCGAAATGGTGGTGTCGATGCGCCCGATCCCGGCTCATCGTGTGGCCGAGGCCAGTGGTATTTCCGGACGCTACCCGTCGGTGCATGGCGCGCCCGTGCACATCGGTGAACCCGAATTGCTGGGCATCCAGGACCTGAGCCGCCCCGACTACGGCGACGCGGTGCGCATCGAACCCGGTGAAGTGCCGGTGTTCTGGGCCTGTGGCGTAACGCCGCAAGCCGCGGTCGCCGCCTCCGGGGTGCCGTTTGCCATCACCCATGCACCCGGCTATATGTTTATCACTGATGTGCCTGACAGCACCTATCACGTCTAGGGCTCCTTTAGAGGCCTTGCATGCGCTTTCTGACGCTCAGCCTGAAAGCGCCTGTGCGTCTCAACGCTGCACCCCACCACCGAACGGCCACACAGGACTGTGAACTGCATGCCAACCCCTCGCCACGCCATCGAAAACTACATCCTGGGCAAGGATGGAAACCGCCCCGACCTCTTGCGCCAGGCGTTCACGCCTGAGGCCCGCGTGGAAATGGTTGTTCGTACGGACGCCATTTCATTCCCCGCTCACCTTGAAGACCGAGCAGCCATTGCCGAGACACTGGTGCGCCGCTTCAACCAGACGTACGAAAACATCTACACCTTCTGCGTCGGTGAGCCGCCTGTGGCAGACGCGCCGGCCCATACCTGCAAATGGTTCGTGGGCATGTCGGACAAGCAAACGGGTGAAGTGCGCGTGGGGTGCGGTGAATACCACTGGCAGTTTGATCCACGGTCGGAGCATGTGACTCACCTGACGATCCAGATCGAAACCATGCAGGTCATCCCGGCCGCAGAACTGGCGCCTGTGATGGACTGGTTGCAAGGGCTGAGCTACCCCTGGTGCCCGGCCACGCAGGCCACCAGGCAGGCCCCGCCACTGCCCGCCCTCGCCGCCGTCATCGAGTACCTGCAACCCCCCACCCCACCCCGCTGATTGACCGGCTTTGGCATTCACCGCCAGGTAGGAGCGCGCTTGCCCGCGACCGGCTGCGTTAGCAGTCGTAAATTTGTGGCGTTTCATAGATCCCTGACGGGTTAACAATCGTAAATCTGTGGCGTTTCGCAGATTTTGCGAGCGCTGCGCACTCGGTCGCGGGCAAGCGCGCTCCTACACCGCCCCCTTGTGTGCTGTGTAATGATGGCTGGTTCCTCAGCCCTCCCCAGCCCTGCTCACCTCTCATCAAACACAAATAATCCACTGGCGTTACTGGCCATAGCGTTCAACGCCAGGTAGGAGCGCGCTTGCCGGGATGCCGGACCACCGCGACCGAGTGCGTAGCGCTCGCAAAATCTCCAAAACGCTGAAAATCTGCAGCTAATGACCGAAAAATTTGTGAAACGCTGCAAATTTACGACTGCTGACGCAGCCGGTCGCGGGCAAGCGCGCTCCTACACCCCTGTGTGCTGTGTGATACCGGGCCGCCCCTCCGAATTTAGATTTTGGTCATAATCAAAACCATTGACAGTTTAGATTTTGAACATCATCCTAATTCAACGCGCTCACACCCCCCTCCATCTGGCGCAGCCGTCTTTCACCCACTGGCATGGAAACACCCCCCTCATGACCGACCGGAATCTGTTTACCCCCTACACCCTTGGCGCCCTGACGCTGTCCAACCGCGCGGTCCTGGCCCCGCTGACACGCAACCGGGCCGGCGCAGGCTTTGTCCCCAGCGAGTTCGCCGCCACCTATTACAGCCAGCGCGCCTCGGCCGGGCTGTTGATTGCCGAGGCCACGCAAGTGTCGCAGCAGGGCCAGGGCTATCAGGACACACCGGGCATCTACACCCAGGCACAGATCGAGGGCTGGCGCGCAGTTACCGAGGCGGTGCATGCCCAGGGCGGGCGGATTTTCCTGCAGCTGTGGCACGTGGGCCGGGTTTCGCATGTCGACCTGCAGCCCGGAGGCGCTGCCCCCGTTGCCCCCTCGGCCCTGCCGGCGGCGACCAAGGTGTTCGTCAACAACACCTTCGTGGATGCCTCGGCCCCTCGGGCGCTGGACATTGATGAGTTACCTGGCCTCGTCAACGATTTCCGCCAGGCCGCCGCCAACGCCATGGCCGCCGGGTTCGATGGTGTCGAGGTCCACGGTGCCAACGGTTACCTGCTGGAGCAGTTCATCAAGGACGGCGCCAATGTGCGCACCGACGCCTATGGCGGTTCGGTTGCAAACCGCGCCCGCCTATTGCTGGAAGTGACAGCCGCTGTCGTGGCCGAGATCGGTGCCGAGCGTACCGGCGTGCGTATCTCGCCCGTCTCGCCGGCCAACGGTATTTCCAGCCACGAGCCGCAAGCGCAATACGACTACCTCGTCGACCAGCTCAATACCCTGGGCATCGTCTATCTGCATGTGGTCGAAGGCGCGACCGGCGGCCCACGCGATGTGGCGCCTTTCGATTTCGATGCGCTGCGCCAGCGTTTCAAGGGCACCTACCTGGCCAACAACGGTTATGACCTGAACCTGGCCAACGCCCGCCTGCGCGATAACCAGACCGACCTGGTCGCATTCGGGCGGCCGTTCATTGCCAACCCGGACCTGGTAGCACGCCTGCAAGCCGGCGCACCGCTGGCAGATTTCAACCCCGCCACCCTGTATGGCGGCGGCGCAGAGGGGTACATCGACTACCCGGCGCTGGCCCACACCGATGCCCGCCAAGGCTAAGCCGCCCGCCTCCCACACTGACCCATCTTTTCTCAAGAGAACGACCTCATGACTGCTCGCCCTGCTGTTCTGATTACCGGCGCCTCCATCGGCATTGGCGCCACCTACGCCGCACGCTTTGCCCAGCGCGGTCACGATCTGGTGCTGGTTGCCCGCGACCAGGCCAAACTGGACGCCCTGGCCACCCGCTTGCGCGACGAGCACAAGGTGAACGTCGATGTACTGCAGGCCGACCTCACCCAGTCAGGCGACCTGGCGGCTGTCGAAACGCGCCTGCGTGAAGACCTCCGCATCGGCATCCTGATCAACAATGCCGGTGCGGCCCAGTCCGGTACGTTCATCGAGCAGAGCACCGAGAGCATCGCGCAGCTGGTTGCGCTCAACACCACGGCCCTGGTGCGCCTGGCCAGCGCCGTTGCGCCGCGCCTGGTACAGGCCGGTGAAGGTGCGATCATCAATATCGGTTCGGTGGTGGGCCTGGCACCCGAGTTCGGCATGTCGGTGTACGGCGCGACCAAGGCATTCGTGCTGTTCCTGTCCCAGGGACTGAGCCTGGAACTGGCCCCCAAAGGCGTCTATGTGCAAGCGGTGCTGCCGGCAGCCACGCGCACCGCCATCTGGGAACGGGGCGGTTACGACATCAACACCATTGCCGAGATCATGGAAGTCGACGACCTGGTCGATGCCGCGCTGGTCGGTTTCGATCGCCGGGAAACGGTGACCATTCCGCCCTTGCAGGACGCCGCTCGCTGGGAAGCCTTGCAGGGCGCCCGCCAGGCCTTGCTCGGTGACATCCGCCAGGCCGAGGTGGCCGAGCGTTATCGGGCCTGACACCGGCCTGGCCTGCCCGCCACCCACTCCGCCCCTTGGCAACCAGGACCGCTCCCCATGAAAGCCTTTTCAATCGATCGCTATGGCAAGCACAGCGGCAGTTTCAATGAGGTGCCCGAGCCTGCGGTGGGACCGCACGATGTGCTGGTTCAGGTGCATGCCGCCAGCGTCAACCTGCTGGACGCGAAGATTCGCACCGGCGAGTTCAAGTTGATCCTGCCGTATGCATTGCCGCAGGCTCTGGGCAACGACCTGGCCGGGGTGGTGGTGGACACGGGCCCGGCCGTGCAGCGCTTCAAACCGGGCGATGAAGTCTACGCACGCCCACCGCAAGACCGCATCGGCACGTTCGCCGAACGGATCGCGGTGCATGAACAGGCGCTGGCGCTGAAACCGCACAACCTCGACATGGTGCAGGCGGCGTCCTTGCCCTTGGTGGCGCTGACCGCCTGGCAGGTGCTGGTGGAAACCGCGCGCCTGAAGAAAGGCCAGAAAGTGTTGATTCATGCCGGTTCAGGCGGCGTCGGCACGGTGGCCATCCAGTTGGCCAAGCACCTGGGCGCCTTTGTCGCAACCACTACCAGCACCGCCAATGTCGAGTGGGTCAAGGCACTGGGGGCGGACGTGGTCATTGACTACACCCAGCAGGATTTTGCCCACGTGCTCAGTGGTTATGACGTGGTGCTCAACAGCCTGGACAGCAAGGTGCTTGAGCAATCGCTCAGCGTGCTCAAGCCCGGCGGCCAGTTGATCTCCATTTCGGGGCCGCCCACCCCGGCGTTTGCCCAGGCACAAGGGTTGTCCTGGGGGCTGCAGCAGGCCATGCGCCTGTTGAGTTTCGGCATCCGCCGCAAGGCCCGTAAAAAGGGCGTGCACTATGCCTTTGTGTTCATGCGGGCCGATGGCGCGCAATTGCGCGAAATCACCGCATTGGTCGAGTCCGGTGTGATCAGGCCGGTCATCGACCGCACCTTCCCCTTCGCCGCCACGGCCGACGCCTTGCGCCTGGTCGAGCAAGGCCGCGCCAAGGGCAAGGTCGTCGTCACGCTCATGTGACGAGCCGCCTGGCGCGCGCCTGGCCGGTCTCTACCGACCAGGCGCGTCTCTTTTCCAGCACTGCATCACAAACCTTCTACGCGCCTGATTGGCAAGTTCGCGGGCAACGGGCACAATGCCATTTGTTCGCAAATGTGTCTGTTCTGTACACATTACGCTGCCCATTTTGTCCGTCAGGGAAGGCTGGACCATGTCTTTCAGGCATCTCGTTTTGATTGGCAACCGCACGGCCGGCCTCTACGCCTGTGCCGCCTCGACGCACACCCGGTGTGTCGAGCCCGACCTGTCATTGCTTTCCCCCCGCGACTTTCCTACCGAATACGGCTGACGCCAGCACGTCATCAAGGCGTAGCCCGCGCCTGACACGCTGTGTCACCGAAAAAAACCAACGCCATCACTTTTTCATGCAAGGGAACGGACGTGTCTCTCAACTATACGGATGCACTCGGCAATATCTGGTTCATCGACAGCAACGGCAACCTTAATGATGCCCGAGGCAAGTACCTGCCTGGCAGCACGTCCACCCAGGATGCCCTGGATAACACCTCGTTGTCGGTGTACGTCGCAGGCTCCAGCAGCACCACCTACCTGAACTGGGCGACAGCGACGGCGGGCACCAACACCCACAGCGTGACCGGTGCCAATACCTCGGCGGGCATTTCGGTGGAGCGCAAGACGTTCGTGGCCGATGGCTACGTGCGCATGCTGGAAATCGTGACCAACACCGGCACCACGGCCAAGGCCGTGAAGATCGACCTCAAGGACGATCTCTACTACGACAGCAGCACCAAGACCCTGGCGACCTCCAGCGGCGACACCACACGCACCGCCGCCGATGACTGGGCGGCCTATGGCAGCGCCTCCAATACCAGCTACCCGACACTGACCCATATCGTTTCGGGCGGCGCCGGTTCCCCTGGTGCTGTCAGCTCCACGTCCGCAGACCAGCAAGTGACTTCATACAACCTGAACCTGGCGGCCGGCCAGACCCAGGTGATCATGCATTTCTATGCGTTGTCCGGCGACACCGCGGCGGCCAAGACAATCGGCAACTCGCTGGCCAACCTGAGCAACAATGCCTACCTCACCGGCGTGACGGCAGCCGAACTGAACGGGCTGGTCAACTTCACCAAGGACATCAGCGCGGCCGCCACCACCACCCTGCCCAGCTACGGCCTGAACCTGACCCTGACCGGCACCGCTGCCATCAACGGCACCGGCAATGCGCGCGACAACCTGATCACAGGCAACAGCGCGGCCAACAAGCTGTTCGGCATGGCCGGCAACGACACCCTCAACGGTGGCGCCGGCAATGACACCATGGCCGGTGGCGTCGGCAACGACACCTACCACGTCAACGCGGCGGGCGATGTGATCACCGAGAATGCCAACGAAGGCACCGACACGGTCATTTCCAGCATCAGTTACTCCATTGCCGCCCAGCCTTACCTGGAAAACATCACCCTGACCGGCACCGCCGCCGGGCTGACGGCCACCGGCAACACCGCCAACAACGTGCTCAATGGCAGCACCCACGCTGGCGCCAACACGCTCATCGGCGGGCTGGGCAACGACACCTACATCGTCGGGGCCGGCGATGTGATCACCGAAAAGGTCAACGAAGGCACCGACACCGTACAGGCCAACGTGTCCTGGACCCTGGCGGCCAACCTGGAAAACCTGGTGCTGACCGGGGCCGGCAATATCAACGGTACGGGCAATACCGGCGCCAACAAGCTGACCGGCAATGCCGGCAAGAACCTCCTGAACGGCGGCGCAGGCAACGACACCCTGGACGGCGGCGCCGGTGCCGACAGCCTCAATGGCGGCGACGGCAACGACAGCTATTATGTCGACCAGGCTGGCGATGTGGTCACCGAAACCAATGCTGTGCTTGCCACCGGTGGCACCGACACGGTCTACGCCAGCCTCAACTACACGCTGGGCAATAACGTCGAGAACCTGGTGTTGCAAGGCACCGCCTACAAAGGCATCGGCAATGCACTGGCCAACAAGCTGACCGGCAATGCGTCCGATAACTGGCTGGACGGCGGCGCCGGTGCCGACACCATGGCCGGTGGCGCCGGCAACGACACCTATGTGCTGGCGGCCGGTGACGTGATCAGCGAGGCCGCCGGCGGCGGCGTCGACACCGTGCGCACGGCCCTGTCGGGCCACACGCTGGGCGCCAACATTGAAAACGGCGTCATGCTTGGCAGTGCCGCCGGCATGACCGGCAACGCCCTGGCCAACCGTATTGTCGGCAACATGGCCAACAACACGATTTCCGGCGCAGCCGGCGACGACACCCTGCTCGGTGGTGGTGGCAACGACAGTCTGGTCGGCGGCGATGGCAACGACCTGCTGGTGGGCGACAGCGGCAGCGCCGAGAACGCTATCAGCTCCGGCGAAGCCATCGTCGATGGCCAGGTCGTGGCGCTGACCATTTCCGCCCCCGAACAAGCCAACGGCACGGTCAAGATCACCGGCAACATCAGCGGCGTAAGCCTGGGCAACACCGGCGTCAACATTGTCTATGTGGTCGACCACTCCGGCAGCATGACCAGCACCTTCCAGGGCACCACCGATGTCGGCGACCTGAACGGCGACAACTACAGCAACTCGGTGCTCGATGCCGCCATTGCCTCGGTCAAGAAGCTCAATGACACCATCATTGCCAGCGGCCTGGGCGGCCAGGCCAACGTCTCGCTGATCCAGTTCGATGACACCGCCGAGGTGCTCTACAACGGTAACCCGGGCACCGACAACAATGCCAACGGCCGGGTCGACCTGTACGACCAGCTGCTGCAACTCAAGGCCGGCGGCGGCACGGCCTACAACGCGGCCCTGCAACAGACCCAGAGCTACCTGTCGTCGCTGGGTTCGGGAAAAAACATCGTGTTTTTCCTGTCCGATGGCGCACCGACCGATGGCACCAGCTACATCGACACCGCTAACCTGATTCGTCAGCTGGGCACCGACGGCACCTCGATCCGCGCCATCGGCATGGGCGACGGCGCCTCGGAAAACCCGCTCGACCTGCTCGATGACGGCATCGACAACAATTCGGCGATCATCGTCACCAACCCCGAAGACCTCGACACCACCTTGCTCAACACCTCGGTGCTGGCACTGGCCGACGGCGCCTGGGTCGAGGTGTACCGCAACGGCACGCTGATCGACCTGATCGGTTCCGACAGCTTCACCATAACGCCACTGGGCCTGCGCTTCGAATCGGCGGCCATTACCCTCGGCGCCAGCGGCACCGACCAGATCACCGCCAAGCTGATGACCATGTCGTCGACCGGCACCATGGTCAGCGCCTCGCTGCCGATCAATATCAGCAGCTTTGTCTCCAACGACACCCTGGTGGGCGGCGCGGGCAACGACACGCTGGATGGCGGCAGCGGCAACGACTCGATGGTGGGCGGTACGGGCGACGACGTGTACCTGGTCAATGGCGCAGGCGACCGCGTGGTGGAAAATGCCGGCGAAGGCACCGACATCGTGCGCTCCTCGCTGGCTTCCTACACCCTCACGGCGAACGTCGAACACCTGCAACTGACCGGCGCTGCGCTCAATGGCATCGGTAACGACCTGGCCAACCTCATCACCGGCAACGAGCTCAATAACAGTTTGCTGGGCGCGGCCGGCAATGACTCGCTGGAGGGTGGCGCCGGCAACGACACCCTCAACGGTGGCACCGGCAATGACTCTATGGTCGGCGGCGCTGGCAACGACACCTACTACGTCGACTCCACGTCCGACTATGTTCGCGAAGACTCGAACGCCGGCAACGACACCGTCATCACCACCTTGAACACGTCCCTGGGCGGTTATGTCAGCGGCGTCTCGACCACCGACAGCCTCTATAACATTGAAAACCTGACCCTGCAGGCCGGCGTATCGACAGCCCTCAATGCCGTGGGCAATACCGACAACAACCGCCTGACCGGCAACGAGTTCAATAACGTCCTCTACGGCCTGGCCGGCAACGACACGCTCAATGGCGGGGCCGGCGCCGACGTGCTCAATGGTGGCGACGGCAACGACACCTATTACGTCGACAACGCAGGCGATGTGATCACCGACACCACAGGCGTGGACAGCGTGATTGCCTCACTGAACAACTACACCCTGGCGGCCGGCCTGGAAAACCTGTCGCTGGCCAACCTCGCCACCGTGCTCAAGGGCACCGGCAATGCCTCGGCCAACACCCTGACCGGCAACAACTACAACAACATCCTCGACGGCAAGGCCGGTGCCGATGTCATGAGTGGCGGTGCCGGCAATGACACCTACTACGTCGACAACGCACTGGACAAGGTCGTGGAAACCGCCGGCCAAGGCACTGACCTGGTGTATGCCGCCGTCAGCCACAAACTGGCCAACAACGTCGAGAACCTGATCCTGACCGGCACCCTCGGCACCAGCGGGGCCGGCAACGCCCTGGCCAACACCCTGACCGGCAATGCCGCCGCCAACCGCCTGCTGGGCTGGGAAGGCAACGACATGCTGATCGGCGGCGCCGGCAACGATACGCTCGAAGGCCATACCGGCAATGACACGCTGGTCGGCGGCGCCGGCAAGGACGTGCTGTCGGGCGGGGCAGGCAACGATGTGTTCGACTTCAATTCGTTGTCAGAGATGGGCACCACCAGTGCCACGTGGGACATCATCACCGACTTCGCCAAGGGCGACCGTATCGATTTGTCGACACTCGATGCCAACACCGCGACCACGGCCAACGATGCCTTTATCGGCACGCTGATCGGGTCCACGGCGGCGTTCACCACCGCCGGCCAGCTCAAGCTGGCGGCAGGCGTGCTGTACGGCAACACCGATGCCGACGGCGATGCCGAGTTCGCCATTGCACTCACCGGAATCAACACCCTGGTGGCGGCGGACTTCATCCTGTAACCGGCTGACAGGCCGATTGAAGATGGCTTGTACCGCAAGGTACAGGCCATTTTTTTTGCCCTCACGTGGTCCTACTCACGCCTGATCAAAGGCCCGATTGGCAAGCTCACGAGCAACCGGCACAATGCCATCACCGGCCGACTCCTCTCCTTTGCCGGCCACGCTTTCTCCCCCTTCCGTCCTCCAGGGAATGCTGGACCATGACCATCAATAATGTTGTCTTCATCGATAGCCGCGTCGCCGGCTACGAAACCCTGATTGCCGGCTTCAGCGCCGATACCCGCTGGTACCTGCTCGATGCGCGCCAGGACGGTGTCAACCAGATGCACAAGGGACTGGAAGGCTACGCCGGGCTCGACTCGGTGCAGGTCATCAGCCACGGCGCGGCCGGGGCGTTGTACCTGGGCAGCACCGTGCTCAAGGCCGGCAACCTCGGCCAGTACCAGGCGCCCCTCAAGGCGATCGGCGCCAGCCTGGCCGCCGATGGCGACCTCCTGCTCTACGGGTGCGATGTGGCGCAGGGCGAGGCCGGCGTCAGCTTCGTCAACGCCCTGGCCCACCTCACCGGCGCGGATGTGGCGGCCAGTGATGATCGTTCGGGTGCCCAGGCGGATTCGGTGCTGGAAGTGAAGGCCGGCGTGGTCGAGGCCAAGGGGTACGACCTGTCGTCATTGACGGCAAGCCTTGGGGTACTGGTGGGGACGGCAGGAAACGACACGCTGGAAGGCTCAGTGGGGGATGACACGATTCGGGGGGGAGCCGGCAGCGATACGATTACCGGTAGTGGGGGTAATGACCGGATCGAGGGCGGTGATGAAACCGGCTTGTGGGGCGGGGATTACATTCAGGGCGGACCGGGTAACGACACCATTTTCGGTGGTGCTGGCAATGACCGTCTGGATGGTAATGCCGGGAATGACAGCATTGATGGTGGTGCTGGTGATGACACGTTGTCCGTCTCTGGCGGCCAGGGTAACGACACYTTGCTCGGCGGCAGTGGTAACGATACTTTTTCAGTCTGGCTCTACGACAACGATCGTGCTCAGACCGCTCGCGTATTCGGTGGCGACGGTGACGACAGGATAAAGAGCTACAACGTAAGCCGATGACGTCATGATTGCAACAGGCGGTGCAGGCMGKGAYACCTATGAATTCATATCAGGCAGTAGCGCCTATCGCCTCACCATCACCGACTTCGCCACCGGCGCCGGCGGTGACCTGATCGACGTCAGCACACTGCTCGACCACAGCGCCGCCAACGGCCGCGGCTACCAGGGCGGCAACCCGATGAGCRCCGCCAACGGCTACCTGCGCCTGGTGCAGAACGGCAAGCACACCGAACTCCAGTACGACGAAGATGGYGCGGCCGGCAACCAATACGCTTGGTACACAGCAGTGACGTTCCAGAACGTATTGGCGACCCGATTGACCGCTGACAACTTTAATAACGGCATAAAGCCGGATGGCTCCGCAGTGCCGGGATTAAAAGTGTCAGGTACAAGCAATTCTGAACTGCTTGCCGGAAGCTATTTCAACGACACCCTTGCGGCCGGCAACCAATACGCTTGGTACACAGCAGTGACGTTCCAGAACGTATTGGCGACCCGATTGACCGCTGACAACTTTAATAACGGCATAAAGCCCGATGGCTCCGCAGTGCCGGGMTTAAAAGTGTCAGGTACAAGCAATTCTGAACTGCTTGCCGGAAGCTATTTCAACGACACCCTTCTGGGTGGTGCAGGTAACGATACGATTACCGGCAGTGGGGGTAATGACCGGATAGAAGGCGGTGATGAGACAGACCTGTGGGGTGGTGACTACATCGAAGGAGGATCGGGTAACGACACCATTTTGGGGGGCGCTGGCAGTGACCGCCTGGATGGTAATGCTGGAAATGACAGTATTGATGGTGGTGCTGGTGATGACACGTTGTCCGTCTCTGGCGGCCAGGGTAACGACACCTTGCTCGGCGGCAGTGGTAACGATACTTTTTCAGTCTGGCTCTACGACAACGATCGTGCTCAGACCGCTCGCGTATTCGGTGGCGACGGTGACGACAGGATAAAGAGCTACAACGTAAGNCGGCAGTGGGGGTAATGACCGGATAGAAGGCGGTGATGAGACAGACCTGTGGGGTGGTGACTACATCGAAGGAGGATCGGGTAACGACACCATTTTCGGTGGTGCTGGCAATGACCGTCTGGATGGTAATGCTGGAAATGACAGTATTGATGGTGGTGCTGGTGATGACACGTTGTCCGTCTCTGGCGGCCAGGGTAACGACACTTTGCTCGGCGGCAGTGGTAACGATACTTTTTCAGTCTGGCTCTACGACAACGATCGTGCTCAGACCGCTCGCGTATTCGGTGGCGACGGTGACGACAGGATAAAGAGCTACAACGTAAGCTGGGCTGGAAACGATGACGTCATGATTGCAACAGGCGGTGCAGGCMGKGAYACCTATGAATTCATATCAGGCAGTAGCGCCTATCGCCTCACCATCACCGACTTCGCCACCGGCGCCGGCGGTGACCTGATTCGACAAGTAGAAATANCGATGACGTCATGATTGCAACAGGCGGTGCAGGCCGTGATACCTATGAATTCATATCAGGCAGTAGCGCCTATCGCCTCACCATCACCGACTTCGCCACTGGCGCCGGCGGTGACCTGATCGACGTCAGCACACTGCTCGACCACAGCGCCGCCAACGGCCGCGGCTACCAGGGCGGTAACCCGATGAGCGCCGCCAACGGCTACTTGCGCCTGGTGCAGAACGGCAAGCACACCGAACTCCAGTACGACGAAGACGGGGCTGCTGGCACGAAGTACGCCTGGCACACCGCGATGACCCTGCAAAACGTCCTGGCCACCGCCGTCAACGCCCATAACTTCAACCCTCTGAAAATCGAAGGCACGACCAATGCCGACGTCCTCACCGGCGGCCTGGGCGTGGACGTCCTCGACGGCGGCGCAGGCAATGACACCCTCGACGGCAGCTGGGGCGCGGACTCCATGACCGGCGGCACCGGCAACGACACCTACTACGTCGACAACGCCGGCGATGTGGTCATCGAGAAAGCCGGCGAAGGCACCGACACCGTTCGCTCCACGGCCAGCACTTTTACCTTGTCGGCCAACGTCGAGAGCGGCCGTATCGACACCAGCGCCGCCGCCAACCTCGTTGGCAACAGCCTCAACAATATCCTCAGCGGCTCCAGCGGCAAGAACGTGCTCAATGGCGGGCTGGGCAACGATAACCTGTCAGGTGGCAGCGGCAATGACACCCTGATCGGTGGCGGCGGCAAGGACACGCTGGTAGGCGGTGCCGGCAATGACCTCTTCGACTTCAATGCGGTGACCGACACCGGCCTTGCCAGCATCACGCGGGATGTGATCTCGGACTTTGTGCGTGGCCAGGACAAGATCGACCTGTCGACCCTCGATGCCAATACCGCGACCAGCACCAATGACGCCTTCGACTCGCTGATCACGGGTGCGGCGTTCAGCGGTCGCTTCGCGTCGGTGGGTGATCTGTATTTCGACAACAAGGCGCAGGTGCTCTATGGCAACATCGACGCCGATGCCGAGGCCGAGTTCTCGATCCAACTGGTCGGCGTGACCGCCTTGAGCACGGCCGATCTAATTCTCTGACTGACTTGTACCGGGCCGGGGCCTGTTCGATGCGTTATCTCTTTATCCACCAGAACTTCCCCGGCCAGTTTCGCCACGTCGCCAAGGCGCTGGCCGATGATCCGGACAACCAGGTCATCGCCCTTGGCGAGGCCGCCAACCTTCAGGCACGAAGTGCGTTGCATCCGCGCATTCGCCTGTTGGGCTACCAGCGTGGCGCGGGTGGCCAGAAACAGACTCACCACTATCTGCAAGACTTCGAAGGGCATGTGCGTCGTGGACAGACGGTGGTGCGGCTGCTGCTCAAGCTGCGCGATGAAGAAGGCTGGCAGCCCGATGTCATCGTCGCCCACCCCGGGTGGGGCGAAGGGTTGTTTCTCAAGGATGTCTTTCCCCAGGCGCGCCTGATTCAGTACTTCGAGTACTACTACCACGGCACGGGCGGCGATGTCGGCTTCGACCCGCAATTTCCTGCGACTCTGGACGACCGCCTGCGCGTGCGGCTCAAGAACAGCACGCAGCTGCACAGCCTGGTCGGCTGCGACCAGGGCATTTCGCCCACCGGCTGGCAGCAATCGCGCTACCCGACCGAGCTGCAGCACAAGATCGAGGTGATTCACGAAGGCATCGATACCCAGGTCGTCAGACCCGAGCCGGCGGCCTGGGTCGAGATCAATGGCCAGCGCTTTACGGCAGGCGATGAGGTCGTGACCTACATTGCCCGCAACCTGGAACCCTACCGCGGCTTCCATACCTTCATGCGCAGCCTGCCCGGGCTGCTGGCCCTGCGGCCCGGGGTGCGGGTGATCATTGTCGGTGGCGACCGCGTCAGCTACGGCGAGCGCCTGCCCGAAGGCCAGTCCTGGCGGCAGCGTTACTGCGCCGAGCTACAGGACCAGGTCGACTGGCAGCGAGTATTTTTCGTGGGCCAGGTGCCGTATACCGACTACCTGAAGATCCTCCAGGTCTCGGCGGCGCACGTCTACCTGACCTACCCTTTCGTGCTGTCGTGGTCGATGCTCGAAGCGATGGCCGCCGGCTGCCTGCTGGTGGCCTCCGATACCCCGCCGGTCACGGAAGTCATCGAGCACGCCCACAATGGCCTGCTGGTCGACTTCTTCGACGCCCGGCGCCTGGCCGACACGGTTGCCGCAGCACTGGCCGACCCGGCCCGCTACCAGGCACTGCGCGAGCAGGCGCGCCAGACCATCGTCGAGCGCTACGACCTCAAGCGCGTCTGCCTGCCAAGGATGCTCGACCTGTTGCGCCGCCCCCGCACACCGGACCTGCCATACCACACAACGCCGGCGCCCAGACCGCTACAGGCCCCGTAAGATCGTAGCGCCGCCTTGGCGCGCCAAGGCGGCGCGGTGCCCTACGTCCAGTCCTGCACGCCGGCAAACCACTCGACCAGAAAATCCAGCAACGCCCGCAGCGCCACCGGCATGTGCTTGCGCGAGGCATACACGGCGTGAATACCCAGGCTGGTCGGCTGGCAGTCAGGCAGCAACGCCGCCAGATGCCCGCTGCGGATCAGCGGCGCCACCAGGTAGGCCGGCAGCAAGCCGATGCCGGCATGGTTGAGCACCGCCTGCATCAAGGCCACGGCATCGTTGCTGCTGATCGTGCCACTGACACGCACCGCCAGTGGCTCGCCATCGCGCTCGAAACGCCACAGGGCCGTGTCGTGGTAGGCATGGGTCAGGCAGTTATGCAGCTCCAGGTCTTCAGGCCGGGTTGGTGTGCCGTGCAGCTTGAGGTATTGCGGCGAGGCACAGACATGCGAGTCGCAGCGGGCCAGGCGCCGGGCGATCAGTTGCGGGTCGATCTCGTCGCTGATGCGGATCGCCAGGTCGATGCCCTCCTCGACCAGGTTGACCGTGCGATCGAGCAACTGCAGGTCGACCTTGACCCTCGGATAGCGCACCACGAACGCCGCCACCGCCGCCGTCAACCGGGCCTGGCCGAACGAGGTGCTGGCCGTGACGCGTACCTGCCCGCGTGGCTCATCCTCGGGCCGGGCGACACTGGCCTGGATATCCGCCGCCTGTTCCAGCACGCGCCGGCACTTGGGCAGCACCTCGCTGCCAATGCTGGTCAGCGCCAGCCGGCGCGTGGTGCGGTGCAATACACGCCCGCCCAGCCAGGCCTCCAGATCCTGCAGGCAACGTGAAACCACCGGGCGTGATAACCCGAGCTTTTCAGCCGCCGCCGTCTGGCTGCCACATTCCACCACGGTGACAAACACCTGCATGGCCAACATCCGGTCCATTCATTCGTCCGCTTTTCGCAACAAACATGCCGGGAATCTAGCATTTTTCTTATCGATTCCAGCCACTATCGTCTGCACTCCCCCCTGTATTGGAGTCCGCCATGTCGACGCCCCTGGTTTCCACCCTGCTTGCCAGCCTGGCCCTGAGCCTGAGCGCCAGCGCCCTGGCCGCGCCACCCTTGACCCTGGACGCTTACAATCCGGGCCATGACGCCATTTTTCCGGTGTCCTCGGTGCTGGTCACCGGTGAGCATGAATCCCTGCTGATCGATGCCCAGTTCGGCAAGGGCCAGGCCGAGAAACTGGTGGAGAAGGTGAAACGCAGTGGCAAACCGCTCAAGCGCATCTACATCAGCCACGGCGATCCGGACTATTACTTCGGCCTGGATACGCTGGTCGACGCCTTCCCCGACGTCGAGGTCCTGGCCAGCGCGCCCACCGTCGAGCACATCCAGCACACCATGAAGGACAAGCTGGCCTACTGGGGTCCCAAACTGGGGGCCGATGCACCGCGCCGGCTCATCGTGCCCAAGGTGCTCAAGGGCAATCGCCTTGAGCTCGAAGGCCAGGCGCTGGAAGTCGTCGGCCTGGACGGACCGCAGCCTGATCGCAGCTTCGTGTGGATTCCTTCGCTCAAGGCCGTGGTCGGTGGCGTGGTCCTGGCCAACAATCAGCATGTCTGGATGGCCGACACCCAGAGCGCCCAATCGCATCAGGACTGGCTGGGCACCCTGGCCAGAATCGAAAGCCTCAAGCCCTCGGTCATCGTGCCGGGCCACGCCCTGCCAGGGCCGCGTACCAGCGCCGAGTCACCGGCCTTCACCGCCGACTATATCCGCGCCTTCGACCAGGAAACGGCGCGCAGCAAGGACGCCAAGGCCTTGATCGACGCCATGAAGGTGCGTTACCCAGGCCTGGGCGAAGAGTCCAGCCTGGAACTGAGCGCCAAAGTGGCCAAGGGCGAGATGGCCTGGTAATCATGCCCCACGTACCTGTCGATCAAACCGGCAGCAGGTTCTGAGCACGCCGGGCCTGATCCTTTTCCGGTTGGCGCTGTCCATTAAGCCCGTAGGCCAGCGCCACAAACCTTTGCGGTTATGGCCTACTGTGTTTTCCTCAGCCGACGGTACGCCCACGCATGTTCACAACCCGCCCCGCTTCCATCCCTTCCTGGCTGCGCCCTGTGCTGCGGCCCTTGCTGGACCCGTATCGTCGTTATCGTCATGCCCGGCTGATTCATGCGGCGCGCATTTCGGTCGGCTTGCTGGTGTCGATCCTGCTGACCAGCGGCCTGAACCTGCCCCACGGCGAGTGGGCCTCGGTGACCATGCTGATCGTGATCGGCGGCCTGCAGCACCACGGCAATATCCGCAAGAAGTCGGTCGAGCGCGCCTACGGCACCTTGATTGGCGCAGGCCTGGGGCTGCTGGTGGTGGTGCAGCAGGGCTATCTGGAAATGTCCTTGCTGACCTATTGCCTGATGTCGGTGATGTGCGGTTTCTTCGCCTACCACGCCATCGGCAAGGGTGGCTACACGGCGCTGCTGTCGGCCATCACCCTGTTCGTGGTGGCCGGCCACGGCATCAACCCGATCAGCGACGGCCTGTGGCGTACCGTGGACATCCTGATTGGGATCGTCCTGGCGTTGGCGTTCTCTTTCGCGCTGCCGCTGTACGCCGTGTTTTCCTGGCGCTACAACCTGGCCAGCGGCCTGCGTGATTGCGCCAAGGTCTACGGGCGCATCAGCCAGGACCAGTCGGTGACCGCCGACGAGCACCTGAAACTCGCTGCCAGCCTCAACGCCACCATGCTACAACTGCGCTCGCTGCTGCCGTCAGTGTCCAAGGAAGTGAAGATTTCCATGGTCGAACTGGACACCATCCAGAGCCAGTTCCGCATGTGCCTGAGCCTGAGCCTGCTGGAGATTCTCGCCAACAGCCGCCCGGCCAATCCCGAGCCGGCCCTCAAGGCTGCACTCGACGCCGATTACCGCCAGAACCGCCGACGCCTGCTAGGCATGGCGCGTGCCCTGCAGACAGGCGCCACAGAACACCTCAAGCGCACGTTCGAGCCCGCCGCCGCCACGCCGATTCCGGCCGAGGTAACCGGCTACCGGCTGATGACCCGGCAACTGGCGCAGACGCTGGAACAATTACAGGCCCGGCTGGACAAGACGTCACGGCGCTGGAAGCTGTGACACGCAAAAGTGGAAAATATTTTTTGATTCAATATTGATTCGGAATTTATCTTCCACTACCGTCGATCCCATCTTTGATTCGAACAATAACAAGGACAGGATCACATCATGAAACGAGTCTTGCTCGGTGCCTGCGCGCTGGTCATGTCGATGGCCGCGCACGCAGAGCTGCGGATTGGCGTCACGGTCGGCAACCTCGACAACTACATTTCCTACCTGGTCGGCGCCATGCAGGACCAGGCCAAAAAGTCGCCTGACGGCGTGCGCCTGCAGGTCGAGGACTCGGCCAGCGATGTCGGTCGCCAGCTCAGCCAGGTCGAGAGCTTCATTAACCAGAAGGTCGACGCCATCATCGTCAACCCGGCCGACACCGCCGCCACCCAGCGCATCACCGCCAAGGTCCGTGAGGCCGGCATTGCGCTGGTGTACGTCAACAGCCGTCCCGAGGTCGACACCCTGCCCGAAGGCGTGGTCTTTGTCGGCACCGACGAGCGTGCCATCGGGCGCATGCAGATGCAGTACCTGGCCGAGAAAATGAACGGCAAAGGCAACCTGGCGATCATTCTCGGGCGCCTGGCGCACAGCGACACGCGCAAGCGCACTGATGGCGTCAAGGATGTGCTGGGGCAGTTCCCGGACATCAAGGTGGTCGAGCAACAGAGCGGCGACTGGCAGCGTGACCAGGGCATGAACATCATGAACAGCTGGGTGGTGTCGGGCGAGAAGATCGACGCCGTGGCGTCCAACAACGACGAGATGGGCATCGGTGCGGCCATGGCGCTCAAGTCCGCCGGGCAGTCGAACGTGCTGGTCGGTGGCATCGACGGCACCCCCGACGGCCTGATGGCGATCAAGAGCAAGATGCTCACCGTCAGCGTGTTCCGTGACCCGGTGGCCATGGGCGCCAAGGCCGTCGACACCGCCCTGGCCCTGGTCAACAAACAGCCCATCCAGGGCGATGTCTGGCTACCAACCCAGCTCGTCACCGCCGAAAACTACCAACAGTTCGTACGCCCGTAGGAGCGCGTTTAATCTCCTACCATGCAGCGGCCCTGTCAGGAGATGCCCTTGTCCACCACCCGCCCCCCCGTTCTCGATGAAATCGACCGCCAGCTGATCGCCGCCCTGCAACTGAACGCGCGTGAAAGCGTGGCGGTGCTGGCCCGGCAGTTGGGTATTGCGCGCACCACGGTGACTTCGCGCCTGGCGCGGCTGGAAAAGACCCGCATTATCACCGGCTACGGCGTACGCCTCGGCCAGCGGGTGGCCGATGGCGGCCTGCAAGCCTATGTCGGGATTACCGTGCAGCCGCGCTCGGGCAAGGAAGTGTTGCGCCGGCTCAGCGTGCTGCCCCAGGTCCAGCAACTGTGCGCCGTCAGTGGCGAGTTCGACTACGTGGCCTGGCTGCGCACCGAGTCGCCGGAACAGCTCGACCAGTTGCTCGACCTGATCGGCAGTGTCGAGGGCGTGGAAAAAACCACCACCTCGATCATCCTCAGCAGCAAGATCGACCGCAGCCAACCAGGCTGATGCAGACGACTTCGTCATATCGCCTGTCTCACTCGTCATATTGACGCAGTCTTCAACACATCGACGACATATTGTGTCTTATTAACGTACGCATCCCTGCCTAGACTGTTGCCTAACCGAACCCGCAGTCGACCAGGGCCGTCAGACATGAAACACACTCGCCACCGCGCAGACGTTCAAAAGCCGATCACCATGTATGGCCCGGATTTCCCCTTTGCCTTCGACGACTGGATCACGCACCCGGCAGGATTGGGCAGCATTCCGGTCGAACAGCACGGCCGTGAAGTGGCCATCGTCGGCGCCGGCATTGCCGGCATGGTGGCTGCCTATGAGTTGATGAAGCTGGGGCTGAAACCGGTGGTCTACGAGGCCTCGCAAATGGGCGGTCGGTTGCGCTCGCAAGCCTTCGAGGGCGCCGAGGGCATCGTCGCCGAACTGGGGGGCATGCGTTTCCCTGCCTCGTCGACGGCGTTTTTCCATTACGTCGACAAGCTCGGCCTGGACACCCAGCCGTTTCCCAACCCGCTGACCCCGGCCAGCGGCAGCACGGTGGTTGACCTGGAAGGCAACACTTACTACGCGCAAAGCCTCAGCGACCTGCCGGCCCTGTTCCAGGAGGTGGCCGACGCCTGGGCCGATGCGCTGGAAGCCGGTTCGCAGTTCGCCGCGATCCAGCAGGCGATCCGCGACCGCGACGTCAAGCAACTGAAGGCCTTGTGGAACGAGCTGGTGCCGCTGTGGGACGACCGCACCTTCTACGACTTCGTCGCCACCTCCAAGGCCTTCGCCAAACTGTCGTTCTACCACCGCGAAGTGTTCGGCCAGGTCGGTTTCGGCACCGGTGGCTGGGACTCGGACTTCCCCAACTCGATGCTGGAAATCTTTCGCGTAGTCATGACCAACTGCGATGAAAACCAGCACCTGATCGTTGGCGGCGTGCAGCAGGTGCCGCTGGGTATCTGGCGTCATGCACCCGAACGTTGCGCTCACTGGCCGGCCGGCACCAGCCTGGCGTCTTTGCACCTCGGCGCCCCGCGCACTGGCGTCAAGCGCATCGCCCGTGCCGCCGACGGCCAACTGGCCGTGACCGACAATTGGGGCAATGTAGGTCACTACGCGGCGGTGCTGACCACCTGCCAGAGCTGGCTGCTGACCACACAGATCGAGTGCGAGGAATCGCTGTTCTCGCAAAAGATGTGGATGGCCCTGGACCGCACCCGCTACATGCAGTCATCCAAGACTTTCGTCATGGTCGACCGGCCGTTCTGGAAGGACAAGGACCCGGAAACCGGCCGCGACCTGATGAGCATGACCCTGACCGACCGCCTGACCCGCG
Source organism: Pseudomonas sp. Leaf127 (assembly GCF_001423155.1). Taxonomy (NCBI): domain Bacteria; kingdom Pseudomonadati; phylum Pseudomonadota; class Gammaproteobacteria; order Pseudomonadales; family Pseudomonadaceae; genus Pseudomonas; species Pseudomonas sp. Leaf127. The sequence goes on along the minus strand of NZ_LMOA01000023.1, from coordinate 740,046 downwards.
GCACCTACCTGTTCGACAACGGCGACGACAAACCGGGGGTCATCTGCCTGTCGTATGCCTGGATGAGCGATGCGCTGAAAATGCTGCCGCAACCCACCGAAAAACGCGTGCGCCTGGCCCTGGATGCCCTGAAGAAGATCTATCCCAAGGTCGACATCGCCAGCCATATCATCGGCGACCCGATCACCATTTCATGGGAGGCGGACCCGCATTTTCTCGGTGCCTTCAAAGGCGCACTGCCGGGGCACTATCGCTACAACCAGCGCATGTACGCGCATTTCATGCAACAGGGCCTGCCCAGCGAGCAGCGCGGCATGTTCCTGGCCGGCGATGATATTTCCTGGACGCCGGCCTGGGTCGAAGGTGCAGTGCAGACCTCGCTCAATGCGGTCTGGGGCATCATGACCCAGTTTGGCGGCCGCACCCATGCGGACAACCCGGGCCCGGGCGATGTGTTCGACGAACTTGGCCCGATCGCCCTGCCTGAATAACCCGGAGGTGTCATGCGTATCGCCCTGTATCAATGCCCGCCGCTGCCGCTGGACATCGACGCCAACCTGGCGCGCCTGGCCCGCCAGGCCGAAGCTGCCGCACAGCAAGGCGCGCAGTTGCTGGTGTGCCCGGAGATGTTCCTGACCGGCTACAACATCGGCGCGGCCGCTGTGCAGCGCCTGGCGCAGCCCGCCGAGGGTGAGGCGGCGCGGCAGATTGCCAGGATCGCTCGGCACACCGGCGTCGCCATTGCCTATGGCTACCCCGAGCGCGGCGAAGACGGCCGGCTGTACAACGCCGCGCAACTGATCGACGCCCATGGCAACCGCCTGGGCAACTACCGCAAGACCCACCTGTTCGGGGATCTGGACAAAAACATGTTCAGCGCAGGCGACGATCAGTTTCCGCTGATCGAACTTGATGGCTGGCGGCTGGGGCTGTTGATCTGCTACGACGTCGAGTTTCCCGAAGCCGTACGCCGCCTGGCCCTGGCCGGCGCCGGGCTGATCGTGGTGCCGACCGCCAACATGGTGCCGTTCGATTTTGTCTGTGAGGTGACCGTGCGCGCCCGGGCCTTCGAGAACCAGTGCTACCTGGCCTACGTCAATTACTGCGGGCAGGAAGACACGGTGCACTATTGCGGCCTGAGCAGCCTGAATGGCCCGGACGGCAGCCGTCCCGCACTGGCGGGGCAAGAAGAGCAATTGCTGATTGCCGATGTTCAGGCCCAGCGGATCGAGGACGCCAAGGCACTTAATGACTATCTGGGCGATCGTCGTGCTGCGTTGTATCGATGAGCCAAGGCGGCACGCTGTCGCGCAGCAAGCACGGGACCGGTGTAGGAGCGCGCTCTGCCCGCGACCGGCTGCGTTAGCAGTCGTAAATTTTCAGCGTTTCGCAGATTTTAGACGTGTTCACACTCAGAAATTTGTGGCGTTTCCGAAATTTTACGAGCGCTACGCACTCGGTCGCGGGCAAGCGCGCTCCTACAAGGGTGAATTCAATAGCTAATGAAGCAGTCAGTTATTTTGTGTTTGATGAAAGCCGTCGCGTGATTGCAAGACAGCACTACACTTTGCAGGAAGGCCGGCAATCCGTTTTGCGTGACCGCCGTCGAGGGTTGCAGTGCCTGCCCGTCCGCATTTGAGCGGGCCACCTGTCTGGCAGAGGACATCACCATGAAACTGGGTCATCCGCACCACCTCAGGCTTGATCGCACCCTCATCCCGCACTGGCACTTTGACTGCACCCTGGAAGTGGGTGAGGACGGCCAGGGCCGTCTGTTGCACATACGCCCTGGCGGCAACGTGCAGCTCGATGACATCACAACGTGGATAAGCGAGCTGGTCGATGGCCAGCGCACTGTCCAGCAGATCATCGACACCTTGCACGCCAACTACCCCAACCTGCCGGAAATGGGCACCGATGTGGATAACTTCATCGGCCGTGCCCAACAGTTGCAATGGATCGAACTCAGTCCGGACAGGCCCGAACGCTATCGGGCCTGACCCGCCGCGAAACGGTTATTTGCGACTGGCGATGATATAGACGGCGTGGATGATGCCGGGGAAATAGCCCAGCAGGGTCAGCAGGATATTGAGCCAGAAGGCACCGGCGAAGCCCACTTGCATGAACACACCCAGGGGCGGCAGCAGAATAGCGATGATGATGCGAAGAATGTCCATGGGTCAGCTCCTGATTGAAAGGCTTTTGTAGCCTGTGCTCAATCGACCCTGGGCCACTGCAGGGGTTCCATGACTTCTGGCAGACCGCCATCAGTTGTCTGCCCTGGAGCCTGCGGGAAAAACCCGCACACAAAGAAAACCCCGCCGAAGCGGGGTTTTCCAGACTGTTTCCCTGACATCCGTTTCTTCCCGCCATCCTGGCAGGCTTCCCTACGTGTCCCTGTTATTCTGGTTGCGCATCCTGCGCGACGTCCTTGGAAGCAAGATTATCTTTGGATCCATTTTTGTGGAAGAGGTGATTTGCCACCACGACGTGTAAGCATTGGCTTACACGTCTGATACGCGCCGTCAGAATTGCGAAGCCTCCAGCAGATACAACGATTCACTGCCTGCGCGCACCGAGGCATCCAGCGAATGGATGCGCGGCAACAGGCGGGCAAAGTAGAACCGCGCAGTGCCCAGTTTGCTGGCGTAGAACTCATCCTGGGCCTCTTTGCCCAGCGCTGCGCCGGCCATGCGCGCCCACATCCAGGCATAGGCGGTGTAACCGAACTGATGCAGGTACTCCACAGAGGCCGCGCCGATTTCGTTGGGGTTCTGCTGCGCGCGTTCGAGGATCAACCCGGTCAGTTCATCGAGCGTGTCCAGCGCGCTGCGCAGGGGCTCGACGAATTCGGCCAACCGGCTGTCGGCGGCGTCGATGAACTGACGCACTTCATCGGAAAACAACCGGTACCACTGCCCCTGCGAGCCGACGATCTTGCGCCCCACCAGGTCCAGCGCCTGGATGCCGTTGGTGCCTTCGTAGATCTGGGTGATGCGCACGTCACGCACCAGTTGCTCCTGGCCCCATTCACGAATGTAACCATGCCCGCCCAGCACCTGCTGGCCATGAACGGTGATTTCCAGGCCCAGGTCGGTCAGGAAGGCCTTGGCCACCGGGGTCAGCAGCGCCACCAGGGCGTCGGCGCGCTGGCGCTCGTCTGTGTCTTCGCTGTACTTGGCGATGTCCAGCTGCAGCGCGACATAGGCGGTAAACGCCCGGCCGCCCTCGTTCAAGGCTTTCATGGTCAGCAGCATGCGCCGCACATCGGGGTGCACGATGATCGGATCGGCAACTTTATCGCGTTGCTGCGCACCGGTCGGCGCCCGGCTTTGCAGGCGTTCGCGGGCGTAGTCGATGGCGTTCTGGTAGGAGCGCTCGCCGGACGCCAACCCCTGGATGCCGACCCCCAGGCGCTCGTAGTTCATCATGGTGAACATCGCCGCCAGGCCCTTGTTCGGCTCGCCGACCAGATACCCCACGGCACCGTCGAAATTCATCACGCAGGTGGCCGACGCCTGGATGCCCATCTTGTGTTCGATGGAGCCGCAACTGACAGCGTTGCGCTCGCCCAGGCTGCCGTCATCGTTGACCAGGAACTTGGGCACCAGAAACAGCGAGATGCCCTTGGGGCCGGCTGGCGCATCGGGCAGCTTGGCCAGGACCAGGTGAATGATGTTCTCGGCCAGGTCGTGCTCGCCACCTGTGATAAAGATCTTGCTGCCGCTGATCGTGTAGACACCATCGGCCCGGGGTTCGGCGCGGGTACGGATAATCCCCAGGTCAGTGCCGGCATGTGCTTCGGTCAGGCACATCGAGCCACACCAGGTGCCGGCATACATATTGGGCAGGTAAGTGGCCTTGAGGGCCTCGGTGGCGTGGTTGTTGAGCGACACGCAGGCGCCGGAGGTCAGCATCGGGTACAGGCCGAAGGCCAGGCTGGCGGAGTTGAGCATTTCCTCGACCAGCGCGCCCACCACCTTGGGCATGCCCATGCCGCCGAACTCGGGGTTGCCGCCCACGCCCACCCAGCCGCCTTCGGCATAGGTGCGATACGCCTCAGGGAAACCGCTCGGGGTGGTGACCACCGTGTCGTTCCAGTGGCAGCCCTCTTCATCGCCGCTGCGGCTGAGGGGCGCAATGCTCTTGCTGGTGACCTTGCCGGCTTCTTCAAGGATGGCATCGACCGTTTCGGTGTCGACCACCTCGGCCAGGGCCGGCAGCCGGGCCCAGAGTCGGGAGACCTCGAACACTTCATTCAGAACGAAGCGCATATCGCGCAACGGCGCTTTGTAGTCAGCCATGGCATACCTCGTGAACGGGAAGCTAAAGACGCAACGGATGAAACCGGACCTGCCATTGGCCGGGCCAGGCAATGAAAGATCCGAGTGTATCCGAACAACTAATGCGACACATAGGGTCCGCTTGTGACTATAAAGTCAGTCCCGGTCACCGCCATTAGTAATGCGCTTTTTCTCCTTGAAGGCTCGCAGGCCCGGCCTATATCGCGTCGGCGGTACGCATTGAGCGCTTCTGAGGTTGCCCATGTGCCACCACACAATTGCGGCCGGCGCCTTTGGCGGCATACAGCGCCTGGTCGGCGACCTTGAGTACTTCATCGGCAGTGCGCTGTTCAGGCTGACGATCGGCCACACCGATGCTGATCGTGACCGACACACTGCCCGCCTGTGCCGATCCCCGGCGCAGCCTGCCCTGCTGGTCATCTTCCGGACGGTTATCGGGATTGCGCAACTGGATCTGATAGTTGGCGATGGTTTCGCGGACCATTTCCAGATGCGGCATACATTCTTCCAGCGTCTTGCCGGAAAACACGATGGCAAACTCTTCACCGCCATACCGATAGGCCTTGCCACCGCCCTGGCTGATTTTCGACAACTTGCTGGCCACCAGGCGCAGCACCTGGTCGCCGACATCGTGGCCATGGGTGTCGTTGAATTTCTTGAAGTGATCCACGTCACTCATTGCCAGCACATAGTTGCGCCCCAGCCGCTGCAACCGCTCGTTGAGGGCACGGCGCCCCGGCAGCCCGGTCAGCTCGTCACGAAAGGCCATCTGATAGGCCTCCTGCGCCACGGCGGCGGCAATCATCAACATGACCTGGCTGCACATGATGTTCAGCGTGAACGGCAGGATGAACGTCTTGGGCAAGGCCCAGAACAGGCCCAGCAGCCCGACCAGTTGGGCGGCGTGCAACGGGCGCGGCTTGTTCAGGTACTGCCAGGTCAATACGCCGAAAGCGATCAGGAACATGACATAGGAGAGCTGGATCAGGCTCATCCACGAACCGTGCAGCAACGGCCAGCGAATGTCGGCCAGCCAGTTCTGCACCTCCACCGGATAGCTCTGTTCCAGCCCCAGTGCCACGCCTGCGACCAGCAGCAACACCGCCAGCCGCGCCACCAGGTCCTGGAACAGGTGGGTACGCTCTTCCCAGGCGGCATACAGGCCGAACATCAACGGCAACAGCAGGCACATCAGGTGGAACACCACGGCGGCGTCTTCACGCACCACGCCATTGTCCCGGTAGAAGTCGGTCTGGGTGTCGAGCAGGTAATAGGCGATGTACACCGTGACCATCAAGGCCAGCTCACGCTGGCGGCGATACACCGCGCAATACGCACCACCCAGCAGCAGCACCAGGGTCGGCAGAACATTGAACAGCGAGGTGAAGAAGACACTCAGGTCTTTGACATAGGCCGCTGCCAGGCCGCCCAGGAACAGAATGCCGGCAGGCAGGAAATGACTCAGTCGTGCAGCAGATGGACGCAACAAGGGGGATGTCTCCTACTCGGCATCAGAAAATGGCCCTGCATAATGGCATTGTGCCTTTGCTGGGTTAGTAATGCATTCAGTAGGAACTAAATAGCCAACTAATTTCTGTAACGGCAGGAATCGGGAAACATTGATCGAGGGATAAAGGAGGGGTATTCAACAGCATGACGCAGGAACGGCACGACCCCGGCCGCTCCTGCGCACTATCAAAGGTCCGGCCGATCAGTAACCCAGGCCGAAGTCTTCTTCTTTCATGTCCATCAGGTTGGCCGCGCCCGACACGATGGCCGCCGCATGGGTGCGGGTACGGGGCAGGATGCGCTCGTAGTAGAAGCGCGCCGTCTGCAGCTTGGCCGTGTAGAACGCCTGCTCCGAGGTGCCTTCGGCCAGTTTCTGCGCCGCCGCACGTGCCATGTCGGCCCAGAAGTAGGCCAGGCATGCATAGCCCGAGAACATCAGGTAATCCACGGAGGCCGCGCCCACTTCTTCACGGTCTTTCATGGCCGCCATGCCGACCTTCATGGTCAGCTCGCCCCATTCCTTGTTCAACGCTGCCAGCGGCGCGGTGAACGCGGCGATGGCTTCATTGCCCTCGTTGGCCTGGCAGAACTTGTGGACAATCCGGGTGAAGCCCTTGAGCGCCTCGCCCTGGGTCATCAGCACCTTGCGGCCCAGCAGGTCGAGGGCCTGGATGCCGGTGGTGCCCTCGTAGAGCATCGAGATACGGCTGTCGCGTACGTTCTGCTCCATGCCCCACTCGGCGATGAAGCCGTGGCCGCCATAGATCTGCACACCGTGGTTGGCGGCTTCAAAGCCGACCTCGGTCATGAACGCCTTGGCGATCGGGGTCATGAAGGCCAGCAGCGCGTCGGCGGCCTTGCGCTGCTCTTCGTCCTGGCTGTACTTGACGATGTCGACCTGTTTGGCCGTGAAATACACCATGGCCCGGGTGCCTTCGGCAAAGGCCTTCATGGTCAGCAGCATGCGCCGCACATCAGGGTGCACGATGATCGGGTCAGCGGCCTTGTCCGGGGCCTTGGGGCCGGTCAGCGAGCGCATCTGCAAGCGGTCGCGGGCGTATTGCAGGCCACCCTGGAACGCCACCTCGGCATGGGCCAGGCCTTGCAGCGCAGTGCCCAGGCGAGCGGTGTTCATGAAGGTGAACATGCAGTTCAGGCCCTTGTTCGGCGGGCCGATCAGAAAACCGGTGGCGCCGTCGAAGTTCATCACGCACGTGGCGTTGCCGTGAATGCCCATCTTGTGCTCGAGCGAGCCACAGGCCACCGCGTTGCGCTCACCGAGGCCACCCTGGGCGTCGGGCAGGAACTTGGGCACGATGAACAGCGAAATGCCCTTGGTGCCGGCCGGTGCATCCGGCAGGCGGGCCAGCACGATGTGGACGATGTTATCGGCCATGTCGTGTTCGCCGGCGGAAATGAAGATCTTGGTGCCGCTGACCTTGTAGGAGCCATCGGCCTGGGGCTCGGCGCGGGTGCGCAGCATGCCAAGGTCGGTGCCGCAGTGCGACTCGGTCAGGCACATGGTGCCAGTCCACTCGCCGGACACCAGCCTGGTCAGGTAGGTTTCCTGCTGCTCGGGCGTGCCGTGCTCGGAAATGGTGTTCATCGCGCCATGCGACAGGCCGGGGTACATGCCCCACGACCAGTTGGCCTCGCCGACCAGTTCGCTGATGGCCAGCCCCAGCGACTCGGGCAAACCCTGGCCGCCGTGCTCGACATCATGGGCCAGGCTCGGCCAGCCGCCTTCGACGAATTGCTTGTAGGCCTGCTTGAAGCCGGTCGGCGTCTTCACGCCCGCCTCGCTCCATTGGCAGCCTTCGATGTCGCCGACGCGATTGAGCGGGGCCAGTACCTGCTCACAGAAACGCGCACCCTCTTCCAGGATGGCATCGACCATGTCGGGCGTGGCGTCCTGGCAGGCCGGCAGGCTCTGGTAATGGGCTTCATAACCCAGCAGCTCATCACGCACGAAACGAATATCACGCAAGGGGGCCTTGTAGTCAGGCATAGCTTGTAACCTCTGCTGGTGAATCCCGTATGAATGACTGATCGGTCGTGATGGGAACACTTTCAACGCTTTTGGCGCTTACTGCGCCTACCGATCAAACAGATGTTTGAAACTTACGTTTACACCCGGACCTTGTCAATAGCGCATTGCCCACCGCTGGTCCCGAACCGGCGCAAGGCCTTACAGGCCGTGGCCTGGGGCCAGAGCAGAGGTTATTGAAGGAGTCTAGTCGAGGGGCCGCCGGTTGCGGCACTGAAACAGCGCTACGCGCAGAAACGACAACGCCGTGCTCAAGGGCACGGCGTCAGAGGTAAAGCCACCTGAAGGGATCAGGCATAGGTGTCAATCAGCGTACCGAGCGCTTCACTGCTGGCGCGCTGTGCCGCGACGCCTGCCTCGACCTGGAACTTGCCAGCTTCCAGCTCAACGATGTTGGCCGGCAGGTCGGAACGCTGGCTGCGGTCGACCGAACGCAGGTTTTCCAGCTGGAAGTCGGAGGACTGGCTGCGGCCAGACACTTCGATGCTGTTACTGGCGATCTGAGAGGCCGCCTGATCGACACGGTTCTGCCCGACCTGGATTGCGCTCAGGCCTGGATACAGCGTGTTGTTCATGGAAATTTGCATAAGCCAGTCCTCAGCTCATAGGAAGCAAGGCCTATTGAAACAGGGATAGCGGCAAAATGCCCAACAAAAAGACTAATGGCATCATGCCCGACCATAGGCTGAATCTTGATCAAGCGGCAAAGCGCCTTTGATATCAGTCACCTGAGCGCCAGCAGCGGCGCAACCGTCAGGTATTGGGCCACGCTTTCAGCAACAGGCTGTAACAGTCGCGGCACCTGTCCCAGGCAAGGGGCCGGCAATTGTTCGGTCAAGGTTGCCAGGTTGGCCTCAAGCCGCGAGGTCTGGGCATCGACGATATTGGCCACCCAGCCGGCCAGCACCAGGCCGTCGCGGGCAATCGCCTCGGCCGTCAGCAGCGCATGGCTGATGCAGCCCAGGCGCACGCCGACCACCAGGACGACCGGCAACTGCAGGGCAATTGCCAGATCAGACAGATGCTCGTCGCTACTGAGCGGCACCCGCCAGCCACCCGCGCCCTCGATCAGGGTAAAACCGGCCTGACGCGCCAGCAGGCGCTGCATCGGCGCCAGCAGATTGGCCACGCCCAGGTCCAGCCCGGCTTCCCGCGCGGCCAGGTGCGGGGCAATGGCCGGCGCCAGGGCAAAGGGATTGACCTCTTCATAGGTCAACGCCGTGGTGCACTGCGCCAGCAAGGCCAGCGCGTCGGCGTTGCGCAGCCCGTTGGCGGTCGGCTCGCAGCCGGAGGCCACCGGCTTGCCGGCCGCCGTACTCAGGCCCGCCCGCCGGGCCGCGTACAGCAGGCCGGCGGCCACGGTGGTCTTGCCGATGTCGGTGTCGGTCCCGGCAATGAAAAAGGCAGCGCTCATGACTGTTTTTCCAGCACGACATAGATCGCCTGATAAGTGGCCGGCAAACCCTGCGGTTGGCGAAAGGCTTCATACGCCTGCACCAGCGTGCGAATACGCTCGCGGCCAGTCAGGCCGGTGGCCCGCCCCGGATTGAGGTTGTGTGCCCCCAGGGCCTTGAGTTCGTGGGTCAGGCTGCGCACATCGGGGTAATGCAGCACATGCGGGCGCACCTCCAGGCTGCGGATACGCAGTCCGCAGGCTTCGGACAGTTGCCGATAAGCCTGCGGTTCACGGAAGCGATTGACATGCACCCGGCCGTCGACCTGCTGCCAACTGCGACGCAACTCATCCAGCGTACCGACACACAGGCTGGAGAAGGCAAACACGCCACCCGGGCGCAAGACCCGACGCGCCTCGTTGAGTACGGCGGCAAAATGGGCACACCACTGCACCGCCAGGCTGGAAAACACCAGGTCCAGGCACTGGTCCTGCAACGGCAGGCTCTCGGCATCACCGGCCACGAAATGCTGCGCCCCGCCCTGCGGTTGCGCGTGGCGCAGCATGCCTTCGGCCAGGTCCAGCGCCAGGCCTTGTGCCGCGGCGAAACGCGGCCCCAGCACGCGGCTGAAATGCCCGGTGCCACAGCCCAGGTCCAGCCAGCGCGCCGGGTTCAGATCAGCCGGCAGTTGTGCCAACAGATGCTGACCCACCGCACGCTGCAAGTCGGCCACGCTGTCGTAGCTGGCCGCTGCGCGGGAAAACGACGCCGCCACCTGCCGCTTGGCCGGCAAGCCGCCCGGCAGCGGTATGCCAGAAAGATCAGTCATCACCCGCTCCACATAGAAAAGTCCGGATCGTCGCCGCCACGCTGTGCGGGCTTTCCAGGATAAAGGCATGACTGGCCTGTTCGATCAGGCCCGTTTCGACATCCGGCAGCAGTTCCAGCAAGTCACCGGCGACCTGCGCCGGAACCAGGGCATCGCGCCCGGCAAACACATGCAGTTGGGGCCCTCGGTAGTCCTGCAAGGCCTGGCGGGTGTCGAGTTGTTCAAGCACCCGCAAGCCATCGAGCAGCACCTGCGGCGCTACGACCGGCAGGCCGGCGCCGAGCTGGCGCGACAACCCACGCGGGTCTTCAGCGCCCTGGCTGCACAGCAGGCCGAAGCGCTTGAGGGTTGCTGGCGGGTCCTGCTCGCAGCCGGCCAGAAACGCGGCAAAGTCCGCCTCGGACATGGCCTGTGGCCAGGCACCGCGCTGCACAAAACAGGTGTTGCTGGCCAGGGTCAGCAAGCCGCAACAACGCTCGCCGCGCCGGGCGGCCAGTTCGGCCGCGAGCATGCCGCCCAGTGACCAGCCGCCCAGCCAGGTGTTCTCTGGCAACCGGGCGTCCAGGTCATCGAGCCAGGCCTGCACATCATGCGTGCCCGGTTGCGGCAAAGGCTCGATCTCGACCTTCAGATGCGCATCCCGCTCACGCAAGGCGGCGGCCAAGGGCTCCAGCGGCGACACACCCAGGCCCCAGCCGGGTAACAGCACCAGACGATTACGCATGCGTCGACTCCACCGATTCATCCACACCCAGCAGTGGCCAGCATTGCGCCAGTGCCTCCAACAGTAGCTGAACCTGTTCGTGCGTGTGGGCGGCGCTCAGCGTGACCCGCAAGCGGGCGCTGCCGGCCGGCACAGTGGGCGGGCGGATGGCGCTCACCAGCAGACCATGCTCGCGCAACAGCTGCGAAAGGCGCACAGCACGCCCGGCATCGCCAATCAGGATCGGCTGGATGGGCGTGAAACTGTCCATCAATTGCAATCCGATCTGCCCGGCGCCGTGGCGAAACTGGCTGATCAGCGCGTCCAGATGCTCGCGCCGCCACGACTCGCTGCGCAGCAGTTCAAGGCTCTTGAGCGTCGCGCAGGCCAGCGCCGGCGGTTGGCTGGTGGTGTAGATGTAGGGCCGGGCGAACTGGATCAGCGTCTCGATCAAGTCGTCGCTGCCGGCCACAAAGGCTCCCGACGTACCAAAGGCCTTGCCCAGGGTGCCGATCAGCACCGGCACGTCATCCAGCCCCAGGCCGAAGTGCTCGACACTGCCGCCGCCATTGGCCCCCAGCGCACCGAAACCGTGGGCATCGTCGACCATCAGCCAGGCGCCCCGGCTTTTTGCGGTACGGGCCAGGGCCGGCAGGTCGGCGATGTCGCCGTCCATGCTGAACACCCCGTCGGTCACCACCAGGCTGTCGCCCGCCGCCTTGGCCAGCCGGCTTTGCAGGCTGGCGGCATCGTTGTGCAGGTAGCGGCTGAAGCGCGCCCCGCTGAGCAGGCCGGCATCGAGCAGCGAGGCATGGTTGAGGCGGTCTTCGAGCACCGTATCGCCCTGCCCGACCAGCGCCGTGACCGTGCCCAGGTTGGCCATGTAGCCATTGGAGAACAACAGTGCCCGTGGGCGCCCGGTGAATTCGGCCAGCGCCAGCTCCAGGTCATGGTGCGGCCCGCTGTGACCGATCACCAGGTGTGATGCCCCGCCGCCCACGCCCCAGCGCTCGGCGCCGGCCTGCCAGGCGGCCACCACCTGCGGATGGTTGGCCAGCCCCAGGTAATCGTTGTTGCAAAAGGTCAGCAACGGCTGCCCGTCGACCACCGCCAGCGGCCCTTGCGGGCTCTGCAGCAACGGGCGCTGACGGTACAACTGGGCGGCGCGACGGGCCTCGAGGCGCGCCTGAAGATCGAAAGCCATGCTGACCTCGCGTGTTCAGGCCGAAACGGCGTTGTAGAACATCGCACTGCTTTGCTGTTCGACCAGCGCCTGCTCGATGGCCGCCTGGTGCACGTCATCGGCGTGGTCCTGCCCGGCCTCGGGCTGGATGCCCAGGCGCTTGAACAGCAGCATGTCCTTGTCGGCCTGCGGGTTGGCGGTGGTCAGCAGTTTTTCACCGTAGAAGATCGAGTTGGCACCGGCGAAGAACGCCAGGGCCTGCATCTGCTCGTTCATGGCCTCGCGACCGGCCGACAGCCGCACATGCGATTGCGGCATCAGGATGCGCGCCACGGCCAGCATGCGGATGAAGTCGAACGGGTCGACGTCCTCGGCATTTTCCAGTGGCGTGCCGGCGACCTTGACCAGCATGTTGATCGGCACCGACTCGGGGTGTTCGGGCAGGTTGGCCAACTGGATCAGCAGGCCGGCGCGGTCGTCGAGCGACTCGCCCATGCCCAGGATGCCGCCCGAGCAGATCTTCATCCCCGACTCACGCACATACGCCAGGGTCTGCAGCCGCTCGCTGTAGGTGCGGGTCGTGATGATGCTGCCGTAGAACTCCGGCGACGTATCGAGGTTGTGGTTGTAGTAATCCAGGCCTGCCGAGGCCAGCGCCTCGGTCTGCTCCTGATCGAGCCGGCCCAGGGTCATGCAGGTCTCCAGGCCCAGCGCCTTCACGCCCTTGACCATCTCCAGCACGTAGGGCATGTCCTTGGCCGACGGATGCTTCCAGGCCGCGCCCATGCAGAACCGTGTGGAGCCGATGGCCTTGGCGCGGGCGGCTTCCTCCAGCACCTTTTGCACTTCAAGCAGCTTCTGCTTGTCCAGGCCGGTGTTGTAGTGGCCCGACTGCGGGCAGTACTTGCAGTCTTCGGGGCAGGCGCCGGTCTTGATCGACAGCAGGGTCGAGACCTGCACGCGGTTGGCGTCGAAATGAGCGCGATGCACCGTCTGCGCCTGAAACAACAGGTCATTGAAAGGCTGCACAAACAGTGCCCTGACCTCGGCTAAAGTCCAGTCGTGACGCAAGGTAGCGGTGGTGCTGGCGCTCATCGGGCGGCTCCTTGTTGGAATCTGACAGTTGAAGAACACCGCACAGGAGCGCAAAGACCACAGGCGCGACGCGGTTGTTCGGCTTGAATTTCGGCATAGTTAAGGAACGGCCATGCCTTGTCAACCACGAGAACATGATCAGGTTTACATCTGGTTAAAAAACAAACGATTCTGTTTGCTGTGTGACGAGCCCAGCGACACCGACCTGCCCTTGTGTGTGCCCTGTGAGGCCGAGCTGCCGTGGCTGGGCGCCCAATGCCAGTGCTGCGCCGTGCCGCTGCCGGACATTGATCGCCACTGCATCGATTGCCGCCTGCGGCCGCCGGCCTTCAGCCAGGTGATTGCGCCGTGGGAATACCGCTTTGTGGTCGACCGGCTGATCACCCGCTTCAAGCACCAGGGCCAATGGCCGTTGGGCCGCCTGCTCGCCGACCTGATGGGGCAGTACCTGCAGCATCGTTTCGATGAAGACCTGCCACGTCCCGACGCCTTGTTGCCCGTGCCACTGGCCCGTCTGCGCCTGCGCCAGCGTGGCTTCAACCAGGCGGCGATGCTGGCCGGCTGGCTGGGACAAACACTGCAGATACCGGTGGATGAACGCCAATTGCTGCGTATACGCGAAACGCCATCGCAGCAAGGGCTGGATGCCAAGGCCCGCAAGCACAACCTGGCCGGCGCCTTCTCCGTGCACGACAGCACGGCCGTACGCGACCAGCACCTGGCCGTGGTCGACGATGTGCTGACCACCGGCACCACCGCCCAGGCGCTGGCACGCCTGCTGATCCAAGCCGGGGCGCGACGGGTCGACATCTACTGCCTGGCGCGCACGCCCGCCCCGCAGGATTGAGGGTAGACTCAGGCGCATCATCCCTCCTCGACTGCCCGTCATGCCGCTACCGCCCTCACTGAGCCAATACATGGTGCGCCGCCCGCAGCGCCTTGCCCTGCTGCAACACATTGCCGAGCAAGGCTCGATCACCCGCGCCGCCAAAAGCGCAGGCCTGAGCTACAAGGCCGCCTGGGACGCCATCGACGAGCTCAATAACCTGGCGCAGCGCCCGCTGGTCGAGCGTAGCGTCGGCGGGCGCGGCGGTGGCGGCGCCAACCTGTCGACCGAGGGCGAACGTGTCCTGCGCCTCTATCAGCGCCTGCAAGCCCTGCAGGCCCAGGTGCTGGACGCGGCCGAAAGCGATGCCGACTTCGACCTGCTCAGCCGCCTGACCCTGCGCACCAGTGCACGCAATCAGTTGCTCGGGCGCATCCAGCGCATTACCCGCCAGGGCAACAACGACACGGTGCACCTGGCGCTGGCCGGCGGGCAGTTGGTCGACGCACAGATCACCCATGACAGCCGCCTGCGCCTGGACCTTGAGCCAGAGGTAGAAGTGGTCGCGCTGATCAAGGCCGGCTGGCTGCAACTGCTGCCGGCGGACCAGCCCCCCTGCCCGGACCACAACAGCCTGTACGGCAAGATCGACACCCTGCTGGACGCCGAACACGGTCCCTGCGAAGTGCGCATTGCGCTGCCCAACGGCCAGACCCTGTGTGCGCAAGCCATGCCCGGACAGCTCGCGGCGCTGGGGCTCGGTGGCGGCAGCGCGGTGCAGGTGCAGTTCGCGCCTTCACATGTGTTGCTGGGCACGGTCGTCTGAGCGCACAGGATGTCATCGCGCCGACACAATTTCGTCATCACGGTCACTTAATGTGGCTGCCACATCCGTGGGAGCCGTGACGATGAAACTATTAAAAGAACATCAGCCTACCGACCTGGAAAACCTGGTCGGCCTGACCCGCCGCAGCTTCATCGGTGCTGGTGCCCTGTGCGGCGCGGCGCTGTTTCTGGGCGGTGACCTGCTCAGCCGTACCGCCCTGGCCACCGGCGTCAGCGAGGCCAACCGCACCCTGCTGGGGTTTGACGGCATTGCCACGGCCACCGCCGACAGCGTCAGCCTGCCGCCGGGCTATCGCGCTTCGGTGCTGATCAGTTGGGGCCAGCCCCTGCAGGCTGACGGACCGGCCTTCGACCCGAGTGGCAATGGCAGCGCCGAAGCCCAGGAGGTGCAGTTCGGCGACAACAACGACGGCATGAGCCTGTTCCCGATGCCTGGTCATCCGGACCGCGCCCTGCTGGCGATCAACAACGAATACACCAACTACCGCTACCTCTACGCACACGGCCAGGCGCCGCAGTCGCTTGAAGAGGTGCGCAAGGCGCTGGCCGCCGAGGGCGTCTCGGTGATCGAGATCGCACGCCAGAACGGTCAGTGGCAGTTCGTTCAGGGCTCACGCTTCAACCGGCGCATCCACGGCAATACGCCCATCACCCTGAGCGGCCCGGCCGCCGGCCACGACTGGCTCAAGACCGCCGCCGACAGCAGCGGTCGCCATGCCCTGGGCACGTTCCAGAACTGCGCCAACGGCAAGACCCCATGGGGCACCTACCTGACGTGTGAAGAGAACTTCACCGATTGCTTCGGCAGCAGCGACCCGCAGCAAGCCTTCGATGTCGGCCTGAAACGCTACGGCGTGGTGGCGGCCAGCAAGGAGATTGGCTGGCACCCGTTTGATGCCCGCTTTGACGTGGCGAAGAACCCCAACGAGGTCAATCGCCACGGCTGGGTGGTGGAAATCGACCCGTTCGATCCCAAATCCACGCCGGTCAAGCGCACCGCACTGGGCCGCTTCAAGCACGAGAACGCCGCCCTGGCCCAGACCAAGGGCGGGCGCGCCGTGGTGTACATGGGCGACGACGAACGCGGCGAGTTCATCTACAAGTTCATCAGCCGCGACAAGATCGACACCGCCAACCCCAAGGCCAACCGCGACCTGCTCGACCACGGCACGCTGTATGTGGCGCAGTTCGATGGCGGCGACAACAACCCTGACCGCCCCAAGGGCCAGGGACGCTGGGTCGAACTGACCCACGGCAAGAACGGCCTGGACGCAGCGGCCGGGTTCAACAACCAGGCCGAAGTGCTGATCCATGCCCGCCTGGCGGCCAGTGTGGTCAAGGCCACGCGCATGGACCGCCCGGAATGGATCGTGGTCAGCCCCAAGGACGGTCAGGTGTATTGCACCCTGACCAACAACATCAAGCGCGGCGACGACGGGCAACCGGTCGGCGGCCCCAACCCACGGGCGAAAAACCAGTACGGCCAGATCCTGCGCTGGCGCGAGACCGACGACAATGCCTCGGCCATGAGCTTCGAATGGGACCTGTTCGTGGTCGCCGGCAACCCGGTCGTGCACCCCGGCACCCCGCAGGCCGGCTCGGCCAATATCAACGCCGCCAACCTGTTCAACAGCCCCGACGGCCTGAGCTTCGACGCCGCCGGGCGCTTGTGGATCCAGACCGACGGCGACTCCAGCAACAAGGGCGACTTTGCCGGCATGGGCAACAATCAGATGCTCTGCGCCGACCCGCACAGCGGCGAGATCCGCCGTTTCATGGTCGGCCCGGTCGGCTGCGAAGTCACCGGCATCAGCTTCGCCCCGGACTACAAGACGATGTTCGTCGGCCTGCAGCACCCCGGCGAAAACGGCGGTTCGACCTTCCCCGAGCACCTGCCCGGCGGCAAGCCACGCTCCTCGGTCATGGTCATCACCCGCGAGGACGGCGGTGTGATCGGCGCCTGACCCTTCAAGGCCCCTGTGGGAGCGACCAACGGTCGCGAAGGGGCCGGGCGTCGAATCGCTTCAGCCGCGAACGGCACACATCGGCAGCGTTTGCGTTCGCGGCTAAAGCCGCTCCTACGGTCACAGCGGAACAACAGCACCTGATGCACGCTCTGCGTTACCATCGCCGGTCGACGCAACGGTTCGTTGCGTACAGGAGACCGCATGTCCCATCCTTTCGCAGCCCTTACCCCCGACATGGTGCTGGACGCCGTAGAAAGCATCGGCTTTCTCAGCGACGCCCGCATCCTGGCGCTCAACAGTTACGAGAATCGGGTCTATCAGGTCGGCATCGAAGATCAGGCACCCTTGATCGCCAAGTTCTATCGCCCGCAGCGCTGGAGCAACGAGGCGATCCTGGAAGAACACCGCTTCACCGCCGAACTTGAAGGCATCGAGGTGCCGGTGGTGGCGCCGATCGTCCACGACGGCAAGACTCTGTTCGAGCACGGCGGCTTTCGCTTCACCCTGTTCCCGCGGCGTGGCGGGCGGGCCCCGGAGCCGGGCAATCTCGACCAGCTCTATCGCCTCGGCCAGTTGCTGGGCCGCCTGCATGGGCTCGGCGCCAGCCGCGACTTCGAGCACCGCGAAGCCCTGGCCGTGCAGAACTTCGGCCATGACTCGTTCAACTACCTGATGAACAACAACTGCATCCCGCGCTCGCTGCTGCCGGCCTACGAATCGGTGGCCCGCGACCTGCTCAAGCGTATCGAAGATGCCTACGCCGCCACGCCGCACACCAATATCCGCATCCACGGCGACTGCCACCCGGGCAACATGATGTGCCGCGACGAGATGTTCCATATCGTCGACCTGGACGACTGCCGCATGGGCCCTGCCGTGCAGGACATCTGGATGATGCTGGCGGGTGATCGCCAGGAATGCCTGGGGCAACTGTCCGAGCTGATGGACGGCTACAACGAATTCCACGACTTCGAACCCCGCCAGCTGGCGCTGATCGAACCGCTGCGCGCCCTGCGCCTGATGCATTACAGTGCCTGGCTGGCGCGACGCTGGGACGACCCGGCGTTCCCGCACAGCTTTCCGTGGTTTGGCAGCGAGCGTTATTGGGGCGACCATATCCTGGCCCTGCGCGAACAGCTCTCGGCCCTGCAGGAAGAACCCCTGAAACTGTTCTGACCTTTATCGCGCCGCACACGCGGCGCCACACCTGTTGACCGGACTGACAAAAACAGCAGTACAAGGAAGCACCATGCACACTGCCAATCCGCGGCGCGGATTAATCCTGGGCCTGAGCGCCTACATCATCTGGGGTCTGTTCCCGCTCTACTTCAAGGCCGTGCAGTCGGTGCCGGCCGTGGAAATCATCATCCACCGCGCGCTCTGGTCGGCCCTGGCCGGCTCCTTGCTGCTGATGCTGTGGAAACACCCCGGCTGGTTCAAGGAACTGCGCGACAACCCCCAGCGCCTGGCCATCCTGGCCCTGAGCGGCACGCTGATCGCCAGCAACTGGCTGATCTACGTCTGGGCGGTCAATAACGGGCGCATGCTCGAAGCCAGCCTGGGCTACTACATCAACCCGCTGATCAACGTCTTGCTTGGCATGTTGCTGCTGGGCGAACGGCTGCGCCCGATCCAGTGGCTGGCCGTGGCCCTGGCCGCCACCGGTGTGGCCCAGCAGGTCTGGCAGGTCGGCAGCCTGCCCTGGGTGTCGCTGGCGCTGGCGCTGACCTTCGGCTTCTACGGGCTGATCCGCAAGAAGGCCCCGGTGGCCGCGCTGCCGGGGCTGGTCGTGGAAACCTGGCTGCTGGTGCCGCTGGCCCTGGGCTGGCTGTTGCTCAACCCGCAGGCCCAGAGCCTGCAACCGGAGGTGTTGCACAGCTCGATGATCTTCTGGCTGGCCGCCGCCGGCCCCGTCACCCTGGTGCCGCTGGTGTGCTTCAACGCCGCTGCCCGGCACCTGCCCTTCGCCACGCTGGGCTTTCTGCAATACACCGGTCCCACGCTGGTGATGCTGCTGGCCGTGTTCGTCTACGGCGAGCACCTGGCGGCGAGCACGCTGATAACGTTCTGCTTTATCTGGGCGGGACTGGCCATCTACAGCGTCGATGCCTGGGTCAACATGCGCAAAAGAGCCTGATCAAAAAACAACCAAAAGCTTGCAACCCTTATACATCAAGGGCTGCAAGCAGCTACCCCAAGCTTATCCACAGGCAGGCGCAGGGTAATTGTGCACAAGCCCGCGAAACTGGCTGTTTTTTAACCAATAAGCTTCACGCCTTGCAGGCCGTGGCCTGGCGGGTTGATTCCCCAGGTTATCCACAGGCAGGTGCAGGGAAAGACTGGATAACCTCAAGCAGCCGGGTCCTCCCGCAATTCCAGCTCCACCATCAAATCATCCGCCAGCGTTTCCAGCCGCGCCTGCAAATCGTCCAGCGTCACGGTGGCGGGCACGCCCAATACGGCTTCGGCACGAAACAGCCATTCGCCGCTCATGGGGGCGGTCATCACTTCAGTGACCAGCCGCTCGACGTTGACGCCCTGCCCGGCCAGCAAGCGGGTGATGTCGCGCACTATTCCGGGGCGGTCAGTGCCCACCAGTGCCATATGAATGGGCGTCCAGGCGAGGGTCGGCTCTTCTGATTCTTCGGCCAGCAGCACGCGGATGTCGTGCGTGGCCAGCTCGTGCAGCGCCGTGACCAGTGCATCGCGCTGTTCGATGGGCACGCTCAGGCGCAGGATGCCGGCAAACTGTCCGGCCAGGCGCGACATGCGGCTCTCAAGCCAGTTGCCGCCATGCTCGGCAATGCAGTGGGCGATGCGTTCGACCTGCCCCGGTTTGTCGGGAGCAACCACGGTGACGACCAGATGATTCACAGGCAATTCCTCTTGGTGTTGGATGATGGCAATGCAGTCGACTGCCGATGAGTATAGGGCACCCTTCAAGCGTGCTTACTGGTCAGACCGGTCCGGCACGATTCCTGTACGGTTTTGCCCGGATTTCGACAATACCCTGCCAGAACGATACCAAGGCCTGCGCCTTATATGACCAGGCAGAACCATGCGGTCGTTTGGTGACGTATTTTAGTCGCATTCTCACCCGTCAAATCATCATGTAGTATTCCTCTGCGCGCACTACATAAGTGGTTTCACACCCAACAAATACCACAATCAATCAAATGTGCCCGCAATAAAAGGGCGCAACACCGCTGAGCAGAGTGAGGCAAGGCAATGACTGAATACGTTCAAGTCGGCGATCTGCGGGTCGCCAAGG
Source organism: Pseudomonas sp. Leaf127 (assembly GCF_001423155.1). Classification (NCBI taxonomy): domain Bacteria; kingdom Pseudomonadati; phylum Pseudomonadota; class Gammaproteobacteria; order Pseudomonadales; family Pseudomonadaceae; genus Pseudomonas; species Pseudomonas sp. Leaf127. Next base: position 720,072 of record NZ_LMOA01000023.1, on the reverse strand, counting down.
TCCTGTTCGATTTCGTGCAGAACGAGGCCGTTCCTGGAGCCGGCGTCGAGGCCGCGGCCTTCTGGAGCGGCGCGGATGCACTGATTCATGAACTGGCCCCCAAGAACCGCGCCCTGCTGGCCAGGCGCGACGCGCTTCAAGCCAAAATCGATGCCTGGCACCAGGCGCAGGCCAGCAACCCGGCTGATGCCAGCGCCTACAAGGCGTTCCTGCAGGACATCGGCTACCTGCTGCCCGAGCCTGACGCGGTGCAGATCAGCACCCGGAATGTCGACGACGAAATCGCTCGCATGGCCGGCCCGCAATTGGTGGTGCCGGTGATGAACGCCCGCTTTGCCCTCAACGCCGCCAATGCCCGCTGGGGCTCGCTGTATGACGCACTTTATGGCACCGATGCCATCAGTGACGAAGGCGGCGCCGAGCGCGGCAAGGGTTACAACCGGGTGCGTGGCGACAAAGTGATCGCCTTTGCCCGTCAGTTGCTCGACCAGGCCGTGCCCTTGGCCCATGGCTCGCATGTCCGGTCCAGCGCGTATGCCGTGGTCGACGGCAAGCTGGCCGTCACCCTCGACGACGGTGAACAGACCGGCCTGCGCGATGACGCCCAACTGATCGGTTTCCAGGGCGATGCCGCCGCGCCCATTGCCATCCTCCTCAAGCACAACGGCCTGCACCTGGAAATCCAGATCGACGCCGGCAGCCAGGTCGGCCAGACCGACCCGGCCGGCATCAAGGATGTCCTGCTCGAAGCCGCCCTGACCACCATCATGGACTGCGAAGACTCCATCGCGGCCGTCGACGCCGATGACAAGACCCTGGTCTACCGCAACTGGCTGGGCCTGATGAAGGGCGACCTGGCCGAGACTGTGAACAAAGGTGGCGAAACCTTCACCCGCACCCTGTACCCGGACCGCAGCTACACCACCCCGGCCGGTGGCGAAGTCACCCTGCATGGCCGCTCGTTGCTGTTCATCCGCAACGTGGGCCACCTGATGACCATCGACGCCATCCTCGACAAGCACGGCAACGAAGTGCCCGAAGGCATTCTCGACGGCCTGGTGACCAGCCTGGCAGCCCTGCACAACCTCAAGGGTAATACCTCGCGCAGCAACAGCCGCAGCGGCTCGGTGTACATCGTCAAACCGAAGATGCACGGTCCCGAAGAAGTGGCCTTTACCAATGAACTGTTCGAACGCATCGAACAGGTGCTGGGCCTGACCCGCAACACCCTCAAGGTCGGCATCATGGACGAGGAGCGGCGCACCACGGTCAACCTCAAGGCCTGCATCCAGGCCGCCAGCGAGCGGGTGGTGTTCATCAACACCGGCTTCCTGGACCGCACCGGCGACGAGATCCACACCTCGATGGAGGCCGGCCCCATGGTGCGCAAGGCGCAGATGAAGGCCGAGAAATGGATCGGTGCCTACGAGAATGCCAACGTCGACGTCGGCCTGCGCTGCGGCCTGCAGGGCCGGGCCCAGATCGGCAAGGGCATGTGGGCCATGCCCGACCTGATGGCGCTGATGCTGGAACAGAAGATCGCCCACCCGCTGGCCGGTGCCAACACGGCCTGGGTGCCCTCGCCCACTGCCGCGGTGCTGCACGCGCTGCACTATCACACGGTCGATGTATTCGCCCGCCAGGCCGAGCTGGCCACGCGCGAACAGGCCTCGGTGGACGACATCCTGACTATCCCGTTGGCCACCAGCACTGACTGGACGCCGGAAGAACTGCGCAACGAACTGGACAACAACGCCCAGGGCATCCTCGGTTACGTGGTGCGCTGGATCGACCAGGGCGTGGGCTGCTCGAAGGTGCCGGACATCAACGACATCGGCCTGATGGAAGACCGCGCCACCTTGCGCATCTCCAGCCAGCACATGGCCAACTGGCTGCGTCATGGCGTGGTCAGTCGTGAGCAGGTACTGGAAAGCCTGCAACGCATGGCCGTGGTGGTCGACCGGCAGAACGCCAACGACCCGCTGTACCGCCCGCTGGCCCCGGACTTCGACAGCAACATCGCCTTCCAGGCGGCGGTCGAACTGGTGCTGGAAGGCACCCGCCAGCCCAACGGCTACACAGAGCCGGTGCTGCACCGCCGCCGCCGTGAGTTCAAGGCCCGCCAGATGAACTGATGGTGGGGGGGTGTAGGAGCGCGCTTGCCCGCGACCGGCTGCGCAGCAGTCGTAAATTCTCGGAAACGCTGAAAATTTACGACTGCTAATACATCCGCAAAATCTGCGAAACGCCACAATTTTACGACTGCTAACGCAGCCGGTCGCGGGCAAGCGCGCTCCTACAACACCCCCAGTTCGCGCCTGACCCGTTGTTTGGTATTGATGGGCCTGAGCAGAAAGTCCAGCACCAAGGGGCTGGTACAGTCACCCTTATTCAGCGCCTGTCACATAGCATTCGCGACCGTTGGTCGCTCCCACGGGTTTTGCGTCTGGCCACTGTTCAAGCTCTGGCATGGATCCTGTGGGAGCGACCAGCGGTCGCGAAAGGGCCGGTACATTCAATATCGCCGGCGGCTGGCAGGATGCAATCGCGACCGTTGGTTGCTCCCACGAATACCGCCTGATTTCAAGCCACCCCCAGTTCGCGCTTGACCAGTTTGACCAGTTGTTTGGTATTGATGGGCTTGAGCAGAAAGTCCAGCACGCTCAGGTGCATCGCATCGATGGCGTCGCGCACGTTGGCGTCGCCGGAGACGATGATGATCGGCAGTTCGGCGCGGGTCGAGTCGCGCACGGTGCGCACCAGCTCCAGGCCGTCGCTGGGGGCCATGCGCAGGTCAGTGATCAACAGGCCGATCGACGGGTGGTTGCGCAGGGTCTGCAAGGCGCTTTCAACCCCCGAGGCGGTCAGGCAACTGAGGTCGTTGAGGCTGAGGATTTCAGCCAGCAACTCGCGCGAGTCGGCGTCGTCATCGACGATCAGCACCCGCTGTGGTGCATTGCAGGGCGCGGCGTGCATGACTTCATTGAGTGCCTCACGCTCTTCGTCGCTGAGAATGTCGTGGTCGATCATGGGAATCTCATCATTGCCTGGACTCACTGTACCAGCCGTTCAATACAACCTGTAGCACGGTAAGGCGCCTGCCATCCTGGCAAAACGACCGAGGGCATGGTTCTGCGCCTGGGTAAGACTTACGTCCAATGGGCACCCGGTGGCAAGCAGCCGACCATGGCCTTCAATAACAAAAAATGCGGTACACGTCATGAGTAAAGCAGATGCCTTCACCGAGGCAGGCAAAACTGCGGTGCTGCAGAACATCCACGGCACCATGCAGTTCCTGCAGAAATTCCCCCCGTTCAACCAGATGGAAAACGCCCACCTGGCGTACCTGGTGGAACAGTGCCAGCTGCGTTTCTATGCCGCACAGGACAGCATCATCAAGCCTGCCGACGGTCCCGTGGAGCACTTTTACATTGTCAAACAAGGCCGGGTGGTGGGCGAGCGTCCGCATTCGGCCAGGCGTGGCACTGAAACCACCTTTGAAATCACCACTGGCGAGTGCTTTCCGCTGGCCGCCCTGCTGGGCGAGCGCGCCACCCGCACCGAACACCTGGCAGCCGAAGACACCTTTTGCCTGCAACTGAACAAGCCAGCCTTCATCAAGCTGTTTGCCTTGTCGACCTGCTTTCGCGACTTTGCCCTGCGCGGGGTCAGCAGCCTGCTGGAGCAGGTCAACCTGCAGGTCCAGCAACAGGCGGCGCAGACCCTGGGTACTCAATACTCGCTCAATACCCGGCTGGGCGAACTGGCCATGCGTCACCCGGTGATGTGCAGCGCCGAGACGCCGATGCGCGAAGCGGTCAAGCTGATGCATGAACAGCAGGTCGGCAGCATCGTGATTGTCGACGAGCACCAGGCACCGCAAGGCATCTTCACTCTGCGTGACCTGCGCGAGGCCGTCGCCGATGTGAGCGCCGACTTCAGCCACCCGATTGCCCGCTTCATGAGCCCGTCACCGTTCTACCTGAGCCCCGACGCCAGCGCCTTCGATGCCGCCATCGCCATGACCGGCCGGCACATTGCCCATGTGTGCCTGGTGCGCGACGGGCGGCTGTGTGGCGTGGTGTCCGAGCGCGACCTGTTCTCTCTGCAACGGGTCGACCTGGTGCACCTGGCGCGCACCATTCGCAATGCGCCGCGCATCGAAGCGCTGGTGCACCTGCGCGGCGACATCGTGCAACTGGTCGACCGCATGCTGGCCCACGGCGCCTCGTCGACGCAGATCACCCAGATCATCACCCTGCTCAACGACCATACCGTGTGCCGGGTCATCGAGCTGACCCTGGAAGAACAGGGCGACCCGGGCGTGCCGTTCAGTTGGTTGTGCTTTGGCAGTGAGGGCCGGCGCGAACAGACCCTGCACACCGACCAGGACAACGGCATCCTGTTCGAGGCCCAGGATGCCCGACAAGCCGCCCAGATCCGCGAGCGCCTGCTGCCGATGGCCGAACGCATCAACCAGAGCCTGGCGCTGTGCGGCTTTACCCTGTGCAAGGGCAATATCATGGCCGGCAACCCGGAGCTGTGCCTGTCGCGCAGTGAATGGGCGCGGCGCTTCTCGGCCTTTATCCGCGAAGCGACCCCGGAAAACCTGCTGGCCTCCAGTATCTATTTCGACCTGCGCGTGGTCTGGGGCGAGGAAAGCGGCGGCGACAGCCTGCGCCGTGGCATTCTCGGGCAGGTGGCCGACAACCGCCTGTTCCAGCGCATGCTGGCCGACAACGCCTTGCGCCATCGCCCGCCGGTGGGGCGTTTCAAGGATTTCGTGCTGGCGCGCAAGGGCAGCGACAAGGACACCCTGGACCTCAAGACCGAAGGCCTGACCCCGTTCGTCGACGGCGCCCGGCTGCTGGCGCTGGCCAACGGTATCGAGGCTATCAATACCCTGGAGCGCCTGCGCCAGCTGGTCGAGCGTGAAGTCATCGATCCGCTCGACGGCGCCGCCTATGAAGAGGCCTACCACTTCATCCAGCAGACACGCATGCAGCAGCACCAGTTGCAGAGCCGGCAGAACCTGCCGTATTCCAACCGGATCGACCCCGACACCCTGAACCACCTGGACCGGCGTATCCTGCGCGAGTCGTTCCGCCAGGCCCAGCGCCTGCAAACCAGCCTGAGCCTGCGATACCAACTATGAACCTGTTCCACTGGCTGCGGCCACGCAGCAAGAAAACACCGCTGGATGAAGACCAGCAACGGCGCCTGGCCGCCCTGCCGGCCTGCACAGCACTTGGTGAGCACCCCTTGCGCCAGCAGCGCTGGGTGGTACTGGACCTGGAGACCAGCGGCCTGAACATGAGCCGCGACCAGGTGCTGTCGATTGGCGCGGTGGTCATCGAGGACGGCGCCATCGACCTGGGCCAGCAGTTCGAATGCACCATCCAGCGCGTCGACCATCAGGTCAGCCCCGCCGTGCTGATCCACGGCCTGGCGCCCAGCGCCATCGCCGCTGGCTGCGAGCCGGTCGAAGCCTTGCTGGACTTCATGGCCTTTCTGGGCGACAGCCCGGTGCTGGCCTTTCATGCGCCCTTCGACCAGCACATGCTGACCCGCGCGCTCAAGGACAGCCTGGGCTACCGCTTGCTGCATCCGTTCCTGGATGTGGCCGAGATGGCGCCGATGCTGTGCGAGCAGGCGCACCTGCGCCAGGCCGGGCTGGACGACTGGACCGCACATTTCGGCCTGCACGCCGAAGAACGCCACCACGCCAGCGCCGATGCCCTGGTCACCGCCGAACTGGCACTGATCCTGTTCAGCCATGCCCGCCGCCAGCAGATCGACAGCCCGGCGCGCCTGGAGCAGGCCTTGAGCCAATGGCGGCGACGCAAGCAGTCGCCTTCGTTCTGACCCACGACGGCAATGCCCCCGGCAGGCGACAAACGTCGATTGCCAGCCCGATAGCGCTCTGACAGAATCGCGAATCGTTCTCGTTAGTTAACGCATCCTTGTTTGGGGCCTTTCGTGTCGTCAGTCCATAACCCTCGCAGCGAGATTGTCGGCGCGTTGTATCGCGATCATCGCGGCTGGTTGCTGGGCTGGCTACGGCGCAACGTCGCCTGCCCGCAGCGGGCCGAAGACCTCAGCCAGGACACCTTCGTGCGCCTGCTGGGGCGCAGCGAGCTCAAGGCGCCCCAGCAGCCGCGCGCCTTTCTTGCCGCTGTGGCCCGGGGCCTGCTGTTCGATCACTTCCGCCGCGCCGCGCTGGAACAGGCCTGGCTCGATGAGCTGGCGCACCTGCCGCCGGCCGAGCATCCCTCGCCGCAAGACCAGCACCTGATTCTCGAAGACCTGAAAGCCATCGATGCGATGCTCGCCAGGCTGTCGAGCAAGGCCCGCGCCGCCTTCCTGTACAACCGCCTGGACGGCCTGAACCATGCCGAAATCGCCGAGCGCCTCGGCGTGTCGGTGTCCAGGGTCCGCCAGTACCTGGCCCAGGCCATGCGCCAGTGTTATGTCGCCCTGTACGGCGAGCCGACCTGAGATGAGCCTGTCTTCGCGTCCGGTCCCGGCCCATGTGCTGGAGGCGGCCATTGCCTGGCAACTGAGCCTGGACAGCACCGCCGAGGATGCCGCCGAGCGCCAGGACTTTGCCCGCTGGCTGGGCGCCAGTGAAGAGCACGCCCGGGCCTGGAGCCAGCTGGGCCTGCTCAACCAGCGCTTCGAACTGCCGGCAGGCCCGGCACGCCGCGCCTTGCAGCAATCACCCACCGCCTTGCGCCGGCGGGTCGGCAAGCTCGGCAGCGGCCTGGCCGGCCTGTGCCTGGCGGTGGGGCTGGCACTGTTCATCGGCGACCGCTACCTGCCCCTGGGCTACTGGCTGGCCGACCAGCGCACCGCCACCGGCGAGCAACGCAGCATTCGCCTGGCCGACAACACCCTGGTGCGCCTCAACACGCACAGCGCCATCGATGTGCGCTTTGACGGGCAACAGCGCCGGGTGATCCTGCGCGACGGTGAAATCCTGATCGAGACCGCCAGCCACGACGACCCGCGCCCGTTCATCGTCGAAACCCGTGACGGCCAGATGCGCGCCCTGGGCACGCGCTTTCTGGTGCGCCGTGAAAGCGCCGGCACGCGCCTGAGCGTGCTGCAAGCGGCGGTGGCCGCACAACCGCAGCGCATGAGCGGCGAACAGGTGCTGCGCGAAGGCCAGCAGGTGTTGATCCAGGCCGACGGGCTGGGACCGCTGCTCAACCTGCCGGCCGGCAGCGACGCCTGGGTACGCGGCATGCTGGTGGTCGACAACGTACGCCTGGCCGACCTGCTCGCCGAGCTGAGCCGCTACCGGCCCGGCTACCTGGGCAGTGATGCCCGGGTAGCCGACCTGCGCATCACCGGCAGCTTCCCGCTGGCCGACACTGACCTGGCGCTCAAAGCGCTGCTGCCGACCCTGCCGGTGCGCATCGAACAGCACACGCCGTGGTGGACTCGCGTCGAACCGCGTGAAGACGCCAAGGGTGCTGCCACAGTAAAACCCTGAAACACCTCGGCCCTGTCACTTTTGTCGTTTCATACGGCTAGGGAGCATTCAGGGTCGCCTCACCTGCGACCCGCCCGCCGCCGGAACCCCACATGAAAAGCCATACCGTGCGCCGCTGGTCCTTCGTGCACACCTGGAGCAGCCTGATCTGCACGCTGTTTCTGCTGATGCTTGCCCTGACCGGCCTGCCGCTGATTTTCCATCATGAAATCGACCACGCCCTGGGCGACACACCCGCTTATCGCGACATGCCGGCCGGCACGCCGCACCTGAACCTGCAACGGCTGGTCGAGGCGGCCGAAGCCTATCGGCCCGGCGAGGTCATGCAGTACTTCGGCTGGGACGAAGACGAACCTGACGGGGTCATGGCCATCACCGCAGCCACCGCCGGCACCGAACCCAACCTGTCGCACACCTTCGCCCTGGATGCGCGCACCGGCGAAGCCCTGCCGATGCCCTCGGCCAACGGCGGCTTCATGATGGTCATGCTGCGCCTGCATGTGGACCTGTATGCCGAATTGCCCGGCAAGCTGCTGCTGGCGTTCATGGGGCTGCTGTTCGTGGTGGCGATCGTGTCCGGCACCGTGCTGTATGCGCCGTTCATGCGCAAGCTGGGCTTTGCCAGCGTGCGGGTCGACAAGTCGCCACGCACGCGCTGGCTCGACCTGCATAACCTGATCGGCATCGTCACCCTGACCTGGGTGCTGGTGGTAGGGATTACCGGGGTGATCAGCGCCTGTGCCGACCTGTTGATCAGTTCATGGCGCAACGACGCACTGGTCAGCATGATCGCGCCGTATCGCGATGCCCCGCCGCTGACCGGGCGTGCCCCGGCCGATGAACTGGTCACCATTGCCAAGGCCGCCACGCCCGGCATGACCCCGGACTTCATTGCCTTTCCCGGCACACGGTTTTCCAGCGAGCACCACTATGCGGTGTTCATGAAGGGCAGCACGCACCTGACCTCGCACCTGTGGACCCCGGTGTTGATCGACGCCCGCACCTTGCAGATCACCGCCGTGATCGCCCGGCCCTGGTACATGGACGCCCTGGCCATGTCGCAGCCGCTGCACTTTGGCGACTACGGCGGCCTGCCGATGAAGATTCTCTGGGCGGCGCTGGATGTGCTGACGATTATCGTGCTGGGCAGCGGGCTGTACCTGTGGTGGGTCAAGCGCCGCGCCCGCCGTGCAAGTGCACAGGTGACGGCATGAGCGGCAAGCCTTCGACCCTGTGGAAGACCTTTGCGGCCCCGACCTGGATCGGCCTGCTGACCGCCATCGGCCTGTTCTGCGCCCTGCTGGGCGATGGCGCGTGGGACATGCCGGTGTGGCTGGGCATGGGCATCGCCGCCGCCCTGAGCCTGCGCGGCCTGCTGAAACGCCGCTGACGGGATAGGCTGCACTGCCCGTGCCGTAGGAGCGCGCTTGCCGGAATGCCGGACCACCGCGACCGGCTGCGTAGCAGTCGTAAGTTTTCAGCGTTTCGCCAATTCTTAATGCGTTCGCAGTCATGATTTTTTGGCGTCTCGACAATTTTGCGAGCGCTGCGCACTCGGTCGCGGTGGTCCGGCATTCCGGCAGAGCGCGCTCCTACGGCGGCAAAGCCGCCCATGCACAGACATTGCGCAGTCATCGGGTGCTGACTAGTCTATGGGCCTGCCCCTATCGAGGAACACGCATGTCAGCGCCCACCATGACCCTGCATTACAACCCGGCGTCGCCGTATGTGCGCAAAGTGGTCATCCTGCTTCATGAAACCGGCCAGTTCGACAGGGTCCAGTTGCAGCCGACGGTCCTGACGCCGGTCAATCCCTCCACCGAACTCAACCATGACAACCCGGCCGGCAAGCTGCCGGCGTTGCGCCTGGCAGACGGCAATGTCATCCATGACAGCCGGGTCATTCTCGACTACCTGGACCACCAGCACGTCGGCAATCCGCTGATCCCGCGTGAAGGTTCGGCCCGCTGGCGACGCCTGACCCTGGCGTCACTGGCCGATGCCCTGCTCGATGCCGCGCTGTTGATCCGCTACGAAACCGCCCTGCGGCCCAAGGAACTGCACTGGCCGCTGTGGCTGGACAACCAGCAGGGCAAGATCGAGCGCACCCTGAGCTACTTCGACCAGGAGGCGATCACCGAGCTGAGCGCACCGCCCTTCGATGTCGCCGCCATCAGCGTGGCCGCCGCCTTGGGCTACCTGGACTTCCGCCAGCCCGACCTCAACTGGCGCAACAGCTACCCGCGCCTGGCCAACTGGTACTTCGAGGTCAACCAGCGGCCTTCGATGCGGGCCACCCAGCCCTCTGCCTGAGCCTGCGGCCTGCTGCCGGCGGCGGTGCCGGCAGCAGGCTGACCAGTTGCACCAGCAGGTCCCGGGCCAGGCGTTGCTCCTGGCGCAACAGCGATTCCTCCCTCATTGCGGCGCTCCCGACTCCACGACGGCCGGTTCGGCGGCGGGGGTTTCTCCCACAAGCTCTGCAACCGTGATCCCCGGTGCGATGGCGTACCAGTCCAGCTTGCGGGTCAGGACCATGAACACCCCCAGCAACCCGAACAGCAACAGCGAGCCCATCAGCAAGGCGTAGTCTTCGGCGCTGAGCAACCCGTACAGCAGGCCATACAACGCGGCCAGCGCCGCAGCAAACCCCACCCCCTTGATGACGCCGCGCAACACATGGCTGACATAGAAGCCGATCAGCAGCACACACGCCCCCGCCGACAGCGCATAGGCCCTGGCGAATCCCAGGTGCTCGGACAACGACAACAGCATCAGGTAGAACAGCGCCAGCGCCGCACCGACCAGTGCGTACTGCACCGGGTGCACCGCCATGCTCTTGAGCACCTCGAACAGAAAGAAGCCGGCAAAGGTCAGGGCAATGAACAGCAGCGCATATTTGATGGCGCGGTCGCTTTTCAGGTACTGGTCCACCGGGTCGATGAAGCTCACGCCGAACGTGCGATTCTGCAGCTCCAGGCACTCGTTGCTGCTCAGGCACTGGTCCATCGCCTGCTCCAGGTTGGTGGAGAAGAACGTGGTCTGCCAGGTCGCATCAAAGCCTGTGGCAGAGACGTCGCGCTGCGTCGGCAGGTAATTGCCGATGAAGCTGGGGTGTGGCCAGTCGGCGGTCAGATGCACCCGGGTGCTCTTGCCGATGGGCGTGACATTGAGCTTGCCGGTGCCTTGCAGGTTCAGGTCGAAGCCAAAGTCCAGGCGCACCGCCTGCTTGCCATCGAGCATCGGCAGGTTGGCGCTGACGCCTTCGCCCAGCTGGCTGACCCGCGTGCCCGGCTCGAAATCCAGATCCTGGCCATTGAGTTGCAGCTTCAGGGCATTTTCGATGCCGCGCACATCCGTGATGCCGATGGCCAGGTACGGACGGTCGAAGGCATAGTCATCGAAATCCTCGTCCAGGCCCAGCCGGTCCGGCAACTGGAAGTGGCCGCTGATATGGCTGTCGGCGTGAAACAGACGCGCCTCGTAGATCCCACGGGCCCGCACCTCGGTGCGCACCTTGCCATCGAGGTCGAAACGCTCCGGCAAGAAGAACAGGTAGCCGCGCTCCAGGCTGATGTCCTGGTAGCGCTCGGCGGTTTTTTCATGGGTCTTCCACACCCGCACGGTCTTGCGGTACGGCACCACCACCAGCGGTCCGCTGAGGGACTGGCTGGTGCTGGAGCTGCGCGCGATGTCATCGAGCACCGACTCGCGCAGCGCCTGGCGCTCGCCGATCAGGCCGCCGATCATCAACAGCGGAATCATCAACAGCATGATCAAAAACGCGATCGTGCCCAGTTTCATTGCCAGACTTCGATTCATGGGGACTCTCCCTGTTTGCTATGGGGAAAGTCTGCCGGCGCGGTGTGGAGCGATGATGGGAGGAATGTGGAGATTGTGTGGGGAAATCCGGCCCGACAAGCTGTCAGGCATCGAAGATCCCTGCTTATTCCACCGTGGCCGCGATACGCTGTTCCAGCATCCGGTACAGGGCGCTGTCGGCAGGCCAGTTGCGCAGCAAACGCTCGCGATCGCGGGCGTAGGCCGTGGCAAAGGCGGCCTGTGAGCTGTGCTGGCACATGGCGTCGAGGTCGATCAGTACCCAGCGCCCCTGATGCCAGAACAGGTTGTGGCCCTTGAGGTCACCGTGGCTGATGCGCTCGCGGCGCAGTTGCTCGAACAGGGTGTCCAGCGCCTGCAGCTCGGCCTCGGGCACTGCGGCGGTGTCGACGTACGGCGCAAAGCGCTCGATCAGGTCGGGACCGTCGATGTATTCGGTCACCAGCCAGGCCCGGCGCCGCAACCCCAGCACCCGCTCCTCGCGCACCGCCAGCGGTCTGGGCGTAGCGATGTCGAGGAACATCAGGCGGTTGGCTTCGCGCCAGGAGTGCCAGGCCCGGCTCGGGCGCCAGAAGCGCTTGAGCCAGTGGCCGAAGCCCTTGATGTTGTAGCGTTTGATCACCAATGGCCGGCCCTGGACCTCGACCCGTCCGACACTGGCCGCACCGCCGGTCTTGTACAGATGGCCGGTGGCGAGCAGGTCGTCGGCCCGGTCCAGCACCGGCTGCATCGCCTCGACCTCCTCGCGGCGGATGGCCTGGAACCCCGAGGCAGTGTCGACGACGCTGAACAGGCTGCATTCGCGCCCGCTCTTGGCCAGGAAATCCTTCAGGCGCCACTGGCGCACCTTGTCGATCTGCTTTTGCAGCGCTTCCATGGGCAGGCCATGTTCGCCATTGCTGAGCAGGTAATGCAGCAGCAGCTCTTCGGTAAACGGCTCGAAACGCTTGGGCAGCTGGGCAAAGAACACGCCGAGGTTCTCCAGCACCTTTTGCCGCGACAACGGCTGGCCGGGCTGTTCGACACAAATACCGGCGCCGTCGATCCAGTACGACCGGCCGCCATGGCGCAACAGGTTGTCCAGATGCAGGTCTTGTTGCCACAGGCCTTTGAGGTGCAGTTGTCCGATCGCCGTCAGCGCCTCACCCAGCACTGCCTGCTGTTCATCGGCCAGGGCCGGCAGGTGCTGCACCTTTTCCCAGGTCTGGCCCAGGCTCGGGGCATTTTCCAGCAGTTCAAACAATAGCCAGCCGCCCTCGCCTTCCTGCAAGCCATCCGCCAGCAACAGCGGCGTGGTAATGCCCTGGTCGGCCAGCAGCAGCACACCGTCGCGCTCGCGCTGAAAGTGCCGCGCAGCCTTGGGTCCGACCAGCAACTTGGCCAGCACGGTGCGACCGCGCCATACGCCGGCACCCACATAACGCTGGCCCGGCAGCACGCGCAGCAGGCTCAGCAGTTGCAGTTCGGCGGTGCCCGCTGCATCGGCCAGGGTCAGGGTCAGCGGCAAGGCCGGGGAACGCCCGGCGTTCTGGAGTTCGCTTAGGCGCATCAAGGGTTCTCTCTTTGCTTGTGTTTACCGCGTCGACTCAAGCGTAGCAGCCAGGCGTCCACCGCCGGGCCGTCAACCGGTGCCAGCAGGTAGGCCGCCAGCAGTTCGCGCTGCTCGGCCGGGGTCCACATCGGCGCACGGCGAAACAACGGTTCCAGGTCCTTGGTCAGGTCACGCTGGCCGAACAGCGACGGCCGGGTCTTCTCCAGGTCGATCAACTGCGCGTTGTACGCTGCGCCCTGAGCCTGCACAAAAATGTGCTTGGGGTAGAAGCAGCCATGAATCTGGCCGGCACCGTGCAGAGTGCGCGCCAGCAGGCCGCACGCCCGCAGGATTGCCAGGCGCCGGTCCCGGGGCAGTTCGCTCCAGCGCTGCAGTAACGCATCCAGGTCAGTCCAGCCATCCAGCGCACGGGTCATGAGGATGGCCTGGCGCTCGCCGTTCACCTTGCGCTCGCCATAGAACACCGCTTGCAAGGCCGGAATGCCCATCTGCCGATAACGGCTGATGTTGCGAAACTCACGGGAAAACGACGGTTCGCCAAACGGACGGTGCAGGGTGTGGGTCAGGTAGTTGCTCTGGCGCTTGAGGTAGAAGCCCTGGCCTTCCAGGTCCAGCCGGAACACGCTGCTCCAGCCGCCACGACCGGTGTTGGGCTCGTCCACCGCCTCCAGCGCCAGGTTCCACAGCGCCTGGAAGTCGGTCAGGCCATGACGCTCCAGCAGTGCCTGTTCGGCACTGGCAATGAACGGGTTCATTCGCGGCCCTCGAAAAAGCTGAGTACATGGCGGATGCGCTTCTTGTCAGCGGCATTGAGGTGCGAACGCTCGCGGTATTGCAGGTAGAAACGCAGTCGCTGGGTAACCGACAGCTGGTATTTGGCGACCTTGTCCAGGCACGCCAGGTCCTTGGTGATGCGATAGCGCAACAGAAACCCCCACCAGAACGTGCCGTTCGGGCAGTCGATCAGGTACAGCCGCGCCTGGTCGTCGACCAGCAGGTTGCGCCACTTCAGATCGTTATGGGTGAAGTGGTGGTCGTGCAGGATACGGGTGTAGCGCGCCAGTTGCCGGCTGATACCGTCGACCCAGGCCGGATCATCCAGGCGCGGGTCCTTGCGCTGGGCCAGCACCCAGAGGTCTTCGGTGTTGGGCAACTCGCGGGTGATCAGCGCACCGCGCTCGTACACCGCGCCATTGCGTTCCAGCCCCCAGGCCACCACATCGGCGGTGGGAATGCCCCACTTGGCAAAGCGCTTGAGGTTCTGCCACTCGGACTTGACCCGTGGCCGGCCCAGGTAGCGACGCAAACCCTTGCCGGCACCGCGGTAGCGCTTGACGTAATACTGCACACCACCGCGCTCGACGCGGATCACCTCGGACAACGGGTCGCGGGTCAGGCGCTCGCCCTGCAGGGCAAACACTGCTTCCAGGCTGCCGAAATCCTCTGCCAATGCTGCGTACTCGGGCGCCAGAGTCCAGCCCGCCATCAGAGCGCGTCTCCGTAGCGCAGTTTGCGCTGGTAGAGCTTGTCGGCCTTTTTCTCCAGCCAGCGCAACAAAGCCGCTTCCTGCTTGAGGATCTGGCGCAGCGGCTGACGGAAATAACCCTTGAGAAAGCGCAGCGTGTCACGCCGGGTCAGGCCGATGTCCAGTGCCGAGAAATACAGCGCCGCCAGGTCCTTGTTGCGCCAGCGCGGGGTAATGACCCGACGGGTCTGGGCGCGGTGCAGATCGATGACCGACAGGCGGAAATCGTCCGCCGTGACCGGCTTGTCGGTGTGCAGCAGGAAATGGCAGATATAGCAGTCGCGGTGGTTGACTCCGGCACGGTGCATGCCGCCGACCATGCTGGCCACCTCGGCAATCAGCGCGCGCTTGAGGCGTGGCTCGGGCGGTTCGGCACGCCAGTTCAGACTGATGTCTTCCAGGCTCAGGGTCGGTGCCAGCTCTTCGGTGATGATGAACGAATGCTGGGCAGCCGGGTTGCCACCACGCTCGCCATAGGCCACGGCGGTCATGGTCGCCACGCCGACCTGGTGCAGGCGCTCGATGGCTTTCCATTCCTGGCCGGCGCCCAGCACCGGCAGCTTGGCGCTGAACAGGTTCTTGGCCACCTCGCCCCAACCGATGCCCCGGTGGATCTTGACGAAATAACCGCGTCCGTCGACCTCGGTGCGCAAGGTGCGCCGGCCTTCCAGTTCGCGGTACACCTGGCCCTGCAGGCGCTCGACCTCGGCAAAGGCATCACGCCCGGCCCAGAGCGTCTTGAAGGGCTCAGCGAGAAACAACTTCATTGATCATGCTCCGCCAGAATCACATCGGCCGCGTGCTGCGGCATGCTGTACAGGTCGGCGCTGTCGGCAAAGGCCAGGCCATTGCGGGCCCAGCGCTGCCGGGCGGCGTCGTCTTCGAGCATGTTTACCAGCAAGCGGTTGAACTGCGCCTGTTCGAAGGGCTCATCGGCCACCCGGCCGCAATCGGCCTCACTGATGTAATGGGCATAGCCGCACACCGCGCTGACCAGCACCGGCAACCCGGCGACGGCCGCTTCAAGCAGCACCGTGCCGGTGTTTTCGTTGTACGCTGGATGAATCAGGACATCGGCCCCCAGCAGGAAGCGCGGGATGTCGCTGCGGCCTTTCATGAAGGTCACCTGTTCGCCCAGGCCCAGGGCCTTGGCCTGCACCTGGAAGACCTTGGGGTCGTCCTGGCCGATGACAAACAGCCGGGTGCGTTTTTTCAGTTCGGCCGGCAGCGCAGCCAGTGCCTTGAGGCTGCGGTCCACGCCCTTGGTCTTGAACCCGGAGCCGATCTGCACCAGCAGCAGGTCACGCTCGCCCAGGCCGAATTCCTGGCGGAACGCGGCGCGGATCTGCGGCGCGTCGGCCGGCGCACGACGGTCCTGGGAAATGCCGGGCGGCAACAGGTGAAAGCGCGACAACGGGGTGTGGTAGTGCTTGATGAACAGCGGTTGCTGCACCTCGGAGATCATCAGCACCTGGGTCCGGGCCTGGGGTGCAAACACCGCGCGCTCGTATTCGGCGAAATGCCGGTAGCGGCCCCACTTGCGGTACAACGAGTGACGCAGGTTCTGCGCCTTGTCTTCAAAGCAGCCATCGGCGGCGTAATAGACGTCCAGGCCGGGCATCTTGTTGAAGCCGATCAGCCGGTCGACCGGGCGGCGGGCCAGGTCCTGCGCCATCCAGGCGCTGAGTTTCTCGTTGCGCCGGTGGTTGAAGAGGGCCTTGACCGGCGCCACCAGCACCTCGAAGCCGGGCGGCACCTCGCCTTCCCAGATCAGGGTGTAGACACGAATGCTGTGACCGCGCGCCTGGCACTCCTGGGCAATGCGCATGAAGTCGCGTTGCAGGCCGCCAAACGGAAAGTATTTATAGAGGACAAAAGCCAGTTGCATCAGCCAGGTTCCTTTGCCAGCAACAGCGCGCCCAACTGGCTCGCTACTCGCTCGGGATTCACGCGAGTGAAGCACAACGGCCACTCGCGCTTGAGGTCGAACCGCGACTGGTCGTCGGGGGTCGGGTTGTAGGTGCATTTCTTTTGCAGGCACGGCGCACAGGCCGGCCAGTCGCTGGCCAGGTGCACCTGCGAGCGGCCATAGGCACCGGTCAGCCCGGCATTGGTCGGGCCGAACAGCGACAGGGTCGGCACATCCAGCGCCGCGGCCAGATGACCGATGCCGGTGTCCACCGCCACGCAGGCCTGGGCCCCGGCCAGCACCCGGGCGACGCCGGCCAGGTTGAGTTTTGGCAACACCCGGGCGTTGTCCAGCCCTGCGGCGATGCGCTCGGCGCGGGCCTTTTCTTCCGGGTTGCCCCACGGCAGGCGCACGTCCAGGCCGCGGGCGGCCATACGCTCGGCCAATTGCCGCCAGTACAGCTCCGGCCAGTGCTTGGTGGCCCAGGTGGTGCCGTGCAGAAACAGCACGTAGGGGTGTTCAAGGCCAGCCTCAGGCACCTGCAACGGCTTGAGGCCGTAATCGCCCAGGCCGGCCGGCAGCTCATAGCCCAGCGCCTGGGCAAACAACTGGCGCAGGCGCTCGACCGCATGCTGGCCCCGGGCGACCGGGTAGCGCCGGTCATAGAAGCGGCTGGCCACCGGCTCACGGGCCGAGTCACGGTCCAGCCCGGCCACCGGGGCGTTGACGTAGCGGGTCAGCCAGGCGCTCTTGAACAGGCCCTGGGCGTCGATCACCACGTCATAGGCGGTCTCGCGCAGGCGGTGCTTGAAGCCCTGCCACTCGCCATTCTTCCAGGTTTGCCAGAGGTTCTTGCGCCAGCGGCGGATCGCCACCGGGATCACCGTGTCGACCGCCGGGTGCCAGGTCGGAATCTCGGCAAAGCCTTCCTCGACCACCCAGTCGAAACGCACGCCCGGCAAGGCCCGCGCCGCATCGGTGAGCGCCGGCAGGGTGTGGATCACATCGCCCAGCGAAGAGGTCTTGATCAGCAGAACCCGCAAGATCAGGTCACCTCTATCGGCGTGCCGGTCAGGCGCGTCAGCGCCTGGACCACGGCCTCGGGTTCAAGCAGGCGCAGGCAGTTGTAATGCCCGAACCGGCAGGTGCGGTCAAAACACGGGCTGCATTCCAGGCCCAGGCGCACGACTTCCACGTCATCGGCCAGCGGCGGGGTAAAACCCGGCGACGTCGAGCCGTAGACCGCCACCAGCGGCCGGTTCAGCGCCGCCGCCACATGCATCAGGCCAGAGTCATTGGAGACCACCGATTGCGCACATGAGAGCAGGTCAATGGCCTCGGCCAATGACGTTTCGCCACACAGGTTGGTGACTTCTTCGCGCAGCCCGGGGATCAGGTCCTGGCGAATGCTTTCGCCCACCGGATGGTCCTTTTTCGAGCCGAACAGCCAGACCTGCCAGCCCTGGCGGATCAGGGCATCGGCCACCTTGGCGTAGTGCTCGCTGGGCCAGCGCTTGGATTCGCCGAACTCGGCGCCCGGGCACAGGGCCAGCACCGGCTGGTCGAGGCTCAGGCCAAAACGGGCCAGGGCCGCCTCACGGGTCGTCGGGTCGATGCGCAGGTCCGGCCTTGGATAAGGCTTGGGCAGCTCGGCGTCCTTGTCGTAGGCCAGGGCCATGAAGCGCTCGATCATCAGCGGGTAACGCTGCTTGTCGAGGCGCCTTACGTCATTGAGCAGGCCATAGCGAAATTCGCCGCGCCAGCCGGTGCGTTTGGGAATACCGGCAAAGAAGGGCACCAGCGCGGATTTGAGCGAGTTGGGCAGCAGGATGGCCTGGTCGTACTGGCCGGCCAGGGACTTGCCGATCCGCCGCCGGGTCGCCAGTTCCAGGACGCCGTGGCCCAGAGGAAAGCTCAGGGCGGCACGCACTTCGGGCATGCGCTCAAGGATCGGCCGGCTCCACTCGGGGGCCAGGACGTCGATGGCGCATTCGGGATGACGCTGTTTCAGGCACTGGAACAGCGTTTGCGCCATCACCATGTCCCCGACCCAGCTGGGTCCTACGATCAAAATGTTCATCGCCAAGTCCACAAACGATCAGGGAGGCCGGACAGGCTGCGTGCTACAAACACAGACCCTGCCGCCTCCCTGTCTATAAAATTGCGTGCGCAAGCTGTGGGAGGGAGCTCTGCTCGCGATGAGGCCCGTCAGACCGGCACACTTGCAGTGTCCGGTACGCAGCCGTCACGGGCAGAGCCCCCTCCCACAAGCCCATGCCGATCCTTGGGTAACGTGGACCACCCGGGCATCAGCACAGGCGTTCCAGTTGCCCGTCCAGCCATCAATTCAACCCCAGCGCGCTCCAGATCCGCATCACTTCGCGGCGCTGGTCGTGAAACTGGTCGCCACCGACCACACCGGCCTGCTTCTGCAGTGCCTGGCGGTGGGCCGCCGAGCGGTAGGCCTTGTAGGCTTCGCGCAGCAGGCCGGCATCGGCGCCGGGCAGCAATCGGGCCTCTTCAAGGCCCTCGAGAATGCGGATGTTGTCGGTATGGCGCAGCAGTTGCGGGTGTTCGCGCGACCATGCCAGGGCCGCGTATTGCACCATAAATTCAATATCGACGATACCTCCGGCGTCCTGCTTGAGGTCGAACGGCATGCCCGCCTCGAACGCATTGGCGGCGCGGCCTGCCGCCGTGGCCTTGCTGCCGAGGTTGTCACGCATCTTGGCGCGCATCTCGCTGACCTCGGTGCGCAGGGTGGTGAGATCACGCTCGCGACCCAGCACGCCGGCGCGCACCTGTTCGAATGCCGTCCCCACGTCCTGGCTGCCGACCAGCACCCGGGCGCGCACCAGCGCCTGGTGCTCCCAGGTCCAGGCTTCATTTTCCTGATAGCGGGCAAAGGCACCGACCGAACTGACCAGCAGACCGGCAGCCCCCGAAGGCCGCAAACGCATGTCGACCTCGTATAACTGGCCGGAGTTGGTCTGGGCCGTGATCAGGTGGATGATCCGTTGCCCCAGCCGCGTAAAGAACTGCGCGCCATCAATCGGCTTGGGACCGCAGGTTTCGGCCTGCGGGTCGCCGTCGTGGATGAACACCAGGTCCAGGTCCGAGCCATGGCCCAGCTCGATGCCGCCGACCTTGCCGTAGCCGACAATCACGAACGCCGGATCGCACGGCGTACCGTCCGGGCGCAGCGGCGTGCCGTGGCGCGCCACGGTATGGCGCCAGGCCAGCGCCAGCACTTGCTGCAGAATCGCCTCGGCCAGCCAGGTCAGGTAATCGCTGACCTTCATCAAGGGCAGGCTGCCGTTGATTTCCGAGGCCGCCACGCGCAGGCCGTGGGCCAGCTTGAAGTGCCGCAGGGCCTCCATCTGCTGTTCCAGGTCGTCTTCAGGGATGCGAATCAGCCGTTCATGCAACTCGGCGGTCAACTCCGGTGCCTGGGGCGGGCTGAACAGCCGGCCTTCGTTGAGCAGTTCGTCGAGCAGCAACGGGAAGCGGGCGATCTGCTCGGCAATCCACGGGCTGGCCGCGCACAGGGTCAGCAGGCGGCGCAGGGCGTCGGGGTTTTCGGTGAGCAGCACCAGGTACGCCGAACGCCGGGCCACGGCCTCGACCAGCGGCAGCACGCGCTCCAGCACCAGGTCGGGATTGTCGTGCTCGACCGCCTGGGCCAGCAGGCGCGGGATAAAGGCATCCAGTCGCTCGCGGCCCAGCCGCTGCATCGAGCGCAGTTGCGGGCTGGAGCGCAGGTTGTTCAGGTACTTGAGGGCCTTGGGGGCGTCGACAAAGCCGCCCTCCTGCAACTGCCGGCAAGCGGCCTCTTCGTCCTGGGATTCTTCCCATAACGGCAGCCACTCGCCGCCCACCGCCACTTCGCTGTCGGCCTGTTCGTCGTCGGGGTCCGAATCAGGGTCGGCAATCACCTGGCGAAAGTGCCAGGACACCCGGCCGCGCCAATGCATCAGTTGCTCATGAAAGCGGGCCCAGTCATCAAAACCGAGCATGAAGGCAATGCGCGCCCGGTCCGCTTCGTTGTCGGGCAGCATCTGGGTCTGGCGGTCGGCGATGGCCTGGATCGCATGCTCGGTGTAGCGCAAGAACTCATAGCCTTCGCGCAGCTCGTCGGTTACCGCCGCCGGCAGGTAGCCCTGGCCTTCAAGGGTCTTGAGCACCTTGAACAGCGAGCGTTGCTGCAGGCTCAGGTCGCGGCCGCCATGAATCAGCTGGAAGGCCTGGGCAATGAATTCGACCTCACGAATGCCGCCGGCGCCCAGCTTTATATTCTCGGCCATGCCCTTGCGCCGTACTTCGGTCTGGATCAGCTGCTTCATGGTGCGCAGCGCTTCGATAGCCGAAAAATCCAGGTAACGGCGGTACACGAACGGGCGCAGCATCTCTTGCAGCTGCGCGCCGGCGGCCTGGTCGCCGCCGACCACGCGGGCCTTGATCATTGCGTAGCGTTCCCAGTCGCGGCCCTGGTCCTGGTAATACTGCTCCAGGGCATTGAAGCTCAGCACCAGGGCCCCGGACGAGCCATAGGGACGCAGGCGCATGTCGACGCGAAACACAAAGCCATCGACGGTGACCGGGTCCAGGGCCTTGATCAGCCGCTGGCCCAGGCGAATGAAGAACTCCTGATTATCCAGCGGACGCTTGACCCCGGCCGTCTCGCCGCCTTCGGGGTAGGCGAAGATCAGGTCGATGTCCGATGACAGGTTCAGCTCCACCGCCCCCAGCTTGCCCATGCCGAGAATGACCATGTGCTGCGCCTGCCCGCTGCGCCGGCCGGTGGGCGTGCCGAACTGCTGGCAATGGCGCGTGTACAGCCATTGATAGGCCAGGTCGATGCAGGCATCGGCCAGGTCCGAGAGGTCGCGGCAGGTTTCGACCAGGTCGGCCTGGCGGGTCAGGTCGCGCCAGATAATGCGCACTTGCTGGCGTGTACGCTGGCGACGTAGATTACGCCCCAGTTCATCCTCGGTCGTGGCAGCCGACACCGCTTCGGCCAGTTGTTCGCGCAATTGCCCGGCGCCCAGGCTGCGTTCCAGCTCACCGCTGTCGGCCAGGGCCAGCAGCATCTGCGGATCACGGGCCACCTGTTCGGCGACAAAATCGCTGGCCGCGCACACCCGCTCGAAAGCCGCCTTGCGTTCGGCAGGCCAGGCCTGGAGGCGGGCCAGGTCAGGTTCGGACAACGCTGTAACGGCAGCATGAAAGGACTGTTGCGCACGGGTAACCGCAGGCAGCAGGATGGCCGGAATCGCGGCCAGCAAAGGGAGGCTCATGGTCTATCCTTGATCGGCGAACAACGGGCTATGTGCCATGAATACAAGATCGCAGTGACAGCACCGGCTGTCGAACAAAAGTAATAAATTGCTGAGAAAATCATTTTATTAGCAGAAAATGGCAGCCTCTGCCCTTGCAAGCTTATCCGCGTGCAACTGTAGCGTTTTACTTCACAACATCAGAGAGGCGCTTTGCCCCTTTCTCTGTAGTTTTACTACTGGGTGGATCATTCCGAAGGCTGAAATGGTTGGCGATTTGTAGTAAAACTACACGCCGCCGGCACAACCGCCGGCCATCCAAGAATTTATGTCGACTGCCCACAAGGCCAGTCGCGAACTCAGGCGTCCGATTCTGGAAGCCTTTCCGCTCTGGAGCAAGCCATGCAAGACCTTGATCCCGTCGAAACCCAGGAGTGGCTGGACGCCCTGGAATCGGTTCTCGACAAAGAAGGCGAAGACCGTGCCCATTACCTGATGACCCGCATGGGCGAACTGGCCACACGAAGTGGCTCGCAACTGCCCTACGCCATCACCACGCCGTACCGCAACACCATTCCTGTGACGCACGAAGCACGCATGCCTGGCGACCTGTTCATGGAACGCCGCATCCGTTCGCTGGTGCGCTGGAACGCTCTGGCGATGGTCGTCAAGACCAACCTGAACGACCCGGATCTGGGTGGCCACATCTCCAGCTTCGCCTCCAGTGCGACGCTGTATGACATCGGCTTCAACTATTTCTTCCAGGCCCCGACCGACGAACACGGCGGCGACCTGATCTACTTCCAGGGCCACGCCTCGCCGGGCGTCTACGCCCGTGCCTTCCTGGAAGGCCGGATCAGCGAAGACAAGATGAACAACTTCCGTCAGGAAGTGGATGGCAATGGCCTGTCGTCCTACCCACACCCCTGGCTGATGCCTGACTTCTGGCAGTTCCCGACCGTTTCGATGGGTCTGGGTCCGATCCAGGCGATCTACCAGGCGCGCTTCATGAAGTACATGGAGAGCCGTGGCTACATTCCTGCCAGCAAGCAGAAAGTCTGGTGCTTCCTGGGCGACGGCGAGACCGACGAGCCGGAATCGCTGGGCGCCATCGCCCTGGCCGGCCGCGAGAAGCTGGACAACCTGATCTTCGTCATCAACTGCAACCTGCAGCGCCTCGACGGCCCGGTTCGCGGCAACGCCAAGATCATCCAGGAACTCGAAGGCGTGTTCCGTGGTGCCCAGTGGAACGTCAACAAGGTCATCTGGGGTCGCTTCTGGGATCCGCTGCTGGCCAAGGACACCAACGGTGCCCTGCAACGCCGCATGGACGAAGTCATCGACGGCGAGTACCAGAACTACAAGGCCAAGGACGGAGCGTTCGTTCGCGAGCACTTCTTCAATACGCCTGAACTCAAGGCCATGGTCGAAGACCTGTCCGACGACGAGATCTGGAAGCTCAACCGTGGCGGCCACGACCCGTACAAGGTCTATGCGGCGTATCACCAGGCGGTCAACCACAAAGACCAGCCGACCGTGATCCTGGCCAAGACCATCAAGGGTTATGGCACCGGTGCCGGCGAAGCCAAGAACACCGCGCACAACACCAAGAAGGTCGACGTCGACAGCCTGCGTCACTTCCGCGACCGTTTCGACGTGCCGATCAAGGATGCCGACCTGGAAAAACTGCCGTTCTACCGTCCGGAAGAAGGCAGCGCCGAAGCCCGTTACCTGGCCGAGCGCCGCACTGCGCTGGGCGGTTTCGTGCCACAGCGTCGCGCCAAGAGCTTCAGCATCCCGACCCCGCCGCTGGAAACGCTCAAGGCGATCCTCGACGGTTCCGGCGACCGCGAAATTTCCACCACCATGGCTTTCGTGCGCATCCTGGCGCAACTGGTCAAGGACAAGGAAATCGGCCACCGCATCGTCCCGATCATCCCGGACGAAGCCCGTACCTTCGGTATGGAAGGCATGTTCCGCCAACTGGGCATCTACTCCTCGGTCGGCCAGCTCTACGAGCCGGTCGATAAAGACCAGGTGATGTTCTACCGCGAAGACAAGAAAGGCCAGATTCTCGAAGAAGGCATCAACGAAGCCGGCGCCATGTCGTCGTTCATTGCTGCCGGTACCTCGTACTCCAGCCACAACCAGCCGATGCTGCCGTTCTACATCTTCTACTCGATGTTCGGCTTTCAGCGTATCGGTGACCTGGCCTGGGCGGCCGGCGACAGCCGTACCCGTGGCTTCCTGATCGGCGGCACCGCCGGCCGGACGACGCTCAACGGCGAAGGCCTGCAGCACGAAGACGGTCATAGCCACATCCTGGCCGCCACCGTGCCGAACTGCCGCACCTATGATCCAACCTACGGCTACGAGCTGGCGGTGATCATCCAGGACGGCATGAAGAAGATGACCGAAGAGCAACAGGACATCTTCTACTACATCACCGTGATGAACGAAGCCTACACCCAGCCGGCCATTCCGGTTGGTGTCGAGGAAGGCATCATCAAGGGCATGTACCTGCTCGAAGAAGACACCAAGGCGGCGGCGCACCACGTCCAGCTGCTGGGTTCGGGCACCATCCTGCGTGAAGTGCGTGAAGCGGCGAAGATCCTGCGTGAAGAGTTCAACGTCGGCGCCGACGTCTGGAGCGTTACCAGCTTCAACGAACTGCGTCGCGACGGCCTGGCAGTCGAGCGCTCCAACCGCCTGCACCCGGGCCAGAAGCCTCAGCAGACGTACGTCGAGCAATGCCTGAGCGGCCGTAAAGGTCCTGTGATCGCATCGACCGACTACATGAAGCTGTTCGCCGACCAGATCCGTCAGTGGGTCCCGTCCAAGGAATACAAGGTGCTGGGCACCGACGGCTTCGGCCGTAGCGACAGCCGCCGCAAGCTGCGTCACTTCTTCGAAGTGGACCGCAACTTCGTGGTGCTGGCCGCCCTGGAAGCCCTGGCCGACCGTGGCGACATCGAACCGAAAGTCGTGGCTGAAGCCATTGCCCGGTTTGGCATCGACCCGGAAAAACGCAACCCACTGGACTGCTAAGACCCGCTCTGAACCGCCCCTGGCACGGGCCTGCACCCCGAGACAGCCGCTGATGCGCCACCTGCATCCGCTGCTGTTTCGTCGTACAGGCCCGGCGCCACAGGCCAAGAGCAGGTTCTGCGAAGGAGAGACATTGTGAGTGAGCTGATTCGCGTACCCGACATCGGCAACGGTGAAGGTGAAGTCATTGAATTGATGGTCAAGGTCGGTGACCGCATCGAAGCCGAGCAGAGCGTCCTGACGCTCGAGTCGGACAAGGCGAGCATGGAAATCCCGGCACCCAAGGGTGGCGTGATCAAGGCCCTGAAGGTCAAGCTGGGCGACCGCCTCAAAGAAGGCGACGAGCTGTTCGAGCTGGAAGTCGAAGGCGAAGCCGCGGCCCCGGCCGCCGAGCCGGCCCCCGCTGCCGCCCCCGCTGCTGCCGCAAAACCGGCCGAAGCACCTGCCGCGCCAGCCGCAGCCGAACCCGCTCCGGCGGCCGCTGCCAGCATCCAGGACATCCATGTGCCGGACATCGGCTCGTCGGGCAAGGCCAAGATCATCGAGCTGCTGGTCAAGCCAGGCGACACCATCGAAGCCGACCAGTCGCTGATCACCCTCGAATCCGACAAGGCAAGCATGGAAATTCCATCGCCTGCTGCCGGCGTGGTCGAGAGTGTCGAAGTCAAGCTGGAACAGGAAGTCGGTACCGGTGACCTGATCCTGCGCCTGAAAATCGCCGGCGCCGCCCCTGCTGCCGCGCCTGCACCGGCTGCCGCTCCGGCCAAGGCCGAGGCTGCGGCACCGGCCAAGGCTGAAGCCGCCGCACCGGCGCCAGCACCGAAAGCCGAAGCCGCCCCTGCTCCGGCCGCACCGGCCAAGGACGGCGCCAAGGTCCATGCAGGTCCCGCGGTTCGTCAGCTGGCCCGCGAGTTCGGCGTCGAGTTGAGCGCTGTCAGCGCCAGCGGCCCGCATGGCCGGGTGCTCAAGGAAGACGTACAGGTATACGTCAAGGCCATGATGCAAAAGGCCAAGGAAGCGCCGGCTGCCGGTGCAACTGGCGGTGCCGGCATCCAGCCGATCCCGGAAGTCGACTTCAGCCGTTTCGGCGAAATCGAAGAAGTGCCGATGACCCGCCTGATGCAACTGGGCGCCACCGGCCTGCACCGCAGCTGGCTGAACATTCCGCACGTCACGCAATTCGACCAGGCCGACATCACCGACCTGGAAGCCTTCCGCGTCGCGCAGAAAGCCGTGGCTGAAAAGGCCGGCGTCAAGCTGACCGTGCTGCCACTGCTGCTCAAATCGATCGCCCACCTGCTCAAGGAACTGCCGGAGTTCAACGCTTCGCTGGCACCAAGCGGCAAGGCTGTGATCCGCAAGAAGTACGTGCACATCGGTTTTGCCGTGGACACCCCGGAAGGCCTGCTGGTCCCGGTCATCCGCGACGTCGACCAGAAGAGCCTGCTGCAACTGGCTGCCGAAGCCGCTGCACTGGCCGAGAAGGCGCGTAACAAGAAGCTGACCGCCAACGACATGCAAGGCGCCTGCTTCACCATCTCCAGCCTCGGTCACATTGGCGGCACCGGCTTCACGCCAATCGTCAACGCGCCGGAAGTGGCAATCCTGGGTGTGTCCAAGGCCACGATCCAGCCGGTCTGGGACGGCAAGGCCTTCCAGCCGCGCCTGATGCTGCCGCTGTCGTTGTCCTACGACCACCGCGTCATCAACGGCGCCGCGGCGGCACGCTTCACCAAGCGCCTGAGCGACCTGCTGGCCGACATCCGTACCATCCTGCTGTAAGCCACACGCGCCGGCTCGCCAACAGGCGGGCCGGCCACTATTGCGAGCGCCCGCGCTCAAACCTCAACCCCGCCCCTGGCGGGGCTTTTTTTGCCTGCCGGTTGAGCGCTGCGTACCGACCCACCGTCTGTGCGGTTTTTTTACGCAAAACCTGCCGTGCGTCACACGCATGAACGTAGCAATGAGCTACACATTAGAGACCGTGTCGGCACATGAACCCCGTTTGTCCGACCTTGTCACAGCACAGTCAAGAATGGATGCCTGCGGCCGTTACATTTATGGCATTAAGCCAGTGCACTCTCTTGTAAGGCCGGGCGGCATCATGCAACCTTGCCACACGCGAAAATAGTCCGGGCGGTGTGCCCGTGCGATCAGTATTCCGGAAGCGAGTTTGTTCATGAAAAGCCAGACCGATGCTGCCGGCAGAA
Source organism: Pseudomonas sp. Leaf127 (assembly GCF_001423155.1). Classification (NCBI taxonomy): domain Bacteria; kingdom Pseudomonadati; phylum Pseudomonadota; class Gammaproteobacteria; order Pseudomonadales; family Pseudomonadaceae; genus Pseudomonas; species Pseudomonas sp. Leaf127. Next base: position 693,217 of record NZ_LMOA01000023.1, on the reverse strand, counting down.
CGGCAGCCGAGGTAGTGACGCAATTGCCTGTGCCTTCGCGCCTGGGCATGCTGCGTTTCGAGCGGCTTAACGAAGCCAATTGGGCGCTGCTGTATCTCGATCCTAATTGTGAAAAAGCCTTCGGCCTGCCGCCGACCGAACTGTGCTCGCTGATCGGCTCGCCCTACGCCAGCCTGATGGAACCTGAAGCACGCTATAGACTGCATGACGATATCCAGTTGCAGTTGACCAAGGCTTCGCATTACCTGATTCGCTATACCTTGCACACCAGCCACGGCCCCATGGGCCTGCTGGAAACCGGCGAGGCGTTCAAGCAGCACAATCGCCAGCTGTTGCGTGGCTACTTCACGGTGCTGGACTGGCCGGATGCCGACCGCGAGCCGGATGGCCAGTCTGATCTGCAGATTCGACACTCGCGCCTGCAAGCGGCCCTTGAGGTCAACCAGCGCACCCAGCGCGACCAGCTGGCGCACCTGGAGCGCGCCCGTGCCCAGCAAGAGCTGATCCTGCGCCTGACCCGCCACCGTTTCACCGGCAACGCCCTGCTCGAAGCGGCACAGCTGATCACCCGCAGCGCCTGCGAAATCTATGATGTGGCCTGCGCCAGCATCTGGAACCTGGACGGCCATATCCTGCATCCGGTGACCGAATATGTGCGCCAGAACGACGCGCATCGCCAGCCCGAACCGCTCGACCTGAGCCAGTTCCCCGATTACCTGAACGCGTTGCAGGATTGTCGCGCCATCGACGCCGACGATATCCGCCAGGACCCGCGTACTCTGGAGATGCTCGAAGCCTTGCAGGCCCGGGACATCTGCGCCTTGCTGGACGCCAGCATCCGCATCGACGGCCAGTTGGTCGGGGTCCTGTGCCTGGAGCAGAGCGGCACCGCGCGCCAGTGGTTGCCCGACGAAGTGGCCTTTGCCGGCGAGCTGGCCGATCAGTTCGCCCAGGTGATCAACAACCATAATCGCCGTGCCGCCACCAGTGCCCTGCACCTGTTCCAGCGCGCCGTCGAGCAAAGCGCCAACGCCTTTCTGCTGGTCGACTGCAATGGCCTGGTCGAGTACGTCAACCCCAGCTTCACGGCGATCACCCAGTACAGCGCCGAAGAGGTCAATGGCCACAAGCTGTCGGAACTGCCGGCGCTGGAAAACCTCAGCACCCTGTTCGATGCCCACTCGAGCCTGGCCAACAGCAACAGCTGGCAGGGCGAGTTCAAGAGCCGGCGCAAGAACCTGGAGCCTTACTGGGGCCAGTTGTCGATCTCCAAGGTGTATGGCGACGACCGCGAGCTGACCCATTACATCGGCATCTATGAGGACATCACCCAGAACAAGCTGGCCCAGCAGCGTATCGAACGCCTGGCCTACACTGACAACCTGACCAGCCTGGGCAACCGCCCGGCGTTCATTCGTCACCTTGACGAGCGCTTCGCCCGCGACAGCGACACGCCCATGAGCCTGCTGCTGGTCGACATCGACAACTTCAAGCGCATCAATGACAGCCTCGGCCACCAGACCGGCGACAAACTGCTGATCAGCCTGGCCCGGCGCTTGCGCAACACCCTGAGCCCGGCCGATGTGCTGGCGCGCTTTGCCAGCAACGAATTTGCCGTGCTGCTCGACCAGACCGGCCCCGAGGCCGGGCACAGCATCGCCAACCAGGTCCTGGCGACCCTCGACAAACCCATGTTTGTCGACAACCAGTTGATCAGCGTAACCGCCTCGGTGGGCCTGGCCTGCGCGCCGCTGCATGGCCGTGACCCGCAGACCCTGATGCGCAACGCGGGGCTCGCCCTGCACAAGGCCAAGGCCAACGGCAAGCATCAGGTGCAGGTGTTCACCGAGGCCCTCAATGCCGAGGCCAGCTACAAGCTGTTCGTCGAGAACAACCTGCGCCGTGCCCTGGCGCAGAACGAACTGGAAGTCTTCTACCAGCCCAAGCTGTGCCTGCTGACCGGCCGCCTCAATGGCCTGGAAGCCCTGCTGCGCTGGAACCACCCGGAAAAGGGCATGATCCGCCCGGACCAGTTCATCAGCGTGGCCGAAGAAACCGGGCTGATCATTCCGATCGGCAAGTGGGTGGTGCGCCAGTCGTGCCAGATGAGCAAGGCCCTGACGGCTGCAGGCTTCGGGCACTTGCAGGTGGCGATCAACGTCTCGCCCAAGCAATTCTCCGACCCGGAGCTGGTGCCGGCCATTGCGGCGATCCTCAAGGAAGAAGCGCTGGATCCTGCCCTGCTGGAGCTGGAACTGACCGAGGGCCTGCTGCTGGAAGCCACCGAGGACACGCGCCTGCAACTGGAGTCGCTCAAGCGCCTGGGCCTGTCACTGGCGATGGACGACTTCGGCACCGGCTATTCGTCGCTGAGCTACCTGAAGAAGTTTCCCATCGACGTGATCAAGATCGATCGCAGCTTCATTCGCGATATTCCCGACGATGAAGGCGACATGGAAATCACCTCGGCGGTCATCGCCATGGCGCACAACCTCAAGCTCAAGGTCGTGGCCGAAGGCATCGAGACGGCCGCCCAACTAGCCTTCCTGCGCCGCCATCGCTGCGATGTGGGCCAGGGATATCTCTTCGACAAGCCGATCAGCAGCTCACAACTGATCGAGCAGCTCAATCGTTACCCGCGCAAACCGCCTGTTTGAACGGCTCTTCCCTGCTTACTGGCACTGAGGCACACTGTCGGTCCGTTTTGTGACGGCCCCGGTTTGCACAAGGGCCCGTCCCCTCCAGAGGATATGGTCGATGACCCTGCGCTCGGAAATTCTAGTGAACAAGAACGTACTGCCTACTGCCGACCAGGCCCTGCCGGGTCGTGAAACACCGATCCAGGTGCCTGATACACACTATGTGAACGGCAACCCGCTGCTGGGGCCGTTCTCGATGAATGTCGAGTTCGCCATCTTCGGCCTGGGCTGCTTCTGGGGTGCCGAGCGGCGCTTCTGGCAACAGGACGGCGTGGTCAGCACGGTGGTCGGCTATGCCGGCGGCCTGACCCCCCACCCGACCTATGAAGAAGTCTGCTCGGGCCTGACCGGCCACACCGAAGTGGTGCTGGTGGTCTACGAGCCGGAAAAGATCAGCTACGAGCAACTGCTCAAGGTGTTCTGGGAAGCGCACAACCCGACCCAGGGCATGCGCCAGGGCAATGACATCGGCACTCAGTACCGCTCGGCCATCTACTGCACCACACCTGAACAGCTTGAGGCGGCCCAGGCCAGCCAGGCGCTGTTCCAGGCCGAACTGGAAAAGGCCGGCCTGGGCACCATCACCACGGAAATCGCCCAGGCGCCGACCGTGTACTTTGCCGAGGCCTATCACCAGCAATACCTGGCCAAAAACCCGCAAGGCTATTGCGGCCTGGGCGGCACCGGCGTCTGCCTGCCGGCCTGATGCAGTGCATGCAGCACTGCACTGCACTGTAGGAGCGCGTTTACCGGAATGCCGGACCACCGCGACCGGCTGCGCAGCAGTCGTAAAATTGCAGCGTTTCACAGATTTCTGCGAGCGCTCCGCACTCGGTCGCCGGCAAGCGGGCTCCTACCGGTCGGTGCCTGCCCGAATAGCCTGATCTGTAGGAGCGCGTTTACCCGCGACCGGCTGCGCAGCAGCCGTAAAATTGCAGCGTTTCACAGATTTCTGCGAGCGCTCCGCACTCGGTCGCCGGCAAGCGGGCTCCTACCGGTCGGTGCCTGCCCGAATAGCCTGTTCTGTAGGAGCGCGTTTACCCGCGACCGGCTGCGCAGCAGTCGTAAATTTTCAGCGTTTTCAAGATTTCTGCGAGCGCTTCGCACTCGGTCGCCGGCAAGCGGGCTCCTACCGGTCGGTGCCTGCCCGAATAGCCTGATCTGTAGGAGCGCGTTTACCCGCGACCGGCTGCGTTAGCAGTCGTAAATTTTCAGCGTTTCACAGATTTCTGCGNTCTGTAGGAGCGCGTTTACCCGCGACCGGCTGCGTTAGCAGTCGTAAATTTTCAGCGTTTCACAGATTTCTGCGAGCGCTCCGCACTCGGTCGCGGGCAAGCGSGCTCCTACCGGTCGRTGCCTGCSCGAATAGCCTGMTCTGTAGGAGCGCGTTTACCCGCGACCGGCTGCGTTAGCAGTCGTAAATTTTCAGCGTTTCACAGATTTCTGCGAGCGCTCCGCACTCGGTCGCGGGCAAGCGNNNNCGTTTACCCGCGACCGGCTGCGTTAGCAGTCGTAAATTTTCAGCGTTTCACAGATTTCTGCGAGCGCTCCGCACTCGGTCGCGGGCAAGCGCGCTCCTACAAGCGGTGAATTTTATAGCCAATAAAGTCAGTTAGTTATTTTTTATGAGAGGCCTGCGGCGACTGGTTATTCGGCGATCAGCCAGTCCATCTTCCAGTCGCCCTTGGTCTGGCCGAGCTTCTCGGCCAGGTACGGCAGCAGCTCGCGCAGTTCTTCTTCCAGGCCCCACGGCGGGTTGGCGATGGCCAGGCCCGAGCCATTGAGGCTGGCCGGGGTGTCGAGCGGGTGCACGTACAGCTCCACGCGCAGCAGCTTGGGCGCACCGGTTTCGGCCAGGTCCTGGTAGAAACTCCGGAGCAGGCGCGGGTCCTTGATCGGGTACCAGAGGGCCGCCACTGTCTGGCGCATGCGCCCGAACGTTTCCTTGAGCGCCACGCTGCAGCGCTTGAGTTCATCAAGCTGTTCGAACGGCGGGTCGATCAGCATCACCGCGCGCTTTTCGCTGACCGGCAACAGGGCACGCGGCACATGCCAGCCCTCGCCCAGATGCACCGCCACACGGCGGTCGAACTTCATGTTGTCCTTGAGCAGCACGCCGTCATCGGGGTGTTTCTCGTTGAGCAGCACGCGGTCCTGCTCACGGCTCAGGCGCCGCGCCAGCTCCGGGGAACCGGGGTAGTAGCGCAACTCGCCGGTCTTGCGGTTCATGTGGCGCAGCACCTCCATGTAACCGGCAGCCGCCGGCGGCAGGTCGGTGGCGTCCCACAGGCGGCCGATGCCGTCGATCCACTCACCGGTGCGCGAGGCTTCGTCGCCGCGCAGGTCGTAAAGACCAATGCCGGCATGGGTATCGAGGTAGGCGAACGGCTGCTCCTTGCGCGACATCAAGGCGAGCAGGCGAGTCAGGACGATGTGTTTCAAGACGTCGGCGTGGTTGCCGGCATGGAAGGCGTGACGGTAATTCATGGCAGCTCCTGGAAGGCTGCGCAGTTTAACAAAATGTGCGGATGAAAAGCCCCGGCAAAGCCGTCACAAAACCGGGGGCTTGTAGAGCGGTGCGACCGAAGGTGACCAAACCCTGGCAACACAGTGTGCCGGGGCAGTCTGCCCGTGCCACAGCCTTGGCGGTTAGCCGAAAACGACCTGTTCTTAGGTAATCCTGCCATTGCCCGCCACAGTGCTTGCCCAGGCGCTGAAGCGCTTACAGAATCGGGTGACCCACCCTTGCGTCTCACTCTTGCAAAGGAACACCGTCATGATGCATGCAGACCTGATCGACCAGGACGACCTGATTGGCAAGCTCCGGGCCCTGGGCTTCGAGACCCCGTCGGGCGCCACCCCCGAGCAAGCCTGCTCGCACGCGGTACGCGGCCTCAATGATTCGCGCGCCATGGCCCTCAAAGGCATGGTGGTGAGCATCCTGGGCAGCAGCGCGACCATTCTGCCGGCTGTGCGCCAGGCCATCGACCAGCAACTGCTGCCGGCCCTGGCCGCCTACAAGCAGAGCCATACCTGAAACGCCATCGCCCCCATGAATGGGGGCGATGGCAGAGGGGCAGGTGAAGCGGGCAGTCAGACCCGGACGCTGGCGAACGTCGACTCGTTGCGTGCCTGGTTGAGCGCCGACATCGGCCCGGACAGCGGCGCCAGCACCATCGCCTGCGGAATCGGCAGCATCGCGACCTGCTGGGCGGTGTTGGAACCTACGCGCTCATCGCGCGGCGGAATGCCGAAGTATTCGCGGTAGCACTTGGAAAAGTGTGGCGTCGACACAAAGCCGCACACCGACGCCACCTCGATGATCGACATCGGGGTCTGCTTGAGCAGTTGCCGGGCGCGGATCAGGCGCAGCTTGAGGTAATAGCGCGACGGCGAGCAATGCAGGTACTTCTGGAACAACCGCTCCAGTTGGCGCCGCGAAACGGCGACGTACACGGCCAGTTCGTCGAGGTCGATGGGCTCTTCGAGGTTGGCCTCCATCAGCGCGACGATTTCCTGCAGCTTGGGCTGGTTGGTGCCCAGCATGTGCTTGAGCGGCACACGCTGGTGGTCCTGTTCGTTGCGAATGCGCTCGTAGACGAACATCTCGGAGATCGCCGCCGACAGCTCACGGCCGTGATCACGGCTGATCAGGTGCAACATCATGTCCAGCGGCGCGGTGCCACCGGAGCTGGTGAAGCGGTTGCGGTCCAGGGTGAACAGGCGCGTGCTCATGCTGACCCGTGGAAAGGCTTCCTGCATCGAGGCCAGGCACTCCCAGTGCACGCTGCAATCGAAACCGTCGAGCAGCCCGGCACAGGCCAGCGCCCAGCTGCCGGTGCACACCGCACCCAGGCGACGCGACTGGCGGGCCTGCGACTGCAGCCAGCTGACGTGCTCGCGAGTGACGGTGCGCTGGATACCGACACCGCCGCAGACGATCACGGTGTCCAGGGCCGGCGCCTTTTGCATCGCGGCATCGGGGGTGATCTGCAGACCGTCGCTGGCCCAGACCTGGCTACCGTCCAGGCTCAAGGTAGTCCAGCGATACAGCTCGCGGCCGGACAACTGGTTGGCCATGCGCAGGGGTTCGACCGCCGAGGCGAGGGAAATGAGCGTGAAGTTATCGAGCAGCAGGAAGCCGATGGACTGCGGCGTGCGGTTCTGGGGGGTGGATCCTACATTGAGCGATGTCATCACGGAATCTCCTCACACATGAGCGGGGGTGGCCTGCAATCGGCTCTATTTTTATTGCCCTGTAAATCGTAGGGCTGTCCCATTACATCGCAAATCTCATGCCTGAAAATTGATCACCCCCATAAAAGAACCAAAAACGACGTCGCTGAGCGTATGCGCGACTGCGACCTTCATATTCAAATGCGACAAAGCGTCGCGCCCGGGGCCGACGATGAGCAATTTGGTAGCACTCGGACAGATCGAGAAACAACCCGGCACAAAACAGTGTCACTGCAAGCACGATGACCGGGGTGATGAGCGCGCCATAAGAAGGCGAAATGAGGCGTGTGTGAGCAAAAACCGGGCGGTGACGCCTGCATTCGCGACCGGGGGTCGCTCCTACAAATCGGTTACGGCGGTGTCTCAGCACTCCACCGCGCTGACGGCCAGGCCGCCGCGGGAGGTTTCCTTGTATTTGTCGTGCATGTCAGCACCGGTGTCGCGCATGGTACGGATCACCCGGTCCAGGGAAATGAAATGCTCGCCATCACCGCGCAAGGCCATCTGCGCGGCGTTGATGGCTTTTACCGCGGCAATCGCGTTGCGCTCGATGCACGGCACCTGCACCAGCCCGCCGACCGGATCGCAGGTCAGGCCCAGGTTGTGTTCCAGGCCAATCTCGGCAGCGTTGCACAGTTGCTCGGGCGTCGCCCCCAGAATATCGGCCAGGCCCGCTGCCGCCATGGCGCACGCCGAACCGACCTCGCCCTGACAACCGACTTCGGCGCCGGAGATCGAGGCGTTCTTCTTGCACAGGATGCCCACCGCCGCGGCCGCCAGGAAATAATCGACCACGTTGGCCTCGCTGACATCGGGGCTGAACTTGACGAAGTAGTGCAGCACCGCCGGGATAATCCCCGCCGCGCCATTGGTCGGCGCCGTGACCATGCGCCCGCCGGCGGCGTTTTCTTCGTTGACCGCCAGGGCAAAGAGGTTGACCCACTCCATCGCGCTCAGGGTCGAGCCGATGACGTTCGGCTTGCCCAGCTCCTGCAGGCTGCGATGCAGCCTGGCGGCACGACGCCGCACATTGAGGCCGCCAGGCAGGATGCCTTCATGCTTGAGACCGCTTTCGACGCACGCCTGCATCGCCCGCCACAGTTTCATGATGCCGGCGTTGATCTCGGCTTCGCTGCGCCAGGCCTTTTCGTTGGCCATCATCAGTTGCGAGACCCGCAGGCCATGCTGGCGGCACAGCTGCAACAGTTCACGGGCGCTGGAAAACTCGTAGGGCTGCACGGTCTTGTCGCTGTCCAGCTCACCGCTGCGCGCCTGGGTTTCATCGACCACAAAGCCGCCGCCGATCGAGTAATAGGTTTCACGGAACACCTCGCCGCCCTTGCCCTGCGCAATCAGGGTCATGGCATTGGGGTGAAACGGCAGGTTCTCGTCGAGCAGCAGCATGTCCCGCGACCAGACGAAGGCGATCGGCAGGCGACCGTCGAGCAACAAGGTGTCGTCGGTTTTCAAGGCCTTGATGGTCGGTTCGATCTTCGCTGGATCAATGGCATCGGGCCATTCGCCCATCAGGCCCATGATCACCGCATTGTCGCTGCCGTGACCGATGCCGGTGGCCGACAGCGAACCGTACAGCCGCACTTCGATGCGTTCGATGCTTTCCAGCTGGCCATGCTCGCGCAGCCCCTGGACGAACAGCGCAGCGGCGCGCATCGGGCCGACGGTGTGCGAGCTGGAGGGGCCGACACCAATCTTGAACAGGTCGAACACACTGATTGCCATCGTTGAAGCTCCATCATCGGGTCGTGTCACGCCAAAGCGCTTTTATGGGCATAACTGCTACGCTGGAGCTGTCCTGCGCCTGTGCAACAGGACAGGCCGGGACTCAACAGTGCGTCGCCGTTCGCGGTTATGCCGGCATCATCAGGGTTTTCAGGCCCCACGCGCCGTCCCACACCGACGCGGTCATGCTCAGCAACGCCGCCGTCTGTAATGGGCATTTGCATGCCGTAAACGGGTGAATCGAGCCGCTTTCGACTACCCGAACGGGCGCATCAGGGGGCAAAAGAAACTGGAAACGACCTTGCGCACACTGGATGCGACCCCTCCTGTACTGGATACGACTCCCCCTGTAGGCGTTTGATTTTGGCTGGTAGATGATCGAATACATGTCGCTCACTGACAGTTCGCAAGGCACCGTGATGGGCTTCACCCAAGCCTCGCCGATATAGCCGCGTCATCCCTCAAGCGATGGCGATGAGAAGAAAAATCACAGGAGCTCACCCATGAAAGGTTCACAGTCATTGTTGTTGGCCGCCATGCTCGGCTTGCCGTTGCTGGCTCAGGCCGTAGAACCCCAGGCATGCCACACCGTCAACTTCTCCGACGTCGGCTGGACCGACATCACCGTCACCACCGCAGTGACCAGCGCAGTCCTCGACTCCCTCGGCTACAAGACCAAAACCACGATGATCTCGGTACCGGTGACCTACAAGTCACTGGCCGAAGGCAAGAACATGGACGTGTTCCTGGGCAACTGGATGCCGACCATGGAGAACGACATCAAGGCCTACCGCGAGGCCGGCACCGTCGAAACCGTGCGCGCCAACCTGGAGAACGCCAAGTACACCCTGGCCGTGCCCCAGAGCCTCTACGACAAGGGCCTGAAAGACTTCGCCGACATCGTCAAGTTCAAGAAGGAGCTGGACGGCAAGATCTACGGCATCGAGCCTGGCAACGACGGCAACCGCCTGATCCAGAGCATGATCGACAAGAACGCCTACGGCCTCAAAGACGCCGGTTTCAAGGTCGTCGAGTCCAGCGAGGCCGGCATGCTGTCGCAGGTCGACCGCGCCAGCCGCCGTGGCACCGACGTGGTGTTCCTGGGCTGGGAACCGCACCCGATGAACACCCGCTTCAAGCTGCAGTACCTGACCGGCGGCGACGATTTCTTCGGCCCCAACTTCGGCCAGGCCACCATCTACACCAATACCCGCAAGGGCTACAGCGAGCAGTGCAGCAACGTAGGCCAGTTGCTCAAGAACCTGTCGTTCACCCTGGAAATGGAAAGCACCCTGATGGGCAAGGTGCTGGACGACAAGCAAAAGCCTGACGCCGCCGCGCGCGCCTGGCTCAAGCAGAACCCACAGGTGCTCGACACCTGGCTGGCCGGCGTGACTACCGTGGACGGCAAGCCGGGCCTGGAAGCCGCCAAAGCCAAGCTGGCGCAGTAACACTGATGGCAGGCGGGCACCCCTCGCCTGCCGTCCTTTCCTACCCCGCAAGCGGACACCCGACATCATGATCACTGATCACAAACTCCCCTTGGGCGATTACATTGCCGCCTTCGTCGATTGGCTGATACGCCATGGCGCCAATTATTTCGACGCAATCGCCTACTCCCTGGAATTGATGATCCACGGCCTGACTTCCGGCCTTGCCTGGTTTAACCCCTACGTCCTGATCGGCCTGATTGCCGCGCTGACCCACTTCATCCAGCGCAAATGGGGCCTCACCCTTTTTGTCATCCTGTCGTTTCTGCTGATTCTCAATCTGCACTACTGGCAGGAAACCCTTGAAACCCTGGCCCAGGTACTGTTCGCCACCCTGGTGTGCGTGATCATCGGTGTGCCACTGGGCATCATCGCGGCGCACAAGCCCATGTTCTACACCTGCATCCGTCCGATCCTCGACCTGATGCAGACCGTCCCGACCTTCGTCTACCTGATCCCTACCCTGACGCTGTTCGGCCTGGGCGTAGTGCCCGGCCTGATCTCCACGGTGGTGTTCGCCATTGCCGCGCCAGTGCGCCTGACCTACCTGGGCATTCGCGACGTGCCCCAGGAACTGCTCGACGCCGGCAAGGCCTTCGGCTCTTCGCGGCGCCAGTTGCTGACCCGTATCGAGCTGCCGTACGCCATGCCCAGCATCGCCGCCGGCATCACCCAATGCATCATGCTGTCGCTGTCGATGGTGGTGATCGCCGCCCTGGTCGGTGCCGACGGACTGGGCAAACCCGTGGTCAATGCACTGAACACTGCCGACATTTCGGTGGGCTTCGAAGCCGGTCTGGCAATCGTGTTGCTGGCAATCATGCTCGACCGTATCTGCAAACAACCTGACGCCAAGGCAGGGTCCGACGCATGAGCATCATCAAGTTCGAAAACGTAGACGTCATCTTCAGCAAGGACCCGCGTGAAGCGCTCAAGCTGCTGGACCAGGGCAAGACCCGTGGCGAGATCCTCAAGGACCTTGGCCAGATCGTCGGCGTCGAAAAAGCCAACCTGGACATCAACAAGGGCGAAATCTGCGTCCTGATGGGCCTGTCCGGTTCGGGCAAGTCCAGCCTGCTGCGCTGCATCAACGGCCTCAATACCGTCAGCCGTGGCTCGTTGTTCGTCGAGCACGAAGGCACACAGATCGACATTGCCCACTGCACAGCGGCCGAGCTGAAAATGATGCGTACCAAGCGCATCGCCATGGTGTTCCAGAAATTCGCCCTGATGCCCTGGCTGACGGTGCGCGAGAACATCAGCTTCGGCCTGGAAATGCAGGGCCGCCCCGAGAAAGAACGGCGCAAGCTGGTCGATGAAAAGCTCGAACTGGTCGGCCTGACCCAGTGGCGCAATAAAAAGCCCGACGAGTTGTCAGGCGGTATGCAGCAGCGCGTTGGCCTGGCCCGTGCGCTGGCAATGGACGCCGACATCCTGTTGATGGACGAACCCTTCTCGGCCCTTGACCCGCTGATTCGCCAGGGCCTGCAGGATGAGTTGCTGAGCCTGCAGAAGAAATTGAGCAAGACCATCGTCTTCGTCAGCCACGACCTGGACGAGGCCCTCAAGCTGGGCACGCGCATTGCCATCATGAAGGATGGCCGAATCATCCAGTACAGCGTGCCGGAAGAGATCGTGCTCAACCCGGCCGATGAATACGTGCGCAACTTCGTGGCCCACACCAACCCGCTCAACGTGTTGTGCGGCCGCAGCCTGATGCGCACCCTGGACAACTGCAAGCGCATCAACGGTTCGGTGTGCCTGGACCCGGGCGGCGACTCCTGGCTGGACCTGGCCGAAGGCAACGTGATCAAGGGCGCCCGCCAGGGCGTTGCCCCCATCGCGCTGCAGAACTGGCAGCACGGCGAAGGCGTCAGTCACCTGGAGCGCCGCCCGACCCTGGTGGACTCCGGCATCGGCATGCGCGATGCGCTGCAGATCCGCTACCAGACCGGCCACAAGCTGGTGCTGCAGGACGGTAACCGGGTGGTCGGCATCCTTGGCGACACCGAGCTGTACCACGCCCTGCTGGGCAAGAACCACGGCTGACATGGCCTGGCCTGCGGCGGCGGCTGCTGCTGCTGCTGCTGCTGTAGGAGCGCGCTTGCCCGCGACCGAGTGCGCAGCGCTCGTAAAATTTCGGAAACGCCACAGATTTCTGAGTGTGAACACGTCCAAAATCTGCGAAACGCTGAAAATTTACGACTGCTAACGCAGCCGGTCGCGGGCAGAGCGCGCTCCTACAAGCCATCCTTATCCGTCAACCGGGACTTTTTATCGATTTATAGGGCCGTCAAAAAAACCTAGACTGCCGGGCCGTTTTTCGCCCATTGCGTGTCAGGAGACTTCGCTTCATGCCCAAGGTCGGTATGCAACCCATTCGTCGCCAACAATTGATCCAGGCCACCTTGAGTGCCATTGATCAAGTGGGCATGGGCGACGCCAGCATTGCCCTGATCGCCCGTCTGGCCGGTGTGTCCACAGGCATCATCAGCCATTACTTCAAGGACAAGAACGGCCTGATCGAGGCCACCATGCGCCACCTGATGCACGCCTTGAGCAGCAACACCGCCAACCGTCGCCAGGCCCTGGCCGACGACAGCCCGCGCGCGCACTTGCGGGTCATCATCGAGGGCAACTTCGACAGCAGCCAGGTCAACGGCCCGGCGATGAAGACCTGGCTGGCGTTCTGGGCCACCAGCATGCACCACCCGTCCCTGCACCGCCTGCAACGCATCAACGACCATCGCCTGTATTCGAACCTGTGCTGGCAGTTCCGCCGCGTCCTGTCCGAACACCAGGCCCGCAGCGCCGCCCGCGGTCTGGCCGCGCTGGTCGACGGCCTGTGGCTGCGCGGCGCCTTGTCGGGCGATGCATTCGACACCGACCAGGCCCAGCGCATCGCCCTGGAGTATGTGGATTTGCAATTGGCCAAGGCACAAGGCTGAATACCGCATACACCGCAGTAGGAGCGCGCTCTGCCCGCGACCGAGTGCGCTAGCGCTCGTAAAATTTCGGAAACGCCACAATTTTACGACTGTGAACACCTTCAAAATTTGTGAAACGCCACAATTTCACGACGACTAACGCAGCCGGTCGCGGTGGTCCGGCATTCCGGCAAGACGCAATGCCGCCCCCCGCGCTCCCACCCCGCGCCAGTCCGGCAACAGATCAACCCGCCGTGATACCCGGCAAGGAGCCCCGCCCGCATGTTCGATTTCCATGCCACGCTCACCCAGCGCTTTGCGGCCCTGCGCAGCCAGGCGCCGTTCTTTTCCGTGCGCCATGTGCGCCGTACCCACCAGCACCTGTCGGTGCGCCGCAACGTGGCGCAGCCGCTGGCGCTGGGCCTGGATGAAGGGGTGATGATCACCGTGCGCCTGGCCGGGGTCGAGACCTATGCCGCCACCCACGACCTGTCGCAGCGCGGCCTGCAGGCGGCACTCGAATGTGCCGAACAACTGGCCCGCCAGCTGGCGCCCCATGCGCTGCTGGACCTGACCGAACAACCGGTGTCCAGCGCCTGTGCCGACTACCTGTCACCGCACCTGGACGCTGCTTTTCCGGCCCTGGGCGATGCCCTGGCGCTGCTGCAGAGCGAATCGGCGGCCGTGCCCCGCGACGAGCGCCTGGTCGACTGGCAAGCCAGCCTGGGGCTGGAGACGGTCGAACAGATCTACCTCAATACCGCCGGCGCCCGGATTCGCCAGGCGCAACGCTTTGTCTATCCGGGCCTGAGCGTCACTGCCTATGACGGCCACGACAGCCAGACCCGCAGCCTGGGCGGCAGCAACTTCGGCCAGCAAGGCGGCGTCGAGGTCATCGAGCGCTGTGGCCTGATCAATGCGGCCCCGCGCATTGCCGATCAGGCCCTGCAACTGATCCAGGCGCCCAACACCCCCAGCGGCCCGCGCGACCTGCTGTTGATGCCCGACCAGATGAGCCTGCAGATTCACGAGTCCATCGGCCACCCGCTGGAACTGGACCGCATCCTGGGCGACGAACGCAATTACGCCGGCACCAGCTTCGTCAAGACTGCGGACTTCGGCACCCTGCAATACGGCTCGGCGCTGCTCAACGTGACCTTCGACCCGGACATCCCGGAGCAACTGGCCAGCTACAGCCATGACGACGACGCCAGCCCCGCCAGCAAGCATTTCCTGATCCGCAACGGTTTGCTGGAGCGCCCGCTGGGCGGCGCGCTGTCGCAATACCGCAGCGGCCTGCCGGGGGTGGCCAACAGCCGCGCCTGCAACTGGAACCGCGCGCCCATCGACCGCATGGCCAACCTCAATATCGAGGCGGGTGATCAGTCGTTCGAACAACTGGTGGCGGGCATTGAACGCGGCATCCTGATGTCGACCAACCGTTCGTGGTCCATCGACGATGCACGCAACAAGTTCCAATTCGGCTGCGAATGGGGCCGGCTGATCGAAGACGGCCAGCTCAAGGGCGTGGTCAAGAACCCCAACTACCGGGCGGTGTCGGCGCAGTTCTGGCGCAACCTCTGCGCGGTGGGCAATGCCGACACCGTCGAAGTGCTGGGCACGCCCAATTGCGGCAAGGGCGAACCCAACCAGGTGGTGCGGGTCGGGCATGCTTCGCCAGCCTGTGTATTCAATGATGTGGATGTATTCGGAGGAGACGCCTGATGGAACGGCAAACACAGTTCGAGGCACTGGTTGCCGTGCTCAGGGCCGCTCTGCACCCTGCTGAGCAGTTCAGCCTGGCCTATGAGGCCGAAGCGTCCGATTTCATCCGTTTCAACCACGGCCAGGTGCGCCAGGCCGGCTGCGTTCAGCAGGCCAGTGTCAGCCTCAAGCTGATCCACGAGGGCCGGCATGCCGACCTGACCCTGACCCTGGCCGACGATTCCGACGAGGACCGCCGGCGCCTGGAGCAAGCCGTGACCCAGGTGCGCCAGGCCCTGCCGTTGTTGCCGCCAGACCCGTACCTGCTGCCCAACACCGAGGCCTGGCACAGCGAAAACCGGCAAGCCGCGCCGTTGCCCGACACCCAGGACGTGGTGGCCCGGATCAGCGAACGTGCCCATGGCCTGGACCTGGTCGGCATCTACGCCGCCGGTCCGATCTATCGCGGCTTTGCCAGTTCATGGGGGGCAATGGGCTGGCACCAGGCCAATAGCTTCAACCTCGACTGGAGCCTGTTTCACCCCAATGGCCAGGCGGTAAAAGCCAATTACGCCGGTCACGACTGGGACAGCGCAGCCTTTGACCGTCAGTTCGAACAGGCCCGCGAGCAACTTGACTACCTGGGCCGCCCGGCCATCACCCTGGCGCCGGGTCAGTACCGCGCCTACCTGGCCCCGGCGGCGCTGGACGAAATCATCGGCATGCTCGCCTGGGGCGGTTTTTCTGCCCAGGCCATCGCCAGCAAGCACAGCCCGTTGCAGCGCCTGTACGACGGCGAGGCGCGTTTCAATGCCGCAGTGTCGCTCGATGAACAGGTCAGTGGTTCGCTGTCGCCGGCGTTTTCCGGTGAAGGCTACCCGCGCCGCGACCTCGCCCTGATCACATATGGCAAGGCCGGCGAGCGACTGGTCGATTCGAGCAGCGCCGCCGAGTACAACTTGCCGGCCAACGGCGCCAATGCCGGTGAGTCGCCCAGCGCGCTGAGCATGGCCGGCGGCGACCTGGAGCAGGCGCAGATCCTGGCCCGGCTCGGCACCGGCTTGTACATCGGCAACCTCTGGTACCTGAACTTCTCCGACATGCCGGCCGCGCGCATGACCGGCATGACCCGTTTCGCAACCTTCTGGGTCGAGGACGGTCGGATTATTGCGCCCGTCAGCACCATGCGTTTCGACGACAGCGCCTACAGCCTGCTCGGCGACCAGCTCGAAGCCTTGACCCGCGAGCGCGAACTGATCCTGTCGACCAGCACCTACGAACAGCGCCAGACATCCTCGACGCACCTGCCCGGCGCCCTGATCAACCGCCTGACCCTGACGTTGTAGCCAACCGCATGACGACCTCGACACCTTTGCTCGACGAAAAGACCCTGCGCTGGATGCCTTGGGTGATTGCCATCGCCTTCTTCATGCAGAGCCTGGACGGCACCATCCTCAATACGGCGTTGCCGTCGATGGCCCACTCGCTGCAGGAAGACCCGCTGCGCATGCAGTCGGTGGTCATTGCCTACATGCTGACCATTGCGCTGCTGATCCCGGCCTCGGGCTGGATCGCCGACCGCTTCGGCATCAAGCGGATCTTCTTCAGCGCGATCCTGTTGTTCAGCCTGGGTTCGTTGTTGTGCGCGGTGTCCTGGTCGGTCGACATGCTGGTCGGGGCACGGATCATCCAGGGGCTGGGCGGCGCACTGATGCTGCCGATCGGCCGGCTGATCGTGCTGCGCGCCTACCCGCGCTCGGAGCTGGTGCGGATCATGGGTTTCATCACCGTGCCCGGTCTGCTCGGCCCGCTGCTGGGGCCGACCCTGGGCGGCTGGATGGTCGAGTACATGAGCTGGCACTGGATCTTCCTGCTCAATATTCCGGTGGGCATCCTCGGTTGCTATGCGGTGCATCGCTTTATCCCGGACCTGCCCGGTGGCGGGCGCACGCGCTTCGACAGCGTGGGCTTTTTGCTGTTTGGCGCCTCGATGCTGTTGATCACCATTGCCCTGGAGGGCCTGAGCGAACTGCACCTGTCGCCGTTTCGCGTGGTCCTGCTGCTGTTCGCCGGCATGGGCTGCCTGGCGGCCTACTGGCTGCGCGCCGGCCACGTCGAGTCGCCGCTGTTTTCGCCCAGCCTGTTTCGCACCCGCACTTTTGCAGTGGGCATTCTGGGCAATCTGTTCTCACGCCTGGGCAGTGGCGCACTGCCGTTTCTGGTGCCGCTGCTGCTGCAGGTGGCGCTGGGTTACTCGCCGTCCGAGGCGGGCATGAGCATGCTGCCACTGGCGGCGGCCGGCATGCTCGCCAAGGGCCTGGCGCGCTGGCTGATCGACGCGCTGGGCTATCGAGTGATCCTGACCGCCAATACCTTGCTGCTGGGTCTGTTGCTGGCCAGTCTGGCACTGATCGATGCGCAGACGCCGTACTGGGTATTGCTGGTGCACCTGGCGCTGCTGGGCGCGGTGAACTCGTTGCAGTTCACGGCGATGAACACCGTGACCCTGATCGACCTCAGCGATGCCAGCGCCGCCAGTGGCAACAGCCTGTTGTCGGTGGTGGCGCAACTGGCCCTGAGCCTGGGCGTGGCGGCTGCGGCGGCCTTGCTGGGCGGGTTCAGCACCAATGCGGCGACCGGCGAAGCCAGCGATGTGCTGGGCGCCTTCCAGCTGACCTTCCTGAGTGTCGGGGTGATGTCGGTGCTGGCGGCGGGGATCTTTCTGCAGTTGCCGGGACGGGAACCGGCAAAGCCTGCGGAGCGGTAGGAGCGCGCTCTGCCCGCGACCGAGTGCGTTAGCGCTCGTAAAATTTCGGAAACGCTGAAAGTTCATGACTGATACTTTTGCGAAACGCTGAAAATTTACGACTGCTAACGCAGCCGGTCGCGGGCAAGCGCGCTCCTACGGATGAATTAATATCCAATAAAATCAGCAGTCATCTTTTTGGCGAGGGTAGCCACAGCTGCGAATGACGCATGCAGCGCCGCCATCCCCGGCTAAAGCCGGTCCTACACATTCATACGACCTGATACACTGCGCAGCATTTTGTCTTGCAGGTTCACCGTCGTGACACAAACCGCTTTCAACACCTTGCCCCTGTCCGCTGCCATGCTGGCCAACCTTGAGTCGCTGGGGTACGCCGAAATGACGCCGATCCAGGCGCAAGGCCTGCCGGTGATCCTCAAGGGCATGGACCTGATTGCCCAGGCCCAGACCGGCAGCGGCAAGACCGCTGCCTTCGGTATCGGCCTGCTCAACCCGATCAACCCGCGCTTCTTCGGCTGCCAGGCCCTGGTCATGTGCCCGACCCGCGAGCTGGCCGACCAGGTGGCCAAGGAAATCCGCCGCCTGGCCCGTGCCGAGGACAACATCAAGGTGCTGACCCTGTGCGGCGGCGTGCCGTTCGGCCCGCAGATCGGCTCGCTGGAACACGGCGCGCACATCATCGTCGGCACCCCGGGCCGCATCCAGCAGCACCTGCGCAAAGGCTCGCTGGTGCTCGATGGTGTCAACACCCTGGTGCTCGACGAAGCCGACCGCATGCTCGACATGGGCTTTGTCGATGCCATCACCGACATCGTCAGCCAGACCCCCGAGCGGCGCCAGACCCTGCTGTTCTCGGCCACCTACCCGGCCGGCATCAAGCAACTGGCGGCCAAATTCATGCGTGACCCGCAGACGGTCAAGGTGCAGACCCTGCACGCCGACAGCCAGATCCAGCAGATCTTCTATGAAATCGCCCCCGAGCAGCGCCTCGATGCCGTGGTGCGCGTGCTCAATCACTTCCAGCCGGCCTCGGCCGTAGCGTTCTGCTTTACCAAGCAGCAGGTCCAGGAAGTGGTCGATCACCTGACCGCCAAGGGCATGTCGGCCGTGGCCTTGCATGGCGACCTGGAGCAGCGCGACCGCGACCAGGTGCTGGCGATGTTCGCCAACCGCAGCACCTCGGTGCTGGTGGCCACCGACGTGGCGGCCCGCGGCCTGGATATCGACGCCCTGGACATGGTGATCAACGTCGAACTGGCGCGTGATTCGGAAATCCATGTACACCGCGTAGGCCGTACCGGCCGCGCCGGTGAGAAAGGCGTGGCAATCAGCCTGGTGGCGCCGCCGGAAAGCGCCCGCGCCCGCGCCATCGAGTCGCTGCAGAAGGCCGCGCTGAACTGGCAGCCCTACGACGACCTGACCACCAAGGGTGGCGCCCGCCTGCAACCGGCCATGACCACGCTGTGCATTGCCTCGGGCCGCAAGGAAAAACTGCGCCCCGGCGATATCCTCGGTGCCCTGACCGGCGACGCCGGCATTCCGGGTGCGAAAGTGGGCAAGATCGCGATCTTCGACTTCCAGTCGTACGTGGCCGTGGAACACGCCATCGCCCAGCAGGCCCTGGATCGCCTGAGCAAGGGCAAGATCAAGGGCAAGTCGCTGCGCGTGCGGATTCTCTGACGTTCGGCGGGCTATCGAACTCCCCCTGGTAGGAGCGCGCTTGCCCGCGACCGAGTGCGCAGCGCTCGCAAAATCTCGGAAACGCTGAAAGTTCATGACTGATACTTTTGTGAAACGCTGAAAGTTCATGACTGATACTTTTGTGAAACGCCACAAATTTACGACTGCTCACGCAGCCGGTCGCGGGCAAGCGCGCTCCTACACCCCCCCCATGGCCTCTGAGGATTCTGTTGTGCCTGTTACTGACGTTGTCATCATCGGCGCCGGCGCGGCCGGTTTGATGTGTGCGCTGACCGCTGCGGCGCGTGGTCGGCGGGTAATGGTCATCGACCATGCCAACAAGCCCGGCAAGAAGATCCTGATGTCCGGCGGCGGGCGTTGCAATTTCACCAACATGTACACGGAACCGGCCAATTTCCTGTCGCATAACCCGCATTTCTGCAAGTCGGCGCTGGCGCGCTACACGCAGTGGGACTTCATCGCGATGGTCGCCAAGCATGGCGTGCCTTATCACGAGAAAAAGCTCGGCCAGTTGTTCTGCGACAACAAGGCCAGCGACATCCTCGAGATGCTGCTGGAACACTGCCGTGACGCCGGCGCCAGCCTGCACATGGATACCTCGGTGCAGAACATCGACAGGATCGACAGTGGCTACCGCTTGCAGACCACGCTGGGAACGCTCGAGTGCACCTCGCTGGTGATCGCCAGCGGCGGCCTGTCGATTCCAACCCTGGGGGCGACCGGCTTCGGCTATCAGGTCGGCCAGCAGTTCGGCCACACACTGCTGCCGACCCGCGCAGGCCTGGTGCCGTTCACCATCACCGACGCGCTCAAGGTGCTGTGCACCGAGCTGTCGGGCACCTCGGTCGATTGCCTGGTGAGCTGCAACGACAGGGCGTTCCGCGAAAACCTGTTGTTTACCCATCGCGGCCTGAGCGGGCCGGCGATGCTGCAGATCTCTTCGTTCTGGCAGCCGGGCGACACGCTGCACATCAACCTTTTGCCCGACCACGACGCGCACGAGTGGCTCAAGCAGCAACAGGCCGAGCGTCCCAACAGCGAACTGAAAACCCTGCTGGGCGAGTTGTTCACCAAGAAGATGGCGACCCTGCTGGCCGAGCACTGGTTCACGTCGAAGCCGCTCAAGCAGTACACCCATGCGGAACTGGCCAGCCTCGCGGAAAAACTGGCCGACTGGCAGGTGGTGCCGGCCGGCACCGAAGGCTACCGCACCGCCGAAGTGACCCTGGGCGGCATCGACACCCGCGAGGTGTCGTCCAAGACCATGGAGTCGCTGAAGTCACCTGGGCTTTACTTCATCGGCGAAGTGCTGGATGTAACCGGCCACCTGGGCGGCTTCAATTTCCAGTGGGCCTGGGCCTCGGGCTACGCGGCGGCGCAATACGTGTGACATGACGCCGCAGCCGGCAACGCCTGGCGACGGCCGGAACATTTTTTGCTGATGCCGGTGTACAGCCCACGCGTAGGGCTGTACATATCCCTCTGCATGATCATTCGTGAAAAAGGCTGTCAGCGCATTCATGGCATCTAAATCCTTGCGTCACACGCTGCGTCGCTTATGGGCCCAGGACAAGTTCAGCTACAGCATCCGGGTGTTCATCGCCCTGACCGGCAGCATGGCCTTGTGTTGGTACCAGAACGAGATGGGCCTGCTGATCCCGCTGTTTCTGGGCATCATCGCCTGCGCCCTGGCCGAAACCGACGACAACTGGCAGGGCCGCCTCAATTCGCTGGCCGTGACGCTGGTGTGTTTCAGCGTGGCGGCGCTGGCGGTGGAGCTGCTGTTTCCCTACCCCTGGATCTTTGCCATTGCCCTGGCCCTGGCGAGCTTTTGCCTGACCATGCTCGGTGCCTTGGGCGAGCGCTACGGCGCCATTGCCTATGCCACGCTGATCCTGTCGGTGTACACCATGATCGGCGTCGACCAGCGCGGCGGCGAGGTGCTGGACTTCTGGCATGAGCCGATGCTGCTGGTGGCCGGCGCCGCCTGGTACGGGCTGCTGTCAGTGCTGTGGCAGATGCTGTTTTCCAACCAGCCGGTGCAGCAGGCCCTGGCGCGGCTGTTTCGTGAGTTGGGGCTGTACCTGAAGCTCAAGTCGAGCCTGTTCGAGCCGATCCGCACCCTGGATATCGAGGCGCGACGCCTGGAACTGGCGCAACAGAACGGCAAAGTGGTGGCGGCGCTCAACGCCACCAAGGAGATCATCCTGCACCGGGTCGGCAGCGGCCGGCCGGGCTCGAAGGTCAGTCGCTACCTGAAGCTGTACTTCATCGCCCAGGACATTCACGAGCGCGCCAGTTCCTCGCACTACCCCTATAACTCGCTGACCGAAGCGTTCTTTCACAGCGACGTGCTGTTCCGCTGCCAGCGCCTGTTGCGCCAGCAAGGCTCGGCCTGCCAGGCGCTGTCCGAATCGATCCAGATGCGCCAGCCGTTCATCTACCACGCCAATTTTGCCGAGGCCATGGAAGACCTGCGGGCGTCGCTGGAGCACTTGCGCGTGCAGAGCAACCCGGCCTGGCGCAGCCTGTTGCGCTCGCTGCGGGCACTGGCGGCCAACCTGGAAACCCTCGACCGGCTGATCAAGGATGCCAGCAACCCCGACGCCCTGGCCGATGCCAGCGACAGCAGCCTGCTGGACCGCTCGCCGCGCACGTTCAAGGATGTCTGGAGCCGCCTGCGCCAGCACCTGACCCCGACCTCATTGCTGTTTCGCCATGCCCTGCGCCTGCCGCTGGCGCTGTCGATCGGCTATGCGATGGTGCACCTGATTCATCCCACCAATGGCTACTGGATCATCCTGACCACGGTATTTGTCTGCCAGCCCAGCTACGGGGCCACCCGGATCAAGCTCGGCCAGCGGATCATCGGCACGTCCATCGGCCTGGTGGCGGGTTGGGCACTGTTCGGCCTGGTGACCAGCCCGATCCTGCAGTCGATGTGTGCGGTGCTGGCGGGCGTGGTGTTCTTCGTCAACCGCACCACGCGCTACACGCTGTCGACGGCGGCGATCACGGTGATGGTGCTGTTCTGTTTCAATCAGGTCGGCGATGGCTACGGGCTGCTGCTGCCACGCCTGCTCGACACCCTGCTGGGCAGTCTGATCGCGGGCCTGGCGGTGTTTCTGTTCCTGCCCGACTGGCAGGGCCGGCGCCTGAACAAGGTGCTGGCCAATACCCTGGCATGCAACAGCCTGTACCTGCGCCAGATCATGCAGCAGTACGCCAAGGGCAAGAGCGACGACCTCGCCTACCGGCTGGCCCGGCGCAATGCTCACAACGCCGACGCGGCACTGTCGACCACGCTGGCCAACATGCTCAAGGAGCCCGGGCACTTTCGCAAGGAAGCCGATGTGGGCTTTCGCTTCCTGGTGCTGTCGCACACGCTGCTCAGCTACCTGTCGGGCCTGGGCGCGCACCGCGATACGCTGTTGCCACCTGCGGTGCATGAGCAATTGATCGACGGTGCCGGCGCGACGCTGGCGGCCAGCCTTGAAGACATCGCCCGCTGCCTGGCCGAGCGCCAGCCGGTGGCGGTGCAGAGCGACGCCGAGGAGGCCCTGGCCACCGAACTTGAACAGGTGCCTGACGAGCTGGAGGAAAGCCAGCGCCTGGTGCA
Organism: Pseudomonas sp. Leaf127; assembly: GCF_001423155.1. NCBI lineage: Bacteria > Pseudomonadati > Pseudomonadota > Gammaproteobacteria > Pseudomonadales > Pseudomonadaceae > Pseudomonas > Pseudomonas sp. Leaf127. The sequence continues at coordinate 670,334 of NZ_LMOA01000023.1, read as the reverse complement.
GACCCAACTGGCCTTGATCTGCCGGCAACTGGCGCCCTTGCGCACGCTGGCGGCGCACTTGATCAAGCAGCCGGAGCCGGCTTGACGACGCCGGGATAAAAACGCAAGGGCCGGGTTGTTCTGAAGGGGTTGTTCCTGCTGGCCGTGGTGGTCTGTGAGAAGGGTTCCGACCCTCTTGCGAAGACACACCACCCCCCCCGTACTTCCTAAGCCCTTGCCTCTAAAACCCATGCCGCCTGAACAGCGCCTCATAGCTGCCATCGGCGCGCATGGCGGCAATGGCAGCGTCGAAGCGCTCCACGATCAAGGCATGTTCGGGGTGCTTGAGGCTGACCAGGATACGCAGGTTGTTCTCACTCAAGGGGTTGGGCAGGAACTCGAGTGTATCGCGCACCTGCGGCTCTTCCAGGGCCAGTTGATGACGCGCCACCAGTTCGTCCTCAAGGGTCAGGTCGATGCGCCCTGCCGCCAGCATCCGGGCGGCCATGGAAAAATTCTGTACCGGCACCTTGCGCAGCCGGGTGTTGCTGTCGAAAGCCGGCGCATAGGCATAGCCGCGCACCACACCGATGCTGTACTGACGCAGCAACGACAGGCTCCAGTCCTCGATGGGCTCATCCTTGCGCTTGAGAAACAGAATCCGGTTGACCAGATAGCCCCCGGAGAATTGCCCGATCGTGGTGCGATCTTCGCTGTACCAGGCATTGATCAACACATCGTGGCGCCCCTCGGACAGGCCAAGCATCGCCCGCGCCCAAGGCAGTTGCTGGTACACCGTCACATAGCCGGCGCGGGCCAGCGCCGTGCTGACGATATCAGTGGCCAGGCCGCCATTGAGCAGTACCGAATCGGTGAATGGCGCCCAAGGGTCGGCCACCAGCCGCAAGCGCTCTGCTGCATTGCCATGGGCCATCAGCAGGCATCCCATCATCCCTATGACCTGAATCCATCGCTGCATGCACACGTTCCTGATCTGGCCCGTTGCCCGGAATGCTTCCGATCAACTCATGGATACTCGACACAGCGTTCGGTCCACGCTCACCGATGCTACCAATACACTCAGCCGCATTGACAGACCAAGCGCACCTTGCGCCCTGCACGATGGCAGGCGAAACAGGGTTTTATTGGGAATACCGCCCGATGAGTTTAGAATCCGCTCAGGTTTCCCTCCGAGTCAGCGACATGTCTATCAAATGGATCTGCAAACACCATACCGACCTGAGCATCGAACAGCTTTACGCCGTTCTGCGCCTGCGGGCCGAGGTGTTCGTGGTCGAGCAGCAATGCGCGTATCTGGATATCGACGGACTGGATATGACCGGCGACACCTGCCACCTGATGGGCTGGCAGAACGAGCAACTGGTGGCCTACCTGCGCCTGCTGGACCCGATCCAGCAAGCGGGCGATGTGACCATCGGTCGGGTAGTGACGGCACCGTCGATCCGCAAGATGGGCCTGGGCCACGAACTGATGGTCCAGGCCCTGGAGCATGCCGAGCGCAAGTGGCCCGACCAGCCCATCTACCTGTCGGCCCAGGCGCACCTGCAAGGCTATTACAGCCGCTACGGCTTCGATCCGGTGGGCGAGCTCTACCTGGAAGACAATATCCCGCACATCGGCATGCGCCGCGACCTGGAATGATTGCCTGCCGTGGTCATGGATAGGCCAGCACCTGCCTGATCGTCACCAGATTGCGCTCGATCCAGGCCTTGTCGATGGCGCCCCAGTCATGGATCCGGTAGTCACCGGCCTGGTTGCGCGCGCCCTCGCGCTGCTCGAATTCACACACGATGTCCAGGTCGGCCAGGGCGGCGATGGTGTCCTGCGCGGTGCGCCGTGGCATGCCGGTCACCTCGACCAGCGCCGGCACAGTGCCGGCCTGCCCGCTGTCGATCAGCCAGGCCACGTACAGGCGGCGGTAGAAGCTGCTTTTGGTCTTGCTGACGTCCATGGTTGATTCCTTTGTCTTAAGCGCCTTGCGATCCAGCCTGACCCTGGCCGATGGGCTGATTTCACGGGCCCGTCGCGGGCAGAGCCCCCTCCCACAAGCGCGTCGTTGCTGATCAGTCAGTGGTAGCGCTGCCCGGCATGTCGCGCCAGGTCAGGTAGACGCGCAAGTCGAATTCCAGCTGGTGGTAGCCGGGCAGCATGTGCTCGCACAACTTGTAGAACGCCTTGTTATGGTCGCTTTCCTTGAAGTGCGCCAGTTCGTGGACCACGATCATGCTCAGGAACTCGGGCGCCGCCTCCTTGAACAGCGAAGCCACGCGAATCTCTTTCTTGGCCTTGAGCTTGCCGCCCTGTACCCGCGACACCGTGGTGTGCAGGCCCAGTGCGCGGTGGGTCAGGTCCAGGCGGTTGTCGAACAGCACCTTGTCGATCGGCGGGGCATTGCGCAGGTGGTCGTTTTTCAACCCTTGGGCAAAGGCATACAACGCTTTGTCGCTCTGGATGGCGTGGCGCTGCGGGTAGCGTTTTTGCAGGTAATCGCCCAGGCGACCCTGGGCAATCAGGTCACGGACCTGATCCTGCAGGGCGGGCGGATAGGCTTGCAGATACTTGAGCGCAAACGGGCTGGGCACGATCGGGGCACACACGAACCGGAAAGCGGCCAGTCTACACCACTCAAACCACCTTCAAACCCGGCCCGCACCATTGACGCGGCATGCCGGTGGCCTGTTCGACACTCATGGGTGCCGCCACCAGCGGGCCCTGGATCAACTGGCAACCATTGGCGAGCAGCCACTGGTATTGCTCGAGACTGCTGACGCCATCGGCCATGACCTGCATGCCCAGGTTGCGTGCCAGCTCGATGATGCTGTGCGCCAGCGCCGCATCACGCGGCGAGTCGAGCAAGGTGGCAACGAAATGCCGGTCGATCTTCAACGTGTCGAGCTCAAGGGCACGCAGGTGCGCCAGCGAACAGTCGCCCACCCCGAAATCGTCCAGGGCCACGCGCACGCCAATGTCATGCAATTGGCGCAGCTGTTTGCGGCTATGGGCCAGGTTGTGCATCAACGAGCGTTCGCTGATCTCGACCTCGAGCTGCCCCGGACACAGGTCATGAAGCGCCAGCACGTGCTGCAGCTCGCAGGCCAGGTTCGGCAGGCAGAACTGTGCGGAGCCAATGGCCACGCTGATGACCAGGTCGGCATCGAACACCGGGATCCAGGCCTGACGTTGCCGGGCGCCCTGATCGAACATCCAGCCGCCAAGCCGGTTGATCAGCCGCGACTCTTCCAGCAACGGCATGAACAGCGCACGCGGTACATCGCCCACCACCGGGTGCTGCCAGTGCAGGATGGCCTCGAAACCGCGCAAGCGATTCTCGGCCAGGTTCACCTGCGGCTGGTAGATCACCGAGAACTGATGGTTGTCGATGGCACTGCGCACGCTGTCTTCAAGCATCAGCCGCGAACGCGCCCGACCGTTCATGTTCTGGTCATAGAAGCGGTATTGCTGGCGCCCGGCGCGCTTGGCCTCGTACATCGCAGTGTCGGCCACGCGCAGCAGCGCATCGAGGTCAGCGCCGCAGTGGGGATGGATGGCGATGCCGATGCTCACCCCCAGGGTGGCATCCACCCCATTGACATGTCGACGCACCGACACCCGCTCGATGATCTTTTCGGCGATCTTGGCCGCCTGCTCGGGATGCTCCAGCCCCTCGATCACCACGGCGAACTCATCGCCCCCAATGCGCGCCAGCACATCGTAGGGGCGCATGCATTCGCGCAACTGCCCGGCCACCCAGAGCAGCACCTGGTCGCCGGCCTCATGACCCAGTGAATCGTTGACGTGCTTGAAGCCGTCCAGGTCCAGGTACAGCACCGCCAGGCACTTTTCACTGCGCAGGTTGCGCTGCAACAGGCTGGGCACCGCCTTGTGCAGGCCGCGCCGATTGAGCAGACCGGTCAGCGCATCGGTCACGGCCTGCTGCTCCAGTTGCCGGTACAGGTCGCGCTCGACCGACATGTCGAGGATGCTCAGCACCATGGCTTTCTGTTCGGCAGGCAACGGTGCGCTGGAGAAGGTCACCGGCAACTGGCCACCGGTACGGGTGCGCAGGGTGGCATCGTGCACCCGCCAGGTTTCGCCACGCCGGTACCACTCATGAAACCCCGACTCCAGCCAGTGAGCGGCCTGTGGCTGGCCGACATGATCGAGCAGGGCCGAGCCACACAACCGTTGCTCGGTGCTGTCGAGCAGGCGGCAGATGGCCGGGTTGGCAAAGCGCACGATGCCGGCCTCGTCGACCACCAGAATGCCCTCGGCGACATTCGACAGCACCGAGGCATTGAAGGCCCGCGCCGCGTCCAGCTCCTGGGTCAGCGTCTGCAAGGCACGGCGATTGCGCTGCTGCTCCAGCAGGGCCTGGACCTTGGGCTTGAGGATATTGGGATCGAAGGGCTTGAACAGGTAGTCGGTGGCGCCGCTGGCGTAGCCCTTGTGCACCGCTTCCTGGCTTTGCTCGTTGGCGGTCAGAAAGATGATCGGGGTCAGCCGGGTGCGCTGGCTGCCCCGCATCAGCCGCGCCACCTCGAAACCATCCATGCCCGGCATCTGTACATCCAGCAGCACCAGGTCGACATCACGCTCGAGCAGCACGCTGAGCGCCTCGAACCCTGAGCTGGCCGTGACAATGCAACGGTCGGCACGCTGCAGAACCGCACACATCGTCACCAGGTTTTCGGGGTAATCGTCGACCACCAGAAGCACCGAAGCGCCATCACCTGGCTTGTCTTGCGCGCATTCCATGCCGTTTCTCTTGTAGTCGTGACAGGACGCGAGGGGTCTTGTCATCGGGATGCAACCAACTCTAGCCCTGCCTGAGAAAAAGGATAAGCACGCAGGCGCTTTGCCACCTTTAAAGTCGGTTCCAGCCGACTAACGGTAGGACACCGCCCATAAAAAAATGGCCCGCGCGTCACAGGACGGGCGGGCCATTTTCATGCAGAGCTGTCAGGCAAGCATCAGCGCACAGCGTCCTTATAGGCCTTGTCGGCCAGCTCGAAGCGTTGCTGCATGCTCGCCGATGGCTTCTGGCCGATCAGGCTGAACACCACGATGGCCAGGGTTGCCAGGATGAAGCCCGGCACGATTTCGTACAGGCCGAAGCTGGTGAACTGCTTCCACAGCACCACGGTCACGGCACCGACGATCACACCGGCCAGAGCGCCATTGCGGGTCATGCCCTTCCACAGCACCGAGATCAGCACTACCGGACCGAAGGCGGCGCCGAAGCCGGCCCAGGCGTAGCTCACCAGGCCCAGCACACGGTTGTTCGGGTTGGCGGCCAGGAAGATGGCGATGATTGCCACCAGCAGCACCATGGCACGACCGACCCACACCAGTTCGACCTGCGAGGCCCCCTTGCGCAGGTACGCCTTGTAGAAGTCTTCGGTCAGGGCACTGGAGCACACCAGCAACTGGCAGCTCAGGGTGCTCATGACCGCCGCCAGGATGGCCGACAGCAGGACACCGGTAATCCAGGGGTTGAACAGCAGCTTGGACAGCTCGATGAACACCCGCTCAGGGTTTTCGGTCACGGGACCGGCGAGATCCGGGTTGGCCGAGAAGTAGGCGATACCGAAGAAGCCCACGGCGCAGGTGCCGGCCAGGCACAGGATCATCCAGGTCATGGAGATGCGGCGCGCCTTGGCGATCGACTTGACCGAATCGGCGGCCATGAAGCGTGCCAGAATGTGCGGCTGGCCAAAGTAGCCCAGGCCCCAGGCCAGCAGCGAGATGATGCCGATGAAGGTGGTGTTCTTGAACATGTCGAAGCTGGTCGGATCCTTGGCTTCGATGGCTAGGAACGTGGTGTCGACACCGCCGGTGGCCAGCAGCACGATGATCGGCGTCAGGATCAGCGCGAAGATCATCAGCGTGGCCTGCACGGTATCGGTCCAGCTCACCGCCAGGAAGCCGCCCACGAAGGTGTAGGCGATGGTGGCAGCGGCGCCGGCCCACAGCGCGGTCTCGTAGGACATGCCGAAGGTGCTTTCGAACAGGCGTGCACCGGCCACGATGCCCGAGGCACAGTAGATGGTGAAGAAGATGAGGATCACGATGGCCGAGATGATGCGCAGCAGACCGCTGTTGTCTTCGAACCGGCTGGAGAAGTAGTCCGGCAGGGTCAGGGCATCACCGTTGTGCTCGGTCTGCACCCGCAGGCGACCGGCCACGAACAGCCAGTTGAGGTAGGCGCCGACGATCAGGCCGATGGCGATCCAGGTTTCCGACAGGCCTGACATGTAGATGGCGCCCGGCAGGCCCATCAACAGCCAGCCGCTCATATCCGAGGCACCGGCCGACAGGGCCGTGACGAAACTGCCCAGGCTGCGACCGCCCAGGATGTAATCGGAAAGGTTATTGGTCGAGCGATAGGCCATCAGGCCGATCAGCACCATTGCCGCGATATAGATCACGAAAGTGATCAGGGTGGGGTTCGTGAAACTCATGTGTTCTGCCTTGGCATTTGTTGTTATTCAACGCCCGGACGCTCAAGCCCGGTCGACCACTGAAATGCAGCCTGTTGCTTGCTCATGTCCGGGCGCTACGCTGACTGAAGACCCTCGCAAGCAGCCTTCGTCGTTAAGGTTGCACCGACGCCCGGCATCCTATTAAACATTCTGAACAAGGTGCAACCATTTTTACCCGGCGAGTTGCACCGACCATCGACCCGCTCACAACCCTGGCAAAAAGCCCGTTTTCCGGGCACCAAACAGGCATTTGACAGCTAATCGCACCAAAATCAGGCACTTAGCACAAATCGGCTTCGGCTGTTGGATCGCGAGTGTAAAGTTTCGACGAAAATGGGTTGCACTAGGTTGCACCCGGCTGGACGCAGGGATAATCTGCGCACACAGCCAAATGCCACATTCACCGTGGCGACAAAGAGGACAAGACATGGCCACCACCACTCTGGGCGTGAAACTCGACGACCCGACCCGCGAGCGATTGAAAGCAGCCGCACAAACGATTGACCGTACCCCGCACTGGGTCATCAAGCAGGCGATCTTCAATTACCTCGAGAAGCTCGAGAGTGGTGCAACCCTGCCGGAGCTCAATGGCCAGGACAAGGAAGGCGACGACCGTGGCGAACTGCCGGTCGATGCCAGCCACCAGAACTTCCTGGAGTTTGCCGAAAGCATCCTGCCGCAATCAGTGCTGCGCGCGGCCATTACCTCGGCCTACCGTCGCCCGGAACAGGAAGTGGTGCCCATGCTGCTGGAGCAGGCGCGCCTGCCGGCTCCCATGGCCGATGCCACTCACAAGCTGGCCGCCTCGATTGCCGACAAGCTGCGCCACCAGAAGAGTGCCGGCGGTCGTGCCGGTATCGTCCAGGGCCTGTTGCAGGAGTTCTCGCTGTCGTCGCAGGAAGGCGTGGCCTTGATGTGCCTGGCCGAAGCGCTGCTGCGCATCCCGGACAAAGGCACCCGCGATGCCTTGATTCGCGACAAGATCAGCACTGGCAACTGGCACCCGCACCTGGGCAACAGTCCGTCGCTGTTCGTCAACGCCGCGACCTGGGGCCTGCTGCTGACCGGCAAGCTGGTCTCGACCCATAACGAAACCGGCCTGACCTCCTCGCTCAGCCGCATCATCGGCAAGAGCGGCGAGCCGATGATCCGCAAGGGCGTCGACATGGCCATGCGCCTGATGGGCGAGCAGTTCGTCACCGGCGAAACCATCGGCGAAGCGCTGGCCAACGCCAGCAAGTTCGAAAGCAAGGGCTTCCGCTACTCGTACGACATGCTCGGCGAAGCGGCCCTGACCGAACACGACGCACAGAAATACCTGGCCTCCTACGAGCAGGCGATCCACTCGATCGGCAAGGCCTCGCACGGCCGTGGCATCTATGAAGGCCCGGGTATCTCGATCAAGCTCTCGGCCCTGCACCCGCGCTACAGCCGCTCGCAGTACGAGCGCGTGATGGAAGAACTCTACCCGCGCCTGCTGTCGCTGACCCTGCTGGCCAAGCAATACGACATCGGCCTGAACATCGATGCCGAGGAAGCCGACCGCCTGGAGCTGTCGCTGGACCTGCTCGAGCGCCTGTGCTTCGAACCGCAACTGGCCGGCTGGAACGGCATCGGCTTTGTGATCCAGGCCTACCAGAAGCGCTGTCCGTACGTGATCGACTACGTGATCGACCTGGCCCGCCGCAGCCGTCACCGCCTGATGATCCGCCTGGTGAAAGGCGCCTACTGGGACAGCGAGATCAAGCGCGCCCAGCTCGACGGCCTGGAAGGCTACCCGGTCTACACCCGCAAGGTGTACACCGACGTGTCCTACATTGCCTGCGCCCGCAAGCTGCTGGCGGCCCCGGAAGTCATCTACCCGCAGTTCGCCACCCACAACGCCCACACCCTGTCGGCGATCTACCACATCGCCGGGCAGAACTATTACCCCGGCCAGTACGAATTCCAGTGCCTGCACGGCATGGGCGAACCGTTGTACGAGCAGGTCGTGGGCAAGGTGGCCGATGGCAAGCTGAACCGTCCGTGCCGCGTCTATGCCCCGGTCGGCACCCATGAAACCCTGCTGGCCTACCTGGTACGCCGACTGCTGGAGAACGGCGCCAACACCTCGTTCGTCAACCGCATCGCCGACCAGTCGATCTCGATCCAGGAGCTGGTGGCTGATCCGGTCAGCAGCATCGAGCGCATGGCCACCCAGGAAGGCAGCTGCGGCTTGCCGCACCCGCGCATTCCACTGCCGCGCGACCTGTATGGCCGCGAACGCGCCAACTCCAGCGGCATCGACATGGCCAACGAACACCGCCTGGCGTCGCTGTCCTCGGCCTTGCTGGCCAGCGCCAACCATGACTGGAAAGCCGTACCGTTGCTCGGCTGCCCAAGCAGCCAGGAAACCCCGGTGGCCGTGCTCAACCCGTCCGATCACCGTGACGTGGTCGGCCATGTGCAGGAAGCCACTGTCGCCGACGTCAACAATGCCATCCAGTGCGCCATGAGCGCCGGCCCCATCTGGCAGGCCACGCCGCCGGCCGAGCGCGCCGCGATCCTGGAGCGTGCCGCCGACCTGATGGAAGGCGAGATCCAGCCGCTGATGGGCCTGCTGGTCCGCGAAGCCGGCAAGACCTACCTCAACGCCATCGCCGAAGTGCGCGAGGCGGTGGACTTCCTGCGTTACTACGCCGTGCAGGCCCGCACCGAGTTCAACAACGACGCCCATCGTCCGCTGGGGCCGGTGGTGTGCATCAGCCCATGGAACTTCCCGCTGGCGATTTTCAGCGGCCAGGTGGCCGCGGCCCTCGCCGCCGGCAACCCGGTGCTGGCCAAGCCGGCCGAGCAGACGCCGCTGATCGCCGCCCAGGCCGTGCGCCTGCTGCTCGAAGCCGGTATTCCTGAAGGCGTGGTGCAACTGCTGCCGGGCCGTGGCGAAACCGTCGGTGCCGGGCTGGTGGGTGACGAGCGCGTCAAGGGCGTGATGTTCACCGGTTCCACCGAAGTGGCGCGCCTGCTGCAACGCAATGTCGCCGGGCGCCTGGACACCCAGGGCCGGCCAATCCCGCTGATCGCCGAAACCGGCGGCCAGAACGCCATGATCGTCGACTCCTCGGCGCTGACCGAGCAAGTGGTCATCGACGTGGTGTCCTCGGCCTTCGACAGCGCCGGCCAGCGTTGCTCGGCCCTGCGCGTGCTGTGCCTGCAGGAAGACTCGGCTGACCGCGTGATCGAAATGCTCAAGGGCGCCATGGCCGAAAGCCGCCTGGGTAACCCGGAGCGCCTGAACGTGGACATTGGCCCGGTGATCGACGCCGAGGCCAAGGCCGGTATCGAGAAACATATCCAGGCCATGCGCGACAAAGGCCGCAGCGTGTACCAGATGGCGATGGCCGACACCCCGGAAATCAAGCGCGGCACCTTCGTGATGCCGACCCTGATCGAGCTGGAAAGCTTCGACGAACTGCAACGCGAGATCTTCGGCCCGGTGCTGCACGTGGTGCGCTATGCCCGCAAGGACCTGGATGCGCTGATCGACCAGATCAATGCCTCCGGCTACGGCCTGACCCTGGGCGTGCACACCCGCATCGACGAGACCATCGCCAAGGTCATCGACAAGGCCCATGCCGGCAACCTGTACGTCAACCGCAACATCGTCGGTGCCGTGGTCGGCGTGCAGCCGTTCGGTGGCGAAGGCCTGTCGGGCACCGGCCCGAAAGCCGGTGGCCCGCTGTACCTGTACCGCCTGCTGAGCACCCGTCCGCAGGATGCCATCGCCCAGTCGTTCAGCGCCGCCGATGCCCGCCAGGCGCCGGACACGCGCCTGCGCGATGCCCTGCTGCAACCGTTGCAGGCCTTCAAGGCCTGGGCAGCCAGCCAGCAACGCACCGAGCTGGTGACGCTGTGCGAGCAGTTTGCCGCCCAGTCGCAAAGCGGCATCAGCCGGATGCTGGCCGGCCCGACCGGTGAGCGCAACAGCTACACCATCCTGCCGCGCGACCAGGTGCTGTGCCTGGCCGACGACGAGGGTGACCTGCTGGCGCAACTGGCCGCTGTACTGGCCGTGGGCAGCCGTGCGGTGTGGGTCGACAACGATTCCACCCGTGCCCTGCGCAACCGCCTGCCACGCGACCTCCAGGCGCGCCTGCAACTGGTGGCCGACTGGAGCCGCGACGAGGTGGCGTTTGATGCGGTCCTGCACCACGGCGACAGCGACCAGCTGCGCGGCGTGTGTGAGCAGGTGGCTCAACGGGGCGGCGCGATCGTTGGTGTCCATGGCCTGCCGTACAGCGACACCGGCATTGCCCTGGAGCGCCTGGTGATCGAGCGGGCCTTGAGCGTCAATACCGCAGCGGCCGGCGGTAACGCCAGCCTGATGAGTATCGGCTGACCTGACCGGCTGCCGGTTTCAGCGTAAATAAAAAGGCGGAGCGCGCAAGCGCTCCGCCTTTTTTGTGGAGGTCAGCTCAGAAAACGGTATAACGCGACGGAAATCGAGCGATCGCCACTGGCATAAGCGCTCAAGATAATCTTGTCGCCTGCCTCATCAGGCTGAACGAGCAAGCCCCCCATGTACTCGTCACTGCGCCCTACAGCGACCTGCCCGCCCTGGCCAAATTGTAAATCCAGCTCACCATCAGGCAGATATCGACGCAAGGTATATGAGTCATCCTGCAAATCCACGAGCAGCACCTTGCCATCACGCTGTACGCCGATATGGGCTTGCTGCGCCTGAATGATGATCGGTTCACCCTGATTGAAACCTTTATCGATCTCACCGCTGCTTGTCAGGCACAGGAAAAAGCCACGCATGACACCTTGACCGGGGTCACGGACATACCCTGTCAGCCAAAGCCGTTCCTTGTCATGGAAGACACGACTGAAGACTGTGGACGGATAGCCAGACACGCTATAAGGGAACCGACCTTGACTGGCAAAGGTTTCTTTCAACTCACCGGTGTCTGAATCAAGACAGTACAGCCAAGCGCCAGAGCCAGCATCGTCAGTGACGTCCATTGCCAGGATCACATCGTGCTCCGCCGGGCGCACAGTCATATCCCTCAACTGCAAAGACTGCGTACCCTCTCCCAGAATGAGTATGCCGTCCTGCGCGAAGCCGTTGTCCGGATGACCTTCAGACCGAAGGCGCATCAACAGAACCCTGCCGTACCGTGCTGATTCCAGATAAGAACAGGCGATCCATGCGTTGAGACGCCCTTGAACGGCCACAACGCCATTTCCATCGACCGAGACATTCTCGCGTGTAAGCGGGCGTTCTCTGACCTGACCTTCTGCCGTGCGATACAGCAAGATGACCCGATCACTCGGCACAGCGGTGAGAATACAGTCCTCCCCAGTCTGCGAGCCCACATCAATGCCACCAATGCCGTTTGTTACAGGCAAGGACAGCCAATAGCCTGAATCATCAAAAGAGGTATCCAGTACTCCGTCAGCAGTGAATCTTCCGACAGTCACATATCGGGTGCCAGCCCCGATCTTCTCGCTGGTGCCGACACCCAGAATCCGGTGCTGGTGATCCAGGCTGAATTTACGAAACCTCATACTGGAGCGACCCTCACCCAACTCCAGCCGCCCCCCTTGCCCAAAACCCGGGTCCAGGTCACCTGCTTTCAGATTTTCCATATCATCCTCCCTGGATGTGAATGGCTCGCACGCAATCACAAGACGCCGCCCGCGCCAATCAACATTGCGTTCAAAAACGTGTTCAAACATGTCTACCCATCTTCATGGTGCAAACCACGCGTGGTTACCCGCAACTGGCAGAACTGCGAGGTTTCACGATGCCGGTAGTGGGCTGCTTCCCTGCACGGCGGTCGATGGCAACGGGAAAAACCGCTCGACCAGCTTCTGGCCCTCAGCCCCCAGCCGCGCCGCATACTGCTCGCGGCTGAACGGCTCGCCGGTGCGCATTTCATAGACCTTGCTGCCGGCCGGTGGCAGCGGCACTTCCTTGATCCGCACCCGGATGAATTTGTAATGGGTGCCGGCGACTTCGCGGATGTCCTGCACCTCGAAATAGTGCCCTGGCGCAAACAGCGACTCGGCCTCCTCCTCTTCCTTGGAGAACAGGGCGATCGGTGTGGCGCCCAGGTATTGCTCTGCCAGCATTTCGAAGACGATCGAGGTCTCATCGAAGCTGATCGGCCCGCTGAAGCCATAGGACGGTGCGCCGGCCTGGCTGCTGGCAAAGGACCGGGCCACGTACGGGTTCTCGCTGAACGAGGCAAAATCGGTATTGACCAGCACATCGCCGGCCTTGATGACGCCTGCGCGAAAGGTCATGCCTGACGTGCCCCGGGCCCCACTGCCACCACGGTACAGGGTGGCGTGGTTGTCATAGCCTATGGCCTGCAGGTCGTCGGCCAGTTCCTCGATCATTTCCACCTGATTGGTGATCCCGGCCTTGCCGGTGCGCAGGAACTGGTTGAATTCTTCCTCGCGCTCCGAATACCGCGTCACCCGCCCGCCGACATAGTGATCGTGGTCGACCTTGAACACGCGGTATTCATCGCCCCAGGCATCGCGCAGCACCTGATCACCTTCACTGTCGACGCTCAGCTCATCCTCGGCCGCCAACTGATGCACACTGACAACCGCCTTTTGCCGCGCCAGTGCCAGATCCGACAACCGGTCCTCTTCGTCGGCATTGAACTGCATGTAGGTGTCCCAGAACGTCGAACGAATGGTCGGGTAGACCGGCGCTTCAGGCGGGCTGCCTGCCAGCGCGCTGGGCCCCGCTTCGTTCATCGGGCTGCCACCGCTGAGCTGCAGGGCCGGCAGCGCTTCCCATTCGTCATGGGCATTGAGGCGCACGGCGCGGGCACCCTCAAAGGCGAACGGGTTCAGCGGGTCGACGATCAGCCAGGTGTTGAGCGCCTGGCTGTAGCGCACCCGCTGCGGCGTATTGCCCAGCCTGATCCAGGTTTCACCGGTTTCGCTGCGCGTGATGCCTTGCATCGGTGCCTGGCCGGCCAGTTGCGCCTCACGGTTGAGGTTCTGCAGCGCGATCCACTCGGGGCCGGCACCCTCCGGGCCTGACAGGGCACCTGCCGCAGCCGACGCCGAAGCACGCAGGGCAGGCAGTGCGTCCACCAGCAAAGGCAGGTTGAACAGCACGAAGATCGAATTGAGGATCGCACCGATCACCCCGGCCTTGCGCTGCCGGGCCGTGCTGCCGTTGATGGCCAGGTCGATGTTCAGGCCGACATTGGCCAGGCCCGCCCCCACCAGCGTCAAGGCCAGCGGCCAGGCCACCACGGCGCTCGGGCCGAAGACCCGCATGAAGGCATTGAGGTAGCCGATCCACATCTGCTTGCGCAGGCTGGCATTGGACGTCAGCGCATCGGCCACGGCGTGCATCTGGTGCCGGGCCTGTTCGCGCAGATGCTCGAAGACATCGCCAACGATGACCCGCTCATGCGTGTTGAGCAACCGCAAGGCAACAGCCTCGACGCGGTTGTGGTCAGCGTCGAGCGGCTGCTGGCCGATCTGGTCGAGCAGCGCGCCAAAGGCCTCGGCATGGTCTTGCCAGGCCTGTGGCGAATTCAGAAACAGGGTCTCGAAATGCTGTCGCAAGGCAGGCTGGCTGATGCAGCGCTGCACCCACTCGTACAGGTCGCGCTCGGTCTCGCAGACCTGAAAGGCCGGGTCCTGCCCCGGCAAGTAGAGGATTTGCCGCCCGCGGGCATCGACCATGCGGATGATCTGGCTGGCCTCATGGCCGCCAATGTCGAAGCTGCGCACGCTGACCTCACCCTGTACAGGCAGCGCCAGGCTGTGCGTGTGGTTGCCAGGCGACAGCGCAGGCTCACGGGCAACGGCCTGCACAAGTGCGCGCCCGTCGGCAACGGACAACTGCCCACGGCGCACCGCCAGGGCGGCAGCAGACAGAAAGCGGGCCCGGGCCAGCTCGCAGAACGTAGCCCCATGGCGGACCCAGAAGGCGTCGACTCGCCGGCGAAAGTCGCTGGCAAAATCCAGCGCCCAGAGCTGCTGCAGGACCTGGCCGGGCAGCAGGGCCACTTCGTTGTGCTCATCGAACGCGCCGCGGTGTTGCGGGCCGTCGGTATAAAAGCCGCCGTACACCTGCAGATCGTCCGGGCCGTCCTGGTCCTGGGCATTGAAACGGCGCATCACCAGTTCGACCAGCGTCATCGACTCGACCGGCGCGCCGCTATGCTGCCAGCCCGTGAACGTGAGCGGGCTGCTCGACGCTGTAGCAAAGCGGTGCCACCAGACCCGGTCCGGGTCGAGCACCTTGCCGGTGTGCTGCTTGAGCACCTGGCGAGCGGCAGCCCAGGCCAGCCCGTGAACATCCGGGTAGTCCTGCATGAAACGCTGCGCCTTTTGCTTGAAACGCGCCTGTTCGGAGACATACCGGGTCTGCTCGGGGCCGGCCAGAAATTCGTGGAGTTGCGACATGATCAGGTTCCTTGGAGTGAGAAACCCGGCACCTGATCAGATCGCCCGGTGGGTGCGGCGTTAATTATTTAGCCCGTGGCGAGATTGATGGCCAGACAGTCGTTTTCGGACCGTCCCGACAGACAAGCCTTTGACAGCCAACCAATTCAACAGGTTAAATCCCTTGGCACGCGCGGTGCATGGTCAAAGGCCAGCATCGATGTTTTCTCTTCAGCCTGACCCCGGAGTACCGCCCTTGGATGCCACCACCATCAACAGCCTGTTCCTGATCGGCGCGGTGTTGGTCGGGGCGAGCATCCTGGTCAGCTCGCTGTCCTCGCGCCTGGGCATCCCGATCCTGGTCATCATTCTGGCGGTCGGCATGGTCGCCGGCGTCGACGGCGGCGGGATCATCTTCAACGATTACGCCACCGCCTACCTGATCGGCAACCTGGCTTTGGCGGTGATCCTGCTCGACGGCGGGTTGCGCACCCGGGTCAGCAGTTTCCGGGTCGCACTGTGGCCGGCGCTGTCGCTGGCCACAGTCGGGGTACTGATCACCACGGTGCTGACCGGCATGGTCGCCGCCTGGCTGTTCGGCCTGACGCTGATGCAGGGCCTGCTGATCGGCGCCATCGTCGGTTCCACCGATGCGGCGGCGGTGTTCTCGCTGCTGGGCGGCAAGGGCTTGAATGAACGGGTTACCGCCACCCTGGAAATCGAGTCGGGCAGCAACGACCCGATGGCCGTATTCCTCACCGTGACCCTGATCGGCATGCTCGCCAGCGGCGAAACCGGCCTGCACTGGGGCCTGCTGGGCCACCTGATCCAGGAGTTCGGTATTGGCGGGCTGATGGGCCTGGGCGGCGGCTGGCTGATGCTGCAACTGGTCAACCGCATCAACCTGGCCGCCGGCCTGTACCCGATCCTGGTGATCGCCGGCGGCCTGGCGATCTTTGCCCTGACCAACGCCATCCACGGCAGTGGTTTCCTGGCCATCTACCTGTTCGGCCTGGTGCTGGGCAACCGCCCGATCCGCAGCCGCCACGGCATCCTGCACATGCTCGACGGCATGGCCTGGCTGGCCCAGATCGGCATGTTCCTGGTGCTGGGCCTGCTGGTCACCCCGCACGACCTGCTGCCCATTGCCATTCCGGCCCTGGGCCTGGCGCTGTGGATGATCCTGGTGGCCAGGCCGCTGTCGGTGCTGGTCGGCCTGCTGCCGTTCAAGGCCTTCCATGGCCGCGAGAAAGCCTTTATCGCCTGGGTCGGCCTGCGCGGCGCGGTGCCGATCATCCTCGCGGTGTTCCCGCTGATGGCCAAGCTGCCCAATGCCCAGCTGTACTTCAACCTGGCGTTCTTCATCGTGCTGGTGTCGCTGCTGCTGCAAGGCACCAGCCTGCCGTGGATGGCCAAGCTGCTCAAGGTCACCGTACCGCCAGACCCGGCGCCGATCTCGCGCTCGGCGCTGGAGGTTCACATCACCAGCGAATGGGAGCTGTTCGTCTATCGCCTGGGCGCCGAGAAGTGGTGCATTGGCGCCGCCCTGCGCGAATTGAAGATGCCGGAAGGCACACGGATCGCAGCACTGTTCCGTGGCCAGCAACTGCTGCACCCCTCAGGCAGTACCACGCTGGAAGTCGATGACCTGTTGTGCGTGATCGGTCACGAACACGACCTGCCGGCGCTGGGCAAACTGTTCAGCCAGGCGCCGCAACGCGGCCAGGACCTGCGCTTCTTCGGTGATTTTGTGCTCGAAGGCGATGCGCACCTGGGCGACGTCGCCGCCCTGTATGGTCTCAAGCTCGACGGCCTGAGCCCGGACATGCTGTTGGGCCAGTTCATCGTGCAGAAAAACCGCGGCCCGGCCATCGTCGGCGACCAGATCGAATGGAACGGCACCCTGTGGACCGTGGCGGTGACCGACGGCGACCGCATCGTCAAGGTCGGGGTCAAGTTCCCCGAAGGCACCCGCCCGGGACCGGCGCTGTTCCTCTGATCGCCACCTGCGCGGCCCAGGATGCCCGGTAGGAGCGCGCTTGCCCGCGACCGGCTGCGTTAGCAGTCGTAAATTTTCAGCGTTTCATAGATCCCTGATGGGTTAGCAGTCGTAAATTTTCAGCGTTTCATAGATCCCTGATGGGTTAGCAGTCGTACACTTGTGGCGTTTCTGAAACTTTGCGAGCGCTTCGCACTCGGTCGCCGGCAAGCGGGCTCCTACAGGTGTGAATTTTATAGCCAATAAAATCAATAAGTTATTTTTTGTTTGATGAGAGCCCTCCGTGTCTGCTGCGCGACGGCTGGCAAGCATTGCTTTAAACTGCGCCTCTTTCCGTTACTGCCCCCTGACCGGTGTCTATGCCTTCCTTGCGTGCGTTCCTGGTAGCCGCCATCCTCGGCCTGTGCCTTTCCACTTCTGCCATCGCGCTGGCCGCCGACCCGCCCAGCCGTGACAGCGTCCAGCAAAGCCTGGACAAGATCGGTGACCGCAAGCTGCCGGAGGCCGACCAGAAGGCGCTGCAGCAAGTGCTCGAGCAGACCCTGGCCTTTCTTTCCAGCCAGGACGACAGCCAGCAGAAGCTGACCGCCCTCAAGCAGCAACTGGAGCAGGCACCCAAACAGGTGCTGGAAAACCAGCGCGAGCTGGAGCGCCTCAAGGCCAGCCAGGTAACGCCGGTGGCGCAGCGCTATGCCCGGCTTGACGTGCCGCAGCTTGAACAACTGCTCAGCGAGCGCAGCACCCAGCAGAGCGACCTGCAAAAGGCCCTGAACGATGCCAACAGCCTGATCCTCACCGCCCAGACCCGGCCGGAACGCGCGCAGACCGAAATCAGCAACAACCAGACCCGCACCCAGCAGATCAATGCCATCCTCAAGGCCGGCAAGGAAGGCGGCAAGACCCTGAGCGCCGACCAGCGCAACCTGTACAACGCCGAGCTGGCCTCGCTCAGCGCCGTCAGCCTGTTGCGCCGCCAGGAGCTGGCCGGCAACAGCCAGTTGCAAGACCTGGGCAACAGCCAGCACGACCTGCTGAGCGAAAAGGTCCAGCGCCAGGACCAGGAAATCCAGGACCTGCAGACCCTGATCAACGACAAGCGTCGTACCCAGTCGCAGAAGACCGTTGAAGAACTGGCCCTGGAAGCACAGAAATCCGGCGGCAGCAGCCTGCTGGCCACCGAAAGCGCGGCCAACCTCAAGCTCTCCGACTACCTGCTGCGCGGCACCGACCGGCTCAACGAACTGAACCAGACCAACCTCAAGACCAAGCAACAACTGGACAACCTGACCCAGACCGACCAGGCGCTGGACGAGCAGATCAATGTGCTCAGCGGCAGCCTGCTGCTGTCGAAGATTCTCTACCGGCAAAAGCAGGCGCTGCCGCACCTGCAACTGGACCGTAACCTGGCCGATGAAATCGCCGACATCCGCCTGTACCAGTTCGAGCTCAACCAGCAACGCGAACAGATGAGCACACCGCTGGCGTACGTTGAAAAACTGCTCGCCACCCAACCGCAGGAGGAGATCACTCCGGCGCTGCGCCGCACGCTGATGGACCTGGCGGTCACCCGCAACGACCTGCTCGAACGCCTCAACCGCCTGCTGGCCTCGATGCTCAATGAGTCGATCACCCTGCAACTGAACCAGAAGCAGCTGATCAGCACGGCCATCAGCCTGCGCGCCACCCTCGACGAGCAGATGTTCTGGATCCCCAGCAACAAACCGCTGGATGTGGAGTGGTTCCAGGGCATCGGCCCGCGCCTGCACAAACAGATCACCACCCTGCCCTGGACCTCGAGCATCAGCGAACTGTTCGAAGGCCTGACCCAGCACCCGCTGCTGTTCGTGCCGCTGCTGCTGCTGATCGGCGTGTTGACCTGGCGGCGCAATGCCCTGTACGCCAAGCTCAACCAGCTGCATGCCGACATCGGCCACTTCCGCCGCGATAACCAGTGGAAGACGCCGCTGGCACTGCTGATCAATATCCTCCTGGCCCTGCCCGTGGCGCTGGGCCTGGCCTCGTGCGGCTACGCCCTGCAGATCGATGCCCGCGGGCAGAACGCCAACCTGGGCCTGGCCCTGCAGGAAGTGGCCTTGACCTGGCTGGTGTTCTACACCGCCTACCGGGTGCTGGCGCCCGGCGGCGTGGCGCAGCTGCATTTTCGCTGGGAGCCGGTGCAGGTCGAGTTCCTGCGTCGCTGGATCCGGCGCCTGGGCCTGGTGGTGCTGGCGCTGGTGGCGGTGGTCGCCGTGGCCGAGCATCAACCGGCGGCGCTGGCCGACGATGTGCTGGGCATCGGCGTGGTACTCAGTTGCTACGCGCTGATGACCCTGCTGCTGGGCCGCCTGCTGCTGGCCAGCCCCACGCACCACAACGCCTCGCTGTTTCGCAAGGCACTGGGACTGGCCTTCACCGCCCTGCCAGCGGCGCTGTTCATCGCCGTGTGCTTTGGCTACTACTACACCGCGCTCAAGCTGACCGACCGGCTGATCGACACGCTGTACCTGTTGCTGCTGTGGCTGGTGGTCGAGGCCACGTTCATCCGCGGCCTCAACGTTGCGGCCCGGCGCCTGGCCTACCAGCGTGCCCTGGCCAAGCGCCAGGCGGCCCGGGAGAACGGCGACAGCGACGTGCCCATCGAAGAGCCCAAGCTGGACATCGAGCAGGTCAACCAACAGTCGCTGCGCCTGATCCGCCTGGCGCTGATGGCGTTGTTCATCGGTGCGATGTACTGGGTCTGGGCCGACCTGATCACCGTGTTCTCCTACCTGGACAACGTCACCCTGTACGAATACACCAGCGGCACCGGCGCCAACATGAGCATGGTGCCAATCAGCCTGGGCGACATGCTCGGCGCCCTGGTGATCATCGTCATCACCTTCGTGCTGGCACGCAACCTGCCCGGCCTGTTGGAAGTCTTCGTGCTGTCACGCCTGAGCCTGGCCCAGGGCAGCGCCTATGCCACCACCACGCTGCTGTCCTACACCATTGCCGGCGTGGGCTTCGTGACCACCCTGTCGACCCTCGGGGTCAGCTGGGACAAGCTGCAATGGCTGGTGGCTGCGCTGTCGGTGGGCCTGGGCTTCGGCATGCAGGAAATCTTCGCCAACTTCATTTCCGGGATCATGATCCTGTTCGAGCGTCCGGTGCGCATTGGCGACACCATCACCATCGGCAACCTGTCGGGCACGGTCAGCAAGATCCGTATCCGCGCCACGACCATCACCGACTTTGACCGCAAGGACATCATTGTCCCGAACAAGACCTTCATCACCGGCCAGTTGATCAACTGGTCGCTGACCGACACCGTGACGCGTGTGACCCTCAAGCTGGGTGTCGACTACGGCTCGGACCTGGACCTGGTGCGCAACCTGTTGCTGCAGGCCGCCCGCGAGAACCCGCGGGTGCTCAAGGAGCCGGAGCCGATCGTGTACTTCCTCAACTTCGGCGAAAGCACCCTGGACCACGAACTGCGCATGCACGTGCGCGACCTGGGCGACCGCAACCCGGTGCTGGACGAGATCAACCGCTTCATCAACCGCGAGTTCAAGAAGCAGAAGATCAACATCTCGTTCCGGCAGATGGAGGTCTACCTGAAGAACATCCACGGCGGCGAACTCAAGCTGGTGCCCCTCGACGCGACCGGACAACCGGTCCCGCCCGCCAAGGCCACCACGCCCCTGAGTGTCGACAAATCCCCGGTCACCCCCAAGGACGTGCCCGAACCACCCGAGGCCAAACTGGATTGAACCCTATGCAGCCCCTGTAGGAGCGCGCTTGCCGGAATGCCGGACCACCGCGACCGGCTGCGTCAGCAGTCGTAAATTTGTAGCGTTTCGCAGATTTACAGTCGGAAATTTGCAGCGTTTTCGAAATTTTGCGAGCGCTTTGCGCTCGGTCGCGGGCAAGCGCGCTCCTACTGTGGCGGGTCATAACCTGAACGTCGCGACGATGGCGCTCAGGCGGCCGGCCTCGTTGTCCAGTTGGGCGCATGCCTGCAAGGTCGCAGCCAGGTTGTCGGTACTGTGTTCGTTCAGGCGGCTGATTTCATGCACGTCGCGGTTGAGCTGCTCCACGGCCGTCGACTGCTGCTCGGTCGCAGCCGCCACGGTGAGGTTGACGTCATCGATCTGACCGATGCGCGCCACCACCGCCTGCAGGCTGGCGCCGGCCTCGGTGGCCACCGCCACGCTGCGGCTGCCCATGTCATGGCTGACCAGCATGGTCTGCGCCGCCTGGGTGGCACCTTGTTGCAGCGCCTCGATCACCCCGCGGATTTCCTCGGTGGCTTGCTGGGTGTGATGCGCCAGGCTCCTGACTTCATCGGCCACCACGGCAAAGCCGCGCCCGGCATCCCCGGCCCGGGCTGCCTCGATGGCCGCGTTCAGCGCCAGCAGGTTGGTCTTGGCCGACACCGCCGAGATCACTTCCAGCACCTTGCCGATGTTCGAGCTGCGCGCATTGAGGTCCTCGATCTGCGCGCGGGTGGTTTCGATATTGCCTTGCAGGCGGCGCATCGTGCTCACCGTATCCTCGACCAGCGTGCAGCTGGAGCTGACCTGCGTGCGCGCCTCGGACGCCTCCCGGGAAGCCGCCGAGGCACTGCCGGCGATGTTCTGCGCCGTGGCGCCCAGCTCCTCGATGGCGGCGGCAATGCTGGTGGTGTAGCCGGCCTGGCTGCGGGCCTTTTCCACCGACGAATTGGAGGCGCCCAGCACACTCCGGGTTGCCTGCTTCAGGGTCTGGGTGGTCGATGAGACCTCGCTGATCGACGCATGCAGGCGGTCGACAAAACGATTGAACCCCTGCGCCAGCAAGCCGAACTCATCCTGCGAGGCAATCGCGAGGCGCCGGGTCAGGTCGCCCTCGCCCTGGGCGATGTCCTGCATGGCCTGGCTGATCTGGCGCAAGGGTTTCATCAGCACACGCAGCGCCAGCCCCAGCAGCAGCAAGGTGACCAGCACCGCAATCACGGTGGCAATGATCGCCGCCTGACGAAACGCTGCCAGGCTGGCCAGCACCACGGGGCGGTCGAGGGCGATGCCGATGTACCAGTCCTGTGACGGCACACCCTTGATGGGTGCAAACAGGGTCAGTTTTTCGCCATCGGCCGCCGTGGCCTCGCTCAGTTGATCGGTCAATGCCGGGGCCTGGCCCATGAACAGGTCAGCCAGGGTCTTGCCGATCATGGCCTTGTCCGGGTGCACCAGGATCTTGCCGTCCTTGTTGACCATGAAGGCATAGCCACGGCCTTCGAACGCTTGCGCATTGAGGGTGCGGGCAATGGTCTCGATGCTCAGGTTGACGCCAAACACGCCCAGCACCTGTGCGCCTGCGCGAATCGGCACCGCCTGGCTGATGACCCGGTAATCGATGCCGACCCCGACATAGGGCTCGGTCATCACCGCGCCTGATGCGATGGCGTCCTTGTACCAGGGCCGCTGGCGGCTGTCGTAGTCGGCGGGCATCTGCCGGGGCGGCTCGATATGAAAAGCGCCCTCGCGGGTGCCGACGTAACTGGCCACGAAGGTCTCCTGCAACACCGGTGTGCGCAGTGTTTCCAGCAGGCGGGCAGGCTCGGGATCGCGGCCGAGCTGCTCGGCCATGCCCTTGACCAGCAACAGCCGGCCGTCCAGCCAGCTCTGGATATCGTGGGCCATGGCACCGGCCAGGTTGCGCGTGCTGTGCTCGAGGCGCTGCAGGGTGTCATGGCGCAGGCGCATATCGTTCAGGGCACAGAACACCCCGAACACCAGCATGATCACCAGCGAGGCGCTCAGCAGGACTTTCTGGTTGAACCCGAGAGGCTTCATCGGTTATTTCCTCGTGATGGCGTTCACATCGCCGCATGACTTGTAGGAGCCCGCTTGCCGGCGACCGAGTGCGCAGCGCTCGCAGAAATCTGCGAAACGCTGCAAATTTACGACTGCTGCGCAGCCGGTCGCGGGTAAACGCGCTCCTACCGGGTCCCATGTTTGCTGCAAGACAGCGTTGTGTCAGTGACACAGCTTGCCGGCGACCGAGTGCGCAGCGCTCGCAGAAATCTGCGAAACGCTGCAATTTTAGGACGGGTGACGGCATTCCGGCAGAGCGCGCTCCTACGGGTTACCAGAGCGCCAGGGTGTAGCTCAGGATCAGGCGGGTTTCGTCCAGGTCATTGCCGAAGGTGGAGCGCACCGTGGCATTGCGCACCTTGAGGCCGACATTCTTCAGCGGCCCGCTTTGCACCACGTAGCCCAGGTCGGTGTTGCGCTCCCATTCCTTGCCGGTATTGCTGCCGGCCACGCGCACGTTGTCGCCGCTGACATAGCGGGTCATGAAGGTCAGGCCGGGGACGCCCAGGGCGGCAAAGTTGTAGTCGTAACGCACTTGCCAGGAGCGCTCCTCGCTATTGGCAAAGTCATTGATCTGCACAAAGTTGACCAGGTACGGGTCACTGTTGGCGATGTACGGAAACGGGTCGTCACCGCTCATGCGCTGGTAGGCGGCGGTGAACACGCTGGCGCCCAGGGTGTAGGCCACCAGGCCGTTGGCTGCGCGGTTGTCCAGCTCACGAAAGTTGCCATCTTCGGTACTTTTCGAATAACGCAAATCAAACTTCAATGACTGTTTATCGGCCAGGGGAATCTCATACACCACGCCACCGAAGTACTGCCGATAAACATCTTCCAGATTGCCGTAATAGGCACTGACACTCAGGGCCTTGTTAAACGCATAGGTGCCGCCGCCAAAGACAAACTCATCACTGACCCCGCCCACGCGGTTACCGGTAAAGTCCTGGTAGTTTGACGAACTGTTGAACTTGATCTGGGTCAACTTGCCGCCTTGCAGCGTCAGGTTGTCGATGTCCTTTGAGTTGAGTAATGCCCCTTCGAAGGTGGCCGGCAGCAGGCGCGTGTCGTTGCTCGACACCACCGGGGTGCGAAACGCCAGCGAGCCGACCTTGAGCACGGTTTCGGAAATCTTCGCCTTGGCCGTCAGGCCCAGCTTGGCGTATTCGTCCTGCGAGCCACGGCCATTGCGCGAGCTCAGGTCCGCCGGCAAGAGGCCCGTGCCACCGGAGCCATCGCCGCCATCGAGCTTGAACCCGACCATCCCCAGCGCATCGAGCCCCAGCCCCACGGTGCCGGCGGTGTAGCCCGACTCGAAACGCAACAAGGCGCCTTGCGCCCATTCGGCAGCGTGATCGCGCTGGGCCGTGGGCGGGCCGTTGCGAAAGTCGCGGTTAAAGTAGAAGTTGCGCAACTCCACACTGGCCTTGCTATCGGCCATAAAGTCCGCCGACGCCTCCAGTGGCAACAGGGACACACACGCACACGCGATCGCAACCGTCTTGGTCATCGACATTTGATTAACTCCTGAGAAGGGGCAGATTCAATCGAAACGCTTTTTTATTTATAAGTAACGCTTGCAACTCGACACGTTCTTGCAGCAGCCGGCGGCCGCCGGACAGGAAGTCCGACAGCGCGCAGGCATTAAAACAACAGCGGTTTAAACGGTTTCAATACGGCCAATGAGCGTCTTGGCTTCAACGTAACGACCCGGTTGTTCCTTGATGACCAACCGCCCGGCACACGGCGCCAGGATCGAGGTTTCCATCTTCATCGACTCCATGACCGCAATCACCTGCCCGGCCTCGACGGCGGCGCCGTCTTCGACGACCCAGGCGTGCAGGTTGCCGGCCACCGGGCTGACCACCGCCTGCGGGTCGAGCGCTTCGGCCGGCACGCTGTGGTCGCGGTCGCTGGCGGCCTGGTTCAGGCTCAGGCCACGCAATAGCGCGGCCGGCAGGCCCAGATCGTGGCGCTTGCCGTCGATTTCGATAAAGGTGCGCAGCACTTCAGCGTCTGCCGCCGTGCTGCTGCGCGAAGCGATGGTGACCTGCTCGGCAAAGTCGGTCTCGATCCAGCGGGTGTGCACCGCAAAGGTATCGGGGGCGGTGAAGTCGCCGTGGGCCATGACCGCCTGATGAAACGGCAGCACGGTGGCCACGCCTTCGACCTTGAACTCGGCCAGCGCGCGGCGCGCCCGGCTGATCGCCTGTTCGCGGGTGGCGCCGGTGACGATCAGCTTGGCGATCATCGAATCGAAGTTGGGCGACACACGCGAACCTTCGACCACGCCGGTGTCCAGCCGCACGCCGGGGCCGGACGGCGCACGGAAGCGCTCGATGACGCCCGGCGTAGGCAGGAAGCCGTTACCGGCATCCTCGGCGTTGATGCGGAACTCGAAGCTGTGGCCGCGTGGCACCGGGGTGTCCTGGAACGACAGCGGCAAGCCTTCGGCCACGCGCAACTGCTCGATCACCAGATCGATGCCGCTGGTTTCCTCGGTCACCGGGTGTTCGACCTGCAGGCGGGTGTTCACCTCCAGGAACGACAAGGTGCCATCGCCGCTGAGCAGGAACTCCACGGTGCCGGCGCCCACGTAGCCGGCCTCGGCGCAGATGGCCCGGGCCGAGTCATGAATGCGCTGGCGCAATTCATCGCTCAGGAACGGTGCCGGTGCTTCCTCGATCAGCTTCTGGTTGCGGCGTTGCAGCGAGCAATCGCGGGTGCCGACCACGACCACGCGGCCATGACGGTCAGCGATGATCTGCGCCTCGATATGCCGCGGGCGGTGCAGGAAGCGCTCCAGGAAGCACTCGCCACGGCCGAAGGCAGCGACGGCTTCGCGCACCGCCGACTCGTACAACTCGGTGATGTCGTCCATCTGCCAGACCACTTTCAGGCCACGGCCGCCGCCACCGAACGCCGCCTTGATGGCAATCGGCAAGCCATGCTGCTCGGCAAAGGCGATCACCTCGGCCGCGTCACTGACCGGGTTGGCGGTGCCGGCCACCAGCGGCGCGCCGACCTTCAGGGCGATGTGCCGGGCCTGGACCTTGTCGCCCAGGGCATCGATGGTCGCCGGGTCCGGGCCGATCCAGGTCAGGCCGGCGTCAAGCACGGCGCGGGCAAAGTCGGCGCGCTCGGACAGAAAGCCATAGCCTGGGTGCACGGCATCGGCGCCGGCGCGGGCGGCCACGGCCAGCAGTTTTTCGATGTTCAGGTAGGTGTCGCTGGAGCGCTCGCCTTGCAAGGCCCAGGCTTCATCGGCCACCTGCACATGCAGGGCGTCGATGTCGCCATCGGCATACACCGCCACCGAGGCCACGCCGTAGTCGCGGCAGGCACGGGCAATTCGAACAGCGATTTCACCACGGTTGGCAATCAGGACCTTTTTCATTTTTTCTCGATCTCGTCTGAAGAGGCTGGCAGCACCGGCTCGAAGGCACTCAGCGGATTGAAGCGAATTCGCGCATTGACCGGAATCTGCCCGGCCAGGTCGATGTGGTACGGGGCGACCACACCGATCACCGGATAACCGCCGGTCAACGGGTGGTCAGCCAGGAACAGCACCGGCTGGCCGCTGGGCGGCACTTGCAGGGCGCCGACCACGGTGCCCTCGCTGGGCAGCTCGCCCTGGATGGCGCGCTCCAGCGCCTGCTCGCCGGCCAGGCGAATGCCGATGCGGTTCGACTGTGGCGTCACCTGCCAGGTCTGTTGCGTCAGCAAGGCTTGTGCAGCCGGCGTGAACCAGTCACTGCGCGGCCCCATGATCACGTCCAGGGTGATGACTTCATCACGGTGCGGCATGGCAAACGCCGGTTGTTCGTCCAGCGACACGGCCGGGCCGCCCGCCGTGTGTTGCAGGCCCAGGCGGTCGCCGGCGGCCAGAGGCGCAGGTCCTACCTGGGCCAGGGTGTCGGTGGACAGGCTGCCCAGCACCGGCGTCACGGCAAAGCCGCCGCGCACGGCCAGGTAACTGCGCAGGCCGGCGGTGGGTGCACCAAGGGTCAGTTGATCGCCATCGTGCAGGCTGAACGGCGCGTACAGCGCCAGTTGCAGGCAATGGCCGCTGGCGGTACGCACCTCGACCGGCACCTGGGCGCCGGTAATGGCCACTACGGCATGACCGCGGCAGGTCAGGCTCAGGCCACCCATCAGCACTTCCAGGCCGCCGGTGCCCGGCGCGTTGCCCACCGCCCGGTTGGCGGCGCGCAGGGCGCTGCGGTCCATCGCGCCGGAGGCCGACACGCCCTCGCCCGCCCGGCCTGGGCGGCCCAGGTCCTGCAGCAGGGTTTGCAGGCCCGGCGCGATGATCTCAAGGTAATCCTGCGTCACCTCGGACACGGGCAAGCGCTCTGCCACCGTTACCGACAGGCCGCCGGCCGGCAACGGCCCGGCGTCGCAAAAGCGCACGCGGTAGCCGGGCTGGAACAGCGCCGGCTCTTCGCGTGCCAGGTCCCACATCTTCAAGGGCGTTACGCCGATGATCTGCCAGCCGCCGGGGCTGGCCTGTGGATAAACACCGCTGAAGCCGCCGGCCAGCGCCACGGCACCGGCCGGAATGCGCGTGCGCGGGGTGCTGCGCCGTGGCACCACGAAGCCTGCGCCGCCGCTGAGGTAGGCAAAGCCCGGCGCAAAGCCGCAGAAGGCGACGTCGTAGTCACTGCCGGTGTGGCGCGCGATGACTTCCTTGACGCTGATACCCAGCTCGCGGGCGACATCATCCAGGTCTTCACCGTTGTAATGCACCGGGATTTCGATCAGCTTGCCCGCCTGACGGACCTTGCCGGTGAGGTCGCGTGCCGCGATCTGTGCGGCCAGCGCCTCGCGACTGATCGCACCCGGGCGAAAGCTCACCAGCAAGGTCCGCGCCGCCGGAACGATCTCCTGCACACCGGCCACCGGCGTCTGCTGCAGGGAATCGAACAGGGCGAGGGTCTCGTCCAGGTTCGCCAGTTCAACCAGAAGTGCGTCCAGGCCGGCCGGATAGAAACGCATGATCCTCTCCTATTTGAGGTAATCGCTGTCGGGGCCCGATACAGGCCCCGGCGCGTGAATAATGGCAAAGAGTACGCTCATGCAGGTTGCCTCTGGCCAAATGCACGGATCTTCACGCCTGCGTTGTGCAGGCAGTCTTTCAGGGTACGGGCGATGGCCACTGCATAAGGGCTGTCGCCGTGCACGCAGATCGAGTCGGCCTGCAGCGCGATCACACGCCCGTCCACCGATTCGATCACACCCTCGTTGACCAGGCGCAGCATGCGTTGCGCAATCAGGTCAGCGTCGTGCAGTACCGCCCCTGGCCGCGAGCGCGACACCAGCGCGCCTTCGTCGGTGTAGGCACGGTCCGCGAAGGCCTCGGCCACGCATGACAGACCGGCCTCACGGGCCCAGCCGAGCAGCGGCGAATTGGCCAGGCCCACCAGTTTGAGCGCAGGATCAAGGCGCAGCAGCGCCTCGATCACCGCCGCCGCCTGGACCGGGTCGCTGGCGATGGTGTTGTACAGCGCGCCGTGCGGCTTTACATAGCTCACCCGCGCCCCGACGCTGCGGACCAGCCCTTGCAGGGCGCCAATCTGGTAGATCACATCGGCCGTCAGCTGTTCGGCCGGGATGTCCATGTTGCGCCGGCCGAAGCCGACCAGGTCCGGGTAGGCGACATGGGCACCGATGGCCACGCCGCGGGCGGCAGCGGCCTTGAGGGTGCGCAGGATCCCGGCAGGGTCGCCGGCATGAAAGCCGCAGGCCACGTTGGCACTGCTGACGAGTTCGAGGATCGCCGTATCGTCGCCCATGCTCCAGGCGCCGAAACTCTCGCCCAGGTCACTGTTGAGATCGATGGTTTGCATGGTCAGGTCTCCGTTGGAATCAGGCGGCGCCGATGAAGGCAAAGATAGGGCGTACTGACTTGAACGCCATGAACCACGACAACAGGCAGGTCAGCACGCCCAGCACCAGCAGCCAGCGCGGGTAGTGGTAGCCGCCCATCAGGTCCGAACGGCGCCAGCCGACGTACATGAAGATGCTCAGGCCCAGTGGCAGGATCAGGCCGTTGAAACCACCGGCGAAGACCAGCAGCGCTGCGGGCGGCTTGCCGAGGATCAGGTAGAGCACCAGCGCGGCGATGATGAAGCCGACGGTGGCCAGGTTGCGCGCCCGCTCGGTGATCTTTTTCGAGAACACGGTGATGAACGACATCGAGGTGTAGGACGCGCCGATCATGCTGCTGATCCCGGCCGCCCACAGCACCAGGCCGAACATCATCATGCCGAACTGGCCGGCGGCGGCGCCGAAGGCCTGGCCGGCCGGATTGGCACCCTTGCCGGACACATCGATGACCACGCCGCTGGCGACAACGCCCAGGATGGCCAGGAACAGCACGTAGCGGGCAATGCCGGTGACCAGGATCCCGCTGAGGGCGGCCTTGGTGACCGCGTCGATGTTTTCCACCCCGACGGTGCCGCGGTCGAGCAGGCGATGGGCGCCGGCGTAGGTGATGTAGCCCCCGACGGTACCACCGACGATGGTGGTGATGGCGGCAAAGTCGATGAAGTCCGGCCACACCGACTGGCGCAGGGCTTCACCCAGCGGCGGGTGGGAAGCAAAGGCGGCGAACATGATCAGGGAAATCTTCAGTACCCCCAGCACGATCATGATGCGGTCCATCGCGATACCGGCGCGGTGCGAGGAGAAGATACCGATCGCCAGCAGCGCGCTCAGCGCACCGCCCCACATCGGATCAAGACCGGTCAGCGCGTTCAGGCCAAGACCGGCACCGGCCATGTTGCCCACGCTGAACACCAGGCCGCCAGCGATTACCAGTACGGCCAGCAGGTAACCACTGCCGGGAATGGCGGCGTTGGCCAGGTCCGAGGCGCGCATCCGGGTCAGGGTGACGATGCGCCAGACGTTCAGTTGCACCACGAAGTCGATCAGGATCGACGCCAGGATACCAAAGGCAAAGGCCGCCCCGAGGGTGGCGGTAAAGGTGGCTGTCTGGGTCAGGAAACCCGGGCCGATGGCCGAAGTGGCCATCATGAACATGGCCGCGATCAGAGAAGCTCTGCGCGCCTTTGTGAACTCACGGGTGGTCTGTGTCACAGCATTCGTCCTGTGTGGGTGATGACTCACCTCAGCAATGAGCGTGCCATTACTCTACCACCGCAGCTCAAACGTAGGAAAATACTGACAATATTGTTGAACAATTAATATTGGATAGCATGGCTATCTGCACCATATTGTTACCCTTTAACTCAGGCATGCTACTTAATGAAGCACGCTGCTTGCTACTGGCCAAGCGCTCAGGGAACATCAGCACAGCTTTTCTTATTTCTGGATCCCTAATGAACGACGCTTCTTCTCCATTGCCCCGAACGCTTGGAGAATCCATCACTCAGGAAATGCGCAGGATGCTGGTCGAGGGCGAGCTGGTGCCCGGCCAGCGCCTGTCCGAAGCCGCCCTGGCCGAAAGCCTGCAGATTTCGCGCAATACCTTGCGCGAAGCGTTCCGGGTCCTGACCCAGGAAGGGCTGCTCAAGCACGAGCCCAATCGCGGCGTGAGCGTGGCGGTGCCCGACATGGCCTCGATCATCGACATCTACCGCATCCGCCGCTTCATCGAGTGCCAGGCCATCAGCCAGGGCAGCCCCCAGCACCCCGGCACGGTGCACATGCGCGAAGCGGTCGAAGCCGGCATGCGGGCCCGCGAGAACAAGGACTGGACCGCCGTCGGCACCGCCAACATGCGTTTTCATCGCGCCATCGTCGAACTGGCCGACAGCTCGCGGCTGGTCGCGTTCTACGGACAGATCTCGGCCGAACTGCGCCTGGCCTTCGGCCGGCTGAAAAACCCCGAATTTTTGCATTCGCCCTATGTCGACATGAATGCGGCCATCCTGCGCACCCTGGAAGAGGGTCGGGCAGACGAGGCCAGCACCCTGCTCGAAGCCTACCTGGTGCAATCGGAACGTACCGTGCTGGCCGCCTTCGAGCGCAGCCTGAACCGCTAACTGGAGGCCGCACCCTGTGAGCGCCCTGGACGAACTTGATTTCGACAACCGCTTTGCCCGCCTGGGCGATGCGTTTTCCACCTCGGTCCTGCCCGAGCCGATCGACGAACCGCGCCTGGTGGTGGCCAGCGAGTCGGCCCTGGCGCTGCTCGACCTGGACCCGGCGCAGGCTGAACAGCCGTTGTTCGTCGAAGTGTTCAGCGGCCACAAGTTGTGGGCCGATGCCGACCCGCGGGCCATGGTCTATTCCGGCCATCAGTTCGGCGGCTACACGCCGCGCCTGGGCGACGGACGCGGGCTGCTGCTGGGCGAAGTGCGCAACCAGGCCGGCGAGGTCTGGGACCTGCACCTCAAGGGCGCCGGCCCCACGCCGTTTTCGCGCATGGGTGACGGCCGTGCGGTGCTGCGTTCGTCGATCCGCGAGTTCCTGGCCTCCGAAGCCCTGCATGCACTGGGCGTCCCCACCAGCCGGGCCGCCTGCGTGATCGGTTCCAGCACCCCGGTATGGCGCGAAACCCAGGAGCGTGCGGCCATGGTCCTGCGCCTGGCACAGAGCCATGTACGCTTTGGCAGCTTCGAGTACTTCTACTACACCAAGCAGCCCGAGCAGCTCAAGCAACTGGGCGAGTACGTGCTGGCCAACCACTACCCGCATTGCCTGGAACAGGCCGAGCCGTGGCTGGCCATGTTTACCGAGATCGTCGAGCGCAACGCCGGACTGATCGCCCAGTGGCAGGCCTATGGCTTCTGTCACGGGGTGATGAACACCGACAACATGTCGATCCTGGGCATCACCTTCGATTTCGGCCCGTTCGCCTTTCTCGATGACTTTGACCAGAACTTCATCTGCAACCACTCCGATCATGAAGGCCGCTACTCCTATAGCAACCAGGTGCCGATCGCGCAGTGGAACCTCAGCGCCCTGGCCCAGGCCCTGACGCCGTTCATCAGCGTCGAAGCCCTGCGCGAGGCCATCGGCCTGTTCCTGCCGTTGTACCAGGCCCACTATGACGACCTGATGCGCCGCCGCCTGGGCCTGACCTGCGCCGAGGACGACGATGCGCAACTGGTCAGCCAGTTGCTGCAACTGATGCAGACCGGGGGCGTGGATTACCACCTGTTCTTCCGCCAACTGGGTGACCGCCCGGCCGCCGAAGCCTTGCGCCACGTGCGCGACGACTTCATCGACATCAAGGGTTTCGATGCCTGGGGCGAACGCTATCTGACGCGCATCGCCCGCCAGGACGACGGCAGCGAACAGCAACGCCGCGAACGCATGCACGCCGTCAATCCGCTGTACGTGCTGCGCAACTACCTGGCACAAAACGCCATTGAAGCCGCCGAGAAAGGCGATTACGAAGAGGTGCGCCGTTTGCACCGGGTGCTGAGCGACCCGTTCAATGAACAGGCCGGCATGGCGCAATACGCCCAACGGCCACCGGACTGGGGCAAGCACCTGGAAATCAGCTGCTCATCGTAACGGCCGGACACCGGTAGGAGCGCGCTTGCCCGCGACCGAGTGCGCAGCGCTCGCAAAATTTGTGCAACGCCACAAATTTGTGATTGCTAACACGCTAAAAATCTCGGAAACGCTGAAAATTTACGACTGCTAACGCAGCCGGTCGCGGGCAAGCGCGCTCCTACGGGGGGTGTCTTCAAGGTTCGTCAGCGGGCGGCGGGTCCACCGCTCACAAGGGTTGTCTGATTCTTCCGTAGGACCTTTCCTTAAACATCCAGGTGCATCCCCGACCCGGCTATTTCCACCTAGCATTCGCTGCTCCAACCCACAAAGGAGCAGTGCCCATGCCATTTTTAGTCAGGGAAGGCGATTCCACCACCACCGGCGGTTTTGTGCTGGTCGCCTCCGCCACGGAGGTCATCGACCTGCGCCGGGTCGCGCGCATGGGGGACCCGGTATGGTGCCCGGCGTGCAAACGCGTCGGGTTCATCGCCCAGGGCAATCCGACCTGGATCGACGAGCAGGTCGCCGTGGCCACCCACGGGCATCAGGTGCAATGCGGCTGCAAGCCGGGCACTCACAGCGTGCAGGCCTCCCAGGAGCATTTCCAGGCCGACATGGAGGCGAGCATCGCCATTCCCGACGACATGGCCGAGGCGGCACGTGTCCAGGCCGAGCAACTGACCCTTTCGATCAAGGACGGCACGTTCAACTCACGGCTGTTCCGCCCTATCGCCTGACTGGCCTGGCGCAGGGCCTGTCAGTCCTGCGCGTGGGTCTCCAGGTAATGATGCAGCTCCACGAACTGCTGCGTCAGCTTGTGCCGCGGGTCCATGTGCACCAGGGGCAGGTTGACCTGGTGCGACTCACGCATCTTGACCGAGGCGCTCAGGTACACCGGCAGCACCGGCAGGCCCTCGGCAATCAGTTCGTCAAGCATCTGCCTGGGCAGGCTGGCACGGGGCTGGAACTGGTTGACGATGATGCCTTCGACCTGAAGGTCCTCGTTATGATCCTCCTTGAGGTCTTCCAGCTCGCGGATCAGGCCATACAGGGCCTGGCGTGAAAAGCTGTCGCAATCGAACGGGATCAACACCTTGTGGGCGGCAATCAGGGCCGAGACCGCATAGAAGTTCAGCGCCGGCGGCGTATCGATGTAGATCCGCTCGTAATCCTCATCCAGCGCGTCGAGCAGTTTGCGCAGTTTGTTGATCTTGTGCTTGGCCTCGAGCTTGGGTTGCAGCTCGGCCAGTTCGGCCGTGGCCGTGATCACATGCAGGTTGTCATACGGCGTTTCATGGATGTCCACATGGTTCTTGCGGGCGAACGGCGCCGAGGACAGCGTGTTCTTGAAAAACTCGGCAATGCCCATCGGAATATCGTCGCCGGTCAGGCCGGTGAGGTACTGAGTCGAGTTGGCCTGGGAATCAAGATCGATCAGCAGTGTCCTATAGCCCTCGTTGGCGCTGACTGCTGCCAGATTGCAAGCGATGCTGGATTTACCCACACCGCCTTTCTGATTGAACACCACGCGACGCATGGATTGACCTCCCTGATAGGTAAAAAGCTGTAACAGGCCAGTTTGGCCAGACAAACCGATCAAGTCTAGGCGATGTATGTGACAAGTTCATGAACACGCAAGAACAGGGTGCGGTTGCAGCGATATGACTGCAATCACACGCGAACAGTGCTGTCCTGAGGTGCCCTTCAGTCGGAAACAGCGAAGCGGCGCACAGATAATGTGTAACAAATTTGCTACCGGCCACCCCCATCAGGATAATGCGCGCACTCGGTCAAAAGTCGCGCCAGGGTCGGTGTCGTTCCGGTGTCTCGGTAACGAAAGTCAGCCCGCAGGGGCGGGAAGAAAATCTTTGATCACGTTCAACATCGCACAATGGCGTGCCTGGGCTCCAGGCCTGGCAAGCGCGGATGACTGGCACCAGTGGAGCCGGAATCCGACCTTGCTGCCGGCCAGCGACGAGGCCCCCGACGTCTCGTTCCTGCCGGCCATGCAACGGCGCCGCCTGGGGCGCATGGCGCGCATGGCCTTTGCCGTGGGCTGGCCGCTGGCAGAAGGCTACGAGCCGTTGCCGCTGGTGTTCGTGTCCCGGCATGGCGAGACACCGCGAACCTTCGACATCCTGCGCGACCTGGCCGCCGACGAGCCGCTGTCACCGACCCAGTTCAGCCTGTCGGTGCATAACGCCGTCATCGGCCTGTGGTCGATCATGCGCGGTTCCACCGCTGAAATGACCGCCCTGGCGGCCGCCGGTGACGGTCTGGAGCATGGCGTGTTCGAAGCCGCGACTCTGCTGGCCGAGGGCGCCCCCGCCGTGCTGCTGGTGGTCACCGAGGAACAGCCACCGGTGGCCTATGCCCAGTGGATCGACGACGTGCCCTTTCCTTACGCCGTCGGCCTGTTGCTCACGCCCGGCAACGACTGGCAACTGACCTTGAACGCCGACGCACAGTCCGTGGCAGCCCCGCGCTGGCCGCACGCGCTGAACCTGCTGCAAGCGCTCAATACCGGGCAATCCGCCTGCCAACATCCGTGGAACAAGCGTTTATGGAACTGGCAACGCAAGCACTGAACAAGGGCCGTGACGCCTATTACTGGCGGTTGCTGGCCACCGCGATCAGCTTTGTCCTGTTCGGTATAGGCGGCCTGTGCCTGCGCCTGCTGGTATTCCCGTTGCTGGCCTGCCTGCCGGGCGACCAGGCCTGCCACCAGCGCCGTGGCCGGCGCACCATCAGTTGGCTGTTCTGGCGGTTCATCCGCCTGATGGCGCGCATGGGCGTGCTCACCTATGACGTGCGCGGCGCCGAAAAACTCGGCCGCCCGGGGCAGATGATCATCGCCAACCATCCTTCGCTGATCGACGTGGTGTTTCTCATCGGGCTGGTGCGCGACGCCAATTGCGTGGTCAAGCGCAGCCTCTGGGACAACCCCTGCACCCGCGGCCCGGTGCGCACCGCAGGTTATGTCAGCAACGACGGCAGCATGGACATGCTCGACCTTACCGTGGCAGGCCTGCAGGCAGGCCAGACGCTGATCATCTTTCCCGAAGGCACCCGCACCACGCCAGGCCAGGCACCGGCCTTTCACCGGGGCGCGGCCGCCATTGCCCTGCGCGGGGCACGCATGATCACGCCGGTGACCATCAAGGTCAGCCCCACCACGCTGACCAAGGCCGAACCCTGGTACCGCATACCGCAGCGCCGCGTACATTTCAGCCTGACCGTGGGCGCCGACATCGACCCACAGACCTTTGCCGTGCTTGGCCCGGCGCCTCTGGCGTCGCGCAAACTCAACGATTACCTGCATGACTATTTCATCAAGGAGCTCGCCGCAGATGAGCGATCTACACCGGGACATTAAGCAACTGATCATCGACGCGCTGGGGCTGGAAGACATCAGCACCCAGGACATCGGCAACGACCAGATCCTGTTCGGCGAAGGCCTGGGCCTGGACTCGGTCGACGCCCTGGAGCTGGGCCTGGCCATCCAGAAGCGCTACGGCATCAAGATCGACGCCGACGCCAAGGACACCCGTTCGCACTTCACCAGCGTCGACAGCCTCGCGGCCTTCGTCAGCGCCCGACAACCGGCCTGAGAACTGATCATGCAAACCCGTGAAGACATCTTCGAAACCCTGCGCAGCGCCCTGGTCGAGCTGTTCGAAATCGAACCGGAGCGCGTCACCCTGGACGCCAACCTGTACCAGGACCTGGAAATCGACAGCATCGATGCGGTGGACCTGATCGACCACATCAAGCGCAAGACCGGGAAAAAGATCGCCGCCGATGAGTTCAAGTCGGTGCGCACGGTCAATGACGTGGTCGAAGCAGTCTACCGGCTGGTCAACGCCGCCGCATGAAGCGGCTGATCGGCCTGCTGCTGGTGCTGGCAGGCGTGCTCTACCCGTTTGCCGTGTACGCAGGCCTTGAGCATTTCGCCCCCTGGCAGTTCGCATTGCTGCTCGGCAGCCTGTGGCTGGCCCGCGCCCTGACCGGCGAGCGCCGCCCCGGCAGCCTGGCGATGGCCCTGGTGGCCCTGGGCTTCTGCCTGCTGCTGGCACTGCTCGACAGCCCGGCGCTGCTGCGCTGGTACCCGGTGCTGATCAGCGCCTTCATGCTGTGTCTGTTCGGCGCCAGCCTGATGCGCGGCATGCCGATCGTCGAGCGCCTGGCACGGCTGAGCGAGCCCGACCTGCCCGAGGTCGCGGTGCGTTACACGCGCCAGGTGACCGGGGTGTGGTGTGCGTTTTTCCTCGGCAACGGCCTGATCGCCGCCAGCCTGACCCTGTGGGCACCGCTGCACTGGTGGGCGCTGTACACCGGGCTGATTTCCTATGGATTGATGGGCCTGCTGTTCGCAGGCGAATGGACGGTCCGCCGGCGTGTCAGAGGCGGCGCATAAAAAATGAATGACATGAACTGGTTGAATCTTGAACACCTGCTGCTTGACCCTCGACCCGACCGCCTGCTGTGCCCGCAGCCGGCGCTGAGCCATGCGCAGTTCTGCGCCCAGGCCCTGAGCGCCGCCGCCGGCCTGCAAGCGCGGGGCGTGCAGCGCCTGGCCGTGCACCTGGACGATGCCGGCGACCTGGCCATTGCGCTGTTCGCGGCCTGGCGCGCCGGCGTCAGCGTGCTGCTGCCATCGGACCT
The DNA here is from genome assembly GCF_001423155.1 of Pseudomonas sp. Leaf127. Lineage (NCBI taxonomy): Bacteria > Pseudomonadati > Pseudomonadota > Gammaproteobacteria > Pseudomonadales > Pseudomonadaceae > Pseudomonas > Pseudomonas sp. Leaf127. The sequence continues at coordinate 633,477 of NZ_LMOA01000023.1, read as the reverse complement.
GCAAGACCAGACCCGCGAGCGCTGGAACCCGCAGGTCGACCTGTGGCTCAGCGAGCAGCCGGGCGATGCACGCCTGGCCGACCTGCTGCAGGCGCCCCTGGCCCCGGCGGCATTGGACCTGGACGCCTGCCAACTGAGCCTGTGTACCTCCGGTTCCAGCGGCGAACCCAAGCGCATCGACAAGCGCCTGCGCCAGCTGGACAACGAAGTGCGCGGCCTGGAACGCCTGTGGGGCGCCGGACTGGGCGATGCCTGCATCATCGGCAGCGTCGCGGCCCAGCATATCTACGGCTTGCTGTTCCGGGTGCTGTGGCCGTTGTGCGCCGGGCGGCCGTGGGTGCGCCGGCAACTGCCGTTCCCCGAGGACCTGCAACGCGCCAGCGCCGAGCACCGCGCCTTTGCCTGGGTGGCCAGTCCCGCGCTGCTCAAGCGCATGGGCGACAACCTCGACTGGCCGGCACTGGGCGCGGTGCGCCGGGTGTTTTCCTCTGGCGGTACCCTGCCTGAAGAGGCCGCCGCAAGCCTGCAGCAGCGCCTGGGCCAGTGGCCGACCGAAATTTTCGGCAGCTCCGAGACCGGCGGCATTGCCTGGCGCCAGGGCCAGCCGCTGTGGCAGGCCTTCGAGGGCGTGCAATTGTCGCAGGACAGCGACGGTGCCTTGCAGGTGCGTTCATCCTATCTGCCGGCCGGCCATGTCGAACCGACAGCCGACGCCGCACGCTTCGAGGCCGATGGCCGCTTTGCCTTGCTCGGCCGGCTGGACCGCATTGTCAAACTGGAAGAAAAACGAATTGCCCTGCCGGCCCTGGAACAGGCGCTGGCCGGCCACCCGTTCGTCAGCGAAGCGCGCCTGGGCGTGGTGCAGGAGCGCCGTGCCTCGCTGGGCGCGCTGGTGGTGCTCAGCGACAGCGGCCTGCATGCCTTGCGCAACCACGGCCGGCGCGCCCTGACCGAGACCCTGCGCCAGCACCTGGGCGGCCATTGCGAGCCCCTGGCCCTGCCACGGCGCTGGCGCCTGCTGTTGCAATTGCCGCTCAACGCCCAGGGCAAGCTGCCCCAGGCGCACGTTGAGGCCTTGCTGGCGGCACCGCGCGGCAAGGGCCCGGAGGTGCTGGGCCAACAGACGCTGGACGACACCTTGCACCTGGCGCTGCAAGTGCCGCCGGACCTGGCGTATTTCACCGGGCACTTCCCGAAAGTGCCGGTGCTGCCCGGTGTGGTCCAGGTCGACTGGGCCATGCAGCTGGGCCAGCGCCTGCTGGCGCTGCCGCCACGCTTTGCCGGCATGGAAGTGCTCAAGTTCCAGCAACTGGTGCGCCCCGGCGACCGCCTGAACCTGACCCTGCGCTTCGATGCCGTGCGCGGCAAACTGTATTTTGCCTACCACAACCAGGAACAGGCGCCCTGCTCCAGTGGCAGGCTCCTGCTGGAGCACGACCATGCATAAGCCCTGTGCGGTGATCCCGGTGTTCGACCACGAGCACGCCGTGCCGCATGTGGTCAAGGCCCTGCGCGACGCCGGCCTGCCCTGTGTGCTGGTCGACGACGCCAGCAGCCCGGCCTGTGCGCAGGTGTTGCAACAACTGGCCACCCAGGAATGCGTGTACCTGATCCGCCTGCCGGTCAACCAGGGCAAGGGCGGCGCGGTGATGGCCGGCTTTCATGAGGCCGCACACCTGGGGTTCAGCCATGCGTTGCAGGTCGACGCCGATGGCCAGCACGACCTCGGCGACATCGGCCGCTTTCTCGAACAGTCACGCCAGCACCCGCAGGCGCTGATCTGCGGCTACCCGCAATACGATGCCAGCGTGCCCAAGGGCCGGCTGTATGCGCGTTACCTGACCCATGTCTGGGTGTGGATCAACACCTTGTCGCTGCACATTCGCGACTCGATGTGCGGTTTTCGCGTCTACCCGCTGGCACCGGTGCTCCAGCTGATCAAGGCGGTCAATCTGGGCCGGCGCATGGATTTCGACACCGAGATCCTGGTGCGCCTGTCGTGGCGTGGCCAGCCGATGCACTGGTTGCCGACCAAGGTGCATTACCCGCAGGACGGCCTGTCGCACTTTCGCCTGTTCCATGACAACGCACTGATCTCCGGCATGCACACCAAGCTGTTCTTCGGCATGTTGTTGCGCCTGCCGGTGCTGCTGTGGCGCAAGCTCCCGCTGCTCCACAAGGCCCGCGCATGAGCCTGCCGCCCGACGAAAAGCACTGGGCCGACCGCCAGGAGCGCGGCAGCTTCGTGCTGATGAAACTTACCGCCTGGGGCGTGCGCGTACTCGGCCGACGCCTGCTCAGCCCCGTGCTGTATGGCATCGTGCTGTACTTCTTCATTTTCGGCCGCACCGCCCGGCGCAGCATCCACGAGTACCAGCAGCGCCTGGCGCACTGGAGCGGCCAGCCCGAACTGCGCCCCACCACCGCACGGGTGTTCCGTCAGTTCATGGCGTTTGCCGAAGCCCTGCTCGACAAGCTCGACGTGTGGAACGGCAAGCTGCGCATCGAACAGATCCGCATCGTCGACCCGGCGTCGTTGCGTACCCAGTTGCGCGGCGCGCGCGGGCAGATGCTGGTCGGCGCGCACTTGGGCAACCTTGAGGTGTGCCGGGCGCTGGCCGAACTGGGCGAGAAGGTCACCATGAACGTGCTGGTGCACACCAAGCATGCCGAGCGCTTCAATCGCCTGCTGGGCGAGGCCGGCGCCACCAACCTGCGCCTGGTGCAGGTCAGCGAGCTGGATCCGGCGATCATGCTGCAACTGAGCCAGCGCCTGGACGACGGCGAGTGGCTGGCAATTGCCGGCGACCGCGTGCCCTTGCATGGCGGGCGCCATGTGCAGGCGGACTTTCTCGGCGCACCGGCGGCCTTTCCGCAAGGGCCGTGGCTGCTGGCCGGGTTGCTCAAGTGTCCGGTCAACCTGTTTTTCTGCCTCAAGGACGCCCAGGGCTACCGGGTGATCCTGGAGCCGTTCACCGAGGCGGTGCAATGGAAGCGCAGCGACCGCGCCGAGGTCATCGCCCACTGGGCGGCGCGCTACGCCGAGCGCCTGGCGCACTACTGCCTGCAAGCCCCGCAGCAGTGGTTCAATTTCTACCCTTTCTGGAAGCAGCGATGACCCATCAAGTTCCCGACACCGTGACCTTCGGCGCCTTGGCGCTGAGCATCGAGCAGGTGCTGGCCGTGGCCAACCGCCAGGCGCCTGCGGCCTTGCAGGACGACGCTGACTACCGCGCCCGCATTGCCCGGGGCGCGCAGTTTCTCGACTCGCTGCTGGACAAGGAAGGCGTGATCTACGGCGTCACCACCGGCTACGGTGATTCGTGCGTGGTGGCCGTGCCCTTGCAGCATGTCGAGGCCTTGCCACGGCACCTGTACACCTTCCACGGCTGCGGCCTGGGCAAACTGCTCGACGAACGCGCCACCCGTGCGGTGCTGGCGGCACGCTTGCAGTCGCTGTGCCACGGCGTGTCGGGGGTGCGGGTCGAGCTGCTGGAGCGGTTGCAGGCGTTCCTCGAACACGACGTGCTGCCGCTGATCCCCGAAGAGGGCTCGGTGGGCGCCAGCGGCGACCTGACGCCGTTGTCCTATGTGGCTGCGACCCTGTCCGGCGAGCGCGAAGTGCTGTATCGCGGCCAGCGCCGCCCGGCCCTGGACGTGCATCGCGAACTGGGCTGGGAACCTTTGGTGCTGCGGCCCAAGGAAGCCCTGGCGCTGATGAACGGCACCGCAGTGATGACCGGCATTGCCTGCCTGGCCTTCGCCCGCGCCGACTATCTGCTGCAACTGGCCACGCGCATCACCGCCATGAATGTGGTGGCGCTGCAAGGCAACCCGGAACACTTCGACGAGCGCCTGTTCGCCGCCAAGCCGCACCCCGGCCAGATGCAGGTGGCCGCCTGGCTGCGCCAGGACCTGGCCATCGACGCCCCGACCGCACCGCTGCACCGCTTGCAGGACCGCTACTCGCTGCGCTGTGCCCCGCATGTGCTGGGCGTACTGGCCGACAGCCTGGGCTGGCTGCGCTCGTTCATCGAGACCGAGCTGAACAGCGCCAACGACAACCCGATCATCGACGGCGACCAGGAGCGCGTGCTGCACGGCGGGCACTTCTACGGCGGGCACATCGCCTTTGCCATGGACAGCCTCAAGACCCTGGTGGCCAACGTCGCCGACCTGCTCGACCGCCAGCTCGCCCTGCTGGTGGACGTGCGCTACAACCACGGCCTGCCGAGCAACCTGTCCGGCGCCAGCGCCGAGCGGGCAATGATCAACCACGGTTTCAAGGCGGTGCAGATCGGTGCCAGCGCCTGGACCGCCGAAGCCCTGAAAAACACCATGCCGGCCAGTGTGTTCTCGCGCTCCACCGAATGCCACAACCAGGACAAGGTGAGCATGGGCACCATCGCCGCCCGCGATGCGATCCGTGTGCTGGAGCTGACCGAGCAGGTCGCCGCCGCCACCCTGATCGCCGCCAACCAGGGCCTGTGGCTGCGCAGCCGGCAAGCCGATGCGCGTCCGCTGCCGCCGGCGCTGGCCGCCATGCACACACAACTGGCCGAGGATTTCCCGCCGGTCATCGATGATCGCGGCCTGGAAGGCGAACTGCGCCTGTGCCTGCAACGCATTGCCGAACGCCACTGGAGGCTGCATGCGCATTAAAGGACTGATCGACGTCGACACCGACGTGGTGGTGCCGTTTTTCGATGTCGACATGATGAACATCGTCTGGCACGGCCACTACGTCAAATACCTCGAAGTGGCGCGCTGCGCGCTGCTGGACCACATCGACCACAACTACATGCAGATGCTTGAGTCGGGCTACGGCTGGCCGGTGATCGACCTGCAACTGCGCTATGTGCGGGCGGCGGTGTTCGGCCAGAAGCTGACGGTGCGCGCCAGCCTGGTGGAATGGGAAAACCGCCTGAAGATCAACTACCTGATCAGCGACGCGGTGACCGGCGAACGCATGACCCGCGCCAGCACCGTGCAGGTGGCCGTCGATGTCGCCACCCGCGAGATGCAACTGGCCTCGCCCAAGGTGTTCATCGATGCCGTGCAGAGGGCCTTGCCATGAGGACAGCCATGCAGCGTCTGCTATTCAGCCTGGCCTTGCTGTGCGCCTCGTCACTGGCGCACGCCTTTGACTTGCAACAACTCAGCGCCCAGTTGGGCAAGCCCGCCGTGGTCGAGGGCCGTTTCAGCCAGGAGAAACACCTGCGCGCCCTGCCCCAGCCGCTGGTCAGCACCGGCAACTTCGTACTGGCCCGGGACTTCGGCCTGCTGTGGCTGCTGGAAACGCCGCTCAAGCAGGACTACCGCATCGACCAGGCCGGCATTGCCCGCCGTCAAGGGCAGACCTGGCAGTTGCTGCCGGGCAAGAGTGCCGGTGCCGAGCAGAACCGTCTGTTCCTGGCCGTGCTGCAAGGCGACAGCAGCGGGTTGCAACGCGATTTCGAGCTGCAACTGAGCGGCGACGCTCAAGCCTGGAAGCTGACCCTGATCCCGCGTTCGCTGCTGCTGCAACAGGTGTTTCGCCAGATCAATATCGACGGCGGCGAGCTGGTGCACCGCATCGAGCTGCTGGAAACCCAGGGCGACCGCACCGTGCTGAACCTGATCGACAGCCACAGCGCACCTGCGCTCAGCGATGCGCGGCGCAATGATTTCAAATCCTGAGCGCCGCCTGCCGCGCCTGTTCCTGCTGATCCTGCTCGCCGTGGTGGCGCTGGCCGGCTGGCAATGGCGTGACGGCCCGCCGCTGTCGGCCAACCTCATGGAACTGGTGCCCGGCAGCCGTCCTGACCCGCTGGAGCTGCGCGCCGAACAGCGCATGCAGGCGCCGCTGAACCGCGAAATGCTGGTGCTGGTCGGCCATGCCGAGCGCCAGCAGGCGATTGCCCTGACCCAGCGCCTGGCCGGGCAATGGCAGGCCAGCGGGTTGTTCGCCAAGGTGCAATGGAACCTGCAGGCCGACCTGCCGGCCTTGCGTACGCAACTGCTGCAAGGCCGGCTGGCGATGCTGCCGGCGGCCGACCGCCAGCAGTTGATCGAACAGCCCCAGGCGTTTATCGAGCAGCGCGTGCAGAACCTGTTCGACCCTTTTACCGGCTTCAGCCTGGTGCCCGGCCAGGACGACTGGCTGGGCCTGACCGGGCGCATCCAGAACGCACTGCCCCGTGGCGGCGCGGTGGAACCGGACCTGGCCAGCGGCGCGCTGGTGGCCCAGGCCGATGGACTGTACTGGGTGCTGCTGCGCGTGCAGACCGGCAACGATGCCTTCGACATGCAGCTGCCGACCCAGGTCGCCGCCCTGCTGGCCGAGGCGCGCACGCAAGCGGCCCAGGACGGCGGCCGGCTGCTGGCCGCCAGCGGCCTGCTGTACGCCGCCGCCGGCCAGCACCAGGCCAGCCAGGAAATCACCTGGGTCGGCGGCGGTGCCACGCTGGGCATTTTGCTGCTGTTGCTGCTGGCCTTCCGCCGCTGGCGGGTGCTGCTGGCCTTTGTGCCGGTGCTGGTGGGCATGCTGTTTGGTGCAGTGGCCTGTGTGGCGCTGTTTGGCAAGATGCATGTGATGACGCTGGTGCTGGGGTCGAGCCTGATCGGCGTGGCGGTGGATTACCCGCTGCATTATTTATCCAAAAGCTGGACGCTGAACCCCTGGCGCAGTTGGCCGGCCTTGCGCCTGACCCTGCCGGGCCTGACCCTGAGCCTGATCACCAGTTGCATCGGCTACCTGGCCCTGGCCTGGACGCCGTTCCCGGCCCTGACCCAGATCGCGGTGTTCTCCGCCGCCGGGCTGTTCGGTGCGTGGCTGGCGGCGGTGTGCCTGTTGCCGGCGCTGCTCGCCAGGGTCGAACTGCGCCCGGCGCAGTGGCCGCTGCAATTGGCCCAACGCCTGCTGGACGGGCGCGAAGCGCTGCTGGCCAGGACCGGTACGCCGCTGTTGCTGGCCCTGCTGCTGGTGTTCTGCGCCACTGGCCTGTGGCAGTTGACCACCCACAACGACATTCGCCAGTGGGTCTCGGCCCCCCAGGCCCTGACCGATGAAGCCCAGGCCATTGCCCGCATCACCGGCTTCCAGCCGACCAGCCAGTTCTTTCTGGTGCGCGCAGCCGATGAACAGCAACTGCTGGCGCGCCAGGACGCCCTGACCCAACGCCTCGACGGGCTGGTCAGCGAGCATTCGCTGCGCGGTTACATGGCCCTCAATCAATTGCTGGCGGCCCCGGCAGATCAACAAGCGCTGCGCACCGCACTGGGCCGCCTGCCTGAGTACTGGCAACCGCTGCTGGCGCTGGGCGTCACGGCCGACGCCTTGCACAACGAACTGCGCCAGTTGCAGGCGCTGCCCGAGCAGACCATCGATCAGGCCCTGGCAGGACCGGTCAGCGAACCCTGGCGCACCTTGTGGCTGGGGCATACCGATGACGGTGTGGCCGCCATCGTCAGCCTGCAAGGGCTGGGCAACCCCGCCATGCTGCACGCCCAGGCCGAGGGCCTGCCGGGTGTGAACCTGGTCGACCGGCTGGGCGCGCTCAATGGCGTGTTCGCCCAGACGCAAATCAGCGCCGCCGAACTCAAGCTGCTGTCGTGCGGGCTGATCGTGGTGCTGCTGATCGCGCCCTTCGGCCTGGGCGGTGCACTGCGCATCGTCACCCTGCCGTTGCTCGCCGCGCTGTGCAGCCTGGCCAGCCTGGGCTGGCTGGGCCAGCCACTGACCCTGTTCAGCCTGTTCGGCCTGTTGCTGGTGACCGCCATCAGCGTCGACTACGCCATACTGATGCGCGAGCAGGTCGGCGGGGCGGCGGTCAGTCTGCTCGGCACCTTGCTGGCGGCCATCACCACTTGGCTGTCGTTCGGCCTGCTGGCGCTGTCGCAGACCCCGGCCATCAGCAATTTCGGTCTGTCGGTGAGCCTGGGGCTGGTGTTCAGCTTTGTGCTGGCACCGTGGGCCAGCGCACGCCAGGCCGTGGAGAAGCATCCATGATGATCGTGCTGTTCTGGCTCATGGCCCTGCCGGCCTTTGCCGCCGCCACCTGGCTTGGCCACCGCGTGGGGCTGATTCCCATCGTCAGCCAGTTGCTGCTGGCCACCCTCGGCGTGCCGCTGTTGATGCTGCTGTGGATCGAGCCGCACTGGCAGCTCAGTGGCGCGCAACTGATCGCACCGGTCTGGCTCAAGACCCTGTACAGCCTGGCCTTCGCGCTGGTGCTGGGGCATATCCTCAGCGATGTGATCGAGGTGCGCCTGGACCGCCAGAGCCTGAAGATTGCCGTGCCCAGCTTTCTGGTGCCCTTTGCCGCAGGCCTGGCCTGCGCCGTTTGGCTGCTGCCGGCGCAGTCCTGGCTCAGCGACCTGGCCGTGGGGCTGGTGTTTGCGATCACCGCCATTCCGGTGCTGTACCTGTACCTCAAGCACATCGGCTACCCGCTGGCGGCCACGCACCGGCTGGTGCAGGCGGCGATTCTCATCGACCTGACCTGCTGGAGCCTGTTCGCCCTGGCCCAGGGCAGCCTGCACCTCAGCAGCCTGTTGTGGCCGCTGCTGATGGCCTGCGTCCCTTTGCTGCTGCGGGGGCTGGGCATCCGCCAGCCGCTGGTCTACAGCCTGGGTTTCTTTGCCTTGCTGGTGGTGGCCGAGCATTACCGGCTCAATGCGCTGATCTTCGGCATCGGCTATCTGCTGTGCATGGCGCGGCTCAAGCAGGCCTGGGTGCTGCCGATCAAGCCACAGGTGCTGAGCGCGCTGCAGAATCACCTGGCCGTGCCGCTGCTGCTGACCTTCGGCCTGGTGCAGATCAACCTGCACACCGCCCTGGGCGAGCTGAGCGCCTGGCAGGTGGCGGCGCTGATCGCCGTGCCGATCGGCGCCAAGCTGCTGGGCAACTGGCTGGGCCTGTGCTGGGCGCCGCCGTCGTTTCCCGGTGCCAGCCGCTGGCGCGAAAGCGTGCTGCTCAATATTCGCGGGCTGAGCGAGATCGTGTTTCTCAACCTGCTGCTGCAACAGCAACTGATCGGCAGCGCGCTGTACCTGGCGCTGATGCTGATGAGCCTGCTGGCGACCCTGATGCCGGCCCTGGTCGGGCTGGGTCGCAAGCCTCTTTCATTCGTCACTGCTACCGAACAACCGGTAAGGAACTCCTGTGCCAATCACTGATAAGGAACATCGCGCGGTCGTGGTCATCGGCGCCGGCCCTGCCGGCGCGATTGCCGCCGCCCTGCTCAAGCGCCGCGGCCATGACGTGCTGGTGCTTGAGCGCCAGGCCTTCCCGCGCTTTTCCATCGGCGAAAGCCTGCTGGCCCACTGCCTGGACTTCGTCGAGGAAGCCGGCATGCTCGAGGCGGTGCAGGCGGCGGGCTTTCAGTTGAAGAACGGCGCCGCCTTTGCCTTCGGCGAGCAGTACAGCGACTTCGATTTCGGCGACACCTTCACCCAGGGCAAGCCCACCACCTTCCAGGTGCAGCGCGCCAGCTTCGACCAGTTGCTGGCCGACCAGGCCGCCTTGCAGGGCGTCGAGATCCGCTACCGGCATGAGATCGTCAGCGTCGACTTCGACGCCGTACAACCGCACCTGGTCGTGCGCCGCGAAGACGGCAGCGAGTATCAGGTGCAGGCCGGCTTCGTGCTCGATGCCAGCGGTTATGGCCGGGTGCTGCCGCGCCTGCTGGACCTTGAGGCACCGTCGGACTTCCCGCTGCGCCAGGCGGTGTTCACCCACATCGAAGATCACATCCAGAGCCCGCCGTTTGATCGCAACAAGATTCTGGTCACGATTCATCCCGAGTACCGCGACGTGTGGTTCTGGTCGATCCCGTTCAGCAACGGCCGTTGCTCGATCGGCGTGGTCGCCAGCGCCGCGCGTTTCGAAGGCAAGCCCGAGGATCTGGACGCCTGCCTGCAAGCCTTCGTCGCCGAGACCCCGAGCCTGGCCAAGGTGCTGCAACACGCCGTGTGGGACACCCCGGCGCGCACCATCGGCGGCTACGCGGCCAACGTCAAATCCCTGCACGGCCCGGGCTTTGCGCTGCTGGGCAATGCCGCCGAGTTCCTGGACCCGGTGTTTTCCTCGGGCGTGACCATCGCCATGCGCTCGGCAAGCATGGCCGCCGGCCTGCTCGACCGGCAGTTGCGCGGCGAGACCGTGGACTGGGAGGCTGATTTTGCCGTGCCGCTCAAGCGTGGCGTCGACACCTTCCGCGCCTATGTCGAAGGCTGGTACGACAGCAGCTTCCAGGACGTGATCTTCTACAAGGACGCGCAACCGGACATTCGCGCCATGATCTGCTCGATCCTGGCCGGCTACGCCTGGGATGTGCGCAACCCGTTCGTCAACGAGCCCAAGCGCCGCCTGCGCATGCTGGCTGAAATCTGCGCGAGCCCGGTGGCATGAACGGGCCGTTCCTGAGCGACAGCTACGTCGAGGAAACCCGCTTCGGCCTGTGGTTCCTGCGCAGCCACACCTGGCAGTACCGGGTGCTGCGCGTGGCCATTCATGATTTGCGCGGGCTGTTCAGTGAGCCCCTGCCGGCCAACGCGGTATTGCTCGATGCCGGCTGCGGCCAGGGTAAATCGTTTCGTTACCTGAATGAGGTGTTCAAGCCGGCCCGGATCATCGGCGTCGATGCCGACCCGCACAGCCTGACGCAGAGCCGTGAAGAGGCCGAGCGCCTGGGCTTGCAGGTGGAGTTGATCGGCAGCGACTGCGCGTCCCTGAACCTCCCCGATGCCAGCGTCGACTTGCTGTTCTGCCACCAGACCTTTCACCATCTGGTGGAGCAGGAACAGGCCCTGGCCGAGTTCTACCGGGTGCTCAAGCCCGGTGGTTATTTGCTGTTTGCCGAGTCCACCGAGGCCTATATCGACACCTGGGTGATCCGCTGGCTGTTCCGCCATCCCATGCATGTGCAGAAAAGCGCGGCGCAGTACCTGGATATGCTGCGCACCCAGGGCTTGCAGTTCGGACCGGCCAACGTCTCCTACCCGTACCTGTGGTGGAGCCGCAGCCAGGACTTCGGCCTGCTGGAGCGCCTGAAACTGCGCAAGCCCAAGCCCTTTGGCCAGCGTGAAGAAACCCTGGTCAACGTGGTGGCGCGCAAACCGCTGACGCGAGGCGCCGCATGATGCGCCTTGTATGGCTGAGCCTGTTGCTGCTGGCCGGTTGCGCCCGCCAGGCGCCGTTGCCCGAAGGCCTGCCGACCCTGGCGCTGCCGCAGCAATGGCATGTGCAGCGCGAGCTGGCCGCCGAGCAGCAGGACTGGCTGTTGATCGTGCAGCAGGAAGGCACCGCACTGCGCTGGTCGATGATGGACCCGCTGGGTATCCCGCAGGCCCGTCAGCGCCTGGTCGATGGCCAGTGGCAAGCCGACGGGCTGTTGCCGCCCAATGCCGAGGCCCGTGAGCTGTTCGCGGCGCTGTTGTTCGCCCTGACCCCCGACCGCGAACTGGCCGCCCGCTACCCGGCCGCCAGCCGCCAGGGCATGCAGCGACGCCTGGACGGGCGCTGGGTCGTCGATTACCGCTCGCCACGGGTGTTTACCCTGAGCCTGGCCCAGGGCCTGCGCTATCACATCACCCCCTTGAACGACGGAAACACGCCATGACCGCCTACCTCAATGACCTGGGCCTGGTCTGCGCGCTGGGCAATGACTGCGCCGAGGTGGCGCGCAAGCTGTTTGCCGGCGACTGTAGCGGCATGCAGGTGCAAGGTGACTGGGTCACCGGGCAGCCGTTGCCGGTCGGCGCCATCCATTGTGACCTGCCGCCGATGCCTGAAGCGCTGGGCGCGCAAAGCCGCAATAACCAGCTGTTGCTGGCCGCGGCCTTGCAGATCGAAGCGCCGGTTCGCACCGCCATCACGCGCTACGGCGCCGGGCGTGTCGGCGTCATTCTGGGCACCAGCACCTCGGGCATCGACGAAGCCAGCCGCAGCATGGGCACCTGGCTGCGTGACCAGAGCTTCCCGGCGCATTACGACTACCGCCAGCAGGAACTCGGCGCACCGGCCAGCTTCCTGGCGCAATGGCTGGACCTCAGTGGCCCCGCCTACGTGATCTCCACGGCCTGCACCTCCAGCGCCCGGGCCTTGCTCAGCGCCCGCCGCGCCCTGGACCTGGGCCTGTGCGATGCGGTGCTGTGCGGCGGCGTCGACAGCCTGTGCAAGCTGACGCTCAATGGCTTCAATGCCCTTGAGGCGGTCTCCGGGCAGCGTTGCAACCCGTTCTCGGTCAACCGCGACGGCATCAATATCGGTGAAGCCGCCGTGGTGTTCCTGATGACCCGCGAGCCGAGCGCCAGCCACTCGATTGCCTTGCTGGGCGCCGGCGCCAGCAGCGATGCGCACCATATTTCCGCCCCCGAACCCAGCGGCCGTGGCGCCCGCGAAGCCATGCAACGGGCCCTGGACAGCGCCGGCCTCAACGCTGGCCAGATCGATTACCTGAACCTGCACGGCACCGCCACCCAGCACAACGACGCCATGGAAAGCCTGGCGGTGCAGGCGTTGTTCCCGCACGGTGTGCCCTGCTCATCCACCAAGCCGTTGAGCGGCCACACCTTGGGCGCCGCCGGGGCACTGGAGGCGGCCTTCTGCTGGCTGAGCCTGAGCGCCGACAACCCGGACGGCGCTTTGCCGCCGCATATCTGGGACGGTCAGGCCGACCCGCAGCTGCCCGCCCTGCACTGGGCCGGGCCGCAGGCCCGCCTGCCCGTTGCCACCCCGCGCCGCCTGATGAGCAACTCGTTTGCCTTCGGTGGCAATAACATCAGCCTGATTATCGGAGACGCCGCATGATCGCCTGGCCGGTTGCCGAACTCCTGCCCCACGCGGCCGACATGATCCTGATCGATCAGGTGCTGGCCTTCGATGACGACAGTATCCAGACCCGCGTGACCGTGCGCGCCGATGGCCTGCTCAATACCGCCGACGGCCACCTGCCGGCTTGGGTCGGCATCGAGCTGATGGCCCAGAGCGTGGCCGCCTTTGCCGGCTGCCAGGCGCGCCAGCGCGGCGAACCGGTGCAACTGGGCTTTCTGCTCGGTACGCGCAAATACGAATGCACGGTCGATCACTTTCCGGCCGGCAGTGAACTGACACTCCACGCCCTGCGCACCTTGCAGGACGACAACGGCATGGGGGTGTTCGAGTGCCGCCTCAGCGGCCCGGACCTTGAGGCCTTTGCCCGCCTGAGCGTGTATTGCCCGCCCAACGCCGCCGATTATCTGAATGAGGACGCCGCACATGACTGAATCGATCCTGGTCACCGGCTCCAGCCGTGGCATCGGCCGGGCCATCGCCCTGCGCCTGGCGCAGGCCGGCTTTGACCTGGTCCTGCACTGCCGCAGCGGCCGGCAGGACGCCGACGCCGTGCAGGCCGAAATACTCGCCCTGGGCCGCCAGGCCCGGGTGCTGCAATTCGATGTGTCTGATCGAGAAGCGTGTCGCACGGCGCTGGAACAGGACGTCGAGGCCCACGGCGCCTATTACGGTGTGGTGCTCAATGCCGGGCTGACCCGCGACGGCGCCTTTCCGGCGCTCAGCGAAGACGACTGGGACACGGTACTGCGCACCAACCTGGACGGTTTCTATAACGTGCTGCATCCGCTGACCATGCCGATGATCCGCCGCCGCGCAGCCGGGCGCATTGTCTGCATCACTTCGGTGTCGGGGCTGATCGGCAACCGTGGTCAGGTCAACTACAGCGCCTCCAAGGCCGGCCTGATCGGCGCGGCCAAGGCCCTGGCCATCGAGCTGGCCAAGCGCAGGATCACGGTCAACTGCGTGGCCCCGGGATTGATCGACACGGCGATGCTCGACGAGAACGTGCCGGTGGAAGAACTGATGAAGATGATCCCGGCACAGCGCATGGGCACCCCGGAAGAAGTCGCCGGCGCGGTGAATTTCCTGATGTCGGCCGAAGCCGCCTACATCACCCGCCAGGTCCTGGCCGTCAATGGGGGGTTGTGCTGATGAAACGCGTGGTCGTCACCGGCATGGCCGGTATCACCTCCCTGGGCAGCGACTGGACCAGCATCGAGGCCAGTTTCAGCGCCAGCCGCAGTGGCATCCGCTACATGAGCGAATGGGACCGCTTCGGCGAACTCAACACCCGCCTGGCCGGCCCCGTGGATGATTTCGCCGTGCCCGGGCACTGGACGCGCAAGCAGTTGCGCAGCATGGGCCGGGTGTCACGCATGGCCGTGGCGGCTTCCGAGCAGGCCCTGCGCGATGCCGGGCTGCTGGGTGACCCGATCATCCGCGACGGGCGCATGGGCACCGCCTGCGGCTCGTCCACCGGCAGTACCGAGGACATCAAGGCGTTCGGCAACATGCTGCTCAACTCGGTGGCCGAGGGCCTCAATGCCAATTCGTATGTGCGCATGATGCCGCACACCACCGCGGCCAATATCAGCATTTTCTTCGGCCTGACCGGGCGCCTGATCCCGACGTCCAGCGCCTGCACCAGCGGCAGCCAGGGCATCGGCTATGCCTACGAGTCGATCAAGTTCGGTCGCCTGCCCCTGATGCTGGCCGGCGGCGCCGAAGAGTTGTGCCCGACCGAGGCCATGGTCTTTGACGCGCTGTATGCCACCAGCCTGAAAAACGACGCACCGCACACCAGCCCCAGCCCCTACGACGCCGGCCGCGATGGCCTTGTGATCGGCGAAGGCGCCGGCATGCTGGTGCTTGAAGAACTCGAACACGCCCTGGCCCGTGGCGCACACATCCATGCCGAGATCGTCGGCTTTGGCAGCAACGCCGACGGCGCCCACAGCACCCGTCCCGAGCAGGTGACCATGCGCCGCGCCATGGAGCTGGCCCTGCAGGATGCCGGCCTGCCGCCCGAGGCGATCGGCTACGTCAACGGCCACGGCACCGCCACCGAACAGGGCGACATCGCCGAGACCCTGGCAACCAGCGAACTGTTCGGCCCGCGCATGCCGATCAGTTCACAGAAAAGCTTTCTGGGCCATACATTGGGGGCCTGTGGGGCACTTGAGTCGTGGTTCAGCATCGAAATGCTCAACCGCGACCGCTACATTCACACGCTGAACCTGCAGACGGTCGACCCGCAGTGCGGTGCGCTGGATTACCTGAGCGGCGCGCCACGGGTCATGAGCCACGAATACGTGATGAACAACAATTTCGCTTTTGGCGGGGTCAACACGTCGTTGATTTTCCGTCGCTGGGCCTGAAGCCCATTTTCAAGGAGATGAACCATGCACATGAAATCCTGGATCGCAGGCGCTGCCATCGCATTGAGCGTTTTGCCAGCCGTCAGCCAGGCACGTGACACCATGATGCTGCTGCCCTTCGACAAGGTCGTCCAGCAGATGACCCAGGAAGGCAAGCTGGACGGCAGCGTCAGGTTCTACCTGGCCGGTGTGCAGCCACGCGGCAAGGTCACGGTGCTGAGCGCCAATGCCGTTACCAACAAGAAGACCAATGCCTTCAACAAGACCGACCCCGAAGCCTGCGAATGGGTGCTGCAATCGGCCATCCTGCAACTGAACGAAGCCGCCAAGGGCGCCGGGGCCAATGCGGTGACCAATATCGCCAGCTACTACAAGAAGATCGAGCGCAAGGACCCGGTGAACTTCGAATGCCACGTGGGCGCGATCATTGCCGGCGTAGCACTCAAGGGCGACCTCAGCAAGGTGAATTGAGGCCTTCCGTGGAAACGCCATCACGCCGTTGACACCCGCCGTACCTGTTTGCAACTGGTGTTGTAGGAGCGCGCTCTGCCCGCGACCGGCTGCGCCAGCAGTCGTAAATTTGCAGCGTTTTGCAGATTTAAAGTCGTAAATTGCAGCGTTTCCGMGATTTTGCGAGCGCTRCGCACTCGGTCGCGGGCAAGCGCGCTCCTACACGCGCCAAGACCGCAGGTGATTGCCTATAGGGTGTTCGGGCGAACGGTGGCCAGGGCGGCGAAAGCCCGGGCCATCGGTGATTGTTCGTCCTTGCGCTGCACCAGCCAGATCGGGCTGGTGGCGCCGGGGTCGAGCAGGGGGCGGAAGGCCACGCCTTCGATCCGCACCCGCTGGTAGGACGCCGGCAATATGGTCACCCCCAGCCCCGCCGCCACCAGGCCGATGATGGTCATCGGCTCCCCTGCTTCCTGGGTCACCAACGGGTTGTAACCCGCCGCCCGTGCCAGACCCATCACCTGGGCATACAAGCCGCTGCCATAGGTGCGCGGGAAGAACACGAAGGGTTCAAGCGCCAGTTCCGCCATGTACACGCCATGCTCGCCGCGCACCACCAGCGGATGGTCGGCACGCAGGAACGCCACCAGCGGGTCGCGCAGGATCTCGATGGCCAGCAGCGTGTCCGGCAATGGCAGCGGACGCATGATGCCCACATGCAGGCGGCCGTGTTCAAGCTGCTCGACCACGTCCTGGCTGATCATTTCCTGCAACGACAGGTGCACCGCCGGGTACGCCTGGCGGAAGTTGAAAATCGCCTTGGGAATACTGGAAATGAACGGCGCCGAGGCGGTAAAGCCGATCTTCAGTTCACCTATTTCGCCCAACTGCGCACGCCGCGCCACATCGGCGGCCTTGTCGACCTGTGCCATTACCAGGCGGGCCTCGTCGAGAAACAGCCGGCCGGCCTCGCTCAACTCGACCCGGCGGTTGGTGCGTTCGAACAGCCGGGCCCCCAGTTCCTGCTCCAGCGCCTGGATCTGCTGGCTCAAGGGCGGCTGAGAAATGCCCAGGGCCTGGGCGGCACGGCCGAAATGCAACTCTTCGGCCACGGCAATGAAGTAACGCAGATGACGCAGTTCCATGGAACCTCTAATTGAGTCGTAAAAACTATCAAACAGGTCGAACAATATATTGGATGGAATGATTAGCGGGCTATATGCTTTTTTGCATGCCAGTTTGTCGCACCCCGAGGTCCATCGTGAAACCTGCTCCCGCGCCGCTCTCAACCCAATCTGTACCGCATGCCACACCGGCAAGCGTTGCCGAGCCCACGACCTATATCGAAAAGGGCACAGCGGCGTTCAAACGCACGGTGCTGGCGATGTTTGCCGGCGGCTTTGCCACCTTTGCCCTGCTGTATTGCGTGCAGCCGATGATGCCGAGGTTGTCGCAGGAGTTCGCGATCAGCCCGACCCAGACCAGCCTGGTGCTGTCGATCTCGACCGTCATGCTCGCCTTTGGCCTGCTGATCACCGGACCCATCTCCGACCGCTTGGGGCGCAAGTCGGTGATGGTGCTGGCGCTGCTGTGCGCGGCCGTGGCCACCCTGGCCAGCGCGCTGATGCCCAGCTGGGACACCCTGCTGGTGACCCGCGCCCTGGTCGGCCTGTCATTGAGCGGCCTGGCGGCGGTGGCGATGACCTACCTGAGCGAAGAAATCCACCCCACGCACCTCGGGCTGGCGATGGGCCTGTACATTGCCGGCAGCGCGGTGGGTGGCATGTCCGGGCGGTTGATCCTGGGGGTGTTGATCGACTACGTGAACTGGCACGTCGCCCTGCTGATCATCGGTGGCCTGGCGCTGATGGCGGCGGCGGCGTTCTGGCGCCTGCTGCCTGAGTCGCGCAACTTCCGCCCGCGCTCGCTGCACCCGCGCAGCCTGCTCGAAGGCTTTGTCGTGCAGTTTCGCGACACCGGCCTGCCGCTGTTGTTTCTGGTGGGTTTCCTGATCATGGGCGCCTCGGTGACCTTGTTCAACTACATCGCCTACCGCTTCCTGGAAGCGCCCTACCACCTCAGCCAGGCCGTGGTCGGGCTGTTTTCGGTGGTCTACCTGTCGGGCATCTACAGCTCGGCGAAGATCGGCGCCCTGGCCGATACCCTGGGTCGGCGCAAGGTGCTGTGGGCGGTCATCGTGCTGATGCTGGCCGGCCTGGGCCTGACCCTGTTCGAGCCGCTGGCGGTGGTGATCGTCGGCGTGCTGATCTTCACCTTCGGCTTTTTCGGCGCCCACTCGGTGGCCAGCAGCTGGGTCGGCCGCCGCGCCACCCGCGCCCGCGGCCAGGCCGCCTCGCTGTACCTGTTCTGCTACTACGCCGGCTCCAGCGTGGCCGGCACCGGCGGCGGGGTGTTCTGGCACTACGCCGGGTGGAACGGCATCGGGTTGTTCATCGGCTTGCTGTTGCTCGCGGCACTGGTCGTGGCATTGCGGCTGGCGCGGTTGCAGCCGTTGGGCGGTGCCCAATCCTGAAAGCCCTGACGCCAGGACGGCCATGACGCAGACAAAAACGCCCGGCAAAAGCCGGGCGTTTTTACAGGATCGGTCGCTGATCAGCCGTGGTATTGCGCCGACAGTTCGTGCACCGCTTCGATGAAGGCACCGGCGTTGGCCGGGTCCACTTCCGGGGTGATGCCGTGGCCGAGGTTGAACACGTGGCCGGTGCCGTGGCCATAGCTGGCCAGGATGCGTGCCACTTCCTGGCGAATGGCCGTCGGGTTGGCGTAGAGCACGGTGGGGTCCATGTTGCCTTGCAGCGCGACCTTGTCGCCGACCCGGGCGCGGGCCTGGCCGATGTCGCAGGTCCAGTCCAGGCCCAGGGCGTCGGCACCGGCGTCGGCGATGCTTTCCAGCCACAGGCCGCCGCCCTTGGTGAACAGGATGACCGGCACCTGGCGACCGTCGTGCTCGCGGATCAGGCCGCTGACGATCTTGCGCATGTAGGCCAGGGAGAATTCCTGGTAGGCCGCCGACGACAGGCTGCCGCCCCAGCTGTCGAAAATCTGCACGGCCTGGGCGCCGGCGCGGATCTGGCCGTTGAGGTAGGCGGTGACCGACTGGGCCAGCTTGTCGAGCAGCAGGTGCATGGCCTGCGGGTTGTCGTAGAGCATGGCCTTGGACTTGCGGAAGTCCTTGGAAGAACCGCCTTCGACCATGTAGGTCGCCAGTGTCCACGGGCTGCCGGAAAAGCCGATCAGCGGCACACGGCCATTGAGTTCGCGGCGGATGGTGCTGACCGCGTCCATCACGTAGCCCAGGTCCTGGTGCGCATCGGGAATCGGCAGGGCCTCGATGTCGGCCAGGGTGCTGACGGTCTTCTTGAAGCGCGGGCCTTCGCCGGTCTCGAAATACAGGCCCAGGCCCATGGCATCGGGGATGGTCAGGATGTCGGAGAACAGGATCGCCGCGTCCAGCGGGTAGCGTTCCAGCGGTTGCAGGGTGACTTCGCAGGCGAACGCAGGGTTCATGCACAGGCTCATGAAGTCGCCGGCCCTGGCGCGGCTGGCGCGGTACTCCGGCAGGTAGCGGCCGGCCTGGCGCATCATCCAGACCGGGGTCACATCCACGGGTTGCTTGAGCAGGGCACGAAGGAAACGGTCGTTCTTCAGGGCAGTCATGTCGGCATCCGCGATAAAAGTGCCGGCATTTTCTCAGAGCGGGACGCAAAAGGCACGGCGAGAGCCATGCCTTTTGTCTATCGTGGCGTTTTGTCGCAGTGAGACACCGGACAACCGCGTCGTCCGCTTACAGGCCCAGGTAGTCCAGGATCCCTTCGGCGGCGTTGCGGCCTTCGAAGATCGCCGTCACCACCAGGTCCGAACCGCGCACCATGTCGCCACCGGCGAAGATCTTCGGGTTGCTGGTCTGGTGCTTGAACTGGCCCTGCTCCGGGGCCACGACGCGGCCCTGGCTGTCGGTCTGGATCTGGAACTGCTCGAACCACGGCGCCGGGCTCGGGCGGAAGCCGAACGCGATGACCACGGCGTCGGCCGGGATGATCTCTTCGGAACCGGGGATCGGCTCGGGGCTGCGACGGCCACGGGCATCAGGCTCGCCCAGGCGGGTTTCGACCACCTTGACGCCTTCGACCTTGTCCTCGCCGACAATGGCGATCGGCTGGCGGTTGTAGAGGAACTTCACGCCCTCTTCCTTGGCGTTCTTCACTTCCTTGCGCGAGCCGGGCATGTTCTCTTCGTCACGGCGATAGGCACAGGTCACCGCCTTGGCGCCCTGGCGAATCGAGGTGCGGTTGCAGTCCATCGCGGTGTCGCCGCCGCCCAGGACCACAACCTTCTTGCCCTTCATGTCGATGAAGTCTTCCGGGGCCTTTTCAAAGCCCAGGTTGCGGTTGACGTTGGCGATCAGGAAATCCAGCGCGTCATACACGCCCGGCAGGTCTTCGCCGGCAAAGCCGCCCTTCATGTAGGTGTAGGTGCCCATGCCCATGAACACGGCGTCGTATTCGGCCAGCAACTGGTCAACTGTGACGTCCTTGCCGACTTCGGTGTTGAGGCGGAACTCGATGCCCATGCCGGTGAACACTTCACGGCGATGGCTGAGCACGCTCTTTTCCAGCTTGAACTCAGGGATGCCGAAGGTCAGCAGGCCACCGATTTCCGGGTTCTTGTCGAACACCACCGGGGTCACGCCGCTGCGCACCAGCACGTCAGCGCAGCCCAGGCCCGCCGGGCCCGCACCGATGATGGCCACGCGTTTGCCGGTGGGCACCACGCGCGACATGTCCGGACGCCAGCCCATGGCGAAAGCGGTGTCGGTGATGTACTTCTCGACCGAACCGATGGTCACCGCGCCAAAACCGTCGTTCAGGGTGCAGGCACCCTCGCACAGGCGGTCTTGCGGGCAGACGCGGCCGCAGACTTCCGGCAGGGTGTTGGTCTGGTGCGACAGCTCGGCGGCGGCCAGGATGTTGCCTTCGGAGACCAGCTTGAGCCAGTTGGGAATGAAGTTGTGCACCGGGCACTTCCATTCGCAATACGGGTTGCCGCAACCCAGGCAGCGGTGGGCCTGGTCGACGGACTGCTGGGGCTTGAAGGGTTCGTAGATTTCCACGAACTCTTTCTTGCGCTGACGCAGCAGCTTCTTCTTCGGATCTTTACGTCCGACATCAAGGAACTGGAAGTCGTTACTCAGACGTTCAGCCATTTTTTGCCCCTCAGGGCAGCTTCAAGCGATGGGCCTGGAGCTGCAAGAATCACGTTCTAATCAAGTGCAATCGGCTGCAAGCCTGTAGCTTCAAGCTTGCAGCTTAGAGCTGCTTATTGTGGGTTGGCGCGGGTGCTGGACAGCAGCGACTTGAGGCTGGCGGCCTTGGGTTTTACCAGCCAGAAGCGGCGCAGGTAGTCGTCCAGGTTCTCGGCCAGGTTGCGGCCCCACTCGCTGTCGGTCTCGGCCACGTACTCGTTCAGCACGCTCTGCAGATGGGTGCGGTAGGCCTCCATCGCTTCGCCGCTGATGCGCTGGATCTCGACCAGTTCGTGGTTGACCCGGTCAACGAAAGTGTTGTCCTGGTCCAGCACGTAGGCGAAGCCCCCGGTCATGCCCGAGCCGAAGTTGTAGCCGGTGCGACCCAGGACGCAGACGAAACCGCCGGTCATGTATTCGCAGCAGTGGTCGCCCGTGCCTTCAACCACGGTGTGGGCACCGGAGTTGCGCACCGCAAAACGCTCGCCGGCGGTGCCGGCGGCGAACAGCTTGCCACCGGTGGCGCCGTACAGGCAGGTGTTGCCGATGATCGCGCTTTCCTGGCTCTTGAACGGGCTGCCCTTGGGCGGCACGATTACCAGCTTGCCGGCGGTCATGCCCTTGCCCACGTAGTCGTTGGCGTCGCCTTCGAGGTACATGTTCAGGCCACCGGCGTTCCAGACGCCGAAGCTCTGCCCGGCCGTGCCCTTGAAGCGGAAGGTGATCGGCGCCTTGTTCATGCCTTGGTTGCCGTGCAGCTTGGCGATTTCACCAGAAATGCGCGCACCGATGGAGCGGTCGCAGTTGCAGATGTTCAGCGCGTATTCACCGCCGCTGAGCGACTCGATGGCCGGCTTGGCCATCTCGACCATTTTCTCGGCCAGCAGGCCCTTGTCGAACGGTGGGTTGCGGTCCACCAGGCTGAACTGTGGCTTGTCGGCCGGTACGTAATCGCTGCCCAGCAATGGCGTCATGTCCAGGTGCTGCTGGCGCTCGGTCTCGCCCGGCAGGATGTCGAGCAGGTCGGTGCGACCGATCAGCTCTTCCAGCGAACGCACGCCCAGGCGGGCCAGCCACTCGCGGGTTTCTTCAGCGATGTAGGTGAAGAAGTTGATCACCATGTCGACCGTGCCGATGTAGTGATCCTTGCGCAGCTTGTCGTTCTGGGTCGCCACGCCGGTGGCGCAGTTGTTCAGGTGGCAGATGCGCAGGTACTTGCAGCCCAGGGCGATCATCGGCGCAGTGCCGAAACCGAAGCTCTCGGCGCCCAGAATGGCCGCCTTGATCACGTCCAGGCCGGTTTTCAGGCCGCCGTCGGTCTGCACCTTGACCTTGCCGCGCAGGTCGTTGCCGCGCAGGGTCTGGTGAGTTTCGGCCAGGCCCAGCTCCCACGGGGAGCCGGCGTACTTGATCGAGGTCAGCGGGGAAGCCCCGGTGCCGCCGTCATAGCCGGAAATGGTGATCAGGTCGGCATAGGCCTTGGCCACGCCGGCCGCAATGGTGCCCACGCCGGCTTCGGCCACCAGCTTGACCGAGACCAGGGCGGCCGGGTTGACCTGCTTGAGGTCGAAAATCAGCTGCGACAAGTCTTCGATCGAGTAGATGTCGTGGTGCGGCGGGGGCGAGATCAGGGTCACGCCCGGCACCGCATAGCGCAGCTTGGCGATCAGGCCGTTGACCTTGCCGCCTGGCAACTGCCCGCCTTCACCGGGCTTGGCGCCCTGGGCGACCTTGATCTGCAGCACGTCGGCGTTGACCAGGTACTCGGGGGTCACGCCAAAGCGGCCGGTGGCGATCTGCTTGATCTTGGAGCTGCGGATGGTGCCGTAGCGCGCCGGGTCTTCGCCGCCTTCGCCGGAGTTGGAACGCGCCCCCAGGCGGTTCATGGCTTCGGCCAGGGCTTCATGGGCCTCGGGCGACAAGGCGCCCAGCGAGATGCCGGCCGAGTCGAAGCGCTTGAGGATGGCCTCCAGCGGCTCGATTTCGTCCAGGCTCAGCGGTTGCTCCAGGGTCTTGACCTTGAGCAGATCGCGCAGCATCGACACCGGGCGCTTGTCGACCAGGGCCGTGTATTCCTTGAATTTCTCGTAGTTGCCCTGCTGCACTGCGGCCTGCAGGGTGTTGACCACGTCCGGGTTGTAGGCGTGGTACTCGCCGCCGTAGACGAACTTGAGCAGGCCGCCCTGCTGGATCGGCTTGCGCGCGCTCCAGGCTTCGGTGGCCAGCAGCTTCTGGTCGGACTCCAGGTCGATGAAGCGTGCGCCTTTCAGGCGGCTCGGCACACCGCGGAAGCTGAGGTTGCAGACTTCCTCGGACAGGCCGATGGCTTCGAACAATTGCGCGCCACGGTACGAGGCGACAGTCGAGATGCCCATCTTCGACAGGATCTTGAGCAGGCCCTTGGTGATGCCCTTGCGGTAGTTCTTGAACACCTCGTAGAGGTCGCCCAGCACTTCACCGGTCCGGATCAGGTCGCCCAGCACTTCGTAGGCCAGGAACGGGTAGATCGCCGAGGCACCGAAGCCCAGCAGCACCGCATAGTGGTGCGGGTCGCGGGCGGTGGCGGTCTCGACCAGGATGTTGCTGTCACAGCGCAGGCCCTGCTCGGTCAGGCGGTGGTGCACGGCACCGGTGGCCAGCGAAGCGTGGACCGGCAGCTTGCCCGGGGCGATGTGACGGTCGGTCAGTACCAGCAGGGTGCGGCCGGCGCGGACGGCTTCTTCGGCCTGGTCGGCGATGTTGCGCACCGCCGCTTCCAGCCCCAGGCTCTCGTCATAGTTCAGGTCGATGATCTGGCGCTCGAAGCCCGGGCGGTCCAGGTTCATCAGCGAGCGCCACTTGGCCGGGGAAATGACCGGCGAGCTGAGGATCACCCGCGAGGCGTGCTCGGGCGATTCCTGGAAGATGTTGCGCTCGGCGCCCAGGCAGATTTCCAGGGACATGACGATGGCTTCGCGCAGCGGGTCGATCGGCGGGTTGGTAACCTGCGCAAACTGCTGGCGGAAGTAATCGTAAGGCGAGCGCACACGACGTGACAGCACGGCCATCGGCGTGTCGTCACCCATCGAGCCGACCGCTTCCTGGCCCTGCTCGCCCAGCGGGCGCAGCACCTGGTCACGCTCTTCGAAGGTGACCTGGTACATCTTCATGTACTGCTTGAGCTGGTCCTGGTTGTAGAAGGCCGAACCGTGGTCGTTGTCTTCCATGGTCGCCTGGATGCGCAGGGCGTTCTTGCGCAGCCATTGCTTGTACGGGTGGCGCGATTTCAGGCGGTTGTCGATGGCGTCGGTGTCCAGCACCTGGCCGGTCTCGGTGTCGACGGCGAAAATCTGGCCAGGCCCTACGCGGCCCTTGGCGATCACGTCTTCAGGGGTGTAGTCCCACACGCCGATTTCCGACGCCAGGGTGATGTAGCCGTTCTTGGTCATGACCCAGCGCGCCGGGCGCAGGCCGTTGCGGTCGAGCAGGCAGACCGCGTGGCGACCTTCGGTCATCACCACCCCGGCCGGGCCGTCCCACGGTTCCATGTGCATGGAGTTGTATTCGTAGAAGGCACGCAGGTCCGAGTCCATGGTGTCGACGTTCTGCCACGCGGGCGGAATGATCATGCGCACGCCACGGAACAGGTCGATGCCGCCGGTGACCATCAGTTCGAGCATGTTGTCCATGCTCGAGGAGTCGGAGCCGACGCGGTTGACCAGCGGGCCGAGTTCTTCCAGGTCCATCAGGTCGTTGGCGAACTTGGTGCGCCGCGCCTGGGCCCAGTTGCGGTTGCCGGTGATGGTGTTGATCTCGCCGTTATGCGCCAGCAGGCGGAACGGCTGGGCCAGTGGCCACTTGGGCATGGTGTTGGTCGAGAAACGCTGGTGGAACACGCAGATCGCGGTCTGCAGGCGCTCGTCGCCCAGGTCCGGATAGAAGGCTGCCAGGTCGGCAGGCATCATCAGGCCCTTATAAATGATGGTCTTGTGCGAGAAGCTGCAGATGTAGTGCTCGGTGTCCTGGGCATTGGCCACCGACGAACGGCGACGGGCGCTGAACAGCTTGACTGCGAATTCCTGGTCGCTGAGGCCTTCGCCACCGATGAACACCTGCTCGATGCGTGGCAGGCGCTCCAGGGCCAGGCGGCCCAGCACGCTGGTGTCGATTGGCACCGGGCGCCAGCCGACCAGTTGCAGGCCTTCGGCGAGGATCTCGCGATTCATGTGCTCGCGGGCGATCTCGGCCTTTTCGCCATCCTGGTTGAAGAACACCATGCCCACGGCGTACTGGCGTGGCAGGTCGACGCCGAACTGCTCGGTGGCCACGGCACGCAGGAACAGGTCGGGCTTCTGGATCAGCAGGCCGCAGCCGTCACCGGTCTTGCCGTCGGCATTGATGCCGCCACGGTGGGTCATGCAGGTCAGGGCTTGCATGGCCGTCTGCAACAGGTGATGACTGGCCTCGCCCTGCATATGGGCGATCAGGCCGAAACCACAGTTAGCCTTGTATTCATCCGGATGGTACAGACCTGCTTTCATAGACACTTTCTCACCAGGCTGCCTGGGTTAGAGGCAAATTCTTGATCAACCAACCACCTTTCACGCCGAACGCACGCCGGCTTTGGAGAGGCAAAACGGAGGCCATTGTACACAGCGACTTAAGTGCTCACAAATTTAATGACTATTAAGTGAAATAGCATGTCGCATTTATGAAGGTTTTAAAGCGAGCTTGTGTGCTAGTCAAACATATTCTGCTGTTTGACCGCAGGGCAGAGGCCAGGAAGGCGTCAGGAAGGGAGCAAAGGGGTACAGACACCGAAAGGCGCGCCACAGGAAGTGGTGCGCCTTGCGCGGGAGAAACAGGGTTGCCGGAGCGGCGTCAGCGGCCCGCACAGGGCCGCTGCGCGACAGACTCAGCGACTGGCGCCCAGCTCTTGCTGGATGCTGGCCACGGTGCGAGGCCAAGGTTTACCAGCCTGGACCTTGGCTGGCAAGTTTTTGATGGCTTCCTGAGCGGCCGTACGGTCGGAGAAGTTACCGTAGGTCACCACGTACAGCGGCTTGCCCTGCAGGGTTTTCTTGAAATAACGGTACTCACCGCCCTGTTCGGCAATGTAGGCCTGGGCCGTGGCTTCGGAGCTGGTGCCCAGGATCTGCACGACATAGCGACCTGGCGCCTGGCTGCCGTACCAGGTCCCACCGGTGGCGGGCTTGGCAGCGGCGACCGGTTTTTCGACCGGCTTGGCAGGTGCTGCCGGTGCAGGCGCAGGGGCCGGCTTGGCCGTGGCGACCTGGGTCTGCGGCGCGGGTGCAGGCGTCGGCGCAGGCTTGGCTGCCGCGACCGGTGCCTGGGGTGCAGGTGCGGGCGTCGGACGAGCCGGCTGGGCCGGGGCGGGCGCCGGGGTAGCCGATGCTGGCGGCTGGATCGAGGAGCGTGGCACCTGTGCCACTGGCTGGCTGGCCGAAGTGCCGGCGGTCACGGTTGGCGGATTGGCTGGCGAAGTGGACGGCACGCTGTCCTCGTCACCCTCTCCGGCGCCGGCCGCCTCGGCCAGCGGACCACGCATCACCGGCTGGGAATTGCCATTCATGGGCAGCGGCATGGGCTGGGAATTGCCGGCGAACTCGATGGCCGGGCCACCGTTATTGGACTGCTGGGTAGCCGGCGTGCCCTGCCCCAGCGGCAACTGGGCCTGGGCCGTGGCCGGCTCCTGGCCGGGCGTCGGCGTCTTGCTGCCACCGGGGATGAGGACCGCAGCCGCTACCGCCGCGATCACTACGGCCCCAAGGGCAAGTATGTGTTTTTTCGGCATGTTGAACCCTGCACTAGGGCGCTTGACCGCGGAGCGACTCGCGATCATCGCCTCGATCATTGAATCACGGGCCACCTGGTTGATGATCCCAGGCCAGCCATCGGACTGTTCATGAATATCGGCGATCTGTGCGGCGCTCAGCAGGGCAATGCCCTGCCCCGCACCGTCCAGGCGTTGTGCCAGGTATTCACGGGTTTCATCTTCGTTGTAGGGCTGCAATTCGATGACGTGATAGCGCTCGCCTTCGGCACCGACAGGCAACTGGCCGCAGACCTGATCGAGACGATCGAGCAACGAGGCCTCACCGAACAGAAATACATGGGGATGACCTTCCGGCACGCCCACAGACAACCCCAGCAGGGCTTCGAGCGCAGAATTGTCCAGTTGTTCCGCATCGTCGACCAGAACATAGACTTCCTGACCGGTGAGGGCCAGCTGCACCACCTGGTTGAGGATCGTCTGCAGGTCGACACGCATAAGGCCAAGCGCCTGGGCCATCTGCTGCAGTACGCCTGCGGCATCGCCGGCACCGCGGGCCGAAATCACCACGCTTTGCACCGACTGCTTGTTGGTGCTGGCGACCAGCGCCTGGCGCAACAAGGTCTTGCCACTGCCCTGAGGCCCGGTCACTGCCAGCAGCAGCTGGCTGTAGCGGGCCAGATGATGAAGCTGCCCCAGCACCGGCTTGCGCTGGGCCGGAAAGAACTTGAAGCCTGGCACCCGTGCGGCAAAGGGGTCATGGCTCAACTGGTAGTGGCCGAGAAAGGCCTCGTCGGCGTGCAAACTGTTCATCGGCTTTCCATTAACCTCTAAGCTGATCCACCAGGGCGCTGTAGTCCGCAACCAGGGTGGCCTGTAGTACTTCACGTGGATAGTCGTCGGTGATCACAGCTTCGCCCAATTGACGCAACAGCACCAGACGCAGGCGGCCATCGATCACTTTCTTGTCGACCGCCATGTGCGCCATGAACTGTGCTTCGGTCATTTGCGCCGGCGGCACCACCGGCAAGCCGGCACGCAGCAGCAGGCGAATACCGCGATCGCGGGCCTGGGCGGTGATCCAGCCCAGGCGTGCAGACATGTCCAGGGCCATGACCATGCCGGCCGATACGGCCTCGCCATGCAGCCAGACGCCATAGCCCATTTCGGTTTCGATGGCATGCCCGAAGGTGTGGCCCAGGTTGAGCGTGGCGCGAATGCCCGACTCACGCTCATCGGCGCCCACCACACGCGCCTTGGCGGCGCAGGAGCGTTCGATGGCGGCTGTCAGGGCGGTCTGGTCCAGATCACGCAGGGCTTCGATGTGCTCTTCCAGCCAGGTCAGGAACGGCTCGTCGCAGATCAGGCCGTACTTGATCACCTCGGCCAGGCCCGCCGACAGCTCGCGCGCCGGCAGCGTGGCCAGCGAGCAAGTATCGATCAAAACCACCGAGGGCTGGTAGAAGGCCCCAATCATGTTTTTGCCCAGCGGATGATTGATGCCGGTCTTGCCGCCGACCGAGGAGTCGACCTGTGACAGCAGGGTCGTCGGGATCTGGATGAAGTTCACCCCGCGCTGGTAACAGGCGGCCGCAAAACCGGCCATGTCGCCGATCACGCCACCGCCCAGGGCGATCACCGTGGTGCGCCGGTCATGCCGGGCGCCGAGCAGGCCATCGAAAATCAGCTGCAGGGTTTCGAAATTCTTGAACGCCTCGCCGTCGGGCAGCACGATCGGCAGCACGGTGTAGCCGGCCAGGGTCCGGGTCAGGCGTTCGAGGTAAAGCGGAGCGACCGTCGTATTGGTCACGATCGCCACCTGGCGCCCGACGATGTGCGGCGTCAGCAGTTCAGGCCGGTCCAGCAGGCCCTCGCCAATGTGAATCGGATAACTACGCTCGCCAAGCTCGACCTTAAGTGTCTGCATGTGTCCCCACATTGATTACCGTTTGGACAGTGTGCGTGCACCGGGCACAGCCCACACTGCCACTGTTTCGCAGGTTGCCGAGGATAGCGCATTTTGCGCGCTGCTTTAACGGGGAGGAAGCTCCGCCAGACGGGCCAGGATCTCCAGCACCACCATTCGTGGTGGCCGTTCATCGGTTTCGATGATCACATCGGCAATTTCCCGGTACAGCGGGTCACGCAACGTCAGCAGGTCGGACAGCACCTTGGCCGGGTTGGCGGTGCGCAGCAACGGGCGATTGCGATCGCGTGCCGTGCGGCTGACCTGCTGCTCGACCGAAGCATGCAGATATACCACACGTCCGCCGTCATGCAGCGCCTTGCGGTTTTCGTCGCGCATGACCGCACCGCCGCCCGTTGCCAGCACCAGGCCGTCGGACGTGCACAGTTCGGCGATCACCGCCTGCTCGCGATCACGAAAGCCGGGCTCGCCTTCCCGGTCGAAAATCCACGGGATATTGGCACCGGTGCGCTGCTCGATTTCCTTGTCGGAATCCTTGAAAGGAAGCCGTAGTTCTTTGGCCAGCAAACGTCCGATAGTGCTCTTACCCGCGCCCATCGGCCCCACAAGTATTAGATTTCGCACAGAATCAACGACTCACAGCAATCGCCTGGTTGTTCATGATGCGCGGTGTGAGGAAGACCAGCAGTTCGGACTTGGCCTCGGACACCACGTCACGCCGAAAAAGGCGGCCAACATACGGTACATCGCCAAGAAATGGCACTTTTTCTACAACTTTACTTTGTGTATTGGAAAACACGCCGCCAATAACAATAGTCTCGCCATCGGAAATCAGCACCTTGGCGTTGACCTCGTTTTTCTTGATCGGCGGGATGCCGGCGATGGCATTGAGGTAGTCGGGCTCATCTTTGGTGACCTTGACCTCCATGATGATGCGGTTGTCCGGGGTGATCTGCGGAGTCACCTCAAGCGACAGCGATGCCTCCTTGAAACTGACGCTGGTGGCACCGCTGGAGCTGGCTTCCTGGTAGGGAATCTCGGTGCCTTTGAGAATCTTCGCGGTCTCCTTGTCGGACGTCACCACCTTGGGCTGGGACACGATCTCGCCGTTGCCGGTTTTCTCCATGGCGCTGAGCTCAAGGTCGATCAGGGCGTTGTTGGTGACAAAGCCCAGACCGATACCGGAGGTCGCATCGGCTGCACCCAGGTCGACGAACGGTATGTTGCGGGTCAGGTCGGTGCCGGTGTTGCCCGCCTCGTCGCCGTTGTCATCCAGGCCATAGGTGGTCCACTTGCCACTGCCGCTGGTGCGACTGCCGCCCCAGCGCACGCCCAGCGATTTGTCGTAGTCGACGTTGGCCTCGACGATACGCGCCTCGATCATCACCTGGCGCACCGGGATGTCCAGTTGCGAAACGATGCGTCGCAGCTCGTCCAGGCGGTCCTGGGTCTGGTAGGCAATGATGTTGTTGGTGCGCTCGTCGACGGTGATCGAGCCGCGTTCTTCGGTCTGGGCTTCGGCGCTGGTCACCGACTGGAACAGCTTGGCGATGTCGGCCGCCTTGGCGTAGTTGACCTGCAGCAGCTCGCGCCGCAGGGGTGCCAGTTCGGCAATCTGCTTTTGCGACTCCATCTCCTGGCGCTCGCGGGCGGCGATTTCATCGGCGGGCGCGACCAGCAGCACGTTGCCGATCTTGCGCTGGGCCAGGCCCTTGGTCTTGAGCACCAGGTCCAGCGCCTGGTCCCAGGGCACGTTCTGCAGGCGCAAGGTAATGCCGCCTTGCACCGTGTCACTGGCGACCAGGTTGAGGTTGGTGAAGTCGGCGATCAGTTGCAGCACCGAACGCACATCGATGTCCTGGAAGTTGAGCGAGAGCTTTTCGCCGGTGTACACCGGCTTGTCGGCGGCGCGGCGTTCCAGGTCGGTGTTGGTCAGGGGCCGTACGCTGATGGTCAGGCGGTTTTCGGTCTGGTAGGCCGAGTAATCGTAGGCGCCCGACGCCTCGATACTGATGCTGGCCTTGTCGCCGGAGGTGGTGGCGTTGACGAACTGCACAGGCGTCGCGAAATCCTTGACGTCCAGGCGCACGCGCAGCGGCTCGGGCAACTGGGTCTTGGCGAACTCGACGCGAATCTTGCCGCCCTGCTCCTGGATGTCAGGGGCAATGCTGGCGTTGCTCAGGTCGATGAGAATGTTGCCCTCGCCCAGCTCGCCACGCTGGAAATCGATATTGCGCACCGCCTTGACCCCGGGCGGTATGGCCACGCGCGGGGTGGCAGCCGGTGCAGGCACCGGGGTGGCGACGCGTGGTGCGGCGGCGGCTGCCGGTACAGGCGTCGCGACGCGTGGCGCGCCTTGTGCGGTGGTCGGCTGCGAGGCCTGGACCGCGCCCGCGCCTTGCCCGATCACCACGAACAGGTTGTTGCCTTCGACCCGCGAGCTGTAGGGCGCCAGCGTGGTCAGGTTGACGATCACCCGCGTGCGGTCCTGGGCCTGGACCACCACCAGGCTGCGGGCGTTGCCCGAACCCAGGTCACGGCTGCGGCTGGCCAGCTGGCTGTTCACCCCCGGCAGGTCAAGGGCAATGCGCGCCGGCTGCTCGGTGGTGTAGCCACGCGGCGCAGGCACCGGCGCGTCGAACGCCAGCTTCAACTCGATACGATCACCGGGCAGGGTCGCGACATCCAGGGTCTTGAGATTGGCTGCCTGGAGAATCGGCGAGACCATCGCCATCCATAGCGATACGCTGATGATCGAAACAATCCGGGTCATGTTCAATTTCCGTTGTGCGGTGCTTTGCATGCTTGGCCTTGCCCACTTCATGAGCGTTCATTGAGGGAGATCGTACGCGGCCTTTCCAGCCAGCCTCCCTCACCATCCGGAACTATTTCAATGACATCGACCTGCAGGTCGCCGACCGACACGACCCGCCCGTGGTTGCGCCCCAGGTAATCGCCTGTCTTGACGCGATACACCCCCCCGGCCCCACGCAAGAGCGCAAATGTACCCGAATCGTTGCCCAGCGTACCGACCATCTCGAATGACTCGATATTGAAGCCTTCCAGGAACTGCCTGACACGGGTTTCGTCAGGCCGGACCTGCCGCGAGCCCTTCTGACGGTTGAGCGGGTCGATCCTGACCGGCGGCTGGAACGGGCTGCGCATCCCGGCGGCATTGTAGGTAAACGCCTCGTAGGGCCTGAACCTGGGCAGGGGCTCGATGGTGCCGGTCGGCCGCGCGCGGGCCTGCTCGACAAACGTGTTCAGGTCGCTGAAATCGTCACTGCCACCGCAACCGGCCAGCCCCAGCAGCACCAGGCTGATGCTCATCAGACGCGCCGCGCTCATTTCTTCAACCCTTCATCGTTGTAGCGGTAAGTCTTGGCCAGAATGCTCATGCGCAGCTTTGCCGGGCTCTTGTCGACCGGCTTGATCTCGAAGTTGTGCAGCGTGACGATGCGCGGCAGGCTGGCCACGCCACTGACGAACGTGGCCAGGTCGTGATAACTGCCCTGCACCGTGATCTGTATCGGCAGCTCGATGTAGAACTGCTGTGCGGCTTCAGGCAACAGCTTGATCTCTTCGAACTCAAGGCCGCTGCCCAGCCCGGTGCGGGTAATGTCTTCAAGCAGGCCCGGCACTTCGGTGTCGCTGGGCAACTGCCGCAACAGGGCACCGAAGGTGTCTTCCATCTCGGCCATCTGCTTCTTGTATGGCTCCAGGTTGGCCGCCTGGAAGGCCTTGTTGGTGTATTGCTCCTTGAGCTGCGTTTCACTGGCGCGGGCGCCGTCGAGCCGGGTTTCCAGGTCCTGCACATGAAAGAAGTAGCCGAAGGCCAGCACTATAACCATCAACAGGACGCAGGCCACGGCCTTGACGGCGGCCGGCCATGAGCCCAGGTTGTTCATGTCCAGATCGCCCAGGTCGACCTTGCGCAGGCTGTCCAGCCATTGTGGCGCATTCATGGGCGGACTCCCTCTGCGGCGGGCTGGGTCTGGCGCACGGTCAACTGGAAGGCATTGGCCTGGTCGGGCGCAGCGCTGGCCTTGACCTCGTTGAGCACCGGCCCTTCCAGCCAGTCGGATGCCTCAAGGTTGCGCATCAGGTCCGAGACCCGGTTGTTGGACTCGGCAATGCCGTTGATGGCGATCACATTGTCGAGCATCTTGATATCGGTGAAGTAGACGCCGTCTGGCAACGTGCGCACCAGCTGGTCGAACACCCGGCCAATGATGGGCCGGTTGCCTTGCAGGTCCTGAATGATCTTCATGCGTTCGAGCAACTGCTTGCGGCGCGCCTTCAATTCGCTGATTTCCTTGATGCGCGCATCGAGCTGCACCAGTTCGCCCTGCAGGAAGGTATTGCGTGCCGTTTGTCGGGTGATGGCCTGGCTCAGGGCCTGGTCGATCAGCAGGACAATGCCCACGGCCACGACCAGTACGCCGACCAGTGCGGTCAGGAAGCGCTTCTTGCGCTCCTCGCGCTGCTGCTCGCGCCAGGGAAGAAGGTTGATCCGCGCCATCAGTCGAAACTCCTCAGCGCCAGCCCACAGGCAAGCATCAGTGCCGGGGCATCGCTGGCCAGGGCGCCGGCGTTGACCTTGGCGCTGAGCGCCATGTCGGCGAAGGGGTTGGCCACCAGGGTCGGCATGCCGAGGCGTTTCTGGATCAAGTGCTCAAGCCCTGCAATCGAGGCCGAACCACCGGCCAGCATGATGTAGTCCACCGCGTTGTACTGGCCGGCGGCGAAGAAGAACTGCAGCGAGCGTGACACCTGCTGCACCAGGGCATCCTTGAAGGGGTCGAGGACTTCGCTGATGTAATCGTCGGGCAGGCCGCCCTGCTTCTTGGCCAGGCCCGCCTCGCCCACCGACAGCCCGTAGCGCCGCTGGATTTCCTCGGTCAGCTGTTTGCCGCCGAACAGTTGCTCGCGGGTATAGATGATGCGCCCCTGGTGCAGCACCGAAAGCGTGGTCATGGTCGCGCCGATGTCGACCACCGCGACGGTGAGCATTTCATGGCCCTTGCCCAGTTGCGCCGACAGCAGGCCGAACGAGCGCTCCAGCGCGTACGCCTCGACATCGACCACGCGGGCCGTCAGCCCGGCCAGGGCCAGGGCGGCCTCGCGGACCTCGACGTTTTCCTTGCGGCACGCGGCCAGCAGCACATCGACCCGCTCGGGGTTGCGCGCCGAATAGCCCTGCACCTCGAAATCGATGGCCACTTCCTCGAGCGGGTAGGGAATGTACTGGTCGGCCTCCAGCTTGAGCTGGTTCTCCATGTCGTCATCCGACAGGCCGGCGTCCATCTCGATGATCTTGGTGATCACCGCCGAACCCGCCACCGCCACGGCTGCGCTCTTGACCGACGTGCGGGCCTTGACCAGCACCCGCGTCAGGGCCTGGCCGACGCCTTCGAGCTCGGCAATGTTCTTTTCGACCACGGCATTGGCAGGCAGCGGCTCGACCGCATAGGACTCGACCTTGTAGCGGTTTCCGGAACGACTCAATTCGAGGAGTTTTACCGACGTGGAGCTAATATCGATCCCTAGAAGGGCGTTGGCCTTCTTACTGAAGAGTTCGAACACAACCTGTTCCCTATGCCTTTGCGTCACTAACGAAGTGTTTTGCGGCCAGCAGCGCTGTCGACCGCCTTGACAGTAGCGCAAATCCCGCCCGGACACGAAAAATGCTTATAATGCCCGGCGCTTTTTTAAACACCAAAGGCTTACACCTGTATTCAATTGTTGAAGCCGGCGCCTGACGGGGCCCTCACCCATTCTTTTTCTGGAAATCCAAAAGCCTTGATACGCCTGCTGAAGTTTTTCTGGTGGTCCATTGTCGCGGTAATCTGCGCCCTCGTGCTGGGCCTGAGCGGCGCCTTCCTCTACCTGAGCCCCAACCTGCCCTCGGTAGAAGCGCTGCGCAGCATCCAGTTGCAGATCCCGCTGCGGGTCTACAGCAGCGACGGCAAGCTGATCGCCGAATTCGGTGAAATGCGCCGTACCCCGGTGCGCTTTGCCGACATTCCCACTGACTTCATCAACGCCCTGCTGGCCGCCGAGGACGACAACTTCGCCAACCATTACGGCGTCGACCCCACCGGCCTGATGCGCGCCGCCAGCGAACTGGTCAAGAGCGGGCATATCCAGTCCGGCGGCAGCACCATCACCATGCAGGTCGCGAAAAACTTCTTCCTGACCAGCGAGCGCAGCTTCTCGCGCAAGACCACCGAAATCCTCCTGGCCCTGCAGATCGAACGGCAATTGACCAAGGACGAGATCCTGGAGCTGTACGTCAACAAGATCTACCTGGGCAACCGCGCCTACGGTATCGAGGCCGCCGCGCAAGTCTACTATGGCAAGTCGATCCGTGACGTCAGCCTTGCACAGATGGCCACCATCGCCGGCCTGCCCAAGGCGCCGTCGCGCTTCAACCCGCTGGCCAACCCGGTGCGCGCCAAAGAGCGCCGCGACTGGATTCTGGGACGCATGTACCACCTGGGCAAGATCAACCAGGCCGCCTACCAGGCCGCGATTGTCGAGCCGATGAACGCCAGCTATCACGTCCAGAGCCCGGAAGTGTACGCGCCGTATATTGCAGAAATGGCCCGTGCCGAGATGGTCGGCCGCTATGGCAGCGAGGCCTACACCGAAGGCTTCCGGGTGACCACGACCGTGCCCAGCGACCTGCAGGAACACGCCAACAACGCCGTGCGCCAGGGCCTGATCGACTACGACCAGCGCCATGGCTACCGCGGGCCGGAAAGCCGCTTCCCGGGTGTAACCCGCGCCGCCTGGATCCAGGAGCTGGGCAAACAGCGCCCGATCAACGGCCTGGAGCCGGCCATCGTGACCCAGGTCGACAAGACCGGCCTGCGCGTGCTGACCCGCAACGGCGAAAAGGAAGAAACCGTCGAGTGGGCGACCATGAAGTGGGCCCGGCCCTACCAGAACACCAACAGCATGGGGGCCTCGCCGCGCCAGCCGGGTGATGTAGCCCACGTCGGCGACCTGATCCGGGTGCTGCGCAACGACGACGGCAGCCTGAAATTCACCCAGGTGCCTGCCGCGCAGAGTGCGCTGGTCTCGCTTGATCCGCGCAACGGGGCCATCCGCGCCCTGGTCGGCGGTTTCTCGTTCGAGCAGAGCAACTACAACCGCGCCATGCAGGCCAAGCGTCAGCCGGGATCGAGCTTCAAGCCGTTCCTGTACAGCGCCGCGCTGGACAACGGCTATACCGCCTCCAGCCTGGTCAACGACGCCCCGATCGTGTTCGTCGACGAATACGTCGACAAGGTCTGGCGTCCGAAGAACGACAACGGCACCTTCCTGGGTCCGATCCGCCTGCGCGAAGCGCTGTACAAGTCGCGCAACCTGGTGTCGATCCGCCTGATGCAGCAACTGGGCATCGACACCTCCATCGACTACATCACCCGCTTCGGCTTCGCCAAGCAGGACCTGCCGCGCAACCTGTCGCTGGCCCTGGGCACCGCGACCCTGACGCCGATGGAGATCGCCACCGGCTGGGGCACCTTCGCCAATGCCGGCTACAAGATCACCCCGTACCTGATCCAGAGCATCGAGAACCGCGACAGCCAGGTGCTGTTTGCCGCCAACCCGCCGACCGTGCCGGCCAACGAAGTCCAGGCCGCGCCGAACACGGCCACCTTTGCCGTGCACGACACCCCGGCGCTGAGCCCGGTCAGCGCAGGCGCAGGCGGCGAACCGCAGGCACCGGCAGTGGCCGAGCGCATTGTCGACAGCCGCACCACCTACATCCTCAACAGCATGCTGCAGGACGTCATCAAGCGCGGCACTGCCCGCCGCGCCCTGTCGATGAAGCGCCCGGACATCGCCGGCAAGACCGGGACCACCAACGAGTCCAAGGACGCCTGGTTCTCCGGCTACAACGCCGACTACGTGACCACGGTGTGGAGTGGCTTTGACCAACCGGAAAGCCTGGGTCGCCATGAGTTCGGTGGCACGGTGTCGTTGCCGATCTGGATGGACTACATGAGCGCTGCGCTCAAGGACAAGCCACCGCACCAGCAAGCCGAACCGCCGGGCATCCTCAGCCTGCGGGTCGACCCGATCAGCGGCCGCGCCGCCACCCCGAGCACGCCCAACGCGTTCTTCGAGCTGTTCAAGAGCGAAGACACGCCGCCGAGCGTCAATGAACTGGGCGGCAGCGTACCGGGCAGCCCGTTGCCAGCCGATGAATCGGCACCGATCGACCTGTTCTGACCAGGATTCGCGACCGTTGGTCGCGCCTACTGCACCATGATTTACCCCATAAAAAACCCCGGCCAATTGGCCGGGGTTTTTTATGGGGTCTTGCCGCGGCGTTTAACCGTTGAAGACTTCATCAACGCTGGTGAGCGGGTAGTGCTTCGGATACGGCAGGGTCGCCACGCCGCTCTCGATGGCCGCCTTGGCCACCGCTTCCGAGATGACGCCCAGCAGGCGGGTGTCCAGGGGTTTCGGAATGATGTACTCGCGGCCGTACTTCAGCTCGATACCGCCATAGGCGTCGCAGACTTCCTGAGGCACAGGCAGCTTGGCCAGTTCGCTCAGGGCGTTGGCGGCGGCAATTTTCATCTCTTCGTTGATGCGCTTGGCACGTACGTCCAGGGCACCACGGAAAATGAACGGGAAGCCCAGGACGTTGTTGACCTGGTTCGGGTAGTCCGAACGGCCGGTGGCCATGATCACGTCGTTGCGCGTGGCGTGAGCCAGTTCAGGGGCGATTTCCGGGTCCGGGTTCGAGCAGGCGAACACGATCGGGTCCTTGGCCATCAGCTTGAGGTTTTCGGCGCTCAGCAGGTTCGGGCCGGACAGGCCGACGAACACATCGGCACCTTCCAGCGCGTCGCTCAGGGTGCGCTTTTCAGTGGCGTGGGCGAACACGGCCTTGTACTGGTTCAGGTCGGTACGGCCGGAATGGACAACGCCGGTGCGGTCGATCATGAAAATGTTTTCGATCTTCGCGCCCATGCTCACCAGCAGCTTCATGCACGAGATGGCGGCAGCGCCGGCACCCAGGCAGACGATTTTTGCGGTGTAGAGGCTTTTGCCGACGATTTCCAGGGCGTTGATCATGCCGGCGGCGGTCACGATGGCGGTGCCGTGCTGGTCATCGTGGAACACCGGGATGTCGCACTGCTCGATCAGGGCCTTTTCGATCTCGAAGCACTCGGGTGCCTTGATGTCTTCCAGGTTGATGCCACCGAAGGTGATGGAGATGCGCTTGACGGTGTCGATGAAGGCCTGCGGGCTTTCGGAGTCGACTTCGATATCGAACACGTCGATGCCGGCGAAACGCTTGAACAGAACCCCTTTACCTTCCATGACCGGCTTGGAGGCCAGAGGACCCAGGTCGCCCAGACCCAGGATGGCGGTACCGTCGGAAATGACTGCTACCAGATTGCCCTTGCCGGTGTACTTGTAGGCCAGTTCAGGATCGCGGGCAATTTCACGCACCGGTTCAGCAACACCCGGGCTATAGGCCAGGGACAGGTCACGGGCAGTGGCAGTCGGCTTGGTGAGCTCGACACTCAGCTTCCCTGGACGAGGATTGGCATGGTATTCGAGCGCAGCGGTTTTCAGATCGGACATTTTATAGGATTCCGCTTTTTTCTATGGACAGACGGACCGCCGAGGATACGCAAGATGCAGAATCCTAACAAGACTGGGTAGTCACAGCTGTCAAGGGGGCGGATGGTTGGATTGCAATTACGGGATACTTAATGTCGCACCCGTGCAAAAGGCAGACACAATAGCCTGCTTGCGTGAGGCCTGGCGCAGGAGAGCGTAGCGCAGAAACGAAAAAGGCGCCCACGAGGGACGCCTTTTTCCAGCAGCCTGGGGATGCCCGAAAGGGCAGCCCGCAGCAACCTGTCTTACTTGGTTTTCGGCGCGCCGAAAGCACCAAAGCGGGACTTGAAGCGGTCAACACGACCACCGATGTCCAGAGTCTTCTGCTTGCCCGTGTAGAACGGGTGGCATTCGTTGCACACGTCCAGGCTCAGAGGCTTGGTCAGAGTGGAACGGGTCTTGATGACGTTACCGCAGCTGCAGGTGGCGTCGATTGGCTCGTAAACTGGATGGATATCGGCTTTCATGGGAACTTCCTCAGGCTTGCGAGCCGCCACCCGACACTATTGTCGGATACCGCACGCGAAATAGGCGGCGGATGTTACCAGACAATTGCCATTACGCAAATGCACCCGCATGCCGGTCGTCTGCCCGGACAAGGGGTCTGCTAAGATCGCCGCTCGTTATCCTGCTCGCCTTACAGGGAAAGCCACCGCGTGTCTGATGTCATTTTGCGCCTTGCGCTGCCCTCGCCACTGCGTCGCCTGTTCGACTACCGCGTCCCGGCCGGCGTGCCGCGCCATGCACTGCAACCCGGCATGCGCCTGAGGGTGCCGTTCGGACGCCGGGAAATGATCGGCATCCTGATCGAAGTCTGCGACCACAGCGAGGTGCCGGCCGACAAACTGCGACCGGCCATTGCCCTGCTCGACAGCCATACGCCCCTGCCGCCTGCGCTGTTCAAGCTGTGCCTGTGGACGGCCCAGTATTATCAGCACAGTCTGGGTGACACCTTGAGCTGGGCCTTGCCGGTGCTGTTGCGCCAGGGCGAGCTGGCCGAGCCGCGTCAGGAGCGCTTCTGGCAGGTGACGCCCGGCGCCAGCCTGCAAGACCCGCGCATCGCCCGCGCGCCCAAGCAGCGCGAGGCGCTGGCCACCCTGGCCCAGCACCCGCACGGGGTGGCCCACCAGGTGCTGAGCAAGCTGATGCTCAACAAGGACAGCCTCAACCTGCTGCTGGCCAAGGAGCTGGTGCAGGTCGAAGTGCGCAGCCAGGCGCCGGGCGCCCGCCACGAGCACTGGCTGGCCCAGCCCGAGCTGCCACTCAACAGCGAGCAACGCGCCGCCTGCGAGGCGATCCAGGCGGGCCTGGGCAGCTTTCATGCCTTTCTGCTGGCCGGGGTGACCGGCAGTGGCAAGACCGAGGTCTACCTGCAACTGATTCGCCAGGTGCTCGAAGCCGGCAAGCAGGCGCTGGTGCTGATCCCGGAAATCAACCTGGGCCCACAGACCCTGGCGCGCTTCGAGCAGCGCTTCAATGCCCGTATCGCCCTGCTGCACTCGGCGGTCAACGACCGCGAACGCCTCGACCACTGGCTGGCGGCCCGCGACGGCGATGCCGACATCATCATCGGCACGCGCTCGGCGCTGTTCACGCCGATGAAAAACCCTGGCCTGATCATCATCGACGAAGAACATGACGGCTCCTATAAACAGCAGGAAGGCTTGCGCTACCACGCCCGCGACCTGGCCATCGTGCGCGCCCGCCAGGAAAACGTGCCGATCGTGCTGGGCTCGGCCACGCCCTCGCTGGAAAGCCTGCACAACGCCTACACCGGCCGCTACGGCCTGCTGCGCCTGACCCAGCGCGCCGGCGGTGCCCAGCAACCGCGCTTTCTGCGCCTGGACGTCAAGAGTCGGCCACTGGACAGCGGTATTTCCGGGCCGATGCAACAGGCCATCGCCCAGACCCTGGCCGCCGGCCAGCAGGTGCTGGTATTTCTCAACCGTCGCGGCTTTGCCCCGACCCTGTTGTGCCATGACTGCGGCTGGATGTCGGGCTGCGTGCGCTGCGATGCGCGCATGACCGTGCACCAGCGCTCGGGCGAACTGCGCTGCCATCACTGCGGGCATGTCGAGCGCGTGCCGCGTCAGTGCCCGTCGTGCGGGCAGGTTGACCTGCGTCCGGTCGGCGCGGGCACCGAGCGCGCCGAAGAGCGCCTGGGGATTCTGTTTCCGGACTTTCCGGTGCTGCGCGTCGACCGGGACAGCACCTCGCGCAAGGACGCCATGAATCAGTTGTTCGCCACCATCCAGCGCGGCCAGCCGTGCATTCTGGTCGGCACCCAGATGCTGGCCAAGGGTCACCACTTTCCACGGGTGACCCTGGTGTCGATCCTGGATGCCGATGGCGGGCTGTTTTCCGGCGACTTTCGCGCCAGCGAGCGCATGGCCCAGTTGATCGTGCAGGTCGCCGGCCGTGCCGGACGCGCCGAAGAACCCGGGCGGGTGATCATCCAGACCCACCTGGCCGACCATCCGTTGCTGATCCAGTTGACCGAACAGGGCTACTTCGCCTTTGCCGAACAAGCCCTGAGCGAGCGCCGGGCGGCGGGCCTGCCACCCTTTGCGCACTTGGCGCTGCTGCGGGCCGAAGCGCACAAGCCGGGCCAGGCCGAGCAGTTTCTGGACGAGGCCTGCGCCGAGGCGGACATCCTCCTGGAGCAACTCGGCCAGGGCGGCATCGAACTTCTGGGCCCGGTCCCGGCTCCCATGGAACGGCGCGCCGGCCGCTACCGGGCGCAACTGCTGCTGCAGGCCAGCGCCCGGGCACCGTTGCACCGCCTGCTGAGCGCCTGGCTGCTGGTCATCGAGCAACTGCCCAGCGGCCGTCAGGTGCGCTGGTCGCTGGATGTCGACCCGGTCGACCTGTATTGACGCGATACCGACACCCATGGCCGTCAAGGTTGGCAAGCTCGCCCCGGCCACGGATAATGTGCAGTTTTTCCACCCGCGCATCCAGGCGCCACCGCGCTTGCGGTTGAAGAGAACCCCATGAAAGACACGATCCGCCAGCTGATTCAACACGCCCTGACCCGCCTCGAGACCGAGGGCGTCTTGCCGCCAGGGCTGACGCCGGCGATCCAGGTCGAGAACGCCCGGGATAAGACCCACGGCGACTTCGCCAGCAACATTGCCATGATGCTGGCCAAGCCGGCCGGCATGAAGCCGCGCGACCTGGCCGAAAAACTGATTGCCGCCCTGCCGGCCGACGCTCAGGTCAGCAAGGTCGAGATTGCCGGTCCCGGCTTTCTCAACTTCTTCCAGAACACCCAGGCCCTGGCCGCACGCCTCGACGCGGCACTGGCCGACGAACGGTTATCCGTACAACGCGGCGGCCCGGCCCAGCGCGTGGTGGTCGACCTGTCGGCCCCCAACCTGGCCAAGGAAATGCACGTCGGCCACCTGCGCTCGACCATCATTGGCGATGCGGTGGCCAATGTCTTGACCTGGCTGGGCGACACCGTGATCCGCCAGAACCACGTCGGCGACTGGGGCACCCAGTTCGGCATGCTGCTGGCCTACCTGCAGGAAAAGCCCACCACCAGCGACGAGCTGTCGGACCTTGAGCATTTCTACCGCGCCGCCAAGCAGCGCTTCGACGAATCGCCCGAGTTTGCCGACCGCGCCCGCAGCCTGGTGGTCAAGCTGCAGGCCGGCGATGCCGAATGCCTGGCACTGTGGCAGCGGTTCAACGACATCTCGCTGTCGCACTGCCAGAAGACCTACGAGCGCCTCAACGTCAACCTGACCCCGGCCGACGTCAAGGGCGAGAGTGCCTACAACGACGACCTGGCCAATGTGGTCAGCGACCTGAAAGGCAGCGGCCTGCTGGTCGAAAGCGAAGGCGCCCAGTGCGTGTTCCTCGAAGAATTCCGCACCGCCGACGACACCCCGCTGCCGGTGATCGTGCAGAAAGCCGGTGGCGGCTACCTGTACGCCACCACCGACCTGGCCGCCATCCGCTACCGCAGCAAGGTGCTGCACGCCGACCGCGTGCTGTACTTCGTTGACCAGCGCCAGGCCCTGCACTTCCAACAGGTGTTCGAAGTGGCCCGTCGCGCCGGCTTCACCCATGCCGGCATGCAACTGGAGCACATGGGCTTCGGCACCATGAACGGCCCCGACGGCCGTCCGTTCAAGACCCGCGACGGCGGCACCGTCAAGCTGATCGACCTGCTCGATGAGGCCGAAGCGCGCGCCTACAGCCTGGTCAAGGAAAAGAACCCGACCCTGGAAGAGGCCGAGCTGCGCAGCATCGCCAAGGCCGTGGGCATCAGTGCGGTGAAATACGCCGACCTGTCCAAGCACCGCACCAGCGACTACAGCTTCAACTTCGACCAGATGATCAGCTTCGAGGGCAATACCGCGCCGTACCTGCTGTACGCCTACACGCGCATTGCCGGGGTGTTCCGCAAGCTGGGCACCCCCTTCGACGCCAGCCAGGGCCGCATCGTGCTGGAGGCCGCGCAGGAGCAGGAGCTGGCCGCACGCCTGGCGCAGTTCGGCGAAGTCCTCAACACGGTTGCCGAAAAAGGCACGCCGCACGTACTGTGCGCCTATGTCTATGATCTGGCGGGCCTGTTTTCCAGCTTCTACGAAAACTGCCCGATCCTGGGGGCCGAAACCCCCGATCAGCAACAGAGCCGCCTGCGCCTGACCGCGCTGACCGGCCGTACCCTCAAGCAAGGCCTGGATTTGCTGGGCCTGGACACTCTGGAGCGCATGTAAGTTGGCAGTTGCGAAAAAGAAAGCGGCTCCCAAGCGTGGTGCCAGCCGTTATCAGGCACCGGCGAAGAAGCCGATCCCAGGATGGGTATGGCTGGCGGTCGGCCTGACGGTCGGCGCCTTCATTGTCTTTCTGATGAAACTGGAGCCCGGCGGCGACGACATCAAGCGTGAAAAGGCTGATGCCAAGGCCGCCGCCAAGATCGTCGAGGCGAACAAGACACCGCCCAGTCCGGCCGTGGTCAAGCCCAAGTACGACTTCTACACGCTGCTGCCGGAATCGGAAGTCATCGTGCCCAAGGAAGCCGTACCGGAGAAGACCCCGCCAGCGCCTGCCGTTGCGCCTGTCGCCCCGGTGGCACCGGTGACGGCCGAGCAGGCGGCGAAGATCGATACCGCCCGCGCCCAGGCCGCCCTGAGTGGCATGACCCCGCCACCCGCGCCCCCGGTCGCGGCCACGCCGACCAAGCCTGCGCCGGTGACGCAGTTCTTCCTGCAGGCGGGTTCGTTCCGCAAGCAGGCCGACGCCGAGAAGGTCCGTGCGCAGATCATCCTGTTGGGCCAGGCTGCCACCGTGGAGTCAGGAACCGTCAAGGAAGAAACCTGGTACCGCGTGCTGGTCGGCCCGTTCAGCAACCGTGACCAGTTGACCATCGCCCAGAAGCAACTGTCGGGCGGCGGCTTCAGCAACCTGTTGCTGCAACAGCGCCAGAAACGCTGACAGACCGCACCACCGCTGTGCGGCCTTCCCGCGCAGGACCGGCCGCCCGGCCGGTCCTGCGGCATTTATCAACCAAGGTTGAAATCGGTTCCGCCATCCCCATATCTGTCTCCATTGGGCATTTTCGCCCCGCTGCGTGGAGACTCTTCCCTTGACCACCATCGTTTCAGTCCGCCGCCACGGCAAAGTCGTCATGGCCGGTGACGGCCAGGTTTCCCTGGGCAACACCGTGATGAAAGGCAACGCCAAGAAAGTGCGCCGCCTGTACCACGGTCAAGTCATCGCAGGCTTTGCCGGCGCCACCGCCGACGCCTTCACGCTGTTCGAACGCTTCGAAGCGCAACTGGAAAAACACCAGGGGCACCTGGTCCGCGCCGCCGTCGAGCTGGCCAAGGACTGGCGCACCGACCGCTCCCTGAGCCGCCTTGAGGCCATGCTGGCGGTCGCCAACAAGGACGCCTCCCTGATCATCACTGGTAACGGCGATGTCGTGGAGCCCGAGGACGGCCTGATCGCCATGGGTTCCGGCGGTGCCTTCGCCCAGGCCGCTGCGCGCGCCCTGTTGCAGAAGACCGACCTGTCGGCACGCGAGATCGCCGAGACCGCATTGCAC
This sequence comes from Pseudomonas sp. Leaf127, assembly GCF_001423155.1. Classification (NCBI taxonomy): domain Bacteria; kingdom Pseudomonadati; phylum Pseudomonadota; class Gammaproteobacteria; order Pseudomonadales; family Pseudomonadaceae; genus Pseudomonas; species Pseudomonas sp. Leaf127. The sequence goes on along the minus strand of NZ_LMOA01000023.1, from coordinate 589,154 downwards.
ATCGCGGGCGACATCTGCGTGTTCACCAACCACAACATCACCATTGAGGAGCAGGACCTCGCCGAGTAAGCCGCTTGCGGCTATTCGACCTGAGGACCGTTGATCACCATGTCCATGACTCCCCGCGAAATCGTCCACGAACTCAACCGCCACATCATCGGCCAGGACGACGCCAAGCGCGCCGTCGCCATCGCCCTGCGTAACCGCTGGCGGCGCATGCAACTGCCCGAAGAGCTGCGCGTCGAGGTCACGCCCAAGAATATCCTGATGATCGGCCCGACCGGCGTCGGCAAGACCGAAATCGCCCGGCGCCTGGCCAAGCTGGCCAATGCCCCGTTCATCAAGGTCGAGGCGACCAAGTTCACTGAAGTGGGCTATGTGGGCCGCGACGTCGAGTCGATCATCCGTGATCTGGCCGATGCCGCCATGAAGCTGCTGCGCGAGCAGGAGATCGTCAAGGTGCGTCATCGCGCCGAAGACGCCGCCGAAGACCGCATCCTCGATGCCCTGCTGCCACCGGCACGCAGCGGTTTCAACGAAGAACCGGTGTCGACCAGCGATTCCAATACCCGCCAGCTGTTTCGCAAGCGCCTGCGCGAAGGCCAGCTCGACGACAAGGAAATCGAGATCGAGGTCAACGAAACCGTGGGCGTCGACATTGCCGCGCCACCGGGCATGGAAGAAATGACCAGCCAGTTGCAGAACCTGTTCGCCAACATGGGCAAGGGCCGGCGCAAGGCGCGCAAGCTCAAGGTCAAGGACGCGCTGAAGATGGTTCGCGAGGAAGAAGCCGGCCGCCTGGTCAATGACGACGAGCTCAAGGCCAAGGCCCTGGAAGCGGTCGAACAGCACGGTATCGTGTTCATCGACGAAATCGACAAGGTCGCCAAGCGCGGCAATGTCGGCGGCGCCGATGTCTCGCGTGAAGGCGTGCAGCGCGACCTGCTGCCGCTGATCGAAGGCTGCACGGTCAACACCAAGCTGGGCATGGTCAAGACCGACCACATCCTGTTCATTGCCTCCGGTGCCTTCCACCTGAGCAAGCCGAGCGACCTGGTGCCGGAGCTGCAAGGCCGCCTGCCGATCCGCGTGGAACTCAAGGCCCTGTCGCCGCAGGACTTCGAGCGTATCCTGAGCGAGCCGCACGCGTCGCTGACCGAGCAGTACCGCGAGTTGCTCAAGACCGAGGGCCTGGCCATCGAGTTCAAGCCCGACGGCATCAAGCGCCTGGCCGAGATCGCCTGGCAGGTCAACGAAAAGACCGAGAACATCGGTGCCCGTCGCCTGCACACCCTGCTTGAGCGCCTGCTTGAGGAAGTGTCGTTCAGCGCCGGCGACCTGGCCGGCAGCCCGGATGCGCAACCGATCAGCATCGACACCGACTACGTCAACAGCCACCTGGGCGAACTGGCCAACGACGAAGACCTGTCGCGCTACATTCTGTAATCGGTAGGAGCGCGCTTGCCCGCGACCGGCTGCGTTAGCAGTCGTAAAATGGTGGCGTTTCATAGATCTTGAAGGCGTCCACTGTCCAGCATTTGTGGCGTTGCACAAATTTTGCGAGCGCTGCGCACTCGGTCGCGGTGGTCCGGCATCCCGGCAAGCGCGCTCCTACACCACCGGCCTACGTTATAGTGCGGACCATGACCAAGCTACCGACTGCCATCGAGCTGCACAAAGCCTCGAAAACCCTGACGCTCACGTATGCACCCGGTGAGCAGTATGATTTGCCCGCCGAGTTCCTGCGTGTGCATTCGCCTTCGGCCGAGGTTCAGGGCCATGGCAAGCCGATCCTGCAATTCGGCAAGCTGGGCGTCGGCCTGAGCAAGGTCGAGGCCGCCGGTCAGTACGCCTTGAAGCTGACCTTCGACGACGGTCACGACAGCGGCCTGTTCACCTGGGACTACCTGTACCAGTTGTGCCAGCGCCAGCCCGACCTGTGGGATGACTACCTGCAGGAACTGAAAAAAGCCGGCAAGAGCCGCGACCCGAACGAGCAAATCGTGCGCCTGATGCTCTGAACTGATCCACCCTCCTCGCACCTTCACAAACAGCAGCTATCCTCCCTCCCACCGCTTGCCGTTTTAGTAAGCGGTTTCTAATTCGTTTTGTTTCAATGTGCCGCGCAGCGGCCTGTGCATGATGCTGCCTGCCATATTTTTGCAATCTCGTGCAGCCAATGATTCTGGCAAGTTAACTGCATCGTTCAGGTGCAGCAGCAAATGGGCAATGCCAGTCAACCGTGGCTCAAGCGCAGCAGTTCAGACGCCTTCGTGCCATCGGGCATTCCTTGGGAATCGGCCAACCCGCCATCATCGGTCACACGAGCCTCAAGACAACGGAGCGTCGTAAATGAGTAGCAAGAACAACGATGAATTGCCGCGCCAGGCGTCTGAACACACACTGGGGCTGAACCCGGTGGTAGGCCTGCGTCGCAAGGATTTACTGACCACGGCGCGCATGGTCATGCGCCTGGCAGTCAGGCACCCGATCCACAGCCTCAAGCATGTCGCGCACCTGGGCCTTGAACTGAAAAACGTGATGCTGGGCCGCTCGCAATTGCAGCCGGCCGGCGACGACCGCCGCTTCCAGGACCCGGCCTGGAGCCAGAACCCACTGTACCGACGCTACCTGGGCGTGTACCTGGCCTGGCGCAAGGAGCTGCACGACTGGCTCGACGGCAGCCACCTGACCCCGCTGGACATCAGCCGCGGCCACTTCGTCATCAACCTGATGACCGAGGCCATGGCGCCGACCAACAGTGCCGCCAATCCGGCCGCGGTCAAACGCTTCTTCGAAACCGGTGGCAAGAGCCTGCTCGACGGCCTGTCGCACCTGGCCAAGGATCTGGTGCACAACGGCGGCATGCCCAGCCAGGTGAATATGGACGCCTTCGAGGTCGGCAAGAACCTGGGCATCACCGAAGGCGCGGTGGTGTTTCGCAACGAGGTGCTGGAGCTGATCCAGTACAAGCCCATTACCGAGCAGACCTACCAGCGGCCGTTGCTGGTGATCCCGCCGCAGATCAACAAGTTCTATGTCTTCGACCTGAGCCCGGAAAAGAGCCTGGCGCGCTTTTGCCTGAACAGCAAGGTGCAGACCTTCATCGTCAGCTGGCGCAACCCCACCAAGGCCCAGCGCGAGTGGGGCCTGTCGACCTACATCGAGGCGCTCAAGGAAGCGGTGGATGTGGTCTGCGCCATCACCGGCAGCAAGGACCTCAACATCCTCGGCGCCTGTTCCGGCGGCATCACCTGCACCGCGCTGCTGGGCCACTATGCGGCCCTGGGCGAGAGCAAGATCAACGCCATGACCCTGATGGTCAGCGTGCTCGACACCACCCTGGACAACGAAGTGGCGCTGTTCGTCGACGAGCAGACCCTGGAGTCGGCCAAGCGCCATTCCTATCAGTCTGGCGTGCTCGAAGGCCGCGACATGGCCAAGGTGTTCGCCTGGATGCGGCCCAACGACCTGATCTGGAACTACTGGGTCAATAACTACCTGCTGGGCAACGAGCCGCCAGCGTTCGACATCCTGTTCTGGAACAACGACACCACGCGCCTGCCGGCCGCTTTTCATGGCGACCTGATCGAAATGTTCAAGAACAACCCGTTGACCCGTCCCAATGCCCTGGAAGTGTGCGGCACTTCGATCGACCTCAAGCAGGTCACCAATGACGTGTTCTGCCTGGCCGGCACCAACGACCACATCACCCCCTGGCTGTCGTGCTACAAGTCGGCGCGCCTGTTCGGCGGCAAGACCGAGTTCGTGCTGTCGAACAGCGGCCACATCCAGAGCATCCTCAACCCGCCGGGCAACCCCAAGGCGCGCTACATGACCAATAGCGAACTGCCAGCCGACCCGACCGTCTGGCAGGAAAACGCCACCAAGCACACCGATTCCTGGTGGCTGCACTGGCAGGCCTGGCTGGGCGAACGCTCTGGAACACTGAAAAAAGCCCCGGCCAACCTGGGCAACAAGGCCTACCCGGCCGCCGAGGCCTCACCGGGCACCTATGTGCATGAACGCTAAGCTGTATGACAGTGCGGCCAGGGCATCAGGGACGTACTGGCAGCGATCGCTGGGCAATTGATCATGCAAGAGGCCATGCCTCGGTCTTTCTGGAAAAGGCACAGGACCGCTTTCCAGCGTATTAACCAACAGGGCTCCGGCATGCCGCATCCGTTTGTATTTCGTACCATTGACCTGGACGGCCACACCATTCGCACCGCCGTACGGCCCGGCAAAAGCCATATGACGCCGCTGCTGATCTTCAACGGTATCGGGGCCAACCTGGAGCTGGTGTTTCCGTTCGTCGACGCCCTGGACCCGGACATGGAGGTCATTGCCTTCGATGTGCCGGGCGTCGGCGGGTCGTCGACCCCCAGGCGCCCGTACCGCTTTCCGGGGCTGGCCAGACTGGCCGCGCGCATGCTCGATTACCTGGACTACGGGCAGGTCAATGCCATTGGCGTGTCCTGGGGCGGGGCGCTGGCCCAGCAGTTTGCCCACGACTACCCCGAGCGCTGCAAGAAACTGGTGCTGGCGGCGACTGCAGCGGGCATGGCCATGGTCCCGGGCAAACCCCGGGTGCTGATGCTGATGGCCAGCCCGAGGCGTTATATCCAGCCCTCGCACGTGATCCGCATCGCGCCGGAAATCTACGGCGGGGCGTTTCGCCGCGACCCGTACCTGGCCGCCAGTCATGCGGCCAAGGTGCGTTCTTCAGGCAAGCTGGGTTACTACTGGCAACTGTTTGCCGGCATGGGCTGGACCAGCATCCACTGGCTGCACAAGATCCGCCAGCCGACCCTGGTGCTGGCCGGCGACGACGACCCGCTGATTCCCCTGGTCAATATGCGCCTGTTGGCCTGGCGTATACCCAATGCCCAGCTACACATAATTGATGACGGTCATTTGTTCCTGATTACCCGGGCCGAAGCCGTGGCGCCCATCATCATGAGTTTCCTGCAGCAGGAACGTCAGCGTGCAGTCATGCATCCGCACCCCACATCCAACACGCATTGAGCCTGGCCGCCAGCGGCCGGGAACGCTTGCGTTGTAAATCCGCTTGACCTTGCTGTGCGCCCTGACAGGACCGTCGAACCGCGCAGAACGACGCAGTACACCTGCGCCCGAGTAGTGACTGATGGCTTGACGAAGGAGTGTTGCCTGATGCGAGAAAAACCCGTGAAGCGTGCCGAGACCCTCCCGGCCACCTACATCAACGCGCAGAGCGCCATCACCGGCCTGCGCGGACGTGACCTGCTTGCCACCTTGCGCAATGTCGCCAGCCAGAGCTGGCGGCACCCGCTGCGCAGCGCCCGCCACGCCCTGGCCCTGGGCAATCAGTTGGGCCGGGTGATCATCCTGGGCGAAACGCCGCACAGCCCCAACCCGCGCGACAGCCGTTTCGACGACCCGACCTGGAGCCTCAACCCGCTGTACCGGCGCGGCCTGCAGGCGTACCTGAGCTGGCAGCACCAGCTCAAGCAGTGGATCGATGAAAGCGACCTGAGCGGCGATGACCGGGCCCGGGCGCACTTTCTGTTCAGCCTGATCAACGACGCACTGTCGCCGACCAACACCCTGCTCAACCCGATGGCGGTCAAGGAGCTGTTCAATTCCGGCGGCACCAGCCTGATCAAGGGCCTGAGCCACATGGCCAATGACCTGCTGCACAACAATGGCCTGCCCAGCCAGACCACCAAGGATGCGTTCGAGATCGGCCGCACCCTGGCCACCACCTCGGGCGCAGTGGTGTTTCGCAATGAACTGCTGGAGCTGATCCAGTACAAGCCCATGAGCGAAAAGCAGTACAGCCGGCCCGTACTGATCGTCCCGCCGCAAATCAACAAGTTTTATGTCTTCGACCTGAGCCCGACCAACAGCTTTGTGCAATACGCCTTGAAAAACGGCTTGCAGACCTTTGCCATCAGTTGGCGCAACCCGGATGTACGGCATCGCGAGTGGGGGCTGTCCAGTTACGTCGAAGCCACCGAACAGGCCCTGAACATCTGCCGGACCATCAGCGGAGCCCGGGAGGTCAACCTGCTGGGCGCCTGCGCCGGCGGCCTGACCATTGCCGCCCTGCAGGGTCACTTGCAGGCCAAGCGCCAGCTACGCCGGGTGGCCAGCGCCACCTACATGGTCAGCCTGCTCGACAGTCAGATCGAAAGCCCGGCCACGCTGTTCATCGATGAAGAAGCGCTGGAGGCGGCCAAGCGCCGCTCCTACCAGCGCGGCGTGCTCGAAGGCAGCGAGATGGGCCGGGTGTTTGCCTGGATGCGGCCCAACGACCTGATCTGGAACTACTGGATCAACAATTACCTGCTGGGCAAGGCGCCGCCGGCCTTCGACATTCTGTACTGGAACAACGACACCACACGCCTGCCGGCGGCCTTGCACGGCGACCTGCTGGATTTCTTCAAGCACAACCCGCTGACGCATCCTGGCGGCCTCGAAGTGTGCGGCACGCCCATCGACCTGCAAAAGGTCACGGTCGACAGTTTCAGCATTGCCGGCATCAACGACCACATCACGCCCTGGGATGCGGTGTATCGCTCGACCCTGCTGCTGGGCGGCGAGCGGCGTTTTGTGCTGTCCAGCAGCGGTCATGTGCAGAGCATTCTCAACCCGCCGGGCAACCTCAAGGCCACCTTCGTCGAGAGCAGCCAGCTCAGCAGTGACCCGCGCGCCTGGTATTACGACGCCAAGGTCCAGCAAGGCAGTTGGTGGCCGACCTGGCTGGCCTGGATCCAGGCACGCTCGGGCGCCCTGCACGAAACCCGCATGAGCCTGGGCAATGACGCTTACCCGCCCATGGAGGCGGCGCCGGGCACCTATGTGCATGTGCGTTGAATACCTGGCTGACACCGGCACCTGTGCCCATGCACCCGGCAAGAGGACTGGATGAAAACCCGCGACCGAATACTCGAATGTGCCCTGGAACTGTTCAATCGACACGGCGAGCCCAATGTCTCGACTCTGGAAATCGCCAATGAACTGGGCATCAGCCCGGGCAACCTGTACTACCACTTCCACGGCAAGGAGCCGCTGGTACTGAACCTGTTCGAGCGCTTTCAGGCCGAGCTTGCGCCCCTGCTGGACCCGCCGGCCCATGCGCGGCTGGATGCCGAGGACTACTGGCTGTTCCTGCACCTGATCGTCGAGCGACTGGCCTGTTACCGCTTTCTGTTCCAGGACCTGTCGAACCTGGCCGGGCGCCTGCCCAAGCTGGCGCGTGGCATTCGCAACCTGCTCAATGTGCTCAAGCGCACCCTGGCGTCATTGCTGGCGCACCTCAAATCCCGGGAGCAACTGGTCAGCGACACCCAGGCCCTGGGGCATCTGGTCGAGCAGGTGACATTGACGTTGCTGTTTTCGCTGGATTACCAGCGCATCCTCGGCCGCGAAGGCGAGGTACGGGTGGTGGTCTACCAGATCATGATGCTGGTCGCCCCGCACCTGGTCGCGCCCTCGCGCCAGAGCGTGGAGCAACTGGCCCTGCATTACCTGGAGCGCTGAACAGGACAGGGCCGTTCAAAGCCTGCCCGATCTGCCGGAGCCGATCGGGCCTTGCGGTCCGGTCAGGACTGGCTGGCGGAAGCGCCGGTGTCGGCCTCGGTCGCCGGGCTGGCGGGAGCCGCGCTTGCCGGCTCTTTTTCTGCCGCAGGCTTGGCCGCCGGTTTGGCAACACGCTTGCGGGGTGCCGGCTTTTTGGCCGGCTTGGTGTCGGCCGACGCCGCCGCTGAGCGTGCGCTGCTGGCAGTCGCCGACGCGGCCTTGCTGGCCGCATCGACCGGTTTGGCCGCCGCCTTCTTCACTGCCGGCTTGGCCGCATCTGCCTTGCTGGCCACCTTGTCGGCGGTCTTGGCGACCGTTTTGGCAGCCGACTTGATCAATGGCTTGGCGGTACTGCCGGAGGCCGGCCGAGAGGCGGCGCGGGTGGTGGTCACCGGCTGGACCTGCTCGCCGGTCAACTGCTCGATCTGCCGGGTCAACCGGTCAACCTTGTCGTGCAACGACTCGACTTCACTGCGGCTGGGCACGCCCAGGCGCGAAATGGCGCTATTGAGGCGTTTGTCGAAGGCGCCTTCGAGTTCGCTCCACTTGCCAAGCGCCAGGTCCTTCACATCGCCCACCCGGGACTTGCCGGCCCTGACACCGTCCTTGACCTCTTCAAGCTTTTGCTCGGCCTGGGCCTGCGTCTGCTTCTCGGCCTGCTCGCCATCCTTTACCAAAGTTTCGAACAGCTTGCTGCCGTCATTGCTGATCTTGGAGTAAGCCCCCAGACCCGCCAGCCAGATCTGGCGCGAGTACTTCTCGATCTCGCCAATCCAGGAGCTGCCTTGCTTTTCGGTTTTTTTCTTGCCTGCCATCCCGCTCTCCTTATTGATCCGACTCGACGCGTTCAAGCTTCTTGGGCTCAGGACGGTCAAGCTTGCGATTGCCGACACGCTCCAGCAAGGCGGTCAGTTCATCGAGCTTAGCAGAGAGCGCCTCGACGTCATGGCGCGACGGAATGCCGATACGATGCAGGCCCTTGGCGATGCGCCGGTCTAACAGGCCTTCGATTTTGTCCAGTTGGGCTTCGAAGCGATTCTTGACTTCGGTGGCCTCGCCCTTGATCGAGTCGATCTCACTGTTGGCGGCTTCAACCTTCTGGTCGATGGTCTTTTTCGCTTCCTTCTCGGCCCGCTCACCGGCGCGGATCAGCTCCTTGACGTACTCGCTGCCTTCTTCATTGACCCGGGTATAGACGCCCAGGCCCGCCAGCCAGATCTTGCGGGCGTAATGCTTGACGTCGGCAAGCTTGCCGTCCTGTTCGAGGTCGACTTCGATTTTTCTTCTTACACTGACTTTGGCCATGGTTCACCTCACGCTTGAAGGTTGAAGGGAACGCCCCCTTCAGGGACAGTCAGGCCAAAGTAAGCAGAAAAATTAGAATCGACACCCTAACAACACACCTGCCGGGTAGGAGCGCGCTTGCCCGCGACCGAGTGCGTAGCGCTCGCAAAATTGATGAAACGCCACACACTCATAGTGAACGCATTCAGAAATCTGCGAAACGCCACACATTTACGACTGCTACCCAGTCCGGGATCTATGAAACGCCACAAATTTACGACTGCTAACGCAGCCGGTCGCGGGCAAGCGCGCTCCTACAGCGGCGAATTTAAAACCTGGCAGAGCCAGTCATTTATTTTGTATTTGATGAGAGGGTCCTGCAGGTCAGGCCGCCAGCTCGCGGTCCAGCACCCGTTCGATTTCGCTCTTGATCGTGCCGCTCATCGCCGAGAGAAAGAAGCTGAGTTCGATGCTGATGCGGATCAGCGCCGCTTCGACGTCGACCCGGCCCTTGGCGCCCTTGCCGTGCAGCGACACGCTGTCGCCGTCCCACTCATGCGCCAGGCCGTACTTGGTCGACAGCTTTTGCACCAGGTGCTCGGCCTTGGCGCGAGCCTGCTCGTGGCCCAGTTCGTGCGGGCGTTCAACGATGATTTTCGACATGCCAATGGTCCTCGTTAAAAGGTGAATCGTGGCCGAACTATAACAGCGGGCCGTACCGGCCATGCGCGTTGTCAAGACAAAGTCAGCCCTGATGATTAGAATGGCAGCATTCTATTCCGGTGACAGCGATATGACCGATCAGCGCAAAGGCAGCGATGCCGAACCCACCACCCACTTCGGCTACAAGAATGTGCCGCAAAGCCAGAAGGCGGAAAAGGTTGCTGAGGTGTTTCACTCGGTAGCCGCCAAATACGACCTGATGAACGACCTGCTGTCCGGTGGCATGCACCGGCTCTGGAAGCGCTTCACCATCGAGCTGTCGGGCGTGCGCCCCGGCAACCGGGTGCTGGACATCGCCGGCGGCACAGGCGACCTGGCGCGCAAGTTCTCGCAACTGGTCGGCCCGACCGGGCATGTGGTCCTGGCCGACATCAACGCCTCGATGCTCAAGGTCGGCCGCGACCGCCTGCTCGATAAAGGCGTGTCGGGCAACATCGAATTCGTCCAGGCCGACGCCGAGAAGCTGCCGTTCCCGGACAACCACTTCGACTGCGTGACCATCGCCTTCGGCTTGCGCAACGTGACCAACAAGGAAGACGCCCTGCGCTCGATGCTGCGCGTGCTCAAGCCTGGTGGTCGCCTGCTGGTGCTGGAGTTCTCCAAGCCGACCAACGCGCTGATGTCCAAGGCCTATGACGCCTATTCGTTCGCCTTCATGCCGTTGATGGGCAAGCTGGTGACCAACGATTCGGAAAGCTACCGCTACCTGGCCGAATCGATCCGCATGCACCCCAATCAGGAAACCCTGAAGTCGATGATGGTGCAGGCCGGTTTCGACCGCGTGACCTATCACAACATGACCAGCGGTATCGTGGCCCTGCACCGGGGCATCAAGCCCTGATGCTGCTGCGAGGCTTGCTGGCCAGCGTCGAGCATGGCATCAACCGGGTGCTGCGCCTGGACGCCACGGCCCTGCCGCGCCTGAGTGCGCTGGCCGGGACCGTGATCGCCATCGACTGCCGGGATCCGGCCCTGAAGCTGTTCATCCTTCCCGGTGATGAAGGCCTGTTCCTGGCCGCCGACTGGGCCGCCGATGCCGACTGTACGCTGCGCGCCCCGGCCGCCACACTGGTGCGCCTGGCCCTGAGCCAGGACAAGAGTGCCGTGCTGCACGGCCCGGACGTCGAGCTGGACGGCGACAGTGGCGTGCTGCTGGCGCTGAGTGGCATCCTGCAAGACCTCGAGCTGGACTGGGAATACGAACTGTCGCGCTGGCTGGGCCCTGTGGCCAGCCAGTTGCTGGGCAGCCACCTGCGCAGCCGCGCACGCTGGACCCGGGGCGCGCTGGCCAGCCTGGGCCAGAACCTGGCCGACTACCTGAGTGAAGAGTCCCGCACCCTGGTCGGCACACACGAAGCCGAGGCGCAGTTCAGCGAGCTGGACCGGATCAAGCTCGATCTGGAACGCCTCGAAGCCCGGGTTGCCCGCCTCTCTTCCTCCCTGACCCCAAGCCATAGCGATCTCGAATGAAGTTGCTTGCCGTCCGCCGCCTGTTTCGCATCCAGCGTGTCGTAATCCGTTACCGCCTCGATGACCTGCTGTTCGCCCTGCCGCTGCCCTGGTGGCTGCTGGCGGTACGCTTCGTGCTGCCGTGGCGCTGGCTGCCGCGCAAGCCCTCGGAACTGGACCGCGGCACGCGCCTGCGCCTGGCGTTGCAGGACCTGGGACCGATCTTCATCAAGTTCGGCCAGTTGCTCTCGACCCGCCGCGACCTGCTGCCCGAAGACATCGCCGACGCGCTGATGCTGCTGCAGGACCGGGTACCGCCGTTCGACCCGAAACTGTCGGTGCAACTGATCGAATCACAGCTGGGCGCACGCATCAGCGAGGTGTTCAGCCGCTTCGACGTCGAGCCACTGGCTTCGGCCTCGGTGGCCCAGGTGCATGCCGCACGCCTCAAGACCGGCGAAGAAGTGGTGGTCAAGGTGGTACGGCCGGGCCTGCGGCCGATCATCACCCAGGACATGGCCTGGCTGTTCATTCTGGCGCGCATCGCCGAGCGGCTGTCGGCCGACGCGCGCCTGCTGCACCCGGTGCAAGTGGTCAGCGACTACGAAAAGACCATCTACGACGAGCTGGACCTGCTGCGCGAGGCGGCCAACTCCAGCCAGTTGCGGCGCAACTTCGAAGGGTCCGACCTTTTGTACGTGCCGCAGGTCTACTGGGACTGGTGCCGGCCCAAGGTGCTGGTGATGGAGCGCATCTACGGCGTCCAGGTCACCGATCTTGCGACCCTGGCCGATCAGCGCACCGACATGAAGCTGCTGGCCGAGCGCGGTGTGGAGATCTTCTTCACCCAGGTGTTTCGCGACAGCTTTTTCCACGCCGACATGCACCCGGGCAATATCTTCGTCAGCACGGTCAACCCCTGGACCCCGCAATACATCGCCATCGACTGCGGCATCGTCGGCAGCCTGACCCCCGAAGACCAGGATTATCTGGCCCGTAACCTGTTTGCCTTCTTCAAGCGCGATTATCGCCGGGTGGCGCAGTTGCACATCGATTCAGGCTGGGTGCCGGCAGAAACCAAGCTCAACGAGTTCGAGGCAGCGATCCGCACGGTGTGCGAGCCGATCTTCGAGAAGCCGCTCAAGGACATTTCCTTCGGCCAGGTGCTGATGCGCCTGTTCCAGACCGCACGGCGCTTCAACATGGAAGTGCAGCCGCAACTGGTGCTGTTGCAGAAGACCCTGCTCAACATCGAGGGCCTGGGTCGCCAGTTGTACCCCGACCTGGACCTGTGGAGCACGGCGCAGCCGTTTCTGGAGCGCTGGATGCGTGAGCGGGTCAGCCCGAAAACGTTGCTGGGCAACCTGCAATCGCAGGTCGAACAGTTACCGCATATTGCTGGTATGACCCGTGACCTGCTGGAGCGCATGTCGCGACCGCACGCCAACGACCCGCCGAAGCCCTGGCACGACCGCAACGACAACTGGGCCTTGCGCCTGCTGGGCGCGGCCTTGCTGACCGGCGGCGCAATCCAGACCTGGGCGCTGAGTTCGGCCGGCACGGCACTGCCGGGACTGACCGGCGTACCGGCCGGCATCATGCTGGTGGCAGGGCTGTATCTGATCGTTCGTCGATAGCCAGCAGCCCGAGGCGCTGGCACACTATTCAACCCGCCGGGCGACAACCCTGGCAGCCGGAGTAGATATGAAAGACTGGCTGGACGAGATTCACTGGAACAGCGACGGTCTGGTGCCTGCAATCGCTCAGGACCACAAGACCGGCCGCGTATTGATGATGGCCTGGATGAACCGCGAGGCACTGGCCCTGACGGCAGCCGAAAACCGCGCCATCTACTGGTCGCGCTCGCGCGGCAAGCTGTGGCGCAAGGGTGAAGAGTCCGGCCATGTGCAAAAGCTCCATGAATTGCGCCTGGACTGCGACGCCGACGTCGTCATCCTGATGGTCGAGCAACTGGGCGGCATCGCCTGCCACACCGGCCGGCAAAGCTGCTTCTACCGGGTCTTCGAGAACGGCGACTGGAAAACCGTCGACCCGGTGCTCAAGGACCCCGACGCCATCTACTCCTCAGGACACTGAACATGACCGATACCCTGACCCGACTGGCCGAAGTGCTTGAATCGCGCAAGGGCGCGGCAGCCGACAGCTCCTATGTGGCCAGCCTGTATCACAAGGGCCTGAACAAGATCCTGGAAAAGGTCGGCGAAGAGTCGGTCGAAACCATCATTGCCGCCAAGGACGCCGCTGTCAGTGGTGACTGCAGCGATGTCATCTATGAAACCGCCGACCTGTGGTTCCACAGCCTGGTGATGCTCGCAGCCCTGGGCCAGCACCCACAGGCGGTACTCGACGAACTGGACCGCCGCTTCGGCCTGTCCGGTCATGCGGAAAAAGCTGCCCGGACCCCAGGCCAGGCCTGAGTCCGCGCCCGAACTTCAAGAGGATTGCTCCATGGGTATTTTTGACTGGAAACACTGGCTCGTTATCCTGATCGTCGTGGTGCTGGTATTCGGCACCAAGAAGCTCAAGGGCCTGGGCAGTGATGTCGGCGAATCGATCAAGGGCTTTCGCAAGGCCATGCACGACGATGAAAAGCCGGCCGAGCCCAACCCAACGGCCCAGCCGCAGCCACAACCGCAGCCGGCCCAGAGCACGGCGCATAACCCGCAACCCCAACCGCCGCACACCATCGATGCCCAGGCGCAAAGGGTGCAGGATCCGGTGCGCAAGGACCAGGTCTGATCCATGTTTGGTATCAGCTTTTCCGAACTGCTGCTGATCGGCCTGGTGGCCCTGCTGGTACTGGGTCCCGAGCGCCTGCCGGGAGCCGCGCGTACCGCCGGGCTGTGGATAGGTCGTCTGCGGCGCAGCTTCAATGCCATCAAGCAGGAAGTGGAACGTGAAATCGGTGCCGACGAGATTCGCCGGCAACTGCACAACGAGCACATCCTGTCGCTGGAAGAAGAAGCCCGCAAGCTGTTCTCGCCGCCCAACGAAGACGTGCTCAATCGCGACGCCCCGGCAGTCGAACCGGATCCGCAACCCATTGCGCTGCAACCTGAGTCTTCGGTGCCGCCAGCCACCGTCACGCCGGCAACGCCGCGTCTGACCCTGGAAAAAACACCCAAGCCTGCGACCGTGGCCACGCCTGTCGGTCAGCCGGCTGCCCTCACTGACCCGTCATTGCCATCGCGAGCCCCATGAGCGCTGATATCCCGGAAAACGACCAGCCCATGCCGCTGGTCTCGCACCTGACCGAGCTGCGTACACGCCTGCTGCGTTGCGTGGCTGCGGTATTTGTGGTCTTTGCCTGCCTGTTCTACTTTGCGCAGAAGATCTACACCCTGGTGTCTGCCCCGCTGCGCGCCTACCTGCCCGAAGGCGCGACGATGATTGCCACCGATGTGGCCTCGCCGTTCCTGACGCCCTTCAAGCTGACCATGATGGTGGCATTGTTCGCCTCGATGCCCATCATCCTGCATCAGGTCTGGGGCTTCATCGCACCGGGCCTGTACCGGCATGAAAAGCGCATCGCCGTGCCCTTGCTGGTGTCGAGCATCATCCTGTTCTATGCCGGCATGGCGTTCGCCTACTTCCTGGTGTTCCCGCTGATTTTCCACTTCTTTGCCAGCGTGACGCCCGAAGGCGTGTCGATGATGACCGACATCGCCAGCTACCTGGACTTCGTCATGACGCTGTTCTTTGCCTTCGGCGTGGCCTTCGAGATTCCGGTGGCCGTGGTGTTGCTGGTGTGGATCGGTGTGGTCGACGTCAAGTACCTGAAGAAGATCCGCCCCTACGTGATCATCGGCTGCTTTGTGGTCGGCATGATCCTCACCCCGCCGGACATCTTCTCGCAGACCCTGTTGGCAGTGCCGATGTGGCTGCTGTTCGAGCTGGGCATCCTGTGCAGCAGCATGATCAGCAAGCGCGGCGAGCACCCTGAAGACCAGAAGCGCGACCAGCCGCCAGCGCCGCTGTCGTGAACCTGCTGCTGCTCGAAGAGGCCGACTTCATCGCGGCCGACCGTGTGGTGTTGCGTGACCGGCGCCTGACCCACATGCAGGAGGTGCAGCGGGTCGCGGTCGGTGACCGCCTGCGGGTCGGCCGTATCGGCGGCCTGCTGGGGGAAGCCGAAGTGCTGCGCCTGGAGCCACGCGAAGCCGAGCTGCGCGTGACCCTGCACAGCCCGCCGCCGGCCAAGCTCCCGCTGACCCTGATCCTGGCCGTGCCGCGCCCGAAAATGCTGCGCCGGGTGTTCCAGACCGTGGCCACCATGGGCGTGCCACGGCTGATTCTGGTCAACAGCTATCGGGTCGAGAAAAGCTTCTGGCAGACCCCGTTCCTCAACCCCGAGGCCATCCGCGAGAACCTGATCCTGGGCCTGGAGCAGGCCCGCGACAGCGTGTTGCCCGAGGTGCTGATCGAAAAGCGCTTCAAGCCATTCGTCGAGGACCGCCTGCCGGCCCTGGCCCAGGACACCCTCGGGCTGGTCGGCCATCCGGGTGATTTTCCGCCCTGCCCGCGGGCGGTCGAACAGCCGGTGACCCTGGCCATTGGCCCGGAAGGTGGCTGGATTCCGTACGAGGTCGATCTGCTGGCCGGCGCCGGGTTGCAGCCGGTGCAGCTCGGGGCGCGCATCCTGCGCGTCGAGACTGCGGTCACGGCACTGTTGGCGCGCTTGTTCTGAGCATTTGCTCCGTCATCTAAATCGCTTCAGCTTGCAGGATTCTTGCCGATACAGGGGTTCGTACTGTATCTGCCCGGCAAGGAGTCCTCATGTCCATTACCCAACGTCTCGCCAACGCGAGTGTCAGCCGCAAACTGGCGCTCGGTTTCGGCCTCGTGGTGCTGATGACCCTGGCCATCAGCACCACCGGTTGGCGCAGCATCCAGTCCCTGATCGATCGGGGCGACCGGGTCAGTGCCATCAATCAGATCAATGAGCAGACCCTGGAACTGCGTATCCAGCGTCAGCGCTATGAAGCCCTGTCCAGCGCCGAAGCGGCAAAGAACGTTGTGGCAGCCCTCGACCAGCTCGACATCGATCTGCGCGCGGCACGCAGCCTTATTCGCTCGCCCGCCAACCAGCAACGCCTGGACACGCAAATCAAGACCGCCGGTGATTATCGTCAGGCGTTCATGGAAATGAGCCAGGCCATCGAAACCCGTGAAGGCACCCGCAGCCTGATGGGCGACAGCGCCGACAAGGCCGTGGCCGAAATCAACAAGCTCGAAGCCGAACTGCTCAAGAGCAACGATATTCTGGCCTTCAACAATATCGTTGGCGTCAGCAAATTGCTGCAACAAGCACGCTTTCAGGTGCGCGGCTACACCTACAGCGGCCGTGCCGAATTCGAGAAGAACGCCAACGCGGCCATCGACGAGGCCATGACCGGCATCAACGCCCTGGCTGGCGATATTCCGGCCGACTTCCTGCCGACGCTGCAGGCGGCACAGGCGGGCCTGCAAGGCTATCGCAAGGCGGTGGGCAAGTACCATGATGCCCAGACCGCCAGCCTCACCGCGCTGGAAAAGATGGCACCGCTTGGCGAAACAATGGTCAGACTGAGTCGTGAACTGATTGCCGACCAGAATGCCAGCCGCGACAAGGAGAGCGAGCAGGCGGTGCTGACCATTGTCCTGGGCACGGCCCTGGCGCTGCTGTTCAGTGTGCTCGCCGGCTGGATCATCACGCGGCAGATCACCCTGCCCCTGCAAGATACGCTCAAGGCCGTCGAGCGCGTGGCCGCCGGCGACCTCAGCCACAACCTCAACGTCAATCGCCGGGACGAACTGGGTGTGCTGCAAGGCACCCTGCAGCGCATGACCGTCAGCCTGCGCGAGCTGGTGGGCGGCATTCGCGATGGCGTGACGCAGATTGCCAGCGCGGCCGAAGAACTCTCGGCCGTTACCGAGCAGACCAGCGCCGGGGTCAACAGCCAGCGGGTCGAGACCGATCAGGTGGCCACCGCCATGCATGAAATGACCGCCACCGTGCAGGAAGTGGCGCGCAACGCCGAAGAAGCCTCGGAAGCGGCACTGGCCGCCGACCAGCAGGCCCGTGAGGGTGACCGGGTGGTCAACGAGGCCATTGGCCAGATCGAACGCCTGGCCAAGGCCATGGGTAATTCCACTGCCGCCATGGACGAACTCAAGCGCGAAAGCGACAAGATCGGTAGCGTGCTGGATGTGATCAAGTCGGTGGCCGAACAGACCAACCTGCTGGCGCTGAACGCCGCCATTGAAGCGGCGCGCGCCGGTGAAGCCGGACGCGGCTTTGCCGTGGTGGCCGATGAGGTGCGCAGCCTGGCGCAGCGTACCCAGAAGTCCACCGAAGAGATCGAAGCGCTGATTGCCGGCCTGCAAAGCGGCACCCAGCAGGTGTCGAGCATCATGGACGACAGCCTGGCGCTGACCGACAGCAGCGTCGAGCTGACCCGCCGCGCCGGGGGCTCGCTGGAAAGCATCACCCGCACGGTCTCGGCCATCCAGGCGATGAACCAGCAGATTGCCGCCGCCGCCGAGCAGCAAAGCGCCACGGCCGACGAGATCAACCGCAGCGTGCTCAATGTGCGTGACGTGTCGCAACAGACCGCCGCCGCCAGCGAAGAAACCGCCGCCTCCAGCGTCGAGCTGGCGCGCCTGGGCAACCACCTGCAAACCCTGGTGGGGCGCTTCGTGATCTGACGCCCCGCGCTCTGTCCAAGGAGCGCGCTTGCCCGCGACCGGCTGCGCAGCAGTCGTAAATTTGTGGCGTTTAATCAATTTCTGCGAGCGCTCCGCACTCGGTCGCCGGCAAGCGGGCTCCTACCGGTCGATGCCTGCCCGAATAGCCTGTTCTGTAGGAGCGCGCTCTGCCCGCGACCGAGTGCGTTAGCGCTCGTAAAATCTCGAAAACGCCACAATTTTACGACTGCTAACGCAGCCGGTCGCGGGCAAGCGCGCTCCTACAAACCAGATGCCGTGCCATATCACCGAGCCTTGGACCTGAGCTTGATACAAAAGGCCAGGCTCGGCTTCTGTGACCGGCCTCACCTTCTGTAATCGCTCGGAATTTTCCTACGACCAACTCAGGTCGCGCGTTACCTCCTCCTGCCGATGCGCTCATGACGCCATCCCCAAGCAGGAGAAATCCCATGTTCCGCAGGATCAATCAATCGCTGGAAAACCTCAGCGTCAGGCTCAAGCTGGCACTGGGCTTCGGCCTGGTGCTGTGCCTGACCCTGACCATCACCTTCACCGGCTGGCACGGCTTGAACACCATGATCGAGCGCGCCGAAGCCATCTCATCCATCGCGCACCTCAGCAGCCTGACCAAGGACCTGCGCGCCGAGCGCATTCTGTTTCGCCAGGAAAACACCCCGCAAAACGCCACGCGGGTCGAAGACCGCCTCAACGAGCTGGAAACCCAGCTCAGCCTGCTGCACAAGGCCATCGAGGACGCGCGCAGCCTGGACCTGTTGAATGCCCAGAGCCGTATTGTGGCGGCCATGGAAAAGACCTTTGCCGAACTGAGCGAACAGCGCAAGGCACGCGACAGCGCCGCAGACACCCTCAAGCAACAGGCGGCCCAGACGGTCAAGGCCATCGTCGATGTCGAAACCGAGGTGCTCAAGGCTGTGAGTCAGGAGCAGGACAACGGCGAGCGGCTGGAGGAGTTCACCAATCTGTCGCAGCTCAAGCAGCATATCCAGCAGGCCAGCGCGCAAGTGCAGGCCTACACCCTCACCGGCAGGCAGACCGATGAAAGCGCCGCCATCGTCGCCCTCGACGAGGCCCTGGAAGAAATCCGCCAGATCGCCCGGGACCAGGCCGGTGACAACCTGCAGGCGCTCAAGCCGGCCGAACAGGCCTTGCAAGCCTACAAGCGGGCACTGGGCCTGTTCCATGACGTACAGGTCAAGGTTGAGCAGGGCCAACAGACCATGGAGACGCTGGGGGACTCGATGCTCGACTCGGTGGCCGGGCTGATCGGCGTCCAAGGGGTGCTGCGCGACAGTGAGGCTGGGAATGCCCGCACGGCCCTGACCGGGGTTGCCTCGCTGGCCCTGCTGGCCGCCCTGCTGGCGGCCTGGTTCATGACCCGGCAGATTCTCGTGCCCTTGCGCCAGGCCCTGGCAGCCGCCGCACGCATTGCCCAGGGCGACCTGAGCCGTGACCTGCCGAGCCTGCGTCGCGACGAGATGGGCCAGCTGCAAGGCAGCATCCAGACCATGACCCTGAACCTGCGTGGCCTGATCAACGGCATTGGTGATGGCGTCACGCAGATTGCCAGCGCCGCCGAGCAACTGTCGGCGGTCACCGAGCAGACCAGCGCGGGGGTCAATAACCAGAAAGAAGAAACCGATCAGGTTGCCACGGCCATCAACCAGATGGCCGCCACCGTGCTGCAGGTGGCCAGCAATGCCCAGGAGGCCTCCCAGGCCGCCGCGCAAGCGGACCAGCAGGCGCGCGATGGCGATCAGGTGGTGGGCCAGGCGATTGGCCAGATCGAACAACTGGCCGATGAAATGCGCCACTCGACCCAGGCCATGGGCCGCCTCAAGCAGGAAAGCGGCAAGATCGTCGGGGTGCTGGACGTGATCAAGTCCGTCTCGCAACAGACCAACCTGCTGGCGCTCAATGCCGCCATCGAGGCGGCGCGGGCCGGAGAAGCCGGACGCGGCTTTGCGGTGGTGGCCGATGAGGTTCGCAGCCTGGCACAACGCACCCAACAGTCGACCGAGGAAATCGAAGAGCTGATTGCGGCCCTGCAAAACGGCACCCAGCAGGTGGCCACGACCCTGGACAACAGTCGCAGCCTGACCGACCAGAGCGTGGAACTGAGCCGCCGTGCCGGCAGCGCCCTGGAGCAGATCACCCGCACGGTGGCCAGCATTCAGGGCATGAACCTGCAGATCGCCACGGCCAGCGAACAGCAGAGTGCGGTGGCCGAGCAGATCAACCGCAACGTGGTGAATGTGCGCAACATCTCCGAACAGACCGCCACCGCCAGCGAGGAAACCGCCGCCTCCAGCATCGAACTGGCGCGCCTGGGCACGCACCTGAAAGAACTGGTGGGGCGATTCAAGGTGTAGGCGAACCCGCTACCTTAGGCGCTGAAAACACCCGATCTGGAGCGACCAACGATCGCGAAAAGACCCCATGATTCACTGAAGCCTTGGCGCTGTGTCTGCCACAAACAAAAACGCCCCTGAATCAGGGGCGTTTTTGCAAGGTTGTATCAGGCCGGCAATGGCACCGGCAATGCACCGGCCGGCTGCAACGGCAGCAGCGGTGCATGCGGATCAGCCTCGATGGAGGCGCGCCAGGCGGCCAGCCACTCCGGATGTTGCACACTCCAGACCTGCTCATGCAGGCGCGACAGCGCCACCGGGTCACTGAGCAGCATCAGGCGTTCGTGGTTGCTGAGCTTTTCAGGACCCACCTTGAGCGCCTGCTCGATGCGCTCGGCACGCAACGACTCGATCGGGGCGGCCAGGCGATGGCGCGAGGTCGCCATGGCACAGGCCAGGGCGTTCTGCTGCGGGTCGACCACAGCGCGCACGAAGCCCTGCTTGAGCGCATGCCAGCGGTTCTCGTGGGTGTACTGGTCGGTGGACTGCAGCTCCTTGGGCGTGTCGTATTCCTCAGGAATCAGGAACAGCTTCTCGTCACGGGCCTTCAGGCCAAGATTGGTGCGGCTGGAGATCACCGACACCGGGATCGACAGCATCAGCGACACCACGATCGGCGCCAGCCACCACAAAAAGCTCGGGTTCAGCCAGGCCACCAACAGGGTCCAGGCCACGCCCAGCAAGGTCTGCGGACCATGGCGCTTGACTGCCTCGGACCACGGCGTGGAGTCGTCGTCACGCTGCGGCGAGTTCCAGGTGGCGGCCCAGCCCAGGAACGCGGCGAGCACGAAACGGGTGTGGAACAGCATGCGCACCGGCGCCAGCAGCATCGAGAACAGCATTTCGCTGATCATCGACACGGTGACCTTGAACTTGCCACCGAAGCCGGTCGCGCCCTTGGCCCAGATCAGGATCACACTGAGCAGCTTGGGCAGGAACAACAGCACGATAGTGGTCGAGAACAGCGCGACGGCTTTTTCCGGGTGCCACTGCGGCCACAACGGGTACAACTGCCGTGGTTCCAGGAAGTAGGTTGGCTCCATCAGGGTGTTGACCGCCAGCAGCGCGGTGGACAGCACCAGAAAGAAGAACCACAACGGCGCCGACAGGTAGGACATCACGCCGGTCAGGAACACCGCACGGTGCACCGGGTGCATGCCCTTGACCAGGAACAGGCGGAAGTTCATCAGGTTACCGTGGCACCAGCGGCGGTCGCGCTTGAGCTCGTCCAGCAGGTTGGGCGGTAACTCTTCATAACTGCCCGGCAGGTCGTAGGCAATCCACACGCCCCAGCCGGCCCGACGCATCAGCGCCGCTTCGACGAAGTCGTGCGAGAGGATGGAGCCGGCGAACGCGCCTTTACCGGGCAGCGGCGCCAGGGCGCAGTGCTCGATGAACGGCTTCATGCGAATGATCGCGTTGTGCCCCCAATAGTGCGATTCGCCCAGCTGCCAGAAGTGCAGGCCGGCGGTGAACAGCGGCCCGTAGACACGAGTGGCGAACTGTTGCAGGCGCGCATACAGGGTGTCCATGCCCGACGCCCGTGGCGCGGTCTGGATGATGCCGGCGTCTGGCGTGGCTTCCATCAGGCGCACCAGGCTGGTCAGGCACTCACCGCTCATGACGCTGTCGGCATCGAGCACGACCATGTAGCGGTAGTCACTGCCCCAGCGACGGCAGAAGTCGTCGAGGTTGCCGCTCTTGCGTTTGACGCGACGACGGCGACGGCGGTAGAAAATCTTGCCGAAGCCGCTGGTTTCACGGCACACGTCCAGCCAGGCCTGTTGCTCGGCCACGGCGATGTCGGTTTCGTTGGTGTCGCTGAGCACAAAGAAGTCGAAACGGTCCAGGTCACCGGTGGCGGCCACGGACTCGAAGGTGGCGCGCAGGCCGGCGAACACCCGCGGCACGTCTTCGTTGCAGATCGGCATCACCAGCGCGGTGCGTGCACCGGCTTCGATGGGCTCGTTGCCGGCACTGGCGCCTGAGATGCGGTATTTGTCGCGTCCGGTGATCAGCTCCAGAAAGCCCATCAGGGCGGTCCAGAAACCGGCCGACACCCAGCAGAACAGAATGCCGAACAGCAGCAGGATGCTGGTCTGCAAGGCATACGGCAGCACCTGCATGGCAGTCTGCACGAAGGTCTGGCGGGTGATTTCGTCCAGCGACACCAGCGACCAGCCCTGATAGGGCAGGATGCCCTTCATGTACCAGCCCGCCACGATCGTCTGGCCGAGCATCAGCACCAGCAGAATGTAGCGGCGAATCGAACCGACCGTGCGCCAGCGCGCCTTGGGCAGGTCGCGCGGCAGATCATCGACCGGCTTGGGCGGGTTGCCCTTGCCGGTCAGGCGCCGCCAGCCGCGCACCAGGATATTGGTGCGCCATGGCTCGGGCACCACGCGGGTGCGGCGAATGGGCGGTGCGATTTTCAGGCACAGCCGCCCACTGGCGTCGACGCCGAGCATTTCGGCGTCACGCAGTTCATCGGCCGTGGCCAGGGTCAGGCGCGTGCCCACCGATGCCTGGGCGGCCTCGGCAGGTGCGGCGCCCGGCTGGGCCGCCAGGCGCTGGTGCAATTCGGAGAACGAGGTGCAGCCGGCCAGTTCGGCCCGCTGCTCGTCGCTCATGGGCAGGTGTGCCAGGTACTCGTTCAGAGACTCTGGCGCCGTATGTGAATTACTCATCGCTAGGCAACTGGTAGCTCCAGGTCTCGGTCAGGACTTGCAGGGTCTTGGCCGGCTCCGGAAGGGTGGGTGCAGCTTCGGTTGCAGGTGGCTGAACAGCGTCCTTGCCCGCCTCGGCATTGGCCACATCGGCCTTGCCGGCTTCAGGTTTGGCGGCATCGGCTTCGGTCTTGACCTTGGCAGCGTCAGCCGGAGCCTGTGCCACTTGCGCCTTGCCTGCATCAGGCTTGGCGGCATCAGGCTTGGCTGCTTCCGGCTTGGTCGCATCAGGCTTGCCCGCTTCGGCGGCCTTGACCGCTTCGGCCTTGGCCACGGCGCGGGTGTCTTTCACGACGCCTGGCGTCGTTGACTTGCTCGGGGCCGCCTTCTCATCCGAAACCAGCAACGCAGGTTCCTTGCCGGGTTCAGCCGGGATTTCCCGCAGCAGATAGGCACGCATCTCGATCGGACGGCTGGTGTCCTTGACCTTGATGCGCAGGCTCAGGCGATAGCCCTTGGTCACCGGGTTGTAGCGCAGGTTGTTGTCGACCAGTTCGGTGTTTTCGTCGGTGGTCACCTGGCTGCGAATGGTCTTGTCTTCCGGCAGGGCCGAGAGCACGGGACCGACGAAGTCGATCAGGAAGGCCAGGGTGCCGTCAGGCTGGCGAATCAGGTTGGCCTGACGCACATCACCCAGCGAGCGCAGGGTCTGCTTGACCCAGCCCAGGTCCGGCGAGTGAATGGCGTTTTCGTCCATGGTCCAGTGGATGCGGTAGTTGAAATCCACCGGCTCCCCGGGGGCCGGCAGGGTTTCAGGCTTCCAGAAAGCCACGATGTTGTCGTTGGTTTCGTCGGCAGTCGGAATCTCGACCAGCTCGACCACACCCTTGCCCCAGTCGCCACGCGGCTCAATCCAGGCGCTTGGGCGCTTGTCGTAGCGGTCGTCGAGGTCTTCGAACTGGCTGAACTCGCGGCCACGCTGCAACAGGCCGAAACCGCGCGGGTTCTCGACCGAGAAGCTGCTGACCGACAGGTGACGCGGGTTGTTCAGCGGACGCCACAGCCACTCGCCGTTGGCGGCCTGGATCGACAGGCCGCTGGAGTCATGCAGCTCGCGACGGAAGTTCTGCGTGCGCGGCGGCTGGTGGGTGCCGAACAGGAACATGCTGGTCAAAGGCGCCACGCCCAGCTTGGTGACCTTGTCACGCAGGTACATGCGCGACTTCACGTCCACGCGGGTGTCGGAACCCGGGCGCAGGATGAACTGGTAGGCACCGGTGGCCCGTGGCGAGTCGAGCAAGGCGTAAATGACCAGGTGGCCATCTTCGCCGTTGGGTTTTTCGATCCAGAATTCCTTGAAGCGCGGGAATTCCTCACCGGACGGCACGGCGGTGTCGATGGCCATGCCACGGGCAGACAAGCCATAAACCTGACCCTTGCCGATGACGCGGAAATAACTCGCGCCCAGCATGGTCATGATCTCGTCCTGCTTGTCATCCTTGTTGATCGGATAGGTGACCTTGAAACCGGCATAACCGAGCTTTTCAGTGGCCTTGGGGTCGAACTTCAGTTCGCCGAAGTCGAAACGGGCCGGGTCGTACTTGATCTCGTCGACGGTGGTCGCGGTCACTTCGTTGATTTTCACCGGCGTGTCGAAATGCATGCCCTGGTGATAGAACGACAGCTTGAACGGGGTCTTTTCGCCCGCCCACTCGGCCTTGTCGTCGCGGAAACGGATTTTCTGGTAGTCCGCGAACTTCATGTCGCGGAACTCACCCGGCAGGTTGCTTCTGGGGGCTTCGAACTTCTGCCCGGCCAGGTCTTTTGCCCTTGCAGCCACATCATCAAGATTGAATGCCCACAACTGGCCCGAGCCGAACAGGCAGACCAATGCAGTGCTTGCCATCAGCGCATTACGCAGCCGGGCGACAGGTGTCTTTGGAGCATCACAGGGACTAACAATCACGAGCAACCCTCGCCGAAAAACGATTAAAGAACCAACGGCCAGCTATCCAGTGCCGGTTGGCGAGCACTGTTCGGACTCCAAAAGGGCTTAATGATTCCCTGTCGGCTGCCGAACTGTCTTCGCACTTCCATCCGGCGGGCCATCGGTAATGGCCAATTAGCGCGCGATTATCCTGTAGCGCGCGTGACAACGCATCAGCTGTGACAAAGTTTTTATTACTTCGATACCTGATGCCTACAGACCTGCGCAAACGTACGGTTTTCAGGTCTCGAACAGGAAGGTGACCGGCCCGTCGTTGACCAGATGCACTTGCATGTCCGCACCAAAACGGCCCGCAGCAACCTGCGGGTGAGCGTCCTGGGCCTGCCTGAGAAGATAGTCGAACATTTCGGCCCCAAGGGCCGGAGGCGCCGCTTTTGAAAAACCGGGGCGCAGGCCGCTGCGGGTGTCGGCCGCCAGGGTGAACTGCGAAACCAGCAACAAACCGCCCTCTACATCACGCAACGACAGGTTCATCTTGCCATCGGCATCGCTGAATACCCGGTAGTTGAGCAACTTGTGCAATAACTTGTCGGCACTGGCGGGCGTGTCTTGAGGCTCGACCCCGACCAACACCAATAACCCCTGCTCGATGGCACCGACCACGTCGCCCCCGACCTCGACCCGTGCCCCGCGCACGCGTTGCAACAACCCTTTCATGAATGCTCCTTGAATGACCCCTGGTTCTGCACACTTACCACTGTACCTGCCCCGTAGGAGCGCGCTTGCCCGCGACCGAGTGCGAAGCGCTCGCAAAATCTCGGAAACGCTGMAAATTTACGGCTGGAAATCTGCGAAACGCTGCAAATTTACGGCTGGAAATCTGCGAAACGCTGAAAATTTACGGCTGGAAATCTGCGAAACGCTGCAAATTTACGACTGCTAACGCAGCCGGTCGCGGGCAAGCGCGCTCCTACTGAACCCATGTGTCAGGACGGCAAGCCTCAGGCTTCTTCAGGCGAGAGGTCCAGCAGGTTGTCGGCGATCTGGGCGGCGGCGCGTACCAGGGCATCGGCGATGCCGGTCTCGGCGGCCGAGTGCCCGGCATCGCGGATAATCTGCAGCTCGCTGCCCGGCCAGGCCTGGTGCAGTTCCCAGGCGTTGTCCAGCGGGCAGATCACATCATAGCGGCCATGCACGATGATGCCCGGCAGGTGCGCGATCTTGTGCATGTCGCGGATCAGCTGGTTGTCTTCCAGGAAGGCATTGTTGACGAAGTAATGGGTCTCGATGCAGGCAATCGACAGCGCCCGTTGCGGCTCGCAGAAACGGTCGACCACCTGCGGGTTCGGGCGCAGGGTCGCGGTGCGCCCTTCCCAGCCCGACCAGGCCTTGGCAGCGTGCATCTGGGCGATCTGGTCGGGGCCGGTCAGGCGCCGGTGATAGGCGGCCAGCAGGTTGTCGCGCTCCTCGACCGGGATCGGGGCGAGGAAGTCCTGCCAGAAATCAGGGAACAGGCGGCTGGCGCCGCACTGGTAGAACCACTGGATTTCCTGCGGCCGGCACAGAAAGATGCCACGCAGAATCAGGGCATGCACACGGTCCGGGTGGGTCTGCGCGTAGGCCAGGGCCAGGGTCGACCCCCACGACCCCCCGAACAGCACCCACTTGTCGATGCCCAGGTGCTCGCGAATGCGCTCCAGGTCCTCGACCAGGTGCCAGGTGGTGTTGTTTTCCAGGCTGGCGTGCGGCGTGGAGCGACCACAGCCGCGCTGGTCAAACGTTACGATGCGGTACAGGTTGGGGTCGAAGTAGCAGCGGCTCTGCGCATCGCAGCCCGAGCCCGGGCCGCCATGAATGAACACCACGGGCAGGCCGTCAGGCGAGCCGCTTTCATCGACATAGAGCACATGCGGAGCTTCCACGGCCAGATCGTGCCGGGCATAAGGTTTGATCTGCGGGTACAAAGTCTGCATAAGTGCTCCATGGTCCGTTTCGTGGGCGTGTTCGGTAAAGCGGTTGCCATCATAAACCCGAAATGGTTAATGAGCATGCTGATCGGTATGGAACGATAGATGCAAGCAATCTGCCAGGCGCTGACGGCGAACCTGCAAGGTCCGCCCGGGTCAGAGCGTGGGGCGTGTCATGGCTCATTGCGATTTTTTTCAGGAAATAACCGGCGACACGCCTACAGTCTAAGTACTCCTTTCCATTTGCCTGACTACTTGAGGTCGTACCGATGTCTCAGGAACCCCTTGTTCGTGACGCTGAAGTGGCCGCATTCCGCGCCGCTGTCCTTGCCAAACTCACTTATGCAGTGGGCAAGGACCCTGACCATGCATTCGAGCATGACTGGTTCGAAGCCGTAGCCCTGGCCGCCCGCGACCATATGGTCGAACACTGGATGGACCATACCCGGCAGATCTATCGCGAGGTCAAGAAGCGCGTCTATTACCTGTCGCTCGAATTTCTGATCGGCCGCCTGCTGTATGACAGCCTGAGCAACCTGGGGCTGCTGGAAATCGCCCGTGAGGCGTTGACCGAACTGGGCGTCGACATCGAGCGCATTCGCCTGCTCGAACCCGACGCCGCACTGGGCAACGGCGGCCTGGGCCGCCTGGCCGCCTGCTTCATGGAAAGCATGTCGACCCTGGGGATTGCCGGTCACGGCTACGGCATCCGCTACGAACACGGCCTGTTTCGTCAGGCGGTGGTCGATGGCTGGCAGCAGGAGCAGACCGAGAACTGGCTGGACTTCGGCAACCCGTGGGAATTCGAACGCCCCGAAGTGGTGTACCCGATCGGCTTTGGCGGCTACGTCGAGACCGTGCAGAACGACGCCGGCGAGACCAGCCAGATCTGGCGGCCGGGCGAAACGGTACGGGCCATTGCCTACGACACCCCTGTCGTTGGCTGGCGCGGGGCAAGCGTCAACACCCTGCGCCTGTGGCGTGCCCGGGCGGTGGGCGACCTGCACCTGGAGCGCTTCAACGCCGGCGACCACTTCGGGGCCGTCGCCGAGGTGGTGCGCGCCGAGAGTATCTCGCGCGTCCTGTACCCCAACGATGCCACGGAAGCCGGCCAGGAACTGCGCCTGCGCCAGGAGTACTTCTTCGTTTCGGCCTCGCTGCAGGACCTGCTGCGTCGGCACCTGAACATGCATGCCACGCTGACCGACCTGGCCGAGCACGCGGCCATCCAGATGAACGACACGCACCCCTCGATCGCCGTGGCCGAGCTGATGCGCCTGCTGATCGACACCCACGGCATTGCCTGGGACCAGGCCTGGAAGATCACTGTCGCCACCCTGGCCTACACCAACCACACCCTGTTGCCCGAGGCGCTGGAAACCTGGTCGGTGGGCCTGATGGAGCGCATGCTGCCGCGCCACATGCAGATCATCTACCTGATCAACGCCCAGCACATCGATACCCTGCGCGCCAAGGGCATCCACGACTTCGACGTGCTGCGCGCCGTGTCGCTGATCGAGGAAGACAACGGCCGCCGCGTGCGCATGGGCAACCTGGCGTTCCTGGGCTCGCACAGCGTCAATGGCGTGTCGGCCCTGCACACCCAGCTGATGCGCAAGACCGTGTTCGCCGACCTGCACAAGCTGTACCCGGAGCGAATCAACAACAAGACCAACGGCATCACCTTCCGCCGCTGGCTGTTCCAGTCCAACCCCAAACTGACCAAGATGCTGGTCGAGAGCCTGGGCGAGGACATTCTGGACAATCACGAAACCCGCCTGATCGAGCTGGAACCGTTCGCCGAAAAGAGCTCGTTCCGCAAGCAGTTCGCCGACCAGCGCCTGCACAGCAAGCGGGCCCTGGCCGCGATCATCCATGAGCGGCTGGGCATTACCGTCAACCCGGCGGCAATGTTCGATGTGCAGGTCAAGCGCATCCACGAGTACAAGCGCCAGTTGCTCAACCTGTTCCACACCGTGGCGCTGTACCAGGCCATTCGGGCCGAGCCGGGCACCGACTGGGTGCCACGGGTGAAGATCTTTGCCGGCAAGGCCGCCGCCAGCTATCACTCGGCCAAGCTGATCATCAAGCTCACCAACGACATCGCCCGTACGGTCAACAACGACCCGACCGTGCGCGGCTTGCTCAAGGTGGTGTTCCTGCCCAACTACAACGTCAGCCTGGCCGAAAGCATCATCCCGGCAGCCGACCTGTCCGAGCAGATTTCCACCGCAGGTCTTGAGGCCTCGGGCACCAGCAACATGAAGTTCGGCCTCAACGGTGCACTGACCATCGGCACGCTGGACGGCGCCAACGTCGAGATGAGCGAGCAGATCGGCCTGGAGCACATGTTCATCTTCGGCATGAGTGCCCAGCAGGTCGAGGCGCGCAAGCGCAGCGGCGACTTCAGCGCACATTCCGACGTGGCCGCTTCCGGGCGCCTGAACGATGTGCTGCAAGCCATTCGTGGTGGGGTGTTCTCGCCGGATGATCCGAACCGCTATGTCGGCCTGATCGACCAGTTGCTGGCTTATGACCGCTTCCTGGTATGCGCCGACTTCGACTCGTACTGGGCGGCCCAGGCACAGGTCGAGGACACCTGGCACGATTCCAAGAAATGGTGGCGCTCGGCGGTGCTCAACACCGCACGCATGGGCTGGTTCTCGTCCGACCGGACCATTCGCGAGTACGCCGGCGAGATCTGGAAAGCGCTGGACTAGAGGCCTTGACCGTGACGCCTTGATCAAGGCGTCACCCACTGATGAATTCACCCCTTGTAGGAGCGCGCTTGCCCGCGACCGAGTGCGTAGCGCTCGCAAAATCTGCGAAACGCTGCAAATTTACGATCTGAAATCTGCGAAACGCGGCAAATTTACGACTGCTAACGCAGCCGGTCGCGGTGGTCCGGCATTCCGGCAAGCGCGCTCCTACACTGCGCGACAGCGTGCCGTCTTGGCGTTGTGTCAGTAACCCAGGGTGGGTTCTCATAAAGACAACGCCTGTCGCAAATGGCAAACCGCCATAAATTCTCTGGCCAGCCCGTGTGACGATCCCTTCGTCATGCGGTCTGACTCGCCGGTATACTCCAAATCTCTTGCCTCCCTGACCGAAAAGGATGTCGTCACGTGCCTTGGCTGATGCTGGTACCCGCACTCCTGTTGCTTGGCTATGCCGTGATCGGCTACGACTTCACGCTGATCATGGCGTTTCTGGTCGTCTGGCTGGCCTGGCAAGCAGGACGCCTCACCGCCCTGAGCAAGAAGGCGGACAAGCAGGCCATCCAGTTGAGTGCCGCGCAGGAGGCCCTTGACGCCCTGCAAAAGCGCCTGGCGCAGCTGGAGTCAACGCGGCGCAGCACGGCAGAAGCAACGACCGCACCAGCGTCGGAGCCGGCCAAGGCACCGGCAAAAGTCACTTTCTACCAGCCGCCGACCGAGCCTGAGCTGACCTGGAGCCTGCCGGCCGCATCGACACCGACGACACCCGTAGCGCCACCCGCGCCCCCGAAACCCTCGGTCAAAGAAGCGCCCACCGTTGCGCAGACCCCGACACCGCCTCCCGCCCCCCGGCAGCCCAACCCGGTCGACCAGGCCATCGAGGCGGCGCGCAACTGGTTGCTGGGCGGCAACACCGTATTGCGGGTCGGCCTGGTGCTGCTGTTTCTGGGTCTGGCCTTTTTGCTGCGCTATGCCACCGAAGGCATGGTGGTGCCGCTCGAAGTCCGCTATGCCGGCGTCGCCGCAGTGGCCATGGCCCTGGTCGGCCTGGGCTGGTGGCTGCGCGCGCGCAACCCGGGCTTTGCCCTGATGGTGCAGGGCGCCGGCATCGGCACGCTGTACCTGACCGTATTCGCGGCGATGAAGCTGCACCCGCTGCTCGATCCGACCCTGGGCTTTGGCCTGCTGGTCGTCATCATGGCGTGCTCGGCCGTCCTGGCAATCAACCAGAACTCGCTGGCGTTGGCCTGTGCCGCCACCCTGGGCGGTTTCGCCGCGCCGATCCTGGCTTCGACCGGGCAAGGCAGCCATGTGGCGCTGTTCAGTTATTTCACCCTGCTCAATGTCGGCATTTTCGCCATCGCCTGGTTCAAGGCCTGGCGCCTGCTGAACCTGATCGGCTTTGTCGGCACCTTCGGCATCGGCTTTGCCTGGGGCGTCAAGAGCTATACCCCTGCCCTGTTCTGGAGCACCGAGCCCTTTCTGGTGCTGTTTTTCCTCATGTACCTGGCCATCGGCCTGCTGTTTGCCCGGCGCAAGTTGCAGGAAGCGGCCACGGGCCCGGCCGATGACAGCCATGCGGCCCTGCTGCGCTGGACCGCCAGGCAAGGCGATTACGTCGATGGCAGCCTGCTGTTCGGCACGCCACTGGTAGGCTTTGGCCTGCAATACGCCATTGTCGAACACCTGGAATTCGGTCCGGCCTTCAGTGCGCTGGTGCTGGGGCTTGTCTACATGGGCATCGCCCGTCTGCTGGTCAGCCGGGTCAGCGAGCGTGCCACGCTGCTGGTCGAGGCCTGCCTGTCGCTGGGCGTGGTGTTCGCTTCGCTGGCCATTCCGCTGGGCCTGGACGCGCGCTGGACCACCTGCGCCTGGGCCATCGAAGGGGCGGCGATCTTCTGGCTCGGCCTGCGTCAGCAGCGCCTGCTGGCCCGCGGCTTTGGTCTGTTGCTGCAACTGGCGGCGGGCGTGGTATGCCTGGACATGTTGAACGACAGCTATTCGCCCTGGCAGGTCAACGGCGACTTCTGGACCCCGATGATCCTGGCCCTGGCCGCCTTTGCCAGCGCCCTGTGCTGTCATCGCATGCCGGACGCACTGCGCAGCAACGGCCAATGGCTGGGTAACCTGCTGGTGGCCGTGGGCGGCTTCTGGTGGGCCGTATCGATGAGCCTGGCGGTGCTGCGCTTTGCCACGCCGGACTGGGAGCTGACCTGGCTGCTGTTGGCGGCCTCTGCCAGCGTCGCGCTCTGGACGGTCCTGGCCTTGCGCCTGCGCTGGCCGGGGCTGGCCCTGCTGTGCTGCATGCTGATGCCGGTCAGCGCCCTGTTGCTGCTTGGCGCGCTGGACACTTATTACCACCCGTTCGCCCTGGGCGGCTGGCTGGCCTGGCTGCTGGTGGCTGGCGTGCACCTGCTGAGCCTGCGCCGCCTGGCGCCATTGCTGCCGGCCCACCTTCTGGAAGGCGCGCATGCACTGGGCGGCTGGGTGCTGCTGGGGGTCGTGGCGGCGGAGCTGCGTTTTGTCCTGCTGCAACTGGCCGAACAGCGCAACGCGTGGCGCTGGCTGGGCTGGGCGCTGCTGCCAAGCCTGTACCTGTGGGCCATGGCCTCACAGCGCCCATGGCCATGGCCGGTAGCGGCACACCCGCGCGCCTATCGGGTCTGGGTGGCCGCACCGCTGGCGGCGCTGATGCTGGCCTGGTTCTGGCTGGCCAACACCTTGAGCGACGGCAGCGCCGACCCTTTGCCCTACATCGCATTGCTCAACCCGCTGGAACTGGGCCTGCTGCTGGCCCTGGGGGGCGTGCTGCTGTGGCTGCAACGCTACCTGCCGCAACTGGGCGTCAACCCGGTGCAGGCCCGCCAGGCCGTGTGGCTGGTGGGCGGCGCCTCGCTGTTCGCGCTGCTGACCGCCATGGTCATGCGCAGCGTGCATCACTGGAGCGGCGTGCCATGGGACACCGAGGCCCTGCTGGGCTCGATGACGGTCCAGGCCAGCCTGTCGATCACCTGGAGCCTGATGGCCCTGGCGCTGATGATCGGCGGCCATCTCAAGGTCCGGCGCGAAGTCTGGCTGGCGGGCGCCGTGCTGATTGGCGTAGTGGTGGTCAAGTTGTTCTTTGTCGAACTGAGCGACCGCGGTTCGATGGCGCGCATTGTTTCGTTTATAGGTGTTGGCATATTGCTACTTGTAGTGGGATATTTCGCACCACTACCACCGAAACCTTCTGTCATACCTATCGGCGAAGCGCCCGGCCCGACCCAACCGTGAGGAATCGTTCTTGAGTCATCCGCTGATCATGAAAATCGCTGTACTGGGCCTGGCCTTGTGCAGCGCGACGATCACCCATGCCCAGGACAAGCCGGCCGATTTCGCCAGCCAGACACCGCTGACCCTCAGCGGCGAAGGCCCGTGGTTCCGACTCGAACTGCCCCTGGCGGTGCAGTTGAACGCCCGCCAGCCAGACCTGGCCGACCTGCGAGTGTTCAATGCCCAGGGCCAGGCCATGGCCTATGCCTTTGCCCGCGAACCGGCCGTGGCCGAGGATGAGCCCGAGCCGATCCCGGTCAAGTGGTTCCCGCTGTACAGCGCCTCGGACAGTGATGAAAGCGCCCCGGGTATCCGTATCCAGCGTTCCAGCAACGGCACGGTGATCGAGGTACAACCGCAAGTGGCCATCGAGGCCGGCGAAGAAGTGCTGCGCGGCTGGCTGCTCGACACCAGCGCGGTCAAGGCACCGCTGGAGCAACTGCTGATCGACTGGAGCACCGAGCGCGAGGGTTTTCAGCAGTTCAGTATCGAGGCCAGCGACGATCTGCAGAGCTGGCAGTCCTGGGGTGAAGGGCATGTCGCACGTCTGTCGTTCGCCGACGAGGTGGTCGAGCAGCGCGAAATCGGCCTGCCCGGCCTGAATGCCCGCTACCTGCGCCTGCTGTGGCACTCGCCGCAAGGCGCGCCGACCCTCACTGCGGCCCATGTATTCAGCGCCCGCCCCGACAGCCCGGCACTGCCGCTGACCTGGTCGGGCCAGGTCGGCGGCACGGTCGACAAGCCGGGCGAGTATGTCTGGCAGTTACCGGTCAGCCTGCCCTTGCAGCGGGTGGTCATTGACATGACCGAGCCCAACACCCTGGCACCCGGCACCCTGTATGGTCGCGCCGATGCCACCCAGCCGTGGCAGGTCATCGGCAGCAGCCTGCTGTATCGCTTGCCGCAGAATGGCGAAGAAGTGATCCAGGACCAGATCCAGCTGGGCGGCCAGGTCGTGCGGCAGTTGAAGCTGGAAATCGACGAGCGTGGCGGCGGCCTGGGAGAGCAGGCACCCAAACTGCGCTTTGCCGTGCAGGCCACCCAGGTGGTGTTTCTGGCGCGTGACAAAGGGCCTTTCGTCCTGGCGGTGGGCAATGCCCAGGCCCGGGCCGCCAACCTGCCGCTGGGCACGCTGATTCCCGACCTCAATGCCCAGACCCTGGCCACCTTGAGCAAGGCCCAGCCGATGGCGCCGCCAACGGCGAACCTGGCCACGCCGGTGCCGATCGCCGAAGCGCCCTTCGACTACAAGCGCCTGGGCCTGTGGGCGGTGCTGGTGCTGGGCGCCGCACTGCTGGCCTGGATGGCCTGGAGCACCCTGCGCGCCTCGCGTCCCAAACCCTGATAGATGGCGCCATGACCTGGCGCTTTTGCAGCTACGCTGTGCCGGTATCTGAACTCAAACAGACCCGGTCCGGTCTGACAGGCAGTATTCAGGTTCGACTCGCGCTAAACTGCGCGGGTTTATCCTTCCCCCTTTTCGGAGCTATCCATGTCCCGCGTTACCCTGAGTCGCTATTTGATTGAGCAGACCCGCAGCAACAACACCCCTGCCGATCTGCGTTTCCTGATCGAAGTGGTGGCGCGTGCATGCAAGGAGATCAGCCACGCGGTATCCAAAGGCGCCCTGGGCGGCGTGCTGGGTAGCGAAGGCACCGAAAACGTGCAAGGCGAAGTGCAGAAGAAACTCGACGTGATTTCCAACGAAATCCTGCTCGAAGCCAACGAATGGGGCGGTCACCTGGCCGGCATGGCGTCCGAAGAAATGGACAATGCCTACCAGATCCCGGGCAAATACCCTAAAGGTGCCTACCTGCTGGTATTCGACCCACTGGACGGTTCGTCGAACATCGACGTCAACGTCTCGGTCGGCACCATCTTCTCGGTCCTGCGTTGCCCCAACGAGTACCTGAGCCAGAACGAAAGCCTCAACGAAAACGCCTTCCTGCAGCCAGGCACCCAGCAGGTCGCCGCCGGCTACGCCATCTATGGCCCGCAGACCATGCTGATCCTGACCCTGGGCGACGGCGTCAAGGGCTTCACCCTGGACCGTGAGATGGGCAGTTTCGTGCTGACCCACGAAAACATCAGCATTCCGGAGACCACCCAGGAATTCGCCATCAACATGTCCAACCAGCGTCACTGGGAAGCCCCGGTACAACGCTATGTGGGCGAGCTGCTGGCCGGTGAAGAAGGCCCGCTGAAAAAGAACTACAACATGCGCTGGATCGCCTCGATGGTGGCCGACGTGCACCGCATCCTGACCCGTGGCGGCCTGTTCATGTACCCGCGCGACGCCCGCGAGCCATCGAAGCCGGGCAAACTGCGCCTGATGTACGAGGCCAACCCGATGTCCTTCCTGGTCGAGCAGGCCGGCGGTGCATCGACCAACGGTCGCGAGCGCATCCTGGACCTCAAGCCCCAGGGCCTGCACGAGCGCGTCGCGGTCTTCCTGGGCTCCAGGCAGGAAGTCGAGCGCGTCACCGGCTACCACAAGGAGTAAGCCATGGGCGCGCCCTGGCGTGACCTGCTCGACTGGTGGTTCGGCCCTGCCGACTCGCCGACCGAGGCGGTGGCGACCCGGAACGCGCTGTGGTTCGGCAAGCGCAAGGCCAATGACACCGAAGCCCGCGAGCGTTTCGGTGATCAGGTGCAACAGGCGCTGGCCGGCGGCCTGCAGGACTGGGCGACTCATCCTGAAGGCTGGCTGGCGCTGATCGTGTTGCTCGACCAGTTGCCACGCATGATCCACCGCGACAGTGCCCAGGCCTATGCGGGCGATGCCCGCGCCCAGGCGCTGCTGCGCGAGGGGCTGCATGCCGGCCACCACCTGCAACTGCCTCCCCTGCAATGCACATTCGTTTACCTGGTACTCGAGCACAGCGAAAACCTGGACGACCAGAACCAGGCCGTGGCCTGTTTTACCGGGCTTGTGCAACAACTGCCCGAGCACGAGCGTGGGTACTTCAGGCGTAGCCTGGACTATGCCGAACGCCACCAGCGCATCATTGCCCGCTTCGGGCGCTTCCCGCACCGCAATGCCTTGCTGGGCCGCGCGTCTACGCCTGAGGAAGTCGAGTTCCTAAAGACGCCGGGCTCAGGCTTCTGATCCGGCCCGATAAATCCTTTCCCGCCTCGGGAACCAGATCGACTTTTTCGCCTCCAAGCTCTCGGCACAGCGTCCGCCTGCGTGCCTCCCTTTCAGGAGCTTGACCTCATGTATCTGCGTTACGTAGCGTTGCTGGCATCGCTTGTGCTGTTGAGCGCGTGCAACAAGATCAATCAGGAAAACTATTCGAAACTCTCGGCCGGCATGCCCAAGGCGCAAGTCGATGCAATGCTCGGCAGCCCGACCGAATGCTCTGGCGCACTGGGCATTTCCAGTTGCACATGGGGCAATGAACAAACCTTCATCAGCGTGCAGTACGCCGGTGACAAGGTGGTGATGTTCTCCGGGCAGGGCCTTAAATAAGCATGGCGATACCGTTGCTGCGCTTTGCCCTGGCCGTGCTGGCCGGCTTTCTGGTCATCGGCTTCGCTTATTCGGCCGAGAATCTCGATCCCAAGACCGCCGGCGACGTTGACCTGGCGCGCTACCAGGGCACCTGGTACGAGCTGGCGCGCATGCCGCTGTATTTCCAGCGCGACTGCGCCCAGTCAGAGGCCCACTATGCACTCAAGGACGATGGCACTGTCGCGGTGACCAATCGCTGCCGCACCCTCGATGGCGAGTGGCAAGAGGCCAAGGGCACGGCCACCGCGCAAGTGCCGGGCAAGACCGACAAGCTGTGGGTGGTGTTCGACAACTGGTTCTCACGCCTGCTGCCTTGGGTCGCCAAGGGCGACTACTGGGTGCTTTATGTGGACGAGCACTACAAGACGGCAGTGGTCGGCAATCCGAACCGCAAGTACCTGTGGCTGCTGGCACGCACCCCGACCGTGCCGGAGTGGCTCAAGCAGGAAATGCTCGCCAACGCTCGCCAGCAGGGCTACGACACCAGCCGCCTGATCTGGCGCGTGGCCGACTCGAAAATCACTGCCAGGCCAGCTGGCCAGTAGGGGCTTGGGTCGAACCCTGTAGCCAGTACCTGGCACAGTCCTGAGGGAGCGACCAACGGTCGCGAAAGGGCCAGCACAGCCACCCTCGCTCGTGCCTGACGCACGGCATTCGCGACCGTTGGTCGCTCCTACGGGCTTGTATCGACCCCTTATACAAGGCCGGCACATTCAGGTTTTGCACCTGCGCCTTACAGCAGCGCCTTCAATACGCGCCCGAACGCTTCGGCGCTTTTGCGCTCTTGCTCGTGGTGCCCTTCGCGCACGACCCATTGACCATTGACCATCACATCGCGCACCTGGCGGTCGGAGCCGGCAAACAGCCAGCGATTGAGAATGGCGTCCTGCGTGGCCGTGGCCAGGTACGGGTCTTCGCCGTCCAGCACCAGCCAGTCGGCGCGCTGCCCCACGGCCAGGCGGCCCACCGACTGGCCCAGGGCCTGGGCGCCGCCGGCCAGGGCAGCGTCGTACAGCGTACGGCCGACCATCGGCTGGTCCTGCCGGTACAAGCGATTGCGGCGCTGGTCGCGCAGGCGTTGGCCATACTCCAGCCAGCGCAACTCCTCGACCACGCTCAACGACACATGGCTGTCCGAGCCAATGCCCCAGCGTCCGCCCTGGGCCATATAGTCCACCGCCGGAAACAGGCCGTCGCCCAGGTTGGCTTCGGTGGTCAGGCACAGGCCGGCCACTGCCCCGCTTTGCGCCATCAACTGCACTTCATCAGGCTGGGCATGGGTGGCGTGCACCAGGCACCAGCGCTCATCCACGGGCGCATGCTCGAACAGCCATTGCAAGGGCCGCCGGCCGCTCCAGGCCAGGCAGTCATCGACTTCCTTCTGCTGCTCGGCAATGTGGATATGCACCGGCGCCCGGCGATCACCGGCCACCAGCACTTCGTCGATCTGCCAGGGCGTGACCGCACGCAACGAGTGAAAACACAGGCCCAGGCGCTGGGCCGGCTGCTGCGCCAGGGCCGTGTGCAAACGCGATTGCAGCTCAAGGTAGCTGTCGGTGCTGTGGATAAACCGCCGCTGGCCGGCGTTGGGTGCCTGGCCGCCAAAGCCTGAATGGCTGTACAGCACCGGCAACAGGGTCAGGCCGATGCCGGCACTGCGCGCTGCCCGGCTGATGCACAGGGCCAGTTCGGCCGGATCCGCATAGGGCCGTCCGTCCGTGTCGTGGTGCACGTAATGGAATTCGGCCACCGAGGTGTAGCCGGCCTTGAGCATCTCGATGTACAGCTGACGGGCAATGACTTCCAGTTGCTCGGGGCTGACCTGGCCGACCAGCCGGTACATCAGGTCGCGCCAGGTCCAGAAGCTGTCGTCCGGGCGCCCCGCCACTTCGGCCAGCCCCGCCATTGCGCGCTGGAACGCATGCGAGTGCAGGTTGGGCATGCCCGGCAGCACAGGACCTGCCAGGCGCTCGGCACCTTCGTGGGACGCACCGGCCTGCACCGACGCCAGCCGGCCCTGCGCATCGACCTCCAGCCGGACATCACAGGCCCAGCCTTCAGGCAGCAGCACACGCTCGGCAAAATAGGCAGCCATCGACTCAACTCCTCATCGGGGATCACTTGTATATACATATACAGGTGTTCGATCAGACGGTAAACTCCGGCGTACTTGCCGCGCTTCGGGTTAATGGTTAGCGTGGTGGCTGTTTCGATCCTCATACAAGGACTTCCACGTTGCCGACCCCGCCTGCCACCTCATCTCTGGCCGCCCATCTGGACGAGAGCCCGGCCCCGCTGTACGCCCGGGTCAAACAGATGATCGTCCAGCAGATCCAGCGCGGCACCTGGCCGCCGCACCACCGGGTGCCGTCCGAGAGCGAACTGGTCACCGAGCTGGGCTTCAGCCGCATGACCATCAACCGCGCCCTGCGCGAGCTGACCGCCGAGGGCCTGCTGGTGCGCATGCAGGGCGTGGGCACCTTCGTGGCCGAGCCCAAGACCCAGTCGGCCTTGTTCGAGGTCAACAACATCGCCGACGAGATCGCCGCCCGTGGCCACCGCCATAGCTGCCGGGTGGTCCTGCTGCAGGAAGAAACCGCCGGTGCCGACCGCGCCGTGGCGCTGGACATGCGTGAAGGCCAGAAGGTGTTCCATTCGCTGATCGTGCATTACGAGAACGACATCGCGGTGCAGATCGAAGACCGCTTCGTCAACGCGCAGGTCGCGCCTGACTACCTGCACCAGGACTTCACCCGCCAGACGCCTTATGCCTACCTGTCACAGGTTGCGCCATTGACCGAAGGCGAGCACGTGGTCGAGGCGATCCTGGCCAACCCTGAAGAATGCCGGCTGTTGCAGATCGACGCCGGCGAGCCGTGCCTGCTGATCCGCCGCCGCACCTGGTCCGGGCGCCAGCCGGTCACCGCCGCGCGGCTGATCCACCCCGGTTCCCGCCATCGCCTGGAAGGACGGTTCAGCAAATGACCCAGACCACCCTACTGCGTGCCAACGACTACCCGCGCATGCCCTGGAAAAACGGCGGTGGCAGCACCGAAGAAATCACCCGTGACGGCGGCGACGCACTGGACGGGTTCGGCTGGCGCGTGTCGATTGCCGACATCGAGGCCAGCGGCGGCTTTTCGGTGTTTGCCGGCTACCAGCGCATCATCACCGTGCTGCAAGGCGCCGGCATGACTCTGGACATCGACGGCCACACCAGCCGGGCGCTGCAGGTATCCGATCCGTTTGCCTTCAGCGGCGATAGCCAGGTTGCCTGCACCCTGCTTGACGGGCCGATCCGCGACTTCAACCTGATCTACCACCCGCGACGCTTCGCCGCCCGCCTGCACTGGCTGGATGTGCGCGCACCGCAGCGGGTGTTCAGCTCGGCCACCACCGTGCTGCTGTTCAGCGCGGCCCGGCAAATGGCCTGCAGCCTCGATGACGGCGCCTGGGACATCCTGGGCCTGCATGACTGCCTGCGCATCGACAACCCAGGACGCCTGCTGGCGCTTGAATTGCAGGCCCCCACCGCCAGCCGCTGCTGCCTGATCGAACTGACCGCCGTGTCGGTGAACCCGGCCTGAAAAATAATTTTCGATTCACTGCATCCAGATCGTCGCGCCGCGTGTAGTACCTCACAGCAGCTACCGAGTTGCTAAGCGCGGTTCAACTTCTGGAGATACCTGCATGAACGCAAAACGCTTGCTCTGCCTGGCTGGAACCACCCTGGCACTCACCTGCCTGACCCCTGCGGCCTTCGCCCAGGCCGACCTGCCCGAAAGCGTGCGGGTGCCGGCTGGCCACAAGCTCAGCATGGAAACTACCGGCGTGGGTGAAATCACCTACGAATGCAAGGCCAGTGCTGCTGGCAAGCTGGAATGGACCTTCGCCGGCCCCAAGGCCGTGCTCAATGACCGCAGCGGCAAGGCCGTCGGCAGCTACTACGGTCCACCCGCCACTTGGGAAAGCAAGGACGGCTCGAAGCTGACCGGCACCCAGGTCGCCGTGGCCCCGTCGAGCGCCGGCAACCTGCCTTACCAATTGGTCAAGGCCAACCCGGCCGAAGGCAAGGGCGCCATGACGGGCGTCACCTATATCCAGCGCACCGCGCTCAAGGGCGGCGTCGCCCCGACCACCGCCTGTGGCGAGAGCAACAAGGGCGCCAAGGAAATGGTCAAGTACCAGGCTGACTACCTGTTCTGGTCGAGCAACTGATCATTCATACGCGATGATGGCGCGCTGCCGGTAGGCTATGCTCTGCCCGGCAGCCTCGTTCGAGGTCGCAGTAATCCACTGGATGGCGGATCGACTTGACCTCGTACGAAGCGCATTTTGACTATGAAGCCGCGCTGCACGCCTGCGCTCGCGGCGAGCGCCAGGCCCTGCAGCGTCTCTACCAGCAGGAAAGTCCTCGCTTGCTGGGCGTGGTGCTGCGCATCGTGCGTGACCGCGCACGGGCCGAAGACATCGTGCACGACGCCTTTATCAAGGTCTGGACCCAGGCCCACCGCTTTGACGCGCAACGCGGCTCGGCGCGCGGCTGGATCTTTACCCTGACCCGCCACCTGGCGCTCAACCAGGTGCGCAACGGGGCCCGCGAAGTGCAGGCCGAAGACGACGAGCCTGCGGCCACCGCGACGCTGGAAGGCTGGCAGGACGCGGCCGATGCCTTTGACTGGCAAGTGAACCCCGGACGCCTGCAGCATTGCCTGGAACAGCTGGAACCGGTACGCCGCCACTGCGTCTGCCAGGCTTATGTCGACGGCTACACGCACCAGCAGATCGCACAACAATTGAGCGCGCCACTGGGCACGGTCAAAGCCTGGATCAAACGCAGCCTGACGGCCTTGCGGGAGTGCATGGGGTGAATACGACACCTGATCGCGAACTCGATGAACTGGCCGGCGAATACGTGCTGGGCACCTTGTCGGCCGCTGGGCGCGCCGAGGTCGAGCGACGCCTGCCGCTTGAGCCTGCGCTGCAAGCTGCCGTAGAGGCCTGGGAAGCGCGCCTGCTGCCGCTGACCGACCTGGCCGAACCGGTGCAACCCTCCGATAACCTGTGGCCGCGTATCGAGCGCAGCCTGCCCGCTACCGTACGCCCGATTGCAGACACCCGCCGCTGGCGCAACAGCCTGGGCCTGTGGCGCGGACTGGCCGGGGCCGGGCTGGCCGCCTCGCTGGTACTGGGCAGCCTGCTGCTGATGCGTCCGGCCGTCCAGCCGCCGTCCTACCTGGTGGTACTGGTTGCACCGCAGGACAAGGCACCGGGCTGGGTCATCCAGACCAGCGACACCCGCCAGATCCAGCTGATTCCGCTGGGCACCACCGAGGTGCCGGGCGACAAGGCGCTGGAGTTCTGGACCAAGGGCGACGATTGGCAAGGCCCGGTTTCGCTGGGCCTGGTCAAGCCTGGCCAGACCCTGCAAGTGCCGCTGGACAAACTGCCGCCGCTGCAACCCAACCAGCTGTTCGAGCTGACCCTGGAAAACGCCACCGGCTCGCCGATCGGCAAGCCCACCGGCCCGATCCAGTTCATTGGCCGGGCGGTGAAGGTTATCTGACGGGGCTCTATCGACAGGCCCGCGGCGCCCGTGCCGCCGCGTTCGCGACCGTTGGTCGCTCCTACGGGGTTTGCGTGTGGCCCCTATTCAAGGTCTGACATGGATCCTGTGGGAGCGACCACTGGTCGCGAAAGGACCGGTGCATTCAATATCGCCGGCGCCTGGCAATCTGCATTCGCGACCGTTCGCTCCACGGGGTTTGCGTGTGAACCCTATTCAAGGTCTGACACGGATCCTGTGGGAGCGACCACCGGTCGCGAAAGGGTCGGTGCATTCAATATCGCCGGTGCCTGGCAATCTGCATTCGCGACCGTTCGCTCTACGGGGTTTGCGTGTGGCCCCTATTCAAGGTCTGACATGAATCCTGTGGGAGCGACCACCGGTCGCGAAAGGGCCGGTACATTCAATATCGCCGGCGCCTGGCAATCTGTATTCGCGACCGTTGGTCGCTCCTACGGGGTCTGCGTGTGGCCCCTATTCAAGGTCTGACATGGATCCTGTGGGAGCGACCACCGGTCGCGAAAGGGCCGGTACATTCAATATCGCCGGCGCCTGGCAATCTGCATTCGCGACCGTTGGTCGCTCCGGGTTCTGTGGCACTCGCGAAAAGGGCCAGTACCTCCAAGACAGCATCTGTGGACGTGGATTTTTTTGCCTGAGACTACTTGTATGTACAAGTAGAGACATGTTCAACTAGCGCTCATCACCCATGCGCCGCTGGCCCCGTCTGCACGGCAGGCTGGTTTGGATTGAACATCGAGGATTTTTTCGTGAGCACCGACAAACAAGACCTCAAGCAAGACTGGACCCGCCACCGCAACGTCGAAGTGCGCGCCGCCCGTGGCACGCAACTGACCGCCAAAAGCTGGCTGACCGAAGCCCCGCTGCGCATGCTGATGAACAACCTCGACCCGGAAGTGGCCGAAAACCCCAAGGAACTGGTGGTTTACGGTGGCATCGGCCGGGCCGCGCGCAACTGGGAGTGCTACGACAAGATCGTCGAAAGCCTGCAAAACCTCGAAGACGATGAAACCCTGCTGGTGCAGTCCGGAAAGCCGGTGGGCGTGTTCAAGACCCACAGTAACGCACCGCGCGTACTGATCGCCAACTCCAACCTGGTGCCGCACTGGGCCAGTTGGGAGCACTTCAACGAGCTGGACGCCAAGGGCCTGGCCATGTACGGCCAGATGACCGCCGGCAGCTGGATCTACATCGGCAGCCAGGGCATCGTCCAGGGCACCTACGAAACCTTCGTCGAAGCCGGTCGCCAGCATTACAACAACGACCTCAAGGGGCGCTGGGTCCTGACCGCAGGCCTGGGCGGCATGGGCGGCGCGCAACCCCTGGCCGCCACCCTGGCCGGCGCCTGCTCGCTGAACATCGAATGCCAGCAGGTCAGCATCGATTTCCGCCTCAACAGCCGCTACGTTGACGAGCAGGCCACTGACCTGGACGACGCCCTGGCCCGTATCGCCCGCTACACCGCCGAAGGCAAGGCCATCTCCATCGCCCTGCTGGGCAACGCCGCTGAAATCCTGCCGGAACTGGTCCGTCGCGGCGTGCGCCCGGACATGGTCACCGACCAGACCAGCGCCCACGACCCGCTCAACGGCTACCTGCCGGCCGGCTGGAGCTGGGACGAGTACCGCGCACGGGCCAAGACCGAGCCGGCCGAAGTGATCAAGGCGGCCAAGCAGTCGATGGCCGTGCACGTCGAGGCGATGCTGGCGTTCCAGAAGCAGGGCATCCCGACCTTCGACTACGGCAACAACATTCGCCAGATGGCCAAGGAAGTCGGCGTCCAGGACGCCTTCGACTTCCCCGGTTTCGTACCGGCTTATATCCGTCCGCTGTTCTGCCGCGGCATCGGCCCGTTCCGCTGGGCGGCGCTGTCCGGTGACCCGCAGGACATCTACAAGACCGACGCCAAGGTCAAGGAACTGATTCCCGACGACGCCCACCTGCACAACTGGCTCGACATGGCCCGCGAG
Organism: Pseudomonas sp. Leaf127; assembly: GCF_001423155.1. Taxonomy (NCBI): domain Bacteria; kingdom Pseudomonadati; phylum Pseudomonadota; class Gammaproteobacteria; order Pseudomonadales; family Pseudomonadaceae; genus Pseudomonas; species Pseudomonas sp. Leaf127. The sequence goes on along the minus strand of NZ_LMOA01000023.1, from coordinate 545,314 downwards.
CGCATCAGCTTCCAGGGCCTGCCGGCCCGCATCTGCTGGGTCGGCTTGGGCCAGCGCGCCAGGCTGGGCCTGGCATTCAATGAAATGGTGCGCAGCGGCGAGCTGTCGGCCCCGGTCGTCATCGGCCGCGACCACCTGGACTCGGGCTCGGTGTCCAGCCCCAACCGCGAGACCGAAGCCATGCGCGACGGCTCCGACGCCGTCTCCGACTGGCCGCTGCTCAACGCCCTGCTCAACACTGCCAGCGGCGCGACCTGGGTCTCGCTGCACCACGGCGGCGGCGTGGGCATGGGCTTTTCGCAGCACTCGGGCATGGTCATCGTCTGCGACGGCACCGACGAAGCCGCTGCACGCATCGCCCGCGTACTGCATAACGACCCGGCCACCGGCGTCATGCGCCATGCCGATGCCGGCTACCAGATTGCCATTGATTGCGCCAAAGAGCAGGGCCTGAACCTGCCGATGATCTGAAGGTAGCACCGGTGCCAGGGAAAGGCGCCCCAGGTTCCCAGGCCGGATGCCTGTTTGCACTGCCGCCATTCCTTTTGAGGCTTAGGAGCATCGACAATGAAGATCAAGAAAAACGCATTGTGCACGCTGTTTGTGGCGGGTTTGCTCGCCAGCGCAGGCGCAACTCAGGCGGCAGGCTGGTGTGAGTCGGGCAAGCCTGTGAAATTTGCCGGGCTGAACTGGGAAAGCGGCATGCTGCTGACTGAAATCATGCAGGTAGTGCTGGACAAGGGCTACGACTGCAAGGTCGATACCCTGCCCGGCAATTCGATTGCCATGGAAAACGCGTTGGGCACCAACGATATCCAGGTGTTCGCCGAAGAATGGGTAGGCCGCAGCGAGGTCTGGAACAAGGCGGCGGCAGCCGGCAAGGTCGTCGGTATCGGTGCACCGGTGATCGATGCAATCGAAGGCTGGTATGTGCCTCGCTATGTGATCGAGGGTGATGCCAAACGCAAACTGCAAGCCAAGGCCCCCGACCTCAAGGCCATTAGCGACCTGCCACGCTATGCCAGTGTGTTCAAGGATCAGGAAGAACCGGGCAAGGGTCGTTTTTATAATTGCCCGGCGGGATGGACCTGCGAGCTGGACAACAGCGAAATGCTCAAGAGCTACGGCCTGGAAAGCAGCTATACCAACTTCCGGCCTGGCACGGGGCCTGCGCTGGATGCCGCCATTCTGTCCAGCTACAAGCGCGGGGAACCGATCCTGACCTACTACTGGTCACCGACGCCGCTGATGGGTCAAGTGGACCTGGTACGCCTGGAAGAAAAAGCCGGCGTGAACAAGACCATCGAGATCAAGGTCGGCGTGTCCAAGGCGTTCCATGAACAGGCACCCGAACTGATCGCAGTACTCGAGAAGGTCAACCTGCCGATCGACCTGCTCAATGAAAACCTGGGTCGCATGGCCAAGGAGAGGATCGAAGCGCCGAAGCTGGCCAAGATATTCCTCAAGGAACATCCGCAAGTCTGGCACTCATGGGTCAGCGAAGACGCGGCGAAGAAGATCGACGCTTCGCTGTAATTCCGGACCGCCCCGGCCATTGTGCCGGGGCGGCTGGTCACTCTTACGTTGAGAGCCGCTTATGTTTCCTGAAAGCTTTACGTTCTCCATCGCCGACTGGGTCAATGCCGGGGTCGATTCCCTGGTAACCGAATATGGCGATGTGTTCAGGCATATTTCCGACACCCTGCTGTGGGCCATCGTCAACCTGGAAAGCCTGCTGCGCATGGCGCCATGGTGGCTGATGCTGCTGATCGTCGGTGCGATCACCTGGCACGCCACGCGCAAAGTCATCACCACCGCCGTGATCATCGGCCTGCTGTTTTTGGTCGGGGCCGTCGGGCTATGGGACAAGCTGATGCAGACCCTGGCACTGATGCTGGTGTCGACGCTCATCGCCGTGCTGATCGGCATTCCGCTGGGCATCCTGTCGGCACGCAGTAATCGTCTGCGCTCAGTGCTGATGCCATTGCTGGACATCATGCAGACCATGCCCAGCTTCGTGTACCTGATCCCGGTGCTGATGCTGTTCGGCCTGGGCAAGGTGCCGGCCATTTTCGCCACGGTGATCTACGCCGCACCGCCCTTGATACGCCTGACCGACCTGGGTATCCGCCAGGTTGACGGCGAAGTCATGGAAGCGATCAACGCCTTTGGTGCCAACCGTTGGCAGCAACTGTTCGGCGTGCAATTGCCCTTGGCGTTGCCAAGCATCATGGCCGGGATCAACCAGACCACCATGATGGCCCTGTCGATGGTGGTCATCGCCTCCATGATCGGTGCCCGTGGCCTGGGTGAAGATGTACTGGTCGGGATCCAGACCCTCAATGTGGGGCGCGGCCTGGAAGCAGGCCTGGCGATTGTCATTCTCGCGGTCGTGATTGACCGCATCACGCAGGCTTACGGCCGGCCACGGCATGAGGCATACAAATGATCAGCGAGCCTGCCAACAAGATCGTCATCAAGAACGTGTTCAAGGTGTTCGGTAACCGTCCGGACACCGCCCTGGCGATGATCCGCCAGGGCCGTACCAAGGAACAGGTGCTGGCCGACACCGGCTGCGTCGTGGGGGTCAACGATCTATCCCTGAGCATCGGCAGCGGCGAGATCTTTGTCATCATGGGCTTGTCCGGCTCGGGCAAGTCGACACTGGTGCGTCATTTCAATCGACTGATCGACCCTACCAGCGGTGAGATCCTGGTCGATGGCGAAGACATCCTGCGCTACGACGTCGAAGCGCTGCGCCAGTTTCGGCGAAACAAGATCAGCATGGTGTTCCAGAGCTTCGGCCTGCTGCCCCACAAGACCGTACTCGATAACGTTGCCTACGGCTTGAAGGTGCGGGGCGAAGACAAGGCGTTCAGCAAAGAGCGTGCCTTGCACTGGATCACCACCGTCGGCCTGAAGGGCTACGAGGGCAAGTACCCGCATCAACTTTCTGGCGGCATGCGCCAACGGGTGGGCCTGGCACGGGCACTGGCGGCCGACACCGACATCATTCTGATGGATGAGGCGTTCAGTGCCCTCGACCCGCTGATCCGCACCGAAATGCAGGATCAACTGCTGGAGCTGCAAGCGAGCCTGCACAAAACCATCGTTTTCATTACCCACGACCTCGATGAAGCCGTGCGCATTGGTAACCGCATTGCAATTCTCAAGGACGGCCGGTTGATCCAGGTCGGCACCCCGAAAGAAATCCTCCATACGCCCGCCGACGATTACGTTAATCGTTTCGTGCAGCGGCGCGTGGCAACCCTGTAAGGACGAGCGTCGATGTCGCGAGCACAACAGATTCTGATCGGTGACTCGGCTGTCACCTGGCAAGAGGTGGTGGCCGTGGCCCGTGAGGCTGCGCCACTGGCCTTGTCTGCCGCAGCCTGGGCGCGGATCGACAATGCCCAGGCAATCGTGCAGAGCATCGTGGCCAGCGGCGAACGAGCCTATGGTGTGAACACCGGGCTGGGCGCGCTGTGCAATGTGTCGCTGCAAGGCGCACAACTGAGCCAGCTTTCACGCAATACCCTGCTCAGCCATGCCTGCGGGGTGGGCCCGGCGCTGGCCGACGAACAGACCCGGGCAATCATCTGTGCCGCGATCATCAACTACAGCCAGGGCTGCTCAGGCGTGCATCGCCAGGTGGTCGAAGGACTGCTGGCGCTGCTTAACCATGGCATTACCCCGCAAGTACCCTCCCAGGGTTCGGTGGGCTACCTGACCCATATGGCCCATGTCGGCATCGCTCTGCTGGGTATAGGCCAGGTCAGCCATCGCGGGCAGATAGTCCCGGCCAGCCAGGCGCTGGAAACCGAAGGCCTGAGTCCTGTGACGCTGGGCGCCAAGGACGGACTCTGCCTGGTCAACGGCACGCCGTGCATGACAGGTCTGGCTTGCCTGGCGATTGCCGACGCCGGGCAGCTGGCTCAATGGGCTGATGTAATCGGAGCCATGACCTTTGAAGCGCTGGGCGGTCAGCTCGACGCCTTCGATGAAACTGTCTTGAGCCTCAAGCCACACCCTGGAATGCAGCGCGTGGGTCATAATCTGCGCGCCTTGCTGGCCGGCAGTGAAGTCCTGCAAAACAGCCAGGGAGCCCGCACTCAGGATGCCTTGAGCATACGCTCGATGCCCCAGGTGCATGGTGCCAGCCGCGACCAACTGGCTCATGCCATCGTACAGGTAGAGACCGAACTCAACTCGGCCACCGACAACCCGTTGGTGCTGGGCACGCCGCAGGCTTATCGGGTGGTGTCCCAGGCCAATCCCCATGGACAATCAGTGGCGATGGCTGCTGACCTGCTGAGTATCGCTGTTGCCGAACTGGGCTCGATTGCAGAGCGCCGTCTGGATCGACTGATCAACCCATTGGTCAGCGGCCTGCCCGCGTTCCTGGTCAGTGCCCCCGGCGTCAACTCCGGCATGATGATCGTGCAGTACGTGGCGGCCTCGCTGTGTGCCGAAAACCGTCGGTTGGCGCAACCGGCCGTTGTGGATAACTACGTCACCTCGGGCCTGCAGGAAGATCACCTGAGCCTGGGCACCAGCGCCGCCCTGAAGCTGCACCAGGCAGTGGCCAACGTGACCCAGATCCTGGCGATCGAGTACCTGCTTGCCGCCCAGGCGTTCGAATTTCTCAAACCCCAACGTTTCGGCGCAGGCACTGCCATTGCCTGGCGCCTGCTGCGCGAACAGGTCGAGCCTTATGATCAGGACCGGTGGCTGGCACCGGATATCGCCAGCAGCGCCGCTTTGCTGAAGCAGCCTGAAGCGCTGCAACGCATTTATCGCTACTGCCAATCGACATCCGATCAAATATCAAAAATACAAGATCGAACAGGAGTAACCGCATCGTGAACACCCCCACTGCCCAAACCCTGGAGCTGATTCCCGGCCAACTCTCGCTGGTGCACCTGCGCAATATCCTGCGCGAGCCGGTGCGGCTGGCCCTGGACAGCAGCGCCGACCAGCCGATCGAGCAAAGCGTGGCCTGCGTCGAGAAGATCCTGGCCGAGAACCGCACCGCCTACGGCATCAACACCGGTTTCGGCCTGCTGGCCTCGACCCGCATTGCCAGCGAAGACCTGGAAAACCTGCAGCGTTCGCTGGTGCTGTCGCATGCCGCCGGCGTCGGCCAGCCGCTGGACGACGCGCTGGTGCGCCTGATCATGGTGCTCAAGGTCAACAGCCTGGCGCGCGGCTTTTCCGGCATTCGCCGGGTGGTGATCGATGCGCTGATTGCGCTGATCAACGCCGAGGTCTACCCGCACATTCCGCTCAAGGGTTCAGTCGGTGCCTCCGGCGACCTCGCACCGCTGGCGCACATGTCACTGGTGCTGCTGGGCGAAGGCAAGGCGCGGCACAAGGGCCAGTGGCTCGAAGCCCGCGAAGCCCTGGCTGTGGCCGGCCTGCAACCGCTGACCCTGGCGGCCAAGGAAGGCCTGGCGCTGCTCAACGGCACCCAGGTGTCGACCGCCTATGCCTTGCGCGGGCTGTTCGAAGCCGAGGACCTGTTTGCCGGCGCCATGGTCTGCGGCGCGCTGACGGTCGAGGCAGTGCTGGGCTCACGCTCGCCGTTCGACACGCGCATCCACGCCGCCCGCGGCCAGCGCGGGCAAATCGACGTAGCCGCCGGCTACCGTGCCCTGCTGGGCGCCAGCAGTGAAGTGTCCGAGTCGCACCGCAACTGCGACAAGGTCCAGGACCCTTACTCGCTGCGCTGCCAGCCGCAGGTCATGGGCGCCTGCCTGACGCAGATGCGCCAGGCCGCCGAAGTGCTGCAGATCGAAGCCAACGCGGTGTCCGACAACCCGCTGGTATTCGCTGCCGAAAACGAAGTGATCTCCGGCGGCAACTTCCATGCGGAGCCGGTGGCCATGGCTGCCGACAACCTGGCCCTGGCGATTGCCGAGATCGGCTCGCTGAGCGAGCGGCGCATTTCGCTGATGATGGACAAGCACATGTCGCAGTTGCCGCCGTTCCTGGTGGCCAACGGCGGGGTCAACTCCGGCTTCATGATCGCCCAGGTCACCGCCGCCGCGCTGGCCAGCGAAAACAAGGCGCTGGCGCACCCGCACAGCGTCGACAGCCTGCCGACCTCGGCCAACCAGGAAGACCACGTGTCGATGGCGCCAGCAGCCGGCAAGCGGCTGTGGGAAATGGCAGAAAACGTTCGTGGCGTTCTTGCCGTAGAATGGCTGGCTGCCTGCCAGGGCCTGGACTTGCGCAACGGGTTGAAAACCTCGCCTGTGCTGGAGCAAGCCCGCGCCACCCTGCGCAGCAAGGTGCCGTCCTATGAGAAGGACCGCTTTTTCGCACCGGACATCGAAGCTGCAATCGCGCTGTTGTCCTCGACATGCCTGAACCCGCTGGTTCCTGCCCATCTGTTGCCGAGCCTGTAACGCCTTTCACGCGTCTGACAGTGCCCGTCATGGTCGATGGTTGCAGGAAGGTGTTCTTGCAGCCATTTGCCATACCCGTAATGAATGGACCTGAAATGACGTCACAAGATGGTTTGAAACGTGGGCTGTCCGCCCGTCACATCCGCTTCATGGCCTTGGGCTCGGCCATCGGCACGGGGCTGTTCTACGGCTCGGCCGCCGCCATCCAGCAGGCCGGCCCCGCCGTGCTGCTGGCCTACCTGATCGGTGGGGCGGCGGTGTTCATGGTCATGCGCGCCCTGGGCGAGATGGCCGTGCACGACCCGGTGTCCGGCTCGTTCAGCCATTACGCCACCCGTTACCTGGGGCCGTTGTCGGGCTTTGTGCTGGGCTGGACCTACGCCTTCGAGATGATCATCGTCTGCCTGGCCGACATCACCGCCTTCGGCATGTACATGGGCTTCTGGTTTCCCGAGGTGCCGCGCTGGATCTGGGTGCTGAGCATCGTGTTCTTCATCGCCGCGCTGAACCTGTGCAACGTCAAGGTGTTCGGCGAGGCCGAGTTCTGGCTGTCATTGCTCAAGGTCAGCGCGATCGTGGCGATGATCCTCGGCGGTGCCGGGATCATGCTGTTCGGCCTGGGCAGCGTCAGCAGCGACACGCCGATCGGCATCAGCAACCTGTGGGCGCATGGCGGCTTCATGCCCAACGGCATCGGCGGGCTGATCGCGTCGCTGGCCGTGGTGATGTTCGCCTTCGGCGGCATCGAAATCATCGGCATCACCGCCGGTGAAGCCAAGGACCCCAAGCGCAGCCTGCCGCAGGCGATCAACGCCGTGCCGCTGCGCATCCTGCTGTTCTATGTGCTGACCCTGTTCGTGGTGATGTGCCTGTTCCCCTGGACGCAGATCGGTACGCAGGGCAGCCCGTTCGTGCAGATTTTCAGCAACCTGGGCCTGTCGCAGGCGGCGACCATTCTCAATATCGTGGTGATCTCGGCGGCCGTGTCGGCCATCAACAGCGACGTCTTCGGTGCCGGACGCATCATGTACGGCATGGCAAAAGACGGCCAGGCGCCGGCCGGCTTCGCCGCACTGTCGAAACAGGGCGTGCCGTGGATGACCGCCGTGGTCATGGGCCTGACCCTGCTGGTGGGCGTGGTGCTCAACTACGCGATCCCGGACAACCTGTTCCTGCTGATCGCCTCGGTGGCGACCTTCGCCACGGTCTGGGTCTGGCTGATGATCCTGCTCACGCAAGTGGCCATGCGCCGCTCGATGAGCGCTGAAGAGGTCAGCCAGCTGCAATTTCCGGTACCGTTCTGGCCGTGGGGCCCGGCGCTGGCTATCGTTTTCATGCTGTTCATTTTCGGTGTGCTGGGCTGGTTCCCGGCCAGCCGCACCGCCTTGCTGGTCGGCGCCGCCTGGGTGGTGCTGCTGGTGATTGCCTACTCCATCTGGGTCAGACCCAAGATCCCGAGCCCGCACAAATAACCTGGAGATCCAATGAAAACGCTCTGGCAGAACTGTCACATTGCAACCATGGCACACGGCACCTACTCGATCATCGAAGATGCGGCCATCGTGACCTCTGGCGAGCGGATTCACTGGATCGGGCCGCAGGCGCAACTGGATCAGGCCGGCCTCGACAGCGTGGTCGACCTGGGCGGCGCCTGGGTCACGCCGGGGCTGATCGACTGCCACACCCACGTGGTATTCGGCGGCAACCGCAGCGGCGAATTCGAGCAACGCCTGCAAGGCGTCAGCTACGCCGAAATCGCCGCCGCCGGTGGCGGCATTGCCAGCACCGTGCGCGCCACCCGGGCCGCCAGCCTCGAGTCGCTGTATGCCAGCGCCGAGCGCCGTGTGCGGCATTTGCTCAAGGAGGGCGTGACCACGCTGGAAATGAAGTCCGGCTACGGCCTGGACCTTGAGTCCGAGCGCAAGCTGCTGCAGGTGATCCGCCGGCTGGGCAATACCCTGCCGGTCACGGTGCGCAGCACCTGCCTGGCCGCCCACGCCCTGCCGCCGGAATTCGCCGACCGCAGCGACGCCTACATCGACCATGTCTGCCAAGAAATGCTGCCGGCCCTGGCCGGTGAAGGCCTGGTCGATGCGGTCGATGCCTTCTGCGAATACCTGGCGTTTTCTCCGGCGCAGGTCGAGCGGGTGTTCATCACCGCGCAGCAACTGGGCCTGCCGGTCAAGTTGCATGCCGAGCAGTTGTCGTCACTGGGCGGCTCCAGCCTGGCGGCGCGCTACCAGGCCTTGTCGGCCGACCACCTGGAATACATGACCGAGGACGACGCCATTGCCATGGCAGCGGCCGGCACGGTGGCGGTGCTGTTGCCGGGGGCCTACTACTTTCTGCGCGAAACGCAATTGCCGCCAATGGACGCCCTGCGCCGGCACGGCGTGCCCATCGCCATCGCCACCGACCTGAACCCCGGCACCTCGCCGGCGCTGTCGCTGCGCCTGATGCTGAACATGGCCTGCACGATCTTTCGCATGACCCCTGAAGAAGCCCTGGCCGGCGTCACCCTCAACGCCGCCAGGGCGCTGGGGCTGGGCGCCAGCCATGGTTCGCTGGAGGTCGGCAAGGTCGCGGATTTCGTAGCCTGGGACATTGAGCGCCCCGCCGACCTGGCCTACTGGCTGGGCGGTGACCTGGACAAACGCATCATTCGCCACGGCGTCGAATCGTCGATCTGAAAGGAGAACAAGATTGTGGATAAGGTCCTGACATTCAGCCAAGGTCGCATTCCGCTGCTGATCAGCATGCCGCACGCGGGCCTGAAACTGACACCGGCCGTCGAAGCCGGGCTGGTGGACGAAGCCCTGAGCCTGCCCGACACCGACTGGCACCTGCCGCGCCTGTATGCCTTTGCCCAGGATCTGGGGGCCAGCACCCTGGCGGCCGAGTATTCGCGCTTCGTGATCGACCTTAACCGGCCGTCCGACGACCAGCCGCTGTACGCCGGCGCCACCACCGGGCTGTTCCCTTCGATCCTGTTCGATGGCGTACCGCTGTTCAAGGACGGACAGGCGCCGGATGCCGCCGAACGCGCACGCTACCTGGAGCAGATGTGGATGCCGTACCACCAGACCCTGCACCAGGAACTGCAGCGCCTGCGTGATGAGTTTGGCTATGCGCTGCTGTTCGACGCCCATTCGATTCGCGGCCACGTACCGCACCTGTTCGACGGCCAGTTGCCGGACTTCAACCTCGGCACCTACGACAACGCCAGCTGCGACGCGCAACTGGCCGCGCAACTGGAACAGGTCTGCGCCGAGGCGAAAAACTACACCCATGTGCTCAACGGCCGCTTCAAGGGCGGGCACATCACCCGGCACTACGGTGATCCGGCAAACAACATCCATGCCGTGCAACTGGAACTGGCACAGAGCAACTACATGGAAGAATTTGCGCCGTTCCATTACCGCCAGGACCTGGCCGAGCCGACGCAGGTAGTGATCAAGCAGTTGCTGGAAACCTTCATTGCCTGGGGCCAGCAACATTACGGCGTGCGCTGAAAGTTGCATGCCCCCGTAGGAGCGACCAACGGTCGCGAACCCTTGTCCAGGCCACGCGATCTTCAATAATTGATCGATCGCATCGCGACCGTTGGTCGCGCCTACAAATGGGGGTGTCACTTCTTCAATAACCGCAGCCCGTTGAACACCACCAGCAGGCTGACGCCCATGTCGGCAAACACGGCCATCCACAGGGTCGCCATGCCCGCAAAGGTCAGGCCCAGGAAGAACACCTTGGTCACCAGCGCCAGCGCGATGTTCTGGCGCAGCACCGCCGAGGTGTCGCGTGACAGGCGGATAAAGGCCGGGATCTTGCGCAGATCGTCGTCCATCAGGGCAACATCGGCGGTCTCGATGGCGGTGTCGGAGCCGGCGGCGGCCATGGCGAAGCCGATTTCCGAGCGGGCCAGCGCCGGGGCGTCGTTGATGCCATCGCCGACCATGCCCACCCGGTGCCCTTGCGCATACAACGCCTCGATGGCCTGCAGCTTGTCGGTTGGCAACAGATTGCCCTGCGCCTGATCGATGCCCACCTGATCGGCAATCGCTCGCGCGGTGTGCGGGTTGTCACCGGTGAGCATCACGGTCTTGATGCCCAGCGCATGCAACTCGGCGATGGCCTGGCGGCTGCTGTCCTTGACCGTGTCGGCCACGGCAAACAGCGCCAGCGGGCCGCTGTCATCGAGCAACAGCACTACGGTCTTGCCCTGGCTTTCCAGAGCCTCGAGCCGGGCCTCAAGCTCAACCGAACACAGGCCCAACGCTTCGACCAGCCGATGGTTGCCCAGGTGGTAGCGACGCCCGTCGATATCGCCGGCCACGCCACGCCCGCCCAGCGCCTCGAAGTTATCCACCGCCAGCACCCTCTGCTGCGGATCGGCAGCCTGGGCAATGGCCCGGGAAACCGGATGGTCGGAACGCGTCGCGAGGCTGACAGCGATGGCCTGGGCACTGACGGCGCCTTCCTGCAAGAGCACGACATCGGTCTGCACCGGCTTGCCGTGGGTCAAGGTGCCGGTCTTGTCCAGCGCGAGGTAATCGAGCTGGCGACCCATTTCCAGGTACACGCCACCCTTGATCAGAATGCCCTTGCGCGCCGCCGCCGCCAGGCCGCTGACGATGCTGACCGGCGTGGAAATCACCAGTGCACACGGGCACGCCACCACCAACAGCACCAGCGCCCGGTAGATCCAGTCGAACCAGGCGCCGCCGAAGAACAGCGGCGCAATCACCGCCACGACCAGGGCGGTGATGAACACGGCGGGTGTGTAATAGCGTGAAAATTGATCAACGAAGCGCTGGGTTGGCGCGCGCGCGCCTTGCGCCTGCTCTACGGCATGAATGATGCGCGCCAGGGTCGACTGGCCGGCTGCAGCGCTGACCCGGTATTCAAAAGACCCGGCCTGGTTGATGGTCCCGGCAAACACCTTGTCGCCGATGCCCTTCTCCACCGGCAGGCTTTCGCCAGTGATCGGCGCCTGGTCAACGCTTGATTGCCCATTGATGACTTCACCGTCCAGCGCAATCCGCTCGCCAGGCCGTACACGCACCACCGCCTCCAGTGCCACCATCTTGACCGGCTGCTCCAGCCAGTTACCGTCGGCCTGACGCACCGTGGCCACTTCAGGTGTCAGTTGCATCAGGCCGCTGATGGCGTTGCGTGCCCGGTCCAGCGAGCGCGCTTCGATCAACTCGGCCACGGTGAACAGGAACATCACCATCGCCGCTTCCGGCCACTGGCCGATCAGCACCGCGCCGGTCACGGCGATGCTCATCAGTGCATTGATATTGAGGTTGAAGTTCTTCAGGGCGATCCAGCCCTTTTTGTACGTGCCCAGGCCACAGCTGAGAATCGACACCAGCGCCAGCACCACCACCAGCCATTCGGGGCCGGCCGTGAAGTGCACTACTTCCGCGCCCAGCGCGGTCAGGCCGGAGAGGGTCAGCAGCTTCCAGGCACTTTTTTTCTCAGGCGCAGGTGCCGCCTCGTCACCCTCCTGAAGCGGCTGCGCCTGCATGCCCAGCGAGTCAATGGCCCCGACAATCGGCGCGGTGTCAGGCAGGTCATGCCAGACGCCCAGGCGCCGTTGCAGCAGATTGAATTCCAGGCGCTGCACACCGACCAGCTTGCCCAGGCGATTCTGAATCAGGGTCTGCTCGGTGGGGCAATCCATCTGCTCGATACGAAACTCGCTCAGGCGCGCCTGGCTGTCGTCGCCACCAAAGCTCACCACCGCCGGAGCGACTTGCTCATGACTGCCACAGCAACCGTGAGAGTGCCCGGTCTTTGCGGTGTCATGATTATGATTGTGGTCGTGGTCGTGGTCGTGAGCATCCTGCGGGGGCGCAGGCCGGGTAGACGGGCTCATGGGCAGTCCTCCAGATCGAGATGTTGCCAAGTAAGCACCCTGTAGCCACTATAGGGTCAAGCACTCAAACAGGAGTTCGTTTCATGAAGATCGGTGAACTGGCCAGGCTGACCGACACCCAAGTCGAAACCGTGCGCTATTACGAGCGCGAGAAATTGCTGCCGGCGCCTTCGCGCAGCGACGGCAACTACCGGCTGTACACCCAGGCGCATGTCGAGCGCCTGACGTTCATCCGCAATTGCCGCAGCCTGGACATGACCCTGGAGGAAATCCGTCGCCTGCTGAACCTGCGCGACAGCCCACAGGACCAGTGTGAAAGCGTCAACGCGCTGATCGACGAGCACATCGATCACGTCGACGCCCGGGTCGCCAGCCTGCAAGCCTTGCAAGGCCAGTTACGCGACCTGCGCCGGCGTTGCAGCGACAACGGCGCCGAACATTGCGCCATTCTTGAGCGCCTGGAGGTCACCGGCGCGGTGGCGGCCCCCGAAGGCGAACCCTCGCACGTGGGCCGCAGTCATGGGCACTGAGTGAACCCAGCGATGGGCGCGTGCTACATTGGCGCCCCGCCGCCTATGCTCCCCGGACCTTTCATGCCGAAAAAACCTGTCAGGGCTGACTCGTCACAGCCTGGCCAGAAAGCCACCCATCTGACCCTGATCGATGTCGCCAAGGTCGCCGGTGTCTCGCCGATCACGGTGTCGCGGGCCTTGAGCCGGCCGGAGCTGGTGACCGAGCGCACCCGGCAAAGAGTCATGGAAGCGGTGCGCCAGACCGGTTATGTGTCGAACATGATGGCCGGCAGCCTGGCGAGCAACAAAAGCCGGCTGGTGGCGATCTTTGTGCCGACCATCGCCAACTCGATCTTTGCCGACACCGTACAGGCGCTAATGGACCGCCTGACCGACGCCGGTTATCAAACCTTGCTGGGCCTGACTGGCTATTCGCCCGAGCAGGAAGAAAAGCTGCTGGAGACGATTCTCGGCCGCCGCCCCGATGGCATCGTACTGACCGGCACCCTGCACACCGAAGCCAGCCGCCTGCGCCTGGCCCAGTCGGGGATTCCGGTGGTCGAGTCCTGGGACCTGACCGACGACCCGCTGGACATGCTGGTCGGCTTTTCCCACGAACAGGTCGGCCAGGCCGTTGCCCGGCACTTGTTGGCCCGCGATTATCGACGCTTTTCGGTGATCACCCTCGCCGACCCACGCGGTTTGCGGCGTTGCAACAGCCTGATCGGCGAGTTGGCCAATCACGGCGTCGATGAAGTACCGGTGCAAATCATGACGCCGCCGGCCACGCTCAAGACCGGCCGCGACGGGTTGTGCCAACTGCTCGGCCAGGGCGCCACGCCGCAAGTGGTGGTATGCAGTTCCGACACCATAGCCCAAGGTGTCCTGGCCGAAGCGGCCAGCCGCGGCCTGCGCGTGCCGCAGGATCTGGCAGTGATGGGCTTTGGTGACTTGAGCAGTGCGGCGCAGGTGTACCCGGCACTTTCCACGGTGCGCGTGGATGGCCGGATGATTGGCGAACACATTGCCCAAGCCCTGCTAAATCGCTTCGATTCTGTCGATAACGTCTTTGATCCAGTGCGGATCGACAGCGGTTTCAGCATCATAGACCGCCAGACCACTTAAGTAGAGCCTTGTTATAGCGACCAACGGCCACTTGAATGATTGCGCAATCATAGTATGCTCGGCCCATCAGAGCCATCGGCAGAATACCGGGATCTGATTTTTTTCAGCTCGAAATGATTGCGCAATCAATCCACAATAAGGACAACAAGAACGTGACCTCACCCACTGCGTCCGCCGCCAGGACCAACGTGCGCTACGTTATCCTGGCCATGATTTTCATCGTCACCGTCTTCAACTATGTCGACCGCGCCACGCTGTCCATCGCGGCACCCGCCATGCGCGCGGACCTGGGTTTCGATGCACTGACGATGGGCATCGCCTTCTCGGCCTTTGGCTGGGCCTACACCAGCATGCAGATTCCGGGCGGTATCATCCTCGACCGTTACGGCTCGCGCACAGTGTTGGGCATCAGCCTGATCGTCTGGTCGACGTTGACCTTCCTGCAAGGCTACGTCGACCTGTTCAGCTCGGCGTTCGTGGCCTTGTTCGTATTGCGTTTCCTGATGGGCGTGGCCGAGTCGCCGGCCTTTCCGGCTAACAACCGCCTGACGGTCATGTGGTTTCCGCGCAACGAGCGCGGCCTGGCCACGGCGATTTTCCAGTCGGCACAGTATTTCGCCCTGGCCGCGTTCACCCCGCTGATGGTGCTGCTGCTCAACAGTTTTGGCTGGCAGCATGTGTTTTTCTGGACCGGTGCGGCGGGCATTCTGGTCGGCCTGCTGTGGTTCAGGATGGTCCACGAGCCGCGCAAGGACAAACGCGTCAATGCCGCCGAAATCGAGTACATCGAGGCCGGTGGCGGCATGCCCAGCATTGGCGACACCAAGACCCCGTTCAGTTGGCAGCGCGCCCGTGCCATCGGCGGCAACCGCATGATGCTGGGTATCTACCTGGGCCAGTTCTGCCTGACCTCGATCACCTGGTTCTTTCTCACCTGGTTCCCGACCTATCTGGTCGAGGCCAAGGGCATGACCATGCTCAAGGTTGGCCTGGTCGCGGCGATTCCACCGCTGGCCGGTTTTATCGGCGGCATGGCCGGCGGCGTGTGGTCCGACTGGATGCTCAAGAAAGGCTTCAGCCTGACCGCCGCACGCAAAACCCCGATTATCTGCGGCCTGCTGCTGTCCAGTTCGATTGTGGTGGCCAACTACACGCAGTCGGTGGTGCTGGTGATTGCGGTGATGTCCCTCGCCTTCTTCGCCAAGGGCGTCGGCAACCTGGGCTGGTGCATCGTCGGCGATGTCTCGCCCAGGCAGGCCATGGGCATCAGCGGCGCCATGTTCAATTTCTGCGGCAACATCGCCAGCATTGTCACCCCTATTGCCATCGGCGTGCTGGTCAGCCAGGGCTCGTTTGATTGGGCTCTGATCTACGTCTCGGCCATGGGCCTGCTGGGCGCCTTCGCCTACCTGTTCATCGTCGGCCCGCTCAAGCGCATGGAATTCGATGAAGCGACGGGAATGGCCAGCCAGTCGACCGAATCCGCGGCCCTCAAGCACTGAAAGTCATCCCCCCTCAAGGAGAACGTCATGACCCTACAACAACAAAACACGCCATCCGCTGACCACGACCGTATTGCCTGGATCAAGGTCTCGTCGGTGTTTCTGCCCCTGGCCAATCCGATCAGCGACGCCAAGGTCCTGACCGGCCGGCAAAAGCCGATGACCGAAATTGCCATGCTGTTCGTCGAGATCCAGACCGCCGATGGCCACAGCGGGCTGGGCTTCAGCTACTCCAAGCGCGCAGGCGGCCCCGGCCAGTTTGCCCATGCCCAGGAAATCGCCCCGGCGCTGCTCGGTGAAAACCCCAGCGACATTGCCAAGCTGTGGACAAAACTGTGCTGGGCCGGTGCCTCGGTGGGCCGCAGCGGCCTGTCGACCCAGGCCATCGGCGCCTTCGATGTGGCGTTGTGGGACCTCAAGGCCAAGCGCGCCAACCTGTCGCTGGCCCGCCTGCTGGGCGCGCAGCGTGATTCGGTGCGCTGCTACAACACCTCGGGCGGCTTCTTGCACACGCCGCTGGATCAACTGATGAAGAACACCGACCTGTCGCGGGAAAAGGGCATCGGCGGGATCAAGCTCAAGGTCGGCCAGCCCGATTGCGCGGTGGACATCCAGCGGGTCAGCACCGTGCGCAAACACCTGGGCGATGACTTCCCGTTGATGGTCGACGCCAACCAGCAATGGGACCGCCCTACCGCCCAGCGCATGTGCCGGCAGTTCGAGGCCTACAACCTGGTGTGGATCGAAGAACCGCTGGACTGCTATGACGCCGAAGGCCACGCCGACCTGGCCCGGCAGTTCGACACGCCGATCGCCACCGGCGAAATGCTCACCAGCGTGGCCGAGCACGCCGAGTTCATCCGCCTGCGCGGGGCCGATTACCTGATGCCGGATGCGCCACGGGTCGGCGGCATCACGCCATTCCTGAAAGTCGCGGCCATGGCTGAACAGGCCGGCGTGATGATGGCGCCGCACTTTGCTATGGAGCTGCATGTGCATTTGGCGGCCACCTACCCGACCGAACCTTGGGTGGAGCATTTCGAGTGGCTGGAGCCGCTGTTCAATGAACGCCTGGAAACCCGCGACGGGCGCATGCTGGTGCCGACCCGTCCGGGACTGGGCCTGTCGCTGAGCGAGCAGGTCAAGGCCTGGACCGCGCAGACGGTCGAGGTCGGCAAACGTCCCTGAGGCTGGCTGACGCCGGTCAGCGCCCCGATTGCCGCGACGGGACCTGATGTCCATTGCGCCTGTTACACCGCCGTCGCGGGCAGCGCCCCTCCCACAGGTTCGTGCAGCACCTGGGCCATGTGCAGTGCCTGAACAATCTTGTGGGCGTGCGCTCTGCTGCCGGCGACGAGCCGACGACAAGGCCAGTAAGGCGTATATTGGCACCTCGCCCCCGACGGACCACCGCCTGTGAAACTCGACCCGCCTGCCCTTGCCCGGATCACCGAAACCACCCTTTCCCACTACAACGAGGTGGCCGAGCAGTTTCGCGACGGCACCCGCGACCACGATGTCAGCCAGAACATCGAGGCCCTGCTGCGGCATATCGAAGGCCCCAAGCCCTGGCACATCCTGGATTTTGGCTGCGGGCCGGGGCGCGACCTGAAGGTGTTCACGGCCATGGGCCACATGGCCACGGGCCTGGATGGCTCAGAGCGCTTTGCCGAGATGGCCCGCGCCGACAGTGGCTGCGAGGTGCTGCACCAGAACTTTCTCGAGCTGGACCTGCCGGCCGGTCGCTTCGACGGCATCTTCGCCAACGCCGTGCTGTTTCATGTGCCGACCCAGGCGCTGCCCGACGTACTGCGCAAACTGCACGCCAGCCTCAAGCCCGGTGGCGTGCTGTTCAGCTCCAACCCCAGGGGCGAGAACCAGGAAGGCTGGAACGGCCCGCGCTACGGCGCCTACCACGACCTTGAAGCCTGGCGCGAACGCCTTGCGGCGGCCGGCTTTACCGAGCTGGAACATTACTACCGCCCCGCCGGCCTGCCGCGAGAGCAGCAGCCGTGGCTGGCGAGTGTGTGGCGGCGCAATCAGAACTGATGCTTTAGCCGGCGCATGATGACGGCTGCCTGCGCTGGCTGACAGCACAGGCTTCGATTGCGCGATGCGCAAGCTGTCACTTCTGACAGTACCGTCGGAATTAACCTTTGATCACGATAGGCGTTGAGTACAGCGTTCATGCTTGCTCACTGGACTTATTGACGATCAAGGAAACGATCATGAGCAGCGACTACATCAAAAACGGCAACTTCAGCGATGACTTCAAATACTGGAAAGGCAATCCCGGCTTCGAACCCCATTTCGAAGCACACGGTCAAAGCCTGCTGATGCCCATTTCCAGCTTTGTCTCACAGAGCCTGCCAGACCTGCCTGGCCACACCCTGCGCCTGGCATTTGATGCACGCTCCAAGGAGAGCGAGACACACCCAGGCATGTTGACGGTGAGCGTAGGTGGCTTCAACAGTGAAGGTTTTGCTCAGGTCTCACCGGTCGCAATCTATGCGACCGGCGAATGGCAGCGTTTTTCAGTACGCCTGTACTTTGTCGAACCGCTCACCTACTGCTTCCTGAATATTTCGACGCCAAGCCCCGCCTATCCACAAGGCACCGAACAAGAACCAAGGCCGATTCCGTTCAGCCCGGTCAGGGTAAGTAACCTACGGCTGACCGATGAGGCTCAGCAAAAGGGCACCGACGCTAAGCCTCAGCGTTCCGGTCCTGCTTTCGCTGAACGTCGGAAGGCTCCTTGATCCGGTACCAGGCCACATACAGCGCTGGCAGGAACAACAGCGTCAGCAAGGTGGCCACCACGATGCCGCCGATCATGGCGTAGGCCATCGGCCCCCAGAACACCTCACGGGCAATGGGGATCATGCCCAGGCTCGCCGCCGCCGCCGTCAGCAAGATGGGCCGGCGGCGATGCTCTGTGGCTTCGACCACCGCATCCCAAGGCAGGTAACCGTCACGTTCATAGGCGTCGATCTGGGTCACCAGGATCACCGAGTTGCGGATGATGATGCCAATCAGCGCCAGCACCCCGAGGATGGCCACGAAGCCCAGCGGCGTACCGGTGGGTACCAGCGCCAATACCACACCGATCAGGCCCAGCGGCGCGACGCTGACCACCAGGAACATCTTCTGCACGCTGTGCAGCTGGATCATCAGGAAGGTCGCCATCAGAAACAGCATCAGCGGCAGCACTTGGGCAATCGGGCCTTGAGCCTTGCCGCTTTCTTCTACCGTACCGCCCGTGGCCACTTTGTAGCCGCTGGGCAGGCCCTGAGTGAAGGTGTCGATTTCCGGCTTGAGCTCGGCCACCAGATCGGTCGGTTGCATCTGGTCGCGCACCGAGCTTTTCACGGTGATGGTCGGCTGCCGGTCGCGGCGCCAGACCAGCGGCTGCTCCAGTTCATAACCCACGGTGGCAAAGGCCAGCAGCGGGATCGAGCTGCCCGACGGGGTGACGATCTGCAGGTTCTGCAGGGTTTCCGGGCTGCCGCGCTCTGAATCCACGGCGCGCCCCACCACGTTCACCAGATAAATGTCATCGCGCACCTGGGTCACGGTCGAGCCGCTGACCACGCTATTCATGACCGACGCCACATCCTCGGATGACAGCCCCAGCTGCCGCGCCTTGTCCTGATTGATGTCGATGCGCAGCACCTTGCCCGGCTCGTTCCAGTCGTAGACCACTTCGCCGACATGGGTGTTTTTATCCAGCAAGGCGGCCAGTTCGATGGCGTGCTGGCGCACCTTGTCGATGTCCGGCCCACTGATGCGGTATTGCAGCGGCCGGCCCACCGGCGGGCCCATTTCCAGCGCCTGCACGAAGGAGCCGACACCGACGAAGTCTTGCCGCAAGCGCTCCTGCAGGCGCGTGGTCAGGGCGCCGCGGGCCTCCAGGTCCTTGCTGACGATCACCAGCTGGGCATAGAACGGGTTCTGCAGTTGCTGGTCCAGCGGCAGGTAGAAGCGCAGCGCGCCCTGGCCGATGTAGGTGCTCCAGCGCACGATGTCCGGGTCGTCCTTGAGGGTTGCCTCCAGGCGGTCGACCACCTTACGGGTCTCGTTGATCGAGGCACTTTGCGGCAGCTTGAGGTCCACCAGAATCTCGGGGCGGTCCGAGGCCGGGAAGAACTGGTTCTGCACGTAGCGCATCGAGAACAGCGCCCCGGCAAACAGCAGCAGGGTGATGCCGATGGCCCACCAGCGATTGCGCATGGCCCAGAGCATGCTGCCATTGAAGGCACGGCCGATGCGTCCGGGCTCTTCGGACTTTTTCTTGATCTTGCTGCTGAGGATATGCACGCCGATCACCGGCGCAAACAGCACCGCGACCACCCAGGACACCAGCATGGCCACGGCAATCACCGCAAACAGGGTAAAGGTGTACTCGCCCGCCGAGCTGTTGTTCAGGCCGATGGGCACAAAGCCGGCCACCGTCACCAGCGTGCCGGTGAGCATCGGGAAAGCCGTGGACGTGTAGGCATAGGTGGCCGCCTCCTCCTTGCTCTTGCCCTGCTCCAGGCGCGTGACCATCATTTCGACGGTGATCATCGCATCGTCCACCAGCAGCCCCAGGGCGATGATCAATGCGCCAAGGGAAATACGCTGCATGGTGATGCCGCTGTACTCCATGAACACAAAGACCATGGCCAGCACCAGCGGGATCGAACAGGCGACCACCAGCCCGGCGCGGATGCCGAGGCTGACAAAGCTGACCACCATGACGATGATCACCGCCTCGAACAGCGCGCCGGTAAAGCCGCCCACGGCCTTGTCGACCACCTCAGCCTGGTCCGAGACCTTGTGCACGCCCACGCCCACCGGCAGGTTGGCGGTGGCCTGGTCCATGCGCGCATGCAGGGCCTTGCCGAAACTCTGGATATTGCCGCCATCCTTCATGGCGATGGCCAGGCCGATGGCCGGCTGGCCGTTGTAGCGAAACAGCGGCGCCGGCGGGTCGGTGTAGCCGCGTTCGATCTCGGCGATGTCGCTCAGTCGATAGAAGCGGTCATTGAGCCGCAGGTTGACCGCCGCCAGGTCTTTTTCCGAAGCGAACGAACCGGAGGTGCGCACCGAGATACGCTCAGGCCCCGCCTCGATCACCCCGGCGGGGGTCACCGAATTCTGCGCCTGCAGGCTTTGCAGCACCTGGCGCTGGTCCAGGCCCAGGGCCGCCAGTTTGCGGGTCGAGAAGTTCAGGTAGATCACTTCGTCCTGCTGGCCGATCATCTCGACCTTGCCCAGCCCTTCGACACTGCGGATCTCGGCGCGCACCTGCTCGACATGGTCGCGCAACTGGCGCATCGAAAAGCCGTCGGCGGTAAAGGCGTAGATCGAGCCGTAGACATCACCGAATTCATCGTTGAATGCCGGCCCCTGCAAGCCCTGCGGGAACTGGCCACGGATGTCGTCGATCTTCTTGCGCACCTGGTACCAGATTTCCGGAATCGCCGCCGCATCGGTGGTGTCACGCAGGAACACCATGATGGTCGACTCGCCCGGCAGGGTGTAGCTCTTGACGTAGTCCAGCGAGTCGAGCTCTTCGAGCTTTTTCTCAATGCGGTCAGTGACCTGCTCGATCGTCTCGTCCACCGTCGCGCCCGGCCAGCGGGTCTGGATGACCATGGTCTTGATGGTGAACGAGGGGTCTTCCTCACGCCCCAGGTTCATGTAGGAGAACACGCCCATCAGCAGCGCGACGAACATCAGGTACCAGACGAACGACTGGTGCTTGATGGCCCACTCGGACAGATTGAAGCCACCTTTCATCGCGGGCCTTCCTTATCGATTTTGACATTCTGTCCGGGCTTGAGGCTGTTGACCCCGGCAGTCACTACGCGCTCGCCGGGCTGCACGCCCCCGGTCAGCCAGAAGCTGTCGGCCGAGCGGCTGAGCGGTTGTACGGCTCTTGGGTTGACGGTCTGGCCGGCCGGGTCGACTACCCAGACTTGCGTGCGGCCATCGACCTCTTGCAGTGCACTGATGGGCAGGCGCAGGCGCGGGGCAATGGTCGAGGTCAGGCTGACGCTGATCGCCGTGCCCAGGCGCAGCGCCGGCGGTTGTTCGGCCAGGGTCAGGCGCGCGCGGCGGGTGCGGGTCGAGCGGTCCGGCTGGGGCTCGACCTCACGCAAGGTGGCGACGGTGCTGACGCTGGGGTCCAGTTGGCTGGCGACAGTGAACTGTACATCTTCAGGCAACTGGTCGAGCAAGGCGGCCGGCAGGTCGATCACCGCCTCCTTGATGTCGGGCTGCGCCAGGGTCACCACCTCTTGCCCGGCGGTGACCACCTGCCCAGCCTCGACCTTCCATTCAGTGATCACCCCGTCGTGGTCGCTGCGCAACTGACTGTAGGTCAGTTGGTCGCGGGCCTGGGCAACGGCGGCGCGCGCCTGGTCCAGCGACGAACGGGTAGTCTTGAGGTCGGTCAGGGCGATGTCCAGTTGCGCCTGGGCGCCGACGCCCCGGTCAAACAGGGTCTGCTGGCGGCGGGCATTGGCCTGGGCGTTGATCCACTGGGCCTCGACCTGCGCCTGGTCGCCTTCACGGCTGCGCAAGGTGTTCTGCTGGTCGGTGGGGTCCAGGGTCGCCAGCAACTGGCCCTGGCTCACTTCATCGCCGACATCCACCGCGCGCCGGGCAATACGCCCCGGCACGCGAAAGCCCAGCACGCTCTGGTAGCGCGCCTGGATGTTGCCGGCAAAGCGGCCAAGATCGGCCATCGATTCGGTCTGGGCCACCACCGACAGCACCGGGCGCACCGGCTCCGGGGCCGGCTCGTCCTGGCCACAGGCCGCCAGCAAGGCGGCCGTCAATACGATGCATGCACGGTGCTTCATGGGCGGGCCTCGGCGGTGGCAGGTTGGGGCTGGGCGATTTCGACCTGCATGTCGGGGTGCAGCAGTTGCCCGCCGGCGGTGACCACCCGCTCGCCTGACGCCAGGCCCTGGTCGATGATCACCTTGCCGGTGAGGTAACGGGCCACCTTGACGGTGCGCAATTGCGCCTTGCCCTGCGCGTCGACCACCCACACCGCCGGCTGGCCGAGGTCCTGGCCGATGTTCTTGGTCAGGGCCGCCCAGGGCAATTCGACCCGTGGCCGGGCCGGGCCGCTGAGCGCCACGCTGACCACCGAGCCCAGGTCCATGCCGGCCGGCAACGGGCCGAGGGCGACCTTGACCTGCAGGGTGCCGGTTTGCGCCGACACCGCAGGCGTGACTTCGCGCACCTTGCCGGTCACCTTGATGGTCGGATTATCCAGCAGGCTGACCTGCACCGGCTCGTCCAGCGGCGGTTCGACGAACAACGATTCGTACACATCGAACACTGCATCGCGCTCGCCGTCGCGGGCCAGGTCGAAGATCGGCTGGGTGGCCTGCACCACCTGCCCTACTTCGGCCTGGCGGGCGGTGATCACGCCCGGTGCGTCGGCCATCAACGCGGTGTAGCTCAACTGCTCGCGGGCATTGGCCAGTTGCGCCTGGGCGGCTGCCAGGGCGCTCTGGCTGCCGCGCAAGGCGGCCTGGGCCGAATCGTACTCGCTGCGGCTGGTGTAGCCCTTGGGCAGCAGTTGTTCCTGGCGCCAGAATGCGGTTTTCGCTTGCGCCACCCGCGCCTGCTCGGCAGTCACGGCCGCCTGCGCCGAGTCGACATTGATCTGCAGGTCCTTGGGATCGAGGCGGGCCAGTACCTGCCGGGCCGTGACCCGGTCACCGACCTCGACCAGGCGCTGGGTGATCTTGCCATTGACGCGAAACGACAACGGCGTCTGCACCCGCGCCTGGATGTCACCGGTCAAGGCCACGCTGGCGGCAAAACCGGCCGGCTGCACATCCTGCACATAGACCCTCGGCAGTTCGGGGGCTTCAGGCTGTTTGTCGCTGCAACCGGCCAACAGCAAGGCACCTGCCAGGCCAAGGGCAAGCAGTCGCACAGGGGAAAAAGGCATGCAGACTCCTTGACGGCTGCCGAGGCGAACGAGGGTCGCGGGGTGGTGATGTGAATATGCGACTGTTGGCGGGCGGGAGGGTTCCTTGAGAGCGATCTGATATCCGAGGATGATCAGACTGTACTTTCCCGGATTTGCTGAGCGCTCAGCCTTAATGTTCTTGTTGCCATCTCTTGAGACGTGACACATCCACTCAAGGTCTGGATCGATACAGGCATGCGTTTCTTTTCATATTGCCGGGTAAAAACAGCGTGCAAACGGGTGCCGATTCGGGGCGTCAATGCCTGTACTGCAAAAGCCGGAATGCCTGTCAGCAAAGCGGCCCCCATAAATCCTTGATAGACACGAGCGTCTGCACCGAGCAACCTTGCCGTTGAGCCGGCAAAGGCCAGCGTAGCGCTGGCCAGTTGTGTCATGGCCACCACCGTAGAAGTGACATCCAGCGCCGCTTCGGCTTTTTGCTTCGCGGCGACAGCAGGAAGATCGATTGCTGTCGCCTTTGGCCATTTTCCTTGCAACACGTTCCTGGTCTTTGGCCAGGCTTTGTGGAATGCGTAAATGCCTCGCGAAAATGCCAGCATGCTCCATGCATACCCTAGAGCGACGTCCCAATTCAGATCCAGATGCCCTGTAGGGTCGTGACGATTGACCGGGTCGTTCCGGCAGTACGTATAGGTATTGGGTCCTGCCTCACCAAACGGACTCAGACTGTCCGGGCTGTTGAAACGCATCAATACCGGGTTGTAGGCGCGGTAGCCGTTGCCCAGCAGGTAGTGGCCGGTCAGCGGGTCTGGCAACTCGCCGTTGAAGCCGATGCCCTCAGCCTGCGGGCGATGACCGAAGGGGGTGTAGGCGAAGCGCTGAGATCGACGGGCCTGCAACTGTGCCAGCAGGCTGCCCTGGCGGTCGGTGGCGTACAGGGTTGTTTGGCGTTGTTGAGGACGCTTCATGGACAGGCTCCACAGGCGCTGGGCAAAGGTGCGCTCAGTCTGAACCGGGGGCAGGCTGCGCAACACTGGCAGAAGTGTGAGGTTTCGCCTGGCGTCGACCGATGGACGCTGCCTGGGCCTGGCGCAACAGCGGTATCGGCTGCGCCATCGCTATCGCCGGCAGAGCCGCCTCCCACAGGGTCCGCTGGTGCCTGTCGGACCGGAGGCTGGCCGCCAATTCGGTGGGAGGGGGCCGCCTCCCACAGGTCCGGCTGTGCCTGTCAGATCGGAGGCTGGCAGTCATGACGATTGATCGGGTCACCTGCGCAGTAGGCATACGCATTGATCCCACCCTTGCCAAACGGACTCAAACTGTCCGGGCTGTTGAAGCCGATGCCTGCAGCCGGCGAACGATGACCGAAGGCGATATAAGCGATGCGATCAAGCTGTCCCGTCTGCAACTGTGTCAGCAGGCTACCCTGGTGGTCGGTGGCGCACAGGATTGTGCGGCCTGGTTGAGGCTGGGGGCGATGCGCTTCATGGGCAGGCTCCGGTCAGGCGCCGGGCAACGTCATGCTTGATCTGCCCCGGTAAAGAATTGAGCCAAACAGGTAGCGCCATGAGATTTTTCGTCTGGCATGGGCTTTGAATCTGTCGCAGCGCTTACGCCCCTGTGCACTGACTTGATACCCGCTGCAGGTCCTGCGTCAGAGGAAGGGCGCGTAACACGCCCTATAGCGAGTCAGGCACTTGATCTGCGGATGCTGGAAGTGCCGAGGGGCACTCTGTCAAGGGGCCTGATCTCCCTGAGCAATCGAAAACCGTGCGGGTTATCCGCTAACCGACGCTCAAGAAGACGACCACTATCCAGGCCAACACTAGGGGGCTCGATCTCCCTGAGCGATCGAAGACCGTTCGGGTTATCCGCTAACCAACGCTCATAAAGACGACCATTTTCAATGCCAACATCATGACCTCTTCCAAAGCCCTCAGCATATTTACGGCGCTTGGAGGCACGAATGCTGTGGGTATATTTCATAGCTACCCCCAAGGCAATGACTGCTGTTACCACCGTCATTGCAACCAGGACATTACGTTCGCCTTCAGGCACATCGCTAGAGAGCAACATCGCGAGGCCGCCGCCGCTCGCGGCAACTGAGCCGACCATTACCGGGACAGCCGCACTTTTACCCATCTTCATCAAACTACGGGTGATTGCATTGAACGCCGCAAACTGCCCGCTCGGGTCGCTCCGGTTGACCGGGTCGTTGCCGCAGTATGCATAGGCATTCACGCCGCCTTTTCCAAACGGACTCAACCTGTCAGGGCTGTTGAAGCGCATCAGCACCGGGTTGTAGGCGCGGTGGCCGTTGCCCAGCAGGTAGTGGCCGGTCAGCGGGTCGGGCAGTTCGCCATTGAAGCCAATGCCTGCGGCCGGCGAGCGATGACCGAAGGGGGTGTAGGCGAACCGGTCAGGCTGCCCGGCCTGTAACTGCGCCAGCAGGCTGCCTGGGCGATCGGTGGCGTACAGGGTTGTGCGGCGTTGTTGAGAATGCTTCATGGACAGGCTCCGGTCAGGCGCTGGGCAAAGATGCGCTCAGTCTGAACCGGGGGTGGGCGGCGCGATACTGGCAGAACTGCGAGGTTTTGGCCTGGCGGCGGGAGTGAAGCGGCCTGGGCCTGGCGCAACAGATGCGTAGACTGCGCCACCGCCACCGCCACCGCCATCGCCGGCAAGCCGCCTCCCACAGGGGCGGTGGGGTCTGTCAGATTTGAGACTGGCTGCAAATCCGGTGGGAAGGTGCTCTGCCAGCATGGGGCCATTTTCAATCGCGGCTCAACTCCCCGGCGTGCCGTGCGCCTCTTCGAAGAAGTAATCCTTCCAGCTCGCCGCCTTGTTCTTGAGCACGCCCAGTTCATGCAGTTTCTCGGCATAGATGAAGGTGCGTTGCGGGGTGACGGTAAAGTCGATTTCCGGGTCGGCGACGATTTTCTCGACCAGCGCCAGCGGCAGTTTCGACTGTTCCACGCGAATGTAGGTCTGTGCGGCGGCCGGTTTGTCGGCCTTGATGATCTGCTCGGCCTCGGCCAGGGCGTCGTAGAACGCCTTGTAGGTCTTGGGGTTGTTGTCGTGGAATTTCTGCGTGGTGTAGAGCACGTTGAACGTGGCCTGCCCGCCCAGCACGTCGTAGGAGCTGAGCACCTTGTGCACGCTGGGGTTCTCCAGCGCCTGGTACTGGAACGGCGGGCTGGAAAAGTGCGAGTTGATTTCCGAGCCGCCGGCCAGCAGCGCGGCGGTGGCGTCCGGGTGGGCCAGGCTGACGGAAATCGTGTCGAATTTCTTGAACTGGTCATTCCCGAACTGTTTGGCGGTCTCGATCTGCAAGGTGCGCGACTGGAAGCCCACGCCGGCGGCCGGCACGGCGATGCGGTCCTTGTCGGTGAAGTCCTTGAGGGTCTTGATCCGGGGGTTGTTGGTCAGCAGATAGTTAGGCATCGAGCCCAGCGCGGCGATGGCCTTGACGTTCTGCTTGCCCTTGGTGCGGTCCCAGACGGTGAGCATCGGCGGCACGCCGGCCGAGACCACGTCCAGGGCGCCGGCCAGCAGCGCCTCGTTCATGGCCGTGGCGCCAGAGACGCTGTTCCAGTTGACCTCGATGGCCAGGCCTTGTTGCTGGCCGTGTTTTTCGATCAGTTTCTGGTCGCGCACCACGTCCAGGATCAGGTAACCGATGCCGAACTGCTGGGCGATGCTGATCTTGCCTTCGGCGTGGGCGGCGCCGCTGAACAGGCTGCCCAGCGCGAAGGTGGCCGCCAGCGCGGTAAGCGCCGGGCGGTTGAAAGAAAGGCTCATGGGAATGCTCTCAAAAAGGAGGTCAGGATCAAAAAACGCTTAACGCTGCATGCCCCAGCGCTTGACGGTCAGGCGCTCGATATTGGCGAACAGCAGGTTTTCCACCAGCAGGCCGATCAGGATGACGGCGGCCAGGCCGGCGAACACCTTGTCGGTGTACAGCTCGTTACGGTTCTGGAAGATGTACCAGCCCAAGCCGCCCTTGCCCGACGAGGCGCCGAACACCAGCTCGGCGGCGATCAGGGTGCGCCAGGCAAAGGCCCAGCCGATCTTCAGGCCCGCCAGGATCGACGGCAGCGCGGCCGGAATCAGGATGTGCCAGACAAAGCGCAGGCCCTTGAGGCCATAGTTGCGTCCGGCCATGCGCTGGGTTTCCGAGACCCCGAGAAACCCGGCGTAAGTGTTCAGTGCCAGGGCCCACAGCACCGAGTGCACCAGCACGAAAATCAGGCTGTTCTGGCCCAGGCCGAACCACAGCAGGGCCAGCGGCAGCAGGGCAATGGCCGGCAGCGGGTTGAACATGGCGGTCAGGGTGCCGAGCAGGTCACGGCCCAGTTGGGTCGACACCGCCAACGTGGTCAGGCCGAACGCCAAAACGATGCCGATCACATAGCCCTGGATCAGCACGGTGAGGGAAATCCACACCTTGCTCAGCAACTCGCCACTGAGCAGGCCGTCATAGAACGCTGCAGCCGTCTGCAAGAAGCTTGGCAGCAGCAGGTCGTTGTCCTGGATACGCGCGACGATTTCCCAGATCACGGCCAGCGCGATCATGATCACCGTCTTGCGCACCCAGCCCTGTTGCCAGATGCGTTGGGCCAGCGGCAGGTCGCGGGCCAGTTCGTGTTGGGTAAAGGGTTGCAGGGTGACTTCGTACTCTTCACGCCGCGAAGGAGAAAGGCTCATGGTTCGGATCTCTGCAGGCGGCCCGAGGCGGGCCGGCCGGTGAATGCTCAATACGCGATGCGTATGTCCTGGAAGCCCAGCTCGCGCTCGGCCTGCTCGCCACTGCCGGGCTCGTCGAACAACAGTCGATGGATGCGCTGCGCGGTGTGCTGAAAGCCGACGCCGCCCAGGCTTTGCAGGTCGTACTGATGGCTGTTGATCTCGGCGCGCACCCGGCCCGGATGCGGCGACAGCAGCAGGATGCGGTTGCCGACCACCAGCGCCTCCTCGATGGAGTGGGTGACGAACAGCAAGGTAAAACGCACTTCTTGCCACAGCTCCAGCAGCTCTTCCTGCATCTTGCGCCGGGTCAGGGCGTCGAGGGCCGCGAACGGCTCGTCCATCAGCAGGATCCTGGGCTGCATGGCCAGCGCCCGGGCAATCGCCACGCGGGCTTTCATGCCGCCTGACAAGGTGTGCGGGTAGGCGTCGGCAAAGGCGCTGAGGCCGACCTTGTCCAGGTAATAGCGGGCGCGTTCCAGCGCTTCGGGGCGCTTGAGGGTGCGCGAGGCCAGCAGCGGGAACATGACGTTCTCGATCACCGTTTTCCACGGCGGCAACTGGTCGAACTCCTGGAATACCACGATGCGGTCCGGGCCCGGCTCGGTCACTTGGGCGCCTGCCAGGCGGATCTGCCCTTCGCTGGGCCGGATAAAGCCCGCGACAGCCTTGAGCAGCGTGGACTTGCCGCAACCCGAGGGGCCGAGCAGCACAAAGCGGTCGGAAGGGTCGACTTCGAAACTCACCTGGTGGGTGGCACGCACCACCCGTTCCGGGGTGCGGTATTCAAGGCTGACGTTGTGCACCTGCAACAGCGCTTCGGTAGCAGGCTGATGCAGTGGCGTCTGGTGGGGCTGGCTGGCCGTGTGGCCTTGCGCGACAGCATTCATGGCACAACTCCTGGATCAAAAGGGCGCATCGCCTTGAATGGTGGTGCGGTGCAGGCGACGGCGCAGCTCGGGCGGGCAGCCGGCGGCCAGGTGCATCAACGAGCGGTTGTCCCAGAACACCATGTCGCCGTCCTGCCAGCGATGGCGGTAGACGTGGTCGTTGCCCACGCTGTGGGCGTTGATCTCGTTGAGGATCTGGCGGCTTTCGTCCTCTGGCAGACCGACGATATGCGTGGTGAAGTTCTCGTTGACGAACAGCGCCTTGCGCCCGGTCTCGGGGTGGGTGCGTACCACCGGGTGCACCACTTCGACCACCTGCGCCAGTTGCTCGGGGGTCAGGGTCGGACGCCAGTTGACGGCGTTATGGCCGTCGCGATAGCGCGCGGTGTAGCTGTGCACCGCCGAGCGGCCTTCGATGGCCTTGCGCAGGTGCGCCGGCAGGGTGTCCCAGGCCAGGTGCATGTCGGCGAACAGGGTGTCGCCGCCTTCACTGGGCAATTCCTGGGCGTAGAGCATCGAACCCAGGCTGGGCAGTTCCTTGTAGGACAGGTCCGAATGCCAGAACTTGCCGGCATCGCCCAGGCCGATCGGCTGGCCGTCTTCGACGATGTTGGACACGATCAGGATTTCGGGGTGATTGGCGAGCAGAAACTGCTTGAGCACATGAATCTGCAACACGCCAAACCGGCGGCTGAAATCGATCTGCTGCTGGGGAGTAATGCGCTGCTCGCGGAAGACCACGACGTGGTGGTCCAGATGCGCTTGGTGCACACGGGCGAAATCGGCGTCGTCGAGGGGCCTGGACAGGTCCAGACCGACGATCTCGGCGCCGACCTTATCGGTGAACGGCCGGACATCGAACGCCTGGGCGGCGGATGAAACGAGGGAGGCTGCTGGCATGAGTACTCCATCTCCAGAAAGCAAAGGACTGAATGGAAGTAACTCTATAGCTATAAGAAACGGACTTTAAATACCGATATTGAATATCGATATAGCGATGGACTTTCGCGGCTAAAGCCGCTCCTACGGTTTTTGCCGGACTCTGTTCAAGACACGACATAAATCCCGCAGGAGCGACCAACGGTCGCGAAAAGCCAGCCACGTCCGGCATCTTCAGTGCCTGACAGCCTGCATTCGCGACCGCTGGTCGCTCCCACACGGTCCTGCGGCATTCGCGGCCAGGCAGGGGGGTGTTTCAGGTCGATCAGAACGCTGGAATCACCGCGCCGTCATACTTCTTGTTGATGAAATCCTTCACTTCCTGGCTGGTCAGGGCCTTGGACAGTTTCTGGATCGCGTCGCTGTTGGCGTTGTCGGCGCGGGTCACCAGGTAGTTCACGTAGGGCGAATCAGCACCTTCGATGATCAGGGCGTCTTTCTTCGGGCTCAGCTTGGCTTCCAGCGCGTAGTTGGTGTTGATCATGTCCAGGTCGACCTGATCGAGCACGCGCGGCAGCACAGCCGATTCCAGCTCACGGAACTTGAGGTTTTTCGGGTTGGTGGCGATGTCCTTGGGCGTGGACAGCGCGTTGGTCGGGTCTTTAAGAGTGATCAGGCCGCCCTTCTGCAGCAGCAACAGGGCACGGCCGGCATTGCTGCCTTCGTTGGGGATGGCCACGGTGGCGCCATCGGGTAGGTCGGCCAGGCTCTTGTGCTTCTTCGAGTAACCACCGAAGGGTTCGACGTGCACGCCGACACCGGTGGTCAGGGTGGTGCCCTTGCCCTTGTTGAAGCCTTCCAGGTAAGGCTTGGTCTGGAAGAAGTTGGCGTCCAGGCGTTTTTCGGCCAGTTGCACGTTGGGCTGCACGTAGTCGGTGAAGACCTTGATTTCCAGGTCCACGCCTTCCTTGGCCAGGGTCGGCTTGATCAGTTCGAGGATTTCCTGATGCGGCACCGGGGTGGCGCCGACCACCAGTTTTTCACCGGCGTGGGCCAGGCCCACCGAGAATGCAGTCGCCAGGGCAGCCATCAACAACGTCTTTTTCATGCAAGTTCCTTATGGGGTATCGGCAGTGCCGCCGCGAGCCCGCGGCGGCGTGAAACGGACATTACCCGGCTTTGCAGGCCGGGAACATACCCGCTACATAACGGCTCAGGCTCGTTTGAGCGTTGGCAGGTTGAGGTCATCGGCCACGATTTCGTCGCCACGGCTGACCAGCAAGGCAAAATGAATGACGTTTTCCAGTTCCCGCGTATTGCCCGGCCAGTGATGGGCCTGCAAGACCTGCTGCGCCGCGTCGCTGATCAATTGCACCGGCAGGCTCAGGCGCTGGCTGTAGATACCGACGAAGTACTCGGCCAGCGGCAGGATGTTGCCCGGTTGCTCGCGCAGCGCCGGCAAGTCGAGCCGGCCTTCGCTCAGGTAGTGATACAGACGATCATGAAACTTGCCGGCCGCCACGGCCTTGGCCAGGTCGATGCTGGTGGCGGCCACCAGGCGCACGTCCACAGGGCTTGGTTGCTGTGCACCGACCCGGGTGACTTCATGGTTTTCCAGCGCGGCCAGCAGCTTGACCTGGATCGGCAGCGGCAGGTCGCCGATTTCGTCCAGGTACAGGGTGCCGCCGTTGGCCGAGCCGAACCAGCCGGCGCGGCTGCTGGCCGAGCCGCTGTGGGCGCCGGCAGCATAGCCGAACAGCTCGGCATCGGCGTAGGTCGGGCTGATGGCACCGCAGTTGACCGACACGAACAAGCCGCCACGGTCGCTGCCGCGGTGGATATGTCGGGCCAGCAATTCCTTGCCGGTGCCGGTCTCGCCGCGAATCAGGATCGGCAAGGTGCCGGCGGCCAGTTGCTCCATCTCATGGCGCAACTGACGCGAGCGCGGATCAATGAACACCAGCGCCTTGGCGCGAATGCTCAGCGGGCTTTTATCGGCCTCGGGGAAGGTCAGCAAAGGCTGGCCGTGATCATAAAGACTCATGGAAAACTCCCACCAGGCCCTGTACGGGCGCTGGCGTTGACAAAAGCGGCGAGCCGGCGGCCCGATGGTTGAAAGGCATGGCGCTCAGGCACGACGGCGCGATTGCTGCTCCAGGCGGTTCTGCAAACGGTACAGGTAGGCAAACCCCTGCTCCCAGCGCTGGTGGCCCGACTTGACGTTGATGTGCCCGGCCTGGCTCAGGAAACCGGCTTCGGCGCCCCAGTGGCGGGCCATCTCCAGTGCCCGCTGGCTGCTGACGGCCGGATCGTTGTCGGAACTGACGACCTGGGTCGGGAACGGCAACAGGTCGGTGGGAATCGGCGCAAAGTTGCGCAGGGCCGGCGAGCAATTGGGGCGTTCGACATCGGCCGGCGCCACCAGCAAGGCGCCCTGCACCTGACGCAACGATTCAAGCGGCGCCAGTTGTGCCCAGTGCGCGACAGTGATACACCCCAGGCTATGCGCGATCAGAATCACCGGCGAGCTGTGCGCGGCAATCGTGCGCTGCAACTCACCCACCCAGTCTTCACGGCGAGGCTTGAGCCAGTCGGCCTGTTCCACACGGGCGCTGTTCGGCAGGCTATTCTGCCAATGGGTCTGCCAGTGATCGTCAGGCGACCCTTGCCAGCCTGGCACGATCAGATAACGGATCGATTCGTTATGCATGGGGGTCGCCTCCTGAAGGCTTGAGTCCATGCGGCGAGTATAAGGATGCGCGATATATCCGTTAAGGAATAAGAAGATATTTGTTAATTCCTGTTTTGCATATGCCTTTGTTCTGCCAATGAACGATGCCCATCAAGGAATGTGCCTGCAGCCTGCAATCACCGGTTGCGCTTGCAGACGCTGATAACAGCACCAGGCAATGGATTTGCCCCTGTGGCCTGACCGGCTCGCGATCGGTCTTCTCCCCCTCGTCGACAGGAAGTAACACGCCATGCACGAACCCGGCAGCATCACCCGATGGACCCGCGCCCTGCGCAAGCAACTCGATGCCATGGACCTCGACAGTGCCGGACTGTGCCAGGCCGCCGGCCTCGACCCACACCTGTCGCAGCCGCATGAAGCACCGGGGGCCACGCTGCGCCTTTGGCAACTGGCCGTGCAGGCCAGTGGCGAACCGGCACTGGGCCTGCGGGTCGCACGTTTTGCCAGCCCCACCAGCTTTCATGCCCTGGGCTACACGCTGATTGCCAGCGGCTCGCTGCGCGAGGTGTTCGAGCGCATCGTGGGGTATCACCCCATGACCCCCGATGCCTTGCAACTGACCTTCCACAAGGTGGGCGAACGCTACGAATTCAGCTTCGGCGCGCCCAGCGACTACCCGGTGCCCGTGCCGGAGCTGTTCGACGCCTTCGCCGCCATCTACGTGCGCACCTGTCGCAACCGGCTGGGCCGGGGTTATGCGCCGCTGGAAGTGCATTTGCAGCGCCCGGCCCCGGCAGACCCGCAACCCTGGCAGGAGCTGTTCCGGGCGCCGCTGTTTTTCTGCGCCGCCCGCAACATGCTGGCCTTTGCCTGCGCTGACTTCGACGGTCATCTGGACGATGCCGCGCCCGGCGAGCCTTCGCCGCAGGCCCAGCCGCTGATCTGGGAACCCCGGGTGCGCTGCGCCATCGAGGCGCAATTGCCGGAGGGCGAGCCCAGCGCCGAAAGCATCGCCCAGGCGCTCAACCTGACCCCGCGCAGCCTGCACCGGCACCTGGCCGATGAAGGCTGCCGCTATGACCTGCTGCTCAACCAGTGCAGGGAAAACCTGGCGCTGCTGCACATCAGCGACCCCACGGCCTCGCTGAGTGAAGTCGCCTGGCTGCTGGGCTTTGCCGATGTCGATGGCTTCAGTCGGGCCTTCAAGCGCTGGACCGGCCTGACGCCGGCGCAGTACCGCCAGGAACTGTCAGGCTGAGGTCCGGGCCTGCGCCACCTGGGCGACCTTGCGCAGTTTGTCGACGTCCAGCACTTCGATCAGGTCCGGGTCCAGGCGGATGATCTTGCGCCGCTGCAGGTCCTGCAGCACCTCGACCAGCGCTTGCCGCGACAGGCCGACACTGACGCCGGCCTGGATGTCATCCAGCGTCAGCACCCGCCGGGCATTGCTCAGCACGCCATAGCCTTCGCCCAGCAGCAGAATGCGCCAGGCGACCCGGGCACGGTCGGGCAGGCCTTGCAGCGTCTGGCGATTGGGCAGGGACAGGCCGATCTTGTGGCTGAGCAAGGCGGCGAACGCGCTCTTGTATTCAGGGTGCTGCGCCAGCAGCGCGTCGATGACCGGCTGCGAGATGTGCAAGAAGATACTTTGCTGCATGGAGTACGCATCCAGCAGGCGCGGCAGTCCATCGAACAGCGACACTTCGCCAAACCAGTAAGGCGGCCTGACGACCTCGGTCGGCGCCGCCCTGCGCTGCTCTTCGGCGGTGCCCATGCGCACCGCACCTTCCACCAGGGCATACAGGCCACAGGGCGCATCACCCTTGGCAAACAGCAATTTACCCGGCGTCACCCGCCGCTGCCGTGCGGCTGCCAGCAGGGCGTCCTGCAAGTCGGCCGGCAGGTTGGCGAACCAGTATTCACCCAGCAGGCGCGAGCGCCATCCCGTTCCATTCGTCATTATTACTTCCTTGGATTTTTGCACGCGGTGTTTCAGAAGCGGCTAGGGTAAACAAGCCGATCACCCCACAGGGCGACAATGATAATGAAAACGCTGCTCGATCATCTCAGCCAATACGCCGCTTATCACCGGGATTCGCGCAATATCGTGACGCACTTCCTGGGCATTCCCATGATCGTACTGGCGGTGACGATTTTTCTGTCACGTCCTGGGGCATTGTTCGGTGGGACATGGCTGTCACCGGCCAGCGCCGTGGCACTGGCGGCCGCGCTGTTCTACTGGCGACTGGATCGCCGGTTCGGGTTGGTGATGGCGGCCTTGCTGGGCGTGTGCCTGTGGATCAGCGCCGGGCTGGCGCAGCAGTCGACGGCTACCTGGCTGGGCTGGGGAACGGCGCTGTTCGTGGCGGGCTGGATCATCCAGTTCATCGGCCATTACTACGAAGGCCGCAAACCGGCCTTCATCGACGATGTGACCGGGCTGATCATCGGCCCGCTGTTCGTGGTGGCGGAACTGGCGTTTCTGCTCGGCCTGCGCAAACCGCTGCAGCAGGCAATCGAACAGCGGCTGGCGTCGTTGTAAGCCCGCCCCCCCGGAAGATCGACCAACGGTCGCGGATCCGTGTTCAGGTCATACAATCTTCAATAATGCCCGACCGCATCGCGACCGATGGTCGCTCCTACACGATGGCGGCATGCCCGGAATCCGGCCGGCACCAACCTCCGTAGGAGCGACCAACGGTCGCGAATCCGTGTCCAGGCAACACAATCTACTCAGATCGACGGCACTTTCTGCCAGACCTTGGGCTTGAAGAACAGCACCTCGCCGCGGGCCAGACCCACCAGGCTGTCGTGGTCCTTGACCACTTCGGCCTCGATCAGCTCGCTCTGCCCTTCGACCTTGAGGGTCACCCGGGTGGTCGCGCCCAGCGGGCGGATGTCACGCACTTCGGCGGGGTGGTGATTGTCCAGCTCATGGCGCGACAGTGACACTTCGTGCGGGCGGAACAACAGGTGCTCGTTGCCGTCCAGGCTCAGGCGGTTGGAATCGCCCAGGAAGTGATAGACGAAATCGTTGGCCGGCGACTCATAGACCTCACCCGGCGAGCCGATCTGCTCGATCACACCCTTGTTCATCACCACGATGCGGTCGGCCACTTCCATGGCCTCTTCCTGGTCGTGGGTCACGAACACCGAGGTCAGGTTGATGTCTTCGTGCAGGCGCGCCAGCCAGCGACGCAATTCCTTGCGCACCTTGGCGTCCAGCGCCCCGAACGGCTCGTCGAGCAGCAGCACCTTGGGCTCGACCGCCAGGGCGCGGGCCAGGGCGATACGCTGGCGCTGCCCGCCGGACAGTTGCTCGGGATAGCGGTCGGCCAGCCAGTCGAGCTGCACCATGTTGAGCAACTCGTGAACCTTGGCCTTGATCTGGGTTTCGTTCGGGCGCTGATTCTTGGGCTTCATGCGCAGGCCGAAGGCAACATTGTCGAACACCGTCATGTGGCGGAACAGCGCATAGTGCTGGAACACGAACCCCACGTTGCGATCACGCACATCGTGGCCCGACACGTCTTCGCCATGAAACACGATGCTGCCGGTGTCCGGGGTTTCGAGCCCCGCGATGATGCGCAGCAAGGTGGTCTTGCCGCAGCCGGACGGGCCCAGCAGGGCGACCAGTTCGCCGCTGTTGATGTCCAGGTTGATGCTGTTGAGCGCCTTGAAGGCATTGAAGTTCTTGCTGACGTTACGGACTTCGATCGACATGGCTTATTCCTCCGCCGCGTTCTGGCGCAGACGGTTAATGCGCGATTCGCTCCACTGCTTGAGCAGCAGGATGAACAGGGCGATGACCAGCAACAGGCTCGCAACCGCAAAGGCCGCGACGTGGTTGTATTCGTTGTAGAGGATCTCGACGTGCAGCGGCAGGGTGTTGGTCACCCCGCGAATGTGCCCGGACACCACCGACACCGCACCGAACTCACCCATGGCCCGGGCGGTACACAGCACCACGCCATAGATCAGGCCCCACTTGATATTGGGCACGGTGACGTGCCAGAACATCTGCCAGCCATTGGCGCCCAGCAGGCGCGCCGCCTCTTCTTCCTGGGTGCCCTGCTCCTGCATCAGCGGGATCAGTTCACGGGCCACGAAGGGCACGGTGACGAAGATGGTGGCCAGCACGATGCCCGGCAAGGCAAACACGATCTGGATGTCATGGTCCTGCAGCCACGGCCCGAAAAAGCCCTGGGCGCCGAACATCAGCACATAGACCAGGCCGGCGATGACCGGCGACACCGAGAACGGCAGGTCGATCAGGGTCACCAGGATGCTTTTGCCACGAAACGAGTACTTGCTGACGCACCAGGCGGCGCAGACACCAAAGACCAGGTTCAAGGGCACCGAGATCAGCACCGCAATGACCGTGAGCTTGAGCGCCGACAGCGCATCGGGCTCGAAGATCGCGGAAAAGAAGGTGCCCAGGCCGCTCTTCAGGCCTTGGGACACCACGATGATCAGCGGCAGGGCCAGGAACAGGAAAAACACCAGCCAGCCCAGGCCGATCAGGATGCGGCGGGCCACAGGGCTGCCGCGACGGGCGGCGTTGGCCACGGAGGCGGCGGAAACCGACGAATGGGACATGATCGCGTGCTCCTCAGTTCGGGGTTTCGATGCGCCGCTGCAGCAAGTTGATCAGCAGCAACAGCAGGAAGGAAACCACCAGCATCATCACGCCGATGGCGGTGGCGCCGGTGTAGTCGTACTGGTCGAGCTTGACCATGATCAACAACGGCAGGATCTCGGTCTTCATCGGCATGTTGCCGGCAATGAAGATCACCGAGCCGTACTCGCCGACGCCACGGGCAAAGGCCAGGGCGAAGCCGGTCAGCCAGGCCGGCAGCAGGGCCGGCATCAGCACATGACGAAACACCTGCAGCGGGCGCGCGCCCAGACAGGCGGCTGCTTCTTCGACCTCACGCGGGATGTCGGCCAGCACCGGCTGCACTGTGCGCACCACGAAGGGCAGCGTCACGAAGGTCAGCGCCAGGGTGATGCCCAGCGGCGTGTAGGCGATCTTGAAGCCCAGGTCGGCGGCGAACTGCCCGACCCAGCCGTTGGGCGCATACAGTGCGGTCAGGGCGATACCGGCCACGGCGGTGGGCAGCGCGAACGGCAGGTCGATCATCGCATCGATGACTTTGCGCCCCGGGAAGGTGTAGCGCACCAGCACCCAGGCCAGCAGCGTGCCGATCACACCGTTGATGATCGCGGCATAGAAGGCGGTGCCGAAGCTCAGCTTGAGGGCTGCGATCACTCGCGGGGCGGTGATGATGGTCCAGAACTGATCCCAGGTCAGCTGGGCCGCATGCACGAACATGGCGGCCAGCGGAATCAGCACAATCAGGCTGAGGTACACCAAGGTGTAGCCCAGCGTCAGCCCGAAGCCGGGTATGACGGGGGAGATACGACGCGACATAAGAATCCCTGGTTTAACTTGCACCAAGCCCGGACATGAGTCCGGGCCGTTTGATCAAACCGAAGACACCGCCCGGTGGACGGTGTCGGGCGCCCACTTACTGCGCCTTGTAAATCTGATCGAAGACACCGCCGTCGTTGAAGAACTTCGGCTGCGCAGTTTTCCAGCCGCCAAAGTCCTTGTCGATAGTCACCAGCTCAAGTTTCGGGAATTGCTTCTCGTATTTGGCCGCCACGTCGGCATTGCGCGGGCGGTAGAAGTTCTTCGCGGCGATTTCCTGACCGGCCGAGCTGTACAGGTGCTTGAGGTATTCGGTGGCGATTTCGGTGTTGCCCTTCTTCTCGGCGTTCTTGTCGACCACGGCCACCGGTGGCTCGGCGAGGATCGACAGCGAAGGCACGATGATGTCGAACTTGTCGGCGCCGCCGTCTTCCTTGAGCGCCAGGAAGGCTTCGTTTTCCCAGGCCAGCAGCACGTCACCCTGACCGTTGTTGACGAAGGTGATGGTCGAGCCACGGGCGCCGGTGTCCAGGATCGGTACATGCCTGAACAGCTTTTCCACGTATTCCTGGGCCTTGGCTTCGCTGCCGCCGGCCTTGAGGCCATAGGCCCAGGCCGCAAGGAAGTTCCAGCGCGCGCCGCCGCTGGTTTTCGGATTAGGGGTGATGACCGAGACGCCGTCCTTGATCAGGTCGTTCCAGTCCTTGATGCCTTTGGGGTTGCCCTTGCGCACCAGGAACACGATGGTCGAGGTGTATGGGGTGCTGGCGTCCGGCAGGCGGGTCTGCCAGTTCTCGGGCAGGCTCTTGCCCAGCTTGGCGACTTCGTCGATGTCGCCGGCCAGGGCCAGGGTCACCACGTCGGCACGCAGGCCGTCGATCACGGCACGCGCCTGCTTGCCGGAACCACCATGGGACTGCTTGATTTCGACCTTGTCGTCCTTGTGAGTGGACGTCCAGTGCTTGATGAACTCGGCGTTGTACTCCTGATACAGCTCGCGTGTCGGGTCATAGGACACGTTGAGCAACTCGTAATCCTTGGCAACAGCGGAACCGGCGAAGACGGCGCTGGCGAGCGCGGCCAGGGCAAAGCGACGAATGGACATGAATCAAGCTCCTGGAAAATCCGAATATTGGCGTTGTTGTGCAGGCCTGGCGCGTCGAGGCTGTAAAGGGCTTCGCACGTGGCGTTCTAATAAGTATGAGGAGTCAGGAAACGACACCCTCCGGTTGACCAGTCGGGTTAAGCAGCGGCGGGGACTTTCAGTTCGGCTTGGTGCCGGAGTTCTGCAGGCGGAACTTCTCCTTGCGCTCGATCTGGACGACCTGAGCGTTATGCACCGTGATTTCGACGGCGCCGAAGCGCAAATCCCGCAGGGCACTTTGAATTTCCCGCAGGATCGCTGCTTCGTCCTGACCGTCAACGCTACGCAGAGAGGCGCTCATATGGATAACTCCTTGGAAAGTGGCAGAACCCGCCGTCACGACTGGGGGGTAACGGCTTGTGGCGTTAGGGCCATATTAGATAGGCGCAGATATTCTTAAAAAGACTATTTAAGAATGCAGATATAACCAAAAGGCATTTGCGAAAAGAGAAGCCGCCAAGGCGCATTGCGCGCCTGTGTTTGAACCCGGTTGAACACCGTTCCGCACAGCCAATATGGGGCCGGCGTAGGAGCCCGCTTGCCGGCGACCGAGTGCGAAGCGCTCGCAAAATCTCGGAAACGCCACGAATTTACGACTGTAAATCTGCGAAACGCTACAATTTTNGTAGGAGCCCGCTTGCCGGCGACCGAGTGCGAAGCGCTCGCAAAATCTCGGAAACGCCACGAATTTACGACTGTAAATCTGCGAAACGCTACAATYTTACGACTGCTAACGCAGCCGGTCGCGGGCAGAGCGCGCTCCTACGGAACAGGCTATTCGGGCAGGCACCGACCGGTAGGAGCCCGCTTGCCGGCGACCGAGTGCGCAGCGCTCGCAAAATCTCGGAAACGCCACGAATTTACGACTGTAAATCTGCGAAACGCTGCAAATTTACGACTGCTGCGCAGCCGGTCGCGGTGGTCCGGCATTCCGGCAAGCGCGCTCCTACGGAACAGGCTATTCGGGC
This sequence comes from Pseudomonas sp. Leaf127, assembly GCF_001423155.1. Classification (NCBI taxonomy): domain Bacteria; kingdom Pseudomonadati; phylum Pseudomonadota; class Gammaproteobacteria; order Pseudomonadales; family Pseudomonadaceae; genus Pseudomonas; species Pseudomonas sp. Leaf127. Next base: position 505,189 of record NZ_LMOA01000023.1, on the reverse strand, counting down.
AGGACCGACCGGTAGGAGCCCGCTTGCCGGCGACCGAGTGCGAAGCGCTCGCAAAATCTCGGAAACGCCACGCGCTCCTACGGAACAGGCTATTCGGGCAGGACCGACCGGTAGGAGCCCGCTTGCCGGCGACCGAGTGCGAAGCGCTCGCAAAATCTCGGAAACGCCACRAATTTACGACTGTAAATCTGCGAAACGCTGCAAATTTACGACTGCTGCGCAGCCGGTCGCGGTGGTCCGGCATTCCGGCAAGCGCGCTCCTACAGAACAGGCTATTCGCGCAGGCGCGCGCTTGGGGCGCAGGCCCAGTCGATCCGGGCCGCCGGCATGGGCCTGGCAAACCAGTAGCCCTGGCCCAGCTGGCAGCCGTTTTCGAACAGAAAGGCGGCCTGCTCGGCAGTCTCGATGCCCTCGGCCAGCACCTTCATGCCCATGCTGCGGGCCAGCGCGATAATGGCGCAGACAATCGCGATATCGTCTTCATCAGCGGGCAGGCCGGCGACAAAGCCCTGGTCGATCTTGAGCTTCTGCACCGGCATACGCTTGAGGCGCAGCAAGGAAGAGTAGCCGGTGCCAAAATCATCAATGGCCAGGCTCAGGCCCAGTTCGCGCAGGCGATGCAATTGCTCCAGCGCCTGTTCAGGGTCGTGCATCACGGCGCTTTCGGTGACTTCCAGCTCCAGCAGCGCAGGGTCCAGGCCGGTATCGGCCAGGATGGCCGCGACCTGCAGGTCAAGGTCACCCTGGATGAAGCGACGGCTGGAAATGTTCACCGCGACAAAGTCCAGGGCAATGCCCGCCGCCTGCCATTGGCCCATCTGCGTGCAGGCCGCGCGCAGCACCCAGTTGTCGATGTCGCCGATCAGCCCGCTCTGCTCGGCAATCGGAATGAACTCGCCCGGCGACACCATGCCGCGCTCGGGGTGCTCCCAGCGCACCAGGGCCTCGACGCCGCGAATACACCGTGTGGTCAGGTCATGCACCGGCTGGTAATACACGCGCAGCTCGTTCTGCTCGATGGCGCGGCGCAACTGGCCGGCCAACTCGACCCGCTGCTGGGCATGGGCGGTGAGTTCTTCGGTGTACAAGGCATAGTTTTCGCGCCCGCCACGCTTGGCCTTGAACAGGGCCGCGTCGGCATTGCGCAGCAACTGTTCAGCCGACAGCGCGTCATTGGGAAACAGGCTGATGCCGATGCTGACGGTGATGAACAACGCCTGGTCTTCGATCAGGAAGGGCGCCTTGAAGGCTTCGAGCACTTGCTGCGCCAGGTTGGCGGTCATGGCCATCTGCGGGCAATCCTTGACCAGCAGGGCGAATTCGTCGCCGCCCATGCGCGCCAGGGTCAGTTCGGCCCCGAACAGCCCGACCAGGCGTTCGGCCACCGACTTGAGCACCAGGTCGCCCAGGCTGTGGCCCAGGCTGTCATTGATATGTTTGAAGTGATCAAGGTCCAGCAGCAGGATGGCGCAATGACGCCGGTTCGCCCGCGCCGCCGCCACCGCTTCGGTAGTGCGCTCGGTAAACAGCAGGCGATTGGGCAGGCCGGTCAGTGCATCGAAGTGCGCCAGTTGCACACGCTCGTGCTCGGAACGCTTGATCGCCGACAGGTCGGAAAACACCGCGACAAAATGCCGGACCTGGCCATCGGCGTCCTTGATGCCGCGTATGCTCTGCCACTGCGGGTAGACCTCACCGCTCTTGCGGCGATTCCAGATCTCGCCGTTCCACTGGCCGTCGGCCTCGATGGCCTGGTACATCTGCCCATAGAAATCGGCGTCGTGCCGGCCGGACTTGAACTTGCTGGGGTTGTGGCCCAGCACTTCATCGGGCTGATAGCCGGTGATGTCCACGAACGCACGATTGACGTGTACGATCTGCGCCTTGTTGTTGGTGACCAGCACGCCTTCGCGGGTGCTGTCGAACACCGCCGAGGCCAGGCGCAGGCGATCATGGTCTTCGCGGTGCTGACGCAGCAGGTGGGTGCCCCCCAGCCAGCCCAGCAGATGCCGGCGGGCCATGAACAGCGTCAAGGTGCTCAGTGCCACCCACAGGTAACCACTCGTCTGTTGGTATTCGCCAAGCCGGACCGGGTCGTGCACCCAGGACGGCAACAGGGAGCGGCTTGCCAACCACCACATAAAGGTCAGCCAGCCATAGAAAACGGCGGCCCCCAGCGCTTTTCGCGTCACATCCGTCATAAGAAAACACACATCCCTACGTAAGCCGGGGATTATAAGACAAGAAACATCCAGAGACGCTTCTCTGCGCCGGCATCTGGTTTTCCATGGTGGCTCAGAGATAATGCCCGCTGTTCAGTGTTCACCCACCCGCCACCTGTGAGGGCCCAGCAGCCTATGTGGTACAACGGTTTACTCGATTTGTCCGTCTGGCAACTGATTGCCGTCACCCTGGTCATGACGCACGTGACCATTATCGGCGTGACGGTCTATCTGCACCGCTATTCGGCCCACCGCTCCCTGGAGCTCAATGCGGGCCTGAAACACTTCTTCCGCTTCTGGCTGTGGCTGACCACGGCGCAGAACACCCGCGAGTGGACCGCCATCCACCGCAAGCACCACGCCAAATGTGAAACCGTCGACGACCCGCACAGCCCGGTGATCAAGGGCCTGTCGACCGTGCTGCGCAAGGGCGCCGAGCTGTACCGCGCCGAAGCCGGCAACCCCGATACGCTGCGCATCTATGGCAAGCACTGCCCCGAAGACTGGATCGAGCGCAACCTGTATTCGCGCTACAAGCTGTTGGGCATCGCGCTGATGGCCGTCATTGACCTGGCGCTGTTCGGGGTACTGGGCATCACCGTCTGGGCCATCCAGATGATGTGGATTCCGTTCTGGGCCGCCGGCGTGGTCAACGGCCTGGGCCATGCGGTGGGCTACCGCAACTTCGAATGCAAGGACGCGGCCACCAACCTGGTGCCGTGGGGCATCATCATTGGCGGCGAAGAGTTGCATAACAACCACCACACCTACCCCAACTCGGCCAAGCTGTCGGTCAAGCCATGGGAGTTCGACATGGGCTGGGCCTGGATCAAGGTCTTCAGCGCCCTGCGCCTGGCCAAGGTGCAGCGTGTGGCGCCCATTGCCCACCGGGTCGAAGGCAAGCGGCACCTGGACATGGACACCGCCATGGCGATTCTCAACAACCGCTTCCAGATCATGGCCCAGTACCGCAAGCAGGTGATCGGCCCGCTGGTGACCCAGGAGCTGACCCGTGCCGATGTCTCGGTGCGCCACCAGTTCCACCGCGCCAAGCGCCTGCTGTCGCGTGAAACCAGCCTGCTCGACGACAAGCACCAGGTGCGCATCCAGACCATGCTGGAGCACAGCCAGGCCCTGAAAGTGATCTACGAAAAGCGCCTGGCCCTGCAGCAGATCTGGCTCAAGACCAGCAGCAACAGCCACGACATGCTGGCGGCCATCAAGGACTGGGTACACGAGGCCGAGACCAGTGGCATCCAGTCGTTGCGTGACTTTGCCGACCAGCTCAAGACCTACTCGCTGCGCCCCTCCTACGCCTGACGCCGTTGATCGGTGCGCCCCATGATGGCGCACCGACATCGGAACTTCCTGGCGAAACTTTGCTCAGACCTTTTATCCATTGCCCTACAAACCACGTAGCGGCGCGAGCGATTTCGCGCCGTTCGAGAAGCCGCGTCCATGGAAAAAACGTCCACTGCTGCGCCCCCGGTGCAGCATCGAGAGCCGCCTGATCACCCGCCTGTCGCTGCCGAAACCCTGCTCGCCCTCATGCATGCCCAGGCCGAAGTCGCCCGCCTGAGCGAACGCGAGCACTTGTTCAGCTCATTGCTGGTGAGCGTCAACGCCGTGCTGTGGGCCTTCGACTGGGGCCGCCAGCAGATGATCTACGTCAGCCCTGCCTACGAGCGTATCTTTGGCCGCTCGGTGGGCCTGGTGCTGGCCGATTACGGACAGTGGCGCGACAGCATCTACCCGGACGACCTGCACTATGCCGAGCGCAGCCTCAGCGAGGTGATCGACAAGGGCGCGGTCGAGGACCGCGAGTACCGCATCATCCGCGCCGACGGCGAAGTGCGCTGGCTCAGCGACAAATGCTTTGTCAGCCACCGCACCGACCCGGGCCAGCGCCTGGTGGTGGTCGGCATCGCCGAGGACATCACTGAAAAGAAGCACCTGGAAGACGAATTGCAGCGCCTGGCCACCACCGACGTGCTGACCCAGAGCAGCAACCGCCGGCATTTCTTCGACTGCGCCCAACGCGAATTCGAGCTGGCCCGCCTGCAAGGCACGCCGCTGTCGTTCCTGTTGCTGGACATTGATGACTTCAAGAAAATCAACGACACCTTCGGGCATCAGGTCGGTGATGGCGTGTTGCAGCGCATTGCCGAAAGCGGTCGCACCACCCTGCGACGCGGCGACCTGTTCGGCCGGATCGGCGGTGAAGAATTCGCCGCCATCTTCCCCGGCTGCGCCTCGGCCATGGCCTTGCAGATTGCCGAACGCCTGCAGCGGGAAATCCAGCGCCAGCATTTCCAGAGCGACCAGCAGAGCTTCGGCATCACCGCCAGCCAGGGCCTGACCAGCCTGACCGACGACGACCCGACCCTGGAAGCCCTCTACGCGCGCGCCGACGCGGCCATGTACCAGGCCAAACGGCAGGGCAAGAACCAGATTGTGGTGGGGTAGGCAAACGGGCGTTTGCAGACAGGGSCGGCACAGCCATCATTTTCGGTGCCTGACATCCGGCATTCGCGACCGTTGATCGCTCCTACAGCCGTGTGTCGACACCTGTGCCGTAGGAGCGACCAGCGGTCGCGAAAGGGGCGGCACAGTCATCATCTTCGGTGCCTGACAACCGGCATTCGCGACCGTTGGTCGCTACAGGGTCGGCGTAGCCGGTGGGGCTGGCGGTTCTTCTTCCATTGACCGCTCCGGCTCCGGGGTGAGGTCGAGCAGGTCCGGCAGATCATCCTCGACCTCCGCGTCCTCTTCCACTGACGCCACGGCTTCGGCAGGCGCATTGGCCAGCGCCAGCAGGCTGGGGTCGGTCACCCCGGTCAGTTTCTTGCGCAGGCGCTGCAAATCGTCGACGCCGAGCTTGAGCAACCGCGCCGGCTTGGACTTGAGCAAGACATTGACACTTTGTTCATCGCGCAGCCGCGCCATTTCGCCGGCCAGGTTCATGGCCAGCACCTCGCGGGTGAAGACCCCGGTGTTGTACTGGTAGATCGCCGCAATCAGCTCACGCAGCTCCAGCGGCAGGCGCCAGCGGGTGCGCAGGGCCGAGCCAAAGGAGGCCGAGTACTGCTGCAGCATCTGGGTGATCAGCGGCTCGTCCAGCTTGCCGCCGTTGAGCAGCCACTCCTGCAAACAGCCAAGCACCGCCAAGTCGCCCAGCGACTGCAGCAGCCCGGCGGTAAAACAACGCTCCTGGTTCAGCTCCAGCATGCGCGCCAGGATACGGGCGTAGTCGCCAGTGCGCTGGGACATCAGCCACAACTCGCTGGCCTTGGCCAGCAGCCCGTCATGGGTCAGCACCGCCACGCGCTTCTTGCCCAGGTTGGTGGCGATCTGCGCACTCTGGCTGGCGCCCAGCAGCGCCATTGCGCCACCCAGGCTCTGGATCGGCTTGCCCAGGTGCTGGGCGGCCGTGTTGGCCGCCGCGATCAGCACCGCCGTGATGTGCGGATCGTTGCGCAATTCCTGTTCGAGCAGATGAATGTCCAGGCCCTTGGCACCCTGGCTCAGGCCCAGCGCCGACTCGACATCCACGAACAACGGCGCGCTGTCGGCCGTTTCCCGGCGGGTGTCGAGAAACTTGTTCAGGGTCATGCCCGGCACTTTCACCGGCCCCGTGGTCGGGCATTCGAGCAACAGCCCGCGCAGCCGCTGGCGCAGGCCTTCGTTGTCCAGCGGCTTGGTCAGGTAGGCGGTCGGCAACAGCGGCAGGACTTCGCGCACACTGGCGGCATCACTGCGGCTGCTGAGCAGAATGAAGGGAATCGGCGGCTGGCGACGCAGCTTGCGGATGCCGCGCAACAGGCTCAAGCCATCGATGGACGGCAGTTCACGCGACGCAATGATCAGGTCGGGCAAATGGCCTTTCATCCATTCGATGGCCTGCCGGCCGTCGGTGCACACTTCCAGTTCGACATCGGCACGCACGCTCAGGACCAGATCACTGAGGTTTTCGCGAATCCAGGGGTCGGACTCCGCGATCAACACCCGCGGTACGCCAAGCAAATCTACAGCGGTCATCATGACTCTCCGACATCGATGCCTTCACCTTAGCCAATGCCGTCGCCGGTATATACCCATAGGCCGAAAAAAGAACGGCAGCGCAGAAAAAACCCAGGCGCCAGAATCGATGCAGAACCGCGTAGGAGCGACCAGCGGTCGCGAAAGGGCCGGGCCAGGCACAGCATTTTCTGCGCCTGATAGACAGCAGGTTTTGATCCAGAACACGGCGCACATCCCGTAGGAGCGGCTTCAGCCGCGAATGCTACGAATGACGCGAATTCGGCGGTGCCTGTGTTCCCGACTGAAGTCGGTCCTACAAGTCCTACAGGTCCTACGAGGCACTGGCCAAAAAAAACCCGCCGAAGCGGGCTTTTTATTCAGCCATCAGGCTCATGCCAGTTCGTCGAAGCACTCGGCGATCAGGGCGATGCCTTTTTCCAGTTGCGCATCAGGAATGGTGACAGGCATCAGGAAGCGGATCACGTTGTAATACGTGCCGCACGACAGCAGGATCACGCCCTTCTCACGGGCACGGGCCACAACCTTGCCGACCAGCTCGGCAGCCGGCTTGCTGTGGTCGCCGCCTTCGAACAGCTCGATGGCCACCATCGAACCCAGGCCGCGCACGTCGCCGATCACCTTGTGCTTCTCGGCGATCTGGCGCAGGCGGGCCTTGAGGATCTCGCCCACGGCGTTGGAGCGCTCCAGCAGGTTTTCTTCGTCGAACACCTTCAATACGGCCAGGGCCGCGGCGCAGGCAATCGGGCTGCCGGCATAGGTGCCGCCCAGGCCGCCCGGGGCGATGGTGTCCATGATCTCGGCCTTGCCACACACGCCGGAGATCGGGAAGCCGCCGCCGACCGACTTGGCGAAGGTGGTCAGGTCCGGCACCACGCCCAGTTGCTCGGTGGCAAAGAAGGTCCCGGTACGACCGGCACCGGTCTGTACTTCGTCAGCGATCAGCAGGATACCGTGCTGGTCGCACAGGGCGCGCAGGCGGCCCATGAAGGCCGGCGAGTTGACGTAGAAACCGCCCTCGCCCTGCACCGGCTCGATGATGATCGCCGCGATGTCCTGAGGCTGGGCATCATTCTTGAAAATGCGCTCGATGCTGGCGATCGACTCGTCTTCGCTCACGCCATGCAGCTCGCACGGTGCCTGGGCGCGGAACACGCCAGCGGGCATCAGGCCCATGCCGGCCGAGTACGGCACCACTTTGCCGGTCAGCGACAGAGTCATCATGGTGCGGCCATGGTAAGCGCCGGTGAAGGCGATCACGCCAGTACGGCCGGTGGCGGCACGGGCGATCTTGACGGCGTTCTCGACCGCTTCGGAGCCGGAGGTCACCAGCAGGGTCTTCTTGGCGAAGTCACCCGGCACGCGCTTGGCGATTTCTTCGCACAGCTCGATGTAGGGCTCGTAGGCCAGCACCTGGAAGCAGGTGTGGGTCAGCTTGGTCAGTTGTTCCTGAACGGCAGCAATCACCTTGGGGTGCAGGTGACCGGTGTTCAGCACCGCAATGCCGCCCGCGAAGTCGATGTACTCACGGCCTTCGACGTCCCACACAGTGGCGTTCTCGGCGCGCTCGGCGACAATCGGGTGGATCTGGCCGACACCACGTGGAACAGCGGCGGCACGGCGTTGCAGCAGGGATTCGTTAGTCTTGCTCATGGTTTCCTCATTCGCCGCTCATCGTCGGCGTGTGGCAAGGATCAAGCGGCGGGAATCACCGGGCCAGCATACGATGATCGACTGGCAAGGCTTTCCGGCCACCATTGGGTCGGGCTACAGCAAAAAAACCGATGGAGCGTCGCTCTCGCGCCCCATCGGTTGCAAAGACCTGCTGCCGGAATCAGACCGACAGGCAGAGGTATTTGATTTCCAGGTAGTCTTCGATGCCGTACTTGGAGCCTTCACGGCCCAGGCCCGAGGACTTGATGCCGCCGAACGGCGCCACTTCGTTGGAAATCAGGCCGGTGTTGATACCCACCATGCCGTACTCCAGCGCCTCGGCCACGCGGAAGACACGGCTCATGTTCTGCGCATAGAAGTACGAGGCCAGGCCGAACTCGGTGTCGTTGGCCATCGCAATGACTTCGGCCTCGTCCTTGAAGCTGAACAGCGGCGCCAGCGGGCCGAAGGTCTCTTCCTTGGCCACGGCCGCGTTCTTCGGCACGTTGATCAGGATGGTCGGCTCGAAGAAGGTGCCTTCCAGGCTGTTACCGCCCGACAGCACCTTGGCGCCTTTGCTCAGGGCGTCGGCAATGTGTTCCTTGACCTTGGCCACGGCCTTTTCGTCGATCAGCGGGCCGGTGGTGATGCCCTCTTCCAGACCGTTGCCGATCTTGAGCTTGGCCACCGCCACTTTCAGCTTCTCGGCGAACGCGTCGTAGACGCCTTCCTGCACATAGATGCGGTTGGCGCAGACGCAGGTCTGGCCGTTGTTGCGGTACTTGGAGATGATCGCGCCTTCGACCGCCTTGTCCAGGTCGGCATCGTCAAACACGATGAAGGGCGCATTGCCGCCCAGCTCCAGCGACACTTTCTTGATGTCCTGGGCGCATTCGGCCATCAGCTGGCGACCGATCTCGGTGGAACCGGTGAACGACAGCTTGCGCACGATCGGGTTGCTGGTCAGCTCGCCGCCGACTTCACCGGCGCTGCCGGTGACCACGCTGAACACGCCAGCCGGAATACCGGCACGCTCGGCCAGCTCGGCCAGGGCCAGGGCGGAATACGGGGTCTGCGAAGCCGGCTTGAGCACCATGGTGCAACCGGCGGCCAGTGCTGGACCGGCCTTGCGGGTGATCATGGCCGCCGGGAAGTTCCACGGGGTGATGGCGGCGGTGACACCGATCGGCTGCTTGAGCACGATCAGGCGCTTGTCTGGCTGATGGCCCGGAATCACGTCACCGTACACACGCTTGGCTTCTTCGGCGAACCACTCGATGAACGAAGCGGCATAGGCGATCTCGCCCTTGGCCTCGGCCAGCGGCTTACCCTGCTCCAGAGTCATCAGGCGCGCCAGGTCGTCCTGGTTCTCGATCATCAGCTCGTACCAGCGACGCAGCTTGGCGCCACGTTCCTTGGCGGTCAGAGCACGCCAGGCCGGCAGCGCCTTGTCGGCGGCCTCGATGGCACGACGGGTCTCGGCTGCGCCCATCTTCGGCACGCTGCCCAGCACCTCGTTGGTGGCCGGGTTGTTGACCTTGATGGTCTGGCCACCGTCTGCGTCCAGCCACGCACCGTTGATATAGGCTTGCTGGCGGAACAGTTTGGAATCCTTGAGCTGCATGTCGGCCTCCTGAATAGCACCGCGCAGACGCGGAGCGGGCTGATAGAGAAATGGCGCCCTGACTGGGCATCACTGAAATTTTTATTCGCCTTGACCTGGCGCACGAAGCTTAACAGGCAGAAAGGCCGAACAGGAGCGTTTGAAATCTCAAACGAATCCTAGGGATTGTGGCAGTAAAGGACAATAGGGCGTTCGGAAAAAAGAACAGATTGGCACGGATGGTCAGTTTTTCGTGCGCCGATGTCAGGTATAGGCAATGAAATGTGCGAAATCAACAACACATGCTCGCCAGCATGGACGTGTGCGCGAGAGATGAGTATTATGGCGCCCGCATTGCACCTGTAGCTCAGCTGGATAGAGTACTGCCCTCCGAAGGCAGGGGTCATGGGTTCGAATCCCGTCAGGTGCGCCATCTTTCCACCCCTTGTGTCACAAGGGGTCAGCACTTCCGCTAAAAGCCTGTCCTGGTCCTGAACGTCGTTTTTGCCACCGTTGAACGTGGCGCGAGCGCTCAAGTCGGCAGCCATCAGCAATCACGGTACAGCCCCCAAACAACCGAATCCGATGCCCAAGCCTGGGCACGCATGATCGAAAGCGAAATCGACCGGGGCATTTTTGTCTCTCGCGTCGAGGCTGAACGCACCGCCGTTCATCGACTTGTTGATCGCTACATCTATGAGATCGCTCCGAAGCACAAAGGCGCGTATTCGGAAATCAAATGCCTGCAAGCACTCAAGCGTCATCCGCTGGCGACACGTATCGTTGCCATCCTCACCTCTTCAGATTTCGCGCGTTACCGTGACGAGCGCCTGAAGATTCGCAAAGGCAACACGGTGAAGCGTGAGCTTGCGTTGTTTCAGTGTGTGATTGAGGTCGCTCGCAGAGAATGGGGAATCCCTCTCGCCTAAAGCTATTCACTGGCTGAAGGGTTTACCGCGTTCATTATGCGGTCGAGTATCCCCCACCACTGCGGATGCCCTCAAGAAGGCCTTCACACGCGGCTTGGAGCGCGCGAGGACGAAGTACTTAGGCGATTGCTGTGCTTTTGCATTTGACGCTCTCAATACACTTTTAGATAGCCGGCCATGAAATAGCGTCAGAGCTCAACCATGCTATTCGATCCGACTTAACCAGAGGATTTTTAAAAAAATCTTCAACGGCTAGCCATGCTTTTTTGGGTTGTATAAAAGAACCCGCAGGAACAAATTGGTCGTCCCCAAAGTCTTCAACATGATTCATTTTCGGTTGATCACATACTGAGAAATATTCAGCCCCCCTGCGCTCACCAGCAGATCTAAAGTTGTACCTAACAGAAACACCGAGTTCTGTGTTCTCCAACACGGTCAGCTCAGACTTGTCACCTTTATCACTGACAAAGCTAAAAACTCCATCACCGCCCCCTTTCTGCCACATCGAAGGCTGATAGTTTAAAAAAAAGTCGGCATAAAACTGCAACTTTGGATTTTCATCCACATCATGATCCAGGAAAATACATTTGAATTCAGACATGCCAACCTCTACCGTGCCCTGGAGTTAACCGTAACTTTTTCGCCATTTTTAATCACCCCATTGATAACATCAATCTTCATCTCATGCATACGTTCAGGTAGAGACTGTTTGCAGGTGATCGCATCTGGTTGGCTGATTCCCAGATCTTGGCTGCTAGCTGTTGCTTGTTCACGGCGAGTACTTTTAGGGATTTGATCAGGCAAACTGGATGACATGTTCGGCCTTGAGCAGGGCTGAGCCGGCAAAAGGATGGGATTTCAATAATGCGCCGAAGTATCGCACCCGCACGGTGTCCATGAAAAGCTATGAGTACGGTTAGCGGGTGGATACCGTCCCAAACTGCAGATGGGCCAGAGTGTGTAAAAACGCTTCGTCAAAATTGAAGTGCGCGCGTCTACGTTAAATCTGAAATTTATCGGCACCTCTGCAGATGTGGATTTCGCGTAGAAACGCGATTTCCAGTCCGATTTTGAGCACCCGCTACATCTATGAGATCGCTCCGAAGCACAGTCCGACCCGGCCATGATGAGCGACAGCCCAGCCAACTCAAACGCTGCCCTCACGCTCGATAACCAGAATCCGTGCTTCTCCACGAGGGTGCGCAACATGTTCACATCCAGCCCCTGCGTAAAACACGTCGCCAACCATCAGGGTCACGAGGCGCTCAGTGCCTGACTCGCGATAATGCATATCTACCGTGCCGTCGAGGACTGCGAACACTTCCTCACCATCATTGACGTGCCACTTGTAGGGTTGGTCAGTCCAGTGAAGACGGACGGTGGTTCCATCCAGGTTGGCGATCTCGTCAGCCCCCCAAGCGCGCGTGGCGGTGAAGTCTTTGCTACGAATAACTCTCATCGGATTTCAGGTCTCGAACAGGTGGTGATTTGTACCCTATCAGAATCTTTGACCCTCGACTGCTGGACGAAAAGAAGACCTGGACTGAACGGGAGCTGATGGCTGCCTTCTTTTTCGTTAGGTTTTGTACGAAAGAATATTGCGACATACAACGGCCAGAAGCTGCCAGTCAGCGGCGTCGACTGCTACTCTCCGCCTTTCCGGACTCAGCGCTGCTTATAACCTGAGGTTGTATGAATAACCAACTTGCCATTTTGATAAGCGATTACCAGGCACGTGTTAGCACCGCTGTGGACATGATGCATCGGTCTGGTATCCCGCAGCCCTTGACCAATACAGATTGGGTGGGGACTGACATCCCTCAGCACGGAGAGCCAGAAGGCGGGGTTCGTTACTTCAAGCACGGCTATGGCTGCGCAGTCAGCCTCCCCACAGGTACAGTAGACTTTGACTTTGGGGCACAGGGTGAGATCAATGGCTTCGACGCGTGGCGACTTGCCGGTTTTGCAGGCGACGCACTGCCGAAATACGGTTTTGCTGATGAGGATGCACTCATAGAGTGCTTCAAAGCAGAAGTTGCTGCCGGTTCTCTTGTGTATTCCGGGTACATTCTCTATTACCTGGCGGACGACACCTGACACTGTCTGTCGACAGGGTCCGTTCTGGCCATGTATTAATTTCCCAGCCCAGAACGCCTGCCTGGAATAGCCGTCGGTCTGTAAGCATCGGCCGAAGGGCCCTGCTTTACCCTGGGTGTCTTCGCAGAGCGGTCTCGCCTTTGTTGAACCCGCAACGCGGAAGGCGCCCAGGGGGTGCTTGTTGGTCGATGGCTGCCTTTAGCAAAAAGCTGCTATCGACCCAGGTTGTGTGAAAACGGATTTGTCAGCACTTTGGAAGGTGCCGCAGATGATGTTCCCTCCTGCCATATCGTTCCCTATCGTGGCTTCGAAGCTTGGATTAGGCCGCTCGCGCTTACGTGTCTAACGTCGATTTTTTGCTGGTCTACGCCCGTTGCGAGCGGCCAATTAATCCAAGGTTTGATGAACAATCCTGCGATTCTTTGACCTTATGGTGGTCGAGCTCGCGACGGGACCTTTCAATCATTTCTTACCTGTTTGAGCCAATTCCAGAAAGGATCACTGGATTCATGCGCGTCCATGCTTGTTGTGCTTGAGATGATATCTGATGCGCGCGCCGGGACGCTGAGGCCAAGCGTGCGCTCCACGTACGCCCGCAATGCCCGAGGTGGTGCTGGGTAGTCATCCTCTGCGTATTGCTGCTCGCGCAGTTCGGCCGGTGTTCTCGTAAACTCCTCTGGCCAGCAGTGCTCGTTGTAACCAATAGCCAGTAAGCGAAGCAGGTCTTGCGTACTATGGGTCAAGACGCAGAGCATGACTGATCCCGAGCCCGAGCCAAGATGGACGATTCGCTGCTGATCGTGGTCGTCCAGCCACAACCCTGCCCACGATCCATCGCCACCCGTCCTGAGGAATATTGATAGCCGCTCGTTTACTCTGGGATCTTCGCAGGCCGTCCATTGAGCAGTATCGGCGGAGTCCGGAACGTGAAAGGCGGTGATAGCGCTGTTGTTGTATTCAGGTTCGGGATGCAACGTCATGTAGCGGCCCCCGGTCCTATAGTGGCGGACGCAGCCTAGGGCTTCCAGGAATTCCATGGCCTGTCGTAATACTGGAGGTACCGGATTGCTTGCCGGGAAGGCGGCCACTAACTCGTCGGTGAAGTTCATGTCTTTCCTGACCATTGTCTTTAGCGATTACCGTGAATGAAGGTGGATTGCTAGGCCCGGAATAGATCGCCATGTGCCACCCAATGACCGCTTCTGGCCGGTTAGCGCCGGTCTGACTTCGACCGGCGCTACACATGGTTAAACCTCAGTCTGTTCCGCCATCTCCAAGGCGTCATCGACCTCAATCCCCAGATATCGAACAGTGCTCTCCAGCTTCGTATGGCCGAGCAGCAACTGAACCGCCCTCAGGTTCTTAGTCCTACGATAGATCAGTGATGCCTTTGTGCGTCTCATTGTGTGCGTGCCATACATGGCTGGATCAAGACCAACGGCTTTCACCCAGCCTTTGACGATGCGAGCGTATTGACGTGTAGATAGATGGTCTGAAGTATGCAGCCGGCTAGGGAAAAGGTAGTCCTCGCTGCGTAACTGGGACCGATGTATCCAGGCCGCGAGAGCAGACCGTGTTTGCTCAGTGATTTCAAATTGCACAGGCCGCTGGGTTTTCTGCTGCATCACTATAGCTCGTGATGAGACGTGCTCACCATGAGCGACATCGCGCACGCGGAGCGTGGTTAAGTCGCAGGCTCGGAGCTTGCTATCGATGGCCAGATCGAAGAGAGCCAGATCTCGGGTTTTTTCCGCAATTTGAAGCCTTACTCGAATGGCCCAGATGTCTCTCAGTCGGAGTGGGGTTTTCTGCCCGACCAGTTTTCCTTTGTTCCAGGGCTGACGGATGCTGGTAGCAATGATGTGCATGACAAGTCCTCCACGTGTGGAAGGACAAGGATGGCTAGTCGGAGCAGCTGTCGCTAATCGGCCCATTGCAGCCGCTCAGCGTTTGGGCGGGAGTCGGCCAATAACGGTCATTCGGCCACGGTCTGTTCGGGTTGTAAGCGGTCGATTCCAGCAGAAACTTCGTGCAATTCAGAACGTGCAAAAATTAGGTGAAGGGTAGCCTGGTGAGTGTCATAAAATCCGATTTGTCGTCCTTTTAGGATGCAATACTGCCCGTGGGAGCTTAGATTAAGACCTCCAGTGACCTTAGCGAGCTGCTAGCAATCCGCTGCCATTATGGCGTGTTGCCGTTTAGGTTTGGCGTGCATGGAACACATGGTTACTCACAAGAATTTTTTGGGCCATGCGCAGGATTGGATACCGTCGGAAGTCATCCGATCGCTCAGTATCCTTGGAGATTTCGCGGCGAATACCACGGTTACCAGAAGCACGAAGTTTATTTCGTAACGGCATGATCTTAATTAAGGGCATCGGATGAGTAAGAGAAGGATTTTAACCATCGGTCTTGATTTGGCGACCGATGATACCGAGTATGTTGAGTTTTCATCTAAAATCTCTCTCTTGGATTGGGATATAGTTTTATTCAAGCCTGAGATAGATGAGTTTGTCCATGGCCACGCCCGGAGCTATCAGGGTAGACCACGGCTTGATGATGTTAAATCATTTCAGCTAAAAGAGAGCTGCGAACATTGGCGACGAGAGATAAAGCAAGCAGTTGAAGCAGGTAAAACTGTTTTTGTGTTTCTGCCGATACCGCTCGAGGTATATGTTGATACGGGAGGTCGCCAATATTCAGGTACTGGAAGGAATCAGAAAACCACTGTGCTGGTTGAGCCTTACAGTAACTACGAAGCTTTGCCGATGAATATTCCAAAAGTCGTCGCAAGCGGAAGCTCTATAAAGTTATCACCGAAGTGTGGGGATATAGTTGCTGCTTATTGGGCGCAATTTGAATCATTGTCTACCTATCACATTACAATGAGCGGCTCTGAAGTTCCAGCATGTTTAACGACAAAGGCCGGAGATAAACCGGTCGGAGCAATCTATCGAATGGGTGCCTCTCATGGCACGTTGCTACTTCTTCCAGATCTGGATTTCTACGATCAGACTTACATGCTTGAAGATGACGAGTGCTCTTGGAGTAAGGAAGGGGAGCAATTCGCGAGTCGGATGATGGCGTGTGTCGTAGGGATAGATAAAGTCCTTCGTTCAAGGTCTGAGAAGACCCCGGAGCCGAAGTGGGCATCGGAGTTAGAATTCGTGCTGACGGCCGAATTGGAGCTGAGAGTAAAGCTTCTCCATGCCGAGAGCCTCCTTGAGGAAGCCCAGAAAAATAAGGAAGTAATAGTTAATAGCCTAGTCAAGGCTGGATCCTTGCGAGCTTTGTTATTTGAAAAGGGTAAAGCTCTTGAATTCGCAATTATTGACGCTTTACGTCTGTTAGGGTTTACCGTTTCAAATTTTCAGAATGCCGAGTCAGAGTTCGATGTGGTTTTTGAATGCGATCAAGGAAGATTGGTAGGCGAGGCTGAAG
Source organism: Pseudomonas sp. Leaf127 (assembly GCF_001423155.1). Classification (NCBI taxonomy): domain Bacteria; kingdom Pseudomonadati; phylum Pseudomonadota; class Gammaproteobacteria; order Pseudomonadales; family Pseudomonadaceae; genus Pseudomonas; species Pseudomonas sp. Leaf127. Next base: position 489,206 of record NZ_LMOA01000023.1, on the reverse strand, counting down.
GCAAGGATACCAAAGCTGTTAATATCGAAAAGCTTCGACAACTTGCAATGAATATACATGAGGATTTGGCTCGAGACGAAGTCAGCATGCCCGCCAAGCCAGTGCTTTTCGGGAACGGTTATAGGCTTTTGGCACTTCATGAAAGAGCCGACCCCTTTACCACGAAATGCCATAGTGCGGCTGCTAGCTCGTCAACGGCATTAGTATTTACTCCGGATCTCTTTGCCGTGGCGAAATATATACATTCTGCAACTGACCCAGCCTATGCTCGATTGTGCAGGGAGGCAATTTTGTCAAGCGCGGGGCGAGTAATATTTCCAATAGTTCCTGCTCTAGATGATGCGAGTGAGGTGACAAGCTTTGTTCAAGAGCCTGCGAGCTAGCGCGACCTGCGGGCGGCGGTGGGTTAGAGTGATTGGCCGTTTTCCGCCTATCACGATGTAAGGCCCCCCTTTGCAATCAGTTGCTAATGGCTGATAGCACCCAATTATATACATTAGCTGACGTTTGCTCACTGGGACGGGGTTTAGCCCGTCCCAGTGAGCAAAGCGAGCGATTAATTTAATTCAATTGTTAGATTTTGGCTGGCTTTCTGGCCATAAATCGATTGAATTTCTCACTTAGAACAAAAACGTACTCGCAAATTGCTTCAGCAAAATCTAGCAAATCTTTAGCATCTTCTTTTGATATTTTTTCGTCTGAGGCGTGTGCGCCGATATTTCTGTGCTTTCGAAGCTCATCACTCCACTGATAGAGTCTCTCATCAATTACCCCTTTTGATTTCAGTTCTTCCAGTCCTTTTGCGAGTGTCTTGCTTGAAGTGTTGTGATGTTTACATACCGCCTCTAAGGTGCGTCCGCTCATTACTACTGAGGCGCTATAGGCTCTGGCTTTATAGCAAAGCCTTGCTTCAGTTAGCGAGTTACGCGCAATATCGGGAATACTCCAGTCAATGTGGCTATCCTGCTTAGGCCATAACCTGACCACATCTGACCATTCATGCTTGTCCCAGCTGATTTGAATGAGCTCTGCACCGCCGAGTAGAGAGTTGTTGCAAATTGGGCATTGAAGGAGGATCGCCTTAAATGGGAACGGATCTTCATTAGGGTCATAAGACTCATGCTCACCCTTATAAACTCCATCGACCTTTGACTCGCAATATGAGCATTCAATGATCATGATTTAGACTTAACAATTTACTTTTCAAAAAACTGGGTGCGTAGCTCGAAATTTTTTTCGAGCACAGAAACTTGTTAAGTACGTGATTATTCATTTTTACCGATTTTAGGCAAAAATAACTCTTCAATTGCTGACTCGGCAGATTCTCTAACTTCTTTAGAAGGCTCCGGATCTAACTTGTTCTCTACAAAACTTATTGCATTCATCCAGCTCATATATTCTTCATCGGAAAATTCAGTAGCTTTTTTTCCTGCTTTGCCCTCAATAAAGGCAATCAATGAAAACGTTAATGTCTTTGCCTCTGCTGAGGGATAACTCTGAAAATCATCTTCAAAAAAATCTTTTTCATATTCTTCAAAATAGTCGGCTTGCTTCAAATATCGACTGAGATAATAAAAAGCGGCTCTTGCATCGGATATTTCGTAACCTGAGATTACATCTTCTAGTTTTTTCATGTTAGCCAATCCTGATAATGTCAAATGCTGATTGAGGTAGGTCGGACAATATATACTCATGAGACAAAGGGTTTGCTCGATCTTTGACATCTACTTTTTGATAAAAAGGTACGGCTTCAAGGCGCGCAATCACACATAGAAGGGGCCTGAAGTGTTGATCTTTTGTCTTCTTAGAAATGTATACAATTTCATCATGAGCTTCTTGCGTGATTTTACCTAGCTTCAACATGATCGAAGCGCCTTTCCTAATACCCCTTCGATTTAACTCTATTTTCGTATTGTGGTGATCTGCGGCATCAACTTCTTTTTTTAGAGTATTGTAGATTTCCACAGGTGATGAACTCGGTGGGACCGTGAAATGCGGAGATTCAAAATCAGACCCAAAATATGGGGTGCACCACATATAGTGTTTATCCCCATAATATTTTTTATTTATATTGTAGGCCAGCGTCGTCATGGCCGAATATAGAATCGGATGAGTTATGTCCTTTAGCGACATCATTTTCCCTCTTTGATAATCATTGCTTTGCTTTCATATAACTATAAATAGGCGGAAAACGGGGTGATTTTTTCGTTATTAGTGTCTGATAACGTTCCTTGTGCACCTGCGATTCCGTGATCTGCTTAACTGCCCCGTTAGCAAAGACTGCATACTGCGGGGAGAAAAGCGATGGGGCTCCAAGGCACATTACGGTGTGATAAGCACTGTGTCTATAGTCCGCTCCTGGTCGCTAGCGAACATCCAGGAACGACAGCTTCTTGGCCGATTTCTGCCTACGGCCACCGACAGCTTTTGGCCGAATCCAGTCGTTCAGCGACACCCAGCCTGCTCGTCAAGTCGAATTCAAACGGACGGTCAAGTCCGCGCAGTGATGTATCAAGAGACAGGAAAAGCTCTCTGGTAGTTGAATCGGTGCGCAAGCCAGTAGCGGTAGCCTGAACGCGCTCACGCTGTTTGCCTCCCCCCAACCCCGGCACCGTCAACTTCCCCTACATCCGATGATGTTCCAGCAAGAAATCCACAAACAATCGCACCCGCGCCGGCATTGCCGCGCCGCCGACGAACACGGCATGAATCGGTTCCCGGTCCCCGGGGTTCCAGGCGTCCAGCAGCGGGATCAGATCACCACGTTGCAGATCCTCGCTCACGCTGAATTCACCGATGCGTGCAATGCCGGCCCCTGCTCGCGCCAGTTGTGCCAGTGCTTCACCACTGCTGCATTCGATATTGCCGCTGACCTTGAGGGAAAATTCTTTTCCATCGCGGATGAACGGCCAGTTGGGTTCGGCACGCCGGAAGTTGAAGCGTAGGCAGTTGTGCTGTAGCAGGTCTTGCGGTTCCTGGGGGATGCCGTGGCGCTGCAGGTACGCGGGCGATGCCACCACGACCTGGCCGGTTTCGCCGATCCTGCGTGCGGTCAGCGGGCTGTCGGGCAAATGGCCAAAGCGGACCGCGACGTCGGCCTGCCCGCCGAGAATGTCGACCACTTCGTCGCCGAGGCTGAGGTCGACGACGATGTTCGGGTAGCGGACGCTGAATGCTGCAACCAAGGGCACGATGGCCAGCCGGCCATGGCCAAGGGCGGCACTGACCCGCAATCGCCCCCTGGGTACGCCCTGGTCGGCGATGGCTTCTTCGACCTCGTCCATGTCGGCCAGGATACGCCGGGCGCCGCGCAGGAACGCTTCGCCCTCGGCCGTGAAGGTGATCGCCCGGGTGGTGCGCAGCAGCAGGCGGGTGCCAAGGCGTTGCTCGGTGCGCGCGATGATCCGACTGACTGCCGAGGGTGTCAGGCCCAGTGCCCGTGCGGCGGCCGACAGGCTGCCTTCCTGCGCCACGGTGGTGAACACGCTCATTTCACCTGACCTGCCGTTGAAATCCACTTGTGCCTCCTGCGCAAAGGTGATTGCCAAAAATGCCATCTACCGCCTGAAAAGGCTGGATCGTAGCATTGGCGGCATAGATAAGGAGCCTTCCATGCGTATCAACCCACCACTTGTCGCGCTCGCCATCGGTGCCTTTGGCATCGGCGTCACTGAATTCGCCCCCATGGGCATGTTGCCGGGTATCGCGGCGGATCTGGGCGTTTCCATTCCCGCTGCCGGTTTGCTGGTCAGTGCTTATGCGCTGGGCGTCTTGCTCGGCGCACCGCTGATGACCCTGACCACCGGCAGGATTCCCCGGCGCTATCTGCTGATCGGGCTTATGGCGATTTTCACTCTGGGCAATCTGATGTCGGCCCTGGCCACCGATTACTACAGCCTCATGGTCGCCAGGGTGGTGACCTCACTGAACCATGGTGCATTTTTTGGCGTCGGCTCTATCGTCGCTGCCAGCGTGGTCGCCCCGGAGAAGCGTGCCGGGGCGGTGGCGGCGATGTTCATGGGCCTGACCCTGGCGACCATCGGCGGTGTACCGATGGCCACCTGGTTTGGCGAGCTGTTCGGTTGGCGCACCGCTTTCTGGGGCATTACCGGTCTCGGCGCGATCACCATGGCCGCGTTGTGGTTCGCCCTGCCTGACCTGAAGACGCCGCAAAGCGTCGGTGTAATGGCCGAAATCCGGGTCCTGGGGCGTGGTCCGGTGCTGGGCGCGCTGGCGCTGACCGTCGTTGGATCGAGCGCAATGTTTACCGTTTTCACCTACATCGCGCCGATCCTCAGCAGCGAGACCAGTAGCTCCACCGTCTACATCACCGCCATGCTGATGCTTTTTGGTGTGGGGTTGACGCTGGGCAATATGTGGGGCGGCAAGGCCGCCGACCGCTCGATAGATCGCACCTTGATCGTCTCGCTAAGCGTGCTGATTCTCGTCTTGCTGGCGTTCACCCTGCTGATGCAGTGGAGGGTGCCGGCGGCGCTGGCCATCCTGATCTGGGGTATCGCCAGTTTCGCCCTGGTGCCGCCGCTGCAGATGCGCGTCATGGAAGCAGCAAAGGACGCGCCCAATCTTGCTTCGGCGGTGAACATTGGCGCGTTCAATCTTGGCAACGCGATGGGTGCTGCGCTGGGCGGAGCGGTGATCAACGCGGGACTGGGTTATCCGGCGATTTCCCTGGCCGGCGCGGCGATGGCTGCGCTGGGGCTGCTGATGGTATTGGCTTATGCCTGGCGCGCCAGAACGATGGGAACAGCGGTGGTGTGACGCAGGCGAGGGGCGGCAATCGGTCCAGGCCGTGTAACAACGACTGCGCTTGCGTCTTGGCTTGTTGCTGAAGCACGATGCCGGTTTCCCTGGCAAGGACAGGCCGATGACCAAGCCCCTCGAACAAGAAAGCCCAACGTGAGTTCACGGCATTTCACGGCCAAGAGCGAAGACCTGGGCAACCGCATGATGAAGGTTGACCATGCAGGCGAGCATGGCGCGATCTGTATCTATAGCGGGCAGTTGTTCATGGCCCGGCTTTTCGTCCCGGGCATGGTGAATGAGCTCAAGGAATTCCTCTCTCACGAGCGTCGTCATCGGGCGGTTTTTCAGCAGGAACTGCAACGCCGCAATCATCCCCGCTGCCGTAGTTATTGGTTGTGTGGCATCGGCGGTCTGGCGTTGGGGTTGCTGACGGGCCTCTGTGGCCGCAAAGCCATTGTCGCGACGACCGTCGCGGTTGAAAGTGTGGTGCTCAGGCACCTGGCTCATCAACTTGAGGTGCTGGCCACCATCGACCGCCCTGCGGTAGCGGCCATTACTTCGATTGTGGCGGAGGAGCAGCACCACCATGATCACTCAGCAGCGCAGATTGATGTGCGCGATCCCTGGTTCAGGGTATTGGCGCCCATCGTGACGGCATGGACGGAGGCGGTCATCTGGATGGGGATGCGCTCTTAGACAGGGCACGCTGTCGGTCTGGTCGATACTCACAAAGCCACGCTTGCACGCCCGTTTGCTCATTTCCCGCTCAATCCCTTGAGTTCGGCTGCCTTGCTAAAGGAAAGGTGATCCAGGGTCACCGCCCCCACCACCCCCGCAAACACACCATAAACGCCGCCATCGACGGCGAGCGCGACACCGGGCGTGTCTCCAGCAATCCGATCACCCGTCGATCAGGCTGCTTTACCGGCAGCGTAATGCACCGTTCGATATTGAACACCGACGTGCAACTGGCCGGCAGCAGGGAAAAACCCAGCCCTTCACGCACCAGGGCAACCGCCGAGCTCATGTGTGCCACTTCCCAGACCGGCGTCGTGTCCACGCCCAGGTGCCTGAGAGCGTTGTCGGCCAGCGGACGGATGCTGGTGTCCTTGGTCAGGGCGATATAGGGCAGCGACTGCCATTGTTCATGCACGTCTTTACCCTGGCGCACCAGCAGCACCAGGTCGTCGTCCAGCAGCGGTTCGAAATCGATGCCGGCCACGCCGTGCGGTGACGAGCTGATGCCGGCGTCGACGTCACCGTTCTGCACCCACGCCAGCACTTCGCCGGCGCGGCCGTCGCGCAGGCGGACTTCGACGCCCGGATGGACCTGCGTGAAGGCGGCGATCACCTGGGGCAGGAACGAGGCGGCCACGGTCGGCAGTGCCGCCAGGCGGATGATGCCGCGGGTCAGGGCCACGGTTTCGCGGGCATCGCGCACGGCATCTTCCATGTTCTGCAGCATGCGCCGTGCCTGTGGCAGGAAGTGCTGGCCGGCCGCGGTCAGCTCGACCACGCGGGTGTTGCGCGCCAGCAACTGCAAGCCCAGCGCCTCTTCCAGCTTGCGGATGGTGTAGCTCAAGGCGGGCTGGGACAGGTGCACCAGCTCCGAGGCGCGGGTAAAGCTGGCGCTTTCGGCAACCCATACAAAGGCCTGCAATTGCCGGAAGGAGACGTTCATGCGCGACCTATAAAAGAAATGGATTAATTGTTCAGACCTTTCGAATACTAAAAATAATACGCCGGCGCCATCATGGCTACAGACTTACTGGAGCACCTGATGACAAAAACAATTCACATCGGCTGCGGCGCCGGCTTTGCCAATGATCGGCCTGATGCCGCCTTGCGCCTGGCCCACGACCTGGCACGCCTGCCGGGTCAGCGTTACCTGATGCTCGAGCTGCTGGCCGAGCGCACCCTGGCCGAGGCGCAATTGCGCAAGCGCAGCGATGCGCAGGCAGGCTATTCAGAGCGGCTGTTCGATTTTCTCGAACCGATGCTCGACCTGTGCCTGGACCACCGGATCCCGATCATAACCAACGGCGGCGCGGCCAACCCGCAGGCGGCGGCGCAGCGCCTGCGCACGCTGCTCGACGGCGGCACGCGCCCGGCACGCATCGCCTGCGTGCTCGGCGATGACCTGCTGCACGCCGACCCGGCCTCACTGCAGGCCTGGTTGCCGGCCGACCTGCCTGTCGAGCGGCAGGTGTCGATCAACGTCTACACCGGCGCCGACGGCATTGCCCAGGCGCTGGCCGAGGGTGCCGATGTGGTGATCTGCGGCCGGGTCGCCGATCCGTCGCTGGCCGTGGGGCCTGCGCGCCACGGGCTGGGCTGGGCCGCCGATGACTGGCAGAAGATCGCCATCGCCACCGCCGCCGGGCACCTGCTCGAATGCTGCACGCAAGTCACCGGCGGCTACTTTGCCCATCCGGGCATCAAGGACGTACCGGACCTGGCCAACCTCGGTTGCCCGATTGCCGAACTGAGCGAAGACGGCCGCCTGGTCATGACCAAGACCCGCGACAGCGGCGGCCTGGTGACCGAGCGCACGGTCAAGGAACAACTGCTGTATGAGGTTCATGATCCACGCGCGTACCTGACCCCCGACGTGGTGCTCGACCTGGGTGAAGCCTGCGTCAGCCAGGTGGGCCCGGACCGGGTGGCAATCACCGGTATTCAGGGTCATCCGCAACCGGCGCAGCTCAAGGGCCTGGTCGGTCTGCGCGGGTTGTGGTTCGGTGAAGCCGAGATTTCCTATGCCGGTCCCGGCGCGCTCCAGCGTGCGGCCCTGGCGCGTGAAATCCTCCTGCAGCGGTTCGAGACGCTGGCACCGCAGGTGCGTCCCTGGATCGACCTGTCAGGGGTTGCCAGCCTGTTCAACGACAGCCGCGGCGAGTACCTCACCCAGCGCCTGGCCCACGCCGCCGACCTGGAAGACGTGCGCGTACGGGTCGGCTTGATCAACCCGGATCGGGCGCTGGTGAACACCCTGCTGGCCGAAGTCGAGTCGCTGTACACCAACGGCCCGGCCGGTGGCGGCGGCGTGCGCCGGCACCTCAGCGAAAGCATCACCACCCAAGGCTTTCTGATCGCGCGTGGTGAAATCCAAACCCGTCTGGAGTGGTACTGATGACTGCACTCGTGACGCTTGCCGACTACGCCCACGCCCGCGCCGGCGACAAGGGCAATATTCTGAGCATTGCCGTATTCCCGCTCGACGAGGCGCATTACGCCTGGCTGGCCCGTGAAGTCACCGCCGAACGGGTGGCCGAGCACTTCGCCAGCCGGCGTCCCGACAGCGTGAAACGCTACACGCTGGACACCCTCAAGGCGCTGAACTTCGTGCTGGAAAACGCCCTGGAAGGGGGTGTCAACCAGAGCCCCGGCCTGGACCGCCACGGCAAGAGCCTGAGCTACCTGCTGCTGTCGATGCGTGTACCCGCGCCGCCTGCCCGTTAGCACCGGGCTGACAGATAGAGCCCTTGATCGCCCCGACAATAAAAACAAGCTGAGGCAAGACCTATGATTACCCTGCTGGGTTTCATCATGATGCTGGGCATCATTGCCCTGATTCTGCTGCGCCGGATCAGTCCGGTGGTGGCCTTCAGTACCATTCCGGTTGCCATCTGCCTGGTGGCCGGCTTTTCGCCGCAGCAGATTGGCGAGTTCATCAAGAGCGGGCTGCTGACCGTCGCCCCCACCGCGGCGCTGTTTCTGTTTGCCATTCTGTACTTCGGCATCATGCGCGACCGCGGCCTGTTCGATCCGCTGGTCAACTTTCTGATCCGCAGCACCGGCGGCCGCCCCCTGGCCGTGGCGCTGGTCACCGTGCTGGCAACGGCCGTGGTGCACCTGGACGGTGTCGGCGCGGCTACCTTTCTGCTGACGATTCCGGCCCTGCTGCCGCTGTATCGCCGCGTGAACATGAGCCCGCTGTTACTGCTCTGCCTGGTGGGCACCACCGCCGGGGTCATGAACATGGTGCCCTGGGGCGGGACTACGGCACGCGCCGCCGCCGTCTCGGGGCTCGACGCCACTCAGTTGTGGCTGGGCCTGATCCCGGTGCAGGTGGTCGGGCTGGCGTGCATGTTGCTGATCGCCGGCGTGCTGGGCCTGCGTGCACAACGCCGGCAGGCACGCTCGCTCAGTGCGGCGGCCACCGTCGATTTCGAGGCGACGCACACCGATCCCAGGGAGTACGCGCTGTCGCCGACAACGCTGCGCTACTGGCTCAATGTCGGCCTGACCGTGGCGATCCTGGCGTGCCTGTTCACCGGTATCTTTCCCTTGTACGCCTGCTTTATCGTCGGCCTGGGCATTGCCCTGCCGCTGAATTTTTCGCTGGATGTGCAGGCTGAACGGCTCAAGGCACACGCCTGGGATGCGCTGCAGATGGTCATGGTGATGATGGCCGCCGCCGTGCTGCTGGGCGTGTTGTCAGGCGCGAAGATGTCCGACGGCATGGCCCTGGCGCTGATCGATGTGCTGCCGGCAGGGTCGGCGCAGTACCTGCACGTAATCGTCGGTGCCTTCGGCGTACCGCTGGGAATGATCTTCTCGCCCGACGCCTATTACTTTGCCTTGTTGCCGGTGATCCGCGACGTGGCCATGGCGGCCGGCGTGCCCCTGGAGTCGGTGGCGCGGGCCATGCTGATCGGTGAAAACACTGGCTTTTCGATCAGCCCCGTGGTGCCCAGCGTCTACCTCGCGCTGGCCCTGGCCGGGGTGGAACTGCGCAAGCACATCGCCTTTACCTTTTTCTGGGCCTGGGGCGTCAGCCTGGTGATGCTGGTATTTGCGGTGATGATCGGCGTGATTCAGGTCTGAGCCCTGGCTTCAGCGAACCGGGCGGCTGGCCCAACGTAACCTGCCAGCCGCCTGGGGGCCGCGCACTTGTGCTGCGCAGCAAACACTGCCCCCCTGCTACTGGACGTCTACGCGCTTGGCCTCATCGACGCCGGCACTGGTCAGCTTGATCGGAAACTCCAGGGTCGAACTGTGCGGGTCGACCGGAGTACCGTGAATGAAGTTCTCATGCTGGAAACGTCTTATCACCTCCACTACCGCCTTTTCGCCACGGTAGTTATCCAGGATCTCCTTGCCCAGGCCATTGGGGTGGGCATGCAGCAGGCGGGTCAGTACTTCGCGTTCCAGTTCCTGATGTTCCATACGTACCTCTTGCGCTTATGGGTTATGCGTTGGAAATGCCATAAGCGCCCGAGTGCAGCACAGCAGACGAACGGTCATCAATCGACCGTGACAGACCGGGCAGGTAGCAGGAAAGGTGCAAGTCCCGCAGCGCTTCAAGAGGCTGACTGGCCAGAGAATCCGACGCTTTTTACAACCGTCAGGCCAGCCTGTTCTCACACGCCACACGCTTTGTAAAGCAGCGCAGGTTTTCCAGCGTTACCTGCGCAATCTGCTCCAGTGCCTCGCGGGTGAAAAACCCCTGGTGCCCGGTGATCAGCACGTTGGAAAAGGTGGTCAGGCGCAGGAACACTTCGTCGTCGATGTGATCACCCGAGCGGTCCTGGAAGAACAGCTGGCTCTCCTGCTCGTAGACGTCGATGGCCAGAGCGCCGAGTTGCCGGGACTTGAGCGCTTCGATCACCGCCAGGGTGTCGATCAGCGCGCCGCGCGAGGTGTTGACCAGCATGGCGCCGGGTTTCATCTGTGCCAGGGTTTCGTGGCGGATCAGATGGCGGGTGCTGTCGAGCAGCGGGCAATGCAGGCTGACGATGTCCGCCACGGGCAGCAGTTGCTCCAGCGTCACGTACTCGCCCAGTGCCTTGAAGGCCTCGGTCTGAAACGGGTCGAACCCCAGCACCCGGCAACCGAAGCCCTTGAAGATGCGCGCGGTGGCCAGGCCGATCTGCCCGGTGCCGATGATCCCTACGGTCTTGCCATGCAGGTTGAAACCCAGCAGCCCGTCGAGCATGAAGTTGCCTTCACGCACACGGTTATAGGCGCGGTGGGTGTGGCGGTTGAGGGTCATCACCAGTGCCAGAGTGTGCTCGGCCACAGCCTCGGGTGAATAACCCGGCACCCGGGCGACGAAAAGGTCCAGGCGCTTGGCCGCGTCCAGGTCGACGTTATTGAAACCGGCGCAGCGCAGCAGGATCGCGCTGACACCATAGCCCTTGAGCGTGGCCAGCACACCGGCATCGAGCTGGTCGTTGACGAAGACACAGATGGCCTCGAAGCCTTGGGCCAGGGCAACGGTGTCGGCGCTCAGGGTCGGAGCCAGGTAAGTGAACTCAAGGCCCGCGTCGGCAAAATCCCGTTGCAGGGCCTGATCGAAAAAACGCCGGTCATAGGGCTGGGCGCTGAAGAAAGCAATTTTCATGAAACAACTCCAAAACTTTGTAGGAGCGCGCTTGCCCGCGACCGAGTGCGTAGCGCTCGCAAAATCTGCGAAACGCCACAATTTTACGGCTGTGAACACTTTCAAAATCTGCGAAACGCCACAATTTTACGACTGCTAACGCAGCCGGTCGCGGGCAAGCGCGCTCCTACGCAAGAGCATCCCATTCAGCAGGTCATGTCTTGTGATGAGTGCCTGCGTTCTTGTCTTCAGTCATCTCGTACCACATGCCGTTGAGCACGGCAAAGGCGGCGGCCAGGGGCAGGCCGAGCAGCCAGGCGAAATACCACATAGTCATCTCCTCTCAATAAGCGTGTTTGCTGGGGTCTTCGATGCCGGCCGTGTCGACCTTGCCCCACAGCACCTTGTAGACCCAGGTGGTGTAGGCCAGGATCAGCGGCAAAAAGATCGCGGTGCTGACCAGCATGATGAACAGGGTCATGTGGCTGCTGGACGAGTCCCAGACGGTCAGGCTGAAACGCGCATCCACCGTCGACGGCAGGATGAACGGGAACATCGAGGCGCCCACCGAGACGATGATGCCGGCGATGCCCAGGCCGCTGGCCAGGATCGTCAGGTTGTCGCGCCGGGCGCGCATCAGCACGAAGGCCAGCAACATGCCGATAAAGCCCAGGGCCGGTGCGATCAGGGTCCAGCCATGTTGGGCGTAGTTCTGGAACCAGACGCCCTCGCCCACCACGGCGGTCTTGAACAGCGGGTTCGACGGGCCGGTCGGGTTGATCGTCGAGGTGATGCTGTAGCCGTCGATCCAGGTCCACAGCGCCAGCCCTGCCACCGCGTACAGCACCACCGTCAGCAGGGCGCTGATGCTGCCTACGGTGCGGGCACGGGCGGCGACAGCGCCGTCGGTCTTGATCCGCAGCCAGGCCGCGCCGTGGGTCACCAGCATGCTCACCGAGACCAGCCCGCAGAGCACGGCAAAAGGATTGAGCAGGCCAAAGAAGGTGCCGTCGTAGTGAATGTGCATGTCCGGGGTCAGGCGAAACGGCACGCCGACCAGCACGTTGCCCACCGCCACGCCGCTGATCAGCGCCGGCACGAAGCCACCGACGAACAGCGCCCAGTCCCAGGCGTTGCGCCAGGTTTTCGATTCGCGCTTGCTGCGGTACTTGAACGCCACCGGACGCAGGATCAGCGCCACCAGGATGACGAACATCGCCAGGTAAAAGCCCGAGAACGACACCGCGTACAACTGCGGCCAGGCGGCGAAGATCGCGCCGCCGCCCAGCACCAGCCACACCTGGTTGCCTTCCCAGGTCGGGCCCACGGCGTTGATGATCACCCGCCGCTCAAGGTCGGTCTTGCCGATGAAGGGCAACAGCGCACCAGTGCCCAGGTCGAAGCCGTCCATCACGGCAAAGCCGATCAGCAAGGTGCCCAGCAGCACCCACCAGATGACACGCAAGGTGTCGTAGTTCAGCAACTCATGCAGGATCATGGTTTCACTCCGCAAGGACAGGGACAGGGACAGGCTGACGGGCGGCCAGCGCGGCCGGGGTGGCGACGCTCGCCTGGGCCGGCTCCGGGTCCGGACCGTGCTGGATGGCCTTGATCATCAGCTTGAGCTCGATCACCAGCAGCACGCTGTAGATCGCCACGAAGCCGGCGATGGTCAGCAACAGGGTTTTCACCCCCAGGTTGGACACGGCCACGGCGGTGGGCAGCACGCCTTCGATGACCCAGGGTTGGCGGCCGTACTCGGCCACCAGCCAGCCGGCCTCGATGGCCACCCACGGCAGCGGAATGGCGCAGACCGCCAGCTTGAGCAGCCAGCGGTGCTGGTCCAGGCGATGGCGCGCCGACAGCCAGAAGAATGTGGCGGTCAGCACGATGAAGAACATGCCCAGTGCCACCATGACCCGGAACGACCAGAACAGCGGCGCCACTTGCGGCACGGTGTCCCAGGCTGCCTTGGCAATCTGCGCCTCGGTGGCCTGGCGCGGGTCGTCGACATAGCGCTTGAGCAGCAAGGCATAGCCCAGCTCGTTGCCGTTGGCTTCGAAGGCTTCTTTCAGGGCCGGCGCAATGGTCGTGGTCGAGCCCTCGGCGCGGATGTTTTCCAGCGCGTCATAAGCCAGGATGCCACGACGAATGCGCGCCTCGGCGCTGACCACCAGTTCCTTGATGCCCGGCATCTCGGTGTCCAGCGAGCGCGTGCCGATCAGGCCCATGACCCACGGAATGTGAATGGCGTAATGGGTTTCCCGCGCGGCCTGGTCAGGAAAGCCGATGGCGGTGAAGGCGGCCGGGGCCGGCTCGGTTTCCCACATCGCCTCGATGGCGGCCAGCTTCATCTTCTGGTGTTCGCTGGACAGGTAACCGCTCTCGTCACCCAGCACCACCACCGACAGCGAGGCCGCCAGGCCGAAGGAGGCGGCCACGGTCATCGAGCGCTTGGCCAGCTCGACATGCCGGCCCTTGAGCAGGTACAGCGCCGAGATGCCCAGCACGAAGATCGCGCCGCACACGTAGCCGGCCGACACGGTGTGCACGAACTTGGCCTGGCCGACCGGGTTGGTCAGCACGGCGTAGAAATCGCTGACTTCCATGCGCATGGTCTGCGGGTTGAACGCCGCGCCCACCGGGTTCTGCATCCAGCCGTTGGCAATCAGGATCCACAGCGCCGACAGGTTGGTGCCCAGCGCCATCAGCCAGGTCACCAGCAAATGCTTGACCGGGCTGAGCTTGTCCCAGCCAAAGAAGAACAGGCCGATGAAGGTCGCCTCCAGGAAGAACGCCATCAGCCCTTCGATGGCCAGTGGCGCGCCGAAAATGTCACCCACGTAGTGGCTGTAGTAGCTCCAGTTCATACCGAACTGAAACTCCATGACCAGCCCGGTGGACACCCCGATGGCGAAGTTGATGCCGAACAACACGCCCCAGAAGCGGGTCATCTGCCGCCAGATCGTGCGCCCGGTCATCACATAGAGGGTTTCCATGATCGCCAGCAAAATCGACAGCCCCAGCGTCAGCGGCACGAATAAAAAGTGGTAGAGCGCCGTCAGCGCGAACTGCAATCGCGACAGACTGACTATGTCCAGGTCCATGCCATTTACCTCCAGAAGGGTTGTATTCAAGTCATCGAAAACAGGTGGATCAGTCAGGCCGCAGGCCCGCCAGGGCCGCGTCATAACCGGCGCTGCCGCGTGGCCAGGCGGCGATCACACGCCCGCCGTGCAGCATCACCAGCCGGTCGGCCAGGGCCGCCTCGCGGCGCAAATGGGTGGCCAGCAACCAGGTTCGGCCCTGGCCCAGCCGGTCGAGCTGGCGCAGCACATCGGCTGCGGTGTCGGCATCGAGCCCTTCACTGGGCTCATCGAGCAGCCACACTGGCGCCTCGCGCAGCAGCAGGCGGGCCAGTGCCAGGCGCCGGGCCTGGCCACCGGATACGCCCAGGCCGCCTTCGCCCAGCCGGGTGTCGAGCCCGACGGGCCAGGCGCGCAATGTGTCGGCCAGTCCGGCATGGGTCAGCGCTTGCCTGAGCTGGTCGTCGCCGGCGTGTGGACAGGCCAGCAGCAGGTTGTCGCGTACGCTGTCCTGGAACAGTTCGGTGCGCTGGGTCAGCCAGCCGTAAGGGCTGCCCATCTGCACGCGGCCGAGGCGGGCCGGCAATTCGCCAGTCAGCAGCGCCATCAGTGACGACTTGCCCGCGCCGCTGCTGCCCACCAAGGCCACCCGCTCGCCGGCCTTGAGCTGCAGGTCGATGCCGTGCAGGCAATCCTGTGCCGCGCCAGGGTGGCGAACGTGTACCTGCTGCACACGTACAGGTTGATCAGCGGCCAGCGGCTCAGCAGGCATGGGCGCTGGCAGGTCGGTGGCCAATACCGGTCCGACCCTTCGCGCCGCCAGGGTGGTACGGCCCAGCTCCAGCGCGCCCCGGCGCAGGGCGGCCAGGGGTTCGGTCATGGTCAGGGCGACCAGCACCGCCAGCACCGCGACCGGCACTTCGATGACCCGGGTCGACACCAGCCAGCCGCTGACCAGCACGGTCAACGCCAGCAACACCGTGCTCAACAGGCCGAAGGCCACGGCGGCGCGGTTGTCCAGTGCATTGAGGCGGTCGTCGCAGCGGGCCAGGCGCGCATCGGTCTGGCGCAGGCGTTCGCATTGCGCCGGCAAGCGCCCGGCCATCAGCAATTCGGTCTGCCCCGCCACCAGGTCGGCGGCCTGGGCACGCAGGGTTTCAGTGGCCCGGGCCCGCGCCTGCGCCGGACGCAGCGCCCCCCGCCAGGTGCTGCGCAGCACGATCAGCGTGACCAGGCTCATCAACAGCAACACGGCAAGCCCCAGGCCGACATTGATCAGCCCCAGCGTCAGCGCCGCGGCCAGGGTCGCGGCGAATGCCGACAGCAGCGGCACCAGCACGCGCAGGTACAGGGAATCCAGTGCATCGATGTCGCCGGTCAGGCGAAACAGCAGCCGGGCCGGGCGCAAGGCCAGCTCGCGGGCGGCCTGCGGCTGTGCCCAGCCGATGAACAGCCGCACGCGCAACGCCGCCAGCACCGCCAGGGTCGCGTCGTGGGTGGCCAGGCGCTCGCCATAACGGGCGGCGGTACGGCCCAGGGTGAACAAGCGAATCCCGGCCGAGGGCATGAACACATCGAAGGCCAGCGCGGTGGCCGCACTCAGGCCGGCAATCGCCGTGGCACTGATGAACCAGCCCGACAGCCCCAGCAGCGCCATGCCGAACAGCACGGTAAGCGCCGCCAGCCCGGCGCCTGCCAGCAACAACCGGCCGCGTGCCTGCCAGAACAGACGGGCGACCGGCAACAGTGCATCGAACGCACGGAGGCTCATGACAGCACCTCATCCACGGCCTTGACCGGGCCAGCGACAGAGGCCTGACACAGTGCCTGCAGCGGCACCTGGCGCTGCATCGCGGCGGCCAGCACCGGGTCGTGGGTGGCGACGATCAGGGTGCGGCCGCGCGCCAGTTGCAGCAGGGCCTGGATCACCTCGAACGCGCTCTGCCGGTCCAGGTGGGCGGTGGGTTCGTCGGCCAGGATCAGCCGGACCGACGGGTCGGCCGCCACCCGCGCCAATGACAAGCGCACCGCCTCACCCCCCGACAAGCCCTGACCGCCCTCACCCAGCACCTGCCCGGCACGGGCCTGCTCGACCTGCGCCAGGCACGCCTGGGCCAGCGCGGCCTCGACCGCCGCACGGTCCACGCCCGGCCGTCCCAGCGCCACGTTGTCGTACACGGACCCGGCAAAGGTGTGCGGCTTCTGGCCGATCCAGCCTATGGCGCCCGGCGCCACATTCAGGCTCAGGTGGCCGGCCTGCAACGGCAACAGGCCAGCGATGGTCGCCAGCACGGTGGATTTGCCACCGCCACTGGGGCCGGTGATCGCCAGGTGCTCGCCCTCGGCCACTTGCAACGACAACGACTCGAAGGCCGGCCGGGCGGCGCCCGCATGACGAACGCTGACCCCCTGCATATGCACAACCAGACCCGGCGTCTGGGGATCGACCGGCGCGGCAGGCGGCAAGGCGGTGCCGCGCTCGCTCAGCGCCTCCAGCGCTTGCAAGGCGGTCACGCCCGAGGCGCGGTCGTGCCAGACCGCCGACAGGTCGCGCAACGGCTCGAAAAAGCTCGGCGCCAGCAGCAACACGAACAGGCCCTGACCCAGGCTCAGGGTCTGCCCCCAGGCACCGAACGGCAGATAACCCAGCAAGTGAAAGCCGATATACACCGCCACCAGCGCCACGCCCAGGGCCGAGAACAATTCCAGCACTGCCGACGACAGAAAGGCGATGCGCAACACGCGCATCGTGCGCTGTTGCAGCGACAGCGACGAAGCCTGTAAGCGCTCGGCGGTGGCCTCGACGGCGGCGAAGGCCCGCAAGGTGCTCAAGCCGCGCAAGCGGTCGAGCAGAAAGGCATTCATGTTGCCGGTTTCAAGCCACTGCGCCTCGCTGGCGGCCTTGGCGCGCCAGCCCACCAAGGCCATGAACAGCGGAATCAGGGGCGCGGCCAGCAGCAGCACCAGCGCCGCCAGCCAACTGAACCAGGCCACCGCCAGCACAATCACGACAGGCAGGGTCATCAGCCGTTGCCGCACCGGCAGGTAGCGCACCAGATAAGGCAGCAGCGCCTCGGCCTGCTCGGCCAGCACACTGGCGGCCAGGCCCGACGGCGCACGTCGGGTGTCCAGCGGCGAGCGGTCGGCCAGTGCGGTGACAGCGTGTGCACGCACGGTGCCGAGGTACTGGCGTGCGGTGCAATACAGCCAGCGCCCGCCCCAGGCGTCGCTCAAGGTGCGCAGCGCGCCCAGCCCCAGCAGCGCCAGCGCCGCCGGCCAGACCACCGCCATGCCGCGCCCGTCCAGCAGCCCTTGTACCGTCCACGCCAGCACACCGGCCTGCATCAGCCAGAACAGCCCGGCCAGGGTTTGCAGGTGCGCGCCCCAGCGATTGGGCTGGTACGCCGGCAGGATCGCCCCCTCGTTCGAGGGCGCGGCAGAAAAACCGGAAGGGCTGGCAGTTTTCACAGGGTGGCCACTGTTTGGCTGGTAGGGACAGGCGGCGGCACACAGGCCGATCGCTCAGGCCGCCATGCTACGCCCGTGGTTCTGGCCGGTTACTGATCCAGGTCAATGGCGGATTGCCAGCCAACATCGCAGACTGCGCTCTGTGGGCATGCTTCTGGCATCCCCCCAATGACCGCTCGTGACCGCCGACCTTCAGCTTTCTGCACGCCGTGACGATAAGGCCTGAAAGGAAGGCGCATTGCGCAAATGCGCCAGGCCCATGCACCAAAAGGCGACAGCCCCATGCTCAGAAATGCACCGTTACGTACCAAACTGTTGTTGATCCTGCTGCTGCCGCTGCTGGGGTTTCTGTGGCTGGCCACGCTGTTCATGGTCGATAACTACAAGACCCTGCGCAACATGAACAACACCGTCACGGCCAGCACCACCGCGCACCAGATCAGTCGCCTGATCACCACGCTGCAACGCGAGCGTGGCGCCAGTGGGGTCTTTCTGAGCAGCAAGGGCCGCTCGATGGGTGACCGCCTGACGCGCCTGCGCCAGGACACCGATCAGGCGCTGGCCGCCACCCGTGCGCTGGCCGATGGCAACAGCGTGCCGCTCGACAAGGCACTCACGGTGCTGCAAGCCCTGCCGGGCACCCGCCAGCAGGTCGACGCACAGGCCATGACCAGCACCGACTCCGGCGCCCGCTACACCGAGACCATCCAGGCCTTGGCCGGCTACACCCACTCGCTGGAAGCCAATATCAACGAGCCGGCGATCATTCATGCACTGAGCGCGCTCAATCAGTTCATCGAAATGAAAGAGCGCGCCGGTCGCGAGCGGGTGATCCTGGGGCTGGTATTCAGCCAGGACCACTTTGATGCCGCCCTGCTGTCACGCTTCAGCCGCAACCTGGGCGAGTTTGGCGCCTACGCGGAAAACTTTCGCCGCAAGTCCTCGGATGAGCAGTTGCGCCAGCTTGATGCGCGGATGCAGGACCCGAGTGCTGTAGAGGTGGCGCGCCTGCAACGCCTGGCCTTCGAACGGCCGCTGGGCCAGGCCCTGGGGATAAAAGCCGAAACCTGGTTCGAAACCGCCACCCGGCGCATCGACCTGATGAGCGAAGTCGAAGAAGCACTGGGCAACGAAGTGGGCGACCTGGCCGCACAGGCGCGTGACCAGGCCAGCCGCGCCTTGTGGCTGACCCTGGCGGCCGTGCTGTTCGCCCTGGCGGCGGTGGTAGTGCTGTCGTACCTGATCATCCGCATGATCAACGTCGCCGTGGCCGACGTGAACAGCGTGTTGCTGAGCCTGGCGCAACGCGACCTGACCGCCCGCGCCACTTATCAGAGCCGTGACGAGTTCGGGCAGATCTGCGAAAACCTCAATCGCATGGCCTTGGAAATCACCGGTGTCGTCCAGGAAATCAGCAACGCCACCGCACAGGTGGCCACGGCGGCCGAAGAGTCTTCGGCAGTCACGGTGCAGACCAGCCAAAGCGTCGAGCAACAGCGCCAGAGCACCGAGCTGGTGGCCACGGCCATCACCCAGATGAGCACTACTGTGCGCGATGTAGCCAGGAGCACCAACGACGCGGCGCAACTGTCGCAGCAGCTCAATCGCAACACCGCGCAAGGCAGCAGCGAAGTGCAGACCACCATCGAACTGATCCGGCAGTTGTCCAGCCAGGCACAGGACACCGCGCAGATCATCGACGAGCTCAAGCATGAAAGCGATTCGATTTCCTCGGTGCTGGACGTGATTCGCGGCATCGCCGACCAGACCAACCTGCTGGCCCTGAACGCAGCCATCGAGGCCGCCCGGGCCGGCGATCACGGTCGCGGCTTTGCCGTGGTGGCCTCGGAGGTGCGCACGCTGGCGCAGAAGACCCAGGAATCGACGGGCAATATCCAGCAGATGATCGCCCGGCTCCAGGCCGGCTCCGATCGCGCTACAGGCTCGATGCAGGAGACCCTCGACAAGGCCCAGGCGGGCGCACGCAATATCGGCCGCACCGGCGACCTGCTGGCCGAAATCGCCGAGGCGGTGTCAGGCATCAGCGACCGCAACATCCAGATCGCCTCGGCGGCCGAAGAGCAAAGCGCGGTGGCCGACGACATCAGCCGCAACGTCAATGAGATTAACGACCTGGTGATCCAGGTCAGCGCCGGCGCCCAGCAGACCGCCGTCACCAGCCAGGAACTGGCCCGCCTGGCCGAGTTCCAGCAAGAGCTGGTAGGCCGCTTCAAGGTCGGCTGATCCGGCTGCAGGCGATCACCCGCTATGGCGCGGTATCAGCGACACAGGRTGGGCTCTCATAAAAATAAGCTATTGATTTTATTGAGTTTAAAATTCACCGCTTGTGGGAGGCGGCTTGCCGGCGATTGAGTGCGAAGCGCTCACGGAAATCTGCGAAACGCTGAAATTTTACGACTGCTAACGCAGCCGGTCGCGGGCAGAGCGCGCTCCTACCGATCGGTGTTTGATGCGCGACAGCGTGCCGCCTTGGCGCGGTATCAGCGACACAGGGTGGGCTCCTACGTGCGGTGCCACAGCACATCCGCTCAATCATTGCTTATCTGTGCTTGCCATAGTCCGGCGTTCATTCCTCCATGAGCGCCTGCCATGCCGACTCTCCAGCCCTTTCCCCGCTCCGTGGCCTTCGGCCTGTTGTTCATGCGTGTCAGTGCCGCGCTGCTGATGTTCAAGCTGCACGGCCTGCCCAAGCTGCTCAACTGGAGCCAGGAGTTGCAGCACATCGACGACCCGCTGGGCCTGGGTCCGCACGTCACGCTGCTGGCGGCGCTGTTCGCGCAGATCCTGTGTCCACTGCTGATCATCCTGGGCGTCGCCACGCGCCTGGCCTGCCTGCCGATCCTGTTTCTGCTGCTGGTCGCACTGCTGGTGGTGCACCCGGACTGGAGCCTGGAACAGGGCCAGTTCGGCTGGCTATTCATCGTCTTGTTTGCCAGCATTGCTCTGACCGGCCCGGGCCCGTGGACAGTCAAACAGCCGGCATCATGGCGCAGGCTTTGAATCCTTGATGAGGGGCGCTGTTCGACATGCGATCGCGCCGGCGCCCTGATGGACACCGGCGCCTGCCAACCCGTACAGCGGCCGCTTACTTGGCCGGCTGCTGCAGGTAATCGGTGAGGAAATGCTGGGCATTGCCTTGGTTCGACAGGGCATCGTCGTAGGTCAGCGACAGGGCCTGCGATTCACCCGGCACGTACAGTTCGCCGTAGTTACCCTGAATGATCAGCGCCACGTACTTTTTGCCGTCCACGGTGGTGGAGTAGCGCGTGTCCTTGTTGGTCTTCGCCACATCCATCTTCTGGATGCGCTTGTTCCAGTCGTTATCGATGCCGTCGATCTCGACCAGCGCCTGATTGGCCGAGCGCTCGTCATAGCGCAGGGTCCAGACCTTCACGCCCTGGGTGCCCGAATAGGCCACGACCCGATCGCCCACCGGCGGACGCGGGGCTTCGGTTTCAGCCATCGCGCCGGTGGTCATGCACAAGCCCAGAATCAGCGCCGCCCAGTTCCTTGTTGCCAACATTGTCTCGTCCTTTCTTGGAGTGGATACACCCAGGTCACGGGGGTTGAGGTGATAGGACCGGATTGAGCGGGGAAAAATCCATAAGGCAGGAAAGACAGTTGCTGCCTCCTGCGCTGTGATATCGGTCTGAAACGCTCGGCCTTAGCCGTCAGGCAGCTCCCGTGCATAAAACCGGCTGTCCACCGCCATCAGCGGGAAGCTGGCCGGCAGGCTGTCCCGAGGGATCTCGCGGAAGCCGTGTTTTTCATAGAAGCGGTGCGCGGCGAGAAACTTGTCGGTGGTGCCCAGCAGGATCTGGCGTACGCCCCGTGCCCTGGCGTCGGTCAGCAGACGGGTCAGCAGTTGCGCCGCCACACCGTATTCGCGACCACGAAAGGCGGCAGCCACGAACATCTTGCGCAGGGCGGCCTGACCGTTGCCGATGTCCTTGAGGCCGATGGTGCCGACCACGGTGCCGGCGTGCCGGGCAACCCAGAAATCGCCGGTGCCCTGCTGATAGAAGTCGGGAATGGCCGCCAGGTCCGGCTGGTCGGCCGCGGTGATGGGAATGCCGAACTCTTCACGCTGGATGGGCACGATCACGTCGATGACGCCTGGCTGGTCGGCCGGTTCAAAACGCTGGATGCGGATGGCAGAGGTGTTCAAGGGCACTGTCCTGGCAGTCACGGGTAGGTGCCGGGCATTGTTTCAGACTGGCCAGGGCCTCGACAAGGCGGGGCTGGCCAGCGTGGCGGCAAGGCTTTGCGGTGCAGGTTGTTTAATTACAACGCAGGATTGGCGGGGTCAGGCCGCAAGGGATGCTCCACGGCCTCCCAGTGCATCCTCGGCCAGCGCCTGGGCCATTTCGATCAGGTGCGTCACGGCCATGGCCAGGTTGCGCCTGGGGCCCATGAGTTGGCCGGGGTGTAGGAGCGCGCTTGCCCGCGACCGGCTGCGTCAGCAGTCGTAAATTTGCAGCGTTTCGCAAAAGTATCAGTCATAAACTTTCAGCGTTTCCGAGATTTCTGCGAGCGCTCCGCACTCGGTCGCGGGCAAGCGCGCTCCTACAGCGGTGAAGCCGATGCAGCGGTGGAGCCAGTACAGCAGTGAAGACATTACATTTTTCAACACCCACAAAAAACCGCCCCGAAGGTTGTCGCGCCGAAAATCAGCAATGGTTTTGAAGTCAGGTGCCAGTCGGCCCAACAACCACATGACCTCCACGTTGCGCCGACACTCCGCCTCAAGTCGCCGCGACGAACGAATGCGCTGAAAATAGCCGTACAGATAGAGTTTGAGCAGGTCGGCGGGATCGTACGAAGGACGCCCAGTGGCCTTGGGNGCCTCAAGTCGCCGCGACGAACGAATGCGCTGAAAATAGCCGTACAGATAGAGTTTGAGCAGGTCGGCGGGATCGTACGAAGGACGCCCAGTGGCCTTGGGTCTGGCTTTATCAAAGCCCAATTGCTCGAAGTCCAGAAGAGCAATGTAGGCTTCGATCACCCGTACCAGATGGTCGTCGGGAATGAGCTCGTCCAGCGAGAGTGGAAAAAGCGCACTCTGGGAGCGGTTTTCACCTTGGATATAGCGCATAAGAAAAATGCCCGTATCTTGCGATACGGGCATCTTCTTCAACCGGCCAACAGATTGCTAGGTTTTCACACAGTCTGCCGAAGGGCGGTTTTTTTCAGCCCGCTGAAATTACAGCTGCGGACCGGCCGCCTTGATGGCGTCGCTCACGTCGAACTTCTTGAAGTTCTCGGTGAACAGGCCGGCCAGGCCCTTGGCGGCTTCGTCGTAGGCCGCTTTGTCAGCCCAGGTGTTGCGCGGGTTGAGCAGAACGGTGTCGACGCCTGGAACGACCTTTGGCACGTCCAGGTTGATGATGTCCAGGTGCTCGGTCTCGGCACCGATCAGCGCGCCGCTCTGGATGGCTGCAATCACGCCGCGGGTGGTCGGGATGTTGAAGCGCTTGCCGACGCCGTAGCCACCGCCGGTCCAGCCGGTGTTGACCAGGTAGACCTTGGAGTTGAAGCCACGGATACGCTTGATCAGCAGTTCGGCGTAGACACCGGCCGGACGCGGGAAGAACGGCGCGCCGAAGCAGGTGGAGAAGGTCGACTTGATGCCCGAGCCCGAACCCATTTCGGTCGAACCGACCAGCGCGGTGTAGCCCGACAGGAAGTGGTAGGCCGCTTGCTCTTCGCTGAGGATCGACACCGGTGGCAGGACGCCGGTCAGGTCGCAGGTCAGGAAGATCACAGCGTTCGGCTCGCCACCGAGGTTCTTCGGTGCGCGTTTTTCGATCAGCTCGCGTGGGTAGGCGGCGCGGCTGTTCTGGGTCAGGCTATCGTCGGCGTAGTCGGCTTTCTTGGTTTCCGGGTCCAGCACGACGTTTTCCAGCACGGCGCCGTGCTGGATGGCTTTCCAGATGACGGGCTCGTTCTTCTCGGACAGGTCGATGCACTTGGCATAGCAACCGCCTTCGATGTTGAACACCACGCCTTCGCCCCAGCCGTGTTCGTCGTCACCGATCAGGTAACGGCTTTCGTCAGCCGACAGGGTGGTCTTGCCAGTGCCCGACAGGCCGAAGAACAGGGTCACATCGCCCTCTTCGCCCATGTTGGCGGCGCAGTGCATCGGCAGCACGTCGGCGGCCGGCAGCAGGAAGTTCTGCACCGAGAACATGGCTTTCTTCATTTCACCGGCGTAACGCATGCCGGCGATCAGTACTTTTTTGGCCGCAAAGTTGATGATCACGGTGCCGTCGGAGTTAGTGCCGTCACGCTCGGGCTCGCAGACGAACCATGGCGCGTTGAAGATCTGCCACTCGTCCTTGCCGCCTTCGTTGTAGGCCTCGGGATTGATGAACAGGCAACGGCCGAACAGGTTGTGCCAGGCGGTCTCGGTGGTCATCTTGACCGGCAGGTAGTGCGCAGGATCGGAACCCACATGAACGTGGGAGACAAAACGCTCGCGCTCGGCCAGGTAGGCGCCTACGCGGTCCCACAGGGCGTCGAACTTGTCGGCGGGGAACTTGCGGTTGATCGGACCCCAGGCGATGGCGTCCTGAGTGCCGGCTTCTTCAACGATGAAGCGGTCCACCGGAGAACGGCCGGTGCGGTGGCCGGTTCTCACCACCAGGGCGCCCGTGTCGGCGAGTTCGCCTTCACCGCGGGCAAGGGCTTCCTTGACCAGGTCATCGATGCTCAGGTCGGTGTACACAGCGTTGTTGGTTTGCGTCATGAGGGTCCCCGTCGGCCTGAGGCCGAGTGCTCCGAACGGTTTTGTAGTAAAAAAACAACCACTACTACAGCCAAAAGTGGGCCGGATTATGCCAGAAATGCCCGGAAATGATAGAACCCTCCTGTCAGAACAGTATTACGGTAGTGCGAGGGTTCATCCGGGATCAGTGCCGGGTGGTCGAGGGCGAGTCGACGCCACCGTTGGCGAACAGTTGGGTCACGTCGGCACTGTCGAACAGATAGCGCTCGTTGCAGAACTGACAATCGACCTCAACCGTCCCGCCATGCTCGGCCACCAGCAACTGGGCATCCTCCAGGCCGAGGCTGACCAGTGCGTTGCCTGAACGCTCACGCGAGCAACTGCAACGGAAGCAGATCGGCTGCTGGTCGAACAGGCGCACCGGGTCCTGGTGATAGAGGCGGTGCAACAGGGTTTCGTTGTCCAGGCCCAACAGTTCTTCGGTGCTCAGGGTGTCGGCCAGGGTCACCACATGCTCCCAGCTGGCGGCACGCTCGTCGGCGTCGGGGATGCGCGCCACGGGCAGTTGCTGCAACAGCAGGCCACGGGCGCGCTGGCCGTCGGCCTTGAGCCAGAAGCGCGTGCCCAGTTGCTCGGACATCACGAAATAGTTGGAGAGGCTTTGCGACAGGTCGGCGCCGTCCAGATCGACGATGCCCTGGTAGCGCTTGCCCTGGCGCGGGTCGATGGTCAGCGCCAGTGAACCTTCGGGCATCAGTTGCTGCAGGCCGGCCTCATCGTCGCTGATCAGGTCTTCGTCGTAACGGGCGATGCCGCGCAGTTCGCGCTCGCTGGAGCACTCGACCATCAGCAACGGCACCGCGCCGCTGGAGCGCGCCTGCAGGATCAGCAGGCCGTCGAACTTGAGGGTGCCGACCAGCAGGGCCGCCGCCGCCATCAGCTCACCCAGCAGGCGGGCGACCGGTGCCGGATAAGGGTGGCGGGCAAGCACCTCGTGGTAGCTCTGGTCGAGGCCGACCAGCTCGCCGCGCACATCGCTCTCGTCGAAGATGAAGCGCTGGGTGAAATCGGTATCGGGTAAATCGGACATAAAAAATAGTCTTCGATGAGGTGGGGAAAAAGCCGCAGGGCCAGGCAGCGCCGCAGCACAATGCGGACATTATGCCGGCTGCCGGCGCCCACGTCGGCTCAATCGGATTGATGTCAATTATCGAGCACAGCGCGGCAAGGGCGTCAGTCGCGTGACTGGCCGTCGCGGAACTCGAAAAACTGACGGCGCTGCTTCTTGGTCGGACGCCCGTCGGTGGTCACGCCCTCGTGGCCGGCCTTGCGCTGGGCGGCCGCCGCTTCGCGGCTGGCGATGCTCTGCGGGGTCTCGCTGTACAGCGTCTGGGCCTCTGGCGCACCGCGGCGCACCGTCGACAGCGCCTCGACCACCACGGTACGCTCGTCGAAACCGGTACGAATCCTGAATTCGTCACCGATACGCGGCTCCTTGCCGGGCTTGCAGCGCTCGCCGCGCCAGTGCACCTTGCCACTTTCTATCGCCGCCTTGGCCAGGGCGCGGGTCTTGAAGAACCGTGCAGCCCACAGCCATTTATCCAGCCTGATCTTCTCGTCTTCTTCGGGCTTTTGTGCCATATGAATTCCTTATCGGTGTGGCAGTCTGACATTTATCAGCGCTGCCACGCACATGTTCATGAGAGGCCATGGCCTGCGCCTGCGCGCAGGCCTTCACCCCGGAACATGCTGTAACCCCACCCGGATTGTCAAAACCAGCCATCCGGAATCTGTTTGCCCGCCCACCCCTGGAGGTGCCCCATGACCGATTTTCCAGCTTCACTGACAACGCCTAGAAAGGGCTGCCAGGGATGCACGGGCAGCCCGCCTCTGGATTTTTCATTCGAATACGCCTATCAACCCATCGTGGACTTGCGCGACCATTCGATTTTTGCCCACGAGGCGCTGGTACGCGGTCCCAACGGCGAGGGCGCCCTGACCGTGCTCAGCCAGGTCAACGACCAGAATCGCTACCGCTTCGACCAAAGCTGCCGGGTGGCGGCGATTGCCGGTGCGGCACGGCTGGGCATGACCGAGCGCCTGTCGATCAATTTCTTGCCCAATGCCGTGTACCGTCCGGAACTGTGCATTCGCAGCACCCTGGAAGCGGCTCGCCAGTATGACTTTCCGATCGAGCGGCTGATCTTTGAAACGGTCGAGGGCGAGTACCTGGCCGATATCGACCATTTGCTCAATGTGCTGCGCCAGTACCGCGAATTCGGCTTCATGACCGCCATCGACGACTTCGGCGCAGGCTATTCGGGGCTCACGCTGCTGGCCAACTTTCAACCGGACCTGATAAAACTCGACATAGATCTGATTCGCGATATCCACCTTCATCGTGCGCGACAGGCTATTGTTCGCGCAGTCGTGCAAATGTGTGCCGATCTTGGGGTCACGGTGATTGCCGAAGGCATCGAACATCGTGAAGAACGGGATTTTCTTGCCGACTGTGGCATTTTCCTGATGCAGGGCTACTGGTTCGCCCGGCCTGCATTCAAAGCCCTGGCCAGGGTCGAGCCCGAGGCCTGGCAACCGTCTTGAGCCGTACGGAATTGCGCCATTGAAAACATTCGATCATCTGACAGTCATCGGCCTGCGCGAGTGGGTGGCGCTGCCCATCCTGGGGGTTGCCGGCCTGCGGGCCAAGATCGACACCGGCGCCAGCACCTCAAGCCTGCACGCCACCGAGATCGAACCGTTCGAACGCGATGGTGAAACATGGGTACGCTTCAATGCGCACCTGGGCACGGTGGTGCAGTTGCGTCACCGCCGCTGCGAGGCGCTGCTGGTGGCGCGCAAGACCATCAAAAGCTCTAACGGCCATGCGCAGGTCCGCTATGTGATACGGACCACCCTGGCGCTGGGGGACCGCGTCTGGCCGGTGGAATTTACCCTGGCCTGCCGCAAGTCGATGCGTTATCGGCTGCTGCTGGGTTCAAAAGCTTTGGTAGACGGCCAGCTGGTCGTCAATCCGGGTATCAAATACGTACAAGACAAGCCGGTGTTCCCGGCCTCTAATCCCTCAGGTGTTGCATGAAGATCGCTGTGCTTTCGCGTAATCCGCGTCTGTATTCCACCCGCCGGCTGGTTGAAGCCGGTATCGAGCGTGGCCATGAGATGGTGGTGATCGACACCCTGCGCGCCTATATGAATATCGCCAGCCACAAGCCGCAGATTCACTATCGCGGCAAGCCGCTGTCGGGCTTCGATGCGGTGATTCCGCGCATCGGGGCTTCAGTGACCTTTTATGGCTGCGCAGTGCTGCGCCAGTTCGAAATGATGGGCGTGTTCCCGCTCAACGAGTCGGTGGCCATTGCCCGCTCACGCGACAAGTTGCGTTCGCTGCAGTTGCTGTCACGGCGCGGCATCGGCCTGCCGGTGACCGGCTTTGCCCACTCCCCGGACGACATTCCCGACCTGATCCAGATGGTCAACGGCGCGCCGCTGGTCATCAAGGTGCTTGAAGGCACCCAGGGCATCGGCGTGGTGCTGTGCGAGACGGTTTCGGCAGCCGAGTCGGTGATCGAGGCGTTCATGGGCCTCAAGCAGGACATCATGGTCCAGGAGTACATCAAGGAAGCCGGCGGCGCAGACATCCGCTGCTTTGTGGTCGGCGACAAGGTGATTGCCTCGATGATGCGCCAGGCCAAGCCCGGCGAGTTCCGCTCCAACCTGCATCGGGGCGGCACCGCCAGCCTGATCAAGATCACGCCCGAAGAGCGCATGACCGCCCTGCGTGCGGCCAAGGTCATGGGCCTGGCGGTGGCCGGCGTCGACATCCTGCGCTCCAATCACGGCCCGCTGGTGATGGAGGTCAACTCCTCGCCCGGCCTGGAAGGCATCGAGACCACCACCGGCAAGGACGTGGCCGGGATGATCATCGAGCACCTGGAAAAGAACGGCGGCCCGAACATGACCCGGACCAAGGGCAAGGGGTAGGACCGGCTTCAGCCGGTCCTGCACAGCATCACGCGGCAGCATCAGTCCCAGGAACGGCAACACGGCGGTTCCCGGCTGAAGCCGGTCCTACACAGCGTCACGCGGCAGCATCAGCCCCAGTGGCAGGCGTACACGGGCTTCCAGGCCGCCGCCGGAGCGGTTGCGCAGTTCGACGTTGCCGCCGTGCATGGCGGCGATGCGCTTGACGATGGCCAGGCCCAGGCCGGTGCCCTTGCCGCTGCGGGCACGGTCGCCACGGATGAAGGGGTTGAAGATCAGTTCCAGTTCACCGGGGTCGAGGCCGGCGCCACGGTCAAGCACGCTGAGCACCACATACGGCGCGCTGGTGTCGCCCGAGACATAGGCCGCCACTTCGATGCCGGTGCCGGCGTGATAGGTGGCATTGCCGATCAGGTTGGTCAGCAGGCGCTTCATCGACACCCGGCGCAACGGAAACGGCGGGATCGGCTCCAGGCACAGGCGAATGTTGTTCTCGGCACTGTTGAACGGCGCCACGACTTCACGCACCAGGTCACCCAGGTCGACCTCTTCGATCTGTTCGTCACGGCCATCGCGGATGAAGGCCAGGAACTGGTCGAGGATCGCGTCCATGTCCTCGATGTCGCGCACCATGCCTTCGGTGAACTCGTTCTTGTCGCTCATCAGTTCCAGCGACAGGCGCAGGCGCGTCAGCGGTGTGCGCAGATCGTGGGAGACGCCGGCGAGCATCAGTTCGCGCTCCTGCCCGGCCTGCTCGACGTCCTCGGCCATCTGGTTGAAGGCACGGTACACCTCGGTCATTTCGCTCGGCGTGTCGCTGACCGGCAGGCGCACGCTGCGCCCTTGCCCCAGCTGGCGTGCGGCGAAGACCAGGCGCTTGAGCGGCTGGTTGAGCTGGCTGACGAAGATCCAGGCCGAGGCCGTGGACAACAACCCGATGGCCAGGAACCAGCCCAGCACGCTCCAGATTTTCTGCCCGCGCAGCGGGTGCGGGTACAGCGGCACTTTCAGCCAGCCGTCACCCAGGCTCGGGGCGCGCACCCACAAGGCGGGCGGCGCATGCACGCGCAGGCGCACTTCGGTGTCGGCGCCCAGCTCGGCCTGCATCTGGCGCTGGTAGATCTCGCTGTAGGGCCAGTGCTGTTCGCCCTCGGGCACGCCGCCGCCGACCACGCGGATCAGCCCGGCGGCCTCGGCAATGGTTTCGCGGTCGCTCTCGTCGGCCGCCCAGTAGGCGCGCAGGGTCAGGGCTACACCGTGGCTGTACTGGCGGTCGACCAGCACATCTTCGTTCATCAGCAGATAGACCAGCGTCAGCGCCTTGGAGAACAGCACCACGATCAGCACCAGCCACAGGGTGCGCGAGAAAAAGCTTTGCGGGAACCAGAGCGGAGTCTTCATAAATGCAGCTTGTACGCTTTGCAGGGCGAGCCGGGCTCGCGGTGTGTAAGGGTCGAAGCTGCCAGGGACTGGGCGACTTCACGTCCGGACCGATAAAACCAAAAACGCCGATAGCCCCTTTGCAGGGCTATCGACGTAACAGGCGTCATGGCGGTCCGGCTGCAAGCCGTCAGCGACCGCCAGCACCGTCGGGAACGAATACATAGCCGACGCCCCAGACGGTCTGGATATAACGCGGCTTTGACGGGTCGGGCTCGATCAGGCGGCGCAGACGGGAAATCTGTACGTCGATGGAGCGCTCCAGTGCGTCCCACTCGCGGCCACGGGCCAGGTTCATCAGCTTGTCGCGGGTCAGCGGCTCGCGGGCGTGCATGACCAGCGCCTTGAGCACGGCGAATTCACCGGTAGTCAGCATGTGGACTTCATCGCCGCGCTTGAGCTCGCGGGTGGCCAGCGACAGCTCGTAGTCACCGAAGGTGACCGACTCGTCTTCGCTGCCAGGGGCGCCGGGCACCGAAGGCGCCTGACGACGCAGCACGGCCTTGACCCGGGCCATCAGTTCGTCGGGGTTGAACGGCTTGGCCAGGTAATCGTCGGCGCCCAGCTCAAGGCCCTTGATGCGGCTCAGTTCGTCGCCCTTGGCGGTGAGCATGATGATCGGCACCTGATTGTTGGCCGCACGCAGGCGACGGCAGGCCGAAAGGCCGTCTTCGCCGGGCAGCATCAGGTCCAGCACCACGAGGTTGAAGACTTCGCGGGACAGCAGGCGATCCATTTGCTCGACATTGGCCACCGCGCGGGCGCGATAGCCCTTGCTGGTGAAAAAACGCTCAAGCAGGCTGCTCAAACCCGGATCGTCATCGACGATCAGGATTTTCTCGCCTTCGGCATTAAGTGCAGTGCTGCTCATCAGAGGCTCCTTTATTCACGGGGCGCATTATGGCGCAGGTGAAGTAATGCGCACCGTGCGCATTGTTAGCAGATTTTACCGGATACGACATGAGCACCGGTCACAGAACACGGCAGCCGACGTCTTGTGGCGCGCAAATCCCCTAACCGGCAGTGGCTGGTTATAATGCGCGACCCTAGGGTCTGTTGCCGTTTCAGCACGAGCCGCGTTGCTGGGCCCAATCTCGCCAGGCCAGGCGGAGGACGCAGAAAAGGGTCGCTCCCTTTTCAAGTCCTCCAACACCGCATGGCGAGATTGGGCACGCAACCCGAAGGGCCGGGCCTGTTTTGCCGCGAGACTGCGTTACTCGCCACTCATCCAACGCCGGATGACGTTTTGTTTCGGCAAGACGATGGCAATTCGCTAGTTTTTTGCTCAGGTGGTCTCAATGGACAGCATCAACAGCCGCATCGCCGAAGAACTCGGTGTCCGCCCGCAACAGGTCCAAGCGGCCGTCGCACTACTGGATGAAGGCTCGACCGTGCCCTTCATCTCCCGTTACCGCAAGGAAGTGACCGGCAGCCTCGATGACACCCAGTTGCGTCATCTCGAAGAGCGCCTGCGCTACCTGCGCGAACTCGATGAGCGCCGGGTCAGCATCCTGGCCAGCATCGAGGAACAAGGCAAGCTGACCCCGGAACTGGCCCGCGACATCAAGCTGGCCGACACCAAGACCCGTCTTGAAGACTTGTACCTGCCCTACAAGCAAAAGCGCCGCACCAAGGGCCAGATCGCCCTGGAAGCCGGCCTGGGCGAACTGGCCGACGGCCTGTTCAACGACCCGACCCTGAACCCTGAAGAACAGGCAGCGCGCTTCGTCGACGCCGACAAAGGCGTGGCCGACACCAAGGCCGCGCTGGAGGGCGCCAAGTACATCCTCATGGAGCGCTTCGCCGAAGACGCCTCCCTGCTCGACAAGCTGCGCAGCTTCCTCAAGCACGAGGCGGTGATCAGTGCCCGCGTGGTGCCCGGCAAGGAAGAGGAAGGCGCGAAGTTTCGCGACTATTTCGAGCATGACGAGCCGCTCAAGAGCATGCCGTCGCACCGTGCTTTGGCGATCTTCCGCGGTCGCAACGAAGGTATCCTCAGCAGCGCACTCAAGGTCGGTGAAGAACTGCCCGGCAGCCTGCACCCGTGTGAGCTGATGATCAGCGAGCGCTTCGGCCTGGGCAACCAGGGCCGCCCTGCCGACAAGTGGCTGGGCGAAGTGGTGCGCTGGACCTGGAAGGTCAAGCTGTACAACCACCTGGAAACCGACCTGCTGGGCGAGCTGCGCGAAGCCGCCGAAGCCGAGGCAATCAACGTCTTTGCCCATAACCTGCACGACCTGCTGCTGGCCGCACCGGCCGGCCCCCGCGCCACACTGGGCCTGGACCCGGGCCTGCGCACCGGTTGCAAGGTCGCGGTGGTCGATGCCACCGGCAAGCTGCTCGACTACGCCACGGTCTACCCGCATGTGCCGAAAAACCAGTGGGACCAGACCATCGCCGTGCTCGCCGCCCTGTGCACCAAGCACTCGGTGGACCTGATCGCCATCGGCAACGGCACCGCCAGCCGCGAGACCGACAAGCTGGCCATCGAGCTGATCAAAAAGTATCCAGCGCTGAAAATGACCAAGGTCATGGTTTCCGAAGCCGGCGCCTCGGTGTACTCGGCCTCGGAACTGGCCGCGCGCGAATTCCCGGACCTGGACGTGTCGATCCGCGGTGCGGTGTCCATTGCCCGGCGCCTGCAGGACCCGCTGGCCGAACTGGTCAAGATCGACCCGAAATCCATCGGTGTCGGCCAGTACCAGCATGACGTGTCGCAGCTCAAGCTGGCCCGTGGCCTGGATGCGGTGGTCGAGGACTGCGTGAACGCCGTGGGCGTCGACGTCAACACCGCCTCGGTGGCGCTGCTGGCGCGTATCTCGGGCCTGAACACCACGCTGGCACAGAACATCGTGGCCCACCGCGATGCCAACGGCGCCTTCAAGACCCGCAACGAGCTGAAAAAAGTCAGCCGCCTGGGCGAGAAGACCTACGAGCAGGCCGCCGGCTTCCTGCGGGTGATGAACGGCGACAACCCGCTGGACGCCTCGGCGGTGCACCCGGAGGCGTACCCGCTGGTCAAGCGCATCGCGACGCAGACCGACCGTGACATCCGCTCGCTGATCGGCGATGCCGGCTTTCTCAAGCGCCTGGACCCGAAGAAATTCACCGACGAGACCTTCGGCCTGCCGACCGTCACCGACATCCTGAGCGAACTGGAAAAACCCGGCCGCGACCCGCGCCCGGAGTTCAAGACTGCCGAGTTCCAGGAAGGCGTCGAGGACCTCAAGGACCTGCAGCCGGGCATGATTCTCGAAGGCGTGGTCACCAACGTGACCAACTTCGGGGCTTTCGTCGACATCGGCGTTCACCAGGACGGTCTGGTGCACATCTCGGCGCTGTCCGAAAAATTCATCAAGGACCCGCGCGAAGCGGTCAAGGCCGGTGACGTGGTCAAGGTCAAGGTCATGGAAGTCGACATCCCGCGCAAGCGCGTCGGCCTGTCGATGCGCATGAGCGACACGCCCGGCGAGAAGGTCGACGGTGCCCGTGGCGCCCGGCCGGGTGCGGCGCCGCGCCAGCAGCACAGCGCGCCACGCAAGGAAGCCGCAGCACCGGCCCCGGCCAATAACGCCATGGCCTCGCTGTTCGCCAATGCCAAGCAGTTGAAGAAGCGTTGATGGACGTCCCTGAAGCGCTGACCCACAGCCCTTACTTCCGGATGCTGGGCTGCGAGATTCGCAGCCTGGACAACGGCGTTGCCCATGTCGCGCTGCCGCTGGAGGCGCACCTGCGCAACCGTGGCAACGTGATGCACGGCGGGGCGATCTTCAGCCTGGTGGACATCGGCATGGGCCTGGCCTGCTCCAGCGCCCATGGCTTCGACCAGCGCAGCGTCACCATCGAGTGCAAGATCAACTACGTGCGCGGTGTCAGTGACGGCGAGGTGCTGTGCATCGCCCGTGTGCTGCACGCCGGACGTCGTACGCTGGTGGTCGAGGCCGAGGTGGTCCAGGACGACAAACTGGTGGCCAAGGCCCAGGGCACCTTTGCCGTGCTCTGAACATCGTTATAACGCAATCGCTCACCGCGGCCCCGTGCATGGAACCTATGCCCGGGGCCGCTTGCCGAATGGCTTGAACATGGCGTTTTTTTAGCAGATAAAGAGCGTGGGCGACCTAGCTGTAGCCCCCCTGAGTGCGGTATTTTCCTGCTAATCCTGTTAAAAAGCCGCGTGTTCGGCACCCCGTAAGCAACCGTGAATCTTGAGCCGGCGTTAAAGACCCCAACCAGGCGACAACGCCAGTTCCTTTCTTCACCCTTGTAGACCGTCATGTCCACCCCCATATCGGGGCGACCGATGTGTGAAGGAAATCACCTTGAGCGAATTACTCAACCGCCGCCTGGCCGTGTTCGGCGAGCGCAGCAACCTAACGCTGCTGGGACAGTGCCTGCACGGAATCGAGCGTGAATGCCTGCGCGTGACCGATCACGCCCAGTTGGCCCAGACCCCTCACCCGCAGGCGCTGGGCTCGGCACTGACCAACGAGCAGATCACCACCGATTATTCCGAATCGCTCCTGGAGTTCATCACACCGGCGTTGAAAGACCCGGCCGACACCCTGGCCCGTCTGGAAACGATTCACCGTTTTGTCTACAGCAAGCTGGACAACGAGCTGCTGTGGAGCCCGTCGATGCCCTGCCCGCTGCCCGCCGAAGAGGACATTCCGCTGGCCTACTACGGCACCTCCAACATCGGCAAGCTCAAGTACGTGTACCGCAAGGGCCTGGCCCTGCGCTATGGCCGGACCATGCAGTGCATCGCCGGCATTCATTACAACTTCTCGCTGCCCGAGTCGGCCTGGGCCTTGCTCAAGCAGACCGAGCACTTTGACGGCGACGCCCGCGATTACCAATCGCAGGCCTACATCGCCCTGATCCGCAACTTCCGACGCTACAGCTGGCTGCTGATGTACCTGTTCGGTGCCTCGCCGGCCCTGGACGCCGGCTTCCTGCGCGGGCGTGCCCATCAACTGGAGCAGTTCGACGCCGATACCCTGTACCTGCCCTACGCCACCAGCCTGCGCATGAGCGACCTGGGCTACCAGAGCAAGGCCCAGGCCGACCTGACACCGTGCTACCACGATCTGCAGAGCTACACCGACAGCCTGCGCCGCGCCGTGGCCACGCCTTACGCGCCGTACGTCGAGACCGGCACCCACAACGCTGCCGGCGAATGGGTACAGCTCAACACCAACGTGTTGCAGATCGAAAACGAGTACTACTCCAATATCCGTCCCAAGCGCGTGACCTACTCCGGCGAGCGGCCGATCCAGGCGCTGATGGCCCGCGGCGTGCAGTATGTCGAGGTGCGTTGCCTGGACATCAACCCGTTCCTGCCGACCGGTATCGATCTGGAACAGGCACGCTTCATCGACGCCTTCATCCTGTATTGCGCCCTCGAAGAAAGCCCGCAGTTGAGCAACCAAGAGTGCGGCAATGCCGGCAGCAACTTCCTGAGCGTGGTCAAGGAAGGCCGTCGCCCCGGCCTGAAGTTGCAGCACAACGGCCAGGCGGTCGATCTCAAGACGTGGGCCAGCGAGCTGCTGGAAAAGATCGCGCCATTGTCACGCCTGCTCGACGAAGCCAGCGGCAGCGACGCGCATGTTCGCTCGCTGGCGGTGCAGCAGGCGCGCATCGACGATCCGTCACTGACGCCATCGGCGCAGATCCTGGCACGCATGCGTGAACACGACGAAGGCTTCACCGCGTTCTCGTTGCGCCAGAGCAAGACCCATGCCGAATACTTCCGCAAAAACCCCCTGAACGCCACTGAACAGGCGCACTTCGAAGGCCTGGCCCAGACTTCGCTGCAAGAACAGGCCGAGCTTGAAGCCAGTGAAGAGGTGGTGGATTTCGACACCTTCGTCGGTGCCTACCAGGCCAGTATCCTGTCGATCAGCAACTGACCGACAGGCACGGGGCCGGTGTAGGAGCGCGCTTGCCGGAATGCCGGACCACCGCGACCGGCTGCGTTAGCAGTCGTAAATTTTCAGCGTTTCACAAATTTTTGCGAGCGCTGCGCACTCGGTCGCGGGCAAGCGCGCTCCTACGGGGGTAGCTTCAATATCCAGTAAATCAGTACGTTATTTCGTGCTTGATAAGCGCATTACAGGGCTTTTTCGAAGATTTTCGAATTGCGCTGGTAGTTGTACAGCGAGGCCCGGGCGCTGGGCAGGCGGTCGACGCTGCTGGGTTCGAAGCCGCGCTCGCGGAACCAGTGGGCGGTGCGGGTGGTGAGCACGAACAATCGTGTCAGCCCCAATGCCCGGGCACGGTTCTCGATGCGTTCAAGCAATTCGTCGCCACGCCCGCCATGGCGGTATTCCGGATTGACAGCCAGGCAGGCCAGCTCGCCGGTCTGGGAATCGGCAATCGGGTACAGCGCCGCACAGGCGATGATCATGCCTTCACGCTCGACCACACTGAACTGCTCGATCTCGCGCTCCAGCACTTCACGTGAGCGGCGCACCAGAATGCCCTGCTCTTCCAGCGGCGTGATCAGCTCGATCAACCCGCCCACGTCTTCGATGGCCGCTTCACGCACCCGTTCGAACTGCTCTTGCGCCACCAGCGTGCCGCCGCCGTCGCGGGTGAACAGCTCGGTCAGCAGGGCGCCGTTCTCGGCGTAGCTGACGATATGGCTGCGGCCCACGCCGCCGCGGCAGGCTTCGGCGGCGGCATCAAGCAGTTCGGCCTGGTAGTTGCTGCCCAGGCGCTGCAGATGCGCCGGCACCTGTTGCGGGCGCAATTCGCGCACCAGGTGGCCACGCTCGTCCAGCAGGCCCTGCTCTTCGCCGAACAGCAGCAGCTTGTCGGCGCCCAGGTCGATGGCCACACGGGTGGCCACGTCTTCACAGGCCAGGTTGAACACCTCGCCGGTCGGTGAATAACCCAGCGGCGACAGCAACACGATGTGCCGCTCATCGAGCAGGCGGTTGATACCCTTGCGGTCGACCCGGCGTACTTCGCCGGTGTGCTGGTAATCGACGCCTTCAAGCACGCCGATCGGCCGGGCGGTGACCAGGTTGCCGCCGGTGACACGCAGGCGCGAGCCCTGCATCGGCGAGGCGGCGATGTCCATCGACAGCCGCGCCTCGATGGCAATGCGCAGGCCGCCTACCGCATCAATCACGCACTCAAGGGTTTCGGCGTCGGTCACCCGCAGGTCACGGTGAAAGCGCGGGCTCAGGCCGCGCTGGGCCAGGCGGTTTTCGATCTGTGGCCGCGTGCCGTGCACCAGCACCAGGCGTACACCCAGGCTGTGCAACAGCACCAGGTCGTGGACGATATTGCCGAAGTTGGGGTGTTCGACACCGTCACCGGGCAGCATGACCACAAAGGTGCAGTCGCGGTGGGCGTTGATGTAAGGAGAAGCATGGCGAAGCCAATTGACGTATTCGGGCATAACCGCAAAAGCCTGTAGAAAGTTGGACGAAAGACACAAAACACGCACAACAGGGGTGGCGGTTATCGTCGGAACAGGCTTGGCAACACGCGCATTCTCCTTACTCTCGGACTTCTATCAGGTTGGGCCGGGCCGCTTATTGGGGGCTCAGGCAGTAATGTTCGATCAACTGGCTTAACAGACGCACTGTAGGCTGCAAACGTGACATTTCAAGATACTCGCCCGGCTGATGCGCACAGGCGATGTCACCCGGGCCCAGCACCAGGGTCTCGCAGCCCAGGCGTTGAAGATAAGGCGCTTCGGTGCCAAATGCCACCGCCGCGGCCGTATGGCCTGTCAGACGCTCGGCCACCCGCACCAGTTCCGCATCGGCGGCCTGCTCGTAGGGCGGGCACTCGGGAAACAGCGGCTGGTAGTCGATCTGCACCTGATGCCGTTCGGCCAGGGGCTGTAGCTTCTGACGAATGAGCCCGCGCAGAATTTCCGGATCCATGCCCGGCAGCGGACGCAGGTCGAACTCCAGCGAGCACTGCCCGCAAATCCGGTTGGGGTTGTCGCCGCCATGAATGCAGCCCAGGTTGAGGGTCGGCTGCGGTACGCTGAACTGCGGGTTGCGGTACTGCGTCTGCCATTGCGTGCGCAGGCCCTTGAGTTCACTGATCGCGTCGTGCATGGCCTCCAGCGCGCTGTGGCCCAGGCTGGGGTCGGAGGAATGCCCGCTGCGCCCGAGAATGTCGATGCGCTCCATCATCACGCCCTTGTGCAGGCGGATCGGCTTGAGCCCGGTCGGCTCACCGATCACCGCTGCCCGCCCCAGGGGACGGCCCGCGTCGGCCAGGGCGCGCGCGCCGGCCATGGAGCTTTCTTCGTCGCAGGTGGCCAGGATCAGCAGCGGCTGCCTGAACGGCTGGTCGAGCAGCGGGCGCACCGCCTCGATGATCAAGGCAAAGAAGCCCTTCATGTCGCAGCTGCCCAGGCCCACCCAGCGCCCGTCGACCTCGGTGAGTTTCAACGGGTCGGTCTGCCACAGCGCGTCGTCGTAGGGCACCGTGTCGCTGTGCCCGGCCAGCACCAGCCCGCCCGGGCCTGTGCCGTAGCTGGCCAGCAGGTTGAACTTGCCCGGCGAGATTGTCTGGATCTCGCAGGCAAAGCCCAGGTCGCCCAGCCAGCCGGCCAGCAGGTCGATGACCGCCCGGTTGGACTGGTCCAGCGCTGGCTGGGTGCAGCTCACCGACGGCGTGGCGATCAACGCGGCGAACTGGTCCTTCAAGGATGGCAAGGGCATGAACGGCTCCTGAATGGCGAAACGCAATGCGGTCCATCATAGGGCCATCAGGCGTCAGGAATAAACCGTAGCGGTTCAGGTCCTGTACACTGGTGGCCTCATCAGTACCAGCGTTTGGATTGCCCCCGGCCATGCACAAAGAAACCGAAATCAAACTGCGCGTCAGCCGCGAAACCCTCGCCGCCCTGCGCGAGCACCCCCTGCTGAAAAAGCGCAACAAGAGCGGCTGGGAGCGCCTGGAACTGACCAATCAGTATTTCGACACGCCCGAACGCGACCTGGCCCAGGCCAAGGTGGCGCTGCGCATCCGCCGCGATGGCGAGCAACTGATCCAGACCCTCAAGACCCGTGGCCAGAGCGTGGCGGGCCTGTCCGAGCGCAATGAATTCAACTGGGACCTGGCCAAGGCCAAGCTCGATTTGAAGAAGCTCGACGATCAATGCTGGCCGGCACAACTGGCCGAACTGGACAAGAAAACCATCAAGCCGCTGTTCACCACCGATTTCGTGCGCGAAAAAGCCGAGATCGCCTGGGGCCGCGGCAAGGCCAAGGTGGTGATCGAAGCCGCCCTGGACCTGGGCCAGGTGGTGGCCGGCAAGCAGAAGGAAGAAATCTGCGAGCTGGAGCTTGAACTGCGCGAAGGCGAACCCGAGGCGCTGCTGGAACTGGCCGCCGAGCTGGCCGCCACGTTGCCGCTGATGCCGTGCGACATCAGCAAGGCCGAACGCGGCTACCGCCTGCTCGATCCGGCCAGCTACTCGCTGAGCCTCAAGGCGCCGGTCTTGCACGCCGAACTGCCACTGGACGACGCCTACACCGCGCTGGCCTGGCACCTGCTGGGCAGCAGCCAGCGTCTGGCCGAGCAATACCGTTTCAACGGTCACTGGCGCCTGTTGCAGGACTGGGTCGAGCAATTGGCCGAACTGCGGGCCCTGACCGGCAGCCTGGGCCAGTGTGCTCCGCGCGCCACCACCGCCAGCCTGCGCAGCGCGCTGGATGCCCTGCTCGAAGACTGGCGCCCGCTGGTCCAGGCGGGTCAGCACGACGAAGACGTGCGCGGCGCCGCTCATGAGCAGTTCCTGGAAGAGTTGCAGGACACGCGCTGGGGCGAGTTCTCGCTGAACACCTCGCGCTGGTTGCTGGCACGCAGCTGGACAGTGGAGCGCAATAACCGGGGCAATCGCCTGGGCGCCGTGGCACTGGGCAACTGGCTGCCGACCCAACTGGCCGAAGAAGCCCGCAGCCTGCAGCTGAACCGCTACCAGCAACAGCCCGAAGACCTGGCCGAGCAATTGCCGCGCATCGAACGCCTGCAAGCCTGGCTGCACTGGGCACGGCATGTGCTGGAACTGCCGGAGATGGACCGCTTGTACGGTGAACTCAACAAGCTGGAGCAACTGGCCCATCAGGACATCAGCGACGAAGTGCTGGACGCCCGCGTGCAGCAGGCCCTGACCGTGGCCCAGACCAAGACCTGGAAAGTGCTGGTGAAGCTGTAACCCACCTGGCAAGACATCGGGTAGGGGCGCGCCGGCAGAGCGCGCTCCTACCGGGCCCAGTGTTTGCTGCGCGATGGCGCTGTGTCAGCGTCCCAGCGGCAGGGTGGTGGTGGACTTGATTTCCGACAGGGCCACGATCGAGTTCACTTCCTGGATTCCCGGCACCATCGACAGCTTGTCGAAGAAGAACTTCTCGTAGGCCTCGATATCGGCCGTGACGATGCGCAACAGAAAATCCACCGCGCCCATCAGCACATAACACTCCAGCACCTCCGGAAACTCGCGAATCGCGTCGGTGAATTCGGCGAAGTTGGAGCGGCCGTGGGCGTTGAGTTTGATTTCGGCGAAGATCTGCGTATTCAAGCCGATCTTCTTGCGGTCCAGCAGGCTGACCTGGCGACGGATCACGCCTTCGTCCTTGAGCCGCTGGATCCGCCGCCAGCACGGCGATTGTGACAAGCCCACCTGCTCGGCGATCTGCGCGCTGGACAGCGAGGCGTCTTCCTGAAGAAGTGTCAGGATCTTACGGTCGTAGGCATCCAGCTCTATGGACATAATTATTTCTCATGGAAGGCAAATGGCAGATTGTTCATGCGCAATATGAAGCCAGGGCCAGATAATAGATCAGTTTTGCCGCACTCTTCATGCAAGAATTTCCGTACTTGCTCAGGAG
The DNA here is from genome assembly GCF_001423155.1 of Pseudomonas sp. Leaf127. Lineage (NCBI taxonomy): Bacteria > Pseudomonadati > Pseudomonadota > Gammaproteobacteria > Pseudomonadales > Pseudomonadaceae > Pseudomonas > Pseudomonas sp. Leaf127. The sequence continues at coordinate 448,505 of NZ_LMOA01000023.1, read as the reverse complement.
ATCCGCCCATGCCCATGCTCGAAGCCGTACCTGCCCTGCCGCGTCGCGCGGATGTATGGAATGCCAGCAATGCCCTGGTGACCGTGCGCTATCGGATCCAGGCCCAGGCACAGCCGGCACTGATGTGCCAGGTCTTGAACCTGTTCGCCCTGCAGTACCTGATTCCCGGCCAGATCAACATGGTGCGCCACGGCGATGACCTGCACATCGAGGTGGACGTAGACGCTGTAAGCGCCCACCGTGCCGAGGTCATCGGTGAAAAAATGCGCAACCTGATCGATGTCGATACAGTGGCACTTGAGACCCTGACGTCTGCCCTGCCGATCGAGCAGCCGGCGGCCCGCGCCATGGCCTGAGCGATCAGTGCGGTAATGCCTGTTCACACAAGGGGCGCAACACCGGCACGCTTGGGGTCTACGCTGCTCGCTGTCAGAGTGATCCCTTCCCGCCCCCGCCCAAGGAACCTGCATGGCCGTTCACGCTTCTTCTTCCACGGACCGCTGGCTTGACCTGAACGACCTGTTGCGTGACCTGGTCGCCCAGGGCCACCTTGAGCAAAGCGACGCAGAAACCGCCATCACCCTGCGACGCGGCGCGGCGAACGTGCAGATGCACCCGCTGGAGTTCCTCGCCGCCCAGGCGTTTGAAGATGGCAAGCGCCCCGGGCGCAAGCTCGACCTGGAGACCCTCACCGCCTGGCTGGCCGCCCAGTGCGGCCAACCGTACCTGCGCATCGACCCGCTGAAGATCAACGTGGCCGCCGTCACGCCGCTGATGTCCTATGCCTTCGCCCAGCGCCATCGCATCCTGGCCGTGGCCGTGGACCGCGAGTCGGTGACCATCGCCAGCGCCCAGCCGTATGTGCAGGGCTGGGAGGCGGACCTGTCGCATGTGCTCAAGCTGCCGATCAAGCGCGTGGTGGCCAACCCCAGCGATATCCAGCGCATGACCGTGGAATTCTTTCGCCTGGCCAAATCGGTCAGTGGCGCCACCGCCACCGACCAGAAAAGCAGCAACCTGGGCAATTTCGAGCAACTGCTCAAACTCGGCGCCAGCGACCAGGAGCCCGACGCCAACGACGCGCACATCGTCAATATCGTCGACTGGCTGTTCCAGTACGCTTTCCAGCAACGGGCCAGCGATATCCATATCGAGCCACGCCGCGAGCACGGCACGGTGCGCTTTCGCATCGACGGGGTGCTGCACAACGTCTATCAGTTTCCGCCGCAAGTGATCATGGCCGTGGTCAGCCGGCTCAAGAGCCTGGGGCGTATGAATGTCGCGGAAAAACGCAAACCCCAGGACGGCCGGGTCAAGACCAGCACCCCGGCCGGCGGCGAGGTCGAGTTGCGCCTGTCGACGCTGCCGACCGCCTTCGGCGAAAAGCTGGTGATGCGTATCTTCGACCCGGACGTGCTGCTCAAGGACTTCGACCAATTGGGCTTTTCCAGCGACGACCTGCGCCGCTGGCAAGGCATGACCTGCCAGCCCAACGGCATCATCCTGGTGACGGGCCCTACCGGTTCAGGCAAGACCACCACGCTGTACACCACGCTCAAGAAGCTGGCGACCAGCGAGGTCAACCTGTGCACCATCGAAGACCCGATCGAGATGATCGAGCCGGCCTTCAACCAGATGCAGGTGCAGCACAATATCGACCTGACCTTTGCCAGTGGCGTGCGCGCCCTGATGCGCCAGGACCCGGACATCATCATGATCGGCGAGATCCGCGACCTGGAGACCGCCGAAATGGCCATCCAGGCGGCGCTGACCGGGCACCTGGTGCTTTCGACCCTGCACACCAACGACGCGCCCAGCGCCATCAGTCGCCTGCTGGAGCTGGGCGTGCCGCATTACCTGCTCAAGGCCACGATCCTGGGCGTCATGGCCCAGCGCCTGGTGCGCACCTTGTGCCCGCACTGCAAGGCACCCATCGCCCTGGATGAAGTCGACTGGCAGACCCTGACCCGCCCCTGGCAGGCGCCAGTGCCAGCCGGCGCCCACCGCGCCGTGGGCTGCGCCGAATGCCGCGACACCGGTTACCGGGGGCGCGCCGGCGTGTACGAAATCATGCTGATGTCCGATGGCGTCAAGGCCCTGATCGCCGCCGACCTCGACCTGAGCGCCATGCGCCGCCAGGCTTTCAAGGAGGGCATGCGCAGCCTGCGCCTGTCGGGTGCGCAGAAGGTCTCGGCCGGGCTTACAACCCTTGAAGAAGTGTTACGCGTCACACCCCAGAGCGAACAACGTTGAAATACAAGCCCGGATGCGGTTTCACTGGGCATCGACGACAATCCCCGCCCCCTCCCGTACTGACAAGGAAGTACCATGCAAACCGGTAGTATCGTAATCCTCTTATTCGTCGGCCTGGCATTGGCCATCGTGTTCATGGGCTTCAAGGTGGTCCCGCAGGGTTACCAATGGACAGTGGAGCGTTTCGGCCGCTATACCAACACGCTCAAGCCCGGCCTGAACATCATCATTCCGGTGATGGATCGCATCGGGCGCAAGATCAACGTGATGGAAAGCGTACTGGACATCCCGCCCCAGGAAGTCATTACCGCCGACAACGCCACGGTCGAGATCGATGCCGTGTGCTTCTACCAGGTGATCAACACCGCCCAGGCCGCCTACGAGGTCAACGACCTCCAGCACGCCATCCGCAACCTGCTGCAAACCAATATCCGCACCGTGCTCGGCTCCATGGAGCTCGACGCCATGCTCAGCCAGCGCGACGGCATCAACGAGCGGCTGCTGCGCATCGTCGATGAAGCCACCGCGCCGTGGGGCATCAAGATCACCCGCATCGAGATCAAGGACATCAGCCCGCCCGAAGACCTGATGGCGGCCATGAGCGGCCAGATGAAGGCCGAGCGCATCAAGCGTGCCCAGATCCTTGAAGCCGAAGGCCTGCGCGCAGCGGCGATCCTGACCGCCGAAGGCAAGAAGCAGGCGCAGATCCTCGAGGCCGAGGGCAGCCGGCAGGCCGCCTTCCTGGAATCCGAAGCCCGCGAGCGCCAGGCCGAAGCCGAAGCCCAGGCCACCCGCGTGGTGTCCGACGCCATTGCCACCGGCAACGTGCAGGCCATCAATTACTTCGTGGCGCAAAAATACATCGAGGCCCTGGGCCAACTGGCTTCGGCCGACAACAGCAAGGTCATCCTGATGCCGCTGGAGGCCAGCCAGGTCATCGGTGCAGTAGGCGGGATCGGCGAGATCGTCAAAGCCACCTTCGACCGCAAGGCTTGAGGCACACACCATGAGCTGGCTGTATAACCTTTCGTTCTGGGACTGGCTGGCACTGGGCACGGTGCTGTTGATCCTGGAGATGTTCGGTGCCGGCGGCTACCTGCTGTGGATCGGCATCGCCGCTGCCGCGGTCGGCCTCTTGAGCTTCGTGCTGCCGGAGCTGCCCTGGACCGTGCAGTTTCTGCTGTTTGCCGTGTTTGCCGTACTGACCGCCGTGTACTGGTGGTACCGGCAACGCACGGCGGCGCGGCCATCGGACCAGCCGGGGCTGAACATGCGTGGGCAGGAACTGATCGGCCACAGTTTTGTGGTGCAACAGGCCATCGTGGACCGGCGTGGCAAGATCAAGGTCGGCGACAGCGTATGGATCGTCACCGGTCCCGATACCCCGGTGGGTGGACGGGTCAGGGTGGTGAGCCAGGAAGGTACGGTGCTGCAGGTCGAGCCTCTCTGAGCGGGGGGCAGGCAAGGGAACTACCGGGGGGAAACATTCTCCAATGAACCGGAATCTTCCCATTTGGAGTACGTCATCATGCGTCTGAAACTTGCTGTCGCCACTTGTGCTCTGCTTTCTCTTCCGGTCGGGTCGGCGATGGCCGATGCCGGTTTCTGGCGCGATGTCATTTCGTCGGGCGCCACCACCGGCTCGACGTACCTGACCTTCCGGGATCACAAGCTGATCGTGGCGGCCCAGGATGATGCCGGCAGCTTCGTGGCCAGCGACGGCGGGATCCGCGGTCCGTTCCTGGAAGCTGCCATGGCGCAGGTACGCCAGGACAACCCGGGGCTGCAAGCCAGCGACATGGAACTGGCCAACGCCATCCTGACCCGCAACGCACAGTAGGAGCCCGCTTGCCGGCGACCGAGTGCGAAGCGCTCGCAAAACTGATGAAACGCTGAAATTTTACGACTGCTACGCAGCCGGTCGCGGCGGTCCGGCATGCCGGCAAACGCGCTCCTAGCGGGCCCATGTTTGCTGCGCGAAAGCGTGCCGCCTTGGCGCTGTGCCAGTGGCACAGGATGATCTCCTATGGGTAGCCACCCGGCCATCCGTAGGAGCGACCAACGGTCGCGAACCGGTTACTCGCCGATGGCGGCCTGATAACCGGCCGCATCGAGCAGCCTGGCCAGGTCAGCGTCAGCATCGGCGGGCTTGAGCTTGAAGATCCAGGCGCTGTAAGGCTCGTTGTTGAGCTGCTCGGGTTCATCGCCCAGCGCTTCGTTGACAGCAGTGACCTCGCCGCCTACCGGGGCGTAGATGTCCGAAGCGGCCTTGACCGACTCGACCACACCGGCTGCATCGCCGGCAGCGAAGACTTTGCCGACTTCCGGCAACTCGACGAACACTACATCGCCCAGCGCCTGTTGCGCGTGATCAGAGATGCCCACGGTGATCGTGCCATCGGCCTCCAGGCGCGCCCATTCATGGCTTTCGGCAAAACGCAGTTCGGCGGGAATATTGCTCATTTGTCATCCTCAGAATTATCAGGTCAGCGGCGGTTCGCCAGATTAGATAAGCACTTTGCCGTGGCGCACGAAACTTGGACGCACCACGCGCACGGGGTACCACTTGCCGCGAATTTCCACTTCGGCCCGATCAGCGGTGGCCATCGGGACGCGTGCCAGGGCAATCGACTTGCTCAGCGTAGGAGAGAAGCTACCACTGGTGATCTCTCCATCGCCAATTTCTGCGATACGCACCACCTGATGGGCGCGTAGCACACCGCGCTCTTCCAGCACCAGACCCACCAGTTTGGACGCCGCGCCAGCCGCACGTTCACGCTCCAGCGCCGGGCGGCCGATGAAGTCGCGACCGGCAGGCTCCCAGGCAATGCTCCAGGCCATGTTGGCGACCAGCGGCGAGACCTGTTCGTCGATGTCCTGGCCGTACAGGTTCATGCCGGCCTCCAGGCGCAGCGTATCGCGGGCGCCCAGGCCGATCGGCGAGATGCCGGCACCGACCAGGTCGTTGAAAAAGGCCGGGGCCTGCTCGGCGGGCAGGATGATTTCCAGGCCGTCTTCACCGGTGTAGCCGGTGCGGGCGATGAACCAGTCCTGGTCGTGATGGCCTTCGAAGGGCTTGAGGCGCCGAATCAGTTCCGCGCGCTGGCTGGACAGCAATTCGGCAATCCGCTGGCGGGCACGTGGGCCCTGGATGGCCAGCATTGCCAGCTCCGGGCGCTCGACCAGTTGCACATCGAAGCCGGCCAGGTGGGCCCGCATCCAGGCCATGTCCTTGGCACCCGTGGCGGCGTTGGCCACCAGGCGATAGCCGCCGGGCGTGAGGTAGACGACCATGTCGTCGATGATGCCGCCGTGCTCATCGAGCATGGCGCTGTACAACGCCCGCCCGACCTCTTGCAGGCGGCCCACGTCGTTGGCCAGCAGATAACGCAGCCAGACCTTGGCCTGGCTGCCGAGCACATCGATCACATGCATGTGCGAAACATCGAAGACGCCGCAATCGCGACGCACTTCGTGATGTTCCTCGACTTGCGAGCCGTAGTGCAACGGCATGTCCCAACCACCAAAATCGACCATTTTCGCGCCCAGCGCGAGGTGCAGGTCAAACAGGGGGGTACGCTGTCCCATGGGTTTCTCCTTCCGGGCGTGGCGAAGATGCGGGCCGGGACCTGCTGGCAAGCCCCCAGTGGTTCGGGGTTTGTTACAACTGACAACCTGCCGACGAAGCCGCAGCCCGCACCGATTGCGGCGCATTGTAGCCGCATGGCGAGCACCTCGCACCCGACGTGCGGTTTCCTGAAATACGCAGTGTCATTTCATCGGGCCAGCACTCAGCCATGTTGACGTGCCGAACGCCGGATCAGACCGATCACCGGCAGCAGGCCGACCAGCACCAGGGTCAGGGCCGGCAAGGCGGCGCGGGCCCATTCGCCCTCACTGGTCATTTCAAAGATCCGCACGGCCAGGGTGTCCCAGCCAAACGGGCGCATCAGCAGGGTGGCCGGCATCTCCTTGAGTACATCGACAAACACCAGCAAGGCTGCACTCAAGGCGCCCGGCACCAGCAACGGCAGGTAGATGGTGAAAAACAGTCGCGGGCCGCTGGTGCCCAGGCTGCGCGCCGCTTCCGGCAACGACGGGCGGATCCGCGCCAGGCTGCTTTCCAGCGGGCCATAGGCTACGGCGATGAAGCGCACCAGATACGCCAGCAACAGCGCCGACAGGCTGCCCAGCAGCAAGGGCTTGCCCGCGCCGCCCAGCCACGACGACAGCGGGATCACCAGCGCCCGGTCGAGGTAACTGAACGCCAGCATGATCGACACCGCCAGCACCGAGCCCGGCAAGGCGTAGCCCAGGTTGGCCAGGCCCACGCCCGAGCGAATCGCCCGGGTCGGCGCCAGGCGCTGGGCGAACACCAGCACCAGCGCCACGCTGACCGTGATCAATGCCGCCAGGCTGCCCAGATACAGGGTGTGCAGCACCAGCCCGGTGTAGCGCTCGTCCAGGTCGAAACGCCCGCGCTGCCAGACCCAGACCACCAGTTGCAGCATCGGTATGGCGAAGGCACAGATGAACACCAGTGCGCACCAACTGCTGGCCGCTGCGGCCTTGAGACCGGTGAGGTGATACAGCGCCTTGCTGCGCGGACGCTCGTTGGCGGCCCGGCTGACGCCGCGTGCGCGACGTTCGCCATAGAGCACGACCATGACCGCCAGCAGCAGCAGGCTGGCCAGCTGTGCAGCGCTGGAGAGGCTGAAGAAGCCATACCAGGTCTTGTAGATGGCCGTGGTGAAGGTGTCGAAGTTGAACACCGACACCGCGCCGAAATCGGCCAGGGTTTCCATCAGCGCCAGGGCCACGCCGGCACCGATGGCCGGGCGCGCCATGGGCAGCGCCACGCGCCAGAACGCTTGCAGCGGCGACAGGCCCAGCACCCGCGCCGCCTCCATCAGGCCACGGCCCTGGGCCAGGAACGCGGTGCGCGCCAGCAGGTAGACATAGGGGTAGAACACCAGCACCAGCACCACGATCACCCCGCCGGTGGAACGGACACGGGGCAGGCGCAGGCCGCTGCCGAACCACTCGCGCAGCAGGGTCTGCAAGGGGCCGGCAAAATCCAGCAGGCCGACAAAGACAAAGGCCAGTACGTAGGCGGGAATCGCAAACGGCAGCATCAAGGCCCAGTCCAGCCAGCGCCTGCCGGGGAATTCGCACAGGCTGGTCAGCCAGGCCAGGCTCACACCCAGCACGGTGACGCCCACGCCGACCCCGAGGATCAGGGTCAGGGTATTGCCGAGCAGGCGGCTCATCTGGGTGTCGAGCAGGTGCGACCAGATTTCCCGGTCGACGCTTTGCCAGGACAACAGCAGGACGCTGAGGGGCAAGAGCACCAGCGCGGCGATGGCAAAGACCAGGGGGTACCAGCGGCGTTGGGCGGGGTGGGCCAAAGGGAATTCTCGGTTTACGGTGATTCGCGGGGTTCGCGGCTGAAGCCGCGGCCCCCGCGAAAAGGGCGGGTATTAAATCAATTCCAGCCCGCGCGATCCATCATGCGAATCGCTTCTGCCTGACGCTTGCCGGCCACTTCGACCGCAATGGTGTCGGCCTTGAACGAACCCCAGCCCGCCACTTCGGCACTGGGCGGTACGCTCGGGTTGGCCGGAAATTCCTGGTTGACGCCGGCAAAGATCGCCTGGGCTTCGGGACCGGTCATCCATTCCACCAGCGCCTTGGCCGCCTCGGCGTGCGGCGCATGTTTGGTCAGGCCGATGCCCGACAGGTTGACGTGCACGCCACGGTCGGCCTGGTTGGGCCAGAACAGCTTGACCGCCAGTTGCGGGTTCTGTTTGTGCAGGCGGCCGTAGTAGTAAGTGTTGACGATGCCCACGTCGCACTGGCCGGCGTTGATGGCCTCCAGCACGGCGATGTCGTCGGAGAAGACGTCGGTGGACAGGTTGTTGACCCAACCCTTGAGGATTTCGCTGGTCTTGTCGGCACCGTGGGTTTCGATCAGGGTGGCGGTCAGCGACTGGTTATAGACTTTCTTGGCCGTGCGCAGGCACAGGCGCCCTTCCCAGTTCTTGTCGGCCAGGGCCTCGTAGGTGCTCAGCTCTTCGGGTTTGACCCGGTCGGTCGAGTAGGCAATGGTCCGCGCCCGCAGGCTCAGGCCGGTCCAGGCGTGGGTCGAGGAGCGGTACTGGGCCGGGATGTTCTTGTCGATCACCGGCGTGCTGAACGGCTGCAGGATGCCCATCTGCTCGGCCTGCCAGAGGTTGCCGGCATCGACGGTCAGCAGCAGGTCGGCGGTGGCGTTCTCGCCCTCGGCCTTGATGCGCTGCATCAGCGGCGCTTCCTTGTCGGTGATGAACTTGATCTTGACGCCGGTCTTGGCGGTATAGGCATCGAAAACGGGCTTGATCAGTTCGTCGATACGCGACGAATACACCACGACCTCATCGGCGGCCTGGGCAGTGCTGCCGAGCATGGTCAGTGTCAGGGCAGCGAGAAGACGCTTGCTTGCCTGCATGGGAAAGCCTCTAGGTTCGAATACGAGGTCGAAATGGTAGTCAATACCATTCACGACCTCAATGAGGGGAGGTGAAGAGCCGTAACTTAATGTTGCGTGAGGGGCCTATGTAGGAGCGCGCTCTGCCCGCGACCGGCTGCGTTAGCAGTCGTAAATTTGTGGCGTTTCATACAGCTTGAACGTTAACAATCATAAATTTTCAGGGTTTCCGAGATTTTGCGAGCGCTACGCACTCGGTCGCGGGCAAGCGCGCTCCTACTGTTCGGGTACGTGCGCGTCCGGGAGCCGGTCCGACAGGCGTGCCAGTTCTAGCATTTCGCCTGCCAGGCCCAAGGCCTGGCGCACGAACAGGGCCTTGACCTCGGGCAGGCTGTCGACGGCCTTCAGGCCGGTGTTGCGCAGCCAGCGCAAAGGCAGCGGATCGGCCTGGAACAGGCGCTTGAAGCCCTCCATGGCCGCCATCAGGCTCAGGTTATGCGGCATGCGCCGACGTTCGTAGCGGCCCAGCACGCGTTCATCGGCCAGGCGTTCGCCACGCGCGTGGGCGTGCAGCAACACTTCGGCCAGCACGGCCGCGTCCAGAAAGCCCAGGTTCACGCCCTGCCCGGCCAGCGGGTGGATGGTGTGTGCGGCATCACCGATCAGCGCCAGGCCCGGGGCCACGTAGCGCTTGGCGTGGCGCTGACGCAGCGGCACGCACAACCTGGGGTCGGCGTGCAGCACGGTGCCCAGTTGCCCTTCGAAGGCGCGCTCCAGCTCGACACAGAACCGCGCACCGTCCAGCGCCATCAAGCGCTCGGCCTCGGCCGGCGTCACCGACCAGACGATCGAGCACCAGTGCTCGCCCTCGCGCACCAGCGGCAGAAAGGCCAGCGGTCCGTCGTCGGTGAAGCGCTGCCAGGCTGTGCGCCCATGCGGGCGGGCGGTACGCACGCTGGTGACGATAGCGTGGTGCAGGTAATCCCACTCACGGGTCGGCGTGCCGCTCAGGCGGCGAATGGCCGAATGCGCGCCGTCGGCACCCACCACCAACGGTGCACGCAGGTGGCGGCCGTCCGCCAGGGTCAGCAGCCAGTCATCGCCGGAATGGCGCAATTGTTCCAGGCGCGCATGCTCCAGCAGGCCGATATCGCTGTCGTGCAGGCGTTCGAGCAAGGCGTCCTGAACCACCCGGTTCTCGACGATGTGCCCGAGGACATCGGCCTGCACACTGGCGGCAGAAAAATGAATCTGCCCGGTGCCGCTGCCGTCCCAGACCTGCATCTGTGCATAAGGGCTCAGACGCCGGGCAGCCATGCCATCCCAGGCCCCCAGGCGTTGCAGGATGCGCTGGCTGGCCGCCGACAGCGCACTGACACGCGGATCGAATTTCGCCTGCGGGTCGAACGGCTCGACACTCATCGAGCCGCCGTCGACCACCAGCACATCCAGGCCGCTGCCTTGCAGGGCCAGGGCCAGGGCACTGCCGACCATGCCGGCGCCCACGATCAGCACATCCGCGCGGGTTTCCATGTTCAGATCACTCGTGTTGGGCGCGCAGGCCGGTTGGGGTTGAAAGGATCATGCATCGGGACGGGTTCCCAGGCCCATGGCCTGACGGGCGAACCAGCGCTTGGCCGGCGGCAAGAGGTCCAGGCCAAGCAAGCCGAGGTTACGGCCGGTGGTGATGGCCGAGGCGGTACTGCCGAACAGGCGCGTGACCTTGTCGGAAAAGCCCACGGTCAGTTGCTGGTCGCGTTGCTGGCGGGCGCGATAACGCTGCAGGGTCGCCAGGTCACCCGGCACCCGGTCACTTTCAAGCAGCGTGCGGGCCAGCGCATCGGCATCACGCAGCGACAGGTTGAAGCCCTGCCCGGCAATCGGGTGCAGGCTGTGCGCGGCGTTGCCCAGCACCACCAGGTGCGAGCGCACCTGCTCGTCGGCCTCCACCAGGGTCAGCGGGTACACATGCCGTGCCCCGACCTGGCACAAACGGCCCAGGCGGTAGCCGAACACGTCCTGCAGCTCGCTGAGAAAACGGCGTTCATCGAGTGCGGCCAGGCGCTGGGTATCATCGCCGGTGCGGGTCCAGACCAGCGCACAACGATTTTCCGGCAATGGCAGCAGGGCCATCGGCCCCTGTTCGGTAAAGCGCTCGAAGGCTTGCCCGCAGTGGGCTTCGGCCGGGCTGATATTGGCGATCAGCGCGCTCTGGCCATATGGCCGCTGGTGCACGCTGATGCCCAGTTGCTCGCGCAGATTGGAGCGCCCGCCATCGGCCAGTACCGCCAGGTCACACTCCAGTTCGGTCTCGTCGCTCAGGCCCAGCCGATAGCCGCCGGCCACGGCCTGCATGCTGCGCACCTCGGCCGGCACTCGCCAACTGATCACCTCGGGGTCCAGGCCCTGCCACAGGCATTGGCCCAGCCAGGCGTTCTCGACCACATACCCCAGGGCGGGCACACCTTCTTCGAGGGCCGACAGGCGTGCAGAACCGAAACGTCCGCGATCAGAGACCTGGATCTGCAGGATCGGCTCGGCGCGCCGGGCAATCTGCTGCCACAGGCCCAGACGTTCATAGATGCGTCGGGCGCCGAACGACAGCGCAGAAGAACGCGCATCGTAGCTGGGCTGGTAGGCATCGCCCGGTGCGAAGGGCTCGATCAGCACGATCTTCCAGCCGCGCTCACGGGCACCGGCCTGCAGGGCCAGGGCCAGGCTGGCGCCGACCAGTCCGCCACCGACGATGGCCAGGTTGAAGCGGCTCATGCGGCCTGCACCCGGGCAGCGGCCATCAGGGCCTCGATCTCGGCCACCGTGCGGGGCACGTCGCCGGTCAGGATGTCGCACCCCTGGCGGGTCACCACCACGTCATCTTCGATTCGCACACCGATCCCTCGCCATTTCTTCGCCACAGACGTGTTGTCTGTCGCAATGTAGATGCCGGGTTCCACGGTCAGTGCCATGCCGATTTCCAATACCCGCCACTGACCGCCGACCTTGTAGTCACCGACATCATGAACGTCCATGCCCAGCCAGTGGCCGGCACGGTGCATGTAGAACGCCTTGTGCGCGTCGCTGGCGATCAAGGCGTCGACTTCGCCCTTGAGCAGGCCGAGTTCCACCAGCCCGGCGGTAATGACCCGCACCGTGGCCTCGTGGGCTTCGTTCCAGTGCCGGCCCGGGCCGATGGCTTCGAAGGCGGCCTGCTGGGCCTTGAGGACCAGTTCGTAGATCGCCTTCTGCTCGGGCGAAAAGGTGCCGCTGACGGGGAAAGTGCGGGTGATGTCGCTGGCGTAGCAGTCGATCTCGCAGCCGGCATCGATCAGCACCAGATCACCGTTCTTGAGCGGCGCGTTGTTTTCCTGGTAGTGCAGGATGCAGGCATTGCGGCCCGAGGCGACAATCGAGCCATAGGCCGGCATGCGGGCGCCGCCCTTGCGAAACTCGTATTCCAGCTCGGCTTCCAGGCTGTACTCGTACAGGCCGGCGCGGCTGGCCTGCATGGCCCGTACATGGGCGCGAGCCGAGACTTGCGCGGCGTAGCGCATGACCTTGACCTCGGCAGCCGACTTGTACAGGCGCATGTCGTGCAGCAGGTGATCCAGGGCCACGAACTCGTTCGGCGGCTGTGCACCCAGGTGGGCCTTGGAGCGGATGGTATTGATCCACTCCATCAGGTGCCGGTCGAATTCAGGGTTGCTGCCCATCGCCGAATACACCCGGTCGCGGCCTTCGATCAGGCCCGGCAGGATGTCGTCGATGTCGTTGATCGGGAAGGCGTCGTCGGCGCCGTAGTCGCGCACCGCCCCTTCCTGGCCGGCGCGCAGGCCGTCCCACAATTCACGCTCCGGGTTGCGCTCGCGGCAGAACAGCACGTATTCGCCGTGCTCACGCCCCGGCATCAGCACCACCACCGCTTCCGGTTCGGGAAAGCCGCTCAGGTACTGGAAATCGCTGTCCTGGCGATAGACGTGCTCGACATCGCGGTTGCGGATCGCCACGGCCGCTGCCGGCAGGATGGCAATGCTGTTGGGTTCCATCTGCGCCATCAGGGCCTTGCGGCGCCGGGCGTATTCGGACTTCGGGATATGCATCATGGGTAATGGGCGTCCCCGTTCAGGCAGTGTGCAGGCGGTGTGCCGCTGGTGTGCCGCCGATATGTAAAGACACGACACTCGCAGCGCGTCACACCATCGGCGCGGGAGCGTGCAGGCCGGGATGCGGTGCCCCGGCCCGGCATGCGGTTACGGGATCAGTGTAGCGAAGGCTTGGCGGCGGCCGGTGCCGCGTCTGATTTGCCGCATTCGGTGAACAGCAGCAAGGGCGCGACGCGCAGGTATTCCATGACCTCCATGTAGTCGCTTTCGCCGTCTTCGGACTCTTCCAGCGCATCCTGCACCTGGGCGATGGCGGCCAGGTCCTGAAGCACTTCGGTGGCTTCCAGGCTGATCACCCGGTCGCCGGCCGCCAGGCCGAAGCCCGACAGGAAGCCCTGGCACCATTGACCCAGTGCGGCGGCGCGCTCGGTCAGCGGCTCGTCATCGCCGGGCAACAGCAGCACCACGGTCATGTCTTCGCTGGTCAGTTCACCCTTGACCATCTCCTGCAGCCCGACCAGGGCCTGGCGCACGTTATCCTGTGGCTCGGTCTCAAGCAGGATCGAGGCATCGGCAAACCAGCTCTCGGCATCGAAACCGGCGCCGGCACAGCTGCGGCCAAGCAGCATGCCATGCAGCTCGGCGGGAGAAACCGGATGGCCGCCGCTGGCAAGCAGGGTGGCGAAGGCTTTGTAGGGGGAGTTCTGAATGGGCATGGGCAACTGGTCGCCTGACGGCGCTATGTCTAGAATGAAGGCCTTGTATCGTAGGGGTTGATAGCATGGCAACACAAGCTGCAACCCCCAAACTATCTGCACGGCAGGAGGGTCCAAGGATCTTTCACGATCCGGGCAGCCGGCACCGGGTATCGTGCCATTCATCAGAAATCATCCGTGAGGCTCCATGCCAGACACCGATCTGCACGCGCTGATGGCCAGACTGGAGTTGTTGCTTGAACGTGTCGAGCAACTAAAAGGCCAAAATGCGTTCCTATTAACTCAGGAAAAAACCTGGCGCGAGGAACGCGCCCATCTCATTGAAAAGAACGAAATCGCCCGGCAGAAGGTCGAGTCACTGATTTCGCGCCTCAAAGCCCTGGAGCAAGACTCATGAGCAATGGCAACAGCGTTACCGTGCAAATTCTCGACAAGGAATATTCCATCATCTGCCCGGCCGAAGAGCGCGCCAATCTGGTCAGCGCTGCCCGCTACCTCGATGGCAAGATGCGGGAAATCCGTTCCAGCGGCAAAGTCATCGGCGCCGACCGTATCGCCGTGATGGCCGCCCTGAACATCACCCACGACCTGCTGCATCGACAGAACCTGCCTGACGTGCAGGTCAGCGGGACAACGCGCGAACAGGTGCGTGACCTGCTCGAACGTGTCGACCTGGAGCTGACCGGCGATGCCCCAGGCTCAGGCAATTCGTCGCGAGGCTGATAATCCTGTAACGATTCTGTATACTTGCGCCACTCCCTGGAGTGTTTGCCAGTCGGTCATGTCCCTGAGCCGATACGCACAACCACGGGGGTTGCACGTGGAGTTGGTGCGCATGTCCGCCCGACGGAAAGCCTTAAAACTTCCTGCAATCTCCACCTTGAACTTTCGGGTTCAAGGGCTACACCGACAGCGGCTCGTCGGGGAGTCCTGATTCCAGCCATTGCCTGCCAACGCGCGGCAATGGCTTTTTTCTTTCCTCAGCTGTGAGGACCCGCCTGCATGACACCTCGCTCATGATCAGCGCCATGTCACTGTCGCGCCCGCAACTGCGCCGCCAGTTGCGCAAGGCCCGCCGCGCCCTGAGCCGCAGCCAGCAACAGGCTGCCGCCCGTGGCGTGTATCGCCAACTGGCCCAACACCCCCTGTTCCGCCGCGCCCGGCATGTGTCGCTGTACCTGGCCAATGACGGGGAAATCGACCCGCGCCTGTTGGTGCAGGCCGCGCAGCGACGCGGCAAGGCGGTCTATCTGCCGGTGCTCAATGCCTGGCCCAGAACGCGGATGGTGTTTCAGCGGGTGCAGCGTGGCGAGGCGTTCAAGCCCAATCGCTTCGGCATCCCGGAACCCTTGGTCAGCCGCGCGAAACAACGACCGATCTGGGCACTGGACCTGATCCTGATGCCATTGGTGGGGTTCGACGAACAGGGCGGGCGGCTGGGCATGGGCGGCGGTTTCTATGATCGCAGCCTGGCCTATCGCAGCCGCCGGCAGACCTGGCGCAAGCCGACACTGCTGGGGCTGGCCCATGAATGTCAGAAAGTCGATCAGTTGGCCCTGGCCACCTGGGATATTCCCTTGCAGGGCACGGTGTCGGACAAGCGCTGGTATCTGGCGTAGGCGCAACGAGTGGCGCCCGAGGGGTCAATCAATGACGACCCGGAACCTTCTGCTGTTGCTGGACGATCTCGACAGGTGCGTCAGGTTTGTTGGTCCACAGGCTCTGTGCATAGCCGGTGGTGACAATGCCCAGGCCGAACAAGATGACGAGAATCCAGAGAAGATCCGGCTTGCGATTCACTGATTGCCTCCTGAAGGAAATCAAATACGTGTCAGTAGCGGGGTAAGGTGAAGGGCCTTGCCAACTGCGCGGGTGGTACGAAAGGAGCGGCATTTTGCGGTAACGTGACGCAGTACGCAAATTATCAATCGAACCGGCTGTCGGTTTGTCATGAACTTGTCTCAATCCCCTTTCTGGAGTCCCCGCCGTGGCCTACTGGCTGATGAAATCCGAGCCTGACGAGTTCTCGATCAGTGACCTGCAACGCCTGGGCCAGGCGCGCTGGGACGGCGTGCGCAACTATCAGGCGCGCAACTTTCTGCGCAGCATGGCCGAAGGCGACGGTTTTCTTTTCTACCACTCCAGTTGCCCCGAGCCCGGCATCGCCGGCACAGGCCACATTGTGCGCAGCGCCTACCCCGACCCGACGGCGCTGGACCCGGACAGCCACTACTTCGACCCCAAGGCCAGTCCTGAAAAAAATGCCTGGAGCGCCATCGACGTGGGCTTTGACCAGCAGTTTGCCAAGGTGCTGGGGCTGGGCTGGCTCAAGCAGCAAACGGCGCTGGAGCAACTGCCCCTGGTGCAAAAGGGCAGCAGGCTGTCGGTGATGCCGGTGACCGCCGAACAATGGGCAGCGATCATGGCACTGACGGCCTCTGCTACTGGGCAATCAGGTTATTGAACAGCAGGTCTTCGACGACGGGCTTGCCTTCTTCGTCGTTCATGATCTGCTGAACCTGCTTGAGCGCTTCCTGACGCAGTTTTTCCTTGGCCTCGGCAGTGCCCATGCTCTCGACTGTCTGCTGGGCAAACAAGGCCACCAACTGGTTACGGATCAGCGCGTCGTTGCGTTTGACCGCTGCGGCCGCATCGGCACCGGTGACGCGCACGGCGATGTCGGCCTTGTACACCCGCACCTTGGGCCCGCCATCGAGCGCGTAGTTGCCCACGAACGGTGGCGTCAGGCTGACATAGGCGGCCTTCGGCGCGGCATCTTCTTCCTTCTTTTCTTCGGCCTGCACCAGGGCAGGCAGCGACAGGGCCAGCAACATCAGGATCCACGCTTTCACAGTCCACTCCTTCAATACGATTAGCGCCGGGCTGCGCAGTCTACAGCGTTTGAACAGGCAGCTGGCGCACGAGCCAGCCCGCCGAATCGGCGTTGTTTCGAGGTTATCGGCCAGGGCGGCAAAAGAAATAGGCCCAGGCGCAATCACGGCGCAATCGCCCGGCCTGCCAACGCCACATCGATGAGTTGCTCCGGGGTGAGCGCTTGCCCATCCGTCTCATGGCCAAAATAGTCATCCGGCCAGAAGATCAGGTCCGAGATACGTTCGTCCGGGATGTTGATTGCCAGCATGTCCAGCCAGAATCCGATGTCATGCTCGGGCCCGTCGGAGTCCATGACACGGCGAGCCATCTCGATTAACTCAGAGCGTGTGACATCGGCCACATGGCGCTGATGAGGAACCGCCAGCACACGGCGAACCCAGGTGATGTGCTCTTGCGCACCATAAATACCCTGGAAATCGATGAATTCGTAAGCGGTCATGGCTTCCCGGTTGAAGGTCGCCAGTTGTTCCCGGGTTTGCAGAGGATCCCCGCCATCGATTTCTGCGGCCAACACAGCCAGTCGGGCGACTGACGCCTCGTCCAATGTGGGCGGCATCAGTTCGGGGCGAAGTTTCATGAGCGTTCTCCTGCCCTGCCGGCCGTTTGCTGCAGAGCGCATTTGAGTGAGTCGAGAATATAGTAGGGTCTGTTGCCGTTTCATCATTCAGGACGCTTCGCGCAGCGCTTCACAATGGCTGGCAAGGCCGGGTTCAGTTGACGGAGCAGCGCCGGGTGCATGCTTTCAATGATGTAGAAGTCGGCAATTGAACCGTCGGGCTCAACCGTCAGCCTGGCTCGCACCTTGCCGGCATAGTGGCCTCGATCAATTGTGCCGGATACACCGGCGCCGGCGCCTCGACCGGCACCCGCCACCCTTGGGCCGACGCCGCCGAATAGGGCAACAGACACAGGATCAGCACCCACCATTTCATTTCCGCTTCTCGCACAGACGCGCCGCTGTGGCGCCATGACCGTCATGCTAGGCGGGATGGGCGTTGTTTATAAGTTCATGATTTCCGAGGACGCTGTAGGAGAACTCTGAAATACCTTGTATAGCTTTTAAAAAGCGGACACCCATCACAGAACTCAACTCAACCCAGTGACCCACAACGCCTGAGCCGTGCTTCCAGCACCCGGTCCGGCATCGCGTGGCTGCGCAGGGCCTGGGCGGTCTGGTGCACATAGTCACGGGTGGTGCCATAGCGCCCGGTGGCGGTGGCCAGCACCTGGGTCAGCACGCTGTCGGGCAGGTTGCCGGCATAGCTGGGCAAGTGACGCTCCAGCACAAAGCCCAGCGCCTGGACCTTGCGACCGTCGCCCAGCCGGCAACTGAGCCAGTGCGGGCGATACGAGGGGTACGGCATTTCGCGCTGCCACAGGGCCAGCAGTGATTCTTCGAGGCATTCCTCGCTCAGCCGATAGGCGAAGCCGGTGCATGAGCCGCCACGGTCCAGGCCGAACACCAGGCCCGGAATGTCGGGCGTACCACGGTGTTCGTGGGACCACAGGTACAGGCCGCGATGGTAACCGTGCACCCGGGCGCGCTGGCGCTCCACGGCGGGGCATTCGGGCCGCCAGATGAGCGAGCCGTAGGCGAACAGCCAGACCGGGCCGCCCTCATGGTCTTGCAGGGTAGCGTGCATCGACGCCAGCAGTTGTTCGTGGGTCAGTTGCGGACCCAGGTCGATGGTCGGTGGGTAAGCCAGCCCCAGGCCGTCGTGGACGGCGGCGGCCAGCTCATTGATTGGATTAGCCATTTGCCTCCCCTGGCAGGGTGACTGCCAGTCATGGCCGGACGGCCTGCCAGAGACGGGCAGCGTCCGAAGCCGTGGTGTTTCGATGCTGCAAGGAACCGATCGCGATTAAAAGGGCGTTCGATGAACCCTTATCGAACAAGACCCAATACTGGCATGAAGCAATTTCCAATCCAACCGCAACGGCGTTCAGATCGGCGGGCGATAAGACCGTTTGCCGCTAAGCGGCTGTGTAAACGTCATAAGCCTCAGCGCGGGGCGTAGGCGAACACATCGGCCCGCATGCGATGGGCGTCCATGCCGGCCTCGACCAGGGCGTCGAGGGTGGCATAGATCATCGCCGGCGAGCCGCTGGCGTAGACATGCACACCGGACAGGTCCGCAATGTCTTCGCGTACGGCCTCATGCAGCAGGCCGCAGCGCCCTTCCCAGGCACAGAGGTCGCTGACCACCTTGTGCAGGTACAGGTTGGGCAATTGCTGCCATTGATCCCAGTGGTCGATGGCGTAGAAATCTTCCGGGCGACGCACGCCCCAGTACAGGTGCACCGGATGCCTGAAGCCTTCGGCACGGCAGTGTTCGATCAGGCTGTGCATCTGCGCCATGCCGGTGCCGGCGGCGATCAGCACCAGCGGACCGTCGGGCAGCTCGGCCAGGTGGGTGTCGCCAAACGGCAGCTCGACCCGCGCCAGGCCGTCGCGCTGCAGTTGCGCCAGCAAGGCCTGGGCGCCGGCTTCACGCACCAGCACATGCAACTCCAGGTCACGGCCCCGATGCGGGGCGCTGGCCAGCGAGAACGCTGACTTATCGCCGCTCTCGCGCTCGATCATCAGGTATTGCCCGGCATGGTAGCGCGGCGGCTTGCCGGCCGGCGCACGCAGGCCGATGCGCCAGACATCGCCGCCGACCGCTGTGCACTCGCTGACCTGGCAGGCCAGCTTGCGCACCGGCAGTTCGCCCAAGGCCAGCACGCCGTCCCACAGCAGCACACAGTCCTCCAGTGGCTCGGCCAGGCAGGTGTAGACCTCGCCATGGTCATGCGCCTGCCCGGCCTGCATCACCCGGCCTTCGACCAGCAGGGCGGCGCAGACATGGCAGTTGCCGTTGCGGCAGCTGCTGGGGCATTCATGGCCCAGACGCTGCGCCGCGGCCAGGATGGCCTCGCCGGGCAAGGTTTCCAGCACCGCGCCGGAGGGCTGCAAGGTTACGCGCATCAATTGATTCCCAGCTGGTTCCAGATCTCGTCGACACGACGTGTGGTGGCTTCGTCCTTGACGATTGCACGCCCCCATTCCCGCGTGGTTTCACCGGGCCACTTGTGCGTGGCGTCCAGGCCCATCTTGGAGCCAAGGCCAGACACGGGCGAGGCGAAGTCCAGGTAGTCGATGGGGGTATTCTCGATCATCACCGTATCGCGCTTGGGGTCCATGCGCGTGGTAATGGCCCAGATCACGTCGTTCCAGTCGCGTGCATTGATATCGTCGTCGGTCACGATAACGAACTTGGTGTACATGAACTGTCGCAGGAACGACCACACCCCCAGCATTACGCGCTTGGCATGGCCTGGGTACTGCTTCTTGATGGTCACCACCGCCATGCGGTACGAACAGCCCTCGGGCGGCAGGTAGAAGTCGACGATTTCCGGGAACTGCTTCTGCAGGATGGGCACGAACACTTCGTTGAGCGCCACGCCCAGGATCGCCGGCTCATCCGGTGGACGGCCGGTGTAGGTGCTGTGGTAGATCGGCTTGACGCGATGGGTGATGCGCTCGACGGTGAACACCGGGAAGCTGTCGACTTCGTTGTAGTAGCCGGTGTGGTCGCCGTACGGGCCTTCATCGGCCATTTCGCCGGGGTGAATAACCCCTTCGAGGACGATTTCGGCACTGGCCGGCACTTGCAGGTCGTTGCCACGGCATTTGATCAGCTCGGTGCGGCTGTCGCGCAGCAGGCCGGCGAAGGCGTATTCCGAAAGGCTGTCGGGCACGGGCGTGACCGCACCGAGAATGGTCGCCGGGTCCGCGCCCAGGGCCACGGCCACCGGAAACGGCTGGCCAGGGTGTTTGGCGCACCATTCCTTGAAGTCCAGCGCGCCACCGCGGTGGCTGAGCCAGCGCATGATGACCTTGTTGCGGCCGATCACCTGCTGGCGATAGATGCCCAGGTTCTGGCGCTCCTTGTTCGGACCGCGCGTGACGGTCAGGCCCCAGGTGATCAGCGGCGCGACATCGCCCGGCCAGCAGGTCTGTACCGGCAGCAGGCCCAGGTCGACGTCGTCGCCCTCGATGACCACTTCCTGGCACGGCGCGTCCTTGACCACCTTGGGCGCCATGGCGATGACTTTCTTGAAGATCGGCAGCTTCGACCAGGCGTCCTTGAGGCCCTTGGGCGGCTCGGGCTCCTTGAGAAAGGCCAGCAGCTTGCCGATTTCACGCAACTCGGCGGTGGTTTCGGCACCCATGCCCATGGCCACCCGCTCAGGCGTGCCGAACAGGTTGCCCAGCACCGGGATGTCGAAGCCGACCGGCTTTTCGAACAACAGGGCCGGGCCCTTGGCCCGCAGGGTGCGGTCACAGATCTCGGTCATTTCCAGGACAGGGGAAATGGGCATCTGGATGCGTTTCAATTCTCCGCGCTGCTCAAGCTGCTGCACGAAATCCCTAAGATCCTTGAATTTCATTGACCCGGCCACTTTCTGAAATAGGTGCACATCGTACCTGCTCCAATGCCTGGCTTGCGAATGCGGGTAAAAAAAGGGCGCGCAGGAGCCTGGCTGCCGCCTTGGAACACCGCAGACCCGTAGGAGCGCGCTTGCCCGCGACCGAGTGCGCAGCGCTCGCAAAAATCTCGAAAGCGCCACAATTTTACGACTGCTACGCAGCCGGTCGCGGTGGTCCGGCATTCCGGCAGAGCGCGCTCCTACCGGGGTGAATTTGGTATTCAATAAAAAATGGCGCCCCGAAGGGCGCCATTTTCATGAGCGGCTGCCTGTCACTTGCGTTTCATGGACAGGAAGAACTCATCGTTGGTCTTGGTCGTCTTGAGCTTGTCGATCAGAAACTCGATCGCGGCGACTTCGTCCATGGGGTGCAGCAGCTTGCGCAGGATCCACATGCGCTGCAGCTCGTCGTCGGCGGTCAGCAACTCTTCGCGGCGGGTGCCGGAACGGTTGATGTTGATGGCCGGGAAGACGCGCTTTTCGGCGATCTTGCGGTCCAGGGGCAGCTCCATGTTACCGGTACCCTTGAACTCTTCGTAGATCACTTCATCCATCTTCGAGCCGGTCTCGATCAACGCGGTGGCGATGATGGTCAGCGAGCCGCCTTCTTCGATGTTACGCGCCGCACCGAAGAAACGCTTTGGCTTCTCCAGGGCATGGGCGTCGACACCACCGGTCAGGACCTTGCCGGAGCTCGGGATCACGGTGTTGTAGGCGCGCGCCAGACGGGTAATGGAGTCGAGCAGGATGACCACGTCCTTCTTGTGCTCGACCAGGCGCTTGGCCTTCTCGATGACCATCTCGGCCACCTGGACGTGACGGGTCGGCGGCTCGTCGAAAGTCGAGGCAACCACTTCGCCGCGCACGGTGCGCTGCATTTCGGTTACTTCTTCAGGACGCTCGTCGATCAACAGGACGATCAGGTGCACTTCAGGGTTGTTACGCGTGATGTTCGACGCGATGTTCTGCAGCATGATGGTCTTGCCGGCCTTGGGCGGCGCAACGATCAGGCCACGCTGGCCCTTGCCGATCGGCGCACACAGGTCGATCACCCGACCGGTCAGGTCTTCGGTGGAGCCGTTGCCGGCTTCCATCTTCATGCGGATGGTCGGGAACAGGGGCGTCAGGTTCTCGAACAGGATCTTGTTCTTGGCGTTCTCGGGACGGTCGTAGTTGATCGTGTCGACCTTGAGCAGCGCGAAGTAACGCTCGCCTTCTTTGGGCGGGCGGATCTTGCCAACGATGGTGTCGCCGGTGCGCAGGTTGAAGCGACGGATCTGGCTGGGCGAGACGTAGATGTCATCAGGGCCGGCCAGATAGGACGCGTCCGCGGAACGCAGGAAACCGAAGCCGTCCTGGAGAATCTCCAGCACGCCATCACCAGAAATTTCCTCACCGCTTTTCGCGTGCTTCTTGAGCAGGGAGAAAATCACATCCTGCTTGCGCGAACGGGCCATATTTTCTATGCCCATCTGTTCGGCCATTTCGAGCAGATCGGTAATCGGCTTTTGCTTGAGTTCAGTCAGGTTCATATGGGAATGAAGTAATCGTATATGAGGGGAAATTAAGCATTTTGCTTAATGAGACCGCGCCGCAGAGATGGCGAAAGGATCGCGTACTGAATCGAAAGGAGAGCGTCGGCGACGGCTTGCAGGGGGCTACGGAAGACACCATAGCGGGGCCGAATGTAACACCTGGATTTGCAGGCGTCTAGTGTGAGGCTTGAAAAAAACCCCGCGATTCGCGGGGTCTTGGCAAGCCTGTAAAGCTTAGATGTTCGCGTCCAGAAAGGCCGCCAGTTGCGACTTGGACAAGGCGCCCACCTTGGTGGCGGCAACATCGCCGCCCTTGAACAGCATCAGGGTCGGAATGCCACGCACGCCGTGCTTGGCCGGGGTTTCCTGGTTTTCGTCGATGTTCAGCTTGGCAACGGTCAGCTTGCCTTCATAGGTGCTGGCAATTTCGTCCAGCACCGGGGCGATCATCTTGCACGGGCCACACCACTCGGCCCAGTAGTCAACCAGTACAGGGCCTTCTGCCTTGAGGACATCGGTTTCAAAGCTGGCGTCGGTGACGTGTTTGATCAGGTCGCTACTCATGGAATTCTCCGAATCGGTAGGCTAAAAAACGTGACCCATCATAGCGGGCCTGCCGGCATTCAGGAAGTCAGGGTTGATTGACTCTGTCTATGAGGGTGCATGAGGCGGGTTATAGCGCATTCCTCAGGTGGCCGGCGAGACAAATACGATGCCGGTGCGCAAGGCCGCGCCGCGAATATGCTCCTGCATGGCGCGCTGGGCCGGGCCGCTGGCATGGCGTGCCAGCGAGCGCAGGATCTTGCGGTGTTCCTGCCAGGTTTCCATGGCCCGTGAAGCCCGGATGAATGGCATTTTCTGGCTTTCCAGAAAGATATCGGCCCCGGAGGTCATGATGCCCAGGATCGCCTGATTGCCACTGGCCACCAGAATCAACCGATGAAACTCGAAGTCCAGCCGGGCAGCGGCTTCGAAGTCACCGCTGCGCAACTCCAGGCGCATGGCCTCGACGTTGTCTTCCAGCACATCACGCTCGTCGGCGGTCAGCGTCACGGCCGCCAGGCCTGCCGCAAAGCCTTCCAGGGCATAACGCAGCTGGAACGTATCGGCCGGCGAGGCCTGGGCGCCCTGCGGCCAGGAAAATCCCGGGCTGCGCGATTGTGGTTCATGCAGCGACTGCACAAACACACCCTTGCCCGGCTGTACGCTGACCAGGCCCATGGCGCTGAGCGAAGACAGCGCTTCGCGCAGCGAAGCGCGGCTGACGCCCAGTAACACCGCCAGGTCGCGCTGCGAGGGCAGGCTGTCGCCAGGCTGGTAGCCCTGCTCGACAATCAGTTTGCGGATGGCCCTGAGGGCCGATTCGGGTACGGCAAGGGAGGGGGTGAGCATCACTGTTCAGGCCAGTCGGTCCGGTAAAAACCCCTTTTATCCTTATCAGCGTCATCGGGCAAGCGACGCCCAGTGCTGGGGCGACAAGGCCTGGCGGCGCTCCAGGATTGGGCGCAGCCCTGAGCAACTGTTCAGACCAGTAAGACCAAATCAGCGCTGAAAGCCTTGATTTACCGTTGCCGGCAAAGGTATGGCATGGCCTGTGCACTGGTGCTTGTGCTTGTGCCCACCTTATCGCGCCATCCGGAGATGCCTCATGACCAAGCGTTACAGTGCTCTGCTCGCGGCTTTGTTTACCAGTCTGGCCCTCAGCCAGGCACCGGCCCACGCCAATGGCCTGGACGACATCACGACACGCGGCACCCTGAAGGTGGCAGTGCCCCAGGACTTCCCGCCCTTCGGCTCGGTCGGCCCGGACATGAAACCGCGCGGCCTGGACATCGACACGGCCAAGCTGCTGGCCGACCAGTTGAAGGTCAAGCTGGAGCTGACCCCGGTCAACAGCACCAACCGCATCCCGTACCTGACCACCGGCAAGGTCGACCTGGTCATTTCCAGCCTGGGCAAGAACCCCGACCGCGAAAAGGTCATCGACTTCTCGCGCGCCTATGCGCCGTTCTACCTGGCTGTATTCGGCCCGCCTGACGCACCGATCAAGGACATGGCCGACCTCAACGGCAAGACCATCAGCGTGACCCGTGGCGCCATCGAGGACATCGAGCTCAGCGCCGTCGCGCCACAGGGCGCGACCATCAAGCGTTTCGAAGACAACAACTCGACCATCGCCGCCTACCTGGCCGGGCAGACCGACCTGATTGCCAGCGGCAACGTGGTCATGGTCGCCATCAGCGAGCGCAACCCCAAGCGCGTTCCGGCCCTGAAAGTGAAGCTCAAGGACTCGCCGGTCTATGTCGGTGTGAACAAGGGCCAGCCCGAACTGCTGGGCAAGGTTAATGAGATCCTCAATGCCGCCAAGGCCGACGGCACGCTGGAAAAAGCCTCGACCACATGGCTCAAGCAACCGCTGCCGGCTGACCTCTGATCGCTTGAGTCGCACTGACGAGACCCGCTCATGGCTTATGACTTCGACTTCACACCGGTGGTGCAAAACACCGACCTGTTGCTGCGCGGTGCGCTGTTCACGCTGGAGCTGACCGCCATCGGCACGTTGCTCGGGGTTGGCCTGGGCATCATCGGGGCGCTGGTCAGGGCGTGGAACATCAAACCGTTCTCGGTGATCTTCGGCGTCTATGTCGAACTGATCCGCAACACGCCGTTTCTGGTGCAGCTGTTCTTCATCTTCTTCGGCCTGCCGTCGCTGGGGCTGCAGATCAGTGAATGGCAGGCGGCAATCCTGGCCATGGTGATCAACCTGGGCGCCTATTCGACAGAAATCATCCGCGCGGGTATCCAGGCCATTCCCAAGGGCCAGCTTGAAGCGGCCGCCGCGCTGGCCATGACCCGCTTCGAGGCGTTTCGGCATGTGGTGCTGGTGCCGGCGCTGGGCAAGGTCTGGCCGGCGCTGAGCAGCCAGATCATCATTGTCATGCTGGGCTCGGCGGTGTGTTCGCAGATCGCCACCGAAGAGCTGAGTTTCTTCGCCAACTTCATCCAGTCACGCAACTTCCGCGCCTTTGAAACCTACATCGTCACCACCCTGATCTACCTGTGCATGGCCCTGTTGATCCGGCAATTGCTGGCCTGGGTCGGACGACGCTACATCGCGAGGAACGGCTGATGGATTTCACGCTTTGGGACATCCTGCGCAACCTGCTGACCGGCCTGCAATGGACGCTGGCCCTGTCGCTGGTGGCGTTCATCGGCGGCGGGCTGGTCGGGCTGCTGGTGATGGGCATGCGCCTGTCGAGCAAGGCCGGCCCACGCTGGCTGGCGCACATCTATATAGAGCTGTTTCAGGGCACGCCGCTGCTGATGCAGTTGTTCCTGGTATTTTTCGGCGTCGCCTTGCTGGGCCTGGACATTTCGCCCTGGGCGGCGGCGGCCGTGGCGCTGACCCTGTTTACCAGTGCGTTCCTGGCCGAGATCTGGCGCGGTTGCGTCGAGTCGATCGGCAAGGGCCAGTGGGAAGCCTCGGCCAGCCTGGCCCTGAACCCGCTTGAGCAGATGCGCTACGTCATCCTGCCCCAGGCCTTGCGCATTGCCGTGGCGCCCACCGTGGGCTTCTCGGTGCAAGTGGTCAAGGGCACGGCGGTGACCTCGATCATCGGTTTCACCGAACTGACCAAGACCGGCAGCATGCTGGCCAACGCCACGTTCGAACCCTTCATGGTCTACGGGTTTGTGGCCCTGGGCTATTTCATCCTGTGCTATCCCCTGTCGCTTTGCGCGCGCCAGCTGGAAAGGAGGCTGCATGCCACCACTGCTTAGAGTTTCCGCACTGCACAAGTACTACGGTGACCACCATGTGCTCAAAGGCATCGACCTGACGGTCGAACAGGGCCAGGTGGTGGCCATCATCGGCCGCAGCGGCTCGGGCAAGAGCACGCTGCTGCGCACGCTCAACGGCCTGGAGTCGATCAACGACGGCGTGATCGAGGTCGACGGCGAATACCTGGACGCCGCCCGCGCCGACTTGCGCAGCCTGCGCCAGAAGGTCGGCATGGTGTTCCAGCAGTTCAACCTGTTCCCGCACCTGTCGGTGGGCGAGAACGTCATGCTGGCCCCGCAGGTGGTGAAGAAGACCTCGCGCAGCGAGGCCGCGACCCTGGCCCGGCAGATGCTCGACCGCGTCGGCCTGGGCGACAAGTTCGATGCCTTCCCGGACCGGTTGTCCGGCGGCCAGCAACAACGCGTGGCCATTGCCCGGGCACTGGCCATGTCGCCCAAGGTCTTGCTGTGCGACGAAATCACTTCGGCGCTGGATCCCGAGCTGGTCAACGAAGTGCTCAGCGTGGTGCGCCAGCTGGCCGCCGATGGCATGACGCTGATCATGGTCACCCATGAAATGCGCTTTGCCCGCGAAGTGGGCGACAAACTGGTGTTCATGCATCAGGGCAAGGTGCATGAAACCGGCCACCCGAAAGACCTGATGGCCCACCCGCAGACCCCGGAACTGGCCAACTTCATTGGGTCGGTCGAGCAGGCCTGATGCCAGCATCCGCAGCTTCGCGTTGGCTACAGGCATGGATCGTGGCACGATGGCGCGGTCACTGACCGAGACTCATCTGATCATGCCCCATACCAAAATCAAGAATTTCTCCCTGATCGCCGCCATCGACCTGGGCTCGAACAGCTTCCACATGGTGGTGGCCAAGGCCAACGAGGGTGAAATCCGTATTCTTGAGCGGCTGGGCGAGAAGGTTCAGCTGGCTGCCGGGATCACCGAAGAGCGCCAGCTCACAGAGGAGTCCATGCAACGCGGCCTGGACTGCCTCAAGCGCTTTGCCCAACTGATCAACGGCCTGCCCCTGGGCGCGGTGCGCATCGTGGGCACCAACGCCCTGCGCGAGGCGCGCAACCGCAATGAGTTCATCCACCGTGCCGAGGCCATTCTCGGTCATACCGTGGAGGTCATCTCGGGCCGTGAAGAGGCGCGCCTGATCTACCTGGGCGTGTCGCATACCCTGGCCGACACCCCTGGCAAGCGCCTGGTGGCCGACATCGGCGGTGGCAGTACCGAATTCATCATCGGCCAGCGCTTCGAGCCCCTGCTGCGCGAAAGCCTGCAGATGGGCTGCGTCAGCTTCACCCAGCGTTATTTCCGCGACGGCAAGATCACGCCGGCGCGTTATGCCCAGGCCTACACCGCTGCCCGCCTGGAGCTGATGAGCATCGAGCAGGCCCTACACCGCCTGAAGTGGGATGAGGCCATCGGTTCGTCCGGCACCATCCGCGCCATTGGTACGGTGCTCAAGGCCAACGGCCACGGCTCCGGCGAGGTCAATGCCGAAGGCCTGGCCTGGCTCAAGCGCCGCCTGTTCAAGCTGGGAGACATCGAGAAAATCGACTTCGACGGCATCAAGCCCGACCGCCTGGCGATCTTCCCGGCGGGCCTGGCGATTCTGGAAGCCATCTTTGATGCGCTGGAATTGCAGCGCATGGACCACTGTGAAGGCGCGCTGCGCGAAGGCGTGCTCTACGACCTGCTGGGCCGCCATCACCATGAAGACGTGCGCGAGCGTACGCTCAAGTCGCTGATGGACCGCTATCACGTCGATCTGGAACAGGCCGGCAGGGTCGAGCGCAAGGCCCTGCACGCGCTGGAGCAGGTGGCCGAGGCCTGGGACCTGCAGGACGAGAACTATGCCGAGCTGCTGAGCTGGGCCGCCAAGGTGCACGAAGTGGGCCTGGACATCGCCCACTACCATTACCACAAGCACGGCGCCTACCTGATCGAGCACTCCGACCTGGCCGGCTTTTCACGCGAGGACCAGCAGAAGCTGGCATTGCTGGTGCGCGGCCATCGCCGCAATATTCCCAAGGACCGGTTTGCCGAGTTCGGCGACGAGGGCATCAAGCTGATCCGCCT
Organism: Pseudomonas sp. Leaf127; assembly: GCF_001423155.1. Taxonomy (NCBI): domain Bacteria; kingdom Pseudomonadati; phylum Pseudomonadota; class Gammaproteobacteria; order Pseudomonadales; family Pseudomonadaceae; genus Pseudomonas; species Pseudomonas sp. Leaf127. Next base: position 420,186 of record NZ_LMOA01000023.1, on the reverse strand, counting down.
GTGCGTGCTGCTGCGCTTTGCGATCCTGTTCCACCACATCCGGGGCACCCAGGAAATGCCGCAGGTGGTGCTGCGCGCCGATGGTCCGAACCTCGACGCACAGTTCCCGGCCGGCTGGCTGGAAAACAATCAGCTGACCCAGGCCGACTTCGCGCTGGAAGCGGAGTGGCTGACCCGGGTCGGGATCGTCTTCAGTTCACGCTGATCACCGGATTGCTCAGGCGCTCCAGCAGGGTCGCCTGGGCACTGCGGGGGTTCTGGTTGCCGGTCGGGGTGCTGCGCACATAGCGCCCGTCCGGCTGCAGCAGCCAGCTGTGGGTGTTATCGGTCAGGTAAAGCTCCAGCTCTTTCTTGACCCGTAGCAACAGCTTCTTGCCCTCCACCGGGAAGCAAGTCTCGACGCGCTTGTCGAGGTTGCGTTCCATCCAGTCGGCACTGGACAGGAACAACTGCTCGTCACCGCCATTGAGGAAGTAATAGACCCGGGTGTGCTCCAGGAAGCGGCCGATGATCGAGCGCACCTGGATGTTATGCGACACCCCGGCAATCCCTGGGCGCAGGCAGCACATGCCACGCACCACCAGGTCGATCTTGACCCCGGACTGGCTGGCCTTGTACAGCGCGCGGATGACCTTGGGGTCGGTCAGCGAGTTGAACTTGGCCATGATGTGCGCCGGCTTGCCCTCGAGCGCGGCCTGCGCCTCGCGGGCGATCATGTCGAGGATGCCCTTCTTCAGGGTGAACGGCGCATGCAGCAGCTTTTTCATGCGCAGCGTCTTGCCCATGCCGATCAACTGGCTGAACAGCTTGCCGACGTCCTCGCACAGGGCGTCGTCGGCGGTCAGCATGCTGTAGTCGGTGTACAGGCGGGCGTTGCCGGCGTGGTAGTTACCGGTGCCCATGTGCGCATAACGCACGATTTCCCCGGCCTCGCGGCGCAGGATCAGCATCATCTTGGAGTGGGTCTTGAAGCCGACCACACCATAGATCACCACGGCACCGGCCGCTTGCAGGCGGCTGGCCAGCAGCAGGTTGGACTCTTCGTCGAAGCGCGCGCGCAACTCGATGACCACCGTGACTTCCTTGCCGTTACGCGCCGCATCCACCAGCGCATCGACGATCTCGGAGTTGGCCCCGCTGCGGTACAGGGTCTGGCGCACCGCCAGCACATGCGGGTCCTTGGCGGCCTGGCGCATCAGGTCGACCACCGGGGTGAACGACTCGAAAGGGTGCAGCAGCAGGATGTCCTGCTTGCGGATCACGCTGAACAGGTTATCGCTATTCTGCAGCAGCTTGGGAATCGCCGGCGTGAACGGCGGGTATTGCAGCTCGGGGTGGCTGTCCAGGCCGGTGATGCTGAACAGACGCGTCAGGTTGACCGGCCCGTTGACCCGGTACAGCTCCGACTCGTTCAGGCTGAACTGCTTGAGCAGATAGTCCGACAGCTGTTTGGGACAGGTGTCGGCCACTTCCAGGCGCACCGCATCGCCATAGCGTCGCGAGAACAGCTCGCCGCGCAGGGCGCGGGCCAGGTCTTCGACGTCCTCGGAATCCAGCGCCAGGTCGGCGTTGCGGGTCAGGCGGAACTGGTAGCAGCCCTTGACCTTCATGCCCTGGAACAGGTCGTCGGCATGCGCATGGATCATCGACGACAGGAACACGAAGTTGTCGCCCGGGCCACCAACGTCCTCGGGCACCTTGATGACCCGCGGCAGCAGGCGCGGTGCCGGGATGATCGCCAGGCCCGAGTCACGGCCGAAGGCATCGACGCCTTCAAGCTCGACGATGAAGTTCAGGCTCTTGTTGACCAGCAACGGGAACGGGTGGGTCGGGTCCAGGCCGATCGGGGTGATGATCGGCGCGATCTCGTCACGGAAATAGCGGCGCACCCAGGTCTTGAGCTTCACCGTCCAGTAACGACGACGGATGAAGCGCACCTGGTGCTTTTCCAGCTCCGGCAGCAGGATGTCGTTGAGGATCGCGTACTGGTGGTCGACATGACCGTGTACCAGGTCGCTGATACGGCTCAGCGCCTGATGCGGCTGCAGGCCGTCGGCACCGGCCTGTTCGCGGGCGAAATTGATCTGTTTCTTGAGACCCGCCACACGGATCTCGAAGAATTCATCGAGGTTGCTGGAAAAGATCAGCAGGAACTTCAGTCGTTCCAGCAACGGGTAGGACTCATCCAGCGCCTGTTCCAGCACGCGAATATTGAACTGCAACTGCGCCAGCTCGCGGTGGATATAAAGGCTGCTGTCGTCCAGGTTCGGCACGACCGCAGGCACGGCGGCGACGACCGGAGCGTCGACCACCGGGGCCTCATTGAGCTGAGCCTCGACAACCGGCGCCTCGACAGGCGGGGTCGGCTTGATTTCAGGCTCAACCACGGTTGCAGCCTCCTGAACATCGACTTCTACAGTGGCTTGGGTGAGTCCTTCGGTATTCATGAATGTTCCTGTGAGGAGGCTATTGCCCTTTTAACAGTTGAGCGGCGCGCACGGCAAAGTAAGTCAGGATGCCGTCTGCGCCAGCGCGTTTGAAAGCGGTGAGCGATTCGAGAATCACCCCCTCGCTCAGCCAGCCATTCTCGATCGCGGCCATGTGCATCGCGTACTCGCCGCTGACCTGATAGACAAAGGTCGGGACCTTGAATTCGTCCTTGACCCGGTAAAGGATGTCCAGGTATGGCATGCCCGGTTTGACCATGACCATGTCAGCGCCTTCGGCCAGGTCGGCCGCCACTTCATGCAGCGCCTCGTGGCTGTTGGCCGGGTCCATCTGGTAGGAGGCCTTGTTGGCCTTGCCCAGGTTCAGCGCCGAGCCGACCGCATCGCGGAACGGGCCGTAGTAGGCACTGGCGTACTTGGCCGAGTAGGCCATGATCCGGACATTGACGTGCCCGGCCAGCTCCAGCGCTTCACGGATGGCCTGGATGCGGCCGTCCATCATGTCCGACGGCGCCACGACCTGAGCACCGGCGGCGGCATGGGACAAGGCCTGTTTGACCAGCGCATCGACGGTAATGTCGTTCTGGACGTAGCCTTCTTCATCAAGGATGCCGTCCTGGCCGTGGGTGGTAAACGGATCCAGGGCCACATCGGTAATGACGCCCAGCTCGGGAAAGCGGTCACGCAAGGCGCGGGTGGCGCGCTGGGCAATGCCGTCCGGATTCCAGGCTTCGGCACCCTCCAGGGATTTCTTTTCGACCGGGGTCACCGGAAACAGGGCGAGGGCCGGAATGCCCAGTTGCACCCACTGCTCGGCTTCCTTGAGCAGCAGGTCCACCGACAGGCGCTCGACACCCGGCATCGACGCCACCGACTCGCGGCGGTTTTCGCCATCGAGCACGAAGACCGGCAAAATCAGGTCGTCGACCGTCAGCACGTTTTCACGCACCAGACGACGGGAAAAATCGTCGCGGCGGTTACGACGCAGGCGAGTGAGAGGGAACAGGCGGTTGGCGGGGGTAAAACTCACGGCAAGACTCCTGAGCCCGCATACGCGGGCAAGCGCGACAGTTATAAGCCGCCATTATGACCAATGTGTGACACTTTAAGTGCGGCGTGCGACCCAAGGCCGCAATAGAGCCCTGGGTCCTTCTAGGGTCTGTTGCCGTTTCATCACGGCTCGTGCTGAAACGGCAAAGACCCTAAGGCCAGTGTGCTTGTTACATTCTTTAACGTCGAGACACGGCTGGGTGCTTTCCAGTTTGTCGTGAGCGGGTTAGGCTGCGTGCTCATTTCGCCAGCATCCAGACAATGCTCCAGAATTTTCTTAATGATTACGGCTACCTCGCCCTTTTCATAGGCACCTTTTTCGAAGGCGAAACCATTCTGGTTCTTGCCGGATTCCTGGCGTCTCGCAGCTACATGGACCTCAACACTGTCATGGTCGTTGCCTTCTGCGGCAGCTATGCCGGCGATCAGTTGTGGTACTTCATGGGTCGCAAGCACGGGCGCAAGCTGCTCGCGCGTAAACCGCGCTGGCAAGCCATGGGCGACAAGGCGCTGCGCCTGGTGCGCAAGCACCCTGACCTGTGGGTGCTGAGCTTCCGCTTCGTCTATGGCCTGCGCACGGTCATGCCGGTGGCCATCGGCCTGTCCGGCTACCCGCCTGCCCGCTACCTGCTGCTCAACGGCATTGGTGCGGCGGTCTGGGCCATTGCCCTGGCCTCGGCGGCCTACCACTTCGGTGCGGTAATGGAAGGCCTGCTGGGCAATATCAAGAAGTACGAGCTGTGGGTCCTGGGTGGCCTGCTGGTGCTGGGCCTGGGCCTGTGGCTGCGCCGACGCCTGAAGAATGCACGCATCGCCCGTGAAGAAAAGCTCCAGGCGGCTGCCGCACCTGTCGTTGTCGACCGCGACGACGCCCCCCTCGACCTGGCCAAGCCCGACCTGGCCAAGAAAGACGACTGAACCCTGCGGCCATGCCTGACCGGCATGGCCGTGCGCATTGAACGCCCGCCGGCTGATACGATCTCTCTTTCACGCGTTTCTGGTTCTGTTACCAGTTCCCCTGATGGAGAGTCCTCGACATGCACAAGAAAGTGGCCGTAATCCTGTCCGGCTGTGGCGTCTATGACGGCGCCGAAATCCACGAAAGCGTACTGACGCTGCTGCGCCTGAGCCAGCGCGGTGTCGAGGTGCAGTGCTTCGCCCCCGACATTGCGCAACGGCATGTCGTCAATCACCTGACCGGCCAGGTCGCCGACGAGTCACGCAATGTACTGGTGGAGTCGGCGCGCATCGCGCGTGGTGCCATCCAGGACATACGCCAGGCCCAGGCGGGCGACTTCGATGCCGTGCTCGTCCCCGGTGGCTTCGGCTCGGCCAAGAACCTTTCCAGCCTGGCCGTCGAGGGCGCCGCCTGCGAAGTGCAGGGCGATGTGCTGGCCCTGCTCAAGGCCTTTGCCACCGCAGGCAAACCCGTCGGCCTGATCTGCATCACCCCGGCCCTGGCGGCGAAGATCTATGGCCCTGGCGTGGTCTGCACCATTGGTAACGATGCAGACACCGCTGCGACCATCGAGCAGATGGGCGGCGTCCACAAGGCGTGCGCGGTCGAAGACATCATCGAAGACACCGAACACAAGCTGGTGACCACCCCGGCCTACATGCTGGCGCAAAACATCAGCGAGGCCGCTGCCGGCATCAACAAGCTGGTCGACCGCATCATTGAGCTGACGCATGAGCAAGACCCGGCCTGAAAAGCTGTTTCTGAATATTGGAAATGTTTCAAGGCAGGCCCCGGAGGTCGCTCGACGCAGTGAGAAAACGCCCGTTATCGGGCATATTTACCGTCGAAAGTGTGACGAACCTCCGGGAACAAAATTAAATAGCCATTGTCATCGCCGACCCTGAGTTTATAATTCCGCGCCCACGGCACATCACGGGATCCAATCCCCACTGCGGTGGTACGCGTTTTTTTCAGGCAGCCCGCCCTGCCTGGCCATTGGACTGGCACTGCGGGCATCCATGGCCCTAGCCATCGAATTCAGGGAATAGAAGCATGTCCTCTCGTGCGTTGACCGCGCTTACGCTGATCGTTGCTGTACAACTGGCCGGCTGCGCCGCCTTTCGCAGCTACGACGACGAGCTCAAGGAAACCAACCAGCAACTCACCGCCGGCAACATCGTCGGCGCCCTGGCCACGCTGGAAAAAAACAACACCAGCGCCGACAAGGACCTGCTCTATTACTTCGAGAAGGGCGAACTGCTGCGTGCCAGCGGTGACCTGGACGGCAGCCAGACCGCCTGGCGTGCAGCCGACCAGGTTGTCTACAAATGGGAAGAGTCGGTCAAGTTCGACACCGACAAGTACCTGGCCCAGTTCGGCAGTTTCCTGGTCAACGACAAGGTGCGCCGCTACGAAGGCTATGACTATGAAAAGGTCATGCTGACCACGCAGATGGCCCTGAACCTGCTGGCGCGCAACGATTTCGACGGTGCCCGCACCGAAATCAAGAAGACCCACGAGCGTGAAGCGGTGATCGCCGAGCTGCGCGACAAGGAATACCTGAAAAGCGAGCAGGAAGCCGAGAAGCAAGGTGTACGGACCGAATTCCAGGACCTCAAGGGCTACCCGGTCGCCTCGCTGGACGCCCCTGAAGTGGTCAGCCTGAAAAACAGCTACCAGAGTGCGTTCAGCCATTACCTGTCCGGTTTCGTCTATGAAGCCCTGGGCGAGAAAGGCCTGGCCGCCCCCGGTTACCGCAAGGCGGTAGAACTGCGCCCGCACACCCCGCTGCTTGAAGACGCCCTGAAAAAACTCGATGGCAACGCCACCAAGGCCGGCGAAAGCGATGTGCTGCTGATCGTGCAAAGCGGCTTCGCGCCAGCCCGCGACTCGGTGCGCATCCCGCTGCCGCTGCCGATCAGCGGCAACCTGGTCATCACCCCGCTGTCGTTCCCGGTGGTGCGTGCAGACACCAGCACCCCGACCTTCAACCAGGTCAGCCTGAACGGCAAGCCACTGAACCTGACCCTGCTCAACAGCACCACCGCCATGTCGCGCCGCGCGCTGCGTGACGACATGCCGGGCATCATCGTGCGCACCACCGTGCGCGCCATCACCCGGGGCGTGGCCCAGAAGCAGCTCAACGACGTCAACCCGCTGGCAGGCCTGGCCGTCGGTATCGCCTCGGCGGTCACCGAAGGCGCCGACACCCGCACCTGGCGCACCCTGCCGGACAACACCCTGGTGGCGCGCATCCGCCTGCCCCAAGGCCAGCATCAGGTCACCCTGCCCACCGCGCTGGGCGGTGCACAGGTGAACGTCAAGATTGATCGTCCCTACCAGGTAGTCTCCCTGCGCGCCGTGGGCAACCAGGTGTTCGCCGACGGTCAGATCGCCCAGGTCGTGCCATCGGCGGCAACGCAGGCCATCGCCACCGCCGCTGCCAAGTAATCTTTCAAGGAGCTTCACATGCGTATCAAGATCCTCGGCGTGCTGGCCCTGGCCCTGCTCGCCGGCTGTGCCACCCCGCCGCCACCGGCGCCTGGCAGTGCCGCCAGCAAGGTCGTGCCGATGGGCGACTTCAAGAACATCGAGGTGGGTGCCATTCGCGTCGCACGCGAAAACGGCTTCCTGACCGTCAAGGCGCAACTGACCAACACCAGCAGCCGCAACAGGACCCTGTACTACCGCTTTGCCTGGCTGGGCAACGACGGTTTCCCGGTGGCCGATGAAGAAAGCTGGAAGCCGCTGAGCCTGTATGGCTCGCAAAGCACCATCCTGCCGGGCATCGCACCGGTGCCGCGTGCCACCGACTTCCGCATTGAAGTCAACACGCCTTGATCCGCCTGCCTTTTCGTTCAGTTCAAGAGAGACCCGACATGTCGTTCATCCGTCTTTGCTCCATCGCCGCCGTCGCCCTGCTGGCCACCGGTTGCGCCAACAACTCCCCGACCCTGGGCAGCAAGAACATCAGCTACGGCGACACCAAGGCCGTCGAGACCGTAACCAACGAGTTCGGCTCCACCGACCTGCAGATGATCGCCGAGAGCATGACCCGCTCGCTGGCCCAGTCCGGCATCCTGCAAGGGCGCCCGGTGGTCCAGGTCTATGATGTGAAGAACAAGACCAGCGAATACATCGATACCCGCGAAATCACCAACTCGATCAAGACCCAGTTGATGAAGAGCGGCACTGCCCGCTTCTCCAGCGACAACAACCAGATGCAAAGCCAGGTCGACCAGCTCAAGCTGCAAAACCAGAGCGGCCTGTACAAGCAGTCGACCGTGGCCAAGACCGGCAACATGATCGCCGCCAAATACCGCCTTGAAGGGTCGATCAGCTCGATCGTCAAGCGCAGCAGCGACTACAAGGACGTCTTCTACAAATTCACCCTGCAACTGATCGACGTCGAAAGCGGTCTGGCCGAGTGGATGGACGAAAAAGAAATCCGCAAGACCACGGAGCGCTAAGCAATGCGTGCATGGATCGCAACCCTCGGCCTGCTGTTCGCCTTCGGCGCCCAGGCCGCGCCCAAGGTGGCCGTGACCGACATGGCGTTCCAGGAGCGCGTGGAGCAGTACATCCGTACCGTCTCGGCGCGCGCCAATGTCAATGCCCATGCCAACAACTACAGCGCAGGCTATAGCGGTTCGGCCAGCTACGACGAGTACGAGTCGCGCTCCAGCTACATCGAGCAGGGTGAACTGCGCAAGTTCAGCGGCGACATCAAGGGCGAGATTCTCAAGTCCGGCATGTTCCAGCTGGTGCAGGGCACTCCCTACACCGCAGGCGCCAAGGAAGACGTCTACGACGTCATCCGCCGGATCAAGAACGGTAACTTCAAGGGCGCCGACTACGTGCTGTTCGGCACCGTGTCGGACATCGATTTCCGTCAGGACATCAATGAGCTGGCCAATACCGACAGCTACTCCGCCGTACTGGGCATCACCCTGGTGGCCGACTTCAGCCTGATCAATACCCGCACCTTCGAAATCACCTCGGCCTTCACGGCGATGGGTGAAGGCCAGGACACCAAGCTGGTCAACAGTCGCGACATCAAGGTCTCGCTCAACCGTGGCCGGGTCGTGCGTGAAGTGTCCAAGACCATCGGCCTGGACGTTGCCCGGCAGATGCGCGAGCAACTGCGTGGCGAAGTGGAGTGGGTTGGCCAGCCCGTGCCACAGAACAACCTGCCCCGCGACGAAGCCCCGCGCATCCTGCGCTGAGCGCCACACCCCAAGAGCGGCCGCACGGCCGCTCTCATCAAAAATCAAAATAACCTCTTGATTTTATTAGCTATTGAATTCACCGCCTGTAGGAGCGCGCTCTGCCCGCGACCGGCTGCGTTAGCAGTCGTAAATTTGCAGCGTTTCAAAGATTTTGAATGTGTTCACAACCGTAAATTTTTGGCGTTGCGCAGATTTTGCGAGCGCTTCGCACTCGGTCGCGGGCAAGCGCGCTCCTACACCATTCCCATGTTTGCTGCGCGATAGCGCTCCGCCCTGTGCTAGCGCTGGATCACCTTCATGCGCTCGGCCGATGAGGCGCTGAAGATCTCGGCGTAGCGCAGGGTCGCATTGGCGTGCTCGCGCATGATTGCCTCGGCGCGGGCACCCTGGCGATTGATCAGCGCGTCGACGATCGAGTGATGCTGCATGTGCGCGTAGTTGAAGCGGCGGTATTCGCGGGCCATGTCGTGACGGTCGATGGCCAGGGCGCTGACCGAGGCAAACGGCAGATGGTCGTTGCGCGCCAGGGCGTCGGCAATCGCCGGATTGCCACTGCCTTCGACGATGATCTGGTGAAAGCGCATGTTCAGGTCGTGATAGGTCTCAAGGTCGTCCTCGGTCACATACCCTTTGTCGAACAGCGCATCGCCCTCGGCGAGGCAGGTGTGCAGTTGCGCACAGGCCTCGGCGCTCAGGCCACGCTCGGCGCTTTGCCGGGCGGCCAGGCCCTCCAGCACACCGCGCACTTCCACGGCCCCAGCGATGTCCTGGGGGCTGACCGAGCGCACCTGAAAGCCACGCCCCCCATGGCGCACCAGCAGCCCTTCCTGCTCCAGGGTGCGAAACGCAATGCGCACCGGCATGCGCGACACCCCGAACAATTCGGCGGTGGGCACTTCCATCAGTCGCTCGCCGGCCGCCAGTTCGCCCGAGGCGATCATCTTGCGCAGCGCAACCAGCACGGTCTGGCCGGGCTTGTTCATCCAGGCAGCTTCCAGTAGTCAAAGTGCCGCTATGGTAGCGCAGCCTGACGTGCTTGAGACCTGCCAGTCACCCCAGGAACGGCAACGTCGATCGGGCACTGTGCAGCCCGGCCATGTGCCGGTCGGCTTCGGGCAGCAGCCAGGTGAAGAAAAACTGCGCGGTTTGCAGCTTTTCCAGACGCCGCGGATCGTCCTCGGCCAGGCCTTGCGCAACCCGTGCCGCCCGGGTCCAGGCAAAGGCCAGCAGGGTCAGGCCGCACAGCGGCAAAAAGCTGCCGGCGGCGCGATAGGGGTATTCGGCGTCCAGGGCCGTTTGCTCGACACACAGCTGCCAGGCCTGCTCCAGCGCCTGGCAACGCTGTTGCAAGCCCTCGCCCAGTGCCTGGCACGTCGGTGATCCGGCGGCCAGCCGGGCTTCGTCGTCCAGGACCGCGAGCAGCTGTTGCAGCGCCTCGCCGTTGTCGCCCAGCACCTTGCGCAGCAGCAGGTCGTTGGCCTGAATTTCGTTACTGCCTTCGTAGATCATGGCGATGCGGCTGTCACGCAGGGTCTGTTCGATGGCGAACTCGCCGACATAGCCATAGCCGCCGAACACTTGCAGCGCCTGGCTGGCCAGATAAAAGCCGCGCTCGGTAAAGAACGCCTTGATGATCGGCGTCAGCAGGCCGGTCAATTGGGTGGCCTGGGCACGGGCCGCCGGGGTGGCGCCGTGGTCGGCCTGGTCGAGCAGGTGCCCGACCCAGTAACCCAGGGCGCGCAGGCCTTCGCTGCTGGCGCGCAGTTCCAGCAGGGTGCGGCGCATGGCCGGGTGATAGTGCAGCGGGTCGGCGGCGCTGGCGGCCACGCCCGGTGGCCGGCGCGGTGCGCGCATCTGCCGGCGCTCGGCAGCGTACTGGCGGGCGTTCTGCCAGGCCGCCTCGGCATGTCCCAGACCTTGCAGACCGACATGCAGGCGCGCCGAGTTCATCATCACGAACATGGCCGCCAGCCCCTGGTTCGGCTGGCCGATCAGCCAGCCCTGAGCCTGCTCGAACACCAGCGAACAGGTGGCGCTGCCCTTGATGCCCATCTTGTGCTCGATGCCGTCGCAGCGCACGGCGTTCAGGCGGCCGTCGTCCAGCCGCCTGGGCACCAGAAACAGTGAAATGCCGCGGCTGCCGACCGGCGCGTCCGGCAGCCGCGCCAGCACCAGGTGCAGGATGTCATCACACAGGTCGTGCTCGCCGCCGGAAATGAACAGCTTGTTGCCGCTCAGCGCGTAACTGCCGTCGGCCTGCGGCTGAGCGCGGCTGCGCAACAGGCCGACGTCGCTGCCGGCCTGCGGTTCGGTCAGGCACATGGTCGCCAGGGCCTGGCCGCTGACCAGGTCAGGCAGGTAGCGCTCCTGAATCCACTGCGGCGCGTGCGCCTGCAAACACAGGCAGGCGCCCTGCACGATGCCGGTGTACATGGCCCAGGCGTGGTTGCTGGCGTAGAGCATTTCCTGCAGGGCGGCGTCGAGCACCTGCGGCAGGCCCTGCCCACCGTGCTGCTCGCTGCATGCCAGTGCCGGCCAGCCGCCCTCGACCCAGGCGCGGTAGGCGGCCTTGAAGCCTTCAGGAGTGCTGACGTTGCCGTCTTCGAAGCGACAGCCCTGGCGATCACCGCTGGCATTGAGCGGCGCCAGCACGTCCTGGCAGAACAGCCCGGCCTGTTCCAGCACCTGACTGGCCAGAGACGCATCGAGAAAACCGAACGCCTCGCTGCGCTGCCAGGTGGCCGGGGCGTCGAGCCAGTGCTCGATCACGAACTGCATGTCACGCAACGGTGGCTGGTAGTGCCACATGGCAATCTCCTTTGCCCAATGAAGGTTGAAGCTGCTGTAGGAGCGCGCTTGCCCGCGACCGAGTGCGCAGCGCTCGCAAAATCTCGAAAACGCTGAAAATTTACGACTGCTGACGCAGCCGGTCGCGGGCAAGCGCGCTCCTACAGGCGGTGAATTCAATAGCCGGTAAAATCAATAAGTTATTTTTGATGAGCGCGGGGGTCAGCGCTGCCAGTCGGGGTTTTCGATGAGCATCGCCATGCCCTGTCCGCCGCCCACGCAGGCCGCGGCAATGCCATAGCGCAGATTGTGGTCGCGCAACTGGCGGGCCAGGGTCAGGACCAGGCGCAGGCCGCTGGCAGCCAGCGGATGCCCCAGGCCAATCGAACCACCACGGCGGTTGAGCCGCTCGCTGTCGAGCTCCAGTGCACGCGCCACAGCCAAGACCTGGGCGGCCTGGGCTTCGTTGATTTCCAGCAGGCCGATGTCGTCCAGGTGCAGCCCGCTGCGTTGCAGCAACAGGCTGATGGCCGGCGCCGGACCGATGCCCATGTGCTCCGGGGCCACGCCGACCACCGCACTGGCGCGCAGATGCGCCAGCACCGGGCGGCCGAAGGCCGAAACCGGCCCGACCAGCGCCGCCGCTGCGCCATCGACCACCGCGCAACTGTTGCCGGCCGTCTGCACACCGCCCTCGTGCACGGCGCGCAACCGCGCCAGCGACTCCAGGCTGCTGGCACGCGGATGGCTGTCCTGCTCGACGCTGTCGACGCCACGCGGCAGATCAATACCGCGCGGCTGATAGCCGTCCAGTTCGAAGCGCTCGCGGGTCACACTGAGGATTTCGTCAGCCAGCCAACCGCTGGCCTGGGCTTGCAGGGTCAACTGGTGGCTGCGCAGGGCATAGCGGTCCACGGCATCGCGCGGCAGGTCGTAATGCCGGGCCAGGCGGTCGGCGGTGGCGATCATGTCAATGCCGGGCGCCGGATCGTGCAGCGCCTCCCAGAGAAAATCCTTGAACTGCACTCCCGCGCCAAGCTTGAAGCCGTCGCGGTGGGTGTAGGCAGCAATGGGGTTGCGCGACATGGATTCGGCCGCCACACACAGCGCCAGTTGCGTGCCCTCGCCCACTTGCAGCGCGGCCTGGCGCAGCAGTTCGAAACCGGTGGCGCAGATGCGCTGTACACCCAGCGCCGGTACATTCAGCGGCACACCGCTGTACAGGCCGATGTGCCGGGGCAGCAGATAAGCATCGAAGCTGGCCTGAGCCATGGCGCCGGCCAGTACGCTGTCGACCTGGGCGCCGTCGAGCCCGGCGCGGGCCAACACCCCGCGACCGGCCTTGATTCCCAGGTCGATGGGCGAGACCTGCGCCAGCGCGCCGCTCAGGTCGACCCACGGCGTGCGCACCGCGTCGAACAGCGCGACATCGCTGAACGTCGAGTACTGGCCGGCGCGGCTCATGCCGGTGCCCCGACGGCCAGCGTACCGGCACGCAGAAGGGTGTCATCCTGGCCGCGATACAGCGCCTCGACCTGGGCGGCACGCCACTGCAACACGGCGCGCTGATTGATCGAGCCCTTGTCGGTGATCTCGCCACGGTCGATGGACGGCGGCTCGACCAACAGCGCGATCCATTCCAGGCGGCTGGCGTTGCCGGTGGCGTCGGCATTCAGGCGCTGCAGCCAGGCGGCGAACCACTGGCGTACCGGGGCACTGGCCAGCACCTCGGCATCGCGGGCCTCGGCGCCGAGCCCGGCCAGTCGACGGCAGTCATGCAGGCGCGGGAACACCAGCGCGCCGAGGCATTCGCGGTCCGGTGCGGTGACCACGATGTCCTGCACATACGGCGAGCCTTCGAGCACCGCCCGGTTGCGCAGCGGGCCGACACTGACGAACACCCCGGACGACAACTTGAAGTCCTCGGCAATGCGCCCGTCGAACATCAGTCCCAGTTGCGGATCGGCCGGGTCGGCCAGCTTCAGGGCATCGCCCGAGCAGTAGTAACCCTCGCTGTCGAACGCCTCTGCAGTCTGCTGCGCCGAGCGCCAGTAGCCAGGCATGATATGTGGCCCGCGAAAGCGCCCTTCCAGCTTGCCGTCCACCGGTACCAGGCGCACTTCGCAGCCCGGCGCCGGCAGACCGATGTAGCCGGCCTGCGACAGGGGGCCGGTGGTAAAAGTGCACGACGGCGAAGCTTCGGTCATGCCCAGCCCGGCCATCATGCGGATGCGCTCGCCGCAATGCTGTTCGGCAACCCGGTCGAGGCGGTCCCAGATGCTTTGCGACAGGCCGGCGGCGGCAAAGAAAAACAGCTTCATGCGCGCAAAGAACCGCTCGCGCAACTCGGCGTCCTGCTCCAGCGCGTTGACCAGCTCTTCCCAGCCCTTGGGCACGGTCAGGTAGGCGGTGGGCGAAATCTCCTTGAGGTTGCGCAGGGTCTCGGCAAAGCCCTGCGGCGTCGGCTTGCCGTTATCCAGATAAAAGGTGCCGCCGTTGTACAGCACGATGCCCAGGTTATGACTGCCACCGAAGGTGTGGTTCCACGGCAGCCAGTCGACCAGCACCGGCGGCTCCTCGCCGAACACCGGGAAGGTCTGCAACAGCATCTGCTGATTGGCGCAGAGCATGCGCTGGGTGGTGACCACCGCCTTGGGCAGCTTGGTGGAGCCGGAGGTAAACAGGAACTTGGCAATGGTGTCAGGACCGGTGGCGGCAAAGGCAGCCTCGGCCTCGGCACCGCCGGGCTGTTCGAGCAAACGGGCAAAGGACGTCACGGTTCGGCCGGGCAGCTCGCCGCGCACGCTGATCACGGCCACGTCGGCCGGCAGCACGGCATCAATGGCTTTCTGGTAGTGGCTGGTGTCGCTGACGAACACCAGGCCCGGTTGCAGCACCTCGCACACATGGCGCAGCTTGGCGAAATCCTGTGACAGCAGCGAGTAGGCCGGCGACACCGGGCAATAGGGGATCCCGGCGTACATCGCGCCCAGGGCGATCTGCAGGTGTTCGATGTCATTGCCCGACAACAGCGCCAGCGGCCGCTCGGCCGACAGGCCATAGCCGAGCAGGTGCTGGGCAATGGCCCGCACGTCATCGAGCATCCGCGCGTAGCTGACTTCGCGCCAGCCGCCCTGCGGGTCGCGGGCGGCGATAAAGGTCTGGTCGGGGCGCACCTCGGCCCAGTGCAGCAGGCGGTCGAGCAGGCGGTCCGGCCGCTCGGCCAGCGGTTCCAAGGCGCGCATGTGCAGCACGCCATCTGCTTCGGTCACCTGCACGGCGGGATGGCCGATGGACACCTGGCGGTAACGCGCCGGGTTCGTCCGGGCGATTGCGGGTTGGTTCACGTGCTGTTCCTCCATCGAGACCGGCCCTGCGGGCGGTCTCTGGCTGTCGCCTTATTGTTGTCAGGGGTAGCCTTTACCGAAGGCCGCCCGGGCTCGGATCGACCGCTTAAATGGGGTAGTGGCGCGGGCCGTTCTGCAGCGTGACCCAGCGCAACTGGGTGAAGAAGTCGATTGAGGCGCTGGCGCCAAAGCTGCCGTAGCCGCTGGACTTGACCCCGCCGAAAGGCATTTGCGCCTCGTCGTGCACGGTCGGGCCATTGATGTGGCAGATGCCCGATTCGACCCGCTGGGCCAGCGCCAGGGCGCGGCCGGTGTCGCGGCTGAAGATGGCCGACGACAGGCCGAATTCCGAATCGTTGGCCAGGCGCAGCAGGGCTTCATCGCCGCTGGCACGCACCACCACGGCCACCGGGCCGAAGGATTCCTCGCGGTACAGGCGCATCCGGTCGGTCACGTGATCAAGCAGGGTCGGTTGCAGAATGCTGCCTTCACACTGCCCGCCTGCCACCAGGGTGGCGCCGTGGCTGACGGCATCGTCGATCAGGCCCAGAATGCGCTCGCCGGCACGCACGTCGACCAGCGAGCCGAGCACCGAGGCCGGATCGTCCGGGTGACCGGCGTGCAGGGTGGCGATCTTGGCGGTGAGCCTGGCGACGAAGTCATCGGCGACCTTGTCGTCGACGATCAGCCGCTCGGTGGACATGCAGATCTGGCCCTGGTTGAAGTACGCGCCGAAGGCAGCGGCTTCGACGGCGGCATCCAGGTCGGCATCGTCGAGCACGATGAACGGCGCCTTGCCGCCCAGCTCCAGTAATGCCGGCTTCAGGTGGCGCGCCGACAGCTCGCCGACAATGCGCCCGACATGGGTGGAACCGGTGAAGTTGACCCGACGCACGGCCGGGTTGGCGATCAGCCGCTCGACAATGGCCGGGGCGTCGGCCGGGGCATTGCTGATGACATTGACCACGCCGTCGCCCAGGCCGGCTTCATGCAGGATCTGGCCGATCAGGCGGTGCACGGCGGGACTCAGCTCCGAGGCCTTGAGCACCACGGTGTTGCCGCACGCCAGCGGCATGGCGATGGCACGGGTGGCAAGAATCACCGGGGCGTTCCAGGGCGCGATGCCCAGCACCACGCCGCACGGCTGGCGCAGCGCCATGGCGAAGCTGCCGGGCACGTCGGAGGGGATGACCTGCCCGGTGATCTGGGTGGTCATGGAGGCAGCTTCGCGCAGGATATTGGCGGCGAGCTTGACGTTGAAGCCATACCAGTTGGCCATCGCCCCGGTTTCACCGGCAGCGGCAATGAAGCGCGCACTGTTGGCCTGCAATTGTTCGGCGGCCTTGAGCAGGCGCGTGCGCCGCTCGTTGGGGGCCAGCGCCGACCAGGCCGGAAAGGCCGCCTGGGCCGCCGCCACGGCGGCATCAGCATCTTCGAGGGTGGCGGCGGCCACCGTCGAGACGACTTCGCCGGTCACAGGATTGCGGCGTTCGAAGGTTCGACCGTCGCCGGCAGGGCGCGATTGCCCGCCGATCAGCAAGGGCACGTCGAGCATGATGATTCCTCTTTATTGTCTTTATCGGGAATACGGGTAATGCACAGGCGGGTCTGGCGAAGGGCACGCAGCCCCTCGCCCGCCAGGTTCAGCGCTTGTAGGTCTGCAGGCCCGGCTTGATGCTCTTGTCGTCCAGGAACTGCTTCATGCCCTGCTCGCGGCCGCCTTCGGTGTCCAGCAGGCGCGACTGGTCGAGCTTGGCGTACAGGTAGTCTTCGCTCTGCTCCCAGGTCAGTTCACGGCAGCGCTTGAAGCCATGCTTGGCAGCACGCAGCACGACCGGGTTCTTCTCCAGCAGGTTACGCGCCAGCTCGACAGTGGTCTCGCGCAGTTGCGCCAGCGGCACGCTTTCGTTGACCAGGCCCATTTCGGCGGCCTTTTTTCCGCCGAAGGTCTTGCCGGTCATGATGTAGTACAGCGACTGGCGGTGGCCCACGGTGTCAGCCATGGCCTTGCTGACCAGGTTGCCCGGCGGGATGCCCCAGTTGATTTCCGACAGGCCGAAGGTGGCTTCGTCGGCGCAGATCGCCAGGTCGCAGGCCACCAGCGGGCTGAAGCCGCCACCGAAGCACCAGCCGTTGACCATGGCGATGGTCGGCTTGCTGTACATGCGCAGCAGTTTCCATTGCCATTGCGACGCTTCGCGGCGGATCTTCTCTTGCAGGATCTCAGGGCCGGAGTCGGTCTCGCGGAAGTATTCCTTGAGGTCCATGCCCGCGGTCCACGACTCGCCGGCACCGGTCAGCACCAGCACACCCGCGTCGGCGTCCTGCTCCAGGGTTTCCAGCACGTCGATCATTTCCCGGTTCAGGGTCGGGCTCATGGCGTTGCGTTTTTCCGGGCGATTGAGGATGACCCAGGCAATGCCTTCTTCGATCTCGACCTTGACGGTGCTCCAGCGGCCTTCGTAGTTGCTCATGGTGGCTCTCTTGTTCTGTGTGGGGGCTTGTGCGGATGGCCTTTGGGCCGTTGAACAAAAATTAGCCTGAGAAAATAGTTATGTCAATTAACTATTAATCAAATTAACCAGACATCTTCGTGCCCGGCGCAGGTCGGGAAAAATTCGTGGGTGAGTGGAGATAGCCATGACGCGGCAATCCCGGCAAACTGCATAGCCTTGTTAACTGACTTAATCAGGACTTGCCTCATGGCCAAGCTTTCCACTGCTGCTCTTCCCCGCGATGCCGTGCCAGGCGATGCCGACGCTCCGCTGCCGCTGGATGCAGCGCTGGACGACCTGATCGGCTATGCCCTGCGCCGGGCGCAGCTCAAGCTGTTCCAGAACCTGATTGCGCAACTGGCGGTGCATGACTTGCGTCCGGCGCAGTTCTCGGCGCTGGCGATCATTGACCGCAACCCCGGCCTGATGCAGGCCGACCTGGCCCGGGCACTGGCCATCGAGCCGCCGCAGGTGGTGCCGCTGCTCAACAAGCTCGAAGGCCGGGCGCTGGCCGTACGGGTGCGCTGCAAGCCAGACAAGCGTTCATACGGGATCTTCCTGAGCAAGACCGGTGAGGCCCTGCTCAAGGAATTGAAGCAGATCGCCGTGCAGAGCGACCTGGACTCCACCGCCGCACTGAACGACACCGAGCGCGAGCAACTGCTGGGGCTGCTGCGCAAGGTTTATCAGAACGCTTGATGCGCGCAGCCCCTCAAAAAAAATAACTTATTGATTTTATTGATTATTGAATTCTGTGTAGGAGCGCGCTTGCCCGCGACTGGGCGCGAAGCGGCCATAAAAATTGATTAAACGCCACAAATTTACGACTGCTGCGCAGCCGGTCGCGGGCAGAGCGCGCTCCTACGGGATTTACGTCATGCCTTGCGATTCATGCTGCACCTCACCAGATCGGCAAGGTGTAGGTCGCCAGGAAACGTGTCTGGTTTTCATCCCGGAACGCCGCCCCGGTCGGGAAGTCATTGCGGTAGATGGCCTTGCGCACCACAAAGCCCAGCTGCTTGAGCGGACCGCTCTGGATCACATAGCCCAGCTCCATCTGGAACTCGCGCTCCTTGCGGTCATCGGCCTTGAGCGAGGTCAGTTCGATATTGTCGCCACGCACATAACGCAGGCGGCTCTTGAGGCCGGGCACGCCCAGGGCGGCAAAATCGTAATCGTAGATGGCCTGCCAGGTGCGCTCCTTGGCGTTGAGAAAATCCGAAGCCATGGTCAGCTCGCTCATGCCCATCAATTCGGTGCCGGACACATACGGCGTGGCCGTGTCGCCACTGGAGTGCATGTAGCCCACGCCCAGTTTGTGCCCGCCCCAACGGTAGGAAAACAGCCCAGAAACATTGATGTTGTCGACCTTGCCGGCCTTGGCGCTGCCCGCCTCTTCACTGAAGAAGCTGCGCAGGTCGCTGGTCAGCACGCCCTCGCCCACTGGCAGGTTATGCAGCATCGCCAGGGTGCTCTGCCGGTACAGATCGTCCACCTCGGCGTGGTAGATACGCAGGCTCAGGTCCTTGCTGACCTGGTAATCGCCGCCCAGGTAGCTCATGTGCGACGTAGTGGCCGCGCCGTTGAAACGCCCGTTGGGTGAAGCGATGGTCATGTTCTGGTACGAGGTCGAATCGCGGCGGTTGATGCGATCGATATAGCCGGCATTGAGCGTCAGCCCGTCAATGTCCCTGGAGCTGAGCGTGGTGCCACGAAAGGTCTGCGGCAGCAGGCGTGACGGGCTGGCAAACGCAAACGGCAGAAAGATCGACACGTCGCCGGTCTTTACCGTGGTCTTGGCCCAGCGCAACTTGCCGGTCAGGGCCAGGCGCGAGTAATCGTCCGGGGCCCGCTTGTCGCTGGCAGACACCGGCAGCAGCTCGGTGCCGCTGCGGTCCGGCGACGAATCCAGCTTGACCCCCACCAGCGCCCGCGCATCCAGGCCGAAGCCCAGCGCGCCCGCGGTATAACCCGACTCGACATTGAGGATGAACGCCTGGGCCCACTCCCGGGCGGCGGTCTTGGCGCCATTGTCCTTGTAGTCGCGGTCCATGTAGTAGTTGCGCAGTGTCAGGGTGCCGTGGCTGTCGTCCAGCAGCCCCTCGGCCTGTAGCGCCGGGCTGCACAGGCCCAGCAAGGTCAGGCAGCAGCCTGGGTGCAACTGAAAAACGGGGCGAATCCCTGCGGTGTTCGAAGGTGTGTCTGGCATGTCCGTTGTCCACTTATTGTTGTTGTTCTTGAGCGCAAGCGTGGGTGCTCCGAGGTCGCCTGCCGGGCAAGAATGGGAAGGCAATGTCCAGTCGTCAACGGAAAATATCCGATAATCGAACATTAATTTTGTTATCTATTTTTTCTGATTTGTAGCGTTCCTGTTAAGTGTCTGTTTTTACAGGGGCCTGTGGCGTGTGCTTGCCTTCAGCTTGCACTTTGCTTTTTAGTTATCTTTGTTAATCTTATTTTCAGACCTGCCAGGACCCTGCTACCGTGCGGACGTCAGGCTGGCGATCACAACAAAAACAACAAATGAGGTTTATCCATGGACAGTTCACTGCGCCGTCCGGCGCTTACCATCGCGTTGTGCTTTATCGTGGCGCTTATCGAAGGGTTTGACCTGCAGGCGGCCGGCACCGCCGCCGCCGGGTTGCGCCACACCTTTACGCTGGACCCGAAGATGCTCGGCTGGGTGTTCAGCGCCGGGATCATCGGCCTGTTGCCAGGGGCGTTTTTCGGCGGCTGGATCGCCGACCGCATCGGCCGCAAGAAAATCCTGATCGCCGCCGTGCTGTTGTTCGGCGTGTTTTCCCTGGCCACCGCCTACGTCGAGAGCTACGCGGTGCTGTTGCTGGTGCGCTTCATGACCGGCCTGGGCCTGGGCGCCGCCCTGCCCAACCTGATCGCCCTGTGCGCCGAAGCGGTGGGCGAGCAGCGCCGTGGCACGGCGATCAGCATCATGTACGCCGGCGTGCCACTGGGCGGCGCCCTGGCCGCGGTGGTGGCGATGCTGGGCGGCGACCATTGGCAACTGACGTTCATCATTGGCGGCCTGGCCCCCTTGCTGGTGGTGCCGCTGATGCTGGTGTTGCTGCCCGAGTCGACCGTGTTCCGTCAGCAGGCCGACGCCACGGCGCGGGTCTCGACGTCCAAAGCCTTGTTCGGTGAAAGCCGTGCGCCGATCACCCTGGCCTTGTGGGTCAGTTACTTCTTCACCCTGACGGTGATGTACATGCTGCTCAACTGGCTGCCGTCGTTGCTGATTGGCCAGGGCTTCACCAAACCTGAAGCCGGCCTGGTGCAGATGCTGTTCAACATTGGCGGCGCACTGGGTTCGTTGTCGGGCGGATTGCTGCTGGATCGCTTCAACGGCGTGAAGGTGGTGATCGGCGTGTACCTGGGGCTGCTGGCGTCGCTGGTGGGTGTGGGGTTGTCGGTGGGTATCGTGCCGATGGCAGTGGCCGGTTTCTCGGCAGGCGTGTTCGTGATGGCCGCGCAACTGGTGCTGTACGCAATGGCCCCGCCGTCCTACCCCACCTCGGTGCGCGCCACCGGTGTGGGCGCCGCCGTGGCGATCGGCCGCCTTGGCTCGGTGGCCGGCCCTCTGGCTGCCGGGCAGATCCTGGCAGCGGGTGCCGGCACCACGGGCGTATTGCTGGCGACCTCGCCCGGGCTGGTGATCGCCGCGCTGGCGATCATCACCGTGGTGTCACGTCCGGGGCTGGTGGTGCGTACCGCGTAGGACCGGTGACCCGGACCGCCATCAACCTGTTGGAGCGACCACCGGTCGCGAAGGGCCAGCCACCTCACCTTTCGTGCCTGACCGTCAGCCTTCGCGACCGATGGTCGCTCCTACGAGATGGGCCCGTGCCCCAACAATGCAGACGCGCGAATGAAACGATCAGTGCGCGAACTGCGAAGCCAGTTCGCGCAGCATGACTTCGGCGTCCAGCACTTTTCTCACGGCTTCATGGGCTTTTTCACGACTCAGGTTCAGGCGCTCGTAAAGCTCGTCCGGAATGGCCTGGGCGGGACCCGAGCCAATGCCGTTCTGACGCAGCAGTTGCACGGCCAGGTACACCAGGTTGGCGTACTCGCAATACTCGCCGGTGTAGTACGGGTCGTGCTGGAAGCGCAGGGCCGTGGCCAGTTCATCCGGCATGTCCCAGGAGCGCATCAGCCAGGCGCCGATCTGCTCACGGCTGATGCCCAGCAAGTGCTGCTCGACAAAGCTGTGGTGCAGGTGCGGATTGACCTCCAGTTGGCGGCAGATCAGCGAGAAGTGCGGCGGGAACACGTGCGCCAGCAACAGATAGCCAAAGTTGTGCAGCAGACCGGCCAGGTAGGTCAGCCCGCCCTCGGGACGCTTGGCACGCGGCATGGCGCGGGTCAGGCCTTCGATGACCGCTGCGGTGTAGATCGACTGCTGCCAGTAAGGTGTGGTCTGTTGCGGGTGATCCTTGGGCAGGCTCAGGGTCTTGCCCAGCGCCAGGCCCAGGGCCAGGTTGATCACCAGGTCGAAGCCCAGCACGCGCACGATGGCATCCTCTACCGAGCGGATCTTGCCGGTCGAGGCGTAATACGGCGAGGCTGCCCAGCTGACCACCTGGGCGGCCAAAGCCGGATCGGTCTCGACCACGCCGGTGATATCGTCGATGGTCGCGTCCGGGTCGACCCGCAGCTTGATGATTTTCTGCGCGGTGCTGGCCAGCGGCGGAATTTCCAGGGTCGCTTCCAGGCGCTGCTGGATGCGCCGTGCGGTGAACGCGTGCACGGCCTGGGTGATTTCCTCGCGGTCATCGTGCGGACGATCAAGGTTGGGCTTGATCTGCGTGAGCACCTGGCCGAAGTGCGCGGCGCTGGCTTTGCTGAGCATGCTCTTGAAATCGTCGCTGGCAATTTCCAGCAACAGGCCCGGCTCGCCCGAACCGACCAGCAGGGTCGGCTCTTGCAGCAAGCGGTCATCGTACAGGCACGGCGAGCTGGTCAGCGCCGGCAAGCCGGGCAGGCTCTGCAGGTTGTGCTTGAGCAGCATGCGCGAGAGGCGCTCGAAGGAGACGGCCTTGAGCTCGCGACCGGTCAGTTCGGCGATCCGGTTCAGGTCCAGCAACTGACTTTGCGGGAACAGGATCAACAGAGCACCGACAGCGTCTTCGACCAGGACGGCCTGGACCTTGCGCGCCACCGGCAGCGTCGCGTCATCCGAGACTTCCCGATAGCTGATGGCCAGCTTTTCCAACAACTGCCGGATCACGGAAGGGGCATGGTGAGCATCATTGACGTGGGCTACTTCTGTCATGGTCTGTGTCCATTTCCTACAATCTGCGCAGTATAACCAGCTTCTGCAAATTGGGTTTCGTCAGCTTCGCAAAGCGTTGCCTGGATCACACCTGACCATACTGCTGACCATGACGCAACCATCGTTCCAACAATGGACTGACATGATGCGGCCAGCGTTCGAGCAAGGCCTGGGCGGCGTCACGCACCGCCGGCAGCAGGTCGGCGTCGCGCATCAGGTCGGCGACCTTGAATTGCAACAAGCCCGTTTGCCGGGTACCGAGCATTTCGCCGGGGCCGCGCAGCTCGAGGTCTCTTTCGGCGATCACGAAGCCGTCGTTGGTCTCACGCATGATGCCCAGCCGCTGCCGGCCGATCTGCGACAGCGGCGGATGGTAGAGCAGCACGCAATGGCTGACCGCACTGCCGCGCCCGACCCGACCGCGCAACTGATGCAGTTGCGCCAGGCCCAGGCGCTCGGGGTTCTCGATGATCATCAGGCTGGCGTTGGGCACATCCACCCCCACTTCGATGACCGTGGTCGCCACCAGCAGCTGCAGGGCGCCCTGCTTGAACTCGGCCATGATCGCGGCTTTTTCCACCGGTTTCATGCGCCCGTGGATCAGCCCGACGCGCAGTTCGCCCAGCGCCATGCTCAGTTCTTCGAACGAGGTCTCGGCGGCCTTGCAGGTCAGCTCTTCGGACTCTTCGATCAGGGTGCAGACCCAGTAGGCCTGGCGCCCTTCGGCGCAGGCGGCGCGAACCCGTTCGATGACTTCCATGCGCCGGCTGTCGGCCACCAGCACGGTATTGACCGGCGTGCGCCCCGGCGGCAGTTCGTCGAGGATCGAAGTGTCCAGGTCGGCATAGGCGCTCATGGCCAGCGTGCGCGGGATGGGCGTGGCGGTCATGATCAACTGGTGCGGGCTCATGACCCCGCCCACACCTTTGCTGCGCAGCGCCAGGCGCTGCTGCACGCCGAAACGGTGCTGCTCGTCGATGATCGCCAGGGCGAGGTTCTTGAATTTCACCTCTTCCTGAAACAGCGCGTGAGTGCCGACCACCATCCGCGCACCTTCGGCAATCTGCTGCATGGCACTGACCCGTGCCTTGCCCTTGAGCTTGCCGGCCAGCCAGGCGACTTCCACGCCCAGCGGCTCCAGCCAGCGCTGGAAGTTGATGTAATGCTGCTCGGCGAGAATCTCGGTGGGCGCCATCAGCGCCACCTGATAACCGGCTTCGATGGCTTGCAGGGCGGCCAGGGCAGCAACCACGGTCTTGCCGGCGCCAACGTCGCCCTGCACCAGGCGCAACATGGGCGCGTGCTGGCTGAGGTCATGGGCCACTTCCTTGCCGACGCGCTGTTGGGCGCCGGTGGGAGTAAAGCCCAGGTTGGCCAGAAAAAGCCCGGGTAATTGCCTGGCCGGCGGCAAGGCCGGGGCACGCAGGGCACGCTGGCTTTCACGCAAGCGTTGCTGGGACAACTGGTGGGTCAGCAGTTCTTCGAACGCCAGGCGATGCTGGGCCCAGTGGTGACCCAGTGCCAGTTCGTCGACATCGGCATCGGCCGGCGGGTGATGCAAGTAATGAATGGCCTCGTCGAGCGGCGCCAGTTGATAGTCGCGGGCCAGTTCGTCAGGCAGCCAGTCGGGCAGGCTTTTGGGGCCGAGCATGGCCAGGCTCTGCTGGCACAGCTGGCGCAGGCGCTGCTGGGTCAGGCCCTCGGTGGTCGGATAGATCGGCGTCAGGGTCTGCTCGACCGGCGGCGGCTCGTCGCCGGTCAGGGCGCGGTATTCGGGGTGATAGATTTCCAGGCCCGAGGCACCGGGCCGCGCTTCGCCAAAGCAGCGCAAGTGCGTGCCGCGCTTGAGGCCGTCTTTCTGGGCATTGCTGAAGTGGTAGAAACGCAGGCTGACCACGCCGCTGCCGTCGCCCAGGCGCACCAGCAGGCTGCGCCGCTTGCCCATGACCACGTCCTGGCCGCTGACCACGCCTTCGATCACCGCATCCTGACCGGGCCGCAACTGGCCGATGGGCACTACGCGGGTGCGGTCCTGGTAGCGCAGCGGCAAGTGAAACAGCACGTCCTGGATATTCTCCAGGCCGACCTTGGCCAGTTTTTCGGCCAGGGCTTCGCCGACGCCCTTGAGGGCAGTGACCGAAACGTGGGAAAGCTCGCTCATGTTGCTCTTGCCGCTCCTGCCTAGCTCGCTTGTGCCTTGGGACGGGCCACCGAACACAGGCGCACGGAATCAGCGAGGATCTCGATTGCCTTGGGCCGCGGGAAACTGGCGCGCCAGGCGATGGCCACGGTACGGAACGGCGCCGGCGGCGTCAGGGACCGCACCTCGATCACGCCGGGGGCGTAGTGGTGGCTGTCGACTGCCGAGAACGGCAGGATCGACACGCCCAGCCCCGAGGCGACCATATGGCGGATGGTTTCCAGCGAACTGGATTCCACCGTGGTGTGCCTGGCGGCCTCGCTGCCTTTAGTCAGTGTAGGGCACGCTTCAAGAACCTGATCGCGGAAACAGTGGCCTTCGCCGAGCAACAGCAGGCTTTTGTCATTCAATGCCGAGGCGTCGATGGTCTGCTTGCGTGTCCAGGGGTGGTCGGCCGGCATCAGCACATAGAAGGGCTCGTCGTACAGCGGCAGGGTCAGGACATCGGCTTCGTTAAACGGCAGCGCGATGATGATCGCGTCCAGCTCGCCGTTGCGCAGCTTGTCGCGCAGCACATGGGTGAAGTTTTCTTCGATGTACAACGGCATCTGCGGGGCTACCCGGTGCAGTTGTGGAATCAGGTGCGGGAACAGGTAGGGGCCGACGGTGTAGATGGCTCCGACTTTCAAGGGGGCGGTCAGCTGGTTCTTGCCGGCCTGGGCCAGTTCGCGAATACCCTGGGCCTGCTCCAGAACCTTCTGGGCCTGGGCGACGATGCCCTCGCCGACGGGGGTCAGGCGTACGGCGCTCTTGCTGCGCTCGAAGATCAGCACGCCCAGTTCGTCTTCAAGTTTCTTGACGCCGACCGACAGGGTGGGCTGGCTGACATGGCAGCGCTCGGCGGCATGGCCGAAGTGCTGTTCCTGGGCGAGCGTGACGATATAGCGCAATTCGGTGAGAGTCATAACGTGCGTCCATGTAGTTGCGCCCCAGCATAGCGGCTGCAATCGATAGACGCACGTTATCAGAGGCGCATCGGTGTATCAAAAAACCGATTTACCGTTTATCCAGCGAATACACGAACGGCGCCAGGATTTCGATCGATCCGTTGTTCAACACTTCTGCCGGCGGCTTGGGCACCGGTTGCGCACGACGGATCATCTCCATGGTGGCGCGGTCCAGTGACGGGCTGCCCGAACTGCTGGCAATCGAATACGAAAGCACATTGCCTTCGGCGTCGACTACAAAGCGCAAGCGCGCCACCCCTTGCATGCCTCGACGACGGGCGTCCTCCGGGTATTTCTTGTACTTGGCCAGGTGACGCAGCAGATCACCCTGCCAGCTTGGCAACGCCGTGCTCGGTGGCGATGGCGGGCTTGGCGGTGCCGCAGGCGCGGCGGCCTTCTCGATCTTCGGCGCAGGCGGTGCTTCTACCGGCTTCTCGTCGACAGGCTGTTCCTTGGGCGGCTCAGGCTTCTTCTCGATCGGTTTCTTCGGCTGAGGTTTCGGCTTGGGCTTTTCGACCTTCTTGGGTACGACGATTTCCGGCTTCGGCGCCTCGACAACCTCTGGCATGGGAATCTCTTCCTCAGGCGCAGGCGGGGTCGGCGGCTGCACGACCGCAGGCGGTGGCGGCAGAGGCTCGGGCAGAGGCGGCAGTTCGATCATCATGGCGGGCGGCGGCAATTCGATTGCCTGGGATGCCGGCCAGCGCAGGGCCAGAAGCACCGCGATGGCATGCACGGCCAGCACCAACAACAGACTACCGCTATAGCGCGTCAGTGTTTGGCGCATGGTGATCATTTTTTCCCAACCGTCTCGAGGCCCACCAGTCCGACCTTGAGATAGCCGGCGGCGCGCAGGGTGTTCATGACTTCCATCAGGTCGCCGTAGTCCACGCCCTTGTCGGCCTGGAAGAAGATCGTGGTGTCCTTCTTGCCATGGGTGCGGGTATCGAGCACCTGGCCGATCTGTTCGCGGGCGACCATGTCGTTGCCCAGGTACAGGTTCTTGTCGGCCTTGACGCTAAGGAAGATCGGCTTCTCGGGCCTGGGCTGTGGTTGCGCCGTGGACGCCGGCAGGTCGACCTTGATGTCCACGGTGGCCAGGGGAGCGGCCACCATGAAGATGATCAACAGGACCAACATGACGTCGATGAACGGCGTGACGTTGATTTCGTGGTTCTCGGCGAGATCGTCGCCGCCTTCGTTAAGATGCAGGCCCACGTTTTAGCCCACCTTGCCCAGATGCGGATGTTGTTGGCTGCGCTCGGTCGGCTCTGGCAGGTGGTCCAGGTCGCGGCTGACCAGCAGCAGGACCTGCGCCGAGGCGTCCGACACCTGGGCCTTGTAGCCGGCGATGGAGCGGGCGAACACGTTGTAGATCACCACCGCCGGAATCGCGGCAACCAGGCCCAGGGCCGTGGCCAGCAGGGCTTCGGCGATGCCGGGGGCGACCACGGCCAGGTTGGTGGTCTGGGTCTTGGCGATGCCGATGAAGCTGTTCATGATGCCCCACACGGTGCCGAACAGGCCGACGAAGGGGGCGGTGGAACCGATGGTGGCCAGCACGCCGGTGCCGATGCTCATGGTCCTGCCGCAATTGGCGACCAGGCGCTCCAGGCGGAAGCTGACACGCTCCTTGATGCCTTCGCGCTCACGGCTGTTGGCCGACAGGCGCATTTCTTCCAGCGCATCGTGCACCAGCAGGTGCGCCAGGGTGCCTTCCTTGCCGTTGCTGGCACTGGCTTCGTTCAGGGTGCGGGCCTTTTTCAGGCTGGCGATTTCAGTGCGCAGACGGCGCTTGGCGCCCAGCAGCTCGAAACCCTTGGCGATCCAGATGGTCCAGGTAATGATCGAAGCAATCGCCAGGCCGATCATGACCGCTTTGACCACGATGTCGGCGTTCTGGTACATGCCCCAGGGCGACAGGTCATGGGACGACATGCCCAGGCTGTTCTCGCCGGCCAGTGCATCGGCATCGGCGGCGTCGGCATTGACCGGCGCGGCTGGCGCAGTCGGTGCGGCAACAGCAGGGGCCGGGGCCGTTGCAGCGGAGGCAGCAGCCGGAGCGGCGGCATTGGTCGAGGCCGGTGGTGCCTGGTCGGCGAACGCCGGGGCGAGCATCAGGCTCAGCACGATGGCGGCAACAGCGCGCCAGGCGCGTGTCAGGCTGGGAAGCGTGGTTGGCGAGGCGGGTGTTGGATTGCGAGTCATGCTGGCCGGACCTGAAGTGTAGATGTAAGGACATTTGCGTCGCCGCATGGGCGCCGGACGCAGGTGCTTGAACAAACGGCTGCCATTATTGCAAATCGTTCTTGTTAACTAAAGTAATAATGTATCTTTCTGCGAAGAAATTGCGTTTAAACGGTAAAGTCCCGGTAAAGATGATGGCTTTTGATTTCGTTCCATGAGGAGAGACGCAATGCCCGCCCCTTCGCTACTGATCGCCGGTTGCGGTGACATCGGCTCGCGCCTGGCCCTGCAACTGCTCCCTTCGGGTTGGCAGGTGCACGGCTTGCGACGCGATATTGCTGCCTTGCCGGCAGGCGTCACCGGCATCGCCGGCGATCTGTTCGACCCGCAACGGCCAATGAATTGGCCGACCGGCGGCATCGATTACCTGGTGTACTGCGCCACCCCCACCGAACGCGATGAAGCAGGCTATCGGCGCGCCTATGTCGAGGGGCTTGAACACGCGCTCGGCTGGTTGCGCGCGTCCGGACAGTCGCCGCGCCGGGTCATTTTCGTCTCCAGCAGCAGTGTCTATGGTCAGCAGCAGGGCGAATGGGTCGATGAAACCTCGGCCACCGAGGCCACCGGCTTTTCCGGCCAGGTGCTGCTGGAGGCTGAACGGGTAGCGCTCGACAGTGGCTGGCCGGCCAGCGTGGTGCGCCTGACCGGGATCTATGGTCCGGGCCGCAGCGACCTGTCGAACCGGGTACGCCAGGGCTATAGCGTGGCGATCGACCCGCCGGTGTACGGCAATCGCATTCATGCCGACGATGCCGCCGGCCTGCTGGCCTATCTGCTCAAGGCCGATGCCGAAGGCGTAAAACTGCAGGACTGCTATCTGGGGGTCGATGACGCGCCGGTGCCGCTGGCGGAGGTGGTGGCCTGGATGCGCGAATACCTGGGGGTGACCGAGTGGGCCGAGCAGGCGACCCTGCGCCGCGCCGGCAGCAAGCGCTGCAGCAACGCCCGCGCCCGCGCCCTGGGCTGGGTACCGCGTTACGCGGACTACAAGGCGGGGTATGCAGCGCTGCTGCGCCCGTAGGAGCGCGCTTGCCCGCGACCGGCTGCGTCAGCAGTCGTAAATTTGTGGCGTTTCGCAGATTTTGCGAGCGCTACGCACTCGGTCGCGGTGGTCCGGCATTCCGGCAAGCGCGCTCCTACAAAGGCGGCGTGGGTTACTGCTTTTCGAGCACCCAGCGGCTCTGGCCCGGACGCAGCTGGGGCATTTCGTCGGCGCCGGCGGTGTTGAGCGCCTGGAAGATTTCCAGTCGTTTGCCATTGCGCACGAAGATCCACGGCGCGCCCTGCTCGGCCCGCTCCAGCCACATGCTGTCGTATTCGCCGCTCATGGCCGCACAATCGCCTGCCAGGCACAGCGCGTAGCGGTCGTTGTCACCCAGGCCCTGCACGGCGCCGTCAGGCATGAACTGCACGGTCGATCCCTGGCCTTCGCCACTGACAATGGTCCACTTGCCGCCCATGAAGGCGCCGTACAACGCATTTTCGAAGCTGCTGCCTGGAGGTGCATCGGCAGGCATCGCCGCCTTGGGCTTGACGAAGTGCTGCTCGGGGCCCGACTCGTTGGCGGCCTGGATCAGTTCGCCGTCGTCCACGCGCAGGTCTTCGACGAAATTGCCATAGAAGTCGATGCGCAGCTTGCCGTCGGCGGCGCTGGTGATCTTGCCTTCACCCAGCTCGAAACCATTGGAGTAAGAGGCCTGGCCGGCCTTGGTGTTGACTTGCCATTCCAGGTTGGGACCGTTGGCCAGCAGGGCCTGGCGCAGATTGCCATCCCTGACGGCGGCATCGATGGCGGTCTGGTTGATCCAGGTCCCGTCGGGGTTACGATCGACGTGGCTGGCACAACCGGTAACGAGTGCGGCCAACAGCGAGAGGGCGAGCGCACGGCGCATAGCAGAATCCTTCCTTAACGGGGTGGGCGCAGCATCAGGGGCTGCGCCCGGGGAGGTTTATTCGATGACCAGGATAGCGTCCATCTCGACCTGCGAGCCACGCGGCAACGCGGCCACGCCGATGGCGGCACGGGCCGGGTAAGGCTGCTGGAAGTAGGTGCCCATGATCTCGTTGACCTTGGCGAAGTGGCCAAGATCGGTGAGGAAGATGTTCAGCTTGACGATGTCCTTGAACGAACCGCCTGCCGCTTCGGCCACCGACTTGAGGTTTTCGAACACCTGGGTGATCTGCGCCTCGATACCGTCGACCAGTTCCATGGTCTTGGGATCCAGCGGGATCTGCCCGGACATGTAGACAGTGTTGCCTGCCTTGATGGCCTGGGAATAGGTGCCGATGGCGGCAGGGGCCTTGTCGCTGGTGATGACGGTCTTGGTCATGAGAACTCCTTGAGGGGGCTTTGGCTAGGCACGCATGCGCGTGATACGGGTCACGCCCGGCAATGCACGCAGCTTCTTGATGACGCGGGCCAGGTGCACGCGGTCGTGGACACTGACCACCAGTTGGACCACGCTGATACGACCATCGCGTTCGTCCATGCTGATTTTCTCGATATTGCCATCGGCGGCGTTGACGCTGCTGGCCAGCAGCGCGATCAGGCCGCGCTGGTGCTCGAGCTCGACGCGCAGCTCGACATTGAATTCGCCCGTCACATCCTTGGCCCAGGACAATTGCAGGCACTTTTCCGGATTGTGGCGGATTTCACTGATGTTACGGCAGTTCTCCAGGTGCACGACCATGCCCTTGCCGGCCGACAGGTGGCCGACGATCGGGTCGCCCGGAATCGGCGTGCAGCACTTGGCATAACTGAGCACCAGGCCCTCGGTGCCGCGAATGGCCAGCGGACCTTCGGCGTTGGGCAACTGCTCGCCGTCGCCCAGCAGGCGGCGTGCCACGACATAGGCCATGCGGTTGCCCAGGCCGATGTCTTCGAGCAGGTCTTCGAGCACCTGTGCCCGGTATTCGGTCAGCGCGGCCTGGATGCGCTCGGTGGCGATCTTGTCCAGGCTGGTCTCGAAGCCGTTGAGCACCTTGTTGAGCAGGCGCTCGCCCAGGCTGATGGATTCGGAGCGGCGCTGCAGCTTCAGGGCGTGGCGAATGTGCGTGCGCGCCTTGCCGGTGACGACAAAGTTGAGCCAGGCAGGGTTCGGTCGTGCGCCCGGCGCACTGACGATCTCGACGGTCGAACCGCTTTGCAGCGGCTCGGACAGCGGCGCCAGGCGGCGGTTGATGCGGCAGGCGATGCAGCTGTTGCCCACATCGGTATGCACGGCATAAGCGAAGTCCACGGCCGTGGAGCCCTTGGGCAGCTCCATGATCCGGCCCTTGGGCGTGAAGACGTAGACCTCGTCCGGAAACAGGTCGATCTTGACGCTTTCGATGAACTCCAGCGAGTTGCCGGCGCGCTGCTGCATTTCCAGCACGCCCTTGACCCATTGCCGGGCGCGGGCATGCGAGCCCTTGGGCTGCTCGTCGTCGCTGGACTTGTACAGCCAGTGCGCGGCGATGCCGTTGTTGGCCATCTCTTCCATTTCATGGGTACGAATCTGGATTTCGATGGGCACCCCGTGCATGCCGAACAGCGTGGTGTGCAGCGACTGGTAGCCGTTGGCCTTGGGGATGGCGATGTAGTCCTTGAAGCGCCCCGGCAGCGGCTTGTACAGGTTGTGCACCGCGCCCAGCACCCGGTAGCAGGTGTCAACCTTGTCGACGATGATGCGGAACGCGTACACGTCCATGATCTCGTTGAAGGCGCGGCGCTTGCCGCGCATCTTCTTGTAGATGCCATAGAGGTGCTTCTGCCGCCCGCTGACATCGCCGGCGATGCCGTCCACCGCCAGGCAGTGGCTCAGCGATTCTTCGATCTTGTTGACCAGTTCCTTGCGGTTGCCACGGGCACGCTTGACGGCCTGGCCGATGCGCGAGGAGCGCATGGGGTACATGGCCTTGAAACCCAGGTCCTCGAATTCGATCCGCACACTGTGCATCCCCAGGCGATTGGCAATGGGGGCGTAGATTTCGAGGGTTTCCTTGGCGATGCGCCGGCGTTTTTCACCGGACAGCACTTCAAGGGTGCGCATGTTGTGCAGGCGGTCGGCCAGCTTGACCAGGATCACGCGAATGTCGCGGGCCATGGCCATGGCCATTTTCTGGAAGTTTTCAGCCTGCGCTTCGGCCTTGGTCTCGAAGTTCATCTGGGTCAGCTTGCTGACCCCGTCGACCAGGTCGGCCACGGTTTCGCCGAACTGCGCGCTGAGGGCTTCCTTGGCGATGCCGGTGTCCTCGATCACGTCATGCAGCATCGCGGCCATCAGGCTCTGATGGTCCATGTGCATGTCAGCGAGAATACTGGCAACCGCCAGGGGATGGGTGACGTAGGCTTCGCCACTGCGCCGGCGCTGGCCGTCGTGGGCTTGCTCGGCGTAGAAATACGCCCGGCGGACCAGGTTGACCTGATCCTTGCCGAGGTAGGCTGAGAGGCGTTCGGCGAGGGCGTCTATGCTCGGCAAAGCGCTACCTCCTGCCGATGGCCCCTGCGCTGCGCCGCACTACGTCGACCCGGCATAGGCTTATACGGCCTCGCTGGACTCGTCCTCGAACGCGGCAAACAACGGTTCGTCTTCGACGATTTCAGCTTCGGCGATCACGGCGTTGTCGATCAGGCCGGCGGCGATTTCACGCAGGGCCAGAACGGTAGGCTTGTCATTTTCCCAGGCCAGCTTGGGTTCCTTGCCGCCGGTGGCGAGCTGACGCGAACGCTTGGTGGCGAGCATGACCAGCTCGAAGCGGTTATCGACGTGTTCCAGGCAGTCTTCAACAGTCACGCGGGCCATGGTATTCCTCGTAGCAAATGCGTATGCGCGTTGCCCGGATGGGCGAGCGGACTTGGTAGTGTACTAGCGGGGAGTGGCAAGCTTCAAGCGCCAAGCCATCGGCGGTGCCCATCCCGGCGCTCGGTTCAGCTCAGCAACTGGCTCAGCAGGGCTCGGTGTTGCTGCTGTTGATGTGTCTGGGTCAGGCGATTGGCACGGAAGATGGCCTTGAGGTCTTCCAGGGCCTGGGCGAAGTGATCGTTGATGATCAGGTAATCGTAGGCGGCAAAATGACTCATTTCGCTGACCGCCTCGCGCATCCGGCCCTCGATGATCTCGTCGCTGTCCTGGCCACGATTGTTCAAGCGCTGGCGCAGCGCCTCCTGGCTGGGCGGCAGGATGAAGATCGAGCGCGCATCGGGCATCAGGTTGCGCACCTGCTCGGCCCCTTGCCAGTCGATTTCCAGGATCAGGTCGTGACCCTCGTCGAGAATCTGTTGCAGGCTGCTCTGCGAGGTGCCGTACAGGTTGCCGAACACTTCGGCCTGCTCGAGAAAGTCGCCCTGCTCGATCATGGCCAGAAAGTCGGCGCGCTCGACGAAGTGATAGTTCACCCCGTTCACTTCGCCCGGGCGCATGGCGCGGGTGGTGTGCGAGACGGACAGACGAATCTGTGGCTGATCCTTGATCAGGGCCGAAACCAGGCTGGTCTTGCCGGCGCCGGAAGGCGCGGAAACGATGTAAAGGGTGCCGGTGCTATGGGTCATGGGGGCTTGGGCCTTACTCAATGTTCTGCACTTGTTCGCGCATCTGTTCGATCAACACTTTGAGGTTGACCGCCGCCTGGGTACTGCGTGGATCGAAAGCCTTGGAGCCCAGGGTATTGGCCTCGCGGTTGAGTTCCTGCATCAGGAAATCCAGGCGTCGCCCGGCCTGGCCGCCGGCCTTGAGCACCCGGCGCACCTCGGTGACGTGGGTGCTCAGGCGATCGAGCTCTTCGGCGACATCGCTCTTTTGTGCCAGCAGGACCAGTTCCTGTTCCAGGCGCTGCGGGTCCAGCTCGGCCTTCATGTCGGTGAAGCGGTCAAGAATCTTCTGGCGCTGGGCGGCCAGCATGTGCGGCACCAGGGCGCGCAGTGTGGTGACTTCCAGGGCAATGGCGTCCAGCCGCTCGTTGAGCAACGCTGCCAGGCCTGCACCTTCGCGGCCGCGACCGGTCTTGAGTTCGTCCAGGCCCTGGGTGAACAGCGCCAGGGCTTCGTTGTTCAGCGCCTGCGGGTCGCTGGCATCGGCTACCAGCACGCCCGGCCAGGCGAGCACCTCAAGCGGGTTGAGCGGCGCAGGCTGCTGGATCAGGCTGGCGACCTGTTCGGCGGCAGCGACCAGTTGCGCGGCGCGCTCGCGGTCGACCTGCAACGGCTTGCCGGCGCTTTCCTCGGCGAAGCGCAGGGTGCACTCGACCTTGCCGCGTGACAGGCCCTGGCGCAGGGCTTCACGAATGGCGCCTTCCAGGTCACGGAAGGCATCGGGCAGGCGCAGGTGCGGCTCAAGGTAACGGTGGTTGACCGAGCGCAGTTCCCAGCTCAGGGTGCCCTGGGCACCGGCCCGTTCGACGCGGGCAAAGGCGGTCATGCTGTGCACCATGGGGTGTACCTCCTGATTCGTGAGTCCTGGGCAAGGGTGGGTCCGGGCGGACGCCGTGCGACAGGCTGCAAAGGCGCAGGATTGTAACCCAGTGCGTGGCCGGCTCCCAAACCGCTGATGCGCCGGCCCCTGCCCGGCTGTCGACACCGTCCGGCAAGGCCTGCGGCAGAGCCCTTGTGTCGGCTGAAACGGCCCGGCGGACTTTTAGATGTGCCCAGCGCCAGCCATGGGCTTTATACTCCCGGCAGTTTTCCGTCCCTGTACAGGTATTGCCAGATGAAACGTCCAAGTGGTCGCGCTGCCGATCAGCTGCGCCCGATCCGTATCACCCGCAACTACACCAAACATGCCGAAGGCTCTGTGCTGGTCGAGTTCGGTGACACCAAGGTCATCTGCACGGTCAGCGTCGAAAACGGCGTCCCGCGCTTTCTCAAGGGTCAGGGCCAGGGCTGGTTGACCGCCGAGTACGGCATGCTGCCGCGCTCGACCGGCGAGCGTAACCAGCGTGAGGCCAGCCGTGGCAAGCAGGGCGGCCGCACCCTGGAAATCCAGCGCCTGATCGGCCGCTCGCTGCGCGCGGCACTGGACATGTCCAAGCTGGGCGACATCACCCTGTACGTCGATTGCGACGTGATCCAGGCCGATGGCGGCACCCGCACCGCCTCGATCACCGGTTCCATGGTGGCGCTGATCGATGCCCTGAAACTGATCAAGAAGCGCGGTGGCCTGAAAGCCGGCGATCCGCTCAAGCAGATGGTCGGCGCCGTGTCCGTGGGTATCTACAAGGGCGAGCCGGTCCTGGACCTGGACTACCTCGAGGACTCTGCGGCCGAGACCGACCTGAACCTGGTCATGACCAGCGCCGGCGGTTTCATCGAGATCCAGGGCACCGCCGAAGGCGCGCCGTTCCAGCCTGAAGAGCTCACCGCCATGCTGGAACTGGGCCGCAAGGGCATGGACGAGATCTTCGAGCTGCAGCGCGCGGCGCTGGCGGACTGATTGCCCGCGTGAGACCTACAATCTGCGGGTAATAAAAAGCCGACATCATGTCGGCTTTTTGTCGAATGGACATTGACCCGTGGTCAGATGGTCAGTGTCCAGTCGTAGTCCACGATCAGCGGCGCGTGCTGCGAGAAACGCGGCTGGCGCGGCAGGCGTGCGCTGCGCACGAAGCGGCGCAGGCCCGGCGTCAGGATCTGGTAGTCGAAGCGCCAGCCCAGGTTGAGCATCTCGGCCTGTTCGCTGTCCGGCCACCAGCTGTACTGGTCGCCTTCGCGATTGACTTCGCGCAGGGCGTCCACGTACCCCATGTTGCCGACGATCTCGTCCATCCAGGCACGCTCAGGCGCCAGGAAGCCCGGCGACTGCTGGCTGTCGCGCCAGTTCTTGATGTCGAGCTTCTGCTGCGCGACATACAGCGAACCGCAATAGATGTATTCGCGACGCTTGCGGCGTTGCTTGTCCAGGTACTTGCCGAAGTCGTCCATGAGCTTGAACTTCTGGTTCAGGTCTTCGTCGCCGTTCATGCCCGAAGGCATCAACAGGCTGGCAATACTGACTTTGTCGAAATCGGCCTGCAGGTAACGCCCGTAGCGGTCGGCTGTTTCGAAGCCCAGGCCGCTGATTACCGCCTTTGGTTGCAAACGCGAGTAAAGCGCCACACCGCCCTGGGCGGGTACTTCGGCTTCGCACGCGTAAAGGAAGTAGCCATCCAGCTGGTAGGCTGGATCATCCAGTTCAAAGGTGGAGGCGCGGGTGTCCTGTAGACAGATGACGTCGGCATTCTGGGCTTGCAGCCAGCTGAGCAAACCACGCTCGACTGCAGCCTGAATGCCATTTACGTTCACACTGATGATCCGCATAAATGGCCCCAAAAATCACGTGCGTGTATGATACCCGAGGTCAAGTCAATTAGCTAAATCCATGCTTTCGAGGCTTTTTCATGCAGGCGTACCAACGCGATTTCATTCGTTTTGCCATTGATCGCGGCGTATTGCGCTTCGGTGAGTTCACCCTCAAGTCCGGGCGTACCAGCCCTTACTTCTTCAATGCCGGCCTGTTCAACAGCGGCTCGGCCCTGTCGCGGCTCGGGCGTTACTACGCGGCTGCCGTGGTCGACAGCGGCCTGGCCTTCGACGTGCTGTTCGGCCCGGCCTACAAGGGCATTCCGCTGGCCGCCGCTACGGCCGTGGCACTGGCCGAGCACCATGACCGCGACCTGCCGTGGTGCTTCAACCGCAAGGAAGCCAAGGATCACGGCGAAGGTGGCAGCCTGGTAGGCGCGCCCCTGGCCGGCAATGTGCTGATCATCGACGACGTGATCACCGCTGGCACCGCCATCCGTGAAGTCATGCAGATCATCCAGGCCCAGCAGGCCACGGCGGCCGGTGTATTGATCGCCCTCAACCGCCAGGAGCGCGGCAACGGCGAGCTGTCGGCAATCCAGGAAGTGGAGCGTGACTTCGGCATCCCGGTGGTCAGCATCGTCTCGTTGAACCAGGTCCTGGAGTTTCTGGCCGACGATCCGCAGCTCAAGCAGTACCTGCCGGCCGTCGAGGACTACCGGGCGCAGTTCGGGATTTAAGGAGGCCTATGGCCGGGGCCTGGCAACTGCAAGTGCGACCGATGCGCCAGGCTCGTCTGGGTGCGGCAGGCCTGCTGCTATGGCTTGGCGCTTCGCTCCAGGGGCCTGCCCTGGCCGCCGAGCCGCCCGAAATCCTGCTCTACCGCTACGTCGACAGCCGTGGCGTCATCGTGATGGACCGCCAGGGCGTCCCGTCCGAGTACATCGGCAAGGGCTATCAGGTTCTCAATGCCCGTGGCCGCGTGGTGCAGATCGTGCCGCCGGCCCCCACCGCCCAGGAAATCCGCCAGGCCGAAGCCACCAGGGCCCAGGCCAGTGCCGATGCGCAGCTGTTGCAGCAATACAGCAGCCTGGATGATGTAGACCGCGCCAGGGCACGCCGGCTGGCCGAGCTCGATGCACTGATCGGCGTGGCCCAGGGCAATATCCAGGGGCTGTCTGCCCAGCAGGCCAGTTTGCAGGGCCAGGCGGCCGACCACGAGCGCGCCGGGCGCCCGGTGCCACAAACGCTACTCGACCAACTCAAGGACCTGCGCACCCGGCAACAGGCACTGCAGGCCGGCATCCTGCGCTACCAGCAGAGCCGGCAAGAGGCCGAAGCCACGTTTGCCGTGGACCGGGCGCGGGTGCAGAAGCTGCTGCAGTAGGCGCGCTTGCCCGAATGCCGAACCACCGCGACCGAGTGCCTTAGCAGTCGTAAAATTTCAGCGTTTCCAGGATTTCTGCGAGCGCTACGCACTCGATCGCCGGCAAGCCGCCTCCCACAGGTCCCCTGCTTGGCGCGGCGCCAAGGTGGCGCACCCACAAAAAAGCCCCGCCGGCTTGCGCAGGCGGGGCTTTCAGACCCTCGACCGTCAGCCGCGAGGCTTGCGGTTGGTGATCAGGGTGCCGACGCCGCTGTCGGTGAAGATCTCCAGCAGCACCGCATTAGGCACACGGCCGTCGATGATGTGCGAGCTGTGCACCCCGCCTTGCACCGCTTCGAGTGCGCAACGGATCTTGGGCAGCATGCCGCCGTAGATGGTGCCGTCGGCGATCAGGCTGTCGACCTGTTCGGTGGTCAGGCCGGTCAGCACGTGACCCTGCTTGTCCATCAGGCCGGCAATGTTGGTCAGCAGCATCAGTTTCTCGGCCTTGAGCGCCTCGGCCACCTTGCCGGCCACCAGGTCGGCATTGATGTTGTACGACTCACCTTCAGGACCGACGCCGATCGGTGCGATCACCGGAATGAAGTCACCCTTGACCAGCATGTTGAG
Source organism: Pseudomonas sp. Leaf127 (assembly GCF_001423155.1). Taxonomy (NCBI): domain Bacteria; kingdom Pseudomonadati; phylum Pseudomonadota; class Gammaproteobacteria; order Pseudomonadales; family Pseudomonadaceae; genus Pseudomonas; species Pseudomonas sp. Leaf127. The sequence goes on along the minus strand of NZ_LMOA01000023.1, from coordinate 381,942 downwards.
CAGGTCGGTGTTGACCCCGACCACCTCACCCACATGACCGATGTCGATGATCTCGGGCTTGGTCATTTCCGGGGTCTGGCGGGTCACGGTGAGCTTTTTCGCACGAATCAGCTCGGCGTCCTTGCCGGTCAGGCCGATGGCGCTGCCGCCATGACGGTTGATCAGGTTGACGATGTCCTTGTTGACCTGGCCGCCCAGCACCATTTCCACCACATCCATGGTCTGGGCGTCGGTGACGCGCATGCCATCGATGAAGTGGCTTTCGATGGACAGGCGCTTGAGCAGGTCACCGATCTGCGGCCCGCCGCCGTGCACCACAACCGGGTTGATGCCAACCGCCTTCATCAACACGATGTCGCGGGCAAAGCCGGTCTTGAGCTCTTCACTCTCCATGGCGTTGCCGCCGTACTTGATGACCAGTGTCTTGCCGACGAAGCGGCGGATGTACGGCAGTGCTTCGGACAATACCTTGGCAACGTTGGTGGCGGCATCACGATCGAGGGTCATTCGGGGCTCCTGTCAAAGGTCAAAACAATCAGAACGGCAGTTCGAGGTCCGGCGCAACTTTCTTGAGCTCGGTGTGGAAGACGCCCTGGATGCGCTGCAATTCAGCTTCGGTCTCGGCTTCGAAGCGCAGCACCAGCACCGGCGTGGTGTTGGACGCACGCACCAGGCCCCAGCCTTGCGGGTAGTCGACCCGCACGCCATCGATGCTGGTCAGCTGTGCATCGCCCCATTGAGCGTCCTTTTCAAGGGCTTCAATGATGCTGAACTTGGTGACGTCGGTCACCTTGATATTGATTTCCGGGGTGGAAATGTCCTCGGGGAACGAGGCGAACAGCGTTTCGGCGTCTTCGGCCTTCTGGCTGAGAATTTCCAGCAGGCGCGCGGCACTGTAGATACCGTCGTCGAAGCCGAACCAGCGCTCCTTGAAGAAGATGTGCCCGCTCATTTCGCCAGCCAGCAGGGCACCGCTCTTTTTCATCTGCTTCTTGATCAGCGAGTGACCGGTCTTCCACATCACCGGGCGACCACCATGCGCTTCGATCAGCGGGGTCAGGCGACGGGTGCATTTGACGTCGAAGATGATTTCAGCGCCCGGATTGCGCTCCAGCACGTCCAGCGCAAACAGCATCAACAAGCGGTCGGGATAGACCACGTTGCCCTCGTTGGTCACCACACCCACGCGGTCGCCGTCACCGTCAAAGGCCAGGCCCAGGTCGGCACCGGTTTCCTTGACCTTGGCGATCAGGTCCTGCAGGTTTTCAAGCTTGCCCGGGTCCGGGTGGTGGTTGGGGAAATTGCCGTCGACTTCGGCGAACAGCGAGATCACCTCGCAGCCCAGCGCCTCGATCAATTGCGGAGCGATCACACCGGCCGCACCGTTGCCGCAGTCGACCACGACCTTGAGCTTGCGGGCCAGCTTGATGTCGTTCTTGATGTACTTGAAATAGCCGTCGAGGATGTCGACCTGGGTGATGCTGCCTTGCCCGGTCGGCAGGTCATTGCTGCGAATGCGCTGCAACAGGGCCTGGATCTGCTCGTTGGCCAGGGTGTCGCCGGCGATCACGATCTTGAAGCCGTTGTAGTCCTTGGGGTTGTGGCTGCCGGTCAGCATCACACCGGTCTTGCCGGCCAGCACGTTGGCGGCGTAATACAGGGCCGGCGTCGGCACCAGGCCAACGTCGCTGACGTGGCAGCCGCTGTCGTACAGGCCCTTGATCAGTTGCTGCGCAAGCTCAGGCCCCGACAGGCGACCGTCGCGGCCGACGCTGACGTTGGGTTCGTTCTCGGCCAGGCTCTGGGCGCCGATGGCGCGGCCGATCCAGTAGGCGGTTTCAGCGTGAAGAGTATCACCGACCACGCCGCGGATGTCATAGGCGCGAAAAATGGTGTCAGGTAGCTGGGGTGCCACGGATGCTGGGCTGTTCATTGGGGGGGAGAGCTCCGATCTCAGGAAGTTCTGGTTGTCGTCGAGAATGTCGATATCGAGAATATCGGTATCCTGGAACAGCGGATCGCGCAGGTCATCGTCAGGGACGGTGGGCGGTGGCGATACTGCAACGCTGCCTTCAGTGATGCCGGGTGCGGGGCCGGTCTTGTCGCTGCGCACCGTGCCGGGCACGCCGGTATGCGGGCCGCGCAGCGAAAAACGGGCGAGGGCCTGAGCCAGGCCTTCAAGGGCAGGCAGGCTCAGACCGAATGATTTGACGGTTTTTCCGCCAGAGAGTTCTTGCAGCAGTTGATCGAGCTGCCGGGCATCGGCGCTGATGCGGCGTTGCAGGGCGCGCTCATTGAGGTACAGGCCCAGCACGATGCCAACCAGCGCCAGCAGGGCCGCCAGCGCCAGCAGCAGCCAGGGCGGCGAGCCTTGCAGGGCCGGACCCGGGGCGAACTGCAATTGCCAGCCGGGGTAGCCGGTGTCAAAGCTTGCGGCCTGATCGCCATTGGCCTGGCCGCGCTGGACAAAGACCTGACGCGGCCCGTTGCCGAACTGCTGGCTGAGCGTGACCTGGCCGGCCTCGGCGGGTATCGGCGGCAAGGCACCGAGCAGGCGCTGGATATCAAAGGCCAGCAGCAGCGTGCCGCCGGGCGGATTGCCTGGGGCATCACGTACGACAGCGGCGCTGTAGATCACCCAGCGCTCGCCGACCTGGCGCGCCTCGGGCGCCGGTGGCTGGCCCTGAATGGTCTTGTTGAGCATGTCCAGGGTGGAAAAGCTCACCGGCACCGGTGCTTGCTCATCGGTATCGGCCAGCCCCCTGGGGTTGATCCGTGCACCGACCAGGCCGTCCCAGTAGAGAAACTGTGCCTGCGCCGCTTTCAGGGCCAGCGGATCGCTGCCCTGTACCAGCCGGGCAATCGCCGGATTACTGGCCGCCGCGCGGGTGTCGGCATCGATCTGGCGCAACGCCAGGTTGATCGCTGCGGCCTGGCTGTTGCCCCAGGCCTGCACCTGTTGCTGATAGTGCTGCGGGTTGCCGGACAGACCGATGCCCACCAGCAGTGCAGCGGCACCCAGGCCGATCAGCGCCGGAACCAGGCCGGGCAGCAGGGCGTGCAGACCCGTCGAAGCCGGCGCCGGGCGGTGTGCTGCTGACTGCGTGGCGGTGCTGAGCTGACTGCCTTTCACCCGACTGCTCTCCATTCATGGGTACTGATGCCGGGCATTGTTGCCGCGATCGAGACTCAGTGGCTGCCGGAGTGACCGAAGCCGCCAGCGCCGCGCTCGGTCTGCTGGAATTCATCGACCAGTTCGAAATGCGCCTGCACCACCGGCACCAGCACCAGTTGCGCAATGCGCTCGCCGATGGCGATGGTGAACGGCGTCTGGCCGCGGTTCCAGCACGAGACCATCAGTTCGCCCTGGTAGTCGGAGTCGATCAACCCGACCAGGTTGCCCAGCACGATGCCGTGCTTGTGGCCCAGTCCCGAGCGCGGCAGGATCATGGCCGCCAGGCCCGGGTCCTGGATGTAGATCGAAAGCCCGGTAGGAATCAACAGGGTCTGGCCCGGCTCCAGGACCGTGTCCTGCTTGAGCATGGCGCGCAGGTCGAGGCCTGCCGAGCCGCCGGTGGCGTAGGCCGGAAGAGGAAATTCGCTGCCGATGCGAGGGTCGAGGATCTTGGCTTGTAGAGCGTGCATTCGTAGTCAGGCCTGATTCATGCGTTCTGCGATAAAGGTGATCAGCTGGCGGGCAATCTTGCCCTTGCTGGTCTGGGCAAAGAGCGTTGCGTGCAACGCCCGGTCGATCACGCTGCAGGCATTTTCCTCGCTGTTGAAGCCGATGCTGGGGTTGGCCACATCGTTGGCGACGATCAGGTCGAGATTCTTGTCCTTGAGCTTGCGTGCAGCATAGTCGAGCAAGTGTTCAGTCTCGGCGGCAAAACCGACACTGAACGGACGATCGGGACGGGTGGCAATGGTGGCCAGAATGTCCGGGTTGCGGACCATCTGCAGCAGCAAGCCGTCGCCGTTCGTAGGATCTTTCTTGAGTTTATGCGGGGCGATGACTTCAGGTCGGTAGTCCGCGACCGCTGCCGAGGCGATGAACAGGTCACACGGAATCGCTGCCTCGCACGCCGCGAGCATGTCGCGGGCGCTGACCACATCGATGCGCGTCACCCGGTCCGGGGTCGGCAGGCTCACGGGGCCGGTGATCAGCGTGACCCGGGCGCCGGCCTCAACGGCTGCCTCGGCCAGGGCAAAGCCCATCTTGCCGGAGCTGTGGTTAGTGATGTAGCGCACCGGATCGATGTTTTCCTGGGTGGGACCGGCGGTGATCAGCACATGCTTGCCGGTCAGGCTCAGGCGCTGGAAACACTGCGCCGCGCACAGGGCCAGGTCGTCGGGCTCAAGCATGCGCCCGAAGCCCACGTCACCGCAGGCCTGCACGCCGGAGGCCGGGCCGAACACCTTCCAGCCGCGCTCGGCGAGCTGTCGGGTGTTGGCCTGCACCGTGTCGTCGCGCCACATGGCCTGGTTCATCGCCGGGGCAATGGCGACGGTGGCGTCAGTGGCCAGCACGATGGTGGTCAGCAGGTCATTGGCGATGCCCTGGGCCAGGCGGGCGATCAGGTCGGCGGTGGCCGGGGCGATGAGGATCAGGTCGGCCCACCTGGCCAGCTCGATATGCCCCATGGCCGCTTCGGCCGCCGGGTCCAGCAGGTCCAGGTGCACCGGGTGCCCCGAGAGCGCCTGCATGGTAAGCGGGGTAATGAATTCCGCCCCGCCACGGGTCATGACGACACGCACTTCGGCACCCTGGTCGCGCAGGCGGCGAACCAGTTCGGCGCTCTTGTAGGCCGCGATGCCGCCGCCGACGCCCAGAACGATGCGTTTTCGATACAGCCGCTGCATAGGCTTGCCTTGTCTTGGTCAATGGCGCGATGGCGATGACGCCTCCCCAGGCCGGGTCGCCGCGCAAAAAAGATGGGCTAAGATAGCACAGCGTCTGCCATGGAACAGCGACGTCCATGGCGGTGTTCGCACAACACAAGGAGGTGTTATGAGTATTCGCGACTGGCCCGCGGCGGAGCGTCCCCGCGAGCGATTGCTGAGCATGGGGGCGACCAGCCTCTCCGATGCCGAACTGCTGGCGATCTTTCTGCGCACCGGGGTGGCCGGGCACAGCGCGGTCGACCTGGCCCGCCACTTGCTGGGCCAGTTCGGCAGCCTGCGCACCCTGCTGGAATCGGACCTGGCAGCGTTCAGCGCGCACCTGGGGCTGGGGCCGGCCAAGTTCGCCCAGTTGCAGGCGGTGCTGGAAATGGCGCGCCGGCACATGGCCGAAACCCTGCGCCGTGATTCGGCCCTGGAAAACCCCGATCAGGTGCGCCGCTACCTCAAGTCCCTGTTGCGCCACGAACCCCATGAAGTGTTCGGCTGCCTGTTCCTGGACAGCAAGCACCGGGTGCTGGCCTTCGAAGTGCTGTTTCATGGCTCGATCAATGCCGCGTACGTTCACCCTCGCCAGGTGGTCAAGCGCGCCCTGGCGCACAACGCCGCCAGCCTGATCCTGTGCCACAACCACCCCTCGGGCGTCAGCGAGCCCAGCCGGGCCGACATCGAGCTGACCAAGCGGCTCATGGAGACGCTGGCGCTGATCGATGTCGAGGTGCTGGACCATGTGATCATCGGCGATGGCGAACCGTTGTCACTGGTCGAGCGCGGCCTGATGTAGTACTCCTGCGGCTGACGCCTTTCGCGACCGTTGGTCGCTCCAACAGGATTGGCGTGGTGCGAGGCGGCCGGGTTATTTTACCGTCACCTTGTAGAAATCCTGGCGGCCGAACGGGCTGACCTGGTAGCCGCTGACCTCCTTGCGGGTCAGCACGGCGGCGGTGGGGTGGGCCAGTGGCAGCCACAGGGCTTGCTGCTGGATCTGCGCCTGGGCCTGCTGGTAGAGCTTGCTGCGGGCGGCCTGGTCACTGGTGGCCTTGCCATCGGTGATCAGCGTGTCCAGACCCTTGTCGCAGTACCGGGCGAAGTTGGTGCCCGACTGCACGGCCGCGCAGGAAAACTGCGGGGTCAGGAAGTTGTCCGGGTCGCCGTTGTCGCCGGCCCAGCCCATGAACAACAAGTCATGCTCGCCCGCCTTGGCACGGCGAATCAGTTCGCCCCATTCAATGACGCGGATCTCGGCGTCGATGCCGATCTGCTTGAGATCCGCCTGCAGCAGTTGCGCGCCCAACCCGGGATTGGGGTTGAGCAGACTGCTCGACGGGCGGGTCCAGATCGTGGTTTTGGTGCCGTCCTTCAGCCCGGCCTTGGCCACCAGGGCCTTGGCCTTGGCCACATCGTGGGCGTAGCCCGGCAAGTCTTTGGCGTAACTCCAGGTGGTGGCCGGGAAAGGGCCGGCGGCGCTTTCGGCCGTGCCTTCGAACACCGCCTTGAGGTAATTGGCCTTGTCGAAGGCCAGGTTCACGGCCTGGCGCACCTCGGGCTTGTCGAACGGCGGGTGCTGGGTATTGATCGCCACGAAGGCGGTCATGAACGCTTCGGTCTTCTCGACCTTGAGGTTCGGGTCTTCACTGGCGGCCTGGATGTCCAGCGGCTTGGGCGACAGGGCAACCTGGCATTCGTTACGTCGTACCTTCTGCAGGCGCACGTTGGCGTCCGGGGTGATGGCGTACACCAGCGTGTCGATGGCCGGCTTGCCGGCAAAGTAGTCCGGGTTGCCGCTGTAGCGCACCACGGCATCCTTCTGGAAGCGCTTGAACACGAAGGGACCGGTGCCGATCGGCTGGGTGTTGAGTTTTTCCGGCGTGCCGGCCTTGAGCAGTTGCGCGGTGTATTCGGCCGAGTAGATCGAGGCAAAGCCCATGCTCAGGGTCGCCAGGAAGGTGGCGTCGGCACGGTTGAGGACAAAGCGCACAGTGTGCGGGTCAGGGGCCTCGATGGCCTTGATCAGCGCCGGCAACTGCATCGACTGCGCATGCGGAAAGCCGCTCTGGGCGATCTTGTGCCAGGGGTTGCTGGCGTCGAGCATACGATTGAAGCTGAACAGCACGTCGTCGGCATTCAGGTCGCGGGTCGGCTTGAAGTATTCGGTGCTGTGGAATTTGACCCCGCTGCGCAGCTTGAAGTCGTACGTCAGGCCATCGGCCGACACCGTCCAGCTTTCGGCCAGGCTTGGCACCAGCCTGGCGCCTTGTGCATCGAAGTCCACCAGGCGGTTCATCAGCACATCGGCCGAGGCGTTGGTGGTGGTCAGCGAGTTGTACTGCACGACATCGAACCCCTCGGGGCTCGCTTCGGTGCATACGATCAGGTTGGCGGCCTGGGTCATGGCCGGCAGCAGCAATGGGGCGAGCAAAAGAGGGAGTGCAGCTAGGCGCATGGCTATATTCCTGTTCAGATAGGGCCCCATCTGCCGGTGCAGTCTGGTGAGGGGACCTACCCTAGACGATGTCATGGCACACGACAATCAATGCAATGCGACGAATGGCACTTTGTTCGTGGATGCCCGCTGGCATGGACATGGCACCTGTTCCAGCAGCGCAAACTACTTTGCTTGTTGTTGACTGCGGGGGTTTCTGGTATAAAGCAGCGCTCTTTTCTAGGGCCCGGCTCCTTACCCATCAGGTGAGGTCGGTAAGACCCTTGAAGAAACGCGGCGCACCATGCGCCGAATGACTGAGAGATTAAGCGGCCAACCCATGCCGGGTTGGGCATGTGGTTTTAGAGGGCTGAGGCATGTCGAGAGTCTGTCAAGTTACCGGTAAGGGTCCGGTAACCGGGAATAACATTTCCCACGCAAACAACAAAACCCGTCGTCGTTTCCTGCCAAACCTGCAGCATCACCGCTTCTGGGTTGAGAGTGAAAAACGTTTCGTTCGCCTGCGCGTTTCTGCCAAGGGCATGCGTATCATCGACAAACGCGGTATCGAGGCGGTCCTGGTTGACCTGCGTCGCGACGGCAAGATTTAAGGAGACTGATCATGCGTGAATTGATTCGTTTGATTTCGAGCGCCGGCACCGGTCACTTCTACACGACCGACAAGAACAAGCGTACTACTCCGGACAAAATCGAGATCAAGAAATTTGATCCGGTTGTTCGCAAGCACGTGATCTACAAGGAAGGCAAAATCAAGTAATTGATTTTGGCTTTCACAAAAAAGGCCCGTATCGCGAGATACGGGCCTTTTTTGGTTCAGGCAGAAACGTGATCAGCCAAAGCTGAAGCCGGTGATGGCTTCATCGGCATCGGCCTGCACGGTAATACGATTCACGTCGTATTCCCTGGTGGTGATATCACGAGGACCGTGGACCCGATCGCGACCGGTCAGCTCGCTGATGTAGGCCCTTGCCGCCGGCACATAACGGCTGCCAACCAGATAGCTCAGGGTTTGGGTGATTTCTTCGTTAGTCATTTTGATCTTCCTTGAAAAGAGATAGGTGCCCATCCATTCGGGCATTCTCAGATTCCTCTTTTAGCGCCCTGTGGGTGCGTTATTTATTTATATTTGCTGCCGCAGGCTCATCGTACCCAAGGCCTGACGCAAAGAAAGCCCGGTCATTGGTTTCGTTTACAGAGGAAGGCCCGTATAGACATATACAGGCCTTTTTCATGCTGTTCAGCCAGGACGATCAGGCAAAACCAAAGCGGGTAACACGCCTTGCTGCGTCGATCTCTACGGTAATGCGGCTGACATCACCTCCTGGGCGACCCTTGGCGTCGGCTTCGCCCGGCACACCGTCAGGGCGACCGTCTGCGCCGAGATCGGGACGACCCTTGGCGTCGGCTTCGCCCGGCACACCGTCAGGGCGACCGTCTGCGCCGAGATCGGGACGACCTTTTGCGTCGGCTTCGCCCGGCACACCGTCAGGGCGACCGTCTGCGCTGAGATCGGGACGACCTTTTGCGTCGGCTTCGCCCGGCACACCGTCAGGGCGACCGTCTGCGTTGAGGTCAGGACGGCCCTTGCCGTCGATTTCGCCCGGTACACCGTCAGGACGACCGTCTGCGTTGAGGTCAGGACGACCCTTGCCGTCGATTTCGCCCGGTACACCGTCAGGGCGACCGTCTGCATTGAGGTCAGGGCGGCCTTTTGTGTCAGTTTCACCGGGACCGGCTACATCCGGGACACCGGTCAGTTCGCTGATATAGGCCTTGAGCGAAGGTACATAGCGACTGCCAATCAGGTGTTGAAGGGTCTGAGCCAAATCATTGTTGTTGTTCATTTCTATCTTCCTTGAAAGGTACGTCCATCAGTCAGGACACCTTCAGAGTCCTCCTTCATGACCCTGTAAAGGCGTTACTTATCTATATGTGTTGTTTCAGAAAATGCGCAAATCTTGCGATATGTTTCCTGGTGGGTTGCCGGATTGCTCAGCCAAAAAAAAGATGCGCATCTTGCGATGCGCATCTCTTGTGTGGCCGGTTGCCGAATCAGCCAACCTTGAAGCCGGCAATCCTGCCTCGCCAGTCGAGCAGGATGCCCAGACGGCGAATGTCAGGTTCGCCGGTCGGGTAATCATCAGGGGCCCACACCTGCTCAAAGCCGGTCAATTGCATGACATAGGCTTTGACAGAAGTGACGTACCAGCTGCCAACCAGATATTGCAGCTGCTGGTTGACCTTTTCATTGGCTTCGGTGAATTCGTCGCTCATGCTCATCTTCCTTGTTGAGGGAGGGTCCGTTGATTCGGATACGTGAGCATCATCCTTCTGTGCAGCACCGGGTATGCGTTACTTATTTATATCCATTGTTTCAAAAATCACGTAGATCTTGCGGCATGTTTCCAGCACCTCCCAAGTGCCCTTGAAACCCGCCGGAATCACGAAGCGGTCACCGGCGCGCAAGGTCTTGGCCTGGCCGTTTTCATCGCGCAGCACCGAGACACCGTGGACGATCTCGCAGTATTCGTGCTCGGTGTAGCTGACCTGCCACTGGCCGGGCTCGCCTTCCCACACCCCGGCATTGAATTGCTCGCACGGGCTGTTGTAGTGGTTGTAGACGGTCTGCTGCGGGTCGCCCTTGAGGATTTTTTCCGGGGCGGGACGATAACGTTCGGCAGGCGTGCCGGCTTCGCTGAAATCGACGATGGTTTGAATGGTCATGCAGATCCCCTTGGCAAGCGTGTGGTGCGCGGTGGTTGTAATTGAGTCAGGCGAAAGGCCGATGATGCCTCTGATCGGCCGTTCAATAAATTAAACAAAGGCTGCTTTTGTAACCATTTCTGTCAAATATATTGGATTTTTTGCCGGTCGCTGGTTTAGGGTGGCGAACGCTCATGGCTGTTTTAGACTCCTGCAGCCAGACCATCATCGAACACTAAGAGGACATGCGTATGACCACCTTGACGCTTGCTGACTGGGAACAACGCGCCCGCGACCTGAAGATCGAAGGCCGCGCCTTCATCCAGGGCCAGTACACCGATGCCGCCTCCGGTGCCACCTTCGACTGCATCAGCCCGGTCGACGGCCGGCTGCTGGCCAAGGTGGCCAGTTGCGACAGCGCCGACGCCCAACAGGCGGTCGAAAGTGCCCGCAAGGTGTTCGACGCCGGCAGTTGGTCGCGACTGGCGCCGACCAAGCGCAAGTCGACCATGATCCGCTTTGCCGGCCTGATCCGCCAGCATGTCGAAGAGCTCGCCCTGCTGGAAACCCTCGACATGGGCAAGCCGATCGGCGACTCGTCCGGCATCGACATTCCAGGCGCTGCCCAGGCCCTGAGCTGGTGCGGCGAGGCCATTGACAAGCTGTATGACGAAGTCGCCGCCACCCCACACAACCAGTTGGGCCTGGTGACCCGCGAGCCGGTCGGTGTCGTCGCCGCCATCGTGCCGTGGAACTTCCCGCTGCTGATGGCGTGCTGGAAACTGGGCCCTGCGCTGTCGACCGGTAACTCGGTGATCCTCAAGCCTTCGGAGAAGTCGCCGCTGACCGCCCTTCGCATCGCGCAACTGGCCATCGAGGCCGGCATTCCGGCCGGCGTGCTCAACGTGCTGCCGGGTCATGGCCACACCGTGGGCAAGGCGCTGGCCCTGCACAATGACGTCGACACCGTGGTGTTCACCGGCTCGACCAGGATCGCCAAGCAACTGATGGTCTACGCCGGCGAGTCGAACATGAAGCGCGTCTGGCTGGAAGCCGGCGGCAAGAGCCCCAACATCGTGTTCGCCGATGCCCCGGACCTGCAGGCCGCCGCCGAAGCCGCCGCCAGCGCCATCGCCTTCAACCAGGGCGAGGTGTGCACCGCAGGCTCGCGCCTGCTGGTCGAGCGCTCGATCAAGGACCAGTTCCTGCCGCTGGTGATCGAGGCCCTCAAGGCCTGGAAGCCGGGCAATCCGCTGGACCCTGCGACCACGGTCGGCGCACTGGTCGACACCCAGCAGATGAACACCGTGCTGGGCTACATCGAGGCCGGGCACGCCGATGGCGCCAAACTGGTCGCCGGTGGCAAGCGTATCCTGGAAGAGAGTGGCGGCACGTATGTCGAGCCGACCATCTTCGACGGCGTCAACAACGCCATGAAGATCGCCCAGGAAGAAATCTTCGGCCCGGTGCTCTCGGTCATCACCTTCGACAGCGCCGAAGAAGCCATCCGCATCGCCAACGACACCCAGTACGGGCTGGCGGCTGCGGTCTGGACCTCGGACCTGTCCAAGGCGCACCTGACCGCCAAGGCCCTGCGCGCCGGCAGCGTGTGGGTCAACCAGTACGACGGCGGCGACATGACCGCGCCGTTCGGTGGCTTCAAGCAGTCGGGCAACGGCCGCGACAAGTCGCTGCACGCCTTCGACAAGTACACCGAGCTGAAAGCGACCTGGATCAAGTTGTAATCCCCCTGTCGCCCGGCCTGTGCATCGTGCACGGGCCGGGCGATTTTTTTGGGCATCCTTTTTATCTGTTGGAGCGGTCAATGCCGTGGGGTACCTATTTTGCCGTACTGGCCTCGGTCCTGAGCGTCGGTCTGGCGATTGGCGTGAGCATGCCGCTGGTGTCGCTGCGCCTTGAAGGCTGGGGCTATGGCAGCTTTGCCATCGGTGTCATGGCGGCCATGCCGGCCATTGGTGTACTGCTGGGCGCCGGGCTGGCCAGCCGGCTGGCGGCGCGCTTCGGCACGGCACACCTGATGCGCCTGTGCCTGTGGAGCGGCGCGCTGTCGGTCGGGCTGCTGGCACTGCTGCCGTATTACCCGGTGTGGCTGGTGCTGCGCCTGATGCTCGGGCTGATCCTGACCATCGTCTTTGTACTGGGCGAAAGCTGGATCAACCAGTTGGTGATCGAGCGTTTGCGCGGACGCCTGGTGGCCCTGTATGGCAGCACCTATGCCCTGAGCCAGCTCAGCGGCCCGTTGTTTCTGGGCTGGATCGGCACCGAAGCCGACTACGGCTTCTGGATCGGCGTGGGGCTGTTGATCGTTTCACCGTTTCTGCTCCTGGGCCGCAGCGGCGCACCCAGCACCGAAGCTTGCCATGTGAGCTTCAATGACCTGTTCGCCTTCTGCCGCAACATTCCGGCAATCGCCTGGGCCGTGTCGCTGTTCGCAGCCTTCGAAGCGATGATTCTGACCCTGTTGCCGGTGTACTGCCTGCGCCAGGGGTTCACGGCCGACATCGCGCTACTGATGGTCAGTACGGTGGTGGTGGGCGATGCGCTGTTGCAGTTGCCCATCGGCCTGCTGGCCGACCGCATGTCGCGGCGCACCCTGTTTACTGGCTGTGCAGTGATGCTGTTGATCTCCAGCCTGCTGGTGCCGGTGTTCATGCACACGGTATTGATCTGGCCGGTGTGGGTGCTGTTCGGCGCCAGCGCCGGCGGGCTGTTCACCCTGTCGCTGATCCTGATCGGCGAGCGTTTCCGCGATGATGCGCTGGTGCGTGCCAACGCCCATGTCGCGCAGCTATGGGGCATCGGTTGTCTGCTCGGCCCCTTGGTGGCCGGCGCGGGCAGCCAGTGGGTCAGCGGCCACACCCTGCCGTGGCTGATGGCCGCCGGCGCTTTTGGCCTGGTGGTGCTGTTGCTGCGCCAGGGGGCGTTTGGCGACAAGCCGGCGCCGGTTTGAGCCCGCAGGACCGGTCGGACGGCGATCCGCTTTAGCCTGTGAACCGGCTTTAGCCTGTAGGACCGGCTTTAGCCGGGAAGCCCTTCGCGGCTAAAGCCTACCGCGGCTACAGCATGCGCTCCAGGCCGATGGCCTGGCTCATCCAGGCATTGAAACGCCGCCACCAGTCGCCCGGCTCCTTGCGCAAGGTGTGCAGGTGGCCATTGTCTTCGGTGACCCAGACAAGCTGGCCGTTTTCCAGACGCACCTGGTAACTGCGCTCCGGCGACATGCCTTCCAGGGTCAGGCCCCGCAGTTGCTCGGCCAGCGGCGGACTGTCGACCAGAATGCCGATCTCGGTGTTCCACAGCACCGAGCGCGGGTCGAAATTGAACGAGCCGACAAACATTTTCTGTCGGTCGAAAATCATCGCCTTGCTGTGCAGGCTGGAGTCCGAGCCGCTGCTGACCAGCGACGGGCTGGCGAACAACGATGACTGGCGACGCCCCATGGCCGACGGGTCACCGGGCTGGCGGCGCATTTCGAACAGTTTCACGCCATGCTCCAGCAGGCCCTGGCGATAGGGCGCATAGCCGCCATGCACGGCCGGCACATCGGTGGCCTCCAACGAGTTGGTCAGCAGGCTGACCGCCACGCCGGCATCGGCGCGCCCGGTCAGGTAGGCCTGGCCTTGCTCGCCCGGCACAAAATAGGCCGAGACCAGCATCAGTTCCTGTTTGACACTGGCCAGTTCCGGGCCGAGCTGGGTGGTCAACAGCAAGTGCGGGTCCGGTTCGCCCTGCGACAACACTTTGGTCGGTGCATCCCACAGCACCTGGCTGTGCGCCCAGGTCAATTGCTGCAGCCAGGTCTGCAGGCGCGGTTCGGTCTGGTAGGTCATCAGCCGCTCGTACAGCTGCCTGTGCTGCTTGTGCGACTGCTCCAGTGACCTGGCCAGCTTGCGGCGCGCCTTGCTCAAATCGTGGTGGCTGGGCAAGAAATACATGAAGCCGTCGATGGGCTTGCTCAGCCGGCTGTTCCAGTACTGATCGAAACTGTGTCCGAGCTGCTCGGCCACCGGGCCCGCGCCGAGCAGGTCGACATCGGTGAAGTTGAGATTGGGCTCGGCGTCGAAATACTCATCGCCCAGGTTGCGCCCACCGACGATGCCGACACTGTTGTCGGCCAGCCACAGCTTGTTGTGCATGCGCCGGTGTTGGCGCGACAGGTTCAGCAAGCGCCCGACACTGCGCGTCACACCGGTTTCGCGACCCAGCTCCTGTGGGTTGAACAGGCGGATCTGGATCTGTGGATGCGCCGCCAGAGTGGCAATGGTCTGGTCCTGGCCATCGGTGGTGGTGTCATCCAGCAGAATGCGCACGCGCACGCCACGGTCGGCGGCCTTGAGCAGTTCTTCCACCAGGGTGCGGGTGCTCAGACCGTCATGCACGATGTAGTACTGCAGGTCCAGGCTGGTGCGGGCCATGCGGATCAGCTCGGCGCGGGCGCTGAACGCCTCGCCGCTGTTGGCCAGCAGACGAAAGCCCGAACGCCCCTCATGGGCCTGCGCCAACGCCTGGATCGAACGGCCGAAGCTCGACTGCGCCGCCGGCAGGGCCTGGCTGGGCTCGTCGTGCACACTGCGCTGTGCACAGCCGGCCAGGCCCAGCGTGGCCCACAGGTAGAACGGCACCAGCCATCGTCTGTTCAAGGGGTGTCCCTGCATGCTTGATTTGGCGATATGACAGTCACAGGGGTGTAAAAGTTACGCGACAGCTACCGACACGGCACGTAGGAGCGCGCTTGCCCGCGACCGAGTGCGTAGCGCTCGCAAAATTTGCCAGACGCCACAAATACTGAACTGTGGACGCATTCAAAATCTATGAAACGCTGAAAATTTACGACTGCTAACGCAGCCGGTCGCGGGCAAGCGCGCTCCTACAGGGGCTGGGCCAGCAGGTGCTTGATGGTCTCGCCCACGGTGCGCACGGCCGCTTCGATCTCGGGGGTCGGGCGGCCCGAGTAGTTCATGCGCAGGCAGTTACGGTATTTGCCGGAGGCGGAAAAGATGCTGCCCACCGCCACCTGCACCTTGTGCTCGAGCAGGGCGCGGTTCAGGCGCAGGGTGTCGAAATTCTCGTCCAGCTCGACCCACAGCATGAAGCCGCCTTGCGGCCGGCTGGCGCGGGTGCCTTCGGGAAAGTAGCGCATCACCCAGTCGATCATCTGGTCACGGCCGCGCTGGTACTGGCTGCGCATGCGCCGCAGGTGCGGCTCGTAATGCCCGCCCTGCAAGAACTCGGCGGCAGCCAGCTGCGGCTGCGGCGCGGTGGAGCCGGTGCTGATGTACTTCATGTGCAGCACCTGTTCCAGATAGCGTCCCGGTGCCACCCAGCCGACGCGCAAGCCCGGTGCCAGGGACTTGGAAAACGAACTGCACAGCAATACGCGGCCATCCTCGTCGAACGACTTGATGGTGCGCGGGCGCGGGTAACTGTAGGCCAGGTCGCCATACACATCATCTTCAATGATCGCCACGTCGAAACGCTGTGCCAGGCGCAGCAGGGCGCGTTTGCGCTCCTCGGGCATGATGTAGCCCAGCGGGTTGTTGCAGCTCGGCGTCAGCTGGATGACCTTGATCGGCCATTGTTCCAGCGCCAGCTCCAAGGCTTCCAGGCTGATGCCGGTCAGCGGGTCGGTGGGAATTTCCAGGGCTTTCATGCCCAGCCCCTTGAGGGTCTGCATGGCACCGAAAAAGCTTGGCGAGTCGACCGCAACTACATCGCCAGGCGAGCACAGCGCCCGAATGCTCGCCGACATCGCTTCATGGCAGCCGGTGGTGATGATCACATCGCCAGCACTGAGGTTGCAGCCGGAGTCCAGCAGCAAGCGAGCAATCTGTTCACGCAGCGCATCCACGCCATGGATGTCGCCGTAATACAGGCCGGGCATGTCCTGATGGCGACTGAGCTGGCTCAGCGAGCGCAGCAGCGGCCTGAGCGTCGGGCTGCTGACATCCGGCATGCCACGCCCCAGCTGGGTGAAGTCTTTGGCCGGCGAGAAGCGGATCAGGTCCAGCACCTGCTCCCACTGGGAAATCTCCACGGGCCGCTGCACCGGGCGCCCGACCCCTGGCAATGCCGGCGCCTTGCGACTGGCCGGCACGAAATAGCCCGACTTGGGCCGTGGAGTCGCCAGGCCATTGTCTTCCAGCACTCGATACGCCTGCTGCACGGTGCTCAGGCTCACGCCGTGCTCCAGGCTCAGGGCACGCACCGATGGCAACCGGTCACCCGGCCGGTAGAAGCCGTTCTCGATACGCGAACCCAACAGTTCGGCCAGATTGACGTACAGGGTCACAGCATACTCCCGGCGGCTTGCGCGCACGTTGCAATACAGATGTCGCGAAAATATAGCATTCAGCCTTTTGAACACGCTATCTGTACGAAAAATATAAAACCTTTTTGAATCTGTATTGCGCTTGCCGTTTTCTTCATCATCGTTCCAACACCACGCCATACGCAGGAGACGATCATGAACGGGGTTATTGATGTGCAATCGGTGCTGCAAGGCAGTGAACGGGATACACACCAACCGGTTGCCCGCCAGAAACGTACACAGCCGGCGCCAACTGTATGCCTGCCCGCCACGGGCCGCTGGGCACTGTATCGTCATCGCTGGGTATCACGCCGCGCCTTGCTCAACCTGACCGATGACGAACTGCGCGACATCGGCCTGGACTACAGCCAGGCACGGGCCGAGGCTACCAAGCCGTTCTGGCGTGAGTGATACATCGCTGCTGGCTGGTAGGAGCGCGTTTACCCGCGACCGGCTGCGTCAGCAGTCGTAAATTTGTGGCGTTTCATCAATTTTTGTGGCCGCTTCGCGCCCAGTCGCCGGCAAGCGGGCTCCTACAACCGGTCGATGCAAAGAGCTAGGCCAGTTCCTTGAGGCGGTGCCAGAGCATGCCCAGCGCCAGCAGCGGTGAGCGCAGGTGCTTGCCGCCGGGGAAGGTCATGTGCGGCACCTTGGCGAACAGCTCGAAACCGGCGCTGTGCTGGCCGGCGATGGCTTCGCCCAGCAGCTTGCCGGCCAGGTGCGTGGCGTTGAGGCCGTGCCCCGAATAGGCCTGGGCGTAGAACACATTGGGGTGCTGCTTGAGCCGGCCGATCTGCGGCAGGCGGTTGGCGCCGATGCCGATCATGCCGCCCCACTGGTAATCGATGCGCACCCCGGCCAGCTGCGGGAACACCTTGAGCATCTTGGGCTGCATGTAGGCCGCAATGTCCTGCGGGTCGCGGCCCGAGTAATGGCAGGCGCCGCCGAACAGCAGGCGGCGGTCGGCGGACAACCGGTAGTAATCCAGGGCCACGCGCTGGTCACACACCGCCATGTCACGCGGCAGCAACTGGCTGGCCTGCTCGGCGCTCAGCGGCTCGGTGGCGATGACGTAGCTGCCGGCCGGCAGTACCTTGCCGCCCAGCTCCGGATTCAGGTCGTTCAGGTAGGCATTGCAGCCCAGCACCAGGAAGCCGGCCTGCACGCTGCCCTGGGCGGTGTGCACCTTGACCTGCGGGCCGTATTCGATGCGCGTGACTGCCGATTGCTCGAACACCTGCACACCCAGCGTGCGGGCCACGGCCGCTTCGCCCAGGGCCAGGTTGAGCGGGTGCAGGTGCCCGGAGCCCATGTCGATCAGGCCACCCACATAACGGTCCGAACCCACCACTTCGTGCATCTGCCCTGGCTGCAGCAAGCGCAGTTCATGACCATAACCCAGGCTGCGCAGCTCTTCGAGGTCTTCGGCAAAGCCCTGCAGGTCGGCGGGCTTGTTGGCCAGGTCGCAATAGCCCCACTTCAGGTCGCAGGCAATGCCGTGGCGCTCGATACGCTGGCGCACGATGTCCACCGCCTCGAAGCCCATCAGCTTGAGCTGGCGCACCCCATCCTCGCCGATTACCGGAGCAAACTGCTCCACACCATGGCCGACGCCGCGAATCAGTTGCCCGCCATTGCGCCCACTGGCGCCCCAGCCGATGCGCCGCGCTTCCAGCAGCGCCACGCTCAGGCCGCGCTCGGCCAGTTCGATGGCGGTGTTCAGCCCGGAAAAGCCACCGCCCACCACGCACACATCGACCTTCAGCTCGCCTTGCAGCTGCGGATGATCAGGCTGCGGATGGCGGGTGGCGGCGTAATAGGAAGCGGCATGGGCGGTCATGGGGTGTCCTTGGTCATTCGCAAACAGCAGGCGAGGATAAGCCGCTGTCGCAGGCCTGCCAACTGCGGCACAATCGCCGCGTTGTCCAAGATGGAAAGGTCGATGAGTTGCAACCGAGAAAAAGTCCGCACCCTGCGGCGCCAGATTCCTTCGTTCGAATGTGTACCGGGTTGTCATGACTGTTGTGGGCCGGTGACCACGTCAACCGAAGAAATGTCACGCCTGCCGCGCAAGAGCGTGGCCGAGCAAGAGGCTGCGCTCGAGGCGCTCAACTGCGTGCACCTGGGCCCCCAGGGCTGCACGGTGTATGAAGAGCGCCCGCTGATCTGCCGGTTGTTCGGCACCACCGCGACCCTGCCATGCCCCAACGGCCGGCGTCCCGAGCAGCTGATCCATCCTCGGGTCGAAAAGCAGATTCACGACTACATGGCAAGCACCCGACAGGTGCTCGTATAGGACCGGCTCTCGTGCAGGATCGGCTTCAGCCGGGAAGAGGCCTCAAGGGCAGCCGCTCAATCCGCAATCGGCAGGCTCAGGCTTTCCTTGACCTCTTCCATCACGATGTAGCTCTTCGACTCGCGCACGTGCGGCAGCTTGAGCAGGATGTCGCCCAGCAACTTGCGGTATGAAGCCATCTCCGAGATGCGCGCCTTGACCAGGTAATCGAAGTCGCCCGACACCAGGTGGCATTCCAGCACATGCGGCAGCTTGAGAATGGCGCGGCGGAATTCGTCGAAGGTGTCGCCGGACTTGTAGTCCAGGCTGATCTCGACGAACACCAGCAGGCTGGCCTTGAGGTTCTGCGGGTTGAGCCGGGCGTTGTAGCCCATGATGATGCCTTCGCGCTCCAGGCGCCGGACCCGCTCGGTGCAGGGCGTGGTCGACAAACCGACGCGCTCGCCCAGCTCGGTGAACGAGATGCGCCCGTCAGTCTGCAGGATGCGCAGGATATTGCGATCGATCTTGTCCAGTTCACGCCGGGACTGATGCTGGGTACGCATGGGTAATCTCCCTCTGTCTAAGCGCTGTTTACCGAGAAAACGCCTCGAATATAGCTTTTTATATAGTGAAAAGCACTGCTTAAACCTTTTTATACTGCGCTCATTCCTTACTCATTCTGCAAACGTCAGCGGATCTCCGCGATGAGGTGCTCAAGATGCGCGTTCTGGTTCTCGGCAGTGGTGTCATCGGTACGACGACGGCCTACTATCTGGCGCGTGAAGGCTTTCAGGTCACGGTGGTCGACCGTCAGCCAGCCGTGGCCATGGAAACCAGTTTCGCCAACGCCGGCCAGGTCTCGCCCGGCTATGCCTCGCCGTGGGCCGCGCCTGGCGTGCCGCTCAAGGCCATGAAATGGCTGCTGCAGCGCCATGCCCCGCTGGCGATCAAGGCCACCACCAGCCTGGACCAGTACCTGTGGATGGCGCAGATGCTGCGCAATTGCACTGCCAGCCGCTATGCGGTGAACAAGGAACGCATGGTGCGCCTGTCCGAGTACAGCCGCGACTGCCTCGACGAACTGCGCGCCGAAACCGGCATTGCCTACGAAGCGCGGCAACTGGGCACCACCCAGTTGTTCCGCACCCAGGAACAACTGGACAACGCCGCCAAGGACATCTCGGTGCTGGAGCAATCCGGCGTGCCTTATGAGTTGCTCGACCGCGCCGGCATCGCCCGCGTCGAACCTGCCCTGGCCGGCGTCACCGGTATCCTCAGCGGCGCGCTGCGCTTGCCCAACGACCAGACCGGCGACTGCCAACTGTTCACCACGCGCCTGGCGCAGATGGCCGTCGACCTGGGGGTCGAGTTTCGCCATGGGCAAAACATCGAGCGCCTCGACTTCGCCGGTGACCGCATCGACGGTGTCTGGATCGACGGCAAGCTGGAAACCGCCGACCGCTACGTGCTGGCGCTGGGCAGCTATTCGCCGCAACTGCTCAAGCCGCTGGGCATCAAGGCCCCGGTCTACCCGCTCAAGGGCTACTCGCTGACCGTGCCGATTACCCGTGGCGACATGGCACCGACCTCGACCATCCTCGACGAGACCTACAAGGTTGCCATCACCCGCTTCGACAACCGTATCCGGGTCGGGGGTATGGCCGAGATTGCCGGTTTTGACCTGTCGCTCAACCCGCGTCGACGCGAAACGCTGGAGATGATCGTCAACGATCTCTATCCTCATGGCGGCGACCTGAGCCAGGCCGGTTTCTGGACCGGCCTGCGCCCGACCACCCCGGACGGTACGCCGATCGTGGGCGCCACGGCGTACAACAACCTGTTTCTGAACACCGGCCACGGCACGCTGGGCTGGACGATGGCGTGTGGCTCGGGCCGCCTGCTGGCTGACCTGATCGCGCGCAAGACCCCGCAGATCAGCGCCGCCGGCCTGGATATATCCCGTTACGGCAACAGCCGTGAGGCCGCCGGCCACAACAATCCGGCGCCCGCTCACTCGTAGGACCGGCAGAAGGACGGCCGCGCGGCGATCCGTCGGACGGCGATCCGCTTCAGCCGGGAAAAGGGTCACCACGTAGCGGATCACTGTCCGGCCTCTACAAACCCACAACCCGTACCCATGAAAAAGAATGACTGACCATGCGCCCAGCCCGTGCCCTGATTGACCTTCAAGCCTTGCGCCACAACTACCGCCTGGCCCGCGAACACGCCGGTGCCAGGGCGCTGGCCGTGGTCAAGGCCGATGCCTACGGTCACGGTGCGGTGCGGGTAGCACAGGCGTTGCAACCCGAGGCCGACGGTTTTGCCGTGGCCTGCATCGAAGAGGCGCTGGAGCTGCGGGCCGCCGGCATCAAGGGTCCGATCCTGTTGCTGGAAGGCTTTTTCGAAGCCCGGGAACTGGACCTGATCGTCGAGCATGATCTGTGGGTAGTGGTCCATTCATTCTGGCAACTGGAGGCTATCGAACGCACCGCCGTCGGCAAGCCACTGACGGTCTGGCTCAAGCTCGACAGTGGCATGCACCGGGTCGGGCTGTTTCCCGCCGACTACGCCGCGGCTTACCAACGCCTCAAGGCCAGCGGCAAGGTCGCCGACATCGTACTGATGACCCACTTCGCCCGCGCCGACGAGCTGGACTGCCCGCGCAGCGAGGAGCAACTGGCGGTGTTCAATGCCGCCCGCGAAGGGCTGGTGGCCCAGACCAGCCTGAACAATTCGCCCGCCCTGCTGGGCTGGCCGCAGATCACCAGCGACTGGGTACGCCCGGGGATCATGCTCTACGGCGCCACGCCGTTTGAACAGGCGCATCCACTGGCAGACCGCCTGCAAGCGGTGATGACCCTGGAGTCCAAGGTCATCAGCGTGCGCGAGCTGCCGGCCGGCGAACCGGTGGGCTATGGCGCGACTTTCATCACCGAGCGGCCCAGCCGCATCGGGGTCGTCGCCATGGGCTACGCCGACGGCTACCCGCGCCATGCCCCTACCGGCACGCCGGTCAGCGTCGACGGCCAGCCGGGCCGCCTGGTCGGGCGGGTGTCGATGGACATGCTTTGTATCGATTTGACCGACCTGCCCCAGGCCGGGCTCGGCAGCCGGGTCGAATTCTGGGGACAACAGGTTGCCGCCAGCGAAATTGCCGCCCAGGCCGGCACCATCCCTTACCAGTTGTTCTGCAACCTCAAGCGCGTGCCACGCCTGTATCGCGACAGCTGACGTTGACGGCCCGCCGCATGGTCGGGCCTCTGTCGGTGCAGCTGTTGTAAATATCGAACACTGTTGCCATCATGCCCCGGTCTCGACTTTAACCCCAGGCCTTGTACATGCATGCCTGCGCGTTGATCGTGCGGCGATTGAAGACGATCCGAAGAGATCGTGCCGCCGGCAGGCATCCGGCCCAACCTGCCCGATGCCCGGCAGTGACAGGCCTGCCTGTGCCTTGTCCTGCCTTACAACGCGCGTGCGTACAAGGTCGCCGAACCTGGAGGACTGCCGCATTGGACGTCGGTGAGCGACTGCAATACATCCGTAAGTTCAAGGGGCTGTCCCAGCGCGAACTGGCCAAGCGGGCCGGCGTGACCAACAGCACCATCTCCATGATCGAGAAAAACAGCGTCAGCCCGTCGATCAGCTCGCTGCGCAAGGTGCTGGGTGGCATTCCCATGTCCATGGTCGAGTTCTTTTCCGAAGAGCTGGAGCCGGTCAACACCACCCAGGTGGTGTACAAGGCCAACGAGCTGCTGGACATCTCCGACGGCGCGATGACCATGAAGCTGGTGGGCAAGTCGCACCCGGGCCGGGCCATTGCCTTCCTGACCGAGACCTACCCGCCAGGCGCCGACACCGGCGAAGAAATGCTGGTTCATGAAGGCGAGGAAACCGGCATCCTGATCGAAGGCCGGCTCGAACTGATCGTCGGTCCCGACACTTACCTGCTCGAAGCCGGCGACAGCTATTATTTCGAAAGCACCCGCCCGCATCGCTTTCGCAACCCGTTCGATGCGCCGGCCCGGTTGATCAGCGCCGCCACCCCGGCCAATTTCTGATGGAATGCGCCAGCCCCCCGACCACCGGGGGCTGGCCGGTGTATCGATCCATGGCAAGGTAACAGGCGCAGCCTTCATGAGGGCGAACCTGTGAATCCGATGACCCTGTGCGTGGCGGTGCTGGCACTGCTGCCCCCCATGAGCCTGATGGCCGCCTCCAGCGAAGAAATCGCCCGAAGGCTCGAACCGGTCGGCAAGGTGTGCATCCAGGGGCAGGCGTGTCCGGGTGTCATGGTGACCATTGCGGCTGGAGGCGGAGCCGCCCGCAGTGCCGATGACATCATCAATAAGCACTGTAATGCCTGCCACGGTCCCGGCCTGCTGAATGCGCCCAAGAGCGGCGACAAGGCCGCCTGGAAAACCCGCGCCGACAAGGAAGGCGGCCTCGACGGCCTGCTGGCCAAGGCCATTACCGGGATAGAGGCCATGCCAGCCAAGGGCACCTGCGCCGACTGCAGCGACGCCGAGCTGAAAGCCGCCATCCAGAAAATGTCCGGCCTGTAGCGACCAGCGGTCGCGAATGCCGAGTGCCAGACGCTGGAAAGGCGGCACCTGGACCAATTCTTTCGCGACCGTTGGTCGCTCCTACGGAATGTATGCCAAACCGATCTGTTGGAGCGACCAGCGGTCGCGAATGTCGAGTGCCATGCCCACGTACCGGCTTGTGCAGCAATTGTTGTGCGATAACGGTCCAAGCTGCATCTCAAGCCTGTTTCAGGAACGCCCGGATGCCGCAGACCTGCTCCATCGAACACGCCGTCGACCAGGTGCTGGCGCAGTTGCCCGCGCATATCCATCTGGGCATGCCGCTGGGGCTGGGCAAGCCCAACCGCTTCGTCAACGCGCTGTATGCCCGTATTCGCGAGCTGCCCGAGCGCCGGCTGACGATCTACACCGCGCTGAGCCTGGGTCGTCCAACGCCGGGCGAGGGCTTGCAGGCGCGGTTTCTGGAACCGTTCCTGGAGCGGGTGTTCGGCGACTATCAGGAGCTGGATTACCTGGGCGACCTGCGCCGCAACCGCTTGCCGGCCAATATCCGTGTCGAGCAGTTCTTCATGCAGCCCGGCAGCCTGCTCGACAGCGCCCCGGCCCAGCAGGACTACGTCAGCAGCAACTACAGCCATGCCGCCCGCGACATCAATGCCAAGGGCCTGAACCTGGTCGCGCAACTGGTGGCCAGCGACCCGCAATATCCTGGCCGGCTGAGCCTGAGCTGCAACCCGGACGTCACCCTCGACCTGCTGCCAATGATTGCCAAACGCCGTACGGCCGGCGAGACCATTCTGGTATTGGGGCAGGTGCATGCCGGACTGCCGTATATGCCCGGCGACGCCGAACTCGATGCCGTGGCCTTCGACCTGCTGATCGATGAGCCCGAGCACACCACCCTGTTTTCGACCCCCAACATGCCAGTGGGCTTGCAGGATCATCTGATCGGGCTGCACGCCAGCACCCTGGTGCGCGATGGCGGCACCCTGCAGATCGGCATCGGCTCGATGGGCGACGCTCTGACCGCTGCCCTGCTGGCGCGCCAGGCCGACAACGCCACCTACCTTGGCCTGCTCGGTGAGTTGAACATGAGCAACTGGCAGACATTGATCGACCGCGAAGGCGGCACCGAGCCCTTCGGCAGCGGCCTGTACGGTTGCAGCGAAATGTTCGTCAATGGCCTGCTGGCGCTGGCCGACGCCGGTATCGTACGGCGCAAGGTGTACGCCGACGCCGGGTTGCAGTTGCTGGCCAACCAGGGTGCGCTGGACGAAAGCCAGCAGGGCGGCGGCGTGGTGGTGCACGGCGGCTTTTTCCTGGGACCGCGCAGCTTCTATGAACGCCTGCGTGAGCTGCCGGCCGAACGTTTGGCGCAGTTCAACATGACCGCCATCAGCTTCATCAACGAGCTGTACGGCGACGAAGCACTCAAGCGCTTGCAGCGTCGCGATGCGCGCTTTATCAACAGTGCGTTCACCGTCACCCTGCTGGGTGCGGCGGTCTCCGATCAGTTGGCCGATGGACGGGTGGTCAGCGGCGTGGGCGGTCAGTACAACTTCGTGGCCCAGGCCCATGCGCTGGAGGATGCCCGGTCGATTCTGATCCTGCGCAGCTGGCGCGAGTCCGGTGGCGAGGTCAGCTCCAACATCGTCTGGTCCTACGCGCACACCACCATCCCGCGGCATTTGCGCGACATCGTGGTCACCGAGTACGGCATCGCCGACCTGCGCGGCCAGACCGACGCCACGGTGATCGAGCGCCTGCTCAATATCAGCGACTCACGCTTCCAGCCCGGCCTGATCGAGCAGGCGCAAAAGGCCGGCAAGCTGTCACGCGACTTCCAGCTCGACCCGCGCTTTACCGACAATACGCCCGAACGCCTGAAGGCGCTGGCGGCACGTTATCCGCAACTGTTTGCCGAATACCCGCTGGGCTCGGATTTCAGCAGTGAAGAGCGTGACCTGCTGCGTGCACTGAACTGGCTCAAGAGCAAGCTCAAACTCACCGAAATGCTGGAACTGGGCAAGGCCACCTTCGATGCGCCGGACCCCGCGGCCTATCCGGCGCACCTTGCGCGGATGGGCCTGGACAGACCCGATGGCCTGCGTGAAGAACTGTACCAACGCCTGCTGCTGGCCGGACTGCAGGCGACAGCGCCCACAACAGGTCGCGCCGAATGACGGGTTAGCCCAATCCTGACCAGCTCTGCTCGCGACTGGCCGTAACAGACGCTGAAAGTACGTCAGGTTCACGACCGCTATCGCCGGCAAGCCGCCTCCCACAGTCTGGTGCCAGACACGAAATTCAGGGTCACATCAAACCTGTGGGAGGCGGCTTGCTGCGGGCGGCGATCCGGCGATGAGGCCAGCAAGGCCCATGCACCTGCTGCGCCTGTCCCATCGCCATCGCCGGCAAGCCACCTCCCACAGTCCGGTGCCAGACACGACATTCAGGGTCACATCCAACGGGTGGGAGGCGGCTTGCTGCGGGCGGCGATCCGACGATGAGGCCAGGCCAGCCGGCAGACAGGCAGCGCTTGTAAACCCGTCATTGCCAGACAGTTGCTGCCTCCCACAGTGTGAGGCGCTCAACACCGCCAGTCCTGCGGCCTAGCGCTTGAGCATCGCCCGGATATCGGCCAGGGCGTTGTTGCCGCGGGCGGCCTTGACCTCGACCGGGGCGTCGTCGTTGCCTTCCCAGGCCAGGTCGCCGGGCGGCAGTTCATCGAGAAAGCGGCTGGGTGCGCAGTCGATGATCTCGCCGTACTGCTTGCGCTTGGCGGCAAAGGTGAAGGCCAGGGTCTGGCGCGCACGGGTGATGCCAACGTAGGCCAGGCGTCGCTCTTCCTCGATGGTGTCGGCCTCGATGCTGGAGCGGTGCGGGAGGATTTCCTCTTCCATGCCCATGATGAACACGTACGGAAACTCCAGGCCCTTGGAGGCATGCAGGGTCATCATCTGCACGCCTTCGGCACCCTCTTCCTCTTCCTGCTGGCGTTCGAGCATGTCGCGCAGGACCAGCTTGCCGATCGCCTCCTCGATGGTCATGCCGCCTTCTTCATCTTTTTCGAGGGTGTTCTTCAAGGCCTCGATCAGAAACCACACGTTGCTCATGCGGTAGTCGGCAGCCTTGTCGCTGGAGCTGTTGGTGCGGATCCAGTTCTCGTAGTCGATGTCCATGACCATGCTGCGCAAGGCGGCGATCGGGTCGCTCTGCGCACATTGCTGGCGCACGCCGTCCATCCAGCGCTTGAAACGCTGCAAGCGGTCGGTGTAGCGGCTGTCGAGGTGCTCGCCCAGGCCGAGTTCCTCGCTGGCGGCGTACATCGACACCTTGCGCTCGGAGGCGTAGTTGCCGAGCTTTTCCAGGGTCGTGGAGCCGATCTCGCGGCGCGGCACGTTGATCACCCGCAAGAAGGCGTTGTCGTCGTCCGGGTTGACCAGCAGGCGGAAGTAGGACATCAGGTCCTTCACTTCCTGGCGGCTGAAGAAGCTGGTGCCGCCCGAGAGCCGATACGGAATCTGGTGGTGCTGCAGCTTGAGCTCGATCAGCTTGGCCTGGTAGTTGCCACGGTACAGGATGGCAAAGTCGCTGTAGGGCCGGTCGGTGCGCAGGTGCAGGGTGAGGATTTCCATCGCCACCCGCTCGGCCTCGGCTTCTTCGTTGCGGCAGCGGATCACGCGGATTTCATCACCGTGGCCCATTTCCGACCACAGCTGCTTTTCGAAATCATGCGGGTTATTGGCGATCAGCACGTTGGCGCAGCGCAGGATGCGGCTGGTGGAGCGGTAGTTCTGCTCCAGCATCACGATCTTCAGCGACGGGTAGTCATCCTTGAGCAGCATCAGGTTTTCCGGCCGCGCCCCGCGCCAGGCGTAGATCGACTGATCGTCGTCGCCCACCACCGTGAACTGGTTGCGGCTGCCGATCAGCAGCTTGACCAGCAGGTACTGGCTGGCGTTGGTGTCCTGGTATTCGTCCACGAGCAGGTAGCGCACGCGGTTCTGCCACTTTTCCAGGATGTCGGCGTGTTCCAGGAACAGCTTGACCGGCAGCAGGATCAGGTCGTCGAAGTCCAGCGCGTTGTAGGCCTTGAGCGTGCGCTGGTAGTGCATGTAGACGATGGCGGCGGTCTGCTCCTTGGGGCCGCGGGCATTGGCCAGCGCCTCTTCGGGGAGGATCAGGTCATTCTTCCAGGAGCCGATGATACCTTTGATCTCGTCGACGCCATCGTCGCCGGCGTACTCCTTCTGCATGATGTCGGTCAGCAGGGACTTGATGTCGCCTTCGTCGAAGATCGAGAACCCCGGCTTGTAGCCCAGGCGCACATGTTCCTTGCGGATGATGTTCAGGCCCAGGTTGTGGAAGGTCGAGACGGTCAGGCCGCGACCTTCGGCGCCACGCAACAGGGTGCCGACACGCTCCTTCATCTCCCGGGCGGCCTTGTTGGTGAAGGTCATGGCCACGATGTGCTGGGCGCGGATGCCGCAGTTCTGGATCAGGTGCGCGATCTTGCGGGTGATCACACTGGTCTTGCCGGAGCCGGCGCCGGCGAGCACCAGCAGCGGGCCGCCGACGTAGTTCACGGCTTCCTGCTGCCGGGGATTGAGTCGGGACATGGGAGATTAGGCGTCGTGTACGAAAGGGCAGGCATTTTAACAGGGTCATGGCGCTGTGCAGTGACCTTCGTCCCTTTCTCAGTAACCGCTATCTAAATTTCTTGATTTTGTTACATTTGCACACCGTACTCATTTACATTTTTTTCGATACCTCGTTTTGAGGTTTCCGCCCCCTTGCATTTTTCCTCTGGATTTAGGGAGTCAGCTTGCCAACGCGTGTCGAACCCTCGCGGTTATTGCTGCTGGCCTGTGAGCCTGAATGGCTGGAGCAACTGCAAAGCTGCCTGGCCACCCTCTCTGCGTCAATCACGCTGGATTGGATCCAGGACTGGAACGCCGACGGCAGGCGCTACGCTGGCGAGCGCGACACGGTACTGCTGGTAAGCCCCGAGCTGCAGCCACCGGCCGGCAGCTGCAGCCTGCCGATCGTGATGCTGCTGGAGGCCGAACCCGAGGCGGGCCTTGCCGGTGTCAGCGACTGGCTGGTACGTGGCAGCCTCACCGGCGACACCCTGCGCCGCTGCCTGCGCCATGTGCGCGAACGCGGGCATCTGGAGCGCACCCTGCAAGGCCTGGCCGAGCAAGACCCGTTGACGGGCATCGCCAACCGCCAGGGGTTCCAGACCCTGCTGGCGGCGCGCCTGGCCGAGCACGACGGTACGGGCCTGGCGCTGGGGCATCTGGACCTGGACAACTTTCGCCGGGCCAACGATGCGCTGGGCCACCAGGGCGGCGACCGGCTGATCCTGCAAGTAGTGGCGCGGCTCAAGCGCCAGCTGGATGTCAACGACCAGATCGCCCGCCTGGGCAGCGATGAATTTGCGCTGTTGATCGACACCCGCGACGCACCGCAGCGGGCCGCCCTGGTGGCCGAACGCATCATCGAGGCGCTGTCCGAAGCCTACTGGATCGACGGCGAGAGCCTGCTGCTCGGCTGCAGCCTGGGCGTGGCCCATGCCCGCGCACGGGCCGGGGCCGACCCGCTGATGTGGCACGCGCACATTGCCATGCGCCAGGCCAAGAGCATCCAGGGCTGCACCTGGCACCTGTTCGACGAGCGCATCAACCGCAATGCCCGCAGCCTGGCCGACCTTGAAGGTGAACTGCGCCGGGCCTTGCGCCGTGATGAACTGGAACTGCACTACCAGCCACGCCTGTGCATGAACAGCGGCACCATTGTCGGGCTTGAAGCCCTGGTGCGCTGGCGTCATCAGGAGCGCGGCCTGTTACCGCCCAGCGAGTTCGTACCGCTGGCCGAACAGAGCGGTCTGATCGTGCCCCTGGGCTACTGGGTCATCTTCCGGGCACTGCGTGACATGCGCGCCTTGCGCGAACAGGGTATCGCGCCGTTGCACATGGCGATCAACCTGTCGTTCCGCCAGTTCCAGGACAATCAGTTGCTCACCACCCTGAGCCGCCTGATCAACGAGCAGGGCGTGGATGCCCACTGGCTGGAATTCGAGCTGACCGAAACCGCGGTGATGCGCCGCAGCGACCTGGTGAGCAAGACCATGGATGCCTTGCGTGCCTTGGGCGTGCGCTTCTCGCTGGACGACTTCGGCACCGGTTTCTCATCGTTCGTGCACCTCAACAGCCTGCCGATTGCCCTGCTGAAAATCGACAAGAGTTTCGTCGGTGAAATGGAACAGCGCCCGGAGAACCGCCAACTGGTCCACGCGATGATCAACCTGGCCCATAACCTGGGCCTGGAAGTGGTGGCCGAAGGCATCGAGACCGAAGGCCAGTTGGCCTTGCTGCAAGAGTACGGCTGCGACCAGGCCCAGGGTTACCTGATTCGCCGCCCGCTGCCGATGGCCGAGCTGGTCGAGTACCTGACCCAGGGCGGCGTGCCCGTGCAGTCGTCGAACCAGGACGGCTGATCAGGCCTGCAGGGTTACCGGCCGGGCGGCCTTGCGCAGCAGGCGCGCCATGCGCCGCTCGAACGCCCAGGTCAGGGTCACTGCCGCGCACAACAGCCCCAGCGCCAGCCCCCACCAGACACCTTGCGCGGCAGCGGGCGTCTGGAAGGCCAGCAACCAGGCGGCGGGTGCCGCCACCAGCCAGTAGCAGGCCAGGCCGATCAGAAAGGTGATCTTGGCATCCTTGAGTCCGCGAATCGCACCCATGGCGATGGTCTGCACGCCGTCGAACAGTTCGAACCAGGCGGCGATGGCCAGCAGCTTGACCGCCAGCACCACGATGTCGTTGAGCGCCGGGTCGTCGATGTCCAGGAACAGGTTGATGATCTGCCGTGGCGCCAGCCAGAACAACAGGGCAAACAGCAGCATCAGCGCGCCCCCGAAGCCAATGCCCAGCCGTCCGGCCAAACGCGCCATGTGCAGGTTGCCGGCCCCGTAGTGCTGGCCGATGCGCATGGTCACCGCATAGGAAATGCCCACCGGAATCATGAAGGCCATCGACACCGTCTGCAGCGAGATCTGGTGCGCGGCCATTTGCGCGGTGCCCAGCGCGCCCATGCAGAACGCGGCAAAGGTGAACAGCCCGACCTCCACAGCGTAGGTGCCACCAATGGGCAGGCCCAGGCGCCACAGCTCACCCAGATGACTGCGCGACAGTTGCCCCAGCCCCTCGCGGATCGGGTAGGCCGCATACGCCGGATGACGACGAATGTGCAGGGCCAGGGCCAGGGCCATGCAGTTGGTGACCACCGCAGTGACCAGACCGATGCCGTACAGGCCCAGCGCAGGCAGGCCCAGCCAGCCTTCGATCAAGGCGTAGTTGAGGATGAAGTTGGCCAGCGCCCCCACCAGGCTGATGACCATCACCGGGCCCGCCCGCCCCAGGGCGCTGGTAAAGCCCCGCAGCGCCATGAAGGTCAGCAGGCCCGGCAGGGCCAGCGGCAGGGTGGTGAGAAACTGCATGGCCATGTGCACATTGCGCGGGTCCTGGCCCAGGTGCAGCAGCAAAGGCTCCAGGCTCCAGAGCAATGTGGCAGCCAGGATGGCCATGCCCCAGGCCAGCCATAACCCGGCCTGGGTCAGACGGGTGGCGCCTTCGATATCGCCCGCGCCCTGACGAATCGACACCAGCGTACCGACCGCCGCCATCACCCCGATGCAGAAGAACGACACAAAGCCATAAGTGGCGGCGCCCAGCCCGCCGCCGGCCAGTGACTCGGGGCCCAGCCGGCCCATCATCACCGTATCGGTGAAGACCATCAGCATGTGCGCCAGTTGCGAGGCGATCAGCGGCCCTGCCAGGCGCAGGATGATCCAGAGTTCCTTGAGGGCGGCGGGCTGCATGTTCGTGGGGCTCGATGAAAGAAAGAAATGGAACTGCCTATTCTGGCGATTCACAAGGCTGGATACAAAGCTATAAATAAGACAGTGGGCGTAGTGGCAGTTTCCAGGTAATGAGCCATTAATATCCTTGCAAGACGCTCAAGTATGAGCCGCCTGTGCCGACCCATGGGGTGCGCCGCGCTGCGCTTCGAACCTTCACTATTAATGTTGCTGGCTGGCGAGTCCCTTTTGCGGGGCTTCGAACCACCCAGCCTGGAGCCGTCATGTCCAAGCCCCGTGCCCGGATTGCTTCCCAGCTTGGTATTGCCCTGGCCGTCATTCTGGCGGTCGTCATTGGCAGCAGTACCCTCTTTGCCTTGCGCTCGCTCGATGCGGCCAACCTGGTCATCCGCGAAGAACACATGGCCAGCGAGGCACGCCTGCTGGCCGATCAGCTCAATACTTTCCATACCACGCTGCGCGACAGCACCCAGCGCCTGGCCAACCTGTTCGAACAGCGCTTTGCCACGGGCCTGAGCGTCCAGTCCGGCACCACCTATACGGTGGCCGGCACCGTGACGCCGGGCCTGTTCCTGGAAGGCCAGGCGCTGAACAACGAGTTCAGCGAGGTGGATGAATTTCGCAAGCTCACCGCCGGGGTCGCTACGGTCTTCGTGCGCAGTGGCGACGATTTCATTCGGATCAGCACATCGCTGACCAAGCAGGACGGAACGCGGGCCATCGGCACCGTGCTGGACCGCAAGGGCCAAGCCTATGCAAAGCTGATGGCGGGCCAGCCCTACGTCGGCAAGGCGCTGTTGTTCGAGCGCAACTACATGACCCAGTACAGCCCGGTGCGCAATGCCAGTGGCCAGATCATCGCCGCTCTGTTCGTGGGGTTCGACTACACCGATGCGCAGAATGCCCAGTTCGAAAACCTGAAGAGCTTCCGCATCGGCAAGACCGGTTCGCTGGCACTGCTTGATGAGCAGAACAAATGGCTGGTGGCACCGGCCGGGGTCAAGAATGCCGACCAGGCCGCCACGGCGGTGACCGCCGCCGTCGCACAGTCGGGCAAGGGGCAGTTCTGGCAGGATGGCGACGAGACCTTCTACAGCGTAAGCATGCCGTTCGAAGGCGGCCCATGGAACGTCGTGGCGAGCATGCCGCAGCAGGAAATCGGTTCAGTGACCTGGAGCGTCGGTACACAACTGGCGATCGGCAGCCTGCTGGCCATGCTGATCGCGGTCGGCGGGTCGATCTGGCTGTTGCGCACCAAGCTGCGGCCCCTGTCGGAACTGGTGCAACAGGCCGAGGCCTTGGGCGCCGGCAACCTCAGCGTGCGCCTGCCGGTCACCAGTCACGACGAAATCGGCCAACTGGCCGGCAGCTTCAACGCCATGAGCGAAGCCTTGTCGACCATGGTCGAGCATATCCGCACCGCCTCGCGCCAGGTCAGCGACCGCGCCCATGCCTTGTCGGGGTTGTCCAGCGGCGCGCATGCCGGCATGGAGCAGCAGTCCGGCGAAATCACCAGCATGGCCGGTGCGGTAGAAGAGTTCAGCGCCACCTCGATGAACATCGCCGACAACATGCAGGACACCGAGCGTCTGGCCCAGGAAAACGCGCGCCAGACCCGCATTGGCCGCACCTCGATGGACGAAGCGTCCGGCTCGCTGCAGCAGATCGCCGCGTCGCTGAGCAGCACCGCCACGGTGGTCGACACGCTGGGGCAGCGCTCGCAGGAAATCGGCAGCATCGTCGGCGTCATCACCTCGATTGCCGACCAGACCAACCTGCTGGCCCTCAACGCCGCCATCGAAGCGGCCCGCGCCGGCGAGCAGGGCCGCGGCTTTGCCGTGGTCGCCGATGAAGTGCGCAGCCTGGCTTCGCGCACCCGCCAGGCCACCGATGAAATCTCGACGATGATTGCCAGCATCCAGCAGGAAACCGGCAATGCCATCAACACCATGCAGCAGGGCAACACCCTGATGCAGGAAGGCCTGTCGCTCAACAGCAAGGTGGCCCAGGCCCTGGCCCAGATCGACGAACAAAGCCGTGAGGCCGGCCAGCAGTTCACCGTCATCACCACCGCCGCCCAGGAACAGAGCAGCACCGCCACGACCCTGAGCGGCAACCTGCAAAGCATCGCCATGACCAATAGCGAGCAGCGCGAAGTGGTGGCCAACCTCGCCGTCACCGCCCGCGAGTTGAATGCCCTGGCGGCCGAGTTGCTGGCCGAGGTGGACCGGTTCAGGTAAGCCGCTGCCGCGCGCCTGCGGATGTGGTAGGAGCGCGCTTGCCCGCGACCGAGTGCGTAGCGCTCGCAAAATCTGCGAAACGCCACAAATTTATGATTGTGAACGTATTCAAAATCTATGAAACGCTGCAAATTTACGACTGCTACGCAGCCGGTCGCGGGCAGAGCGCGCTCCTACGAGGGTTGCGCCGTGCCCGTGCTACGTCGCCGGCCGATACTGCAATGCCTCCGCCACATGGCCGCGCTCGATCCGGTCCTTGTCTTCCAGGTCCGCCAGGGTGCGCGCCACTTTCAATAACCGGTGGGCGGCGCGCAGCGACAGGGTCAGGCGCTCGCAAGCGGTTTCCAGCCATTGTTCGTCGGCGGTCGATAACGGGCAGTGGGCGCGCAGGCCCGGCAGGTCGAGCACGGCATTGGCACACCCCTGGCGCCGTTGCTGGCGCTCCCGGGCCTGGGCGACCTTGGCGGCGGCACTGGCGGTGGTTTCCCCCACCGAAGCCGGCACCATGAGCGAGGTGGCCTCACGCGCCACGGTCAGGTGCAGGTCAATGCGGTCCAGCAGCGGACCGGACAGTTTGTTGCGGTAGCGCTGGATCTGGTCGGTGGAACAGCGGCAACGCCCGCTGGGCTCACCCAGATAGCCGCACGGGCACGGGTTCATGGCCGCTACCAGCTGGAAGCGCGCCGGAAAACGTACCCGGTCGCGGGCCCGGGCGATGACGATATGCCCTGACTCCATCGGCTCGCGCAGCACCTCCAGCACACGCCGGTCAAATTCCGGCAACTCATCCAGAAACAAAACACCATGATGGGCCAGGGTAATCTCGCCTGGTTGCGGACGGCTGCCACCGCCCACCAGCGCCGGCCCCGACGCCGAATGGTGCGGCTGGCGAAACGGCCGTTGCGGCCAGTGGTTCAACGGCACCTGGCTGGCCACCGACTGGATGGCCGCCACTTCCAGCGCCTCGTACTCGTCCAGCGGCGGCAACAGCCCGGGCAGACGACTGGCGAGCAAGGTCTTGCCCGTGCCCGGCGGGCCGCTGAACAACAGGTTATGACCACCGGCCGCCGCCACGATCAACGCGCGCTTGGCCGCGCTCTGGCCTTGCACCTCGCTGAGGTCGGGATAAGGCTGGGCCTGGGGCAGCAAGCCGTTGGCGCGGTACGCCGTCATCGGTGTCTGGCCGTTGAAATGCGCCACCAGCTCGCGCAGATGATGGGCCGCGATCACCGTCAGGCCGGCGGCCAGGCAGGCTTCTTCGGCATTGGCGGCCGGCACGATCAGCGTGCGC
Organism: Pseudomonas sp. Leaf127; assembly: GCF_001423155.1. Classification (NCBI taxonomy): domain Bacteria; kingdom Pseudomonadati; phylum Pseudomonadota; class Gammaproteobacteria; order Pseudomonadales; family Pseudomonadaceae; genus Pseudomonas; species Pseudomonas sp. Leaf127. The sequence goes on along the minus strand of NZ_LMOA01000023.1, from coordinate 347,328 downwards.
TGCGCCTTGCGCGCCTCCAGCGCCGCCGGCAACACCCCCTGCACCGGCCGCAGCGCCCCGGACAACGCCAGTTCGCCCAGGCATTCGATGTCTTGCAGCGCGGCCAGCGGAATCTGTCCGTTGGCCCCCAGCAGGCCCAGCGCAATGGCCAGGTCGAAGCGCCCGCCGTCCTTGGGCAGGTCGGCCGGG